>JACCEK010000001.1 GCA_020112395.1 Aerococcaceae bacterium DSM 111021 | reverse complement strand
AATGTGTGGTGATGGTAGCAAGAAGGATACACCTGTTCCCATGCC
Organism: Aerococcaceae bacterium DSM 111021; assembly: GCA_020112395.1. Taxonomy (NCBI): domain Bacteria; kingdom Bacillati; phylum Bacillota; class Bacilli; order Lactobacillales; family Aerococcaceae; species Aerococcaceae bacterium DSM 111021. The sequence continues at coordinate 1,335,263 of JACCEK010000001.1, read as the reverse complement.
GAACACAGCAGTTAAGCTTCTTAGCGCCGATGGTAGTTGGACTTTTGGTCCTGTGAGAGTAGGTCGTTGCCATGCATTGTTTTATCTATTACAATTAACTGACTTAACCTTTGGGTTGAGTCTTTTTTTATGTTTATTTTTAAATCATTTCATCGGTTTAATACTTTAAATTATGCTACTATATATTTATAAATGATGAAAGAGGTTTCATATGCAAAAGGTTGGATTAATTAGAGCCATTTTATATTTAAGTTTTAGTATTTTTATAATGGGCTTAGGTATCAGTTTAGTTGTTCATGCTGATTTAGGAACATCTGCTGTAACCGCAATACCTTTAGTAGTTAGTGAACTTGTGCCTTTTACCTTTGGACAAGTAACAATGGCTTTTAATATATTATTAGTCATCTTACAAGTGCTCCTGATTGGGAAGCAATTCCCGTTTATTCAATACTTTCAACTTATCATCTCGATAGCTTTGGGCTATGCAATTGATTTTTGGGGTATCTACGTTATGCATGTGGAACCTCCACATTATCTTTTGAAGTTACTGATGTCTATTACGGGTTGTTTTGTTATTGCTGTCAGTATTGTTATCCAGCTAAAGGCTGATTTGATAAATAATCCTGGAGAGGGGATTATTCGTGCTATTGCTTTGAGATTCAACACAGAATTTAATCGGATTAAAATGCCATTTGATATTTGTTTGGTTATTCTTGCTGTTTCCATATCCTTACTAACTCTCGGCCATGTGGTCGGTGTTCGGGAAGGAACTTTAATCTCTGCCGTCTTAGTTGGATTATTTATGAAGTTTATTCAAGGTTATCGGAAGAAGAGTTATTAATAATTTGGAGGTTACTTATGTTAAAAGGGATTTATGTCATGTTACCGCAAGTTTTTGAGAATGTATATAGAGCTGAAACACAGGAGCGAATTAGTAAACATGTTGATATTATAGCTGGAAATATGTCTGCTGAAGAATTATTAGCAGATCTGTCGATATTAAAGGAAGTTGATGTTATCTTTTCGGGTTGGGGAGCGCCAGTTTTTGATGAAACGTTACTTCGTGCTACACCTAACTTAAAAGCGTTGTTTTACGGAGCAGGGACATTAAAGAGCGTGTTAACTGACTCTTTCTGGGAACACAATGTTAAAGTCACGACAGCAAATGTAGCTAATGCTATTCCGGTAGCTGAATATTCAGTAGCGGGTATTTTATTTGCCTTAAAGAATGTGTGGAAACTTTCTTCACAAGTTCGAAAAGATAAGGCGTATCAATTGGGTCTATTTGCGCCTGTTGTTGGGAATTACCAATCAACAGTAGGGATTATATCTTTGAGCCAAGTTGGTCGGATGGTAATCGAGCATTTGAAGCATTTTGATGTGAATGTGATAGGTTATGATCCATATGTATCACAAGAGGAATTTAATCAATTGGGAGTTAAGTCAGTATCACTTGAGGGATTATTTGAACAGTCCGATGTTGTGTCACTTCATGCACCCCTTCTACCTGACACTGAAGGGATGATTAAAAAGGAACATTTTGAATCAATGAAAGAAAATTCGAGTTTTATAAATACGGCACGTGGAGCTATTGTCGATGAAGTTGCAATGATTGAAGTACTTAAAGAACGTCAAGATATTACTGCTTTACTTGACGTGACTTTCCCAGAACCGCCTGAGGAAGATTCGCTTTTATATACAATGGAGAATGTGGTGCTCACTCCGCATATTGCAGGTAGTGCGGGGAATGAACAAGCGAGGCTAGGCGTTTATATGGCAGATGAGTTAGAGCGTTTTATTCAAGGGGAAAGTTTAAAATACGAAGTTAACCAAGTGCAGTTTAACCGGATGACTTAATTGTTTTGAAAGGATGAGTTGATGAGTAAACTAGCAATGTGTTCAGTAACGTTTAGAGATAAAAGTGTGAACGAGATTATAGAACTCGCTAGATTGGCCCAGCTTGATGGAATTGAATGGGGTGGGGATAACCATGTTCCTCCAAGTAATCTAAAGGATGCGGAACATATAGGAGAATTGACTCGTGAAGCTGGTTTAGAAGTAGTAGCATATGGTTCTTATTACTTTGCTGGTGAAGAGATGGATTTCACTGAAATAAGTGATACAGCAAAGGCATTAGGTACAAGGGATATTCGAATTTGGGCTGGAAAGATGGACCGTGATAAAGAAATTGGTGAAATAGATCAAACCGATTTTGAGCGAATTGTTTTAGATATTAAAAAAGTGAGTGAGGTTGCTAAAGAAGCAGGACAAATTATTCATCTAGAATTTCATCAGTGGACCTATACGGATACGTTGGAGAGTGCTTTGAAGCTACTTGAGCGAGTTGACTGTTCCAATGTCTTTACTTATTGGCAGCCAAATGTTCATTCTAATCATAGAGAGCGATTGAGACAAGTTCGTATATTGAACCAATATATATCAAACATCCACGTATTTCATTGGGATGAAGAGTTTGAAAGGTATCCTTTAAGTGACGGATTAGTTAGTTGGAAAGAATACGTTGACCTCGTAAAAGTTAAGTCTGACCGTTATTTTAGTTTAGAATTTGTTAAAGATGATTCAGTGGAGCAGTTTATAGAAGATGCGAATAAGTTGAGAGAATTAGTAAGATACTTAAATTTAAGACATAATGATTAAAGTAGCCTTTATGAGCAAATACTATAATTATTATGTCTTTTTTTATTTTAAATAAGCATCATAAGATGGAATTTCTTCTAGTTGAAGTAATTCTATGAGAAACATTGCTTCAGGATCTGTATTATCTATTTCAAAAGAAAGGGCTGAATAAGTATGAGCTAAATCACTCATTACTTGTGAATAGAAGTTTCTTTTTAGATTTGTCGGTGCGTTACTGCCTAAGTAGGATATAAAGGCTTCATCTGTACTTGAGTCAAACTCTATTTGCTCAAGTAGCTGAGTTGCAATACCTTGTCTTTGATAATCAGGATGAACATTAATGGATACTTCATCACAGTAAGGATGATATGGGTTAGTTCCAATTGCGGCAAAAGCAATCGAGTTGTTATCTAATTGATATTGATACCAGTGTTTTACATTTTTTTCTATAACATTATATCCAAATAAGTTGGATAAACTAAAGGGCTCCTTACTTAATTTCATGTATTTACCTCCAAATGAAATAATAGTATAGTAGTGAGTATATTAGAAAAAAGGTGGAAAGTTAGAAAAATAGGAGCTATAAACTATGACAAAACCAGTAATTGGAATTACGAGTGATACGAATTTTCTTGAACGTACAGACGAATATATGGGCTTAGAAATCAATTTTTCTCAGAAAGTATTTTCTGACGCTATTTTTGAAGCAGGTGGAATCCCTTATATGATTCCGATGAACGCTGGGGTATATACAGAGGATATTATGAGTGTGATTGATGGGTTAATTATTATTGGCGGACATGATGTATCGCCATTAGTATATGGACAAGAACCTCGTAAAAAGATTCAGACCATCAAACCGGATCGGGACGAGAATGACTCAAAGTTATTTTATGGTGCGGTTGAAAAAGGGATTCCAGTTCTTGGAGTATGCCGTGGCTTGCAATTAATTAATGCATTAATGGGCGGAACATTGCATCAAGACTTATCAGAAGCGAAAGATATCACTATTCAACATAGTCAAAAAGCTAAACCGGAATATGTGACGCATTCAGTAAAAGTAGCAACTAATTCATACATGTCGAATATTATTGAAGACCAGACGTTAGTGAACTCAGTTCATCATCAAATAGTGAATGACTTAGCACCAAATCTAGAAGCAACAGTTTGGAGTAAGGACAATGTCATTGAAGCTTTTGAAAGTAAAGAGGCGATACCATTGATTATAGGCGTGCAATGGCACCCAGAAGTCTTATTCACAAATGATTCAACACACTTAAAACCCTTTACAGACTTAGTGGAACGCGCTGTAAAATTAAAATAAGATGTGTAATATTAAAATATGATTTGACAAACATGATATTTCAGTCTATTATATGAATACATTAATAAATATAATAGACTGAGATGAAATAAGTAACTTATTAGATAATTATTCAAGAGAGTCCGGCTGGTGAAAACGGATATAATTTGTATAGGTGAAATCAAATTCGGAGTATGTGTAAGGTTCACGCTTTGCACACGGAAGCAACCGTTATATTGCCCAGCATCGTTTGAATTTTTTAAACCGTGCTATTGGAGTTGTTATTTGTAAAGATAACATAAATTAGGGTGGAAACACGATTACTACGTCCCTTTGTCTAACAAGATTATTTGTTAGGCAAAGGGGCTTTTTTGTATTATATGGAGGGATATAAAAATGGAAAAAACACAACCAATTTGGAAAGATTATCGATTACATGTCATGGTATTAATATTCTCAGTGATTGCGGAATTAATAGGATCACAGTCAGTAAAGTTAGGTCGTTTCTCATTTACTTTAGCACCATTAATTTTCTCTATGTTACTTATGACAATCTTTTATCTTATTCCACAACAAAAGATCATTACGGAGAAGAGTACAAAAAATGCCTCTGCTATGATGGCTTTAGCGGGCGGGTTATTAATTGCAAAACTGGGTGTATCAAGTGGTGCAGCCATTGAAGAAGTAATGCAAGCTGGGATTGCTGTGACACTACAGAACTTAGGGGAAGGTTTCTCGTTCTTAATTGGTTTACCGCTGGCGATTGTTTTCGGAATGAAACGAGAATCAATTGGAATGACTTTCGGAGTGAGCCGTGAAGCGAATGTGGCTTTAATCTCAGAGAAGTATGGCGCGGAGTCGCCAGAGTTTCGTGGAGTTATGACTAACTATATTGTTGGAACAATCTTTGGTGTTGTTGCTGTGAGTTTTTTAATGTCTATCTTAGCTGAGATTCCGTATATTTCACCGATATCATTATCACTAGCGACAGGAATTGGGTCAGCTTCAATGATGGTTGGAGGCTTAGGAACGCTTATTGAACGCTTTCCAGAAATGGCCACTGAATTAGAGGCTTATGCAGCGATGTCCAACTTAGTGTCTTCTGTTATTAATATTTATACTGCTATATTCATTGGATTACCTCTAACTGAACGAGCATATCGTTGGTTTGACAAATTAAGAGAAAAAGGAAAAAAAGGAGCGGAAAATTATGAAGCAAATTAATATACAATTAGTATTTGACTGGCTTATCGTACTGATAATTTCAGGTGCTGTTGCTATTATAGGGAATACAATTGGTTATGGTGCGACGTTTGTTGAAAGTTTTCAAGGTATGGTATGGCTTGTTGTGTTTACTTTAATTGGCTTTTTAATTAAGGAACTTCTGCCATTTGACCTACCTTCAGTTGCTTATATTTCTGCCATCGCAATTCTAGCCTGTCTACCCTTCTCGCCTGTTGCGAATGCTGTAATCACATCAGTTGAAAAAGTAAGTTTATTAGCATTGTGTACACCGATTCTAGCTTACGCAGGTGTAACAATTGGGAAAGACTGGCCAGCCTTTAAGAAGATTGGTTACAAAGGGGTACTCGTATCGTTATTAGTTATTATAGGTACAGTCCTCTCTTGTGTTGTATTAGCAGAAGTATTACTAAGAATTTTCTAGAAAGAAGGATATACATGGCACAATTAAACGTAGTCGAATTAGCTCAAGCAGTAGAAAAAGATATTATAAAATGGCGTCGCGAATTGCATCAAATCCCTGAATTAGGATTAGAGTTACCCAAGACTGTTGCGTATGTGAAGGGTGTCTTGGATGAATTAGAGATTGAATATAATGATTCTTACGTGAATGGCAATGGGATTGTCGCTTTAATTCATGGAACTAAAGAAGGACTAAAGAGTGATAAAGTTTTGGCTTTTCGTGCTGATATGGACGCCTTGCCAATTAAAGAAGCAACTGGTTTAGATTTTTCCTCTTTAAATGACAATATGCATGCTTGTGGTCATGATGGACATACAGCGATGTTACTGGGAGCTGCGAAAGTGCTACAAGCCAATCGTGATTATTTCTCAGGGATTATAAAATTAGTATTCCAACCTGGAGAAGAATTTCCAGGTGGAGCGGAGCCGATGATAAAAGAAGGTGCCATGAAAAATCCAATCGTAACCCGCGTGATGGGTTTCCATCAAGGTCACATTGATCCTAAAATACCTAAAGGAACGATAGCATATAAAGAAGGTCCAATGATGGCTTCAATGGATCGCTTCTTAATTGAGATTAAGGGTAAAGGATATCACGGAGCCTATCCAGAAAATTCACAAGATCCAATCGCTGCAGCGGGACAATTAATTACCGCCCTTCAAACAATTAAGAGTCGTAATGTAAAGGCCGTAGATCCAGCAGTTCTTTCTATTACTCGCGTTCAAGGTGGTTTCAACCAAAATATTATTCCTGATAATGTTGAACTGGAAGGAACAGTCCGAGCACTTAATGATGAGACCCGTGCTTTTATTCATAAGAAGATTGAACAAATCGCTCATGGGATTGGAGCTGCGCTGGATGTTGAATGTATTGTAACATATGATTATAAGTACCCACCTGTGACAAATGATGCGCAAGTAACAGCTGAAGTGGTTCATTCATTGGAAAATATCTTCCCAGGTCAATTAGTTGAAGTGGAAGATCCATTAATGGGTGGAGAAGATTATGCTTACTACTTATATGAAGCACCGGGGACATTCTTGTTCTTATCGAATCCGGCTGATATAGAAGGCCAATTTCACGGGCATCATCATGCGAAATTTGATGTCGATGAGTCATTGTTCTATATGGCTACGGCGTCGTTTGTTCAAGTGGCATTGGATTATTTAGATTAAAACATTAAAAGCTTTAACTTGTCTTTTGACGGTTAAAGCTTTTTTGATTGAAATTGACGCTTTATCGACTAATTTTGATTAACATTGAACAAATATGGTTGATTCTTGGTTGGTTTTAGTGTATCTTATAATTAAGGAAGTGATGTAAATGCTTACAGAGGAAAGGCATGAAGTCATTCGGCATTTATTGGCGGAGAATTCCATCGTTAAACTACAGCAAATTGTGGAAGCAACGAATGCGTCTGAATCGACTGCGAGACGTGATTTGTCTCAATTGGAAGAGGCTGGAGAATTAATTCGTGTCCATGGGGGCGCGAAGCGAAATTTCTCGGTTGACTATGAACCGAGTGTGAAAGAAAAATCAACACAACATATGACTGAGAAAGAACGAATTGGTAAGTTCGCGGCATCGTTAATTCAAGATAATGAGTTTATCTTTATTGACGCAGGGACGACTACGATAACGATGCTTCCTCATATAAAGGCAAAAGACATTACGATTGTAACAAATGGCTTAGAGATTGCGAACCAATTGGCGGGTATGAATTTTCAAGCGATTTTGATTGGTGGGAAATTAAAGCCTAAGACACTTGCGATGATTGGTTCTGACGCTCAAAAGCAATTGAGACAATATCAATTCTCGCGCGCTTTTATGGGAACGAATGGTTTGAATGTTCAATATGGTTATACAACGCCAGATATTGAAGAAGCTAATGTAAAACAAACTGCGATTCAACAAGCGAACGCGTCGTATGTTTTAACGGATAGTAGTAAATTCGATAAAGTATCATTTTGTCGCATTGTAGAGTTAGAAGATGCAGCAATTATTACGAACCAATTGACGGATGCAATGAGGGTGAAGTTTGAAAAATACACGAAAGTGAAGGAAGTATAAGACATGTTATATACAATTACATTCAATCCCGCAGTGGATTTAGTTATGAATACAGATTCGATTCAATTAGGTGAGTTAAACCGAGTGAAGCGAGATGAATATGTTGCTGGTGGTAAAGGAATTAATATGTCCGTATTATTGAAGCGTTTAGGCCACGATAATATCGCGACTGGATTTTTGGGTGGCTTTTCAGGGGATTATATTCAAAAATCATTAAGCGAAGAAGGCGTACAGCCAGATTTTGTTGAGATTGATGCGATAACTCGAATTAATGTCAAGATTAAAGCAGATCAAGAGACAGAAATCAATGCGAATGGACCAGAGATTAATGAGGCGGATATTGAATCTCTATTCGCCTATTTCAATGATAAATTAACTAAAGACGATACGGTATTTTTAGCTGGAAATGCCGCACCAGGGATGACGAGTGAGCACTATGTTAAAGTAGCCGAATTATGTGCTAACAAGAAAGCACGATTTGTCTTGGATTCTAACAAAGTCTTATTAACGGCCTGTTTAGTCCACAAGCCTTTTCTAATTAAGCCTAACGCACAAGAGTTAAGTGAAATCTTTGATGTTGAAGTTAAAACGACTCAAGATGTGATTCAATATGCTAAGCAACTTCAAGAAAAAGGTGCACGTAACGTCATCGTATCTTTAGGTGGGGACGGTGCTATCTTATTAACGGAAACGGGTGAGGTATACCAATCATCTGTTCCTAAAGGCAAAGTGATAAACTCTGTAGGTGCTGGGGATTCAATGGTAGCTGGCTTTATGGCTAAGTTTATTGAAAGTCGAAATTACAGCGACAGTTTAAAACAAGGAGCGGCTTGTGGAAGTGCCACGGCGTTCTCTGTAGGCATTGCAGATAAAGGATTAGTGGAGCAGTTAATAACAGACATAGAAGTGAAAAGGATAGGTGGATAAAATGAAATTAGCACAATTATTTGTGAAAGATGCGATGGACCTAACTTTATCAACAACAGATAAAGAAACAACATTACGTTACCTGGCAGAACAATTTGCCAAAGCTGGTGGCGTAAGTGATGTGGACAGTTATGTCGCAAAACTAGAAGCACGTGAAGCACAGTCAACAACCGGTGTAGGAGAAGAAATTGCGATTCCACATGCTCAAGATGCTTCAATTAAAGAAGCAGCGATTGTTTTTGCTCGCTCACAAGAAGGAATTGAATGGGAGTCATTCGATGGTCAACCAGCAAAATTAATCTTTATGATTGCTGCACCTGAAGGCGGCGGAGAACATCTACAAGCTTTAGCAAAATTATCAAGTATCTTAATGAATCCAGAAGCAAAACAAGCTTTACTTGATGCTAAAACAACGGATGAAGTTGTGAACATCATTGCACAATATGAAGCAGAAAAAGAAGAAGAAAACCAAGCAAAAGAAACAGTTGCTGCAGTAGATACTCAAGCACAAGACGCGGATGATGTATACTTATTAGCTGTAACGGCATGTCCAACAGGGATTGCGCATACTTATATGGCGGAAGAGAAACTGAATCAAGCAGCGGATAAAGCCGGTTATGCGATTAAAGTTGAGACAAATGGGCAAACAGGTGTTGGTAATAAATTAACGAAAGCGGATATTGAACGCGCAACAGCGATTATTGTAGCAGCTGACAAGCAAGTAGATATGGCGCGCTTTAATGGTAAACCAGTTATTATAACAAAAGTAGCCGACGGAATTAATAAAGCCGATGAATTAGTGAAGCGTGCCGCAAATGCTGATGCGCGTATTTATCACGCGAGTCAATATGATCAGTCAGCCGACGATTCTGAGGAGAATGAATCTTTAGGACGTCAGTTCTATAAACACTTAATGAACGGTGTATCTCATATGTTACCGTTCGTCGTCGCAGGTGGGATTTTAGCCGCTTTATCATTCTTCTGGGGAATCAACTCAGCGAATCCAGATGATGCAAGTTATAATGCGATTGCTCATACTTTAAAAACTTTCGGAGATTTATCTTTCGCTATGATGTTACCAGTACTAGCAGGTTATATTGGGCAATCTATTGCTGATCGACCTGGTTTAGTGATTGGTTTCATGGGTGGGGTTTTTGCTAACCCAAGTATTCTAACAGCCTTTAATGCCGGTGGAATCTTTGAAGATGCAGTTGCATCAGGATTCTTAGGTGCTTTAGTCGCTGGTTTCTTAGCGGGTGGAATTGTTTGGTGCTTACGTAAAGGCTTAAGTTGGTTACCAAAATCACTGGAAGGTATGAAGCCAATCTTCTTATATCCTGTGCTAGGTGTTCTAGCCATGGGTCTCATCATGTTCTTTATCGTGAATGCACCCATGGGAGCAGTCATGTTAGGTTTACAAGACTTATTAACAAGTATTCCTTCTGAATTATCTGTAGTTCTAGGTTTTGTTACTGCGGCTATGATGTCAATTGATATGGGTGGGCCGCTTAATAAAGCTTCTTATGTTACTGGTACAGCTTTGGTTACAGCATCAAACGGTGCAGGTTCAGATGTGATGGCAGCCGTTATGATCGGTGGGATGGTTCCCCCGTTAGCGATTGCTATTTCAGCAACATTTAACAAAAATCTTTGGGCGCCAGAACAACGTAACAGTGCTTTAGTGAACTATGTGATGGGGGCGGCTTTCATTACTGAAGGAGCTATTCCATTCGCAGCATCGAATCCACTTCGTGTGATTCCTTCATTAGCAGTAGGTAGTGGGGTTGCTGGAGCATTAAGTATGTTATTTGGTAGTGTGAGTTATGTTCCTCACGGCGGAATCTTTGCGGTTCTTGCCGGTGGTGTAACGAATCCATGGATGTATCTCGTGGCTTGGCTTGCTGGTGGGATTGTCGGAGCTATCTTATTAAGTGTGTTAGTAAAGAAACCGGCTGAAGAATTAGCTGAGTAATAAAATCAAAAAAATATCAATACCCCTCGCTTTAGAATTTATGTCTAGAGATGAGGGGTTTTTAGTTTTTATAAATACAGTAGTATTTAAGAAATAATTGAATGTTTGGGATATTCTGTTTAAATTGTTCTAACATATCTGACATTGCTTCAATTTCTTTAGTGATTTTCAAGAAGTTTTCTTCCATTTTATAAAAATCAAACTCATTTTCCAAATTAGTACCAACTTTCCTTACAATTATTGACTTATTCTAATAATAGCTGAATTGATGGAAGAATTGAAATGACTTCAGATAGAGTAATAATGGAAATTAAAAAATAATTTTTTTTGATATTGTGGGCACCTTGATTGATATGAATAAGAAAGTAATTTCAGAGAAGATGTTAGCTACACTTAAAGCATTAAAGTAGAAAGATATTTTACTTTGTTTAGCGACAGGTAGAAGTCCGATTGCCTTTGGAGATGATAATAATGACATTGAAATGTTGGCAGCTGTCGGCTAGGGCTTAGCAATGGACAATGCTTCCGAGGACTTAAAAACAATTGCTGACGAAGTAATCGGTCATGTGGCTGAAGATGGTATTTATGAATTTTGTCTTGAGAATAATTTGATATAAGAAATATGATTATGTTTTATGCAATGGTATATTTTAGTCATTATTGAAAGCTATATAATTTCAAATGCAGTTGAAGCCTGACTTTGCTATAATAAAAGAATGATTATAGTATAACGAGGTGGTATAGTGACAGAACTAGTTAAATGCAAACCAAGTGATGTTGAACAATTACGCGATATTAGTATTGAAACGTTTGTTGATACATTCAAAGACCAAAATACCGAAGAGAATTTAAATGAATATTTAGAAAGGACCTACACTATTGAGCAACTAACGTCTGAAATCAACCAAGTTGGTACAGATTTTTATTTTCTGAAGGATTCAGACTTGGTCGTTGGCTACTTAAAGCTGAATATTGATGATGCGCAATCAGAGAAAGATAATCCGCTAGCATTAGAAGTGGAACGAATTTATGTACTACCTCAACATACGCGTAAAGGCTATGGAAGAGAACTGTTGGAATTCGCTCATGCTCGAGCAAAAGAACTTAACCGAACTGGTATTTGGTTAGGGGTCTGGGAGCATAATTATAATGCCTTAGCTTTCTATAAGAAGATGGGCTTCCAACGAGTTGGTGAGCATACTTTCATTATGGGAGACGATGCGCAAGTGGATTATATTATGCTGAAAGAATTATAGAAGGTACCTTGATTATTAGAATGAATTCTAATGATGAGGGTGTTTTAATATGTGCTGATGTAACAACATTTACATGATGTTAAGGGACACCTTAAATAGAATGATTAGAATAAAATGAGAGAAAACACTTGTTTTTTAATTATTTATCATTTATACTAAGCTACAAATAAAGAGCGAAGGAGCATATTCATGAATAATCTAAACTTATTACAATTAAATAGCTTATTAAACACACAATTATTACTCAGGTTCTATGTGGTGTGCTAATTAAGCATGTACCCGCATAGGACGCAAATCTTATGTGGGAATAATAAGTTTAGCCAACATATATATGCTATGTTGTATCTAAAAACCTACTAAGATTTGTTGTCCAATTCTTAGTAGGTTTTTTTGTCCAAAAAATAAGGAGGATACAACATATGAAACATATTAAAAAGATTATCGCAGTTATTATTGTGGCAGTGATTGGTTTCCAAGTTTTCAGTCAATTTAATTCTAGCACGACGGGCGTAGCCCAGGAAGATAAGATTTTAAATTTATCTGTTGCCTCTGAACCAATTATGGATCCGGCTTTTGTGACTGACTCGTATTCTATGCCAATGATAAAAAATATTTTCGAAGGACTGACTCGTCCAACCAATGAGGGCGAGATTGTACCAGCAATGGCTGAATCTTGGGATGTGAGTGAAGATAGTAAGACATATACATTCCATCTACGTGAAGGCATTCAATGGAACAACGGTGACCCAGTAACGGCATCTGATTTTGAATATGCTTGGAGGCGTATCATTAATCCTGAAACGGGAGCACCGAATGCATCCAAGATGTTTGTTATTGAAGGAGCAGAAGCATACTTTATGGGCGAAGGGTCAGAAGAAGATGTGAAAATCAATGCGGTTGATGATCAAACGTTTGAAGTGACGTTGGCAGAGCCTGCTCCTTACTTTATTGAATTAACAGCGCGACAGACAACGATGATGCCTGTTCATCAAGCGACGGTAGAAGCAGATGGTTCTTGGGCAACTGAAGCCGGTGAGCAATTTGTATCCAATGGGCCATTTAATTTTGTTGAATGGAATCACAATGGGGATTATACATTAGAGAAGAATGAAGGATATTGGGACGTAGCGAACGTTGATTTAGACGGGGTTTATGTACGTATTATTGAAGATCCGATGACGGCGAATATGAGTTTTGAAGGTGGCGAACTTGATTTTATTGGTATTCCTTTCAACACGATTCCAGCAGATGCAATCGATAGCTACCGTGAGAATGGGGAATTAGATGTCACCGAAATTGGTGCAACGTATAAGTATAAGCTAAATACAACAGATGAGGTGATGTCGAATACGAATATCCGTCGTGCTCTGTCCCTTGCGATTAACCGTCAAGAGTTGATAGATAACGTGGTTAAAGGAGAACAAACGCCAGCATTAGGTGGCATTGCTCCAACGGTCAAAGGCTTTGAAGAGGATCGCGGCTACTTTGAAGATGCGGATTACGAGACAGCGCGTGAATACTTGGCTCAAGGGATGGAAGAGCTGGGTTATGATGATGCGTCAGCTATGCCGATTGTCATCCAAACCAATGATAATGATTCTCATATGGCAGTGGCACAATTCATTCAAAACGAATGGGAGCGCGAACTTGGCGTTCAAACAACGATTGAAACAGCAGAAATTAATGTTCACTTTGAAAGTATGAATCAATTGAATTACCAAATCGGACGCATCGGACCAACCGTTGACTTTAACTCAGCTTATGCTTTCCTAGAACATTACTATTCAGCAGATACAGGCCAGAACAGAACGGGTTGGGAGAATACCGAGTATCAAGAAATCCTCGATAAAGTATTGTTTGAAGAAGATGAAGCTGTGCAACATGAGATGTATATAGAAGCAGAACGCATTCTAATGGATGAGATGCCATTTATTCCAATCTACTACTACAGTAACCCGCAAGTTAAGAGTGAGCGTATGAATAACTTATTCGTAGATGGTATGGTTGATGTACAATTGAAGGAAGTTACAATAAATGAATAGTCGAGACACGTAGAAAGGTGAGTAATAATTATGACAGTAGATTATAAAGCAATCGCAAAAGATTACGCAGACAAATATATGGAGGATTTATTTACGTACTTGCGCTATGAGACCGTCTCAGCACAAGGTCGTGAAATTCCTGAGACTGCCAATTTTGTTAGAGATACTATTATTGAAGCTGGCGGTGAGAGTGAAATTCTAGGAGATCTAGGGGGGCATCCTGTCGTTTACGGCTATTTCAAAGCCGGCGCTAATGGCAATAGTGACAAGACATTACTATTCTACAACCATTACGACGTTCAACCAGAAGATCCAATTGATGAATGGAAGACAAATCCTTTTGAACCAACGGTTGTTGATGGCAAAATTGTTGCTCGTGGTGTATCTGACAATAAGGCGAACTTTATGTCGCGGATTGTCGCAATTAAAGCCATTCAAGATACTGAAGGCGGCTTACCTTGTAATGTGAAGTTCTTTGTTGAAGGTGAGGAAGAGATTGGAAGTCCTAATATTGACAAGTATTTAGAGAATTATGCAGATAAGTTCAGCGCAGATGCCTGTATTTGGGAATCGGGCAGTAAAGATAGCGAAGAGCGAATGGTAATTAGTGCCGGTGTTAAAGGGATTGCCTACTTCGAAGCATCCGTTGTCAGTGCGGATATTGATATTCACTCTTCACAAGCTGCGGTGATTGATAATGGAGCTTGGCGTTTAGTCCATGCTTTAGCAACTTTGCGTGATGCGGATAATAATATTACGGTTGATGGGTTCAAAGAAATGCGCACAGAACCAACCGACGTTGAGAAAGCGAGTGTTGCAGCATTTCCTTATAATGAAGCTGCAACGATAGATACTTATGGATTAAAGCAGCCTTTAATTACGGATGGCTTAGATTATTCTGCCCAAGAGGCATTAATTCTTTATCCAACGATGACAATTAGTGGCTTGTTATCAGGTTATACGGGTCAAGGGACGAAGACGGTCCTACCACGTAAAGCGATGGCGAAAATTGATGTGCGACTTGTTCCAGGCTATGAACCTAAAACGGTTTATGATGTGTTGCGCAAGCACTTTGATAATCATGGCTTTAAAGATGTTGACTTGGAGTTATTAACTGGAGTGAAGCCATTTAGAACGGATATATCCGATCCATTCACAGAACAAGTGATAAACTCTGCCAAAGAAGTTTACGGAGAAGAGAATGTCATCTTAGAATTAAATTCTGCAGGAACAGGGCCGATGTATGGGTTCGGAAAATACCTAAATGTACCTATCTTAGGTGCTGGAACAGGTTGGGTCGAGTCTGGCGCACATGCACCGAATGAAAATATCCGAATCGCAGACTATTATCAAGGTGTTGAACATATTATTCAGTTGTTACATACATTTGGTGGGGAATAATCCAAGCCAACTTCGCTAGCTCATACTCTTGAACTGGCGAATCCAGACCAACTTCGCTAGCTCACACTCTTGAGCTGGCGAATCCACACACCACCCCCAAAAAAACACGAAGTCCTCCATAACTTCGTGTTTTTTCGTGTCCCCACTCGCCTACACCTGCCCGCCTCCTTCTTGAGTCCAATGTTTACACATTAAGATTTGTGGTATTATTTGTATAAGAAACTCAGAACAAGTTAACACTGGCAAAGTTTATCAAATGCCGATTTATATAGAAAGAGGTGGAGACAATTGAAGATTATGATTATTGAGGATGATTTAACAATTGCGCGCGAGTTGGGCAAGGTTTTAGAACGCTGGCAATTCGAGGTGGATATTGTTGAGGATTTTGAACATATAATAGAAGCTTTTAGAAAAAGTCAACCTCACTTAATCCTCCTAGACGTGAATCTACCCTATTATAACGGCTATTATTGGTGTGGCGAAATACGTAAAGAATCAGACGTGCCAATTATTTTCATCTCGTCTGTATCAGATCGCATGGATATGATTATGGCAATGCAGATGGGCGCCGACGATTACATTCCCAAACCCATCGACACCCAATTTACCGTCAGCAAAATTCAAGCACTCTTACGTCGCACCTATGATTTCTCTGTCCAGTCCGATGCTTTCGAATACGAAGGTGCCATTCTAGATGTGGCTAAATCACGCATCACCTACAAGAACGACGAGGCAAGCTTAACCTTTACAGAATTACAAATACTGACAGCTTTATTCCAGCACAAGGGCGAGTATGTAAGTCGGGAAGCAATTCTAGATTACTGCTGGCAAAATAATCAATTCATCGATGACAACACTTTAGCAGTTAACATGACCCGTATCCGGAAGAAACTGCGAGCCATCCAATTAGATTCGTTCATTGAGACCAAGAAAAATTACGGCTACCGATTAAATGCAGAAGGTGAGTCCTTATGATGCGACGCTTTCTTAATCAGAATTGGGGCCTGCTATCAGTGTTTATATTACTGCATCTTGTCATTTGGTTTGTATTTCTACTCTTCTCGCTTCCCATGGATGTATTTTGGGTATTATTTTGGAATTTAACAATTATCATGTCAGTATTTTTAGGCTATCAAATCCTCTCATTTAGAGAAGAAGTGCGCCTCGAAACTAAGGTAGAGCAACTTCAAGAGGAACTCATTGACCTGCAAGACGCCAGTGTTATGAGACAAAACGAATTAGAAGAATACTTTATTATGTGGGTGCACCAGATGAAGACGCCGATTACGGCCAGCCAACTAATACTTAAAAATCCTGACGACGCAGCCATCCGCAATTTAAGACAGGAAATGGTCTCCATTGAAAATTATACAAATATGGCGTTAAATTATTTAAAACTCTCGAACCCCGCGACAGACATGGTTTTCTCAGAACGAAAACTGGATGATATTATCACCCCACTCATTAGAAAATACAGTCTGCAATTCATTCAACATGGGATACGACTGCATTACCAACCAATTGAAGCTGAGGTCGTCACTGAAGCGAATTTAACGAGTCTAATGATTGAACAAATTTTGAATAATGCACTAAAATACGCGAAACAAAAGGAAATCTGGATTTCTTATGATTCCCAAAACGCCACCTTAACAATTAAAGATAGTGGTAGAGGAATAAAAGCAGAGGATCTTCCAAAGATTTTTGATAAGGGGTATTCAGGCTTTAATGGACAGTTGAATCAAAAGTCGAGTGGCTTAGGCTTGTACTTAGTTGAGCTCGTTGCCAGACGCTTGAATCAACCAGTTTCCGTGGAGTCGACATTCGGTCAGGAGACACAATTTACGATCCAATTTAATCAAACGTCCTAATCTTTCAAAAGTGTAAGGTTAGGCTCCTTTTTTGTAATGTTAGTTAAAGGCTAGAGGTCACGCGGTCGCATATACTTATAACAGAGATTAGCGAATAGACAAAATAATGGAGGAAAATCATGTTATTAGATGTAAAAAATGTAAAAAAAGTATATATGACACGAGGCAACCAAACGACAGCCTTGCAACAAATTGATTTTGGTGTAAACGAAGGTGAGTTTGTGGCAATTATGGGTGAATCAGGTTCAGGGAAATCAACTTTACTGAATATTATCGCCACTTTCGATAAACCATCTCAAGGAACCGTTCATTTAAAAGGAACGAATATTGCGAATATTAAGAAAAATAAAGTGGCTGAATTTAGACGTGAGCAGCTAGGCTTCGTCTTTCAGGACTTTAACGTATTAGATACTTTCTCAAATAAAGACAATATTTTACTACCGATGGTTTTATCAAATGCCAATATTAACGAAATGGAGCGCTGCCTCGCTGAGATTGCGCCAATATTAGGAATTCAAGATTTACTAGAAAAATACCCCTACGAAATCTCAGGAGGACAACGCCAACGCGTTGCTATTGCAAGAGCAATTATTACTAATCCGCCTTTATTACTGGCAGATGAGCCTACAGGAGCGCTTGATTCAAAATCGTCTGAGCAAATATTAGGCTTATTCAATGAGTTAAATCGCTTAGGAAATACGATTTTAATGGTGACGCACTCAATACAAGCAGCGTCTTACGCCAATCGCGTTCTATTTATTAAAGATGGGGTCGTATATCACGAGTTATACCGCGGACAGGAAACGAATCAAAACTTTAATGAGCGTATTTCACAAAGTTTAACCATGCTTGCGGATCGAGGTGTGTAAGATGCCACTTTCATTATTAACTAAATTGACTGTTCAAGGAATAGTCAAACGCCGGACCGTTTACTTTCCATATTTTCTTGCGTTAGTCTTAATAATGTCCTTAGAATTTATTATGATTTCTTTGATTACCAATGAGTATGTGCAGTCGCGACATGCCACATTGCCAACAATCATCATTATGGGTGTGTTCTTTACGTCCTTACTGGCAGTCATTTTCATTCTGTATGCCAATAATTTTATTCAAAGACAACGCCGAATGGAGTTTGCCTTATATACCGTTTTAGGGCTAGAGGATAGGCATATCCGAAGCGTCATCTTCTTTGAACAACTATTAACCTGGGTGATTGGTAGCCTTGCATCCATTGGGGTGGGTTATGCTTTAGGAAATGTGATGTTCATCGTCTTAAACAGATTAATTCAAGATACTGGTGCTGGCTTAATGGATTATCCATTTAGTCCTTTAGCGGCGATTGGAACTATCATTATTATTGGTGGTATCACATTTATTATCTTCTTAATTAATAGTATCCGCTTGGCGAGATTGAACCCATCGGAATTATTAAGCCAAACGCATGCGGGAGAAGCTGAACCGAAATCTCGTTGGTTCATCCTTTTGATTGGTTTAATCACTTTAGTCGCCGGTTATTATGTAGCACTGACAACGACAGATGTTTTAGACGCGCTGTTAAAAGTGTTCATAGCGATCTTCCTAGTGATTATCGGAACTTACGCGCTCTTAACAAGTTTAAGTATTATTTTCTTAAAACGAATGAAAGGAAATAAAAAATATTATTACCAACCGACACATTTTCTATCAATATCAGGGATGTTATACCGTATGAAAGCGAACGCGACAAGCTTAGCGGGGATTGCGGTCTTATGTACAGGGATTGTGTTAACTCTCGGAACGACCTTAACACTCTATTTAGGTATGGAAGATCAAGTGGAGCAAATGTCGACACATGATATTGAATTGCGGTACATGCAATACGCCGATGGCGCGAGTCCGGAAAATGCGGAAGCAGCTTTAACAAATATCATGGAAGAATTACAAACGCACGGTGATATTAAAGATGTGAGTCTATCTCGAAGTGCCTTTGTCACGGCTATTTATCAAAATAAATCTTTCCAACCGATGCCAGCTCCAAGTGAAACAACTGAGAGTGAGGAACTCTTACCAACTGATTTTGCCTACATCATCGGCGTTCCTTTAGAGGATTTTAACCAGCTCAATGGAGAAGATATTCACTTAGAGCCAGATGAAGTGTTATTTACAACGACAACTGCAAATATTCAACAAGAACAAGATGATACACTACAATTTGCTGACAAGGAATATCAGGTTCAACAAATCAGTTCTAGTTACATGCCTTTAAACTATATCGGACAAATTGCTTATGTCGTGTTTCCAACCATAGAAGAGGTCGAAAGTTTACTATCAACCTTCCCGAATTATATCAGTACGGGAGAGCGTTCTGAAGCACTATTAGAACAGACGATGGTGTTCAATGCCGTTGATGATTCTGCTCGTGAAAGTATTGAAGCAGCGATCTCAACCGATACAATCTTTGATCAAGGGGACTTGGGTGTAGTTCGAGTCGTAACAAGAACAACAACCTCGCAAGAATTATATACGATGAATGGGGGCTTATTATTCTTAGGAATTATCGTCGGAACAGTTCTAATTATTGGAACGGTCTTAATGTTATACTTTAAACAAGTATCTGAAGGTTACCAAGACCAAGGTAAATTCCAAATTATGCGAAAAGTTGGCTTGCCTGATCATTTAATTAAACAAACGATTCGATCACAAATCTTTTGGATTTTTGCACTGCCAATTATGATCGCAGTCATTCATTCGCTCTTTGCATCAAAAATAATGTTTAATTTACTAGGGCTATTAGCCGTCAATAACATAACAACCTTTATGATCGGTTATGGATCAGTTTTAGCCGTCTTTGTTGTCGTTTACTTACTGTTCTACCTCATTACTTCACAAGTCTATTATCGAATTATACATCAATAAAATGACACCCAAGCCTAAGTGTTCTGCTTAGTGTTTGGGTGTTTATTTGATACAATCATTTTGAAAGTGAGGCGAGCGCGCACATGAAGACAATTGATCAATATGAATTATTTAAGCTTTTACTCAATGACATGGGTGAAACAGGTTGGTGGCCAGCTGACTCAAAAGTTGAGATTATCATTGGCGCCATCATGATACAAAATACCAATGCAGCGAACGCAAAACGTGCGGTTAACAATATCGGAAGCGCCACGCAATTTAACCCACAAGCCATCTTAAATTTACCTTTAGAAACATTAGAAGACTTAGTTCGACCCGCCGGCTTCTTTAAAAATAAAAGTAAAGCGGTCCATTCGGTATTAAATTGGTTTCAAGAGCACGATAACAATCTAGAAGCAATTACAGAAAAATATGAAATTAATTTGCGCCAAGAGTTATTAAAATTACATGGAGTTGGCGATGAGACAGCAGATGTCCTTTTACTTTATGTCTTTGAACAACCGGTGTTTGTCTCGGATAAATACGCTCAAAAACTATATACAGAATTAGGTGTATCAGGGATGGATAACTACAGGGCGATGCGAAAGATAGTCTCTTTAGATAAGCAATTTACAACATGGGAAGCTAAAGAGTTTCATGGGTTAATTGATGAGTTTGGAAAAATATACTTACGTGGAAAGGGAAATTTTGAAGCGAGCTTTTTAGCCGGCTATCAGTTAAAAATCGAAGAATAATAAACTCCAGCCTCAATCTAGCTTGAGGCGGGAGTTTCTTGTTAGGCATTCTTAAGCGCGACATCGTATGCTTTCTTAGTATCTGAATCAAATAGCATCCAAATAATTAAATCAAACGCATCTGGGTGTTCGTTCATCACTTCTTTAACTGTCGAAATTGCAATCTCTGCAGCTAGATTCACAGGGAAGTGATAAACACCCGTTGAAATTGAAGGAAAAGCGACTTTGCGAATACCATGTTCCATGGCTAGTAGTAAAGATTGTCGGTAACAACTTTCTAATAACTTGGCTTCGTTAGCGAGCCCTCCATTCCATACAGGCCCAACTGTATGGATAATATAGTCAACTGGAAGATTATACGCTTTGGATAGTTTTGCTTCACCGGTTCGACAACCTCCAAGCGTTCGGGTTTCTTCTAGTAATTCGGGCCCAGCAGCGCGGTGAATAGCACCGTCTACTCCGCCACCGCCAAGAAGGCTATTATTAGCAGCATTAACAATTGCATTCACATGTTCAACTTGAGTAATATCACCTAGCATCGTTTCAATCATGTTAATCACCTCTTTTCTATAGTATAACACGGACTAAAGGCTCTGGTACTATCATTTAAACGCTACAATATTGTATGTATCAGAATATAAAATTGTAGCAATATTCACTTATGTAAATATATGAATGTGTTGTTGGTAAAGCGTTATAATTGACCTTGTTACATAAAAGTAATATGATTATTTATGTAATAATTAATATTATAAGGAGTGAGAAAGATGAGAAAATATATTTTAGATGGCATTAATGAAAAAGCTGGGAACAACATGTCGTGGCGTGCAATTATTGCTGGTGTCGTAACGTTTGTGGCAGTGAGTATTTTGTTCTCGCTTATTGGAGCAGCGATTGGTTTTGGTGTTCCTGATTTCACAAGTCAGAATCCATTAGACGGTGTAGGAACTGGATTAGTCATTTGGGTTATTATTGCATTAATTTTATCGTTAGCGGCAGCAGGTTATGTAACTGGGATTACAGCTAATCGTGCAGGGTTTATCCATGGTTTCTTAACGTGGGCAGTAAGTGTTATTGTGATGTTTGCAATAATGACTTCAGCTGTTGGTATGGCTTTTAATTCATTAGGAACAGTTTTAGGTTATACAGGTCAAGTTGCTGGTGATGCGATTTCTGGAACAGCGGATGCAGTCGGATCGTTATCTCAAGATGCTTTTGATTCAATCGCTCAAGAAATTGATGTTGATTCACAAGATTTAGAACAAACTGTAACGGATGTTCTAGAAGACACTGAAATTGAACAATTACAACCTGATTATTTAGATAATCAAGTACAAGCGACAATTGATGATGTAACAAGTGCTGGATATAACATTGTTGTAAACGGTCAAGACCCTCAACAAGAAGTTGATAAGGTAGTAAGTAACATTCAAGGTCGTGTTGATGAGATTGGTCAAGAATTAGACGAAGAAGCTTTAACAGAAGCAATCTCAGCTAATACTGAACTATCTGAACAAGAAGCTGAAGAAGCAGTAACAAATATTCAAGAAGCATATGGACAAGCAAGTCAAGAAGCTGAACAAGCATTGAATGATGCTCAAACAGCGGTTGAAGACTTACAAGTTCAAGCTGAACAAGCATTAGCTGAAGCTGCTCAAGTTGCTGAAGAAGCTTCAAATCAAACGTCTAAATACTCATTATATGTATTCTTAGGATTATTAGCTGCGATGTTTATTACAGCCTTTGCAGGTCATGCAGGAGCTAAAACAGCACGCGAAACACATAATAATGCTGTATAAAAAATCAAAAAAATTGAATAAAGATTAATTGACTCCACCCCTCTCTTAGCCTATGCTATTAATATTAAGAGAGGGTGTGGAGTTTTTTTGAATCATTTTAAAATCGATAAACAATTTATAGTAAAAATATTATTTATTGCTGTCGTTATTTTAGTTATTTATAACTGGACTCAAGTAGTTAGTTTTATTGGTGTCGTTTGGCGCGTTGCATTCCCGCTTGTATTAGGTGGGATGATGGCTTACGTTTTGAATTTGTTAATGAACCAATTCGAAAAGAGGTTGTATCCTAATACTGAAAAAACGTGGTTACAACACACTCGTCGCCCCCTAGCTATTATATTATCCATTCTAGTTATTGGTTTAGTTGTTACTGGGATTGTTGCTTTAGTTGTACCGCAACTTGTCTCAGCTTTGTCAACGTTAGTTGAAGCTATTCCGACAGTAACAGAATCTGTTCAAACTTGGATAGAGGAACAACAACATCTTATTCCATTATTTAATGATTTGATGGAACAAGTCGACTTTAATTGGAGTAGTGTCATGTCAAGTTTTGCAGATATAGGGAACCGTGTCATACGTAGTTTAGCAGAATCCTCTGTTTCACTCTTATCTAGTTCAGCTTCGGCCATTACAACGTTTGTACTATCTATCATGTTTGCTTTGTATATTCTAGGGACGAAAGAAAAATTGGGTAAGCAATTCAATGATATTCTGACAGCTTACTTAAGCGATGAGCAAGTGCGTATTGTTAAAAACACGTTGAATATAACAGATAATGTCTTTTCTAACTATCTAACTGGTACTGTAATTGAAGCCTTTATCCTAGGTATCATCGTATCACTCGGTCTTTGGGCAATTCAAATGCCATATGCTGCTATGTTAGGTGCATTACAAGGAGCTTTAGCGTTTATTCCTTTAGTCGGAGCATTTTTAGCGGGGTTTGTCGGTGCTATTATCCAATTCGCGGTTTCGCCAGTGAATGCGTTAATTTATCTAATTTTTGTTGTTATCGTTCAACAACTTGAAGGTGACTTAATTTATCCACGTGTAGTTGGAGATTCTATTGGTCTTCCAGGTATGTGGGTGTTAGCTGCGGTAACGATTGGTGGAGGGTTATTCGGAATTTCAGGCATCTTGCTTGGAGTGCCAATTTTTGCGACTCTATACAAATTATTCAGTGTTGATATCAACTACCGCAAGCAAATCCGCCAAGAAGCGAACGAGCGTTCATTAGTGAATGAATTCGAAGAAGAAGGCTTAAAATTAAAGCCCCTTGAAGCATTACGTCATAAGATTTTGACAGCAAAAGATATTCAAGACATTTAAACATATTAAAGTAGTCATAAACTCTGTACATGTGCAGATCTATGGCTATTTTTTGTGCAGAAGATATCTTTGTATATCCAAATCGTTGATTTTTATAGTCTATATGTTATAATGGTCAAAGAAGGTCAAATAGAAATCAATTTTATTTGTCGAATCTTTTTTCCTAAACTGAATAGTTGTCGAGAGTGTTTTTTTATTATATAATAGTCAAAGATAGTCAATGTTAATGGAAGGAGGATCATAGTGACACAAAGGAATATGTCGGATATTATAGAAGCTTACTTAAAAAGTTTTTTGAAGAATAGTGAAAGAATTGAAATAAAACGAAGTGATATTGCGGAGCAATTTGATTGTGTTCCTTCACAAATTAACTATGTCATTAACACACGATTTACCCAGGAACATGGCTACATGGTTGAGAGTAAAAGAGGTGGCGGAGGTTACATTCGTATTTTGAAAGTGGAGTTAGTTGATGAGATTGACGCACTAGACGATATGATTCAAATGATAGGGCCCCGTATTAGTCACCGAAGTGCAATCAATATAATTGAAACATTGGTGGACCATAGTATAATGACAGAACGAGAAGGAGCATTAGTTCTTTCGGTGATTGATAAAGCGTTACTACAAACAGTCACATTACATGAACAAGAGGCAAGATCTTTGATATTATCAAAGTTTTTAGAACAATTACGTATTACATATAAATAAAGAGGTGAAAGTATGTTTGAAGAATTATTTACTGAAAGTGCTCGTAAAGTAATGATTTTTGCTGCTGAGCAAGCTTATTACTTAAGACACCAAGCTGTAGGCACTGAACATATCTTGTTAGGTCTAGCTCGAGAAGAGTCAGGTATTGCAGGGAAAGCTTTACGCGAAATGGGCGCTGACTACCAGACATTGTTAACAGAATTAGAAATTATTCACGGTAAAGTGAATGCACCGCGCATGCAAGGGGATATTGTTATACCTTATTCGCCGCGCGCTAAGAAGATTATTATGAATGCATCAAACGACGCAAAACGTCTAGGTGTTCCAAAAGTTGGGACAGAGCATTTATTATTAGGTATGTTAAAAGAAGAGATTTTAGCTACAGTACTCCTTAAAAACTTAGGAGTCGACTTGAATGAATTACGCAAAGTCATCTATGAGATGATTGGTGTGAATGGTTCAACAGGTAGAAGTCAAAACAACCGTCGTGGACGTCAAAAACAACAAACAAATGAAACAACAAACTCAACAACACCAACATTAGACTCACTAGCGCGTGACTTAACACAGTTAGCTCGTGATGGGAAGTTAGATCCAGTTGTTGGGCGTGCTAATGAGATTCGCCGTATCGTTCAAATTGTTAGCCGTCGTTCGAAAAATAATCCTGTCTTAGTTGGAGAGCCGGGTGTAGGTAAAACTGCGATTGCTGAAGGTTTAGCTGGACGTATTGTGTCAGGTACTGTACCAGAAAATATCGCTAGCAAGCGTCTGATGATGTTAGATATGGGCTCACTTGTTGCGGGAACAAAATACCGTGGCGAGTTCGAAGAACGTATGAAGAAAATTATCGAAGAGATTACTGAAGATGGTAATACGATTCTCTTTATTGATGAGTTACATACATTAATCGGTGCAGGGTCGGCAGAAGGTGCAGTTGATGCAGCGAATATCTTGAAGCCCGCTTTAGCTCGTGGTGAAATCCAAGTGATTGGTGCAACAACTTTAGATGAGTACCAAAAACACATTGAAAAAGATGCAGCCTTAGAACGTCGTTTCTCTAAAGTTCAAATTGATGAGCCGTCTCAACAAGAGTCCGTTGAAATTATTCAAGGACTAAAAGACCGCTACGAAAATCACCATAAGGTTGAAATTACGGATGAAGCTGTAGAAGCGGCAGTTAAACTGAGTACACGTTACTTAACAGAACGTCGCTTACCGGATAAAGCAGTTGATTTGATAGATGAGGCATCTGCTAAAGTGCGTATTGATGCATCAGCTAACAGCTCAACGTTAAGTGATTTAGAACGTAAACTAAGTGACTTATCTGATCAGAAAGAAAAAGCAATCTTAGCGCGCGATTTTGACCGTGCAGCGTCAATTCGTGAAGAAGAACAAAAAGTTGAAACTCAAATCGAAGCGGCTGTAAAAGCAGATGGAGACCATAAGGGAGAAGGTGAAGAGCTCCTTAAAGTGACTTCAGAAGATATTGCTGAAGTGATTACAATCGCAACAGGTATCCCTGTAAAACAATTGGATATAGCAGAATCAAAACGTCTTGTTCATTTAGAGGAAGAATTACATGAACGTGTGATTGGTCAAGATGATGCAGTTGTTGCAGTATCGAAAGCCATTCGTCGTGCATATAGTGGATTGAAGAGTCCAAAACGTCCAATTGGTTCATTCATGTTCTTGGGCCCTACAGGTGTAGGTAAGACTGAATTAGCTAAGGCGTTGGCAGATGCAATCTTTGGTAGTGAAGATCATATGATTCGTGTCGATATGTCTGAATATATGGAGAAACACAGTGTGTCTCGTTTGGTAGGTTCGCCTCCCGGCTACGTTGGTTATGATGAAGCAGGTCAATTAACTGAACTTGTTCGACAAAAACCATACAGTGTCATTCTTCTAGATGAGGTTGAAAAAGCTCATCCGGACGTATTCAACATGTTACTGCAAGTATTTGATGATGGTCATATGACAGATGGTAAGGGGCGTAAAGTAGACTTCCGTAATACGATCATCATTATGACATCGAATATGGGTGCAACCGCACTTCGTGATGACAAATCAGTCGGATTCGGTGCAGTATCATATGCAGATGACTTTAAAGCTATGGAAGCGCGTGTTATGGAAGAAGTGAAACGTGGCTTCCGTCCTGAATTCATTAACCGTATCGACGAAATTATCGTCTTCCACCCATTATCTAAAGACCAAATTAAAGAGATTGTTAAGTTACAAGCGCAAGATATTATCAACCGTCTACGTGACCTTGAGATTGAAGCCCGTGTAACAGATACAGCTCTAGAAATTATTGCAGATGCAGGCTTTGATCCGGAATATGGAGCAAGACCGATCCGTCGTGCGATTCAAAAACAAATTGAAGACGAGTTAAGTGAAATGATGCTAAGTGGAGACATTCAATTAGGTGACAATATCACGATTGGTGGCCGCCAAGGAGCAATCAACATTAATAACCGTTCAAAGTAATAAGATAGAATAGCAAAAACACCAAACTCCCGGGAGTTTGGTGTTTTTTTGCATATATATTATTTAGAAATATGCTAGATTCTTTAAAATCATAATAAATACAACTAGCGAGAACATTGAGGCAACGGTTGTGAACACGACGATTTGGTTCGCTAAGTCCCCATCACCGCCTGCAACAACAGCTTGAGCATAACTTGATACTGCGGTTGGTCCAGCAGTGGCGATCAGTACAGAAATTAAATCATCGCCTCGGAAGCCTAATAAACCTCCAGCGATAAACAAAGCAATAGACGGAATAATAACCAGACGTGCTAGTACTGTTCCATAAAGTGACCAGTTTGCATCTTTTAACTTACCAAAGTTAAAGGTTCCACCCATCACAATCAAGGCTAATGGCGTGGTCATGCGAACTAAATTCCCCATCGTTGTTTCAATGACAGTTGGAAATTTAATACCAAGTGTAGCGACGATAATCCCTGCAAAGGTAAAAACTACCATCGGATTGGTCAATACATTTTTAATTGTTCGTTTCCATGAAAATTTCTCGTCACTATAAAGTGAGAAAGCAATCACTGAAAAGATATTATTCAAAGGTACAATCAAGGCTAGAACGATGGTTACCATACCTAAATTCTCTTGACCCAGTAGAGCAATCCCCATGGGCAACCCGAATAAAATAGCATTTGAACGAATAGAACCTTGTAAGATCACGCCTCGTTTGTTATTTGATTTTTCGAAAATAGGTACAATAAAAGCCAAAATAATAAATGCAGAAACAGCGAAAATAATGTTAAAAGATAAAGTTAACCCATTAAAATCCGTCGCAATATTCGTATTATAAACATTTGAGAATAAATTCAATGGCAGTAAAATAGAAAAAATCGCTTTATTAAACTGAGCATAAGCGTCTTGTTTAATGAAACCTGCGCGCGTAAAAAACTGACCTAAAGCCATGTATAGCATCATTGGTATGACTGCATTGAATCCGATCATAAAATTTTCCAATCAATTAACTCCTTCGTCTAAAGAATTTGCATTCAAAAAAATGCGAATATATAGATTATAATACTCAATTCATCATTTGACCAATTATTTTTACTGACAATTAACTTGCATTGTCCTTCATTAATAATTATTATAAAGAGAGATAGATACAAATTAAATGTATATTGAATATGGAAGTTCGGTTAAATTCCGAGACGGTCCCGCCACTGTAATCATGCGAAAGGCATGGAGTCAGGTCTTTATTCAAGCATACTTAACCGACATACTATTTCGAGGCAAAATAGTGAGTGATATCCGATCCATTCGAATAAACCCATGCTTTTCCCTCCAAATAGTTGAAGTGAATACTGTCATCTGTCACAAAATCATATGGGAGGCATTTAGAATGAAAAAATGGTTACTATTATTAGCGTCAACTTTAGTATTAGTTGGTTGTGGTCAAACGACACAAACAGAAGAAACGGCTTCAACACCGGTTGAATCAAGTGAACAAGCGGTATTAGCTGAGGTGACTGTGTCAGTAACAGTTGATGGAGAAGAAATTGACGAAGGAGAACAAGTTTTAGAAGTTGAAGAAGGTGCGATTCTATTAGATGTGATGAAAGAGCATTATGAACTTGAAGAAGCTGACGGCTTTATCTCTGCAATTAACGGATATGAACAAGATGAAGAGGCAGGGAAATACTGGTTGTTTGATTTAAACGGAGAGATGGCTGAAGTTGGTGCGGCTGAATTAGAGTTATCAGACGGTGACTTAGTCGAGTGGAAACTTGAAGCCTTCGAAGGATGAGTAAGTACTTCACAGTTAAGCGTCTAGCAGTACTGGCCTTACTGACCGCTCTGTGTCATATTGGGCGAATTGCCTTTCAATTTATACCAAATGTACAACCAGTCACAGTGATTTTAATAATTATTACTTTAACGATGGGAACTTTGGATGGACTCCTAGTAGCCATCACTTCGATGGTCATTTCGAATATGCTACTTGGAATGGGTCCTTGGACACTTTATCAAATTACGGCCTATGGCATCATTGTATTACTTACAAGTGCTCTAAAGGCTTTATACAATCGATTAAAGGACCATCAGAATGCGCGAAGAGTAATCTTTGCGCTGTTCGCTGGAGCGACTGGATTAATTTACGGGTTTGTCATTTCAATATTTTCTTCACAAATGTTTGGTGTCGTTAATTTCTGGGTTTATTATGCCCAAGGGATTACATTTGATTTAATGCATGCGGCTGGGAATGTGGCCTTCTTTTTAGTGCTGGAGCCGACACTGGTGCCAATTATTCAAAAACGATTTATGACTTCAAAAGGATAACGAATAGGAAACGTTGAAACTGTAACACATAAAAGAGCCATCAGAAATTTTTCTGATGGCTCTTTTGAAATTATTTTGGTATATTTTTTTTTGTCAATTCAGTATGGAAGACACGTCCGCTTCGTTCATACAAGACGTCTTCGACACCAGCTTGGGTATTGGCCACACGTGCTAGGGCAAAGAAGTAATCAGATAGACGGTTAATAAACTTTAATACGTGCTGATTAATCGTCTGTTCTTGTTGCAAGCTAACAATCCGACGCTCGGCGCGTCTTGTAACGGTGCGTGCAAAGTGAAGTTGAGCAGCGAGTTGTGTTCCGCCCGGTAGAATAAATGATTCAACTGTTGGAGGGATCGGTGCATACTCGTCGATGCGACTTTCTAACCAAGTTACCAGGTCTGCATTCGTACGATATGGATACTTATCATGTTTTTCGGGTGTTGCTAAGTCATTACCGCAGTCGAATAAATAGTGTTGAATGCGCATGAGCTCTTCTTTCATATCACTAGGCGTTTCTTCTAAAGCAACAATCATCCCGATAATACTGTTTAATTCATCCACCGTTCCGTAAGCCTCGACTTGTTGGCTATCTTTATGAACTGACTTTCCACCGATGATGCGAGTGGTACCGTGATCACCTGTCCGTGTGTAAATTTGCATGAGTATACTCCTTATTATAAACCGCAGCGTAATTGTGCGTTACAGTTAGTACATGTATTACATCCACCAATATCTTGAACAATACCAGTACGGCAAATTGGACAAGTATCACCAATATCTGATCCAAATACAATGTCATCAGTGTGACCTTGTGATTTGTAATGCTCAGATTCGGCTTGTTCAACTAAGTGTTTCAATTCTTTACGGTCATCAACAATACGTGCTTCTTCCATTTGGAACAATTCAATGTTTTCTGCTTCATTTTCTTCTGCAGCAAGAGTTAAAACTTGTGAATCGCGTGAACCATCTACATAAACAGTTCCACCTTTAGCGCCACCTTTGTATAAGCGTTCGTAGATACTTTGAACTTGGTCTACTGTATAGCCTTTAGGCGCGTTTACTGTTTTTGAGATAGAACTATCAACCCAACGTTGAATCGTTGTTTGTACATCAACGTGTGCTTCTGGTTCAAGTGCCATTGCTTCAACAAAGTAGTCAGGTAAGTTTTCTGCGTCTGCCCCTGGATGTGCATCGATATATTCTTGAACAATTCCCGCATTCACTTCAATGAATTTACCTAATCGTCCACTACGGAAATATTTGAAAGCAAAGTATGGTTCTAGTCCAGTTGCGACACCAACCATTGTTCCAGTACTCCCCGTCGGAGCGACAGTTAGTAAGTGAGAGTTACGGATACCGTGTGCTAAGACACCTTCACGAATATGTTCGGGCATTTTTTGCATATAGCCTGTTTCGATGAATTTTTGGCGTAAGGCTTGTGTTTCTTCCTCTGTTTCACCAACGATGAATGGGAAGCTGCCTTTTTCTTTCGCAAGTTGAATTGATTCTTCGTAAGCTGCAACAGCCATTGTTTTGAATACTTCATCAACCACTTTGTTTCCTTCTTGTGAACCATACACGTGTTCAGTATAGATAAGTAAGTCAGCTAAGCCCATTACACCAAGACCGATACGACGTTCACCTAATGCTTGTTTTTGGTTTTCGTCTAAGAAATACGGTGTTGCGTCAATCACGTTATCTTGCATACGCACACCTGTTTTAACTGTTTCGATTAACTGGTCAAAATCTACAGTATGAGTATCTTTGTTGACCATGTTGGCTAAGTTAACTGCAGCTAAGTTACATACCGAGTAAGGTGCTAAAGGTTGTTCACCACATGGGTTTGTCGCAACAACTTTTTGTCCATAAGCTGTCGCATTTGTATCATTATTCGCGTTATCGATAAAGAAGATACCGGGTTCAGCTGAATATGTTGCACAAATATTAATTAACTTCCAAAGCTCTTTGGCTTTGATTGTACGGTAATTTTTGATGCCGTAGCCTTTATCTGCCCATTCACGCACATCACCGTGGTCTGGCCATTCAGTATTATAAGCGACCATTTCAGCTTCAGTGTAATTTTCAACATCTGGGAATCTTAATGTCCAGTCCCCATCTTGGTCAATAGCTTCCATAAAATCATCAGTTAAAGTAACGGAAATATTCGCTCCTGTTAAGAAATCAGGGTTATTAACACTGTAAGTACCGCCATCACGCAGTTTAGCTTCAGCGTCTTTGATATTTTGTTCTGAGAAGCCACCTAAACCTGGCATTGTTTTGTAACGAACGATATTTTCGTACATCGTTACTTCAGCTTGGTTTAATGGTGTGAACTTCAGTTTTTCTTTTGCTAATGTTTTAATCTGTTCGTCATCAGTTTGTTCGATTAAATATTGTAGAACGCGTGGGTTTTGCATTTTTGAGATAATAAATTCAATAATATCTGGATGCCAATCAGCTAACATAATCATCTGTGCACCACGACGGCTACCACCTTGTTCAACAAGATGTGTTAGTTGAGCGATGTCATCCAACCAAGAAACTGAACCAGATGACTTACCGTTAACCCCGCGAGCTAGAGTGTTTCTAGGGCGTAGTGTTGAACCGTTCGTTCCGACACCACCACCACGGCTCATAATCTCCATCACTTCTTTACGGTGATCTGAGATACCTTCACGTGAATCTGGAACAAAAGGCATAACGTAACAGTTGAAGTAAGTTACATCAGTGTTTGTTCCTGCTCCATAAAGAACACGTCCTGCTGGGACAAAGTTCATATCTTTTAATTGTTTATAATACTGACCGTTTAATTCATCACGCTTGACTTCATCGGTTTCAACATCCGAAAGTCCTTTTGCAGTACGTTTGGCGATTTGTTCATAGTAGATTTCTAACGGTTTATCGATTGTTTCGAGTTTGCGTGTCACAAGTCCTGTTTCACGTTCCGTCTCATCTTCTAATGAAGCGCGGTACTCTTCTTCAAGCCAAATAACTACTTCGTTGTTTGTAGTGTCAATTGCTTGGACAATCCCAATTCCTCTTGCTGGGTACTTAGGATCTGATTTCACTGTTAAGATGACTAAATCACCAGCTGTTAAAGTTGATTTCGCAGCGTCTTTGAATGAGTAACGATCTAACATGACCATTCTTGATACCCCGCTGTGAGTGATATTCATATCATCTGTCATTGGGAAAATTTGTGGGAAAGATTCGATTGCTATATTTAAGTTTTCTTTGCTCCATTTAATATGTTGAGTGATTGATTCAGTCATGTTTGTATTGCTCCTTTATTGATAAAAATACATTTTGCACTATATATTGTGCCATTTGTCTATTCTAACCCAATATATCGTTTAAATCTATAGAGAATATCATTGAAATAAAATTTAGTTCGTCATATGTTCGTATAAATCTTGTTAGAGTAGGCGAGTGGTCAGAAATTTATTTTGAATTATCAATTTGAGGTTAATTTTATACTATAAAGCGTGTTTTAATAGTATCTTATCACAATATACTATTAAGTGTTACTCGATTACACATCGTATTGATAGGTGGTGTTAGCGTTTTATGCTATAATATAGTTATCAATTGAATATATAGATTTGAATAATTTATATAGCCCATAAGGAGGATATTTCGATGAATAAAAAAGGAAATAATGTATCACTAGGGTTAGTATTATTAGGTTCAGCTGCAGCAGTTGCTGGAATCGCAGCAATGATGTATTACAATGATGATGTGAGACACCGGGTTGAAGGTGTTGTGAACCGTGAGAGAGCTAAGTTATTTGTAAAGCATAAATTAAACGGTTCAGATACTTTAGTGAATGCTGTAGATAACTTAAGTGATTCTGAAGTGAATACGATTGTTAAGTTAGCAAGTGGTGCAGGTAACGTTAAAGATCAAGCGTCGGACACATTTTCTTCAATTATGAACCGTGCTAAAGACATGTCATCTGACGTGACAGACCGTGTTCATGAGTACTTTGAGTAAATCTAAAAAGAGTTAATTTATCCGGGCAAATCATGTACACTTAAGTGTGTAGAGGTTTGCTCGGTTTTTTGTGTAAAAAAAATATAGAAAACTGTGTCTAACTTTATTAAGAATCTAGATAATATGAGGTGGAATATGATCGAAGCAGTTGAATTAGAGGAATCCATTCGTCTTGTGCATGAGAGATGGATGAAAGAAGCGGTAAAAGAAGCTTTAGTTGCTAAGGAGAAGGCGGAAGTGCCAATTGGTGCGATTCTTGTTAAGAACGGAGAAATTGTTGCGCGTGGACATAATGTCCGTGAATTAGAACTGGATGCGACTGGGCATGCGGAGATTAAAGCGATTCAAGCAGCCAATAAAGCATTGGATGCGTGGCGTCTAGAAGGGACGACGATGTACATTACGTTAGAACCTTGTCCAATGTGTGCAGGGGCTTTAATTAATTCACGTGTAGAGACAGTAGTTTACGGGGCTGCTGACTTGAAAGCAGGGTGCGGTGGAACATTGATGAATCTTTTAGAAGATGAACGCTTTAATCATCAACCACAAGTTATTCGAGGTGTCTTAGAAGAAGAGTGTGGACAACTTTTAACAAATTTCTTTCGAGAATTGCGTGAAAAGAAGAAAATACGGAAGTTATCCACAGAATGATGTGTATAACTCTCTAAAAAAGGGGAACATCTGTTTATAACTTTGGACTATCCACAGAAAAATGAGTTATGAACAGACTTATGCACACCTCTATCTGTTCATAACTACCCTAATTGTTGATAAATTGAAACATTTATAGTATATTTTCAATAAAGTTTACCTATGTTGATAGGTTTATCCACTAGATTTTTAACATAAAACTAATTGTGGATAACTTATCATGTAAACGGAGGGATGAAAATGAATAAGATGGATGAGATTTTTAAAGAAATAATGGATGATCCAATGAATGAAGCATTTACAAATCGTGGCATACCGCCTTTATTCAAAGCACCCGAGGAAGCGACAATTGCGATTATTGGCCAAGCACCGGGGCGTAAAGCGGAGGAGACGCAATTATTTTGGAATGATCCGAGTGGTGACCGATTGCGTGAATGGATGGGAATTTCACGAGAAGAATTCTATCGTTCGGATCGAATTGCGCAGTTACCAATGGATTTCTATTATCCTGGTAAAGCGAAGACAGGTGATGTGCCACCAAGAAAAGAGTTTGCACCAAAATGGCATCCGCGTATTCTTGATGAGTTACCGAATCTGAAGACGATACTATTAATTGGAAGTTATTCACAGAAGCATTATTTAGGGAAGTCGCGTCAGCGTAATTTAACAGAGACCGTGCGTCATTATAAAGATTATCTGCCAGAATATTTTCCATTAGTACATCCTTCACCCTTGAACCAACGTTGGTTAAAGATTAATCCGTGGTTTGAAGAAGATGTTATTCCAGTCCTTCGTATATTAGTGCAGGAAGAAATATTAGAAATCGATAATTAATGCTAAAAAGATTTTGCATTCGAGTGTCTTTTATGCTATTATAAGTGTTGGCAATAGTGGAACCATGAATGAGTCAGGACCGGAAGGTAGCAGCTATAAGTGGTGAAGCTATGTGCCTTTTTTTGTGCAATTATTTAAATGGAAGAACGCTTGTAAATCCAAGCGTTCTATTTTTTTATTACTAAAACACGTCTGGCCCTTCAAACGAGACTATATCAAGATTATTCTTTGACAATAGTGTATATTGAACATAATTAAACAATATCAAATAGGGGATGATAAGATGTTGAAGTCGATCAATAAGATTCCTGCGGGCACTTTCTTAGTTCCAATGATATTATCAGCGTTTATTTATACATTTTGGCCAGATTTATTTCATGTTGGTGGCTTAACTGAGGGATTACTTTCAGGTTCAGGGATGCCTTTCATTACTGGTGCATTAAGCTTCTTTTCGGGGACAGGTATGAAGCTTGGTGCTTTAAAGAAAGTAGTGAAAAATCATGGTGTGCTATTACTTGTGCGCTTCATTGTGACGATTGTTTTAGGTCTTTTATACATCAGTATTTTTGGACAAGGTGGTATTTTGGGAATTAGTGCCATTGCGTTCATTGTTGCAATTGGAAGTATTAATCCTGCAGTTTATTTAGCTTTAGTTAATGATTTTGGAAAAGAGGAAGACAAGACAGTCTTTGGTATTACCTCTTTGTTCGCCATTCCATTAGTGCCGGTATTTATCTATAGTTTATCTTCAGCTGAAGGCTTTGAATGGATGTCACTCATTTCAACGCTGATTCCAGTAATTTTAGGAATAATACTTGGAAATATTGATCAAGAGTTCCATAAATTGTTCGGACCAGGAGTTGCAGCTTTACTACCTTTATTAGGATGGAATATTGGGCAAGGCTTAAATTTAATTGAAGCTACGCAATCCGGTTTAGTGGGATTACTATTAGTAGGTATTTACTATTTAGTTAACCTATACCAACTCCCGCTTGACACAAAAGTATTGAAAAATAATGGAGTGGCTTCACTTTCGATGATGTCAGCGGCAGGTGTATCGCTGAGTACCCCGGCTGTTATTGGAGCTATGAATCCAGAATATATGGAATATACGTCAACTGCAACCGCTCAAGTACTAACAGTTGTTGTCATCACGAGTATTCTGACACCGATCATTGTAAAAAGATATAGTAAAAATAAATTATAAAAATATCGTTAGATTCCTCGAAGAATCTAACGATATTTTTTTATACTATCAAATGCGTCTGCACATTCGTAATGAATCGATTCAAGAAATCATGATGCAGATCAGTTAAATAAAGTTGTGAAGAGTAAGCGATAAAGAAATCAACGGACATTAAGTCGAGGGAGATAGGATATAAATTATATTCTAAATCTTCCTGTAAAGTAGGCACGGCACTTTCAGGGATAAAAGCAACACCTGTACCATGTTCTGCAAATTTCGAAACAGTGTAAATATTTGTGCTTTCTAGAACAATATTAGGCGTGATATTGTAGCGTTTTAAAAGTCGGTTAATTTGACGGCGAATGGCAGATCCACTCGAAGTTAGAACTAAGTCTTGGCTTAATAATTTATCAATCGCAATTGTATTAGGGCTTAATTGAACGGAGCCACTGACATATAAATCCGAACTAGGTGGAATCACAGCATAATACCGATGGGTTCCACAAAGATGTGTTATCAACGAAGGGGAGACTGTCTCTGGATTTTGACCAATATAGAAATCAATCTCTTGATTCATTGCTTTCGCTTCACTGTTACTTGGTAAATCTTCTAGAATCGTTAACGTGACTTCGGGATGTGCTTGAACAAATTTTGGTAAAGTAATCGGTAAGATAAAGGTTGCGAGACTAGACAAGACACCAATACTGAGAGAAATGGGAGAATCTTCATTGTATTGAATTAACGTGTTTTTCAATTGATTTAATTCGGCTTCTGAATTTTCCAAATATTGATAATACACTTTTCCTGCTTCAGTTAATTGTAGCTGAGGGCTTTTTCTATTAATGATTTCGGTGCCTAAGTCATCTTCGATTTTCTTAATAATTTGAGTGAGATAAGGTTGAGAAATGTACAGATCTTTGGCTGCTTTAGTGAATGAATTATGTTTGAGTAGCACATCAATGTATTGCAAGATATCTTGATAATTATTCAGAGACATATGTCACACTTCTTTCTTATAGCTTTTTACTTATGATATCATAACTAAATAAATACTTCACAATGGGCTCATTAATATTTATTATATAGGTATAAAGTATTGAAGTTCATGGGATAAATTTTTTTACGACACCATGCTCAATTTGTCACATGCGCATTGAATAGAAAGGAATTTTAAAGATGAAATTGATAGGAATTGTAGGTACAAACTCAGATCAGTCGACAAACCGCCAATTATTACAATATATTCAAAAGCATTTTAGTTCACAAGCAGATATTGAACTCTGTGAAATTAAAGATTTACCTGCTTTTAATGAACCTAAAGAAAGAATTGCTCCGAAAGGCATTCAAGAATTATCAGATAAGATACTTGCCGCAGACGGCGTTATTATTAGTACACCAGAATATGATCACACGATTACAGCTGCATTGAAAAGCTTATTAGAATGGCTTTCATATACAACCCAGCCTTTATTAAACAAACCAGTCTTAATTACAGGAGCTTCCCTAGGCTCACTCGGGTCATCACGAGCGCAAGCACATTTACGTCAGATTCTAGATGCGCCTGAACTTAAAGCGCGTATTATGCCGAGTTCTGAATTCTTATTAGGGCATTCTGGCCAAGCATTTGATGAGGAAGGCAATTTAAAAAATCAAACAAAAGTTGAAGAACTGGAAGAGGTTTTTGAAGAGTTCGTTGAGTTTGTTGAAATAACAAATAGGTTATTAGAATCTTCATCTAAAATTAGAAAGAGTCAAATGTCATTTACTTGGAAATAATTACGTTATAGGAGGTAATTAATTATGAAATTTGTTGGGATTGTTGGTACGAACGCTGAATTTTCTTATAACCGAATGTTGCTGCATTTTATGAAAGAGCATTTTACAGATGTTGATATTGAAGTGTTAGAAATAGACAAAGTGCCTATGTTTAACCAATCTAATGATCAAACGGACAGTGAAGTGATTCAAGAGTTAAACCAAAAAATTATGGAAGCTGATGGGGTCATTATTGGGACACCAGAACATAATCACTCGATACCATCTGCGTTAAAGAGCACCTTAGAATGGTTATCTTTCAAAGTGCATCCGTTCGATGGTAAACCTGTGATGATTGTAGGGGCATCTTATGATGTTCAAGGGTCGTCACGTTCGCAACTACATTTACGCCAAGTCTTAGACGCACCGGGTGTAAATGCGATAGTGATGCCAGGAAGTGAATTTCTATTAGGACGTGTGCATGAAGCCTTTGATGAAAACGAGCAATTAAAAGATCAAAAAACAATTGAGTTTCTTGAAAGTTGCTTCAAAAAATTCGTTCGTTTTACAGATGTGGCAAATTTATTAAATATCCCGGAAGAAATTGAGTTTGTTCCAGGTGAATATTCAGTGACAACACCTGGGCATAATGGTGATTTACCAATGGTGGTTCGCTTATCAAAGAACCGTATTGAAGCGATTGAAATTGATACTGAAGGCGAGTCAGCAGGAATTGCGGATGTTGTATTCACACGTATTCCAGAAGAAATTCTAGACGGTCAAACGTTAAACGTTGACGTTATTTCTGGCGCAACAGTGACAAGTAAAGGGGTTATTGATGGAGTAGCTACTGCGGTTGAATTAGCTGGAGCAGATGCAGAAGTTATGAGAAAACGTCGTCGAGTAACGCAACAACCTCAAGAAGAACCACTTGAAATCACAACTGACGTGGTTGTGATTGGTGGTGGGGGAGCGGGATTAAGTGCAGCCGCAAGTACACTTCAAGAAAGCAAAAAAGTAACATTGCTTGAAAAATTCCCATCGATTGGTGGTAACACAGTTAGAACGGGTGGACCAATGAATGCGGCCAACCCTGTCTGGCAAAATGGGATGACAGCTTTAGCCGGTGAAGATACAACGTTAAAAGGCATTCTTGAGCTGGATGAAGCAGAAATCCACGCGGAATACCGTGAAGACTTTAATATGCTTAAAGAACAAATTCAAGACTATTTCAACCAAGTTGATGGGAAAGAAGAATTTTTATTTGATTCAACTTTATGGCATCGAATTCAAACATATCTAGGTGGTAAACGACATGACCTAGAAGGCAATGAAGCTTACGGAAACTATGATT
The DNA here is from genome assembly GCA_020112395.1 of Aerococcaceae bacterium DSM 111021. Classification (NCBI taxonomy): domain Bacteria; kingdom Bacillati; phylum Bacillota; class Bacilli; order Lactobacillales; family Aerococcaceae; species Aerococcaceae bacterium DSM 111021. The sequence continues at coordinate 1,296,028 of JACCEK010000001.1, read as the reverse complement.
TAGTGAAGACGTTAACGGATAATGTCTTAGACTCAGTTCACTGGTTAGAAGATATCGGGGTTGAATTCGATAAAGAGAATGTCCAAATGCCAGTGGGAGCGAACTGGAGAAGAGGTCACAAACCGAAAGAGAATGAAGGATTTGCTTATGTTGATGCCCTTCAGAAATACGTACTTGCTCACGGTGGAGAGATTATAACAGATACGTCAGTGGAAGAATTAATCGTTGAAGACGGTAAAGTTGTCGGCTTAATTGCTTATGGACCCAACAAGCGCAAAGTTATCGTTCATGCAGACTCAGTCGTTCTTGCTTCAGGTGGATTTGGTTCAAACACGAAGATGCTTCAAAAATATAATACATATTGGGCTGAGATTGCGGATGATATTAAAACATCGAATTCACCTGCTATTACGGGTGACGGTATTCGTTTAGGTGAGAGTGTTGGCGCAGATTTAGTTGATATGGGTTATATTCAAATGTTACCAACAACCGATCCAAATACTGGAGCGCTATTCTCAGGACTACAAGTGCCACCCGCAAACTTTATAATGGTTAACCAAGAAGGTAAACGGTTCGTTAACGAATATGGTAGTCGAGATGAATTATCTAAAGCAGCGATCGATCATGGTGGTTTATTCTACTTAATCGCAGATGAAAATATTAAAAACACTGCCATGAATACCAATGATGAGAAGATTGAGAAAGAAGTCGCGCAAGGTATTCTATTCCGCGCAGATACGCTAGAAGAATTAGCTGAGATGATTGGTATGGATCCGGCGGTATTAGTTGAAACCATTAATAAATACAATTCGTATGTTGAAGCCGGGGAAGATCCAGAGTTTCATAAAGGGGCCTTTGAATATAAAGTTGAGAAAGCACCCTTTTATGCAACACCAAGAAAACCAGCGGTCCATCATACAATGGGTGGATTAAAAATCGACTCAGATACACATGTATTGACTAAAGACGGCGATATTATTCCGGGTCTATATGCAGCTGGAGAAGTTGCTGGAGGGATTCATGCAGGGAACCGTCTAGGTGGGAATGCTTTATCAGATATCTTTACGTTCGGTCGCATTGCTGGTAAGAACGCTTCTCGTTTAGCATAACGCGCTGCGGGCAAAAATATTTTACTCGAGTATAGGATGCTTGTTAAAACTCCTATATAATAAAGTAAAATAAGAAAATGGAGGTATGTAATATGGTTTTAGATCCAAATTGTGGTTATTGTCAAAAAGGTGAATTATTAGATGAGTTTGGCTATCTGGTAGGTGAACTTGAAACGTCACTAGTAATCATTTTCCGTGAACAAAGTCATCCAGGACGTATCATTGTTGCGTATAAGGAGCATGTGAGCGAAATGGTTGATATTACAGATGAAGAGCGAAATAAATACTTTGCTGATGTAAATAAAGTTGCTAAAGCAATGCATAAACTTTTCCAACCTGACAAAATTAACTACGGTGCATACGGCGATGGCGGTTCGCACCTACACTTCCATCTTGTGCCTAAATATGAAGGCGAATTTGAGTGGGGAACGCCCTTTGCGATGAATCCTAAAGAAACATACCTCGATGAAGCAGCACATGAGAAGATGGCTTCTGATATTCGTAAAGAATTAGGAATTTAATTAGATTTACTGAGCTTAGCTGCTGACAATTTGTCGGCTGTCTAGGCTCATTTTTTTTATAGGACATAAACCGACCTGACGTGAGCATCACTTCATTCGTGCTTAATATAACCGTGTTATAATGAATTTAATATACTAATAGGAGTGTGGTTTATGGCAGTGAACGAACAACTGATAAAAGATGATTTATACCATGCAGTAAATGGTGAATGGCTTGAAACGGCGGTTATTCCAGATGATAAACCATCAACGGGTGGGTTTATGAATCTACGTGATGGGGTAGAGGAATTATTAATGGAAGATATCAATGCGATGGTTGATGGTAAGATTGATTTAACCAATGCTGAACAAGCTGAGATGATTAAGTATTACCAACAAGCGATGAATTTCAAAGAGCGAGACTCTTTAGGAGCGCAACCTGTACAACCCTTGTTTGAAAAGTTAAATGGATTACAATCTATCAAAGAATTGCAAGCGATTGCATCAGAGTGGGCATTATATGATTTACCATTACCTTTCTCTTTAGGGATTGCACCAGATATGAAAGATACGACGACGTATATCTTAGGTTTATCTGTGCCTGGTAAAATATTACCGGATACGACGTATTACCAAGAAGGAAATGAAGCGGGCGAGCGCTTGTTAACTGTTTACAAAGATATGAGCCAAAAAGTACTTGAGTTAATGGATTTTGATGCGGCGGAGGCGACAAAGTTAGTAAATCAAGCCATTGAATTCGATGCGTTATTCATTCCACATATGAAGAGTTCCGAGGAGTTAGCGGACTATACAATTACGTATAATCCACGTACACCGGAAGAAATTCAAGCTTATTCGAATGAATTTAATTTTTTGGCATTATTTAAAGAGTTGTTAGGCGAAGAGATTGATAAAGCCATTGTCACACAGCCTAAATTTTTTGAAGCCTTTCAAAAAGTTGTAAATGATGAGAATATTGAACTACTAAGAGCGTGGATGATTGTGAATTTAGCCAACAGCCAAACTACAATGTTATCTGAAGAGATTCGTCAAGCGGGAAGTCTATATCAATTGGCTTTGTCGGGAAGTCCTAAGACACAAAGTGCCGAAAAGCATGCTTACTATTTTGCGATTAACACGTTTAGTCAAGTAGTTGGGGATTATTACGGTAAGAAATACTTTGGAGAGAAAGCTCGTCAAGACGTGCGCGAGATGGTTGAAGCGATGATCCAAGTCTATCAAAATCGTTTGAAAGCAAATACGTGGCTGACACCGGAAACGATTGACCTAGCGATTCAGAAATTAGATGCGTTAGATATTTTTGTAGGATACCCTGATACATATCCAGCGATTTTCACTCAGTTAAAAGTTGATGAAGATGCGAGTTTTTATGCGAATACTGCGGAGTTTACACGTCAGTTTAATGAACGTGACTTTGCGCGTTGGAATAAAGATGTTGATCGCAGTGAATGGGGTATGAGTGCTGCAACTGTGAATGCTTACTTCCATCCGAATTATAATTTAATTTGCTTCCCAGCTGCGATTTTACAAGCGCCGTTCTATAATGTGAATCAATCTCGTAGTGAAAATTACGGAGGAATTGGGGCAGTGATTGCTCATGAGGTGTCGCATGCGTTTGATAATAATGGAGCAAAATTTGACGCACAAGGAAATATGAATAATTGGTGGACAGAAGCAGATCTGGAAGCCTTTGATCAAAAGGCTCAAGCGATGATTAAGCAATGGGACGGAATTGACATTGCTGGAGGTAAGGTAAATGGTAAGTTAACAGTATCTGAAAACATTGCAGATGGCGGCGGGTTAACAGCTGCCTTAGAAGCGGCCAAGCAAGAAGATGATGCGAACTTAGCTGAATTCTTTATGAACTGGGCGCGTATTTGGAGCTTGAAAGCACGACCTGAATATCAACAATTATTATTATCGATTGATGTGCATTCACCGGCTGAATTGCGTGCGAATATTCAAGTACGTAATTTAGACGAGTTTTATGAGACCTTTGATGTCAAAGAAGGCGATAAGATGTATTTTTCACCTGAAGAGCGTGTGGTAATATGGTAGAATTAGTATAGAGAGTTAATACTTCCCTTATGACTGTGAATTCATTTTTATTTCATAGTCATGAAGGGTATTTTTGTTTATAATGAGTAAGACTATGAACATGTGGAAGGGGATAATAAATGAGTTATCAAGCGCTCTACCGGGTTTGGCGCCCGCAAACATTTGACGAGATGGTTGGACAACCCATTATTAAAGAAACACTAAAAAATGCAATCAAGTCGAATCATATTAGTCACGCTTATTTATTTACAGGTCCGCGTGGAACAGGTAAGACAAGTGCTGCAAAGATTCTGGCGAAGGCAATTAACTGTCCAAACCAAACGGACGGTAATCCGTGTAATAAATGTGAGATGTGTCAGTTAATTACTGAAGGCCAGTTAGGAGACGTTGTCGAGATTGATGCGGCATCGAATAACGGTGTTGATGAGATTCGTGAACTACGTGAAAATGTTCGTTACGCAGCGAGTCAAGCTCGCTTTAAAGTGTATATTATTGATGAGGTGCATATGTTAACGACAGCTGCATTCAATGCGCTGTTGAAAACATTAGAAGAACCGCCTGAACAAGTTGTGTTTATCTTAGCAACGACGGAAGCGCACAAAATTCCAGCGACAATCTTGTCTCGTACACAACGTTTTGACTTCCAACTCTATACAGACCAAGAGCTTATGGGCAGAATGATTGAGATTCTTGAACATGATAATATTGATTATGAAGAGGAAGCCTTGGCGATTATTGCGCGTTCTGCCAATGGTGGGATGCGAGATACGGTTAGTCTTTTAGATCAAGCGATATCTTTTAATACGGAAGAAGTGACCGTAGACACGGCTTTAGAAGTGTCGGGAAGTCTTAATCAATTGGCTTTCTTGAATTATATTCGAACGGTCTACCGTCAAGATATTGAAGATGCGTTAGGAATTGTCAAAGATCAACTTCAAAAAGGCAAGCAAGCGGCGCGTTTTATTGATGAGCTCATCTTATTCAGCCGTGATATGTTATTAACACTACATATCAACCAAAATAAAACCTTACTAAGCGAAAGTGAAATTCAACCGTTGCGTGAGGAAGTGCCGGCGAATTTCTATTATTTATTAATTGATACATTGAATGACACACAAGGTAAGATGCGTTTTACAACGTCGCCTAACTTGTATATTGAAGTGATGACCATTCAATTGGCTCAGACTGATAAAGGTCAACTAGTGTCAGGACCCAACCAAGCAAGTGCGTCGAATGGTGCTCCAAGCGAGGTAGTTACATTGATGGATACAGTGCGTCAGTTGGAAGAGAATTTGGCTGCTTTGTCACAACAAGTGCAGAGTCAAGACAAGCTGATTAAAACTTTCCAAAGCAAGCAAACTGAAAGCCGTGAGGTGCAACCGATTAATCAAAACGGTGGACTAGAGCCAGAGGTAAATGATGCGAAGCCAGTGGAAGAAGAACCGAAAATTCCCCGTAAGCGTCCCGTTCGTCAACAAGCTCAGTATGCGTTGCAATTAAATAAAGTCTACCGTGTACTAAATACTGCGACCCACCAACATATAGGCTTAATGAAGGAGCATTGGTCAAACGTTCTACAAGAATTGTCACCGCAACAACGTGCAAAGTTTTTTGATACCGAGCCACTTGCGGCAGGTGAAGGCAGCGTCTTGATTAGCTTCCCGAATCCAGCTTATGCTGGAGATGTGCAACAAGACCGTGAATTGATTCGCTTAATTGAAGAGACTGTAGAACAAAAAGCAGGTATTTCAATGAAGATTGTCATTATCTTAGCCAGTGAGTGGGCTGATGTGCGTAAGAACTATGCTATGTTACGTAAGAAAAATAATGGTGCACCGATTCCAATAGAAGATGATGTGGAAGAAGAGCAAGAAGTCGTTGAGACTGTAACGGAAACGGTTCAAGAAGCTAAGCCAGATGAAGAGGCCACAATTACTGCGGATAAAGAAGATCAAAACACACAAACTGTAGAGGCGTCCGTGGCTACTCAAAGTCAACTGGCTAAGGAAGAGCGACAAGATGCACCGTCAGAGACTGAATCGGGTAATAACGGATTGATGGATTCACTTGAAGCGTCTTTGCCGAACTCGGCGAGAAGTATTGATGACATCTTTTCACAAGGAGGCTCACCTGATCGTCGAACAATGGAATTAGATAATGAGGATGATGAAGAGGAAGAAGGTCCTCCCGAGATTGTAACCAAAGCCATTGAAATATTTGGCGAAGAGAATGTGAATATTTACTACGATCGGTAAGAATATGAGAATGGGTGATTTGTGTGAAGGAAAAAATAGATACGAGAGATTTAACACAGATGGCGACGTATTCAGCCTTAATTGTATTGGCAATTTATATGATTCGAATACCAATGCCCTCGGCAATTAGCAACACGTTTGTTCACCCAGGGAATGCACTTGTTATTTTAGCGGTATTATTTATGGGTTTTAAAAAAGGAGCGATATCCGCTTTACTAGGACTTGCTATCTTTGATATTACATCGGGTTATTTACCCGTTGTTTGGTTGACGCTACTTGAGAATTTCATTGTCTTGTTAGTTGTCGAAGGTCTATACCGTTATGTGTTTGACTACGATAACCGCATGAGAAATATTATAACCATTGGTATCATAGGCGCGATTACGAAAATTGTTGTGATATTTTGTAAATATATCTTACAACAGCTTATTCTCGGATCGGTCATGGGCGCAGCGGTAGCGAGTGCAATCACAGCTATGCCAGCGTCAATGTTTACTGGCTTAATAACAGCAGTATTAGTACCGTTATTGTATTGGCCAATTAAACCGGTGTTTGATCGGTTTAGGTAAATTTATAGGAGAGATTGGCTGAATGAATCGTCGTAAAACTGACGAAGACCCGTAAATAAGTTTGCGGGTTGTCGGAAAACTCACGATAACCTGCAAGCACAAAATTGTACTATTACTCGCTTTCAAAGTAGCAAGTTGAAATGAAGTTACAGCTTAATCCAGCGGGTTTTAGACTAGCTGGTTTTTTTAGAAAATAACAATGAAATCGTCAAGCGAAGGCAACGCAAAAAGAGCCTAAATATGGTAAACTAAGAGTATAAGAAAAAGGAGAGATTTATTTATGGCACGTGGAATGGGTAATATGGGAAATATGCAAGGTATGATGCAAAAGATGCAGAAAATGCAAAAAGATATGGAAAAAGAGCAAAAATCAATTGAAACAACAATCTTTGAGGCATCAGACAATAACAATTTAGTAAATGTAAAAGTAACAGGAACAAAGCAAATTGTTGAATTAGATATTAAAGAAGCTTTAGTAGATCCAGAAGATATTGAAATGTTACAAGACTTAGTAATTGTAACTGTGAACGATGCTTTAGCGCAGGTTGATAAAGCGACTGAAGAGCGTTTAGGGAAATATACACAAGGATTAAACTTACCGTTTTAATAGAAAGTAGGAGACTGTATGCAATATCCCGCGCCAATTGCGAAGTTGATTAATTCGTTTACAAAATTACCAGGTATTGGAGCAAAATCAGCTGCAAGACATGCTTTCTATGTGCTTGATATGAACGAGACAGATGTTTTGGAGTTCGCACAAAATTTAATTAATGCGAAACGCGATTTGACACATTGCAGTATTTGCGGGAATATTACTGATTCTGATCCGTGTATTGTTTGTACGGATGAGAGTCGTGACCGTAGTCAAGTGCTTGTTGTTGAAGATACACGAGATGTTATGTCAATGGAGCGAATGCAAGAGTTCAGAGGATTGTATCATGTGTTAGGTGGCGTGTTGTCACCAATGGAGGGTACAGGACCGGAGGATTTAAACATTCCAAGTTTAATTAAGCGACTTGAAGATGAGACGATTAAAGAAGTGATTATAGCGACAAATGCGACGGCTGAAGGTGAAGCAACTGCCATGTATTTATCTCGTTTAATCAAACCTGCTGGAATCAAAGTAACACGCCTTGCTCACGGTTTATCTGTTGGTAGTGATATTGAATATGCAGATGAAATGACTTTGTTTAGAGCCATTGAAGGGCGACGCGAGTTATAAAAGAGTTGGAGTGTAGAGATGACTAAAGGGAAATTTATCTCACTTGAAGGACCTGATGGATCAGGTAAGACAAGTGTAGTACGAGAGTTAAAAAAAATGTTAGAAGCAAAAGGCTACGATGTTCTTACAACAAGAGAACCGGGCGGGAGTCCAATTGCTGAACGCATTCGTGAAGTGATTTTGGATGTAGATAACACAGCCATGGATGCACGTACGGAAGCATTGTTATTCGCGGCAAGTCGCCGTCAGCATCTAATCGAGACAGTTTTACCAGCGATAGAACGTGGTCAGATTGTTATTACTGATCGATTTGTGGATAGCTCGATCGCATACCAAGGGATTGCGCGAGGCATTCCTGTTGAAGAGATTTGGGCGATTAACAAATTCGGGATTGAAGACCATATGCCTGAATTAACATTGTTGGTAGATGTTCCAGCGGAAGTTGGTTTAGAGCGCATCTACAAAGCGCGAGGCCAGAGACAATTTGACCGTTTAGATCAAGAGAGTATTGACTTTCACCAAATGGTACGCGAAGCTTTCTTGAATTTTGAGAGAGAGAATGATCGTATCGTATTAGTGAATGGTAATCAAAGCGTTCAAGAAGTTGCTAAAGAGTGTTTATCCGTTTTAAAAGACAAGGAACTTATAGAATAAGAGGAGGATCATCATGAAATTAGTCATTGCAATTGTACAAGACCAAGATGAAGCTGTATTAGGGAATGCGTTTCGTGAGGCCAACATCTCGGCTACTAAGTTAAGTAGTACGGGGGGATTTTTAAAGCATGGGAATACGACATTTTTAGTCGGGGTTGAAGATGATAATGTGGACAATGTGATGGATATTATTCGCGAATGTTCACAACAACGTGAACAAGTTGTCGCTTACCCAGCGAACTTAGATATGAACTTAGAAGTAGCAACGTCATTTCCGATGAAGGTTGAAGTAGGTGGCGCGATTGTGTTCGTATTACCAATTGATAGCTTCTACCGATTCTAGGCTAGAGGTGTAAAAATGGGGAGATTAAGTCAGCATTTTTATGAATTAATTCACCAAAACCGACTTGTTCATGGATATGTCTTTACTGGAGATGATTATGAAGGTAAGCAACACGTTTCAACGGAGTTAGTTAAAGCATTAGGCTGTTTGAATAAAGACGAAGAGGGCACGCCTTGTGGGGTGTGTGAGCATTGTCAAAAGGCAGAAGCAAATCAATTAGCGGACGTCATAAATATTCAACCAGATGGTCAATCTATTCGAGTGAATCAAATTCGTGAATTGAAAGAATGGCTATCAACGAGTTCGATTGAAAGTGATTTTAAACTGGCTGTGATTGAACAAGCAGAAACGATGAATCCATCAAGTGCGAATGCACTGTTAACCTTTTTAGAAGAACCGGTTGAAGGTGTTTATTTAGTTCTATATACACAAGCTAAAAGTAATTTACTCCCAACGATTCAATCAAGGGTTCAAGCGATTCATTTTCCGAGAGCGAATTCGACTGAGCGTACGGCTTACTTTGTTGATGCAGGTGTATCGGAAGCACATGCACGGATTTTTGCGAAGATGTCATCGGAAGCAGCAGAGCGTTTTGTCAGCGATTATGATGAAGCAGTCGTTTCGAATTGGTTTAAAGCGTTGAATTACTTTTATTCAACATTGGCACATGGCAATCTTCACGCTGTTATCTTAGTTCAAACACAACTTAAAAACACGTTGAACGTTCAACAAGCTTTAGATGGAATGGATTATTTATTAATTTTAAACCATAGTATGTTAAGAATATTGTCGAATACAGAAGATGAGAGTTTAATTCAACCATATTTTATTAATGAAGTGATTAAAACAAAACAACCGCAGTTAGCGCATATATTGAATCTAAATGATTTGATTATCGAGACGAAACAACGATTACAGGCAAATGTTTCGCCTCAGCTAGCCACGGAACGTCTTGCCATCTTAGCAAGCCAATAATATATTTTTAAAAGAGAGGGTGTGCCAAAAAATGGAAGACAAAAATAATTACTTAGAGATGTTTGATGAAGCAGAGACGCATTTGCTTCAGTTAAGTGATACGGTGGCACAGCTGCGAGAAGTTATTGATAACTTAGTAGAAGAGAATAACAAATTGCGTATGAGCAATAATGATTTAAAAAGTTTGTTAATTAAGACTCAAACAGATACTCACGAAGAGGATTCTGAAGGGGAGACTGGGAGTCAGACAAGTAGCGGTCGGGACAGTCTTTTAGGTTTTTACAATGAAGGGATTCATGTTTGTCATGAATTCTTTGGATCACGTCGTTCTTCCAATGAGCAGTGTCTGTTCTGCCAAGAAATTCTCGAGCGTTTAGAAAATCGTTCATAATATACATTATTGAGGAGGCTTGTTCATGAATGTTCAAAATAAATCACAACTCGTTCATTCAACCGAACGAGTTGATTCATTTTTAGAAGGTAAATTAGGTATTATCCAAAGTCCAGAGTATTTCACTTTGTCAGTGGATGCATTGTTGTTGGCGGATTTTATTAAATTACCTAAACGGAATAACTTTAAGTATCTTGATTTTTGTAGCGGAAATGGTGTGATTCCACTACTCTTGTCTTATAGGACAGAGGCGCCGTTACAAGGGATTGAGTTGCAAGAACCCTTAGTAGATATGGCTAGGCGAAGTGCCAAGTGGAATGATAAAGAGAAGCAAATCTCGTTTCTACAAGGTGATATTAATGAGATTGTCTATACGCCTGGGGATTTGTATGACGTGATTAGTTGTAACCCACCGTATTTTTTAGTGGATGATACGGATGCGACGCATCAGTTAACAAGTCATGCTTTAGCACGTCATGAACTGACTTTGACTTTGGACCAATGGGTTAAAAAAGCGAGTCAAATTATGCGTCAAAAAGGGAAACTCTTTATTGTTCATCGTCCAAGTCGGTTGGATGATTTGATGGAGACATTATTAGCATATCACTTTAGCATTCATCGGATTCAGTTTATTCATCCTAAAAAGGATCTGGATGCTAATGGTGTGTTAATTGAAGCCATCTACCGCGGAGGGCGTCGAGGTGTGAAGATTGAACCACCAATTATTGTTCATGGGGATAATGGTGACTACACGGATGCACTGAAGGCGATATATAATGGCAACTAAGCGGGCTTTCTACTTTTATGTATTGTATTGTCAAGATGGTACCTTGTATGGGGGGTATACGGTTGATTTAGCGAATCGCTTAGCGACACATAATGAAGGTAAAGGGGCTAAGTACACGCGGGTTCGTAAGCGGCTTCCTGTTCGAATGATTTATGCTGAGCGTTGGGATACGAAATCACGCGCGATGAGTGCTGAGGCGAAGTTCAAGCGCCTGACTCGACCACAGAAGGAAAGATATTTAAAAGAACACGGACAAAGCGACGTTAACAGCCAACAATTAGTGTTAGTGAATAAATTTACTGACGAAGTAAGTGTTAACAATGAGCAAATAGAGGAGCATGATAAAGGTGCAACAACATAGTTTCCAACAACAAGAAGCAGGTATATTATATTTAGTTCCAACGCCTATTGGTAATTTGGAAGATATGACCTTTAGAGCAGTGAATATCTTAAAGGATGCCGATATCGTCTTAGCTGAAGATACGCGAAATACGATTAAGTTACTGAATCACTTTGATATTCAAGCGAACTTACGTAGTTTTCATGAACATTCACGTAGTAATGAAGTGACGGCTTGGGTTAAGGAATTGCAGGACGGCAAGATGATTGCTTTAGTGAGTGACGCGGGAATGCCTTTAATCAATGATCCGGGTCAACCTTTAGTTCAAGCATGTCTTGAAGAAGAGTTGTCGGTTGTAGCTTTACCGGGAGCGAATGCGGCATTAACGGCATTAGTAGCATCTGGATTACCAAGTGAGCAGTTTACATATTACGGATTCTTCCCTCGAGGGAAATCAGACCAAAAAGCAGCGCTTGAGATTGTAGGGCAACGTGATGAGACTGCGATTTTTTATGAGTCGCCGTATCGTATCAAACAAGCTGTTGCTCAAATTGTCACTCATTTAGGTGAGGACACGCGAGTGGTCATTGGGCGTGAATTGACTAAGCGGTATGAGGAATATATTCGCGGGAGTGCAAGTGAAGTGAGTAACGATGTTCAAGGGCGTGAGCTTAAAGGCGAGTGTGTTTTGTTAATTGAAGGTGGCACACTAGAAGCTTCCCAAGAAGAGGCGGTGTCTGCTTTGCCTTATAAGGAACACGTAGAGTTAATTATGTCGACTAAAGGGATTCAGGCGAAAGATGCGATTAAAGAAGTAGCCAAAATTCGTGAAGTGAAAAAACAAATTGTATATAATGATTATCATGACTTAACATAGAAGAAAAATATGTAGAGGAGGGACAGCGGTGCTATTGTATGGAATTGCAATTGTATTTTTGATGCTATTTCTTCTCTCTTTTGTTACGAACTATTCTTGGCTTCAACCGTCTGCCTTGGCATTATACGGCATGAATAGTTTCTTGATGGGCTTAATCTTGCAAAGTAATTGGACGCCTGTCTTTATGTTTAGGTATTTCTTATATATTGTGAGTGGCTTCTTCATTGCGGCAGTACCTTTTGTCTTGTTGTTGATTGCTGTGTTAGCGATTAATAAGACGGTCAAGCAGCCTTCACCTAAGATATTTAGAACGATATTTAATCTACTGTTGGCTTTTACCTTATTAATCTTTGTAGGTGCAACGATTTGGGCTTTGTTGCGGTTGAATGATATTCAAATTCAAGAGATAATCGGGATTTATATTTATTTGTCGATTTACTTTGTGGGGACTTTCTTGTGTTATATTTGTTTGAATTTTGCGATTAGTTTGTGGTCCAGAGGCAAGCAGGCGACCATTTTGCTGGTCTTAGGGAGTCAGTTGGATGATATTGACAATGTCACGAATGTCTTGAGACGTCGCTTGGACAAAGCGGTTCAAGTGTACTACAAACAAAAAAGCCAGACACAATCCCAAGTGACGATTATCGTGACCGGTGGACCGCAACATCAGTCGACTTATTCTGAGGCTGAGGGAATGGAGAATTATTTAATTCAAAAAGGAATCCCAGCTGAAGATATTATATTAGAGCCTTATGCTAAGAATACAGACGAGAACTTTACAAACGCGAGTGCTCTTATTAAGAAGCACCGCTTATCAGGGAAAGTGACCGTCATAACAAGTCGTTTTCACTTAATGCGGTCGAATTATATCGCTCGTCAAAGTCGGTTCAAAGCATATTACCAAGGGGCGGGGACACCGATATATTTATGGCCATTTTCGATTATTCGTGAATATGTGGCGTATATCTTGCTTACACGCGAGTTGAATTATGCTTTTATTATATTATTAATTGCGCAAGGGCTGTTTGAGATTTTAAATTAAGGAGAGTGGGATAAGTGGCAGAGAGTAAACGATGTGAGTGGATTGCTGGTAAACCTGATTATTACGTTGAATACCATGATCATATCTGGGGTGTACCGGAGCATGAGGACCAATTGTTATATCAATGGTTGATATTAGAAAGCTTTCATGTAGGCTTGTCTTGGCAACTTGTTCTCTCAAAAAAAGAAAACTTCTTAAACGCCTTTGATCACTTTGACTACCAGAAAGTGGCAAATTATGGAGAGGAAGATATCGAACGCTTGGCGAATGATGCCGGTATTATTCGGCATAAAGGAAAAATAAAAGCAGCTATTGCGAACGCACAGGCTTTTATAAAAGTACAAGAGGAGTTCGGTTCATTTGATCATTATATTTGGGGCTTTGTGGATGGTAAGCAAGTGTTGAGTTTATCGAATGAGCGACCAACACAAAGTGCGTTAAGTGATGCGGTAACTAAAGATATGAAAAAGCGAGGCTTTAAATTTATCGGAAGTGTGACAATTTACTCATACCTTCAAGCGATTGGTATTATTAATGACCATGACTTAGATTGTACCTTTCGTTAATAAGTGAATAGTCATTGAGATTAAATCCGCAGAGGCGCATGCTGACTGGGGGTTTTTTTGTTGATTATTATCAATAAAGTGAAAACAAGTATATAATGAGGATATATAGAAGTATTGCTTTTAAAAGTGATGAAGATTTATTAAATGTTGATAAACAAGCATTCGCAACTGGTGGGTGCGCAATTATACAGTGCGCTGTATAGCCTGCAACCGCAAAATAAGGGATAATAAAGGTAAGAAAAAGACACAGAAGACAATACCATAAGGAGTGTTGACCATGATTCTAGCAGACAAAATTATCCACTTGCGAAAGAAACATCACATGACGCAAGAGGACTTAGCAGAAAGATTGAATGTCAGTCGCCAATCAGTGTCCAAATGGGAAGGGGCACAATCGACACCAGATCTGAATAAAATCCTTAAACTCTCTAAAGTATTTGGAGTCACAACGGATTATCTTTTGAATGATGAGCATGTTAGTGATGAGATTGAAGAGGTTGAGTTGCCTGATGAAGAATGGGTATCTGTATCCCTTGAAACGGCAAATCAGTATTTAGAAGATCAGGCAGAATTTGCTCATCGTATTGGTTTGGCAGTCGTATTCTTAATTAGTAGTGCGATTCCCATTGTTGTTCTAACAGCACCAGCCATTCAAAATATGATTCCAGAGAATGTAGGTCAAGCATTAGGTCTGGGCTTATTATTCTTATTGGTAGCAATAGGAGTCGGGTTACTAATCTTTGCGTCGATGAGAATGCATAGTTATGAGTTTTTAGATGATCAGCCGTTTGAGTTGGAATTCGGCGTGAGAGGCTTTTTAGAGAAAGAAAAAGAGACGTACCATCCAGTTTATACGCGTCAGTTAGCCTTTGGCGTTGCCTTAATTATTACGAGTGTGATTCCTTTAGTTGTCATTAATTTAGCTTTTCAACGTTTTGCGGAAGCAAATAATGGCTATATTATCGGTATCTTTCTGGCGATTGTCTCCCTAGCAATTTACATGTTGATAACTTCTGGAATTTTTTGGGGAAGTTTCTCTACGTTACTAGAGAGCCAAAATCAAAAGGGTGACGGCGATGAGATGGAAGACAGACTCGCAGGCATATATTGGCCTTTAATAACAGCTCTATTCCTTGGATATAGCTTTATCACACAAGATTGGGGTCGTAGTTGGATTGTGTGGCCAGTTGCGAGTATGATTTTTGCAGCGATATCAGGATTATTCAACTTTAATAATCAAAATAGAGAGTAAATAAAAAGAGCTAGCATCGAAGCGATGCTAGCTCTTTTTTAGTGAGTGAATTATTTTTTACGTAATTCTACTAAAATTTCTTCTAATAATTCAGTTTCAGATGGTCCAGATGGCGCTTCGTCTGGAGCAACGATTTTTTTCTTTTGAACTTTTTCTAAAGCTTTAAGTGTTAAGTATAAGAATAATGCAACTAAGATAAAGTTGATGACTGCTTGTAAGAATAAACCTACAGCTAATTCAGTGCTACCAATTGTAATTGCTACACCCGATACATCAGCTTGTCCTGTGATTGCTACAATAAGAGGCATGAAAATATCATTTACTAATGAATTAACGATTGCTGTAAATGCTGTACCCATAATAATACCAGTTGCCATAGTTACAATGCTGTCGTTTGCAATAAAACCTTTAAACTCTTTCCACATAATAGATCCTCCTTAAGGATAAAAATATAATAAATAATTTATGACTTAAATATAACACGTCCACCAAAAAAAACCCAGCTATATGAATATTAAGCTTATTTATTTACTGATAATAGAGCATTATGTAGAGGTTTCAGCACTGATGTAATTTTCTATTGGGAAAGAGTTGTTGTCAATTTCCCACGAATTATTCTGAATAAGTTGAGCCCATTGGTATCCTAGAAAAGGACCACTTGTTAG
Organism: Aerococcaceae bacterium DSM 111021; assembly: GCA_020112395.1. Taxonomy (NCBI): domain Bacteria; kingdom Bacillati; phylum Bacillota; class Bacilli; order Lactobacillales; family Aerococcaceae; species Aerococcaceae bacterium DSM 111021. The sequence continues at coordinate 1,280,402 of JACCEK010000001.1, read as the reverse complement.
ACCTGATGAGCCTAAACCACTAATTGCCCAGACGTTATCTAAGTCGGGAACAGCACCGACTAAAACAGAAAAGTCAGAGGTATGCGCTCGTGTTCCGACTTTAGATTCAACGATGTCATAATCTTTTAAGCTAGGCATCCATTGACTTGCTTCATCACGTAAGTCATTCAGCACCGATAAATCTACGTCCAAATTATTGCCTTGCTCATTTTCATGAGTAGCACCGATAATAATTTCCCCATTATTAAAAGGAATGATGTCACCTTGCCCGGTTGGCATAATGACCGGCCAATGCTTATTAACCCAATCTTTGTTTTTGATGACGAAAAGTTGGCCTTTTTGCGCTTGAATGTCGACCTTGTAACCAAGTGGTTCTAATAAAGCGGGTAAACCAGGACCAGGTGAAAGGAGCAATCGGTCGAATTGTTGAGAAACGATTGTTGATGTTGATATGACGATATCCCCACCTTTTTGCTTTAACTGTGCATTTTCATTGATAATTTCCCCACCTAAGTCTTTTATTGCTTGATGAAGCGTATCAATTAAAGCGTCCCCATGGACACGTCCCCCACCTTGAACCCACGTTGCTGGTTTTTGAGATTCAATTAAAGGTAAAAAATCCGAAACTTCTTCTGCAGATATTTTGTGGACGTCGCCAATAGAAGGGGATGCCAGACGCTTTTCAGCGGCTTGATCGAGATCTTTTTGGACGCGTTTGTCTGTGTTGCGAATCATTACAGCACCGTCAATTTGATAGATGGCGTCCGTATCGTAGCCATCGTCTTTTAAATCTTGCATGAATTGATGATAAAATTCCGCTCCCTTTGATACTAGGAAGTACCATGGCTTATTGCGGCGCAAAGAAAACCAAGGACAGATAATTCCAGCTGAGGCACGTGTTGCTTGGCCCTCATCTTTATCAAAGACTGTTACCTTATATCCTGCTCGAGTTAGATAATAAGCGGCAGTTGATCCGACAATCCCTCCGCCGATAATTGCTATTTGTTGTACCATATTCTCACCTTTCTCCATCTCTTGTTCTCTATATTATAAAGTAATTTTGATCAAATGAACAAAAAACCTGCCCTACCGTGCCAGTAATCACTGGACTCGCACGGTAGGGCAGAGTGTTGTTATCGGATATTAAATTTAGAATTGATATTTCTTGATTAATTTTTCAATAGCGGGCGACTTGAATAAGAATGTTAATATGATTGTGTTGATTGGTAATGAAATCAGGTTTTTTACAATACGCATCGGCATAAAAGCAGCCCACGCACGACCGTACATCATACGAATCCAAATTGAATTCATTCCTAAATTCACAATCAATGTTACAAGCAGTACGGCAATAAAAATGCGCTGCCATGTAATTGGTTTGCGCCATAGAATCCAACCGTAGAGCCATCCTCCAACTCCCGCACTAATCGTGAAGCCAGGGAAAAAGAATCCACTTCCACTTATAAAGAAAGTGATTAAATCATTAACTATTGATACTAATAAACTAAAGACTGGACCAAATAAAATCCCACTAAATGCTGTTCCCACAAAGCCAACGCCCACTTCAACTAAGTTACCAAAATTAAGTGACGGTATAAAACTTAAGACAATTCGTGCAGCAACCATTATAGCCATCAAAGTCAGTTGCGAAGTTGAAATTTTCCTTGGTGCAAAGTTGCGACTTGCATCAATCTTTCTATTCATATGAATACTCTCCTCTTTCACAGAGAGCTACACAGTGATATGCAGCGAATGCAAAAATGAATCGCGTCTGGTCAATTAAACCAAGCTTCGTTTCCTAGCAACATCCCATCTAAGAACACTTTACGCTCATTTTTTACTCTGTTATCAATTATTTAATTGTTTCCAATTATGCCTTCATTATACAACATGTCAGTAATTAAATATAGGGCGGGCGAATATCTAAAGTGTTAATGAGTATGGGATGTTCGTGTTAGCATGGGCTTCGTACGCGCCAAACCAAGTTTTATTTATATTAATATGATAGTAAGTGCTTGTTCCATTAGACATTTTTTGCTGTTATCATTTCTGGATTGCCACAAAATATATATCGTAATAGACGTGCAACTCCATAAACCGACTCAAATTTTGTGACAGTATGTTTGCAATTCAAGCAATGAATATTCTTTCTAAAAACTCTGACATGTAATATCACTGCGAAGATTATCGAATTCTAAAGGTGTTAATTCTTTCGGTCTAAAAGGATTAGTCGTTCGATAGTCTCAAAGTACTGAGGCAATTTTCTTTTTGACTGACCTCAGGAATTGGCTGTCTAATGTACTCGGTTTCAAAAAATAATAAAAATATATTTTTATTATTAAATTCAGAAATCAGTTAAAATTAAAAGTATTTTTTGTTTGTAAGATTGACTACATAATTTGGTTTATTAATATTGTTCTAATGATTTATCCATTGGGAATTGAGGCGTCATTTTTGTTCAACGAAACATTTTATATGTGTAACAATTCTAGATATAAAAGGATTTAATTCAATAATGTTTAGTTCATTAAAATAATATTGTTAGATTATTTGTTAAAAACAATATAGAGGCATTTTTAATAAAACTAACCTTAATTTAATAAATATGTTGAAAAGAGGAAGGTAACCCTGTATGCTAATATACATGAATATAATAAAAAAGGGGAGTTAATATGTTACTTAATTTAATAAAAAAATGCTCGATGGTTATTGTTGCGTCTGCAGTAATGCTCAGTGCTGTTGCGCCTCAAGCGATTGTGAGTGCAAATGAAAACACTGCTAATTTAACGATTGCATCAGAACCACCGACGATTGATCCAGCATTGGGGACGGATACAACATCTGGAGCGATTATTGATAACGTGTTTGAAGGGTTAACGTCTGTGACGCCTGAGGGAGACATTGTTCCGGCAGCAGCTGAGTCGTGGGATGTGAGTGAAGATGCTTTAGTTTATACGTTCCATTTGCGTGAAGATGCGAAGTGGTCGAACGGTGATCCGGTTGTTGCGAGTGATTTTGAGTATGCGTGGAAGCGTGTCTTGAATCCTGAGACTTTATCTCAACGAGCTGAGTTCCTATATGCGATTGAAGGAGCTGAGAATTATAACAAGGGTGAGGGCGATTTAGAAGATGTGCAAATTAATGTTTTAGATGATTACACATTAGAAGTTGTTCTACGCTCACCAACGCCTTACTTTACTGAGTTTGTTGCGATGTATACGTTCTCACCAGTGAATCCTGCTGTTGTTGATGAAAATGAAAGTTGGGCAGTAGGCGCTAACGAAGATTATATTACTAACGGACCATTTGTTCTGACTGAATGGACTCATAATAGTGATTATGTATTAGAGAAAAACGAACAGTATTGGGATATGGATAATGTCGCTTTAGATGCTGTGAATGTGCAAATCATTGAATCAGAAGCAGCTGCGACGTCTGAATTTATGGCAGGGAACTTAGACTTTTTAGGGTCTCCTTACGGAACAGTGTCATTAGATTCGATTGAAGTATTTGAAGAGCAAGGACTTCTACAAACTCAAGCGACGTCAGCGATTTACTGGTATATTATGAACGTAACAGATCCAGTCATGTCTAATCCAAATATTCGTAAGGCTTTAGCATTAGCTGTGGACCGCCAGAATATTGTTGATAATATTACCAAAGGTGGACAAATTCCTGCTTTAGGTTATGTACCGCCAATGATTCCAGGATTTGAAGAAGACCGTGGATACTTCGAAGACGCAGACTATGATACAGCAAGAGAGTACTTAGCGGTTGGTTTAGAAGAGCTAGGCTTATCAGATCCAAGCGAGTTAACAATTAACTTATCGATTAATACAAGTGAAGCTCACTCGGTAATCGCTCAAGATGTTCAAGAAAAATGGGCACAGGAACTAGGTATCAATATTTCAATTGATAACACTGAATGGCAAGTTTATCTAGATAAATTAAGTATGTTAGATTATCAAGTTGGACGTATGGGTTGGACTGGTAAATATAACGATGCAACAACTTACTTAGATATGTACCGTACGAAAGATGTAGGTAATAACGATACTGGATGGGAATCTGAAGCGTATAAAGCACTCCTAGATGAGTCAGATTACGAATTAGATGAAGAAGCACGTCTCCAATTATTACGTGATGCTGAAGCAGTGATGATAGATGAAATGCCAGTTATTCCAATCTATTACTACAGTAATGCGTTTGTTGAGAGTGACCGTATCGAAGGTATGGATTATGATGCCGTGGGTCGTATTGATCTGAAACATGTTTCGATTAGTGAATAATTAGCAATTAATATAAGGAAAAGTTCCCGTAATTTAGGCTTGTGCCTAAGTTTCGGGGATTTTTTGCTTTTTTGTAAAATAAATTTAGAAGTGGGTTAATTTTTGAAGCTCAAAAGCCGTTATATAAGTATAAGAATAAAAAAGAGGTGATAAGACTATGTTTTAGCAAAATATCGGTTGGTAGAATGCGGATTATGAAAGGAGAAAAGTATGTATAACTATAACAATAAAGATAGATTGGACTAGTTGGTTTGGGGAAAAAAGTAGTTAGAAAAGTTTGCCAATCACATGACGATAATGAGAGAGCTAGTAGAGCTAAATATATTGAAAGCCGAGTTAGATTGGGTCCGAAAAGGTTTTATCTTGATAAAGAACAACTAAAGATACAAACAAACATTGAGGGAAACTTTGCGAATGAGTTAAGTATGTTGGTATACATAGGTGAATTGGATATTGTTACCAAGCGTTTATCTGAATTTATATCAATTTAATAAAGGAGATATGATAAAAATGGAAAAGAACATTTATGATGCATCAGATATTACTGAGCGTCAAATTAATCAATGGAACCAACCAGTGGAAAGTGGAGAAGTGTATCCATTTTTAGGCTAGATAGCTCCTTACTTGAGTGACTTAATTGAATTTTAAATAGAAATAGTTAAATTTTTAAAAACCCGAGGATGGGACAAAAGCCCCTAAACAAAAAAGACCGCCACAAACTTTTTACATTTGTGGTGGTCTTTCCGATTTCATTTTGCGCTTGAAAGACTGAGGACTATCTCAGGCTTCTAAGCGCGTTATCTTTTTAAAGCACAAGGCCCTTTTGTCCCAGCCCCTTTAGTATGAACTAAGCAGGTTTATTCTTATTAATGAACGCTTCAATACAATCAACTGCTTGTTCAAGTTCTTCAAGACTTGTAGCATAGCTTAGACGGAAGTATTTTCTTCCAGCATCGCCAAAGGCTTGACCAGGTACGAAACCAACTTTAGCTTCGTGAGCTACTTTGAGACAGAAGTCCATGTCGTCACCTTGAAACCAAGTTGGAACTTTGATGAATAAGTAGAAAGCTCCATTGGGTGTTGAAACATCGAAGCCCATTTTACGGAAACGATCTAATAAGTAGTCACGGCGAATTTTGTATTCTGCACGAATCTCATCAATGGCTGCGTCTTTAATGAAGCGTGGTGTTGGAAAATATAGCTAATTAAGGAAGAGAGGCGGTGTATTAAAACTCAGACTGCTCCAATAGAGACAAGAAGATTCCTAAGGCCAAAGCATCCGCTGCACCACCAGGGCTAAGATGACGTTCAATCATCACTTGGTCATATTCGTGCAAGCTTTCAAGAAATTTACGTGGCTCACTTTGTTGATTAAACAATTCGAGTGCTTCTATCTTGATTGTTTCCCAAGCTTCGAAACCACCACGGTGGATGATATTGCCATCTTCAATGTGTCCCATAATTAGCATTAATGCTTTTAATAGATTGTGTTCCAACATAGGATTATCTAAACTGCGTAAATAAGGCATCAACACATCTTGTAAGATAGGGTAACCACTGACAGCTTCGCCACGAATACCGGTAATACCATGTTCAATATAAAGTCTCTCACCATGTGATAAATGCTCTTTTGTATGAATATCATCAAAATCTTTGAGTAAGGTATCCTTAGTCATTAAACGAATCAGTTGGAAAGCTTCAGTTGTGTGAGAGGCTGACCAAGTCGACAATTGCTCACGCTCAATAATATAACCCACAGCAACAAGTAAAAGAGCGAATGAAAAGTTAGCGCCTTTATGTGTATTGATACCACGAGTAGCTTCAAACATAGCTATTTCAGCGTTAATTCCAATTCGTCTAGAACCTTTAAATAAGCCATTTAAATCATTTGTTTGCTGCAAACTTCTCCCTAATTCGTAATACTGCTTAAAGAAGGGTTCAAATGAAAGAACACTATCGACAAAAGTAAAAAAGTTCATATCTCGATGTGAACCGTTATTGAGTCGGTCAACTAAACCTGGTTTAGGAGAAAGAGACACTTCATACATCAGAGCTTTCGTTGCTAGTCGAGGAATGCAATTATGCATTGAGTGTAAGTTAACCAATATTACGTTTCTCCATATCTTCAATTATAAATTCCAGTGAATGATCGAGATGCTCATGAATAAGCATGGTCATCCTTTCAACATCTTTATTGCGCATCCCTCTTAAGATTAAGAAGTGCTCTTCTAGTGCAATTTTACTGCGAACTTCTGAACGAATGGATAATTCTCTAAAGTAAACGAGATAGGCCTGCAGCTCATCAATAATTTTCGGTAGACGACGCATCTGTGACTTTTCATAAACATAAGCATTAAATCCAGAGAAATTATTAATTAGGTTATCAATGCGGTCATCAGATTCTTTTGTCTGAATGCTATCCCCGCTTTGTAAATGGCGCTCAAGCTCATCGAAATCCTCCTCGGTCATCAGGTGCATAGCTTTCGTAAAGGCAAGTGTGTCGAGTGCTTTACGAATATCATAAATTTCGTATGCATCTTTAATACTAATCCCTCTTACAATCATCCCGATACCTGGAACATGTTCAACGAGTTCTTCTTTTAAAAGTTGTTCGAGCGCATAACGGATAGGAGTTCGACTAATGTTCATTTCTTCTGAGAAAACCGATTCATTAATACGCTCACCTGCTGGGATTTCACCTAAGATAATGGTTCGCTTAAATGCATGATAGACAGAAACTTTTAACGTTTGATTGGAATTGATATCTAAATTTGCCTTTACGGCTTCAACTGTAGAGTCCATTATATACCTCCTATATTATTAATTATTCTTGTCAAAGAATATAGTGAATAATTGACAAATGCACCTGAATTGTATACTTATTTGAACTTAAATTCAATATGTACCCCAGAAGCTTTATTTCAACATACATAATACACAATGCTTAAATAAAAAACGAAGGAACACTTTGTTAAAAGTATACCTTCGTTATAGATTAACTAGTTACATTGATTATCCAAAGAAACTTAGTAAGATACCAGCTGCAACAGCTGATCCGATAACTCCAGCTACGTTTGGCCCCATTGCATGCATTAATAAATAGTTATTTGGATTTGCTTTAATCCCTTCAGATTGTGCGACACGCGCAGCCATTGGTACGGCAGAAACTCCAGCAGAACCAATTAATGGGTTAATTTCACCATTTGTTAATTTGTACATCAGTTTACCCATAAGGACACCACTTGTCGTACCAATAACAAAGGCGAATAGACCTAAGAAAATGATTTTGATTGTATCAAGTGATAGTAAAGTCGCAGCATCTGCGGAAGCACCTACTGAAACACCTAAAAGAATTGTAATGATATACATCATCGAGTTCTCTAAAGTTGTTGTAATTAAAGGTACAACTTTACTTTCACGAATTAAGTTTCCTAACATTAACATCCCAACTAAAGATGCAGCAGAAGGAATGAGTAAACTTACGAATAAAGTAACAACGATTGGGAAAATGATTTTTTCCTTTTGTGATACTGGACGTGCTTGCGTCATAACAGTTGTTCTTTCTTTTTCAGTTGTTAACGCACGCATAATTGGCGGTTGAATAATTGGAACAAGCGCCATGTATGAGTAAGCAGCAATCGCAATCGTTGGTAAGATATGCTCAGCTAATTGAGAAGAAAGATAGATAGCTGTTGGCCCATCGGCTCCTCCGATAATACCAATGGCAGCAGATTCACTTGGCGTCATACCTAAAGCTAAAGCACCGAAGAATGCAGCGAAAATACCGAATTGAGCAGCTCCACCTAATAATAATGTTTTTGGATTCGCAATAAGCGGACCAAAGTCAGTAGATGCTCCTAAACAGAGGAAAATCAGTGGTGGAAATATTCCGAGACCGACCCCTTGATATAGGTAATGAAGCAATCCACCATTCTCTGTTGCAGTTGCAGGATCCATTAATCCTGTCAGAGGTAAGTTAGCAAGTAACATACCGAATCCAATTGGAATTAATAAATATGGTTCATAGTTTTTAGAAACGGCTAAAAAGATTAAAACCAAAGCCAACATAATGACGATGATTTCTTGTATAGTTAAACTTAAAAACCCGGAAGATTGTATAAGTTCATTAATTGTATCTAACATGTAAACGAATACCTCCTATATAGTCAGTAGTAATTGATCAGATTGTACACTGTCACCTTGGCTGACACTAATTGCACCAACAACACCATCTGTAGGAGCAACAATTTCGTTCTCCATCTTCATAGCTTCTAAGACGATTAATGTATCCCCTTGAGCAACTGATTGACCTGGTGTAACAGCAACTTTTAAGATAGTTCCAGACATTGGTGCGTTAATTTCTGTTCCGCCTGATGCGGCAGCAGGAGCTGGAGCGCTTTGTGTTTCTTGAGCAGCAGGAGCAGCTGTTTGACCTGTTGACATATCTGCATCAGCAGGTAATTCTTTTACCGATACTCGGTATACTTCATTGTTAATTTCGATTTCGTATTTTTTCATGATTTATATCCTCCGATTATTTAATTCGTTTTGATTCTTGGATTTCTAACTTCTTGTTTGGCTCATCTTCAGACGCTAATGCTAAAGCGACTAATTCAGCAACTTGTTGATGTTTTTTGTTCGGTGCTAAGTTATTAGTGTTTACTGCAGGCTTTGGTTTAGCAGGTGCGGGTGTAGGTTCTGCTTTTTCGCTTCCGTTAACAAGCTTTGCAGTTAATTCTGTGATACCCCAAAGAGCTATAAGGACTACGAACACTGTAAGCATAGAAACGACTGTTAACATTAAACCGTCTATAATACTAATTGATTCCATCTAATTAAATTCCTCCTTCGTTCATCGACTTACTATTGACCGTAGCGGGCATGAATCTTAATTGTTTCTCCTGCGACTGGTTTAGGTTGATATTTTCTTTCTAGGTATTGCTGACCTACTTGTGGGAATAAAGCGTAAGTTAATACGTCTTCATCGTTTTTACCTAGGTCGCCTAATTCAGCTTTAAGTTTTTCGAACTCTGGCTCTAAACGATCTGCTGGACGCGTTTCGATGACTTCTGCGTCACCGATAATTGAGCGCCGGAATTCCTCATCGACTGGTGCAGGAGATTTACCATATAAGCCTTTTAAGTAGTCCTTGATTTCATTAGGAACCATCTTGTAGCGTTCTCTAGTTAATACGTTGAAGACCGCTTGTGTTCCAACCATTTGACTTAAGGGTGTTACAAGCGGTGGGAAGCCCATGTCCTCACGAACAGAAGGAACTTCGTTAAGTACAGCATCGTATTTATCTAAAGCACCTGCTTGACGGAGTTGTGAGTTTAAGTTCGATAACATACCACCAGGAACTTGGTAAATTAAAGCTTTAGGATCAGCGAACATCATTTTACTGTCTAATGTACCGTCTGCTAAATATTTATCACGAATGCCTTTAAAGTAGTCCGCAATTTCTTCTAAAGTATCAATGTTTAAGTGTGTATTAATATTTAATTCTTCTAATGTTAATGCCATTGATTCAGTAGGTGGTTGACTTGTTCCTTCAGCTAAAGGAGAAATCGCTGTATCAATAATATCAACGCCATTCTCAACAGCAGCTAAGTAAGTCATTTGTGACACACCACTTGTTGCGTGCGTGTGTAAGTTTAATGGCACATCAATCACAGCTTTAATCGCTGGAATTAATTCACGAGTAACAGCCGGAGTTAAGATACCAGCCATGTCTTTAATACAGATTGAGTCAGCACCCATATCGTTGTATTCTTTTGCTAGTTTTGTGTAATACTCAACGGTATGAACATCACTTGTTGTATATGCAATTGCTAATTGTGCATGTGCACCGTATTTCTTAACTGCTTCAAGTGAAGCGCGAACATTACGTGAATCGTTTAACGCATCGAAGATTCGGAAGATATCAATGCCGTTCTCAACAGCCTTTTGAATAAACTTATCAACAACATCATCAGCATAGTGACGGTAACCGATTAAGTTTTGACCTCTAAGTAACATCATCAATTTCGTATTCGGCGTACGTTTACGAATTTCGCGTAGTCGTTCCCATGGATCTTCATCTAAGAAACGAATCGCTGAATCATAAGTTGCGCCCCCCCAACATTCAAGTGCGTAATATCCCGCCGAGTCCATTTTCTCAATAATTGGAAGCATATCTTCTGTCGACATGCGAGTCGCCATCAAACTTTGATGTGCATCTCTCAAGACGGTTTCATTAATACGTACTTCAACCATATATATATCAACCTTTCTCATAAGTTATATTTATCTTTATTGTAAGCGAAAACACAACAGAATGAAATTCTTTTTTGGGAAAATACTGTTCTAATGGTGTTTTTTTGCGTATAAATTTTTGCATAAAATAAAAACAAGACTAAATATACCTCTAAAAAACGTTATATAAATGCCTAATTAAAACGGCTTCATATAGAAGAAGTAAATTCAATGCAGCTGTTTTACAGGTTTGTTCTGTCATAATATTTACATCAGAATAACATTCTAATCGACTGATAACGTTAACATGTTAGGCAGCATAAGGATTAGAATTATAAAATACAGGGGAAAAACAACACGATTAATATAATTAATATATAATGAATAGTGGAATGAAGAAATGAATAATTTTCTTCATGCAATATTGGTTTGGGGCAGGCAATAGAACTTTTAGTCAATAAAAAAGGAAGATGATAGTGTATACAACGAAACGTTTATGGATTCATCGAAGCCAAAGTACACGCAAAGATTGGGAAGATTTATTAGAAGCTTCCAACTTAAGCACTCAGGAACAGACCGATTATACAGTCGGTATTTATAAAGGTGATGATCTCGTTGCTACTGGTTCATATGCTGGCAACGTTATTAAATGTGTAGCCGTTCATTCAGACTATCAATCAGAAAACTTTCTGACGGATATTGTTGTCCATCTAATGGATCAACTAAGAAGTAATGGCTCAAATCATTATTTCGTCTATACATGTCCAAAGAATAGTGTTTACTTTAAATCACTAGGCTTTAATAAGATTGTAGAGACGTCGAATGTTACCTTCATGGAATTTGGTCATCCTAATTTTGAAGATTACTTATCTATGTTAAGTAATCATAAAAAAGAAGGAAACAATGGCGCAGTCGTTATGAACGCCAACCCGATTACTAATGGACACCTTCACTTAATTGAAGAAACAGCCAAACAAAGTGATTACGTGTATGTATTCGTTCTGTCTGAAGATCGTTCTGAATTTAATGATGAGGAGCGAATGATGTTGGTAAAACGTGCAACCGCTGACATGTCAAATGTCATTGTCTTACCAACGAATGATTACATGGTCTCTTCGGCAACATTCCCATCATACTTCTTGCGAGATCGTGCTCAAGAAAGTGTCGCACGAATTCAAGCAACGGTTGATGCTACTTTATTTAAAGAAAGAGTGGCTCCGGTTCTTAATATCAACCACCGCTTCGTCGGTAAAGAGCCTTATTCACGCGTCACAGAGATTTATAATGAAAGTATGAGTGAAGTTTTTCAAGATGATCTGGAATTAGAAATTATTCCACGATTAGAGATTGAAGGCGAAGTGATTAGCGCTACGAAAGTACGTAAAGCACTATCGGAAGGTCATCCAGAAAGCATTAAGAATTTAGTTCCAAGTACAACGTACGACTATATTCAAAACAAAAAATAAATTTGAGGTGAAAAAGATGGAAATTAAACAAAATGGTGTCGCAGGGACAGTTGAGTCTTCTGACATTATGGTCACTGTGGCTCAATCAGATAATGGTATCGAGATTGAACTAGAAAGTAGTGTAGAGAAACAATTCGGAGCACAAATCCGTAAAGTTATCAAAGAAACTTTAGAAAAACTTGGAGTGGAAAACGCAAAAGTAACTGCTGTTGACCAAGGTGCATTAGATTGTACAGTTCAAGCAAGAACAATTGCAGCTGTTTACCGTGCTGCAGATGAAACTACATTTAACTGGAAGGAGATTGCAACATGGAACGTTTAAGAAGAACGATGATGTTTGTGCCTGGTGCTAACGCAGCAATGCTTAGAGATGCACCTTTATACGGCTCAGATGCAGTAATGTTTGATTTAGAAGATGCTGTATCATTGAACGAGAAAGATACTGCACGTATGTTAGTACATAATGCATTAAAAAATATTGACTATAGTAACGTTGAAACGGTTGTTCGTATTAACGATTTAAAAGCTGGTGGAGATCAGGATATCGAAGCATCAGTATTAGGTGGCGTGAACGTGATTCGTTTACCAAAAACTGAAAATGCACAAGAAATCAAAGACGTCGAAGCTGTTATCGAACGAGTTGAGAGAGAAAACGGCATCGAAGTGGGTACAACAAATATTATGGCTGCGATCGAATCAGCTACAGGTATTTTAAATGTACGTGAGATTGCCCACGCGTCAGACCGCTTAATCGGTATTGCTCTAGGAGCAGAAGACTACGTGACAAACATGAAGACTGAAAGAAGTGCCACTGGAGAAGAATTATTCTTCGCACGTAGCTTCATTCTACATGCAGCGAGAGATGCAGGTATTGCAGCTTTAGATACTGTTTATTCAGACGTAGATAACGAAGAAGGCTTCAGAAATGAAGTACAACATATTAAACAATTAGGTTTCGATGGAAAATCAATTATCAACCCTCGTCAAATTCCCATTGTTCATGATGAATACGCACCAACTCAAAAAGAAATTGACAATGCAAAAGAAATTATTTGGGCAATTCAAGAAGCTGAAGAAAAAGGTTCAGGGGTTATCTCTGTTAACGGAAAAATGGTTGATAAGCCAATCGTTGAACGTGCTGAGCGTGTTATTGCTTTAGCTAAAGCAGCGAATATCATTACAGAGGAGGAACTATAATTATGGTTAAGAATACAGTCGGTCGCGATATTCCACAACATATTGTTGATCAATACGGTGCTTATGGAGAAGAATCTAAATACAGCACACAATATGAAGAGTCTATCCGTAAAATCAATCCTATTAAACTAGGTGATGACAAATTAGTAGGTAGCTTACGTGAAGCGATTGAAAAAACAGGACTTAAAGACGGTATGACAATTTCTTTCCACCACCACTTCCGTGAAGGTGACTATGTACTAAACATGGTCATGGATGAGATTGCAGCAATGGGAATTAAAGATTTAACGATTGCACCAAGTTCAATTGCCAACGTTCATGAGCCATTAATCGAACACATTAAAAATGGTGTAGTCACAAACATTACATCAAGTGGTTTACGTGATAAAGTCGGAGCAGCAGTTTCTGACGGAATTATGAAAAACCCAGTTGTACTACGTTCTCATGGTGGACGTGCACAAGCAATTGCATCAGGCGAAATCAAAATTGACGTTGCCTTCATAGGTGCGCCAAGTTCAGATGCCTATGGAAATATAAATGGTACTAAAGGTAAAGCAATTTGTGGCTCGTTAGGTTACGCGAAAGTGGATGCAAGATATGCAGACAACGTTGTAGCCATTACAGACTCATTAATGCCTTATCCAAATACACCAATCAGCATTCCTCAAACAGATGTTGACTATGTTGTTGAAGTTGATGCTATCGGAGATCCTTCAGGGATTGCTAAAGGGGCAACTCGATTCACGCAAAACCCTAAAGAATTAGTTATCGCAAAATACGCTAACCAAGTGATTACGAACTCACCATACTTTAAAGATAAATTCTCATTCCAAACAGGTACAGGTGGTGCATCATTAGCTGTATCGCGTTACTTGCGTGAAGATATGATTAAAGAGAATATCACAGCTAGTTTTGCATTAGGGGGTATTACAAATGCAATGGTGGAGCTACATGAAGAAGGTTTAGTAGATAAATTAATTGATGTTCAAGACTTCGATGCACCATCAGGAGAATCATTAGGACGTAACCCTGAGCATACTGAGATTGACGCAATATTCTACGCTTCACCCTTATTCAAAGGTGCTGCCATTAACCAATTAGATATATGTATCTTATCAGCACTAGAAATTGATACAGACTTCAATGTTAACGTTGTTACTGGATCAGACGGAGTAATTCGTGGAGCCATTGGTGGTCACCCAGATACAGCATCAGCAAGTAAGATGTCATTAGTTATCTCACCGTTAGTTCGAGGAAGAATACCGACAGTTGTTGAGCAAGTTAACACAGTCATTACACCAGGATCAAGTGTTGACGTAGTTGTTACTGAAATTGGTATTGCCATTAATCCACAACGTCAAGATTTAGTAGAACACTTCAAGAACGTTGATATTCCACAATTTACAATTGAAGAATTAAAAGAGAAAGCTTACGCAATAGTAGGAACACCTCAACCAATTGAATATGGAGAGAAAGACGTTGCTTTAATTCAATACCGTGATGGTACGATGATCGACGTTGTTCGCAATGTATAAGGATGAAGTATTTAATGGCCCGGAAGTGAGTTTAATGGAGATGCTGGATGCGCGTGAAAAACGTGCATTCAGGCAGACCCAGATTATTAATCAACATTCTCCGGGTTCATTATTATCTGTCACTTTGAATATACCAGGTAATATTAAAACATCTCTTTATCTAGTGGGTGTCTTTGAAGAAATGCTGACAGAAATAAAAGCAAAGTTAGACGATGTGACGATTCAGTTTTCAGAAGATTTGAACTTGCCAACTGGGCCAGAAGCATATTTCTTTGTGGATATTGATAGCATTGAATTGAAAAAAAGAATGGTAGCACTTGAAGAAACTCATTCAAAAGGCCGTGTCTTTGATTTAGATGTTGTTAAATTAGAAGACGGAAAATTAAGCAGTTTGAAGCGTGAAGAGGTTGGAGTAGGAAAGCGTCAATGTTATATTTGCGACCGTCCAGCTAAAGAATGTGCTCGTTCTCGCAAACACTCAATTGAAGAATCACAAGAAGCAATCGCAAATATCCTTTTAGGATAAGCGATTGTCTATTGTGTTTTATGTGAACAGATGAACATGCAAAGAACAGTTAAAAGACAGTTTAAATGTTGTTTTAATAGGATAACTATATTAAAATATAATTGTAAACGATTTCTTTATAGTTGTTTGGGGGATGTTTCACAAAATAATATATGTATGTAGGAGGAAAATATGTATTTAGCAATTATAGGTTTTATACTCATAATCATATTGATGTATGTCTTAATCGGAGAGAAAATGTCTCCACCGATGGCTTTCATCATTTTACCATTAATCGCAGCGGTAGTTTCTGGAGCAAGTATTGCGGATATAAGTTTATATGTTAACGATGGGTTAGCATCTATCTTAAATACAGCAGTGCTGTTCTTATTCTCGATCTCGTTCTTTACATTAATGTCAGAACAGGGCTTATTCGACCCGTTAGTAGATTTTGTAATTAGTAAAGTTGGTAACAAAATTACTGCAATCTTTATCGCGGTTTTATTAGTTGCAACTGTAGCACACTTGGATGGTAGTGGCGCTTCAACGTACTTAATCGCTATTCCAGCTTTCAAACCAATCATGGATAAATTAGGGGTTAAACCGGTCGTGTTCTTAGGAACAGTGACTGGATTAATGGCAGCAATGAACATTATCCCATGGGGTGGACCAACAATTCGTGCAGCTTCTGTTGCAGGGGTAGAGGTTTCAGATCTTTATTCATTCATCTTACCAGCTGTTGTTGTAATGTTCTTATTAGCTATCATTAACGCTGTGATTAACTCGCGTCGTAAACGTGAAGGCTCAGTCGATGGTAATGTAAATATTGTTGATTTAGCTGGAGATGTTACTTCAGAACCAAAAACAAGCAAAGGCCTTTATATCTATAACTTAGTTGTAACATTAATTATGTTAGCTTTATTATTCATTGATACTGGTTTACCAATGCACTTTATCTTCATGGTTGCCTACGCATTCGCAATCTTAGGTAACTTTAGATCAGTGAAAGAACAAGGTAAGAAAATTCAAGAATATGGTAATAACGCTATCGTTATGACGATGACATTATTCGCCGTAGGTATATTTATTGGTGTTATTGAAGGTTCTGGAATGGTTGAAGCAATGGCTACAACGATTATTAACGCATTACCAGAATTTATCGCACCACATACTCACTGGTTCTTAGCATTATTCTCAGTACCATTAATGATGGTTCTTGGTACAGATGCTTTCTACTTCGCATTACTTCCAATTGTAATCGGAATTGTAGAGCCGTTTGGAATTTCAGCATCGACAGTTGCTGCAACGTTCTTAATTACAGGTACTTATGGTACTTACATCAGTCCAACAGTTGCTGCCAACTACGTTGGGGTATCATTGGCTGGTACAACCATTGGTGAGCATATTAAAGCAAACTTACCAATTATGTGGGCAGCAAGTATCATTACATTAATAGCTGCAACACTCTTAGGTGTCGTTCAATTCTAGAACCACATAGCAACAGACCGTTTTTCATTAACAATAAAAACACACAGTCCGCTGTGTGTTTTTTCTTTGCAAAATTTTTAATGGAATTTGGTGGTAACTTGAAGGAATAGGTGAGAATTGTTCCATTTAATCACTTTAACCATAAGAATAAATAAAAATAGTTCCATTTAATCGGTTTAACCGGAAGAATAAATAATAATTCTTCTACTTAACCACTGATTAACCAATACAAAGAACACCTCCAAGCATCACTTGGAGGTGTTGATAATTATCACTATACTTATTTAGGTTTGTTCTCTTCAACAAATGCTTCAATACGGTCAACGGCTGTTTCTAGGTTTTCTAGATTTGCAGCATAACTTAGACGGAAGTAGTTTTTACCAGCTTCACCGAATGCTTGACCAGGCACTAGGCCAACTTTTGCTTCGTGAGCAACTTTAAGACAGAAGTCCATGTCGTCGCCTTCAAACCAATCTGGAATCTTGATGAATAGATAAAAGGCACCGTTCGGTGTTGAGACATCGAAGCCCATATCGCGGAATCGGCCCAATAAGTAATCACGACGGATCTTGTATTCTAAGCGCATTTCTTCAATGGCTGCGTCACCTTCTTCTGAGTAAGCAGCAAGTCCAGCAAATTGTGCTTGCGTTGTTGGTGCATTGATTGCACCTTGATGAATAACAAAAATTTGTTTTAAGACATCTGCAGGGCCAGCCACAATCCCCATACGCCATCCAGTCATAGAATGCGATTTAGATGCACCATTGATTAAAATCGTGTGTTCTGGAAGATATTTAGCTACTGAGACGTGTTTGCCTTTGTAAGTTAACTCTGAATAGATTTCATCTGAAATCACCCAAATATCATGTTTTTTAACGACTTCAGCAAGGCCTTTGATTTGCTCAGCTGTATAAGTATGTCCTGTTGGGTTTGATGGGTGGTTCATTAGTAAGACTTTAATGTCTTTATCTTCAGTCAACACTTTGTCTAAGCGTTCTGGCGTTAAGATGAAGTCATCTTCTGTTACGTCTACCGGTACAAATTCCCCACCAGCTAAGTTTACTTGAGTTTTGTAAACTGCATAGTTCGGCGCAGCGGTAACAACTTTATCACCAGGGTTTAGTAATGCATATAGTGAAACGAAGATTGCTTCAGTCGCACCCACGGTTACAATAATTTGATCTTCAGCACGGTAATCTAGGTCGTACTTACGTTTTAAATAACCGCTAATCGTTTCACGTAATTCAGCTAACCCTTTTGAATGGCTGTATCCGTTAAAACTTTTATCGATAGATTGAATTGCTGCATCTTTAATGAAACGAGGTGTTGGAAAATCTGGTTCACCTAAGGTTAATTTAATTAAGCCTTCGATACCTGAAATTTTATCATTAAAGGCACGAATCGGACTCGGTTTAATAGATTTTAACGTTTCTTTTGTATTTCTTTTTGTCATATATATTCCTCCTACGTATTGCATTGTATAGAATAAACTCATCTGATTTTAATCTTAATAACAACCTCATAATACCATAATTATTAAAATTTAGGAAGATTGAAGTGATAGTGTGCGTTTTAAGTGTTGTAGTTTTTGCTGTTTTTGATTATGAGAATTACATAAAGTGCATTGACATTATTCTCATTTTTAGATATGCTTACACACAGATAAAATAATACTAAACGCTATGAAATGGTAAGTAAGAAGTGACATCTTTCAAAGAGAGCTCGCAGATGGTGAAAGTGAGTAAAGAGATAGCTTGTGAACATGGCCATGGAGCGGTCATTCTGAAGATAAGTAAGAATGAACGGAAACAACCGTTAACATCGTCGCAGTATAAATATTTTCTTAGAGATTTGTACTGTATGAGGCTGGACTAGTAATAGTTTGGCGAACTAAGGTGGTACCACGAACTTTTTATGCACATTCGTCCTTTTTTAAAGCGATGAGTGTGTTTTTTTGTATAGATAGGAGGATAAAAATTGATTAAATTAAAAGATATCGATGTCATTTTCCAAAATGACGATAAAGTTGTCACAGCTGTAAAAGATGTGAATATTTCAGTGGATCGCGGTGAAATATACGGTATTGTAGGCTATAGTGGTGCAGGTAAAAGTACGTTAGTGCGTACGATTAATTTACTGCAACCTCCAACACAAGGAACAGTTACCGTGAATGGTAAGGTGCTACAAGATTTGAGCAAGAAGGATTTAAGGGCAGCACGCAAGAAAATTGGAATGATATTCCAACATTTCAATTTAATGGATTCACGTACGATTTTTGACAATGTGGCTTTTCCTTTAAAGGGAAGTGGCTTGAATAAAGAAGAAGTAGCTCACAAAGTTGCGGAGTTGTTGGATTTAGTAGGATTAGAAGAAAAGACAGATAATTATCCGAGTCAATTATCAGGTGGGCAAAAGCAACGTGTAGCGATTGCGCGTGCATTGGCGAATGATCCAGATGTTCTCCTATGTGATGAGGCGACAAGTGCTCTGGATCCAAAGACAACGTCGTCTATCTTAGATTTATTACGTAAACTAAATGAACAATTAGGCTTAACGATTGTCATTATTACCCATGAGATGTCAGTGGTAAAAGATTTATGTCACCGTGTGGCAGTAATGGAAGATGGACATGTGCTAGAACAAGGGTCAATTATCGACATGTTCACCAACCCACAAAAATCACTAACAAAAGAGTTTATTAACACAGCAACTCATTTTGACCAAGAAATTGCTTTAGTATTAACACATCCTATGACGCAAAACGTTGATGAAAATGGAGAAATCATTCGCTTGAGTTATGTTGGGGAAGAAACGACAAAACCAATCTTAAGTAATTTAGTACGTGAGTTTGATGTGAATGTGAATATTCTTTACGGACACGTCGAGATTCTTCAAAACACGCCGATTGGGAATATGTTGATTGCGATTGAAGGAAGTTCAGAAAACGTGGATAAAGTGATTGATCATCTTGAGAAGAGCGATGTTAGCACACAACGATTTAATGAATTAGTTAAAGAATACGTGAAGAAGGAGGTATAACATGAGTGAAATAGTTGTATCAATTGGGAATACATTTAGAGAATTTTCTGCAAGTGCGGGTACGTTTTTAGAAACGTACATTCCATATGCGTGGGAACTTCGAGAAGAATTTGTTGAAGCAATTTGGGAAACAGTCTATATGATGGTTTTATCAATCGGAATCGGTGGATTACTAGGCTTGTTGCTAGGAATTATTATGACCGTAACTGGTTTTAACGGTATCTTAGAGAACCGAACAGTTTATAAGATTTTAGATTCACTTGTGAATATCTTCCGTTCGATTCCATTCATTATCTTGCTTGCCTTATTGATTAATGTAACGAGAGCGATTGTTGGAACAACGATTGGACCAACGGCTGCAACGATTCCAATTATTGCGAGTACGATTCCATTCTTTGCTCGTCAAGTTGAGATTGCTTTATTAGAAGTAAATCCTGGTGTGGTTGAGGCTGCTGAGGCGATGGGGTCATCAAGTTTCGATATTATTACTCGTGTTTACTTGCGTGAGGGCTTAACAGCATTACTGCGTGTAAGTGCATCAACTGTGATTAACGTTATTGGTCTAACAGCCATGGCCGGAACAGTTGGTGGGGGTGGATTAGGTACGATGGCGATTGCCCGTGGATACCAACGTAGCCGTATGGACGTTATCTTAGTCGCGACGGTGTTGATTCTAATTATCGTATTTATTACCCAGCTCATCTTTAACTGGCTAATTCGTAAAACAGAACATTAGAATATAAAGTTAAACAGGTACCATTTGAGTCGTTGGACTCAATTGGTACCTGTTTTTTGGTGTACACCGAGGTGGTCAAAGCGGTTGTTTGGAGGGTGATTAAGGCGCGTAAAAAGTGTTTCAACCGCTAAATAGGTGGTTAAAGTGTTTAAACAGACGATTTAATTCATCAAGTTATAATAGCTGTTGCCTTGTATAAAGAATTGCGACTCTTCATAGTGATAAATGATTTTTGAGTAGTCAAAAGGGACGCCATTGGACAAGTAAAAAATCGATTCAATTTGAATACTTGGATCGCCTTCTTCAAGTTTTAAATAGTCCGCATTTTGCTGATTCAATTTACCCACACGTAAGTAATGATCTAAAAAGCTGACCTGTAACTTTAAATTATTAACTAAGTGGTTAAAGACAGATTCTGCTGCAATTTGTTCGTTTAAATAAATGACAATGTCTTTATTATAGTAAGATTCTTCAATACAAAACACACGTCCTTCAATATATCTCAGTCGTTTTAAATAATAGACGGTTTGGTCTTTATCCATTTGTAGATGTGTCATGACATCTTGAGGTGGAGTGATTTCTTTCAATTCTAATACGTCTGAATTTAATTTAAACTCTCGCAGCATACTATCGAAACCTTGAATCTCCATCAGGTTTATATACCCTTTATGTCTACGTCCTCGGACGAAAATCCCACTTCCTCTAACTTGATAAATGAGTCCATGGCTTTCTAGTTCATCTAAAGCCTTAATTACCGTGTTCTTACTGACTTCAAATTGGACGACTAATTCATCAAGGCTAGGTAATTTGTCGCCTTGTTTTAAGTTGTTTTCTTCGATATATTTTATTATTTCCTTTGCTGTATATTCATATTTAAGCATATTTTTTGTCCTTTACTTAGTTTGATTGCTTCTATCTTATCAAATATTAGAAATAAATATAGGATATTATTTGTTATTTGACAAAATGTAGGGGTATAATTATAATTGTAACCACACTAATTAAAAAAAGATATACATGATGGCTAGTGAAGATAAGAATGCAAGATTAGCAAAAGATATTCTAGAGCAAATTGGGGGCGTAGAGAATCTTGATAAGGTTATTCATTGCGCGACACGTTTACGTCTATTTTTAAATGATGATTCAAAAGTTTCTTTAGATGATATCACTAAACTGCCCGGTGTGGTCAGTGCAATAAAAAATGCAGGGCAACATCAAATTATTATTGGGCAACATGTAAATAAAGTATATGACGAGTTTGTTGAGGCGGCGGGAATTGCTGGGAAACCAAAACAATCAAATGAAGATAACCAAAGTAATACATCTGTTTTAAACAAGATAATTGGAACGATGTCAGCGGTATTTGCACCATTTGTGTATATCTTAGCTGCATCGGGAATTTTGCAAGCGATTTTAATTATATTAACGACATTATTTCCAGCCGTAGCCGAGTCTGGAACGTATCAAGTTTTTAATATTGTTTCGTGGGCACCGTTTGTGTTCTTACCGATCTTTATTGCGATTACGGCGTCACGACATTTTGGATCGAATACGTATATTGCGGTTGCTGCTTCGACGGCATTAGTGAGCCCGGATTTAGGAAATATTATTGCTCAAGTTGCTGCTGGAGAGGAATTCCGATTCTTCGGTTTTCTATTAAGTGAAACAACTTACACGTCAAGTGTATTACCAGCTCTATTCTTAGTATGGGGTTTATCTTACTTAGAAAAATATCTAGACCGTATTTTTCCAGAAGTGGCACGACCAATCTTGACGCCGCTTTTTGCGATTGTTATTTCAGTTCCTTTAACGTTATTGGTTGTCGGCCCGATTACGGCTGGTGGTGCTAATGTTGTTGCGGCAGGTTATAACTTTATTTATGATATAGCGCCAGCGGTTGCTGGAGCATTAGTAGGTGGGTTGTGGCAAGTACTCGTGATGTTCGGAATTCACTGGGGAATTATGCCGATTATGTTAGCTAACTTTGATCAATACGGGATGGACTCTCTACAAGCTTTCACATCTTTAGCGGTAAGTGCTCAAGTGGGGGCTGCTTTAGGGCTAGCGATTAAAGCGAAGAAACAAGAAGTTAAGCAAGCTGGTATTTCTGGGTTTTTACCAGGTATCTTTGGTATTACAGAACCAGCTATCTATGGAGTAAACTTACGTTTTAAAAAACCGTTCATTATCGCATCAATTTCAGGTGCTATTGCGTCACTTGTGGCTAGTTTATTCGGTTCACATTATTTTGCCTTTGCGGGATTACCAGGTCCAATTACAGTGTTCAATGCATTAAGTAGTGAATACCCAATGTCATTCTGGGGTGAATTGCTAGGTGTGGCGATTGCGATTATCTTACCGGTGATCTTGATTCAAATTTTTGGATACGGTGATGATGCAGTTCAAGATGTTGTTGGAGATGATGTGTCGACTGCAGAGGGTACACATTCAGTCGTAGAATCTAATGAAGCAACTCAAGCAGATGAAATCCTATCAAAATCATTAGAAGGAAAAGTTGTTGCATTAGAAGATGTTCCAGATCCAGTTTTTGCTGGCAGGATGATGGGGCAAGGGGTAGGGATCGAGCCTACTGCAGGACTAGTTGTTGCGCCATTTGATGGTGAAGTGATTTTAGTAGCTGGTACGAAGCATGCTGTTGGTCTTCGTTCTAACGGCGGAGTGGAAGTGTTAATTCATGTTGGTTTGGAAACAGTTGGACTTGATGGTCGTCCATTTACAACTCACGTTACTGAAGGAGACAAAATCAGTCGTGGGCAATTATTAATTGAAGCCGATTTGGATATGATTAAATCAGAAGGACTTCCAACGGTTACACCGGTTGTTGTTACGAATACAGCTGACTATACGGATGTAGAAGTTGTGTTGGATGGTGAAGAAGTTATTATCGTTCATAAATAATAAGGAGGAAAAATTAATGAGTAAATTACCAAAGGATTTCTTATGGGGTGGCGCAGTAGCTGCCCATCAATTAGAAGGTGGATGGAACGCAGGCGGTAAAGGGCCAAGCGTTGCAGACGTTATGACAGCAGGTGCTGCTGGTAAACCACGTGAAATTACAGAAACGGTTGAAGAGGGGAAATTTTATCCGAATCATGAAGCGATTGATTTCTATCATCGTTATAAAGAAGATGTGGCATTATTTGCGGAGATGGGCTTAAAAGCATTCCGTACGTCAATCAACTGGACGCGTATTTTTCCAAAAGGTGACGAGGCTGAGCCGAATGAAGAAGGGCTACAGTTTTATGATGATTTATTCGATGAATTATTAAAACATAACATCGAACCAGTTATTACATTAACTCACTTTGAGATGCCGCTTCACTTAGCGCATGAATATGGTGGATTTAGAAACCGTAAAGTGATCGATTTCTTTGTGAAATTTGCTGAGGTTGTATTTGAGCGTTATAAAGATAAAGTTAAATATTGGATGACGTTTAATGAAATTAATAACATGATGGATTACACGAACCCAATTTTCTTATGGACGAACGTCGGTGTTCAAGTTAAAGAAGGCGAGAATCCTAAAGAAGTGATGTATACGACAGCGCATAACGTGCTTTTAGCAAGTGCTAAAGCTGTTGCGATTGGTAAAGAAATTAACTCAGACTTTGAAATTGGGGCAATGGTTTCTCACGTTCCAATCTACCCAATCAATTCAGATCCTAAAAACGTCATGTTAGCTGAAGAATCAATGCGTCTACGTTACTTCTTCCCAGATGTTCAAATTAATGGATACTATCCAAACTATGTTCTAAAAGAATTTGAACGTGATGGTTTAAACATCCCAATGGAAGAAGGCGATGCAGAAGCTTTAGCGAACGGTACAGTTGACTACTTAGGCTTCAGTTACTACATGTCGAATGCGGTGGATATTAATAGTGAACAAGGTGAGGACGAAGAAGCAAACGTTCATGGTAAGATTCCTTATCAAGTTGACAACCCATTCCTTTCAGCAAGTGATTGGGGCTGGACGATTGACCCAGTCGGTTTACGTTATGTCATGAACCGCCTGTGGGATCGTTATCAAGTACCTTTATTCATCGTTGAAAATGGTTTTGGTGCAGTTGATACTGTTGAAGAAGATGGAAGCATCCATGACCCAGAGCGTATTCAATACTTACAAGGCCATATTGAAGAATTAATTAAAGCTGTTGATTACGATGGTGTTGAATTAATGGGCTACACACCTTGGGGTATTATTGACTTAGTGTCGTTTACAACAGGTGAAATGAAAAAACGTTACGGTATGATTCATGTTGACCGTGATAACGATGGTAACGGAACATTGAACCGTTCGAAAAAAGATTCATTTGAGTGGTACAAAAAAGTCATCGCAACGAATGGTGAAGACTTAAAAGCTTAATCTAAGAAGGCTCGAACATGGGGGATGTTCGGGCTTTTTTTATTGACTAAATGCACTTTTCCTTAATAGACGACCCTTTTATTCTATGCTACACTCAAAGAGTTGAAGTTGAAGTTGAAGTTGAAGTTGAAGTTGAAGTTGAAGTTGAAGTTGAAGTTTAAGTGAAAGAGGTTATTCAATGGATTATACTCTAATTTTAATGGTAGTGGGAGCGGTCTTTTTAGGTTCACTCATGCGTGCAACATTTGGTTTTGGGGACTCAGTTGTAAGTATGCCATTATTAGCGCTACTACCGATTCCATTTTCAGTATCGGTGTCATTAATTGGTCTGACTGGGATGACAACTGCATTGATGTCAATTCAAAGAGGTTGGAAAGATAAAGATCCAGTCGTGATTAAGAAATTAACACTCGCAACGATCATCGGGATTCCGGTTGGACTGATCCTAGTTCGCTTTGCAGAACAGTCAGTGATTAACTTGATTTTAGGGAGTGTCTTAGTAATTTATTCACTGTATTCACTCACGGCCTCACCCGCGCGTCGAGAATACTTACAAGCAAAATTTGAAAATCCAAATTACTCTTATCCATTCGGATTTCTAGGCGGTATGTTAGGGAGTGCCTATAATATGAACGGTATTCCAGTGGTACTTTATGCTGCGGCCCGTGATTGGACGCCACGTCAGTTTCTCGGAACAGTTCAATCTCATTTCTTGATCTCGAGCGTATTTGTTATTTCCGGTCATGCTTTAAGTGGCTTTTGGAATTGGGATGTGGCTATTTACTTCGCCTTTTCAGTTCCAGTCGTTGCTTTAGCCATGTATATCGGAAGAAAAATTTACAACAAAATAGACACTGACAAATTTAGATCTTATATTTTTATTATGATTCTAATTCTAGGTGCAGTTAATATTGGTAATTTTATTCAAGCGGTGTAAGCAATGAGATGGAGCGTTTTTAACTAAACGCTCTATTTTTTATCGTGATTTGTGTATATGGTGTATTATATGATATAATACAACTAAGGAAGATAGAAAGAAGTGAATCGAAGGGGTGAGAACATGTTAATGGAGATAGATTTATCAGCGGAAACACCGATATACCAACAAATTCGCGATCAAGTTGTGTTAGGAGTCGGCCGCGGTGATTTAAAATACGGAGAAAATTTACCAAGCGCAAGACAACTTGCTCAAGATTTGGGCGTCAACCCAATGACAGTCAACAAGGCTTATCAAACGTTGAAGCGTGAGGGAATTATTGTAGTGGACCGCCGAGTTGGAACAAAAGTGCGGGAGAATCCAGACGATATTATTGAAAGTGAGTATTTAAACCGACTGGAAGTGACTTTGGCAGAAGGCTTAGCAAAGACGGAAGATAATCAAGCTCTTAAAGAAAAAGTCGTGTCGATGTTAGAAAATTTAATTGAAGGGAGAGAGAATCAATGATTTTAATGACGATTATTCTAATCCTAGTCTTTGTAATGATGATGAATTACGCCGTCAGTTACCAAAATTTCAAAATATTTGGCCTGTCTTTTGCGCCAGAACATGCTGAAACAGATGAAGTTAAGACATTACAACGCCAGTTTAGAGTGACTCAACTAATTATAGGAGCCGTCTTTATTGGCTTGTCATTCTTGGTGAGTTTGGATCTATTCCAAGGGTTGCGAGATTTTATGTGGATACTCATATTATTTAGTTATTTTGTCTTATCTTATGTGCCAGTATCAATTTGGCAAAGAAAATTCATGGTCTTAAAGCAGGAAAAGGGTTGGATATATGAAACACAAAAACGCGTGGTCGATATCAGTGTGACCCGAGAAAAAGGAAAAGCAGCGCCAAGCAAGAAATGGGCATGGCTCATTTGGTTACTGAGTTGGGTGCCAGTAATCATGGCATGGGTCGCTCAAAGTTCAGGAAGTTTCCTTCTGCCTTTGATCCTTGTACCGCTAACGCTCATCGTGATACCCTTGTCTTATGATATGGTGATTAGCAGTAAGACGCCGTTTGTGTCCAAAGATAGTGAAGTGACCCAAGCTTACATGCGTCATTTTGAAAGAAATAATGCGGTGAGTTACTTGCAGATGAGTTTAATGGTTAATATCTTCTTTATTGCTTTCACAGCACTCATTCTCTTTAATCCATCGGATCTGTGGCTAATCCTATTATTGGGTGTGTTCTTACTAGCAATAGTTGCTTTAATGGCTCGAACAACTCAGAAAAATAAAGACCTCCAAGCAAAATTCTTTGATCAAGCGGAATGGCAAATGCCTGAAGAAGAAGGCCAGTATAAATGGGGTGCCTACTATAATCCAAATGATTCCAGATTATTCGTGCCTAAACGTATATCCGGAATGGGTACGACAATTAATGTCGCTCATCCAGCTGGAAAGGTCATCATGGCGATCCTCGGAATCTTAGTCGTCGGTATTATTGGGCTCGTTCTGATGATGAGTCTGTCCGAATATGATGTTTCAATCCAAGCAGATACGGTTGCCGTCGAAGCACCGATGTACGGACTTGAAGTGGCCTATGACCAAATCGAATCGATTGAATTAAATGAAGGTCCGTTAGAAGGCTCACGTACAAATGGTTTTGGTGGAATGGAGAAACGCTTTGGTCATTTTAACTTAGAGGGTTACGGACCAGTAGAACTCTTCATCTATGACAGTCATCCTTACCATATCGATGTACAGTTAAGTGATGGCGAATCACCAAGATGGTTGATTTTTAACCAAACGACCCAAGCAGAGACCGAAGCCGTGTATCAAGCTTTAGTAGAGCAATGGGAAATGAATCAGTAATAAAGCGAACCAAGCACTTTAGGGTGTTTGGTTCTTTATATGTTCAATAATTCGTGTTCGAAAAATATTCGAATGCTCGATTCCGGCCAAACTAGCGTTCGAAAAATATTCGAATGCGGATTTAATCCAAAAAAGTACACCCACAAAAATTTTGTGAGTGCACTCATACCAATTATTCAGAAGGGACTTCCCCATACTCACTTAATGCAGTGGTAATTGAGTTTCCTTCGTCATCAAAGATATATTCAGAAGCGATTTCACCAATCTCAGGGGCATAGAAGTAGCGTTGTACTTCCCCTTCTGGCATAACTGTTTCGATCACTAAGACATCATGATATGTCTCACACTCGACTTCATGTTCAGTGAGAATATCAGTAACTGTAAACTCTTGCTCATCGCGGTAACCTCTTGTGAATGTGTCTCCAACTGCTAACTCGTCTGGGAAGAATGTCGCGACTTGCTCATCTAGGGAGTCTTCGTGATAACGGAAGTCCTCAGCTTCATACGAATTTGGAAAGTAAGCCAATTCGATGACGCCATCTTGAGTCAGCTGATAAACGTAAGAGACTGTATTACCAGCATTAGCGCGACTTACTTGGTAAATCCCGTCTTCATCGGGTTCATAATCTAATGTTAATGTAAAAGGAGCAAACTCCATGCCTTCTCCTTTGTAATCGTAATAGGGATAGAATAAGCCAGGTGCGTAGTCGCTAGTATCAACGCTTTCAATTGCTTCTTCAGCGGTCACTGCTGAGCTGGGACTTGTAAAGAATACCGCAGCGAATAGAATAGACGCTAGAATCCGTTTGAGTGTGCTCTTTTTCATAATTGAATCCCTCTTTCTAAAATGCGCTCGAGTTTGAAATTGCCACAATTTTTTGACATATCTCTCCTCCTTTTAACTGAATTCTACTATAAACGAGTCACTATCTAAAATAATATCCATTTTTTGTAAATATTAACCGCCTTGCAAGTAAGCGCATTCATTTTGTGTTATAATATATATATAAGATTAATAGGAGGTGAGTGTAATGTTACAAGAGTATCAACGTATTTTAGTTGCGACGGATGGTTCTGAAGGTGCTGATTTGGCTTTAAACAAAGCAGTAGCGATTGCTAAACGGAATAATGCTAAATTATTTGTTTTACACGTATTAGATACACGCGCAATCCAAGCGACATCAAGTTCGGATATTCACTTTAGAGAAGCATTAAGAACTCTAGGAGACCGTGTGATGGAAGAAGCAAAAGATTACGCAACGGGTCAAGGTTTAACGGAAGTTGAGACAATTCTTGAGATGGGATCACCAAAATCGATTATTGCGGAAGATATTCCGAAACGCGAAGGGATTGATTTAATCGTTATGGGTGCCAAAGGTATGGGTGCTATTGAAAGATTCTTTATGGGATCTGTATCTGAGAATGTTATTCGCCACGCAGCGTGTGACGTATTAGTAGTAAGACCAAAAGAAAGTGAATAAATTGACACATGATGTTGAGAAAGGATCTGAGCAGTGTATTTAAATAGTCAGTAAAGCCTACTAAATGGTAACGTTTAGTGGGCTTTTATTGACTTTAATTTACGGGGCTAATCAAATGAGTTGCATATCGAGGCCTGATTATATTAACCTTGAAGAGTAAATAAAAGA
This sequence comes from Aerococcaceae bacterium DSM 111021, assembly GCA_020112395.1. NCBI lineage: Bacteria > Bacillati > Bacillota > Bacilli > Lactobacillales > Aerococcaceae > Aerococcaceae bacterium DSM 111021. The sequence continues at coordinate 1,251,078 of JACCEK010000001.1, read as the reverse complement.
CTTACTTGAAAGGAGCACGATATGTCTTCATTTAATTGGAAAGAGTTTCTGTGGAAGACTTTAATGTCTTTATTAGGAATAACGTTAATTAGTTTTGGTTCAGCCTTGAGTCAATCAATGGATATGGGGTTAGACCCATTTACGGCCTTGAACACAGGAGCGAGTGAATTGTTAGGTTTCTCATTAGGGAATTATCAGTTGTTCGTCAATGCAGTGATTCTAGCAATTATACTGTTTTTTGACCGTAAAATTATTGGTTGGGGGACAATTTATAATTTAGTTCTTGTGGGGTATATGATTGAATTCTTTACGGGAATGTTGGAGTCAATGGTAGATCCAAGTCAGATGGCTTTTGTGGTGCAAATTCTGATTACGATTGTGGCTATTTTAATTTTTACCTTTGGGGTCGCTTTATATATGGATGCGGATCTTGGAGTGTCGCCTTATGATGCGATTGCGCCGGTCATTAGGGACCGCGTGTCCGCAAGTTATAAGACCGTCAGAGTGATTCAAGATGTCATTGTTGTCGCTGTCGCTTGGGTGATTGGTGGACCGGTTGGTATTTCAACCTTTATCACCGGGTTTATGGCAGGACCACTGATTGATTTTTACTCAAACCGCTTCACTGGTAAGATAGCTGAAAAGATTGAAGAGAAAGTCTAAACAAAAAGGCGCCTATTTCTAGGTGCCTTTTTCTGTGTAATAAATTATTTGTTTGCTTTCTGATCTTCCCATTGAACCGTCGTATTCATTCGTGATAGTTCACTCATTGGAATTGGGTGACCAGCTTCGTATAATGTATCGGCGAATAGTTTATAGTAACGTCCCTCGACTTCGACGACATCATCGGGATCTTTTACCCATATTCTGATCTTATAGACAAGGCGCCCGTGGGGGTCTTTCATGAGTCCGATAAAGTCAGTAGTGTCGTTAATTTGCTCATCAGACGGGGCCATCTGTCGGTATGCATCCTTTAATAATTGCTCATATAAGGCCAAGTTAATATCGGTCGAAATTAGGAGGTCGAGCTCAATTCGGGTCGCTTCACGCGAAAGATTGGATAATTCTTGAATATTTCCATTTGGTATAAAATGATGAATCCCATTATAATCGCGAATAACCGTTGTCCGCACTCCGATACTAAAGATCCGTCCTTCGTAGCCATTAATGACGATATGATCCCCAACATCAAATTGATGTTCAATTAAAATAAACAGGCCATTCACTAAGTCTGAGACTAAATCCTTAGCACCCAAACCAACGGCTAAACTTGCAATCCCGGCTCCAGCAACCAATGTGCTCACGGGGACACCTAAGATTGAAAGGACACTATATCCAACGAAGAAATAATACGTATAGAGAACAATATTCAATAGTAATCGTTGAATCGTATTATTACGAGATACATTTTGGAATTTAAAGCGGCGGGTATTTTTGAAATAGGCTGTTATGATTTTTTCGATTATAACGCGCAACAGCCATAATAACGTCACAGTTAAAACGATACGAAAAATTGTTAAGATTCCGTCTTCTAATAGTATTTGAAAGTCAAATGATTGAAATATATTGTTAATCGCATTTCTTAAATTTGGCATAGTGTCGCTCCTTTTTGTGTTCTACTGTTGTTATCTTAACAAATAAAGGGGCACTACTTCCATCCGACTCGGTAAACTTCTAAGAACTTGTCGGCTGCAGGTGAAAGTGAGGCATTCTTACGCCAAACTAGACTGAGTGGGGCTTCGATTTTGGGACGGAAAGGTCGGAAGCAAAGCGCGCTGTCATCTGAAGTGTTAATAATTTTATCGAGTGAAATCACATGCCCCAATCCTTCTTCTGCCATTAAAGCAGCATTGTTTAATAAGTTAAAGGTCGCGACAACATTATATTCATTCCAATCATTATTCAACCATTCGATTAATTCTTGATTGACGAAGACTTGTTTGGAGACAATCAACGGCTCGTCTTTAAGCAATTCAGGTGTAATATAGTCGTATTTGCTAAGGGGATGGTCGTTTCTTATAATCAATCCCCATGTATCTGCAGTTGGAAGAGGAAGGGAATGATATTGGTCAATATTCGGCGTTCCGACCACAAGCGCAAAGTCAAAAATTCCTTTATCTAATCGTTCTAAACTATCTAATGAGTTCCCACTTACCACATCATAATGAATATTAGGGTGCGCTTCGTGAATCGTTTTAAATACTTTAATTAAATATCGGAAAGCATCCGATTCTGCAGCACCAATCGTGACTTCCCCGCTAATTGAGTCTTTATTTTGTATCATACTATGCAGTGCTTTATCAGTTAACTCGATAATTTCACGAGCTCGGTCACGGAATCTAAGGCCGGCTTCTGTCAAAATCATCTGGCGGCTTGTACGTTTAAACAACTTTGAATCAAGTATATCTTCTAATTTATTTAATTGTTTTGACAAGGTAGGTTGTGTGACATGTAATAGTTTCGCGGCGCGTGTCATATTACCTTCACGAGCAATGGCTAGAAAATAGCGCAACAAACGTGTATCAATATCCATAGTAGCACTCCTTTACACACTGGTATTCCTTTTGTCTATTATAAGCCATTCTTAATAACAATTTCAAATAAAGAGGGGGAGGGCATATACTTAATATAACAAGAACAGTGAGAATGCTTAATTATAGGGGGAGTTAGTCATGTTAGGCCAATTATTAAAACATATGAATGCAGGAAAACCATTATTACCAGGGACAGATTTAATGGTGGAGATGAACAAAGTAAGTACTGATACGCGTAAACGTTTAGGCGAAGCGAATGCAGGGAAGTATCATGATGTCGAGGAAATGAACGCCTTAGTCCAAGATATTCTTGGTTATAAGATTCCAAAAAGTGTGGCCATTTGGCAGCCATTTTATATGGACTTTGGTCGCAACGTAACGTTCGGTGAGAATGTCTTTATCAATGCCAATGTGCATATGCAAGATCAAGGCGGAATTGAGATTGGAAATAATGTGTTAATCGGTCATCAAGTAGTCATTGCGACGCTAGATCATGATGTTGCACCAGGTCAACGCGGAATTTTACATCCAGCCAAAGTTGTAATTGAAGATGATGTTTGGATTGGAGCGAACGCAACCATTACAAAAGGTGTCACGGTTGGTCAAGGCTCAATCATTGCGGCAGGGAGTGTTGTGACGAAGGATGTGCCTGCGATGAGCATTGTTGGTGGTGTGCCTGCTCGAGTGATTAAGGAGATTGAATAGATATTTTAAAATTAGCTTATTCTAGTGAGAATTGTTAGGTATCGAATTTTCATTAGAATTTGCTTCAAAATTAAATGTAAGCCTTAACAAAAAATATTAGCGGAAAGAAGGATTTAGGATGAGTATGGGCAATCGGCAATTAGCCTAAGATATTTTAACGCATATCGGCGGAGAAGAGAATGTTCAAGCATCTGATTACTTGATGACCGCTTTAGGAAAGCAATAGAGAAGAGGAGAATGGATGATGAGACGATTTTCAGAAGATTTCTTATGGGGCGGGGCAACAGCTGCCAATCAATATGAAGGTGGATATTTATCTGGAGGTAAAGGACTAAGTACAGCGGATGTATTCAAAGGTGGAGATCAACAGACACCACGCTATGTGACCTACCAACTACCTAACGGGGAGCTTGGTAAAGCGACTGAGGAAGAAGCTGTACCTGAAGGAGCAGTAGGTTATATTGATGTTGATGCTTACTATCCAAGTCATGTGGCAACTGATTTTTATACACATTGGAAAGAGGATGTTGCACTCTTTGCTGAAATGGGGTTTAAGTGTTTCCGTTTTTCATTCAACTGGACACGTATTTGTCCTAAAGGTACGGATGAGGTTAATGAATAATCGTCCTAGGAAATGCTTAGATTACCAAACACCCTTGGAAGTATTTTTACACGAACTCTTATTAATTGAGTAAATAAAAAATTGTCGCAATAATTATTGCAATTCAACTTTTCAAAATAGGTTGTAAAAATTTTCTCAACTAACACCCGTACAAGCCATGAGGTAGCGACTGTCAATACGATCCGGAAGATAGAGCTGAGTCCATATTCTAGGAAACTTTGAAAATCAAATGATGAAAAATATTCCTAAACGCATTTCTTAAATATGACATTAGTCAGCTTCTTTCCTTAAATACTTATTTGTTGAGCTTGCGGACGTCGTGCTCACTCACGAAGTACCGCAAATCAGTTTCCGTAACGTCGTGCTCACTCACGAAGTACCGCAAGTCAATTTCTGTAGCGTCGTGCTCACTCATGACGCTCTGCATAGTCAATTTTATTCTGTTTCCCTTACATTCATTTGTAAGTCAACTTTAATAAGCATTTCAAATTAGACGCGTAAGCAAGTGTTCGCTGTGTCCTACCTCTTTATTTTCAGTTTATGTTAGAATGAAAATAAAGAGGTGAGATAAATTAAAAATCTAAATTCAATTACAAGAGGTTTCAGTGCTGTTATCATCATTGGAGCATTTATTGCTCAAATGAATGACCTCATATCAAGGCATATCTTCACTTCGCTACTACTTTTAGCTGTTTCAATCCCACAGCTGTATACTGCCTGGGAAATTTATTATAAAAATGACAAAATATGGAACCTCACATCAATTGCGATGACCATTCTAGGAGTTTTCTGTATTATATCAGCAATAAGTATCTATATTATAGGATAAATAGTCTTGCGGTTTATCGTGACTCAGCGCGATGGACCGCAAATTCGTTTCCGTAGCGTCGTACTAGCTCACGACGCACCTTAAGATACCCATATGCAACGGTTACGATCATTGCTACTGTAGGTTTGGGTAATGGTTTCTGGGAGACAGTTCAAGCTGGTGGGGATGGTTATTTTTATTTAGCGGTTCGGGGATATGATAATCACTATCAAACTTACGATGCTGTTGAACATCCAGAAACGGGAGAAGTTATTTTCGTTACGTCATACCCATGGACTGGATGGGAGCATGAGAATGCGGAAAGGTGATGAAATATATATTTTTAGAGGAACATCTACGAGTTGAGATAGCTTGTAGGTGTTTTTGTTTTGGAAATTCTAGATTAATATTCAAGTATATAGTTTTATCACAAGTTTGTTGGGATGCGTGAGTATATATTCAACTAAGCGGATCGTGGCAGCTCTTCGCGATAGACTGAATCCACTAAACCAGAGCGTGGTGACACCTTACGACGCACCGTTTTTATTGATTCGGAGCTTAGCATCACCTCTCACAACGCTCCCATCTACCACTTTAAATCTTAACCAAATAACATTATTAGCGTTATCTATTACGACTAATGAGTAATGATACAGATATGGTATAATAAAGTATCAAGTATGGGGGAATGAGAATATGAAACGGGAAAGAGGTACAACATTAAATACTGAATTAATGCAAAAGCAACGTCAACAAATGAGTTTTGACCAGTTACAAGCGTTAAGAATCCTTCAAACAGCTCGTGAAGATTTAAGTCAATTATTGATGGATATATCACAAGAGAATCCCTTCATGGTTGTTGAAGATACACGAGATATGTTAGAGATTAATTCGTTAGGATTCGATAATATTCTGATTGAAGATGGTGTTAGTCAGTATGATTCATATGGTAACATGGTTAACTCATCAGATAGGCAAGATAATCACCAAGCAATGATAAATCAACTAGAGGATCAGAGACAACAATCCTTTCGAACTAATTTAATAGACCAAATCATGTGTTATCGCAAGACCCGTTTGCGAGATCTGATGATTAGGCTAGTGGATGAATTCGATGAGCATGGCTTTCTTAGTAAGTCAGACGAAGCGTTACAATTGATTCTAGAGTGTGATGCGATTGAGTTACTCGATGCCATCACTTTACTTCAACAATTAGAACCCGTTGGTGTTGGTGCGCGTGATTTGAGGGAATTATGGATGCTTCAAACTGAACAAGACCCATCAGCTCCAGAGATAGCTTATGTTGTTTTAGAAATATACTTTAATGAGTTAGTCAATCGTGAATACCAAACGATATCTAATCATTTAAATGTTTCTATTGAGGATATATTAGAGACAGTCGCTTATTATCAAACCTTAGCGATAACGCCTGCGGTTTACTTTTATAGCGAGGAAACGCAATATATTGAACCAGATGTATTTATTCAACAGAAAGAAGAGGGATACGAAGTATCTTATAATTTTCAAAACTTACCGAAATTAAGTTTTAATGATACATATTATCAAGAATTGAAAGCCATTGAAGATACTGATTTGAAAGAATTTATCAAAGACAAGCGACAGCAAGTGAGGGCTGTCTCGTATAGTTTGAAACGTAGAGAAGTGACACTCGTTCAAATTACACAAGCAATTATTGAAGCACAAGCGCTTTTTTTCAATTCAAAAGGGCATCAAGTGTCGCCATTAACGATTAAACAAATAGCTGAAAGATGTGACCTTAGTCCTTCCACAGTAAGTCGTACTATTCAAGGCAAGTATTTTTATACTGATTTTGGTACATTTGAATTGCGAAAACTCTTTACAACATCATCGGTTCAGTCAGAATCAGGTGAAGAGTTAAGTCAACAATTTATATTAAAAGAAATTCAAAAGTTAATTAATCAAGAAGACAAGCAACATCCCTTATCAGATCAGAAACTAGCGGATATTCTTCATGAGAGAGGTTACGCGATCTCACGTCGTACGGTTAATAAATATCGCAAGGAATTAGGCATCTTATCCACAACAAAAAGAAGGATTAAGTAATGGAAAAGAGTTATGAATATTTTTTATAATTTAAAGAAAGCGCTTCACTTACATATGAGAGCAAGTTATAATATAACTGAGGGGTGATGAACGTTGAACGAATTATTGTGGAAAGAGTTTGTCATTAAAAAAGTAATTAATCCTGATGCATTACCGGATAAAATAGCTAATTCATGGGAAGTATGTCGCAAAAAGGACTTAAATCCATTTCAAATGGTTAGTAATACAGTATTACGTTATGACCAATTATCAATGAAACAGAAGCGCCATAAACTATTAATTGATTTAGTTGAAGAAGAGATTATTAAGATATCTAAAATTTTTAATCAAAGTGAATCATTATTTATCTTAACCGATGCAGAAGGCTATATTATTTGGAGGCAAGGGAACGCTAGAGCGATTGATCAAGCAAATAATATTGGCTTCTTTGAGGGGAGTCGGTGGAACGAGCTCGATGTGGGAACAAATGCGATATCACTCGCTATATCAAAAAGGATGAGTCAAAAGGTATCTCGTTTTGAGCACTATGCAGTTGCATCGCATGAATGGAGTTGTTTTGCATGTCCCATATTTGATGGGGATCATCTAGTAGGCATATTAGATATTTCCACCTATAAGAATAATCATATTGAACACCAAAGTGTTACACAGTTAATTGCTGAGCGTGTCATGAACCGTTTATTCCAACGTCGAATCAAGCAACAGCAAGCTTTAATGACTTATGTAGTAGGTACTGATAATCATAGCGTGCTTTGCAATGAGCACAAGCAAGTGGTTTACTTTCCTACTGAAATGGAAAGGTATAAGCAACTATCTCTAGGTATTGATATTGAAGCTTTTTGTCATCAATATGACGGTCTGTATAATGTTGAGCCCCTTTTGTATGATCAGGAGCTGATCGGTTATAAGTATCAATTCTATACCAATAATCGTACAGAAAGAAAATATTATCCAGGTGTACTATCAGAGAATAAGACTTATCAGAATTTTTTAGAGAAAGTTTATAAGGCGGCTGAGGGTACTGTACCCGTTCATATACGAGGTGAATCAGGTTCTGGTAAGGAGATTATTGCCAAAACGATTCACTATAATAGTCCATATAAGGATGGACCATTAATTAGTCTAAATTGTGGTTCAATTAGTGAAAACTTACTAGAAAGTGAGTTGTTTGGGTATGCGGCTGGGGCATTTACCGGAGCGAGCAAGGAAGGCTATAGCGGTAAGATGCGACAAGCAGAAGGAGGCACACTCTTCTTAGACGAAGTGGACAGTATGTCTTTAAAAATGCAAGCCGCATTACTACGTGCGATTGAAGAAAAACAGGTGACACCGATTGGTAGCAATAAATCTTACACGGTTGATTTTCGAATTGTGACAGCAACTAATCAGGATTTGAAAACTGCCGTTTGTGAAGGTCGCTTTAGAGAAGATTTATACTACCGACTCTATGTCATTCCACTTCAAATACCACCTTTACGTCAACGAACAGAAGATTTACTTCCATTAATTGAATCATTCTGCCAGAAGAAAAAGTGGCAAATTACGTGGAAGAGAGAATTATTCGACATAACGAAACACTATCCTTGGCATGGGAATATTCGAGAGTTTAACAATTTTCTTGAACGGTTGTATATGTTCTATCCTATCGAACAACCTAGCTCGCATGTCATCAAAGAGTTAATTGAAATGACCACCTTTAGTGCTCCACAAGCACCAAGTGACCTTAGGGTGAAAATAGAACAAGAAAAAAATATACAACCTAAAAATGAAGCAGAAAAAATTCTTCAAACACTTGAAGAATATAATTATCATAAGAGTCACGCTGCGAAAGCTTTGAATATGTCACGAACTACCCTCTATCGCAAGATTAAGAAATACCAATTAGATGTAATATAGATAAATTTGAGATAGGATTACCTCTGTGATTGGCCATCTTTTATCTTACTTCGATGATTGGATAAATAAAAAGCGAGAACCCATGGTTTAAGGGGTTCTTGCTTTTTTGTTTATAAACTGTTTCACCTTGTTCCACATAGGACACAGGATACACCAATTGAAACAAATTGTTGCACCTTGTTACATAAAGTATTTTATTCAATGAGTCAATATAGTTTATATCGCCTTTTCAAAAGTTGGCACGGAAATTGCTATATATTAAGTAGAGACGAAACATCATTAAAGGAGCGATGATAAAGCAAAAATTATACGCAATAATACATTAAGGGAAAGGAGTCTGGACTGAATGAATGAATTTACTAATAATGTAATTCAAGCATTTAGCGATGCGCAGACGCTTGCTAAAGAAAGACAACAGATTCAAGTTGATATCCCTCATCTATGGTCAGTCTGGATGCAACCTAAACATTTTGTGTTTGATTTCTATGAATCACTAGAGATTGATATTAATGAGATGGTACAACTCATTAATCAGGAATTGGATAAGTTACCTGTGAGTCGAGGGAGTGATAGTCAATTCGCTCAACAGCAGACGCCGAGGTACGATCGTTTAATTGAAAGTGCAAAAGAAGAAGCGAAAGAATTGCGCGATGAAATCTGTAGTTCTGAGCATTTTATTCTGGCCCTGATGAATCAAAACTATAATCCAATCACAGCATTCTTATTAAAAAATGATATAGATCGTGATCTTATATTAGAAAAACTGAATCGGGTTCGTAAGGGGAAACGAGCAACTTCTGAGAACCAAGAGATGGTATATCACGCATTGGATCAGTATTCAACAAACTTAAATGAACGGTACCAACAAGGTAAGCTTGATAAGATTATTGGACGGGAGCAAGAAATTGAAGAAATTATTCGTGTCTTGTCAAGAAAAGCAAAAAATAATGCTATTTTAATCGGGCTGCCTGGTGTAGGTAAGACAGCGATTGTCGAAGGATTGGTACAAAAGATTGAACAAGGACTCGTTCCTAAGAACTTGAAGGACAAAACCGTTTATAACTTAGACATGAGCTCACTTGTTGCAGGTGCTAAATATCGAGGTGAATTTGAAGAACGGTTAAAAGCTGTTCTAAATGATGTGCGAGATTCAAATGATAAAATTATTTTGTTCATTGATGAAATTCATACGATTGTAGGGGCAGGTAAGACCGAAGGTTCGATGGATGCAGGAAATATTCTCAAGCCAATGTTAGCTCGGGGTGAGCTTCGCTGTATAGGAGCAACAACTCAAGATGAATATCGGGAGAATATTGAAAAAGACAAAGCCTTAGAACGGCGTTTCCAACGAATTCATGTCTCAGAGCCAACTGTTGATGAAGCGATTGATATATTATCAGGCGTGAAGGACAGTTATGAAGTATATCATGGAGTTGAGATTACTGAAGATGCCGTCATAGCCGCTGTGAATCTCTCGAATCGTTACATGACCGATCGATTCCTGCCGGATAAGGCCATTGACTTGATGGACGAGGCAAGTGCTGTTCGACATATTCAGATAAAGAGTATGCCGGCACAAATCCAAACATTAAAAGATGAGATCACTCAAGTCAAGATTGAAAAACTAAAACAAGAACAGGGCTTTACAGAAAGCGTTGAAGAAGACTTAAGTCGTAACTTAGATCAATTAAACGCTCGGTTAGATCAGAAAATAAAGCATTGGGAAGTTGAACAAAAGATCATTGAACAGTTACAAGAATTGAATGAAGATAAAATCTATCAATTAAAATTAGCTAAAGAAGCTCAGCTAAAAGGTGAATTAGACGAGTACGTACAGATTACTCAACTACTTCTTCCTAATATTAATAGAAAGATAGAAGCCTTAGAAGAACAACGACTAGCAAATATAGATGAATTATATCTCATTCGACATACAGTGGAAGAGTCAGATATTGCTGAAATTGTTGAGAAACTAACAGGGATTAAAGTCCAAGGGGTTATGGAAAATGAACGACAACGGCTATTGCAATTAGATCAAATTATTAAGCAACGTGTTGTTGGCCAAGATCAAGCTGTAGACAAGGTGGCTCAAGCTATCATCCGGTCTAGAGCGGGCGTTCAAGATCCAAACCATCCAATCGGCTCATTCTTATTCTTAGGTCCTACCGGCGTAGGAAAGACTCAACTTGCTAAATCACTGGCAGATGTCTTGTTCGGTAGTGAGCTAGAGATGGTTCGCTTGGATATGTCAGAATTTATGGAGAAGCATGCTGTAGCCAAATTAGTGGGACCACCTCCAGGTTATATAGGCTATGAAGAAGGGGGACAGCTAACAGAAGCAGTAAGGCACCGACTCTATTCCGTAGTCTTATTCGATGAAATAGAAAAAGCTCATCCAGATGTGTTCAATATTCTCTTACAAGTTCTAGATGAAGGGCGATTAACGGATTCACAGGGGAGAACGATTGACTTTAAAAATACAATCCTAATTATGACGAGTAATATCGGATCACTGAAGTTGCTCGAAGGGTTAGAGCGAGATAAGGAAATATCCGAGAAAGTTCAAAATGAAGTCAAAGATGAACTGAAACATCATTTCCGACCCGAGTTTCTAAATCGAATTGATAATATATTATTATTTAATCCACTGACCTTGGGTGATATGCACAGTATAGTTGACTTAATGATTGCTGATTTAGCTCAGCGTTTACATCGTCATCGGATTGATTTAGTTGTATCTGAAGAAGTGAAAGGCTGGATTGCAGAAAATGGTTATGATCCAACACTTGGTGCGAGGCCTCTTCAACGATTTATCGTTGATCAATTGGAAACGCCTCTAGCCAGGGAATTAATAAAACAAGATATTATCTCAGATACTTGGGCATTCGTAAAGCTTAATAACGGTCAATTAAGGTTTAGTTATTTGGAGAAAGAAAATGAATAATTTTGAAAGCGTTTTAAAAAAGGAGGTAAAGTAATTTGAAGCATTATGATGTATTGGTCATTGGTGCGGGTCCAGGTGGTTATGTTGCAGCGGAAGAAGCAGCTCGTTTGGGTAAGAGTGTCGCGGTAATTGACCGCCAAGCTATTGGAGGAACATGCTTGAATGTTGGCTGTATCCCGAGTAAAGCTTATTTAGAGCATGCTCACTGGATTGATTCCATAAGTAAAGCACAACAAAATGGTATGCAGGTGGAGTTGAGTGGCGTGGACTTTACTCAACTATACGAGCGAAAAAATAAAGTCATCGCAAGTTTACAAAAAGGGATTCACTCTACATTTAAATCATTAAATATTGATTTTATTGAAGGGGAGGCAATCTATACCTCAAATAATACATTTGAAGTCAATGGCGAAAAAATCACTTATGAAGATGTGTTGTTAGCAACAGGAAGTCAACCATTTATACCACCGATACCTGGGTTAAGTTCACAACCGTATCTAACGACAGATACCTTCTTCTCAATGGAAGTATTACCAGAGAAGTTAGTGATTATTGGCGGTGGTGTCATTGCAGTTGAATTGGCCTTTGCAATGGAAGCACTGGGTGTTGAGGTGACCATGCTTGAAGTTGCCAAAGACATTCTACTCACAGAAGACGAAGATGCAAGAAAAATCATTAAGCAGAAGTTAAAGAACCGGATGACAGTCGAAACGGAAGTGGTTATTAAAAACGTTACAAATAACACCGTTGAACTGGAAGGTGATAAGCAATATGCCTATGATCGATTACTCATCGCAACCGGGCGTAAACCGAATATAGACTTAGCTCAAGCGATGAATCTTGAATTTGATGAGCAAGGTAAGTTTATAGCAGTGGATGAATATTATCAAACATCGAAACCCCATGTCTACGCTGTTGGTGACGTGATTGGTGGCTATACACTAGCTCATTCAGCCAGTACAGAAGGAATTAAAGCTGTTCGGGCGATGAATAAGATGAAAGAACGTCCGCTCCTCAATTGTCACGTTCCTAGATCACTCTTTACACATCCTGAAGTGGCGACCTTCGGTCTTTCTGAAGAAGAAGCTAAAGTGCAAGGTTATGACGTTGTAATATCTCAATTGCCATTCGGCTTTAATGGTCGTGCAATTGCAGTCGATCAGACAGAGGGTTTTATTAAGTTAATAGTCGAACGTAAATATGGCGAGATTCTTGGAGCAATTATTTGTGGTCCAGAGGCGACAGAAATATTACATCAAGTACTCACACTAGTAGAAGCAGAAGGTACGATTTATGAACTAGCCTCAACGGTTTACTCACATCCAACAGTTTCTGAACTTGTTCAAGATGTTGCTAAAGCGATTGTAAGAGAAATATAAGGAGGAAGAAATAATGGTTAAAGAAAAATCAATTCCACAATTAGAAGGACGTAGCGAAACGGCATTAAAAGATTTGGTACAACTAGAGATTCGGACATCAACCAAAGCTGCCGCGGAGGCTGTGACTGCAGATAAAGCGAAAGATATGTATCAGACAATGGAAAATATCCGGAATTTTGAAGACAATGTGAGACGTTTCTTCGCACAAGGGCTAATTCCAGGATTTGTGCACTTATATGCTGGGGAGGAAGCTGTTGCGACGGGTATTTGCGCTCACTTGACAGATGATGATTATATTACTTCTACTCACCGTGGTCATGGTCATTGTATTGCTAAAGGCGGCGATCTCAACGGTATGATGGCAGAAATCTTTGGTAAAGAGACTGGTTTAGGTAAAGGTAAAGGAGGATCAATGCACATTGCCGATGTGGATAAAGGGATTCTAGGTGCTAACGGAATGGTTGGTGCAGGATTCGGTCTGGCAACTGGTGCAGGAATGAAAATCAAATATAAAAAAGAAGACAATGTGGCAGTTTGTTTCTTTGGAGATGGGGCTTCTAACGAAGGGTTATTCCACGAGTGTTTAAACATGGCTTCAATCTGGAATTTACCTATTATCTTTGTTTGTGAGAATAACTTCTTTGCTGAGTCAACACCACAGTGGTATGCATCGGCTTCGGATACGATAGCTGAAAGAGCGGCAGCTTATGATATGCCAGGTGTTCGTGTAGATGGTAAGGACTTAATGGCTGTATATGAAGTAGCAGGAGAATATATTGAACGCGCTCGTAAAGGAGAAGGTCCTGCTCTAATTGAATGTGTTACATTCCGTAATTATGGTCACTTTGAAGGTGATGAACAAAAATATAAAAACAAAGAAGATGGCTTTGAAAAACGATTAGCGGACACGGATCCTCTGGATATATTTAGAGATTATGCAGTGGAACATGGGCTGCTCACACTGGAAGAACTTGATGACATTCGGGCGCAATCTGAAGCGGACATCGCAGCTGCTATTAAGTTTGCAGAAGAGAGTCCACAACCAAGACCTGAATCTTTATATGAAGATGTTTTTGCTGAGTAACCTAAACACAGAAAGGAGACAATACAATGACCAGACAAATTAACTTTATGAATGCAATTAACGAGGCTTTAGACCAAGCAATGGAAAAAGATGAGAATGTTATTCTGTTAGGAGAAGATATTCACGGAGGAACCGCAATCCCTCACTTGGAAGAGCAGAATGAAGATGCTTGGGGAGGGGTATTTGGAGTTACGAAAGGTTTAGGACCAAAATATGGCTTAGATCGAGTGATTGATACCCCGCTATCCGAGATGGGATATATGGGTGCAGCTGTTGGAATGGCAGCAACTGGCTTAAGACCTGTTCCAGAGTTAATGTTTAATGATTTTATTGGTTTTTCTTTTGACTCATTATTAGGACAAGCTTCAAAAATGCGTTATATGTTTGGAGGCAAAGCCACTGTTCCAATGACTGTTCGAACAAACCATGGTGCCGGAGCTTCAGCCGCAGCACAACACTCAGGGTCTTATTATGGAATGATAGGATCGATTCCAGGTATCAAGTGTGTGGTCCCAGCGACAGCCTATGATGCGAAAGGCTTACTCTTAGCTTCGATTGAAGATAACAATACAGTCGTATTCTTTGAAGATAAAACTCTATATGGACTCAAAGGAGAAGTGCCAGAAGAATATTATACTGTTGAGATTGGAAAAGCAAATGTTGTTCGTGAAGGTGAAGACTTAACGATTGTAACCATTGGAAAGATGTTATATGTGGCTTTAAATGTGGCTGAGACTCTCGAAAAAGATGGAGTATCTGTTGAAGTTATTGATTTACGGACAGTAGCACCTTGGGATCAAGAAACGGTCATTGAATCTGTTAAGAAAACAAATCGTTTAATTGTTATTGATGAAGCAAACCCTCATAACAATACAGCTACAGATATTGCATCGGTTGTAGGACAGAAAGCTTTTGATTATCTTGATGGCCCTATCAAAACCATCTGTGCACCAAATACACCTACACCGTTCGCAACAAATCTAGAAGCACTTTATCTACCAGATGCGGAAAAAGTATTAACAGAAGCAGCTGAATTAATCGATGATCTCAAAGCAAGAGCATAAGGGGGGAGTATAAATGGCAAAAAATATTGTAATGCCTACCTTGGGCTTAACGATGACAGAAGGGACCATTGAAACACTGTATTTCAATGAAGGAGATGCAATAAACACAGGAGATGTGATTGCAGAGATAAGTTCTGAAAAATTATCAAGTCCTGTAGAATCACCCGTCAGTGGTACTATATTGAAAATCAATGTACAAGAAGGGGATGTTCTACCCATTAAAGAAGTTATAGCTATTGTAGGTGAAGAAGGTGAAGAAGTAGCATCAGACGAACAGGATAAGGATGTTCCAGATGTCCCAGAAGAAGCATCTGAAGAAGTTTTAAGTGCTTCAGCGAAAGAAGAGACGAGCAGTAAACCACGTAATCAAGGAAGCGATGGTGAGCGAATCTTTGCAACACCTCTTGCTCGTAAGATGGCTGAAGAGAAGGGGATTGATCTCTCGGATGTTAACGGAACGGGTGGCAATCATCGTATTACGCGTCTAGATATTGATAGATATGTACCAAGTGAAAAAGTCGTATCAAGTGTTCAAAGTAAGGATACCGCTACATGGGGTATTGGCTTAAGTGGGATGCGTAAGACGATTGCACAACGAATGATGGAAAGTGTTCAAACAACAGCTCAAGTAACAAACCACAGAAAAGTCGATATAACCAACTTAATGGCTTTCCGCAAAGAGATAAAAGAAAAAGTCTCTCGTCCACTAAATAAAGGTGAATTATCGATAAATACTTTAGTGACAAGAGCGGTGATATTAGCCTTACAAGAAAATAGAGAATTGAATGCTTGGTATCATAATGGAATTCATGAAGTACAAGAAGCTATTCATATTGGTATGGCAACAGACATCGAAGAAGGCCTTGTTGTTCCAGTCATTCGAGAGGCAGATCAAATGACTTTATCTCAACTTGGTTCTACCATCGCAAGCGTTGCTTCACAAGCTCGAAATGGTAGCTTACCAGGAGACTTATATTCAGGATCAACATTCACTATTACGAATCTAGGTGGTGCTAATATTGAGTACTTTACTCCAATCATTAATCTGCCAGAAGTAGCAATACTCGGAGTAGGTACTTTAAGCGATGAACTTGCGTTAGACACTGAAGGAACCGTCACCGTTCATCAAAAATTACCATTAAGCTTAACCTATGATCATCAAATTATTGATGGCGCACCAGCCTCTCGTTTCTTAGAGACAGTATCTGAATACCTTAATGACCCATACAGATTGATGTTATAAAAATAAAAGAGAATAAGCGTAAAGAAAGCAACAGAACTAGCCCAATTTTGTTAGTTCTGTTGCTTTTTGATTGAATGAGGATTGTGAGGTATCCATGGATTTTAATAGTTTTCTCAATGCTTGATAGGGTTTCGATATTGAAGAGGTTTGAGTAATTAGGTACGAAACGACTTACTACTTTAGACAGTTTGGTCTGTGTCGGCGCTTTACGACGCCCCATCTTCTAATTTACAAATATATATAGGGAGTTATTTCGGATTGTAACGGGAGTAATGACATGTGGCAATGGATGTACTATAACGGATTTTAATTTAGAGATTGATAGCATAAAAAAATATTATTCGTTTTAGAGTTATTAATGAAACCCCTTACAATTAATTGTATAAATTTATAGGTGATTATAAATTATCATAGTGAGTTATGAGCCAAATTATAGCAAGCGCTATCATTTGTGTTATAATAAAAATATATATCATTCTAAGGAGGAATTATTTTATGGCATATGAAACAAAGTATCCCTTTACTAACGAGGTTTTGAAGACATACGAAAATATTTCGGATCAAGAGATTGAGAAACATCTAGAGAATGGTCACAGGTTATACAAACAATGGCGCAAAGAGGGTCAATTAGAAGATAGAAAAGCGGTCTTATATAAAATAGCTGGAATTTTACGTCGTGATATCGATAAATACGCTGAGATTATGACAAAAGACATGGGTAAATTATTCGAAGAAGCTAAGGGTGAAGTCGAATTATCTGCTTCCATTGCAGAATACTATGCTGATAAGGCTGACGAATTCCTGAAACCAAGTCCTTTTGAAACAGATACAGGAGACGCTTATGTCGTGCGCCAAGCAACAGGGGTGATTATGGCAGTGGAGCCATGGAACTTCCCTTACTACCAAATTATGCGCGTATTCGCACCAAACTATGTAGCAGGTAACCCAATGGTTCTTAAGCATGCTTCCATCTGTCCAGGATCTGCTCAAGCCTTTGAAGATTTAGTAAAAGAAGCTGGCGGGCAAGAAGGAGCCTACAAGAACTTATTCGCAGATTATGATCAAGTTGCTAAAGTGATTGCTGATCCGCGTGTTTCAGGTGTTTGTCTAACAGGTTCTGAACGTGGGGGAGCAACGATTGCTGAGATTGCTGGGCGTAACTTGAAGAAATCGACCTTAGAACTTGGTGGTAATGATGCATTTATCGTCTTGGATGATGCGAACTTAGATGGCCTAAAAGAATTACTACCAGGCTTACGTTTGAATAATGCCGGGCAAGTGTGTACTTCTTCTAAACGTTTCATCGTGACAGAGAAAAATTACGATGCATTCTTAGAGATATTAGTTGAAAGCTTCAAAGGAGCTAAATGGGGAGATCCAATGGATCCAGAAACAACCTTAGCCCCACTATCATCAGCAAAAGCGAAGGAAGAGGTCTTAGAACAAATCCAATTAGCAGTTGATAATGGAGCAAAAGTGGTTTATGGTAACGAGCCGATTGACCATCCAGGTAACTTTGTAATGCAAACGATATTGACTGATATTACAAAAGACAACCCAATCTTTAATCAAGAAATCTTTGGTCCCGTAGCTATCGTTCATAAAGTTAAAGATGAAGATGAGGCGGTAGAGTTAGCTAACGATTCTAGTTATGGGCTTGGTGGTTCAGTTTATGGTGAGGATTTAGACCACGCTCGCAAAGTTGCCGAAAAAGTGGAGACAGGGATGTCCTTTATGAACTCTGGTTGGACCTCACTGCCAGAATTGCCATTCGGAGGCGTTAAAAACTCAGGTTATGGTCGTGAATTAAGTGAATTAGGCTTTACTGCTTTCTTAAATGAACATTTAATTTATACACCTAAACAATAAAATACCTTATAATATAATGGATAGGACTTGTAAACCAGGTCCTATCCCTACTTTTAATCAAGTACTATTTAGAGAGACATCAGTAGAATAATAGGCATACCAAATAATTCTTCAAAAGACTACTTTTTGTAGAAATTTGGTACAATTTAATTAATCATATCGTTTCCCATGTAGTACTAAATAGTGAATAGATCTTAGAAATCAGTCCTTACATCCAATCAGAACGACCTTATGCTTTTTAGTGTGAGGTTGTTTTTTTGGTTTTATATTTTTTAGTGTTGGTGAGAAATAACCCGCACTATTTTTGTATACACAAAAAGCCAGTGATTCCCGCTATGATGTAAGTACGATCAAACACATAAGAAAGGAAATCAACATGGCTTACTTACATTCTACCGCCATCGGCTCAATCGACGTCCCTGGATGTGAAGGTGACCCATCGAAAAGTCCTCACGGTGACGGGGATCTCGATCATCTGCCTCAAGCCTGTTCTCACTGTGGCTGTCTAAATCAAAGTAGTCATGATATCATACGCAATGGTACGATGAATTCCGTCGTTTTATTGGGACAATACAACTTTCAGCCTGTCTATTAAAAGTTAAGGAAACAACGCTATTTGTGTAAACATTGCCGTGGGACCACAGTAGCTGTCACTTCCTTAACTCGTCGGCATTGTTTTATTTCTAATGCGGTGAAGTATGTCATCCTTGAAGAATTAGCTCAGATGCAGTCCATGACCTTCATCGCCCAACACCTGAATGTTTCAACCACGACGGTCATCCGTCAATTAATAACCTATGGGGACAACCTAAATCCTAAATCCAGTTGCTTACCGTCCCACTTGGCGATCGATGAATTTAAATCGGTTAAAAATGTTCCTGGGGCAATGTCGTGTCTGTTAATGAATAACGCGACACATCAAATGGTGGATATCCTTGAAGGCCGAACTCAAGGGTATTTAAGGGCTTATTTCTTACGGCTCTCACTGGAAGAACGGCGGCAGGTAAAAACCATCACCATGGATAGGTATTCCCACACAAGGTGAGAACAGCGTTTCGAACCTTAACTTCCTACGCGTTAGATATTAAAAACAGCTTAACTTATACACTCTCGAATGGCGTTGTGGAAGGCACCGTAAATAAAATCAAGATAATCAAACGATCTGACTAAGGTTATCGCAATTACGGGCACTTAAGATGTCGTATTTTAATCTCAACCCAACTTCAACAACTTAATGCTGAATCTGTACGCCCATTGTATTTTTGTGACGAAGAGGCTCTATAAAAGAATATCCTCCAATCCAACAGATCGCGAAATAACTTACATCAAAAAATAAGACGATAGAACTAAATCTATCGCCTTAAATATTCACCAACACTATTTGACAAAGAACCAAAGTAAGACTAAAATCTAACCTTTGGGGGTATCATTATACCAAAATTTAATCTACTAACAAAATCGCCTACACCCTCTAACCCCTACTCACTATAATACTTCTGCAATCTCTCAACAGCTTTTTCAGTATTATCCCGAGTATTGAAAGCAGTCAGTCTAAAGTAGCCTTCCCCACTTGGGCCGAAGCCGACCCCTGGGGTTCCCACTACTTGAACTTTTTCCAATAACTGATCGAAGAATTCCCAGGATGAGACACCAACTGGCGTTTTAAGCCAAATATAAGGTGCATTGTCGCCACCATAAACGGTTGCACCTACTTCTTTCAAACCTTCCTTGATCATTCGAGCATTTTCCATATAATAGCTAATATTTTCCTCGATTTGTGTCCTGGCAGGTTCTTGGTAACAAGCCCAACCGGCTCTTTGGATGATGTAAGGTGCTCCATTGAATTTGGTCGATTGACGGCGGTGCCACATTTGGTTCAAATTCATATTTTGGAAAGTCAGTGCTTTTGGAACGACGGAGTATCCCAAACGTAAGCCAGTAAAACCGGCTTTCTTAGAGAAACTACGGACCTCAATCGCACAACGCTCGGCACCTTCACATTCATAGATGGAATGAGGAATACCGTCTTCTTGAATATAAGCTTCATAAGCTGCATCGAAGAGGATTAAACTTTCATTTTCTAAGGCAAAATCGACCCATTGTTGCAGTTCGTCTTTCGTTAGAGTCATCCCAGTCGGGTTATTGGGGTAGCATAAGTAGATGACATCAACTTTCTCAGTAGGGAGGGCAGGTCGGAAGTGATTTTCCGCATGACTTTCTAAATAGACAAGCTCACTCCATTGACCAAGCTCTTCATTCCATTCGCCCAAGCGACCTGTGAGTACATTGCTGTCGATGTAGACAGGGTAGATAGGGTCTCCCATGGCGATGATGCTATCGAGTGCGAATAATTCTTGCAAGTTGGCGATATCACTTTTGGCGCCGTCTGATACAAAGACTTCACTGCTATCCATTGACAGGCCAACTTCTTGATAATCATGTTGGGCTATTGCCTCTCTCAGAAAGTCATAACCGCCTTCAGGGCCATAACCACGAAAAGTATCAGTAGAAGCTTGTTCATCCACTGCATGATGGAGGGCTTGAATGATACCTGGAACAAGGGGTTGGGTCACATCCCCGATGCCTAAACGAATAATCTCTTTGTCAGGGTTTAGTTGAGTGTAAGTGTCAATTTTTTGAGCAATGGTTGAGAATAAGTAACTGTCAGAAATCCTTGAATAATTATGATTTGCTTGCATGATAAATCCTCCTAATGTACTTGTGGAAAGTAGTGACCAGTGAATGAAGTGCGGGCAGGGCCTTCCATATAAACATGCCCTGTGTCGCTCCAATCCCACGTGATTGTGAGTGTTCCCCCTAAGAGGTTCACCTTAATCGTCTCTTCAGTAAGACCATTCAACACCCCGGCGACCGCAACCGCACAGGCGCCGGTTCCGCAAGCCAAAGTCTCGCCACTCCCACGTTCCCACACGCGCATGCTAATTTCTTGCCGGTTGTGAACGTGGGCAAATTCGGTATTGATTTGTTCAGGAAAGCGCGTGTCATATTCAAAGCGAGGTCCAAGTGCTTTTAAGTCCAAGTCTTTGATATTTTCTTGAAAGATAACGAGATGAGGGTTCCCCATCGATACACCAGTCACTTGATAAGCTTGCCCGGCGATTGTAATGGCCTGATTAATCCATTGGTCTTCCTCTGCCGTAATTGGAATCAAGGCCGTGTCGATAATTGCTTGGCCCATATTGACCCGAGCTCCTGTGACTTCACCTTGATCATTGAAAATGAGCTGGACGGTTTTGACGCCACTTAGTGTCTCAATCTCAATCGATTCTTGATCCCAAAGGCCATTATCGTAGATAAATTTGGCTAAACAACGGATGCCATTGCCGCACATCCGACCTTCGCTGCCATCTAGGTTGAACATCCGCATCTGGAAATCTGCCTTATTAGATGGGCGAAGCACGATGAGACCATCACTACCAATGCCAAAGTGTTGTTCACTTACTTGAATTGCTAATTCTGCTAGATCTTCAATCTCTTCCTTTAAGTCATTAATATAAACATAGTCATTGCCAATTCCTTCCATTTTTGTAAAGGGAATGGCCTTTTTATTTGTTAATTTTGTCATAACACTCTCTCCTTAATTTAGTGAATAAAAAATAGGACCACGAACAAAAGTCCATGATCCTTCCAGTAGAAGAGTGGTATACTTTTGCCCGGTAATTGCTTGCACAATCAGCTTAACTGGCAGTTAAGTTGAACAGTTAGCCACCTATTATGATGACTAACCAACGATAATTCGTTTCGGCGATATCCCCTCAGACCCATAAGTCCTCATGTCAACCGCGCCTCGCACAATACCTTTTTTATAGAGTAACATTGATACTAATTGACGTCAACTAATTACTAATAATGTTTTAATAATTAGTAAAATATTGTTCAATTTCCCATGGTGAGACATATTTGGCATATTCCTCGTACTCTTTTGTTTTGGCTTTAATAAAGCTAGTAGAGATATGCGGCCCTAAAGCATCCAAGATTGGGTCTGAAGCTTTCAATTCATGTATGGCTTCTTGTAATGAACCCGGCAAGCTTGTAATCCCTTGGTCAAGACGCTCGCGAGCGGTCATGCGGTAGATGTTACAATCAACCGGAGCCGGAGCTTCGAGTTCTTCTCTAATACCTTTTAATCCAGCGATAAGAATCGTCGCTAGAGCAAGATAAGGATTGGCCGATGGATCGACACTCCTTAATTCAATACGGGTTGAGTTGCCACGAGCTGCTGGAATACGAATTAATGGGGAGCGGTTTTTCTCGCTCCAAGCCACATAGACTGGGGCCTCGTAGCCAGGGACCAGTCGTTTATAGGAGTTCACGGTTGGGTTGCAGACGGCAGTAAAGGCCGGTGCGTACTCCATCAGACCTGCAATAAAATGCTTGGCTGTCTTAGATAAGCCAGACCGCGTACTTTCATCGTAGAAAGAATTACCACTTTCAGTAAAGAGTGACATATTAAAGTGCATACCAGAACCATTGATGCCAAAAAGCGGTTTCGGCATAAACGTAGCATGAAGATGATGGCGTCGAGCTACGGTCTTAACAATGAGCTTGAAAGTTTGAATATTATCGCAAGCCGTCACCGCATCAGCGTATTTCCAGTCGATCTCATGTTGCCCATCGGCCACTTCGTGATGACTAGCTTCAATCTCGAAGCCAAGAGCTTCTAGTTCTAGAACAATATCACGGCGACAGTTCTCCGCCAAATCTGTCGGCGCTAAGTCAAAGTAACCACCGTGATCATTCAATGTCATCGTTGGATTCCCTTCTTTATCTAACTTGAATAAGAAAAACTCTGCTTCGGGGCCTAAGTAAAAGTCAGAGAAGCCGAGTTCTTTCATCTCTTCCAGAACACGTTTCAAATTGCTTCTAGGATCCCCTGAGAATAGCTCACGAGATGATGTCTCAACGTCACAGATCAGACGGGCAATGCGCTTGGTATCATCGCTTGCAATATTCCAATCAAAAATCAGCCAAGTTTGTAAGTCAGGTACCAAGTACATATCACTCTCTTCGATTCGTACAAAGCCTTCTATTGATGAACCATCAAAGGTCATATTGTTGTCTAAAGCTTTACTTAATTGAGACAGAGGAATTTCTACGTTTTTTATCGTACCTAAGATGTCGGTAAACATTAAGCGGATAAATTTTACATTATTTTCTTTCGCATCTGCCATAATTCGTTCTTTTGTCCAAGTCGTCGTCATATAAAACCCTCCAATAAAATATTAATAATATTATTTAGTATTGTTAGATTATATTAATGGAAAATACACAAAACAAGTCAGTTATGACGGTTGGTGTTATAAAATATAACGCGAAATAAGACTGATTTGATAATGTTAACCAAAATTAGGATAACATCGTTATATAATATAACAAAAAACATAGGTGTATTTAATTGAGAAAATTAATTGATAAATCGCATAAAACTAATCATTAATTGCCTCAACTAACTACAAGTATAAGGATTGAAAATAATAAAATTAAGGAGAAAAAAGTTTTTTTGTTGAATGTGTATATTAATTGCCTATAGGTGCTCTATCTTCAGATTTATCGACGCTATTATTCTGTTGAAATGAAGTTGAATGCGATGGATTTGTAACTAAAAAGAGAATCTGAAGAAAGTTAAACGCGAAGATATGTCGTCAAATAGGAAGAATGAGATAAAACAGCAAATCAAAGAGCTTGAAGAGGCGATGGGATATTTGAGAGGGAGCAGGAAGACAGCGAATAGTTTTAAATATAACTAACCTAGGCTAATAAAGTTTGGGGTGTTTTTTTTAATCTTTGTGTTTGACAATTCATAATTAACTAGATATTCAATATATGAAGATTTGATAGCATAAAGTCAAATTAATACAAAAATGGAAAAAATAGTTAAGATTAGATTTAAATTATGATAAAATACAATGATGAAAGCCTTCACAAAAATAGAGAAAAGCACAATTATTAAGTTTTCTGATTTTTACTTTACCGAGTTTAGTTAATCTATTCTAAATTCTTAAATTGTTTCTCTAACTTTAGTCATCCCTCCTCCGTACTGGTCATCGTTAACTTGACAGTAAGTAGTACCTTTTTATGCTAATTACAACTTTGAATTACCGAATATGAAAAAAAGCATACCATTCACGAAAGAATTATATTAAGAAGCTAAATCATGTACTAAGATACATCTTGTAAGCGATTTAGAAAATGGAGGGAAGTTGAATGAAAGGAAAGAATAGTAAACGGATAGTTGCTGCTATTGATATACTATTGATTGTTCTGTTGGTTGTGGGGCATTATTACGCTGGGAGATATTCTCAAGTAATCTCAACTTATCTAGGACATGAGACGACACGTGTTGAAGTGAGTGGGGAAGAGGTTGATTCTGAGTACTTTAAGTCTGACTTTGCAACTCAAGAAGAATTAGTGGCTTTTGGGGAAGAAGTGGCACATGAGATTGGTAGAGAGTCCATTGTATTATTAAAGAATGAGGAAGCGACGTTACCTTTATTAGAGAATGAGACGAATATTACAGTCCTAGGACAGAATTCAGTTGACTTTATCTATGGGGGTGAAGGGGCAAGTTCAATGGATAAGTCATTGGCTACACCTTTCGATGAAGCGTTAGAAGCAGCTGGATTTAATATTAACCAGACAGTGCTTGATTTTTATATATCTGGTGCAGGATCTGAGTACCGTAAGACTAAACCAAATGTATATGGTGAAGGTGAGTTTGCTGTTAATGAAGCACCGGTTGATTTGTTTGATGATGCGTTAATTGATTCATTTGCTGATTATAATGATGCGGCGTTGGTTGTTGTTGGTCGTTCTGGTGGTGAGAGTAGCGACATCTCAATGGAGACATTGGAATCTGGTTCGCACTACTTAGAGCTAGATGCTGATGAGATTGCACTAATTGAGTTAGCTCAAGATAATTTCGATAAAGTTGTGGTTGTATTGAACACATTGAATCCGATGGAATTAGGATCACTTGAAGAATTGAATATGGATGCAGCAATCTGGGTAGGTGCTGGTGGTAAGACGGGTATCTTAGCGATTGGTGAAGTATTGAATGGTACAGTGAACCCATCAGGTCGATTAACAGATACTTATGCTTATGATGTATTCAGTTCACCTGCGATGGTTAACTATGGTAACTTCAACTTTACTAATGTTGAGACAGCTCGTAGCACAGGCTTTATGACGTACAATGAAGATGTCTATGTAGGTTACAGATATTATGAGACACGTTATGAGGATGTTGTGTCGGGCCAAGGTAATGCAGGGGACTTTGATTATGCTTCAGAAGTATTATATCCATTCGGTTATGGATTGTCTTATACAGACTTTAGCTATGACAATATGGAATTAGCTGAAGAAGATGGTGCCTATACAATTACAGTAGATATCAATAACGATGGTGAGGTGGCTGGTAAGGAAGTTGTTCAATTATACCTACAAAGTCCGTTCACAGATTATGATGTGGAACAAGGTATTGATAAACCAGCTGTTGAATTGGTTGGATTTGCTAAGACAGATATGATTGAAGCAGGGGCCAGTGAGACTGTGACAATCAGTGTACCTAAGGAAAGTCTAAAAGTATATGACCGTAATGGTGAAGGTACTTATATTGTAGATGCAGGAGATTACCACTTTAGCGTAGGGGATAACTCTAATGATGCGCTGAACAACATCTTAAATGTTAAAGGTTTTGACGAAGAAGACGGTATGACAGGCGTTGGTAATGCTGACCTTGTAAGTACTGTGACTGTAGATGAGCTTGATACAGAGACTTATTCAGTGTCACAAGTGACGGGTAATGAGATTGAGAACCAATTTGATAATGTTGATATGGCATCTTACTATGATGATGTTGAATATTTATCAAGAACAGATTGGCAAGAAACTTGGCCAGAGACTTATGCTGGTGGTGAATTAGAAGCGACAGATGACATTATCTATGGAATTGAGATTACGCGTGACTTAACGGATGAAGTTGCAGAGATGCCAGAGACAGGTGTTATTAGCGATGAATATGGTGTGCTTCAAGCTATTGATTTGAAAGATGTAGACTATGATGACCCAATGTGGAATGCTTTAGTGAGTCAATTAACACTGGATGAATTAACAGAATTCGTTCGTATGGGTGGCTATGCAACGGTTCCTTTAGAATCAATTAACTTACCTGCCACAGTCATTCGTGATGGTACCGCAGGTCTATCAGGTGAACTTGTAGGTGGTAAGATTGATGCTATGGCTTATCCAGTTGAGCTCGTTCTTGCTTCTACTTGGAATACAGATATCGTGAACCAGATGGGTCAAGGTGTAGGTGAAGATACGCTTTACAACAAGATTGCGGGCTGGTATGCACCAGGTATGAATTTACATAGAGTACCATTTGGTGGACGTAACTTTGAATACTTCTCTGAAGATCCACTGTTATCAGGTAAGATGAGTGCGGCTATTGTTGAAGGCGCTCAATCTAAGGGGGCTTTCACTCATGCTAAGCACTTTGTCTTGAACGAGACAGATACCAACCGAATTGGTGGTGGTATCTATTCTAACGAACAAGCGCTTCGTGAACTTTACTTGAAGCCATTCGAGATCACTGTTCGTGAAGGCGAAGGGAATGGATTCATGGCAAGTATGAACCGCGTAGGACCAATCTGGTCAGGAGCACATAAAGGATTAATGACCAATACTTTACGTGACGAGTGGGGATTCAAAGGATTTGTTGCGACAGATCAAGCGTCATTTGATGTATTTAGCTATCAAGATATAATTGAAGGATTGAATGCTGGGACTAATATCTGGTTGAATACGGATGCTAACTTATGGCAATTCAGTGACGCTGACTTAACACCAACGACTGTTCAAAACATTAAAGATTCTGCACATGCAGTATTGTATTCTATCGTTAATAGTAATGCCATGAATGGAATTGCTGATAATACAAGCGTTGTTCAAGTTATGCCTCTATGGCAATACTGGCTATGGGCTGCAACGATTGCAATTGCTCTATTAATGGCATTCGTTACTTGGAAAGTATTTAAACCTGCTAAATCAGCAGAAGATAACAAATAAGACTTACCCATTTAATGGCTAGTGAAGCTTTCTTTCACTAGTCATTTTTAAATATAGTCTAATAATCAATCACTATGCTACACTATATATACATAAAACTTTGTTAAAGGAGGCACTTCATTGAACATCGCAATTGTCGAGGACAATAAACAAGCACAAGAAAAACTTAAATCTTATATCCACAAAGCAGCAGAAGACCACGATCAATATGTCAATGTAACGACGTATGATGATGGCTTAATCTTTGTCGATCAATTTGCTAATGAATTCGATATTATTTACTTTGATGTTGAGATGCAATATATGGATGGGATGACAGCAGCAACGAAAATTCGTGAGAAAGATTCTGAAGTTTTGATTGTTTTTGTCACCAATCATGCTCAAGTGGCGATTCAAGGTTATTCGGTGGAAGCGACCGACTTCTTATTGAAGCCGTTAAGTCAATTTACTTTTGAAGAGCATTTTAAAAAGATTATGAAGAAATTCGCGAGTCAGAATAAAGTAGAGAGCTCGATTGTGTTAAAGATTAGTGGTACGATGAAGCGAATTAATCAAAGTGTCATTAAATATATTCAATCGCAAGGGCACTATATTGATTTTATAACGATTGATAACGAATATACAATTATTGATACGATGAAAAATACGGAAGAACGTCTGGACCCTCAGCTTTTCAATCGCTGTTCGAATTCCTTTATTGTGAATTTCAACTTCATTGATAAGGTTGAGAAGAATACCATCTATATTGGCGAGGAGACGATTCAAATTAGTCGTTCTAAGAAGAAAGAATTTATGGAGCGGTTTACCGCCTTCTTAGGAGAACAAGTACTATGAATTCAATTGAAATCTTACCAGATATTCCTAGATACCTCACCGCTCACGCGGAGTGGTTGGCAGTTGTTTTATATGCGTATTTGATTCATGCAAAGTTCTCTTGGAAATGGCTAGGCAAGGCGTTCTTATTAGGTTTGGTGCAGTTAATGCTTCAGCTGATTGCGGGTGAGTTACCGCTTGTTTTTTGGATACCGGGGATGTTAGTTAACATTATTTGGATGGGGCTTTCTATTCGCTTATTGTCGCACGTTTCACTGTATCCAGGTATTTTCGTCTTATCCAAAGCCTTCATGTTATCGGAGTTGCTTGCTTCAACAGTTTGGCTCATATATTGTCTCTTCTTTCTTGGGAATGTGTCAACAGCGCTGTGGGTTGAGATTTTCTTTAACTTGAGTTTATATGCGGGTATTGGAGCCTTTATCTATTACGTTGAACGCAAAGGTGAGATTGGTGAAGTGCTTGCTTCCTTTACTTGGAAGGACACATTGACGTCAATCTTAGTGGTCGCACTGACCTTTGCGATGAGTAATATGGGCTTCTTGTTGTCAGAGACGTCATATAATTTGGGGAATTCTCTGGCGGTATTCGTCTTGCGGACTTTTGTTAATATAACGGGCTTATTGCTTTTATATATTCAACAATATTTACGTAAGGATCAATTTCAACGGACTGAAGTGGATAATATTCGCCATTTATTCAATAGTCAGTACCGTCAATATAAGTCTTTTGCAGAGAGTACGGCTTATATTAATCGGAAGTCTCATGACTTGAAGCATCAGATGAGTGTGATCTTATCGGAGTCGGATGTGAATAAGCGTGAGGAATACTTAACGAACTTGAAGTCCTCGATTGAGAACTTAGAGGCTAAGATTGAAACCGGGAATGCAGTTCTAGATACCTTCCTCACGCAAAAAAATCAATATTGTATTACAAATGATATTAACTTTACTTGTATTGCTAATGGTGATCTGTTGAATCACTTGCAAGTAACAGACTTGGTAAGTTTATTAGGAAATGCCTTGGATAATGCGATTGAACATGTGGAAAAGTACGATGATCCTGAAAAACGGTTAATTACTTTGAAACTGACAAGCAAGGCGAATATGGTTGTCCTTCGTATTGACAATTACTTAATGACGGAGTTGGAGGCTTTTGATGATTTGCCAGAGACTTCCAAGCAAGATAAGATCTATCATGGTTATGGCTTGAAGAGTATTCGCTATATTGCTAATCGTTATGGAGGCTATATGAATATTAATACCGAGGATTATTGGTTTAGTTTACAAGTGGTTTTCCCAATGAATAATTAAGGATAACAGAGTGGTATTTTCTATTTGAAAATGTCGCTCTTTTTTTGCCGAATATGTAATAAATAAGACTAACTATGAAGCCAGCATAGAGTGGATTTTGGACTTTTGATAAGCTATAGATGTAAAGGTTTACAGTAAAGGGAAGTTTAATAAATACATCATGATTGGAGCAAAACAATGAAGTATCCAAATATTATTAATAAATTATCGCTTGAGCAAAAAGCGATGTTAATGTCTGGTAAGAATACTTGGGAGACTTGGACGTTCGAAGAAGAGGGAGTTCCTTCTATCTTCTTAGCGGATGGTCCACATGGTATACGTAAGCAGTTAGGGAGTGCGGATCATCTTGGTTTGAATGAGAGTATTAAAGCGACCGCGTTTCCAACAGCAGCGACTTTAGCGAATAGTTGGGACGTTGACCTGATTGAACGGGTTGGGGAAGCCTTAGGGCGTGAAGCAGTTGAATTAGGTGTGAATGTACTCTTAGGACCAGGGATGAATATTAAACGTAATCCAATGGGTGGACGAAACTTTGAATATTTTAGTGAGGATCCTATCTTAACAGGGGAATTGGCCTCAGCAATGATTAAGGGTATTCAAAGTAATGGCATTGCAGCTTCACCTAAGCATTATGCGGTTAATAGCCAAGAGTTACGTAGAATGTCGGTGGATTCTGTAGTAGATGAGCGGACCTTGCGAGAAATCTACTTGCAAGGCTTTGAGATTGCGGTCGAAACGAGTCAACCGAAATTCTTAATGACGTCTTATAATCCAGTGAATGGGGTCTATGCCAATGAGCATGAGCACTTATTACAAGATATTCTCTATGGCGAGTGGGGCTATAAAGGCGCGGTTGTGACCGATTGGGGTGGTAGCAATGATCATGTGGAAGGTGTGCGTCAAGGGAGTCATCTAGAGATGCCAGCTACAGGAAGACCCGGAGCCCTTGAGCTTGTCAAAGCGGTTCAATCTGGACGCTTAGATGAAAGTCTGCTTGACCAACGGGTGGATGAGTTATTAGATGTTCTCTTACAAATTCAAATACCAAACCCTGGAAAAGACAGTTTAGAAGAAGCGACTAAGAAGACACATCGTCAAATTGCCTATCAAGCAGCTCAAGAAAGTATTGTCTTATTAAAGAATACAAACCAAGCTTTGCCTCTAAGTGGCAAGGAGTCAGTTGCCTTTATTGGTGACTTCTTATATGAAGCACGCTATCAGGGGGCGGGGTCTTCTACCGTTAACCCAACGCAATTAGATAACTTGATTGATTTGAAAGAACAATATAATTTTAGTGAGGTTCAACATACTAGAGGTTATCGCCGTGACGGTAAGGAAGATCCAGGATTACTAAACGAAGCGATTGACCTGAGTAAAAAGGTCGATAAAGTAGTGATTTTTATGGGCTTAACAGAAATCTCTGAGTCTGAAGGGATTGACCGGACACACATTCGTTTGGAGAAGAACCAACTCGACTTAGTGAAAGCTATCCGTTCGGTGAATGAGCATGTCGTGATTGTTCTCTCAGGTGGTTCAGTGGTTGAATTGCCTTTTGCGGATGATGTCGACGCGATTATTCATTCTTACTTAAGCGGTCAAGCGGGGGCGCGGGCGATTCTCGATATTTTAACGGGGCGTTGTAATCCATCTGGGAAGTTGAATGAGACGTATCCATTAACATATGCGGACGTGCCGAATGAGAAGTATTTCCCAGGCTTGGAGTTAACGGCAGAGTACCGTGATGGGCTCTATGTCGGTTACCGCTATTATGACAAAGTTGAAGCCCCAGTTCTTTATCCTTTTGGGCATGGCTTAAGTTATACGAGCTTTGCTTATAGTGATTTAGCGGTTGAAGGCCACAAAGTACAAGTAACAGTCACTAATACTGGTGAGTTGGCTGGTTCAGAAGTGGTTCAAGTCTACGTGCAAAAGGCATCGGATCATGTGTTTAGACCAGTGAAGGAGTTGGCTGCTTTTGCTAAAGTGCATCTTGAAGCTGGCGAGTCTAAAATAGTGAACCTTGAATTAAGTAAGCATGCCTTTGAATTCTATAATCCTCAAAGTAAGCAATGGGAAGTGGAAGCTGGAAGTTATGACATTTTAGTCGGGGCTAGTTCTCGCGATATTCGCTTGGAAGAAGTGGTTGAACTTGAGGGGATTGACGCAAATGGTTTATATGATAAAGCACAATTTCAAACTTATTTTACTGGAAAAGTGAAAGAAGTAAGTGCTGAGGACTTTGAAGCTTTATTAGGACGTCCAATCCCTGAAAGCCATTGGGATAAAAAGGCCCCTCTGACACACAATGATTCAATCTCGCAATTGTACTATGCTAAAAGTCCGATCGGAAGGTTAGTGTATAAGGTGATCACTGCGCTGATTGAACGTAGTAACAAAAAAGGTAAGCCAAATCTGAATTTATATTTCAATTATAATATGACCTTCCGTGCGATTCAGAAGATGACTTTAGGGATGGTGAACCATGCGATGGTAGATGATATCTTATACATTGTTAATGGGCATTTCTATAGTGGTGTGGGTCGTTTAGTTAAGAATTATTTCCTTAATCAAAAAGTAAACAAAGCAGGTGAAAGTAATGATTAATGCCATTAAAAGTTGGGGAGAAGAGCATCCAGACTTATGGGAGTTTATTAAGTTTAATGTGCTGTCGAATGTTGCGACAGTGACGAACTTTGTTGTTCTTTGGATCAGTACGACTTTTCTATTTAGTAGCTTACAGTCACAACCATTTCAATGGTTTATCTTCGATTATTCGGTTGATAATGGGGGCCTAGGTGGTTTCTTATCTTTCTTGTTGGCCTATGTGATGGCACAAATTGTTAATTATTTTGTCCAAAGGTACCTAGTATTTAAAGCATCTAATCAGATATCTAAGACCATCCATTGGTATATCTTAACGGTTGTGGTCGCTGGGATTCTGTCGATTGTTCTACCTCCTTATGTGATTGGTCTTTTAACAAACTGGGGCTTTAGCTTAGGGGTTGCACAATTATTAGCCAATGTCGTGAATATTATTGTTCAAGTCGTTGTGAATTATCCTATGATGAAGTTTGTCATTATGAAATAATTTAGCATCTAATTCGTTTATATTGTTATATAATTGATATATAACGGATTAAGAAAGGAATGAAATAATGAAGTTAATTTCAATTATTGTGCCTTCTTATAATTCCCAAGATTATCTCGACCGTTGTATTGAATCATTATTAATTGGTGATGATCGGATGGAGATTTTAATCATTAATGATGGCTCAACAGACGCAACAGCTCAGATTGCGGAGGCCTACCAAACAGCCTATCCGGAGATTATCCGTGTGATTCACCAAGAGAATAAAGGTCATGGTGGGGGCATTAATAGTGGGTTACAGCAGGCTCAAGGGAAGTATTTTAAAGTCATTGATAGTGATGATTGGGCGGATGAAGAGAGCTTGAAGACGGTGATGGAAGAGATCGCACGTCTTGAAGAAAATCATCAAGAAGTGGACTTGTTAATTAATAATTATGTCTACGAACGAGAAGGTAAGACTTTGAACCGGACGATTAACTTCAGCAATACGTTTCCAACTGGAGAGGTGTTCTCATGGGATTTGGCTACGAATTTTCCACGTGGAAAGTACTTGATGATGCATGCTTTAATCTATAATACGGCTTTATTACGTCGGATTAATCTGACTTTACCGGAGAAGACATTTTATGTTGATAACTTGTATGTCTACTTGCCATTTAAACATGTGCAAACGATGAAGTATATTGACGTTGACTTGTACCGCTATTATATCGGGCGCGAGGACCAATCGATTACAGAGTCCAATATGATTAAACGCATTGACCAACAATTGAAGGTGAATAAGTTAATGATTGAAGCGACAGATTGGACCGATTCGTCAGTACCAGAGAGTGAGGCGTATTTAATTCGCCACCTGGAAGCTGTCATCTCTATTTCCAGTTCTTTATTGAATAAGATTGGAACGGATGAAGCGATGAAAGAGAAAGTTGCTCTGTGGAATGAACTTGAGCGGATTAATGACCAAGTCTATACTCGTATTAATCGGACCGTTTTCGCAAAAATACTTAAGCCCACGTCTCGAACGGGAAGGTGGACGTCTAATCGCATCTATCGTTTAGTTCGAACGATTGCAGGTTACTAAGGAAAGGAAGTAGAAACTAGTGAGTCAATATTTAATCGTTGGAGCTGGAATATATGGGGCGACATATGCCCGAGAGTTGGCATTGGCAGGGCATCAGGTTCAAGTTATTGAAAAAGCCAACCACCTAGCGGGTCATATATATACTGAAGAGATTGAAGGTATTCAAGTTCACACTTTCGGTGCGCACATCTTTCATACGAGCGATGATGAGGTATGGGAGTATGTGAATCAGTTTGCGGACTTCAACCATTACATTAATAGCCCGATTGCCAATTACAAGGGCGAAATTTACAATCTGCCTTTTAATATGAATACCTTTAACAAATTATGGGGAGTTATAACGCCAGATGAGGCTCTGGCTAAGATTAATGAACAACGTGGCCAAGTGACAGGCGAACCGAAAAATCTTGAAGAACAAGCGATTGCGCTTGTGGGACAGGACGTTTATGAGAAGCTAATCAAAGGTTATACTGAGAAGCAATGGGGCAAGTCTGCTACAGAGTTACCGGCCTTTATTATTCGTCGGCTACCGTTAAGATTTACGTATGATAATAATTACTTCAACGATCCTCATCAAGGCATTCCGGTGGGTGGGTATACGCAAATTGTTGAGAAAATGCTTGACCATCCTAATATTCAAGTTCAGTTAAAGACTGACTTTTTTAATAAGAAAGATGCATACTTACGCGACTTTGACCGTATTATTTATACTGGTCAAATTGACCAATTCTTTGATTTTGAATTAGGGATGCTAGAGTATCGTAGTCTTCGCTTTGAGACGGAAGTATTGAATATAGCGAATTATCAAGGAAATGCCGTAGTTAATTATACGGATCGTGAGACGCCTTACACGCGAATTATCGAACATAAGCATTTTGAATTTGGTCAGCAAGAGAAGACGGTCATCACACGAGAATATTCTAAAGAGTGGGGAGCCGGTGATGAGCCTTATTATCCGGTGAATGATGAGTTGAATAATCGGTTGTATGAAGAGTATGTGGCTTTAGCGAAAGATTTTCCTAAGGTGTATTTTGGTGGGCGACTCGGTCAGTACAAATATTATAATATGGATCAGGTTATACGCTCTGCCTTAGATGCAGTGAGGGAAGAATTGGCTTAAAGCGTATCGCAGTCTATCAAATGGAATAGAAATGGAGCAACGTGGATGAAAGATAAGATTATTGCCATAGATCTTGGTGGGACTACGTGTAAATTAGCGATTGTTTCTTTAAATGGAGAGATTCTTCAGAAATGGTCAATTAAGACGACTATTCTCAATGAAGGCCAGGCGATTGTTCCTGATATTATTGAATCCATTAAAGAACGTATGGCTTTGTATCAAATGACTGAGGCTGACTTTGTTGGCATTGGAATGGGAAGCCCTGGCACAATTCATCATGCCGATAAAACGGTAACGGGAGCGTATAACTTGAATTGGCGAGGAATGGTTCCGGTTGGCCACTTATTCGAAGAGGCTTTTGGGTTGCCATTTCAATTAGATAATGACGCTAATATTGCGGCATTAGGTGAGCAACGCTACGGATCGGGTGAGAATGCCCAAGATGTGGTCATGGTGACGATTGGTACGGGTATCGGTGGTGGTGTGATTGTGGATGGCAAAATCGTTCACGGAAGCAGTGGTGCAGCCGGGGAGATTGGACACCTGACGATTGATAAACAAAGTCCAATCGGATGTACCTGTGGTAAAAAAGGCTGTTTGGAAGCTCTAGCTTCAGCAGTTGAATGTGGAAAGTATCGTCCATCTTATTAATCTATCGAAGAAACAATAAAATTAAAAGAACAGAACCATCATGAGCTCTGTTCTTGATCTTAAATAAGATAATATTTTATTCGCTTTCTTTCAAAGCTTGTTTAAATAACTTAGTGGCCAAATTATCCATCCCGTCAGCCGAAGTGATTATTTCGCAGTCTCGAGTCCTCCAATCTTCATCTGGAGTCCACTTAATAGTTTCTATTTGTGTATAGTAATTTTAGAAGTTTTCAACTTCTAAAAATACATGAAGGAGGCTTTTTTTTATGGTCAGAAAAATACCAGTGAAATTAGTGATGCAGTGTCGGGATCAAGGATTCTCTCGAAATATGATCGCTAAAACACAGAAAGTGGGTCGTAGTTCAGTAAGTGAAGTCTTTAAACGGGCAGATGAATTAAATCTCTCTTATGAAGATGTTAAAGAGCTATCTGATAATGAGGTGTACCGGAAGTTCTTTCCAGGACGCAATAATGGACAGAATTGTTCATAATGCAGTTTGGTTTGACACCGGTCAATAAAATATGCGTGAACAACAAGCTTCTAATCAAAACCAATAATTATTCTTAAGAATAGGCCATGCTGAATTTAGCATGGCTTTTTTTACTGGACTCCAAATGCGTATAAGCGGACTCCGAATGGATTTCGAAAGACTCAATGCTCTGAATAGGTGGACCTGAAGTCGCGTAATAATCAGTAATCGATAAAACAATTAACTTGACTCAATATACCCGATGGGGTATAATACGGATAAATGAATGACTGAAAAAGAAAAATAACTAAACATCAAGGAGAGATGACATGTTTTTTAAAAGAATACCTTCTATTTCGACAAAAGATTTAAATGAAAAAGTAAATGAAAAGCCTTTGATTATTGATGTCCGCACACCCGCTGAATTTAGAGGTGGTCATATTACCGGAGCAAAGAATGTTCCGCTAGATAAGATTCAATCATACAAACCTACGCAAAAAACCTATGTCATTTGCGCAAGCGGTATGCGTAGTAAAAAAGCAAGTAAAATTTTGGACAAGAACGGCTATGATGTAGTAAATGTTAAGGGCGGCATGCATAAATGGAATGGCCCAACTAAAGGAGTGAAATAAAAATGAAAGTAGTTATTATTGGAGGAGTTGCCGGTGGAATGTCTGCTGCCACTCGCCTAAGAAGATTAGATGAGAACGCTGAAATTATAATATTAGAAAAAGGTCCTTATGTCTCTTTCGCGAATTGTGGGTTACCTTACTATGTTGGTGGTGAAATTACAGATAGAAATCAGTTGATGGTCCAAACACCAGAAAAATTAAAGGCAAGATTTAATTTAGATGTACGTGTTCAAAGTGAAGCGCTAGCGATTGATGCGAAAGAAAAGATAGTAACAGTGGAAAATCAAGAGGGTACCTATGCATTGTCTTATGACAAATTGATTTTATCTCCCGGAGCAAAACCGTTTGTACCACCCACAGAGGGATTATCAGAAGCAAAAAATGTTCTTACTCTGCGTAATGTGCCTGATGTAGATGCGATCACCCAATTTATAGAAGAAAACCAACCGAAGAAAGCGACTGTCATCGGTGCCGGTTTTATCGGGCTTGAAATGGCAGAAAATCTGCATAACCGAGGTTTAGATGTCACTGTAGTAGAAAAGGCTCCACAAGTCTTGCCACCCTTTGATGAAGAAATGGCCACATATATTGCGGCGGAACTGAAAGCAAAAGGGGTCACATTATATACTGGCGTAGCAGCAGAATCATTTGAAGATGAAGGTCGCCTCATCGTACTGGAAAATGGCAAACGATTGGAAAGTGACTTAACTTTAATGTCTGTGGGAGTTCGTCCAGAATCTGAAATGGCTCAAGAAGCTGGCATTGAGACAGGTATGCGTGGAGGTATATTAGTCGATGAGTTTTACCAAACCAGTCAACCTGATATATATGCAATCGGTGATGCAATCATCGTTAAACAACAAATAACAGGAGAAGACACCATGATAGCTTTGGCTTCGCCAGCAAATCGTCAAGGACGTCAGGTAGCTGATGTTATTGCGGGATATGATAGAAAAAATAAAGGAAGTATCGGGACAGCAATTGTTCGCGTATTTGACTTAGTTGCCGCTTCTACTGGACTAAATGAACGTCAGTTATCAGCAAATCAACTTAAATACGAATCAATCCATATCCAAAGTAAAAACCACGCTGGTTATTATCCAGGAGCAGAAACGCTTGTATTGAAGCTTATATTTAACCCAGAAGATGGAACCATCTATGGCGCACAAGCTATAGGAAAAGAAGGCGTTGACAAGCGGATTGACGTAATTGCGACAGCCATTAAAGGCCACTTGACCGTCGATGATTTGCCAGAATTAGAATTAGCCTATGCACCACCTTTTGGATCAGCAAAAGATCCGGTTAATATGGCTGGGTATGCAGCTATGAATGTTATTGAAGGTTTGACAGATATTGTGCAATGGTATGATTTAGAAGGATTACAAGATAGCGGTTGGACTTTATTGGATGTTCGTGATGAAGATGAAATCAAATCAAATGGAGCAATGCCAAATGCTATCAATATTCCACTAAATGATTTACGTACACGCTTAGAAGAACTGGATAAAGAAAAATCATATATAGCAAGTTGTCATAGTGGTCAACGAAGCTATATAGCTGAACGAATGATGAAACAAAATGGTTTGAATGTAAAAAATCTAGATGGTGCCTTTGCATTGTATTCAATGGTAAAGCCAGAAAAAATCAGTAAAATAAAGGAATGATTAAATAATGACTAAAAGTATTTCAAACTCTAAATTTAGTGAGATGTACAAAAATAATAAAGATTTAAATATCATTGATGTACGAGAAGATTTCGAATATGAGATGGGGCATATTCCAGAAGCAAAATCAAAGCCGTTAAGTACTTTTCCAGTAGAATTGGATAAGGAAAAGAGCTATTATGTTGTTTGCCAAAGTGGTGGGCGATCGGCCAATGCGTGCCATATTCTGAGTCAAAAAGGATACGATGTAATCAATGTTGAAGGCGGTATGTCAGCTTGGAGAGGTGAGATAGCTTGAGTTCCTTATACGATAAAAAAGTCAAAAATCGTTTAAAGAGGTCTGAAGGCCAAATACGGGGCGTATTAAATATGATGGAAGAAGAAAAAGACTGTAAAGATGTTGTGACACAGTTATCGGCCATTCGGACAAGTGTTGATCGAGCCATTGGTTTAATTGTCGCCGAAAATTTAGCACAGTGTCTCACAGAAGAAAACGACAAGGAAAATTCTGAATCGATTCAAGAAGCCATTAACTTAATCGTAAAATCCCGATAAGTTAATAGAGTAAATCTCTTTAAAAGGACAAGTTGAGTTTCAAATATTTTAAGAAGTACAAGACGAGAATGATTACGAAATTCAAATGGACACGCCATCAAAGAGCGAGTAGGCGTTATAGATGGACTTTAATTGAATGTTTTTACTAAGCGACTTGTAACCTATATTGCATAGGTGACAGGCCGCTTATTTTTTTGTTTGTGATTCTACCAGAAAGCCAGTTTTAAATTTAGGGATCATGACATCATCATAAATATTCGAAACTCTCGTCATAATGTATCTTTAGTGACAAATAAAGTCCAAAAATACAGAAAGAATTCTATGGCTGAACTGCCCCCTGTCTACTTTAGGGGGAGCATATCATTTTGACTGTGAGGGTCCTATTTATATATATCCTAAGAATGTTGAAGCAACATAGTTGTAAGCGGTTTGGTAAAGCGTATAATGGATTTAAGGAATCATTTCAATTGTTTCAATAAGTCATAATTTAACGTAATTTGATGATTAAAGAGGGGGCGGAGTAGATGGGTATATCACATAAGCTACTAAGAAAAGCATTGATGCCGATTGCTTTAGTAATGAAGGATCAACGGAGGAAACAACCGGTCAAATGTTCTGTTAGATTTAGCTCGTTAGTGAAAGGATTCATCAGCGAGTCAAAGATATTGTATGGGCTAAATCATAAAAATTATAAACATTATTTGTCTGACTACCAAATAATGAAAACAGGAGCCATTAACCAAGAAGCAGCTTATTATCTGAACAACAAAGTCGAATTTGTTGAGATGTTAGAAGGCAAGGTGGAGATGCCGTCAACCTTAGCGCTCATAGGGAAGGGGCATGTGATACCTCTATCTAATTTC
Source organism: Aerococcaceae bacterium DSM 111021 (assembly GCA_020112395.1). Taxonomy (NCBI): domain Bacteria; kingdom Bacillati; phylum Bacillota; class Bacilli; order Lactobacillales; family Aerococcaceae; species Aerococcaceae bacterium DSM 111021. The sequence goes on along the minus strand of JACCEK010000001.1, from coordinate 1,211,490 downwards.
TTTGATGATGCGATGAGTTTGCTCGCTTACTTACAAAAAGATGAGTCTCGTAAGCTAGTAATTAAGCCAATCTTTGGAGCTGAGGGCAGGGGTGTCTCCCTTGTTCAATGGAAGAGTGGGCAGATTCAAATAAATGATGTGACTATGACACAAGATGAGTTTATTGCTTATCTTTCCACTTTGGATAATTACTTTATATCGGAATTTATTCAACAAGGCCAGTTCTCTCAGGATTTATTTGCTGATAGTTTGAACACGATTTGAATACTAACCATGGTTGATCAGACAAGTCAGAAAGCATTTATTGCCGGTTCGGTCTTTAGGGTGGGGACAAGTATGTCCGCTCCAACAGATAATTTCCGTCGTCATGGCTTAAGTGTAGCTGTTGACCCTGAGACGGGTCTGTTGGGTGACGCAGCCATAATCCCAATCGATGGCAGAGTAAATTGGCATGTGGTTCATCCTGATAGCGGAGTTCAAATTAAGGGTCTAGTCATTCCCCATTGGGAGAAAGTTAAAGAAGACATATTGAACGTTGCTGACTTTGCCTATCAAACTAAGCAAATAAGTTATGTAGGCTGGGACGTTGTTTTAACGGATCAAGGCATAAGTCTCTTGGAAGGTAACAGCTTGCCTGGCGTCAGCCTTCATCAAGTTCATCACCCACTCTTAGCAGATTCACAAGTTAGAAAGTTCTATCAAGACTTTGACGTGGTGAGGTAGATTTACTTGCTTTAATAATAGTATGGAGAACTTCCCACTTTTTTGTGGGGAGTTTTTTATGCATTTTGTAGAGGTCACTGCTTGACTTAATTTGGAAGTGGTGATAATATCTAATCAATCACTCATGTGATTATCATATTTTTAATATAAATTTTACATTGAAGAGAAGAGTAACTGATGAAATCAGGTCAAGAGAGCCCGGTTGGTGAGAAAGGGTCCATGATAGAAGCAGTGAAGATGAGCTCTGAGTTTTTGGATGGTTAACGCTATTCGAACGGGAAGCAACCGATATATTGCCAGATTTCAGCAGAGATGCGGAATTGTTGAGGTGTGTGTTGTGAGACAGGCATAAACGAGGGTGGTAACACGGAAGTATCCGTCCCTTTATTTATCAAAGTATTGATAGATAAAGGGATGGGTATTTTTTTTAGCAATTTTAAAAATTTACTTAATAAAATGTTCTGGCCAGAATTTTACTTGAGTACCATCGAAGTTCAAAATTTTGATGAAAAGAATAGGAGAATGTACACATGGAAAAAATCGCAAGCTTCACAGTGGATCACTTAAATTTAACACCAGGACTATATTTATCGAGAGAAGATAAGGTGGGAAATCGTGGGTTAAAGTCCTACGACTTACGCTTTACGGCACCTAACTTTGAACCGGTTATGAATACGGCAGAGATACATACGATTGAGCACTTAGGAGCGACTTATTTACGTAATGACCCGACATTTAAAGATGAAGTCATCTATTTCGGACCTATGGGTTGCCGTACGGGCTTTTACTTAATTTTAACGGATGCCGTTGAACCGCAAGATGTGCTTTCTTTACTTCAAGATACGTTTAAATTTATCTCTGAATTTGATGATGAGATTCCAGGAGCCACAGCACGCGATTGTGGTAATTTCTTAGATCAAAACTTGCCGATGGCTCGCTATTATAGTCAAAATTATTATCAAGTGTTAACTGAAATTACTGACTTGTCATTCGCCTATGAATCGAAAGAGGGATAAATTATGAAGAAAATAATTAAAAAAGTACTGTTCTTACTTGTCGCTGATGTGACCCCCGAAAGTGAGTTGTTTAACTCTAACTTTCGGGGGTCACATCATTCAAGGAGTTATTTTTTTGAAGTGGCTTATTTCTTTTTTATTAAATTTTTCGAGCACTCAGAATAAACCGAGACGTATCATGAATGTGATTTTCTTTTTGATCATTATAGAAAATCTTTGATTGGACTTTTTTGTAACCCAGCTCTGTTAATTCAGTCGCTAACTCAGCTCGATCCACTCCATGACCGTTTTTAACTTGTTTCTCCATTTCAATAATAAGTAATTGCCCATTGTCATTTAAATTATCGTAGAGGTTAGACAATAATTTTGGATGGTTGGGGATATGGTGTAAGACCAATGACAGAACGATTGTGTCTACTTTATATGGAAGTTGGATGTCTTTTTCAATATCTATCAGTAGGACTGACGCGTTGTTAGACGCTTTATCGGTTAATTTCATCTCGACTTGTTGAAGCATTTTTTCAGATGCGTCGACAAATAACATCGACTCAACGTCGTCGAGTAATTCGAGTCCGATTAGACCTGTACCACATCCGATATCGGCTGCTGTTTTCGAGTCGTTTTTATCTAGAAAAGGGCGGATTGCCTCAGTTGCTAGTTTGGCCATTTTTATATTAGTGGGTGTGTCATAGTGTGTTGCGAGTTGGTTGAATTTATCTATATGTCCCAATGCATTGTCTCCTTATATGGTTTTAAAATTTTCTTCGCTAGACTGAGCGATAATGCCCATACCAGCCATGTGTCCTTGGCTTGCAGAAACGATGAGTTGTGACGGTCCGGTAATTTCTCCTGCAGCATATAAACCGTTAATATTCGTGCGTCCCATCATGTCAGTTGTAATAAACCCCGCTTCACTGACTTCAATACCAAGCTGTTGGGTGAATGGTAGTTTATTATTTAAGTCTGTTGAACAAAAGCCACCTGTTCGAAGGATTGTTTCGCCATTTTCAAACTCAACGCTTTGGAGCTCACCATTTGTGCCGTTTAATTGAGTGATTTTATCACCAATGAGGCGGATGTTGTTCTTTTTCATGAGTGTTTTTTGTTCCGTATCAAAGACCTCCAGACCGTTGGTCGCGACAATCAAATCATCGGTCCAGTTTTTCAATAATTTCACGACATGAAAAGCTTGGTTCGATTCTGTAATGAATATCAGCGGGCGTTCTTTCATTTCCCAACCGTCACAGAAGGGGCAAGAGAAGATACTGCTTCCGTAGTAGTTCTCAATATCTTTCACATTTGGGAGTGTCTCAGTTAAACCAGTAGCTAAGACAACATTTTTAGTATGGATGATGTCCTCAGAGCTTGTCGTCAATTGAAATGAACCATCTTTATTTCGAGCAATTGAAGCGATTCTTTCGTTTTGGATTGTAATTGTTGGGTATTTAAGTAAGTCCCGTCGCCCTTTCTTTCTAAAATCCTCTGGTGTGATTCCATCTCTAGTTAAAAAAGCGTGTGATTCATTCGTTACAGCATTTCTTGGTTTTTCTTCGTCAATAAGTAAAACGTCATTTCTACCTCTGCCGGCAACTAAAGCTGCACTCATTCCAGCAGGACCTCCACCAATTACTACTACATCTATCATGTATTTCCTCCTATAAACTCTATTAAAGACCTTTAATATCTATAATTAAAATAAAACTCGACACTGATTAGTGTCTCGCATGCATCTGTGTCAAAATATCAGCAATTGTCTTTTGTGCTAAGGCCTCATACATCTTGTCTTCTGCTTGTGCAACTGCTCGCTCAATCAAACACTCTTCGTGATGTGAACCTTGATGCGACATCGTACAAGTGAGTAAAGATTCTTGACCTTCAATCGCTTGAATAATATCCAAGAATGTACATTCTTCCGGTGAACGAAGTAATCGGTAACCACCTTTAACCCCAGGCGTTGATGTGATTAAGCCTGCTTTGGATAATTTAGTCAAAATTTTTGATAAATATGTTGGCGAAAGATGTTGGCGATTAGCTAAATCCTCGACCCGCACCGCTTCGTTATTCGACTCCATTGCTAAATGAACCATCGAATGTAAGGCATAATTAGTAGCCTTTGAATATTTCATATAATCACCTCTTTAATTAAAGACTATAATTGTCTGTAATTAAATATAAAGTAATTTAGGATTCAAGTCAACAAGTTGCTAAAATTTATTATTTTAGAAATGAAGTAGCTCGTCAAATGTATTTTGATTATGTGAAGATAACTCGCTTAGCAAGTACTATTTAAGATAGTCTAAATAGCGGATACTATTTTTTTAAAAAAAAATCTGTAAATTCAAATAGCGGCCACTATTTTCATAAATAGAGTCTGCAAACACGAATAGCGGCCACTATTTTCATCAATAGAATCCGCAAACACGACTAGCGGACACTATTTTCATAAATAGAGTCTGCAAATACAAATAGCGGACACTATTTGTAATAATAGAATCCGCTTAACTAAAATACAAGTCCGCTCTTTAAAATAAAGCACTTTTTACTTTAAATCTAATCATAATAATAAACAGTCACACGAACCTCAACGTAAAATGTTAGAAGAGAAAGGATATCAAAATAAAGACATCACATTTGGTATTCGTCCAGAAGATCTTCATTCAGAACAGCTTTTTATTGATGCTTCCCCAAACTTAATCTTAGAAGCCATGGTCACGGTAGCAGAATTATTAGAAGCGGAAACAATGCTCAATCTAGAAAGAGACCGCAATGAATTTATCGCAAAAATTGATTCGAGTGATCACTCCGAACCAGAGAATAAAGTAGAACTGGCTGTAAACATGAATAAGGCACAATTTTTCGACATGAATACAGGTGAGAATCTTCAACCAGTAACCAAATTCAAGACTGTCTCAGTTTAGTGATACAACTTGCTTAAACATATCTATAAAGAAGATAAGGAAAGTAAAGAAACTGACCCAATTCAACGGGTCAGTTTCTTTTGGCTTATGCATCTGCAAGTTTAAAAGACTCATGGTTGAAAATATAAAGACCAGACGATTTTTACAAAATACGACTGACCGCACTGATATCTTCAATTTTGAGAACTAGGGTGATTTTCTTTTTCTTGTTAACCGTAAATTCTACCCAGCCTTCATCAACTGCAAGTATTCTCGCTTGAACCTTATTTGGAAGCGACATTAAATAAAGTTGATTGCTTTCAAGTTGACACTCTTCTCCAAGCAATTGTTTCAAACGTTGCATAATTTCGAGTTGTTTATTTAATTGCTCGTGTCGTTCCTGCTCTTTTTCTTTTCGATAGTTCGGATTGTTCCGTTTAAAAAGTTCATTAATATCATCTATTTTAGAAAATAATATTAGGAGAATCATTATTATAAATAGCCACCACATACTATTCACCTTCCTTTTTAAAAGCAATAATATCTTTTAAGAAAAATAATCGTTCCACTCTTTGCTTTTTCTCTGTCATAATTACCTTCAAATTGCTGGGGGTGACTTCTATGACGTCGCAATGCTTTAATTCCGTTTTGCTCACTGAAATCCAAGCATCCGTTTCTGGATTCAAGTAAATCGTCACGATTTGACCGACTAAGGCCGATAATATTGGGCTAGTCTTTTCTATATTGCGAACTGTCTTACCAACCAACTCATCTAAAGAGACTTCAAATAAATCAGCCAAGTCGACCGCTTTACTTAAGGTTGGTTGAGCCGATCCGTTTTCCCAATTGGAAATTGTTTGACGAGAGACATTCATACGCTCTGCCACTTCTTCCTGAGATAGGCGCGATTCTTTTCTTAATTGAAATACTTTTTCATCAAATTTCATCTTATTTTCGTACCTCCTAGTAAAATAATACGTGAAAAATCTATTAATGGCTATCAAATGTCATATTCAATTGCGCAAACATCTTTAACATCTGATATAGAACCTTGGTAAATAGAGAAACTGCATTTTTTGGAATGTGTTAATAAATTGGATTAGCTAGCACAATAAAAAAAGAATGAGAAATTGAGTGTATAAACTTAATTCTATCGGCGATGGTTATTTGAAAGGGACCTTAACGCAGTTTCAGATGTTTGTATTTTAAGAATGAGGGCGTTAGTATATGAGATATACTGATGCTTTTAATAATACGAGGAGGAGCTTGTAATGGATAGAGAAGATGTTTTAAAATATGCAAAAAATAGCTATAGAACAGAACCTGATTATCCTTGGAATAAATTTCCAGATTTTGCTGCACTCAGACATGATAAAAATAACAAATGGTACGGCTTGCTGATGAATGTGAACAAAGAGAAGTTAAATATGGATGGCGGGGGAGAAATACAAATACTGAATGTAAAATGCGATCCAGAACTAGTAGATATCTTGAGGAAGAAAGATGCCATTTTACCCGCCTACCATATGAATAAAGAGCATTGGGTTAGCATCGTATTAGATGGGTCTGTTCCAGAGGACGACATTACTCACCTCTTGGATTTAAGTTATGATTTAACGAAGTGATCAGTTTAACCGATTAACGTGGTGATTAAATTGAACGCTGATACTTAATCGAATGAATCAGTTAAACAGACCTTCTCCAACTGGTGGTTAAAGTGTTCACTGACTAGTTAATCTATTTAGACGGCCTCATCACTTTAATCACTTGGAGCGTTATCAGTTTATATTCAAAATAAAAAGAAAAGGAAGTTTAGCCTTTGAATTACCCCCTGAGTATTTGATAGGGGGTAATTCAATCTAGCTCAAACTTCCTTTTTTACGCATCTTCTAATTGATCGGCTTGTTGTAAATGCTCGTATACGGCGGTTAAAGTAGGGCATGCATCTGCGGGAATTGTGTAGTTATCTGTTAACTTTCTTAATGAGTCGAAAGACGATTCATAATTTGCATCTTCTGTTTCAGCTTGCTTGATTAAATTAACATACTCTTCTCTGACTTGAATGACTTCTGGGTGATTCGTAACATGAGCGCGAGTGATAGCCGTTGTGTATAAATCCATGGTTTCATTGTTATTTAATAAATGTTCTTTTACTTGTGTCATTTTTATCTCTCCTTTGATTTATCTATAGTATAGTCGGCGACTAAAATTAAGTCATTGATGTGCATCAAGTATTAGCGTTTATATCTTAATAATCTCATGGCGTTGAAAATGACAACTAGGATTGAAGCTTCGTGAACTAACATACCAATAGACATTGAGACCCAGTCACTGAAGAATAGACCAACTAAAAGTACTACAACGACACCAATCGCAATTAGAATATTCTGCTTCATGTTGGCACTTGTTGCTTGAGTTAAGCCTAAAGCATGATTTAAGTGGTCAAAGTCAGAGTTCATTAAGACAACATCCGATGTTTCAATGGCGACATCTGTACCGGATCCCATCGCAATCCCGACGTCAGCTAGTGCTAAGGATGGGGCATCATTCACACCGTCTCCAACAAAGGCGACGGTTTCACCTTTTCTTTGACGTTCTTCAAGGTGGGTTGCTTTATCTTCTGGCAAGAGATTACCGATGGCTTCAGTTAGTCCCAGCTCACGAGCGACTAAGTCAACCGTACCTTGGTTATCACCAGAGAGAACAACTAAGTTCTTTACGCCTAAATACTTCATCTCTTGCAATTGTTGCTTCACACCTGGTCGAATTTGGTCGCGAATACCGATTAAACTATGTAATTCACCGTCAATAGCTGTAATGACTAGAGAATTACCCCGTTCTTCATAAGATTCGAAATCACGTCGGACTTCATGACTCAATAAGACATCTTCTTGTTCCATTAAGAAAACATTACCTACAGCAACACGGTGTCCGGCTACTTGAGCGACAATCCCTCCACCTTTTACAACATCAGTGTCATCTACATTGAATAATTCAATATCTGACCCTAAGTGTTCAAGGATAGCTTTGGCAAGTGGATGATCTGATTCTGATTCTACACTCGCTAGTAATGATTGAGAAAGAGTAGAATGAGCAGGGTAAAGTGTTTCTTCAGCGACTTTCGGGTTACCTAGGGTTAATGTTCCTGTCTTATCGAAGAGGATAGTGTCAATGCTTGAGAAGTCTTGAATCACTTCAGACCCTTTAAGTAGAACACCATGACGCGCTCCGTTACCAATTCCTGCAACGTTCGAAACGGGTACACCAATGACTAAAGCACCAGGACATCCTAAAACAAGAACAGTCACAGCTAATTCAACGTTATGTGTTATCAGCCAAGTGAGAATACCTAAGACTAAAACAACGGGTGTATACCACTTAGAGAAGCGGTCGATAAAGCGTTCGGCTTCTGATTTTGAATCTTGGGCCTCTTCAACAAGTTCGATGATTTTACCAAAGGTTGTATCTTCGCCCACTTTATCCGCACGCATCTGAATGGTCCCATTCTCTAAAATCGTTCCAGCGAATGCCTCAGAACCTGCTTCTTTAGAGACCGTCTCTGATTCGCCTGTAATCGATGCTTCATTGATATGGCCAGAACCTGAGATGACGGTTCCATCTACCGGCACTTTACCACCAGTTCGAACCATGATGATGTCACCTTCATCAACAAAGTCAACGTCCGTTTCTTCCCAAGAATCGTCAGCTTGTTGAACTAAAGCAACTTCTGGTGCCATTTCTGTTAATTCTTTAATGGCTGATCGTGTCCGATTCAATGTTCTTTGTTCTAAATAAGACCCAAATAGGAATAAAAAAGTGACAATTGCTGATTCTTCATAGTTTTGGATAATGAACGCACCGATAACGGCAATGGTCACTAACACATCGATTGAAACGACTTTTACTTTTAAGGCTTGATAAGCTTGAATCGCAATCGGTGCAACACCGATGATGGAGGCGATAATGAATGTCGTTTCAAATATTAAGTGATTAGAGAAGCCATAATAGGCAATAAATCCTGAAATAATGAGTATAGCTGAAGCTAAAGTGATCGAATTTTTGTTTGATAATATAATGCGTTGCATGTCGTCACGTCCTTTTGTATTTGTTTTGTTAACACAACTATACGTTCTTTCAGGGAAGCTGTAATTGACGGGTGTCAACTATCCAAGGAAAACTTGTGGGTCTATCATGCATGACACGAAGGGAAAAATATAACAGCTTTATTTAAAGTTAAAGGTGTAATAAAGTTGAAGACGAAAGAGAGGTTTAAGATAAATGATTCAATCACGGAAAGTACGAAGGAAATTATTTGTGATAGTCGATTTGGTGGTGTACTCCTCATTGGGAGGCATTCAAAGCAGATATATTAAGGGTTGCGAACTTTGTCTATCAGACTCAGCGAATCAGTTACGTAGTTTGGGATGTCGTCATAACAGATGAGGAAATCAGTCGTTTGGAGTGGAAAAGTAGCAACAATAAAAAAAGATTCCGTGAAAATGACACTATTTTCGCAGAATCTTTTTTCTTATGCTTACTTATCCCAAATTATTGGAATCTTTTAAAGATTTGTTTCATCCAATTTACAACTGGTAGACAATTTAAAGAGAGAAAAATGGGTTTCTTTTTATGAGATAAGTAAATCAATAATAAAGACTCTGGAACAAATGCATAAGGAGGGTAAACCCAATATTCCAGAGTGTTTTCAAGTTGTTTTAGAATATATATTGGATGATTTGATCAATTTGAGCTAAATCTGAATGAGGTAACTTTTCGACGAATTCGATTCTTCGAGAAGTAAAATCAAGAGATTTGAGTTGTGAGAGGATGATTTGACCAGCAATACTCATCTCATTAGGTAATGTATAACGTGTAGGAAACTTCTTTAAAGTACTCGTTATAGGACAAATTACCGCAAATTGGGTTGAATTATTAAATTGATAATTAGAGATAACAAGGCCTGGGCGACGTTTTTGAATTTCATGACCCGAGGAAGGAGAAAAATCAATCCAAACGATATCCCCTTTTCGTGGAACATAAGCTGAATTAGAAAAATTTATCATATTTCATTCCCAGTAGGTGACATTTTTTCCCACGTATCTTTTTCATAAAAGGCACCACTCTCAGCTACTGCAAAAGGATTATTAATTTTTGGGACGAGTGTAATAGAACCATCATCAGAATAATCAACGATATATTCTTCATTAGGATTAACTTTAAAATCTGTTGCAGATGGTAATGTGACAACGACAGAGCTTCCTTGCATTCTCGTTTTTGTTTTTAACATATCGATCACCTCAATCATATTATATCACGCAACACGAGGTGTTGAAAGGTGTAACTTAATGTAATTACCGGAATTCTTGAGTCTATCTTCAAGTACCTTAAAGTTAAAAAGGGTTCTATTAGCTATTTTATTCGCACTTGTTATAATGAGATGATTAACAAATTATGCATAGCGAAAGTAGGATAAATAATGAAGAGTAAAGCAGCAGTAGCATTTGGTCCAGGTGAACCACTTAAAATCGTTGAAATCGATGTTGAAGAGCCAAAAGCAAATGAAGTGATGGTTAAAATATTATATACATCAGTGTGTCATACAGACGCGTTCACATTATCTGGAGATGACCCAGAGGGCGTATTCCCAGCCGTCTTAGGCCATGAAGGTGGGGGCGTTGTCGTATCTGTCGGTGAAGGTGTGACATCTGTAAAAGCAGGCGACCACGTTATTCCGCTTTATACCGCAGAATGTGGCAAGTGTAAGTTCTGTCTTTCTGGTAAAACAAACCTTTGTGGTGCGGTTCGTGAGACTCAAGGTCAAGGTTTAATGCCTGACGGAACGACGCGCTTTTCTTATAACGGCGAGCCAGTTTACCATTATATGGGAACAAGTACATTTAGTGAATATACGGTCGTTAACGAAGTCAACTTAGTCAAAGTGGATGAGGAAGCGCCATTAGATAAGGTGTGTCTACTAGGTTGTGGTGTAACAACAGGTATGGGTGCAGTTAAAAACACGGCTAAGGTTGAAGAAGGTGCCGTTACTGCAGTATTTGGCTTAGGTGCGATTGGCTTAGCAGCAATCCAAGGACTTAAAAAAGCCAATGCGAAACGTATTATTGCGATTGATATTAACCCAGCCAAATGGGAATTAGCTAAAAAAATGGGTGCGACTGACTTTGTTAATTCCACAGAACATGACCGTCCAATCCAAGAAGTGATTGTTGAGATGACAGATGGTGGTGTGGATTATAGTTTTGAGTGTATTGGTAACGTGGATGTGATGCGTTCTGCACTGGAGTCTTGTCATAAGGGCTGGGGAGAAAGTATTATCCTTGGTGTCGCTGGAGCTGGAAAAGAAATCAGCACTCGACCATTCCAATTAGTTACTGGACGCGTATGGCGTGGATCTGCATTTGGTGGCGTAAAAGGAAGAACTGAATTACCAGGAATGGTTTTAGATTACATGAATGGAGAAATTGATTTAGATTCATTTATTACACATCGCTTAGAATTTGATGCTATTAACGAAGCATTTGATCTATTACATAAAGGTGAATCAATTCGAACGGTTCTATCTTATTAAGTTGATTGATTCCATTCAGATGATTATGAGGAGGAGATAGTATGTCGAACGTAGAAATTTTAGAAGAACACCGTAGTTTTGACGGGATGCAATACAAATATCGTCATCAGTCAGACTTATTAGACTGTCCGATGACGTTCAGTTTGTTCTTACCCAATAAAGAAAAATTTCCTGAACCGCCTTTACTATGGTGGTTGTCAGGATTAACGTGTACAGATGATAATTTCACGCATAAGGCAGGCGCACAAAGAGCAGCAGCGCGTCTAGGAATTGCGATGATTATGCCAGACACGAGTCCGCGTGGTGAAGACATAGCTGATTCAGAGGCGTATGATTTAGGGCAAGGTGCTGGCTTCTATCTGAATGCAACGCAAGAGCCTTGGGCAGCCAATTATCAGATGTATGACTACATTATGGAAGAATTAACAGATCTAGTCCGAGCTGAATTTGCTTTGGATGGACCTGAATTTATCTCGGGTCATTCAATGGGAGGTCACGGAGCGTTAGTTTTAGGTTTACGCAATCCTGACCGCTTCCAATCCATCACAGCATTTGCGCCGATTGTGAATCCAAGTGAAGTTCCGTGGGGTATCAAAGCCTTTGAGAACTATCTTGGAGATGATAAAGAAGCGTGGGCAGAGTGGGATGCAACAAAGTTAATGAAAGACTATTCAGGTAAAGCCGTACCTATCCTAATCGATCAAGGTGACGCTGATTCCTTCTACCCAAACGAATTACAACCAACTAAACTCGTTGATATAGCTAAAGAAGTTGATTATCCATTGGCGCTTCGTATGCAAAACGGGCATGACCATAGCTACTATACGATTGCGACGTTTATCGAAGAGCATCTTGAGTTTCATATGAATGAATTAAACAAGTAACATGTCACTAAAAGGGTGTTGGTAGTATGTGCCAACATCCTTTTTTGTTGAATAAAACGAGTTATTCTTTGATTGCTTACTGTAGGCAAAGTAGATACAATTGAGTGAATGATTCAACACAAAAACGATAAAGCAGGTAAACATGGATAATAAAATAAACTACAATACATCAGCAATCACGGGCTCCTACGATATGATTATGGGAGCTGTATCCTCCTTCAGTATGGTCTTTCTATTGGCGAATGATATGAATGAAGTGATGGTTGGGAATATGGTTGCGTTGGCTAATCTTATCGCTACCTTAACTCAACCCGTGTTGGCTAATATGGCCGATCGAAGCAAAAAGTTTTCACTCTACCATTATATCGCCATTACTTTGCTCCTAGTCGTCACAAGTTTAGTAGCTATCTTGTTTTTTAAAGAAAATGTCATTATATTATTTGCGCTCTATACGATGGCACTCGCTTTGTTAGCAGTTTTGATGCCTTTTCATAATTCCTTAATTATGTTTTTAATCGATAAGGGGTACAATGTTAATTTTGGTGTGAGCCGTGCGATGGGGAGCTTTATGTTTGCAGTCACTTCGACTGGAGTAGGTTTGTTGGTGTCTCGCTGGGGAACGGATGCGATTATCTATGTGGGGTTATTGGGTGCTTTCATCTACTTTTTAGCCAACACCTTGGTCAACAAAAAATACTTAGTGAATGATGAGAAGCAGCGTTGGGTCGTTAATACAAATGTCGACCAAGCGCCACTAGATCATATAGAGACACCTTTCTTTAAGAAATATCCAACTTTCCCGTGGGTTCTATTCGGAGCGCTTAACTTATTTATTAGCCACAATATTATCAATACTTTTATGTTCCAAATCGTCGACAATCTCGGAGGCGGATCAACTGAGATGGGCTTTGCGTTCTCGCTTGCTGCACTCGTTGAGGTACCGACGATGGTATTCTACACACGAATAACAAAGAAAATCACCCATGAGACGGCGCTGAAATTTTCAAGTGTGTTTTTTGTTATCAAAGCATTAATTACGTTATTAGCGGGTTCGATTTATGTGTTCTACTTGGCTCAATTGACTCAAGCTTTAGCCTTCGCCATCTATATTGTAGCGTGTGTTTACTACACGAATACGCTTATGGAAGGTAATGATAAGACGAAAGGTCAAGCCTTTTTAGCTGCGTTTCAAACGACGGGTGCGATTATTGGTGGGGTCGTTGGGGGATGGATTATCGGGCAGTTTTCCATTAAGTATGCTTTAGCGTTAAGTTTAATCTCAACCATATTAGGCGTTATCTGCTTCCAGAAAGGCTTATCTAGTAAGAAAGTTTAAAAAAGTAGGACAGACGCAGTTTTTGACTGTGATTGTCCTGCTTTTTTTGTGTATGCGGTGATAAATTGTAATACGCACTTATGGAACGTGGTAAGCGCGAATAAACGGTAATACGCACTTATGGAACGTGGTAAGTGCGAATAAACGGTAATACGTAATTATGAGACTTGGTAAGTACGAATAAACGGTAATACGCATTTATGGGACTTGATAAGTGCGAATAAACGGTAATACGCACTTATGAGATTTGGTAAGTGTGAATAAACGGTAATACGCACTTATGAGACTTGGTAAGTGTGAATAAACGGTAATACGTATTTATGAGACTTGATAAGTGCGAATAAACGGTAATACGCATTTATGAGACTTGGTAAGTGCGAATAAACGGTAATACGCATTTATGGGACTTGGTAAGTGTGAATAAACGATAATACGCATTCATGGAACGTGGTAAGTGTGAATAAACGACAAATGTATTTATACTAGGGATAGTCCTCGCTAAGTAAAATGATGTTTTATAAGCCTTTATTTTTTGAAATAGAGAAATCAATAATTACTTTGTGTATGCTACAATACACAGTAAACTTGAACAATTGAAAGAAGGTATCCGATGAAAATCAATCACCCTGAGCTAACAGATGAATTAATGACACTAGAATTAGATGCAATTTTTGATAAAGATAGATCAATCATTGAGTGTGATGGCGGTGAAATTAAGCAATTAGATTTCACTCATAAGGTAGTGGAGACGTTTCGGTTTTATAAGTGTCAAATAAGCGACTGTGTGTTCACAAATATGGATTTGAGTGAGATGGATGCAACTGATGTAAGGTTTGTGAATTGTGATTTCTCTAATGTTGACTTAAGTAAAGCATCGATTCATCGTGTTGAATTTGTGAATTGTAAGTTACTTGGTGCGCGTTTTCTTGAAACGAGTATTGGTAATGTTGAGTTTAAAAATACGGTGCTAGATTTAGCGTCTTTCTCCTTTGATAAATTCGAAAAAATAATCTTTACCGGATCATCATTAAAAGAATCTGACTTCTTTGAGTGTAAATTAAACAATGTTGTCTTTGACAACTGTAATCTGAATGATGCGACGTTTGACCAAACACCTTTAAAAAACGTTAATATGAGTACATCTAGCTTCGAGAACTTAATTGTAGCAATCGAGGATTTAAAGGGCTGTAAAGTATCAAGCCATCAAGCATTCTTACTGTCCGCATTGATGGGGTTGGTAGTGGTTGATTGATTCATTGATATTAAACTCAATTAGAAAATGATGACACATATGAAGACGCTGAGCTGTGTATCAAAGCCATCCATATACACTAGCGGTGAATAGTGTCCAATACGATGTTAGAAAGATAAATTATGTAGATTTATTTAGGAAATCAAGAATAATAGTCTACATGATCGTCTATTAATTACTTATACAGTAGAATATAAGTGTTTTTTTATATAGAATAATAACTATAATGATGTGAATTAAATTTTATGATATATAAGGATAAGGTGAGAAGATGACTAAGACAATCGATGTAGTAGGAGCTATTTTAATTAAAGATAATAAAATATTATGTGCGCAACGAGGTGGAGAAAAATCATTGCCATATTTATGGGAATTTCCCGGTGGTAAGATTGAAGCAGGAGAGACACCTCAGGAAGCTCTACGACGAGAGCTGATCGAGGAATTAAAGATTGAAGTCAAGGTTGAAGACAATATTTTTGATGTAGTAAGCTATGAATACGATTTTGGCATTGTGAATCTCACAACGATTATATGCCGCTTAGAAGCAGGGGAACCAGTTCTAACAGAGCATGTCCATATCAAATGGTTAGACCCAAGAGTAATCAAATCATTGGATTGGGCACCGGCTGATATTCCAACAGTCGAAAAATTAAGTCAATTAAAGTTAAGTTGAGGTAAATTATGGACCTATTAGAGCAATCTTTACGAAAAGCTTTTATTAATCGAAGAGAAATCGGATCACAATACGATCCCAAACTAATTATTAATCAACCAGAAAAGAGAGAATTTTTACTTAATAGTTTGCAAGATGAGACTGAAAAATGTATATCCTTCATATTTTCAATTGCTTTTGTTACTCAGGACGGACTCAATGCGATTAAAACATACTTATCAGATTTAAATCGTCGGGGAATTAAAGGCCGTTTGATTACATCAACCTACTTACAATTCAATAATCCTGATGTTTTTGATTCTTTAATGGAAATACCCAATTTAGAAGTGAAATTATCTGAGAAGCGTGGTTTCCATGCTAAAGGTTACTTATTTGAACATAAAGATTATTACTCTTTTATCATAGGTAGTTCAAATTTAACAATGAGTGCGTTAAAGTTAAACTATGAATGGAATGTTAGATTGACTTCATATAACCATGGTGAAATTATTCATCAGATGCAGGAGCATCTAGAAGAACAGTGGGAACAGGCACTACCTTTAACAAAAGAGTGGATAAAAGACTATCGTGAAAATTATCAACCAGAAGCGATAAATAATGCGATAGTTATTAAGGATCCACCACTTAATGAAAATTATATTGTCCCAAATAAAATGCAAATAGTCGCACTCTCGAAACTTGAGGCATTACGAGAATCTGGCGAACAAAAAGGACTTGTGATATCAGCGACAGGTACAGGGAAAACCTATCTTGCTGCTTTTGATGTTCTTAATGCGAAGCCCAATAAAATGTTGTTCATTGTTCATAGAGAACAGATATTAAAGGACGCAATGCGATCTTTCCAAAGGGTTATTGGAGGAAGTAGCTCTGATTACGGCATTCTATCTGGAAATCGAAAAGAAATTGATGCAAAATATCTATTCGCAACAATTCAAACTATCTCAAAGCCAGAGTATCAAGAGATGTTCCATCGAAATGAATTTGATTATATTCTCATCGATGAAGTGCATAAAGCTGGTGCTAAATCATATATTCAAACAATAGACTACTTTGAACCTAAATTTCTACTAGGGGTAACAGCAACACCGGAACGAACAGATAAGGTTAATATTTTTGAATTATTTGATTACAATACCGCTCATGAGATTCGGCTTCAAGAAGCATTGGAGGAAGATTTACTAAGCCCGTTCCATTACTTTGGTGTCACCGACTACGAAAAAGATGGAGAAGTCATTTCAGAGGTGACTGATTTAAAATACCTTACGATGAATGACCGCGTAAAATTTTTAATTGATAAGTTGAAATATTATGGAGTCTCGCGTAATAAAGTTCGTGGTTTAGTATTTTGTAGTCGAAAAAATGAAGCTGAGTTATTAGCAGAAAGGTTTAACCACTTTGGTATACGATCATCTCATCTAACTGGTGATCATTCTATCGAAGAACGTGAATATGAGATTGAACGATTGGAAAATGGAGAGATAGAATATATCTTTACTGTTGATATTTTCAATGAAGGTATTGATATCCCAATGGTAAATCAAGTTGTGATGTTGCGTAATACGCAATCAAGTATTATCTTTATCCAACAAATGGGACGTGGATTACGTAAACATAAGTCAAAAGAGTTTGTAACGATAGTAGACTTCATTGGTAATTATAAGAATAACTATATGATTCCTATGGCATTATCAGGAGATATATCAGGAAATAAAGACAACTTAAGACGTGATACATTTGAGACGAGTTATATCACAGGACTGTCTTCTATAAACTTTGAACAAGTAGCTAAAGAACGAATCTTTGCCTCTATTGATCAAGCGAAATTAGATACTATCTCAGAATTAAGAAAGTCGTACACTAAGTTGAAGGAGCGGCTAAATAGGGTACCAAAATTATCTGATTTTAAAGAAACGAATACACTGGATCCATTGATTATTATGAACCGTTCAGATAATTATCATGAATTTGTTAAAAAAATGAAAGACACTGAGATTGAGCTATCGGAGATAGATAATAAGCTATTAAAATTCCTTTCCCGAGAAATAATAGCAGGTAAAAGGATCCATGAAATCGTATTAGTAAAGGCATTGATGGAAACATCAGATTATAGAATGAGTAGAGAGGAAGTTATTGATCTATTCCAAAAATCTGAATTGAATAATTCAAACAGAATAGTGAATTCGGTTCTCAGAACATTATCATTAGATTTCTACACAGGAACAATGAAGATGGCTTATAAAGGAGCAGAAATAATCGAAGAAGTTGGAGATGCAATTAAGCTTACTGAACCATTTATTGCTGCAATGAAATCAAAGTACTTCATTGATTTGGTTGAGGATGTCCTCAAAACTGCTTATTTATTAAGTAAAGATTTTGATCATACAATGCCACTAACACGTTATCAAAAGTATTATCGACGGGATACAATTCGTTTATTAGGCTGGAAAGAACAAGTCGTCGATCAAAATATTGGAGGTTATGTTCGAGACAATGAACAAAAAGTATTTATTATTTTTGTTACTCTGGATAAAGGGGAAGACTTTCAAGGTGCGGAGATAGCCTATGAGGATGCTTTGCTTGATGAGACTACAATGCACTGGGTTAGTAAAGCAGGCCGTAAATTAACATCTCCAGAAATTCAAATAATGCAAGGACCAGAAGATTGGGCAATTCATGTCTTCGTTAAGAAATCAGACGATGAAGGAATTGACTTCTATTACTTAGGTGAGGTGCAACCTAAGGTAGACACAATAAATCAAGTGGATAAGCCTATTGATGACGGTAAGAGCAAGAGTGTTGTTGAGATGGAGTTGAAATTTAAAGAGCCAATTGATAGTAGACTGTTTAAGTATTTGCAATAATATTCTTATCTTATTTATGGAGTGATAAATTAGGGTGGTTGTTTTTTTGTAAAGTTATATAATTTTACAAAAAGATAATAAACACAAGCGTTAGTTTTTACAAAGTATAACTAGACTGAGGTTCGTTGTTTGATGTATCGAGTGTTCGAAATAAGTATTATATTATTTACAAGGAGCTAATATGAATAGACGCTATATTTATGAAATGGATAGTGATGAAGCAAGAGATTTTTTATTAAAAAAGGGAAGTTATTCTAATGTTAACTTTCCAGAATACTTAGACTTCGGAATCAAGTCTATAAAATTATAAAGTGTGTTTATTTAGTTACTTCAATATAATGCAACAGAACAATGTGAATATAAACTAAAATAGTCAATATAACACACAACATTACTTTTCTGTATGAAAGTAATGTTGTGTTTTTTTGAGTTAACATCACCTTTTAAAAATTCTTCACCACCAAAACCCCGACTCGTAACTGAAAGCAAACACAAAAGTCGTACTAATTCCTATGAATGATAATGACAATGTTAATGATAATGCTATTGAAAATGAGAATGAGAATGAGAATGATAATGAAGAATCGTACCACGATTCGCACTACGATTCGTTCTTCGATCGATTCAACAAACTAAAAACTAATTTTTAACCACTGAGCTTGAAGCGAGACACTCTTTCAGACCCCCTTTCAAACTAATTTCAAAATAAGGGGTGACACTTTCTCTCTGATTTACGTTTATAGGGGTGTAAGTTGCTTAACCTTACAGAGCGAATGAAGAAGGAGGAGATAGTATGAACAAAGAGTTCTTATCAGCTAGTTTAAAACTAACTGCCATTGACCCAATCACTGAGAAGAAGACAACAGTGACGTTAAATGACTTAACGCAAGATGCGGATCCAGCAGAAGTTGAATCAGTTCGTAACGCACTACAAAGTGTGATTGACGAACCAATCGGAGCAGTTCAAGCCGTTCAAACTTATGCTTTTGCGTAACAAGGCTTGATATTCATGAATAAACGAGAGAAGGGAGGAACAATTCATGCAAGATACATATAACTTAGAATTATTATTCAAAGACGAAGCAGGCTCAAGCAAGAAAGTTACATTACGTAACCCTAAACTAGGCTTAACATCACAAGATGTTCAATCAGCAATCGACACAATCGCTGGTGCTGAGATATTCGTTGGAGACAACGGAGACTCATATGCTGAAGGTGTAGGAGCTCGCTACGTTAGCCGTACGGTTGAAGATATCTACATTGCTGCATAAGTATTGCAACTCATTGCCTCGCTAAACCGATTAGCGGGGCTTATTTTTTTACAAAAAAGGAGGAGAAATATGTCTGTTATTGAGTTAGGGAGTTTAGCAGGAGCAATGATTGCGGTCGTGACACTTATTACAAAGATGGTGAGTTTAATTACATCCATTCAGAATCTAATTAACCGCCTAGACACAATGCAAACAGAGATTGAAACGAGTAAACACGGTATTCACGACTTAACCCAACGCGTGAACATCCATGATACGAAGCTTCATACATTAGAGATGGATACTTTATCACTAACCAACCAAGTAAAGGAGATCATATCGTATGCGTTTAGCTAACAAGACCTATGACTTGTTGAAGTGGTTTGTCTTAATTGTCCTACCAGCCGTGGCGGTCTTGTTCCAAAGTTTAGGTGAGTTATATGGATATGCAAGCACTGAGGTAGTTGTTTCAACGATTAATATGTTCGCAGCCTTTGTCGGAACAATTCTACAAATATCAAGTAAATATTATCATGGAGGTAACGGAGATGGTCACAGTACAGTCGCTGCTTAAAGTAGCCCAAAGTTATATCGGAGTGAGTGAGGGAACCAGTCGCTTTAAAGGCTTGATTAATGACTATAATTCAGTCAGACCTGTTCCCATGGGGTATATGGTCAAGTTTACAGATGATTGGTGTGATGCCTTTGTAACGGTGATTGCCGACAAGGCAGGGGCGACGGAATTGATTGGTCGAGAATGCGGTGTTCAACGTCATATTGATATATTCAAGGAGAAAGGGATTTGGTTAGGCAGGCAGTTCCCTAAAGCGGGAGATATTATTACCTTTGATTGGGATGGGAATGGTTGGGCGGATCACATTGGGTTTGTCGAGTCAGTTGAAAATAACCGGGTGACGACAATTGAAGGCAATAGTAACGAACGCGTTCAACGAAATACTTTCCTATGGAATGATAAGCGAATTATGGGATACGCCAGACCCAAGTATCAGATTGTCGGCGAAGTGAAAAAAGCGGTTGAAGTCATTGTTCAAGAAGTGATTGCTGGAAAGTGGGGTTCTGGACAAGAACGAATAGGGAAACTCATTGCGGTTGGATATGACGCGCAGTTAGTCCAAAAGGAAGTCAACCAAGTGTTTTTAGATGTTGTGAGAAAACCTATCAACCAAGCAGAACCAGCCATGACTTACTTAGGGTCCATGTTATCAAAGGCGCATATGGCTAAAGTGTTAACTTTAGCTAAGCAATATGATATCTTGCCGAGTTTGCTGATTGTGATGTTGCACTTTGAAGGGGTATGGGGAAGTTCCAACGTCTCAAGAAAAGATAATAATTGGGGTGGGATGACGTGGTCGGATAGTTATGTCGGTAACCCTCAAATTAAGAAGACTAAGGGTAGTCAACGACCAAGTAACGAAGGTGGACATTATATTCGCTACACTTCTGTGGAGGATTTCTTAGAGGATTGGGTCTACTTACTGAGACTTGGAGGAACGTATAAGGTTAGTGGTAAGAAAGGCTTTAAAGAGGCGGTTAAAGGTCTGTTTCGGGTTGGTGGAGCGAAGTATGATTATGCAGCACTAGGTTATCCGAAATACTTAGAAAGAATGGAAGCTAGAAAGATTGGCATTGAGAAAGAGAATGTCGGCACTCTGAAAAGGCTAGATTCAGAATGGGCCAAAGAAGAAAAGAAACCAACCGAAAAAGTCATCGTATCCAACCGAGCAACGACTTGGCAAACAGGCGAGAGAATGGCACCCTGGGTCAAGGGGTTAGCCTTTGATGTGATGGAAAAGAAAGAAGTCACGCAAGAGGCATATCTGTTAGGAAGTAATGGCATAGCGATCGGTTGGTTAATGGAAGAAGATGTTGTTGGGATGTAAGTGGATAGATAGTGAGAAACTTCTCAGAATTGTGGGTAACCATTGGTTTGAGAAGTTTTTTGTTTACTTAAAGTATATTGATATAATGTAAACACTAGAAACAGTATTTTTTATAAAAGGAGGTTACTTATGATCAACAAAATATTACTCGCACCTGATTCGTTCAAGGGAAGTCTAACGGCATTAGAGGTATGCAAAGCAATGGAAGAGGGAATTAGGCGCGTCTTACCAGATGTTGATATTGTTCAAGTTCCGATGGCCGATGGGGGCGAGGGAACGGTTCAATCACTAGTGGATGCGACGAATGGGGAGTTATTAAAAGCAAAAGTCACAGGACCTTTAGGGAACCCAGTTACCGCGACTTATGGGGTATTAGGTGATGGTAAAACAGGTGTGATTGAGATGGCTGAAGCAAGTGGCTTACATCATGTGAATGCTTTGACTCAAAATCCACTGGTAACTACAACTTATGGTACGGGCGAGTTGATTGTTGAGTTAATCAACCGTGGTATTACTCAGATTATACTTGGCTTAGGTGGTTCGGCGACGAATGACGGAGGTGCAGGTATGGCACAAGCGTTAGGTTATGAATTATTAAAGTTTGACGGGTCGCCGATTGAATTCGGTGGTGGGGCGTTGGACCAGTTGGACCGGATCGGAGTGGAACAAGTTCACCCTAAGTTGAAAGATGTTACCTTTATCGTCGCATCGGATGTGAATAATCCATTATGTGGGCCAGACGGTGCATCGAGTGTTTTTGGGCCTCAAAAAGGCGCAACCGCTGAGATGATTGATATACTAAATGCGAATCTAAAGTACTATGCAAGGGTCATTAAGCGCGATATCGGGCGTGATGTCATCCATCTACCAGGGGCTGGAGCAGCTGGTGGATTAGGTGCGGGCTTACTCGCTTTTACGCAAGCAGAGCTCAAGCGCGGGATTGATATTGTGATTGAGTATTCAGACTTTAAAGCGAAGGCAAAAGGTGTTGATCTGTGTTTAACAGGTGAGGGCGCTATGGATTTTCAAACAAAGTTTGGCAAGACACCGTATGGCGTTGCTCAAGCAATGAATGAAGTGAGCCCCAAAGCAAAAGTAATTGCGGTAGTTGGGAAGATAGGCGAAGGAATCGAAGAGTTGTATTCAGAAGGCATTGACGCGGTGTTTGGCACGGCTCCGGGGGCGAGTACGTTAGAGGCATTGGTTGAAGATGCGGGAGTGAATGTCAGCCGGACTGTGGAGAATGTAGTAAGAACTATAAGATAAGAAAACAAAAAATGATAAAGGGATTGTTAGGGCTAATCCAATTGGATAATTGAATGTTGCTGATTACTTTAAAGCGCAAGAGTTTTTAGCAGTGGGGATGGAAGAGTTAGGACTATCTGACCCAAGTGAGATTAGTTTTGAAGTATCATCTAATAGTAATGAGTCTCATTCAATTGTGACCCAATATATTATAGAAGGATGGCAACAAAACCTTGGTGTTAATGCGGTGATGGACAATAAAGAGATGCAAGTGCATATGGAGAGTATGGCGATGTTAGATTATCAAGTAGGGCGTATGGGATATAGCCCAGGATATAATGATGCGACCGCATTTTTAGGGATGTTCGAAACCGTTGATACTGGAGGCAATGATACGGGATGGGAGAATGCAGAATTTAAAGAATTATTAGATAAAGCAGCGAATGAAACGGATCCAGAGACACGTACTGAATATCTTCTTGAAGCAGAGGCGTTATTTATGGAAGAGATGCCAGCAATACCCGTTTATTTCTATAGTAATGCATATGTAACACAGGATTATCTGGATGGACTAATCCCAGATCCGATTGGGAATGTTCAGTTTAAGGAAGCTGTGTTGGCAAAGTAGAGTGATTGTGATACCGATTAAAAATATCTAAACGATTGAAGAGTTAAAAAATCTTCAATCGTTTTTTTATTATAAGGAATTAAAATGGGAAGGAGTAAGAATGAACGTAAATTGATTCACCTTTTTATTCCCATCATTATTTTTTAGTAGTGGCTAACTTAAACTTAAAAATTTCAAAAAAAGAATTTATCAACGATACTTAATTTTTCTGTAAACACACATTGATAAACAGAAATGAAATCCCTTACAAAAGTCCTTGACTTAATTAAATAATATTCTATAATAAAAATATGAAACGTTTCAAATTTTAAGGGGGCTGTTAAATGTTGTATGGGGCTATTGAAGCTGGGGGCACGAAATTTGTATGTGCAGTTGGAAACAAAGAATATAAGACCTTGGATAAAATAAGTATAGAAACAACAAATCCTGAGGAAACTTTAGAACAAGTTATATATTTTTTCAATAAATATAAAGCAGAAATCTCAAGTATAGGGATTGGATCATTTGGGCCAATTGATAGTGATATTAATTCTGATAAGTATGGATTCATTACAAATACACCAAAGCTATTATGGAAAGATTTCAATTTCTTAGGAACATTAAAGTCAGTATTTAATATACCTATGTATTGGACCACGGATGTTAATGCATCTGCGAATGGTGAGTATCACTTCGGACATGGCGAGGACCTATCTAGTATTGTATATGTGACGATTGGAACGGGTGTTGGTGGAGGAGCTATTCAAAATGGTGAATTCATTGGAGGAGCATCCCATCCAGAGATGGGACATATGATTGTTCATCCACATAGTAGCGCAGAAAAAAGCGGAAATTGCCCTTATCATGACTTTTGTTTGGAAGGGTTAGCAAGTGGACCAGCAATTGAACATAGAACGGGAGTCAAAGGGAAAGATTTAGATACTAACAGTATTGAATGGGATATTGAGGCATACTATATTGCTCAAGCAGTGTATAATATAACGTATACCTTACGTCCTGAGCGAGTGATCCTTGGTGGTGGTGTCATGAATAAGGAATTATTACTAGAAAAAGTTCAAAATCAGTATCAAGAATTAGCTGGAAATTATTTAGACATTGACGATATTAAGACATATATCGTAATGCCTAAATTAGGGGATGAGGCTGCGCTAAAAGGTTGTTATAAATTAGCCGAAAAAGCAGAAAATAACGAATGAAAGAAGGGTAAACATGGCAACGATGAAGGATGTAGCTAAACTAGCAGGGGTTAGTGTTGGTAGTGTTAGTAATGTATTTAATGGGATAAAAGTTAAAAAATCCACCTATAATAAGGTTATCTCAGCTGTGGAAGAACTAAATTATGAAACAAATAATTTAGCTAGAAGCTTTAAATTAAATCATACAAATACAATTGCTTTAATTCTACCAACTATTTGGCATCCATTCTTTTCTTCGATTGCTTTTTATCTAGAAGAAATTGCGGAAGCAAATGACTATCATGTCTTTTTATGTAATTCAAATAACAATGAAGAAACTGAATTAAATTACATTAAAATGTTAAGAAAAAACAAAGTTGATGGAATTATTGCTATAACTTATAGAGATATCGATTCTTATATAGAAAGTTCTCTTCCATTTGTTAGTATTGACCGTCACTTTAATAAAGATATCAGTATCGTATCGAGTGATAACTTTAAAGGGGGAAGATTAGCTGCTCAAACACTTTATGAAAAAGGAGCAAAAACATTATTATTTGTTGGATCTCATAATTTGATGTCTAACGAAACGATGAAAAGACGTCAAGGATTTGAATCATATTGTGTAGAGAATAAAATCAAGTATCATATCATCGATTTATTGGAACCAAATAATGATTTTACGGATGATTTGAAGTTAATGATGAGTAAATATACAGAAATCGACGGAATCTTCACTATTAATGATTTTGTAGGTTTAGACATTATAGATAAATTAAAGGATATGAATAAGGAAGTCTTAGTTGATTATCAATTGATTGGTTTTGATGGTATTAAATTGAGTAGCGAAAGAGATTATCAAGTATCTACGATTGTTCAACCTGTTAAAGAAATAGCGTATAATGCGTTTGAAATATTAATGAAGCAAATTAAAAATCCAGAATATAAAGAACAAAGAAATCTTCCAATCAAGTTTATGGAAGGAGGAACAACTAATTAATAAAATTAATTGTTCTTCATATAAAAATGAAACGTTTCAAATTAAGGAGTGAAAAATGTGACGCAAGTAAAAAATACGAAAAAAAGAAATAAGTTCTTGACTAAACTTAACAACCAGAAGTATTTATTAATGCTAATGATTCCTGCGGTATTAATCACATTGATTTTTAAATACTTTCCTATGTATGGAATTGTTTTAGCTTTTAAAGATTACAATCCTATTCTAGGTATCGCTGGAAGTAAGTGGGTTGGATTGGAGCATTTTAGAAACTTTCTATCGTCGCCCAATTTCTCACGGTTATTAGAAAACACGTTGAAGTTATCTATATATGGACTTCTATGGGGGTTTTTCCCACCTATAATTATTGCCTTAATGCTTAATCAGATTATGTCGCAAAAAATAAAAAGTACATTACAAACCATACTTTATATGCCGAATTTTATTTCGACCGTTATTATTGTCGGAATTATATTCTTGCTGTTCTCTTCTTCCGGGCCGATTATCTCGATTTTAGAATCAATAGGAATGAATGTACCAAATTTCCTAACCAATCCAGGTTCATTCCGATCATTGTATATTTTCTCTGGAATTTGGCAGGGTATGGGATGGGCTTCATTACTCTATACGGCTGTGTTATCTGGAGTACCACCAGAGCTATATGAAGCAGCAGAAATCGATGGAGCAACGATCTTACAAAAGATTAGATATATTGAATTACCAACAATGAAGCCACTGATTATTATTAACTTAATCCTATCGGTAGGTGGAATTATGAACTTGGGGTATGAAAAAGCTTACCTAATGCAGACGAGCTTGAATCTTCCAACCTCAGAAATAATTGATACGTATGTCTATAAAGTTGGACTGCAATCTGGAGACTATTCATATTCGACAGCTATAGGCTTATTCAATACTGCGATTAATCTAGTATTACTATTAGCTACAACACTAATTATTAACAGAATGAATAATAGAAAGGTGGTCGCAAAATGAAAACCTTAGCTTATGACGGTAGAGATCGATTGTTTAAGATAATCAATTCACTTCTACTCATGCTAGTTGTTGCGTCAATTATATTGCCTGTTATCTATATATTAGCAGCTAGTTTTATGGACCCAACAGTCTTAATTAATGATGGTATAAGTTTTAATGCGAGTGATTGGACTTTAGAGGGTTATTCTCGAGTATTAGCTGATTCATCAATATTAAGAGGGTTCGTTAACTCATTCTTATACTCACTTGGTTTTGGAGTTATGAATGTTTTAGTCACAATGACGGCAGCTTATCCATTGAGTCGAAAAGACTTGATGTTTAAAAAGCCATTAATGATTTTCTTCGGAATAACGATGTTTTTCGGAGGAGGCTTAGTTCCAACTTACTTACTAATTAGAAATCTTGGTATGTTAAATACTCCATGGGCCTTGATACTGCCAGGATCTTTATCTGTTGGGCATCTATTACTTGCAACGGTGTTTGTCAGAGGATTACCAGATGAAATGATGGAAGCAGCAAAAATTGATGGAGCGAATGATATCCAAATTTTTATTAAAATGATTTTGCCCTTAAGTAAACCCATCATGTTTGTAGTGTTTCTATATTCTTTTGTGGGGATGTGGAACAGTTACTTTGAAGCAATGATATATATTAGCAGTCCTGAATTAGAACCATTACAACTTGTACTGCGAAGAATATTAGTACAAAATCAGCCTCAATCTAATATGATTGGTGCTCAAACTGCTATGGCTGAAATGCAGAAGATAGCAGAACTCATCAAATATTCAACAATTGTTGTTTCAAGTGCGCCCTTACTTATTATGTTTCCTTTCTTTCAAAAATACTTTGAAGAAGGTGTCGTGCAAGGTTCTATTAAAGGTTAATTCAAGTAAAAAAATATTTCTTAATATTATATACGAAAGGAAAAAAGACATGAAGAAAAAACAATTTATTTTAGGAGCATCTTTACTTACAGCGTCATTTATATTAGCAGGATGTGGTAACAGTGGAGGTTCAGGCACTTCAGCAGTAGATTATGAATTAGAAAATATTGAATTCCCATTACAAGAAGAGGTTACTTTAAATTTAATGACCAATTCATCACCATTAGCACCATCTGATCCAAATGAAAAGCTAATATTCCAACGATTAGAAGAAGATACAGGAGTCCATATTGAATGGAATAATATTGTTGATGATTACGCTGAACAACGTAACCTAGCTATTGCGGCAGGTGATTTACCTGATGCCATGTTTAATTCAGCTGCAAGTGATCAAGAGTTATTATCTTGGGCTGAAGATGGGGTGATCGTTCCAGTTAATGACTTGGTAGAAGAATTTATGCCTAATTTAAATGCCATCTATGAAAAATATCCTCAATACAAAGAATTAGCGACTGCCCCAGATGGGAATATGTATTCATTCCCATGGATTGAAGAATTAGGAGAAGGTAAGGAGTCTATTCATACTGTTAATGGAATGGCTTGGATTAATGTTGAATGGTTAGATAACCTTGGTCTTGAGATGCCTGAAACCACAGATGACTTAATGGTTGTTTTAGAAGCCTTTAAAAATGATGACCCGAATGGAAATGGTGAAGCTGATGAGATTCCATTGAGTTTCATTGATCAGGGTGGAAA
This sequence comes from Aerococcaceae bacterium DSM 111021, assembly GCA_020112395.1. Classification (NCBI taxonomy): domain Bacteria; kingdom Bacillati; phylum Bacillota; class Bacilli; order Lactobacillales; family Aerococcaceae; species Aerococcaceae bacterium DSM 111021. The sequence continues at coordinate 1,183,430 of JACCEK010000001.1, read as the reverse complement.
TGAAGACTTCAAAATATTAATGGCAGCTTTTGGTGGTGATGGGGACAATGATAATCACTTAGTAGTTAATAATGACCATACACTAAACTATACGGCAGATGATGAAGCATATCGTAAAGGGATTGAGTATTTTGGTGAACTATACCAAAAAGGCTTAATCGATAATGAGGCATTTGAGCATGACTGGAATGCGTATGTTTCAAAAGGGAATGATCAGCGATACGGTGTGTATTTTACATGGGATAAAGCAAATATAACTGGTTCAAATGATAGTTATGACGTACTCCCAGTATTAGAAAGGCCCGACGGAGATAAAAAAATAACTAGAACAAATAATTTTGGTTTCCACAGAGGGCGTTTTGTTATTACTAGCGCTAATCAAAACTTAGAATTAACAGCGAAATGGGCAGATCAGATGTATGCACCTCTTCAATCAGTCCAAAATAACTGGGGTACTTATGGAGATGAAGAGCAACAAAACATATTCACCTTGGGAACAAACGAAGCTGGAGAACCTATGTTACAACATGCTGATTTAGAAGGAGCTGCACCAGGGGAACTAAGACAAAGAACTGAAGCGAGTGGACCATTAGCGGTGTTAGATGAATACTATGGTGTCTATACAACATCACCTGATGATGCCCAATGGAGACTTGATTTGATGCATGAGTATTATTTAGAATTTATTGAAAATGATTATAACTACCCACAAGTATTTATGAATAATGAAGATTCTGCTAGATTAGATCAAATACTTGCAGATTTAGATCCATACGTTAAACAAAAACGTGCAGAATGGATTATTGGTGGTGTAACCGATGAAGAATGGAACACGTATTTAGAAGAATTAGACAGATTAAATTTACCAGAATTAATGGAAATTTATGAAAGAAATTACGAACAATATCTTAGTAATGCGGAGGAATAAGAATGAATCTATTAGAAAAAGCGAACACATTTGTTAAAGAGAATAAATTAAATATGGTTGAAACATTTAGACCTAAATATCATTTAGCTCCAGAATATGGATGGTTGAATGATCCAAATGGTTTTGTGTATTTTGAAGGTGAATATCACCTCTTTTATCAAGCAAATCCATATGATAGTAAATGGGATACAATGCACTGGGGTCATGCTAAATCAAAAGATTTAATTGAATGGGAATACCTCCCAATAGCATTGGCTCCAGATCAACCATATGATAAAGATGGGTGTTTCTCCGGTTCTGCTATCGTCGTTGATGAGGAACTTGTGCTGATGTATACAGGTGTATACGAAGAGAATGGAATCGTTAATCAAGTCCAATGTATTGCTACATCAACAGATGGCATAACGTTTGAAAAACATGTGAATAACCCAGTCATTGGTCAATCTAATCTAGGTGAATTAGGCACAACGGTCGACTTTAGAGACCCTAAAGTTTTCAAGCGAGGAGAGATATATTATTCAGTTGTAGCTTCAAAAACATTAACAAACGAGCAAACACAAGGACAAATATTCATCTTTTCTTCAGAAGATTTAGTTGAATGGTCCAAAGCATCAGTACTGCTTGAAGGAAATGACCAGTTAGGTAATATTTGGGAGTGTCCTGATTTATTTGAAATCGACGGAGAAGACGTACTCGTCTTAAGTCCAATGAATATGCCAAAAGAAGGAAGCCAGTATCAGAATCTGAACTCTTCTATTGCTATATTTGGGAAGGTGGATTGGGAAACTCTGTCATTTGAGATAAACCATTATCATGAAATCGATCAAGGATTGGATTATTATGCTCCACAGACTTGTTTCGATGATCAAGGTAGACGAATTATTGTTGCTTGGCAACAAATGTGGGGTAGAACTAATATCTTGGATGAACAAAGACATGGATGGTCAGGAATGATGACATTTCCGCGAGTGTTGTCTGTAAAAGATAACAAGTTAGTCCAAGAGATTCCAAGCGAATTTTACGATAGATTAACAACAGTATATGAAAAGAAAAATGTAAAAGAAGAGCATACGATGAATAGCAATGAGTTCAACTATCTAAAGATTGAATCCCAAACTGATTTAACTGATTTATCAGTAAATATTCGCAATGATCAAGAAGAATACTTCTCAATCGAACTTAGAGACCAGGTTCTTTCAATTTCAAGAAAAAATGTGAACCCAGATATTAAAGGGGAAGCAACTTATACTCATGAACGAACAATGGATATCGATAGTGTGAATACAATTGAAGTACTTGTTGATGCATCATCTATTGAGCTTTTTGCAAATGGAAAAACAATGAGTAACACGGTTTATTTTCATGAGCCAGCCAATACAATTGAGATATTAAGTAAGTCCAATGAGAATAAACAAGTAACGTTAAGTAAGATTGATTAATTAAGCGTGAATGCTTTGACTTGCAGAAGAAAAGAGCAAAAGGACAAAAGTGTAAAGGAGATCTTAATGTGGTAGAGATAAACTTATCTGGTATTCATAAAAAATATGAAAATGCTGATAATTATTCAGTAACTGACTTTAACTTAGACATTGAAGATAATGAATTTATTGTATTCGTAGGGCCTTCTGGTTGTGGGAAATCAACAACCTTACGTATGATTGCAGGCTTGGAAGAAATAACTGATGGAGAATTGTACATTGATGGCAGGGTTGTAAATGATGTCCCTCCTAAGGACCGGGATATTGCAATGGTATTCCAAAACTACGCTTTGTACCCTCATATGACGGTGTTTGATAATATGGCTTTCGGTTTAAAATTAAAAAAAACACCAAAAAAAGAAATTAAAGAGCGTGTAGAACATGCAGCCGAATTATTACAAATTACTGAATTATTAGATAGAAAACCAGCTGCACTGTCAGGAGGTCAAAGACAACGTGTCGCTTTAGGTCGTTCTGTTGTTCGAGATCCAAAAGTTTTCTTAATGGATGAGCCATTATCGAATTTAGATGCTAAACTTCGTGTTCATATGAGAAAAGAAATCGCTAAGCTACATAATGAACTAGAAGCGACGATGATTTATGTTACGCATGATCAAACAGAAGCGATGACATTAGCTGATCGAATTGTCATTATGAATAATGGAGTCATTCAACAAATTGGAACACCATTTGAAGTGTATAACGCTCCTAATAACGCGTTCGTAGCTAGCTTCATCGGTTCGCCAGCTATGAACATTAATGAAGTAACATATCAAGATGGTAGAATCTCAGATGGCAATGGCTTAGATCTCGTAGTAAGAGAACCTATGAGAAATACTTTAAATGAACGAGGTTATGATGGAAAAAAATTACTCTTTGGAATTCGTCCAGAAGACATACAAACCGAACAAATTGCTTTAGAAGCTGGTTCGGACACTATTGTTGAACCAAAGGTCATTGTATCCGAATTAACTGGAGCTGAATCGATATTATACTTAGATGTGTTTGGAGCAGAATATGTGGCTGTAGTTGATTCAAGAGATTACCATGAAGCCGGAAATACATTAGAGGTTTCTTTCAACATGAATAAAGGGCATTTTTTCGATAAAGAATCAGGTGCGGTCATTAAATAAAGGATATCATTAAAAAGGAACAAAGAAGGCTAAGGAAAAGCTAGCTTCTTTGTTTCTTTTTTGCATATATAGTGAATAATTAGCTAAAGGTCTTTTTGACATGCTATAATTTAGCTATATATATAATTTTTATATGAGTATACAATAAAGGTGGGTAACGATGATAAAGAAACTGATGAAGGTAGTGTTAGCATTTAGTTTATTGCTTATCTTTTCTCATAGCGAAGTAGGGCATGCAAAGACGCTTGAGGAGGAAAGGGAGGCAATTATTGAAAATTTGCGGATGGGGATAACAGAGACGTTTACCTATGAAGAGGTGGATGCATATCTAGCGGAAGAAGAAGCAGCAATACTTGATACAGGTGCAACGCACTCATTATCTAGTTACGGGATAGAAGGTAACCATTCAACAGGACAAGGTCTGATGGTTCTGGATTACTTACAAAGATATTTCGATACTCACACTGACGAGAGTGAGTACGAAACTTTATATCCTTATGCCGTAGACTTTAATGAATTACCTGATCAGATGACCTTCTACCGCGATGGATATGAAGTATTTGTTGTTGAGAATAAAGATGGCACATTAGTTATTAATGAAAATGAATATAATGCACATAAAACTCATCTCAAAAATATTAGACAATACAATGGTACGTTACAAGATAATGTGACTCAAGAATTTGCTGTCTATCCATCGGACGAGATCGCGAGAACTGTGAAGGTGAACACAAGTGTCGTCGTACAAGAATTATCGGCTCACCGAACAGATTATATTTTTTACTTCTTCTATAATAAGAGCGGCTCATTAAGTTTGATTAAATGGGATTTAGAAAATCCGAAAAATGAATACCCTGAACATTTTACACTTGAATCATTTGAAGCGTTGACGGGTAACGCGACTTCCAAAACGTCATCCAACTGGGCTTTACCCTATGATTGGCGGATATTATCACCGAGACGACAAGATGTGCCGCCTGTAACTTGGGTGCTGACGTCGGTTGGAGATGGTGAATCGATTGCGATTGAGCCAGTCTTTACGCAAGAGAATGTTGTGTCTGGGTTCATTCCACCGAGTTATTCCGTGGAGGCTTATACGCAACAAGTATACAGCGGAGAGTATTCAAACACAGTCACAGCGACACCAGATTCATCGGGGTATTTCTCATTGAATTTAGATATTACAATTGGGACACCTCCAACGGTTAGGGTTTTAAATGAGACTGGTCAAGTAGTATTTGAAAATACGTTGGATGTATATGAATATCGACCAACTGCGCTTGCTCATGATTCTGGATACTTGACGTTGGAACGTTATTTTATAGAACAAGATTATATGGAAGGCTTTACGTATCCACATGCTGAAGTCACTGTCCAAAATTTAAATGGTTATGCTGGAGGAATGATTGAAACAACTCAAGCAGATTCCACGGGGCATTTCTATATAAATGTACCTGGTCATATGTATAATAAAACAACCAACATCGTCTCAGTCACTCACCCAGATACAGGCGAAAAAATATCCGTTGCGCCATATCCTTGGACGGAGTCGGAATTAGAGAACGCCCAGTGGTAAATTAAATAAGTCAAAGAAAGGAAACGATATAGAGTGGATGTAAGAGAAAAAGCATTAAAGATGAGCGAAGAATTAGGCGGTAAGATTGAAGTTACTCCAAAAGTTGCGATTACTAACATGGAAGAGTTATCAGTTGCGTATACACCAGGTGTGGCGGCCGTGAGTTCGGCGATTGCCCAAAATAAAGAGGCTGTTTATAAGTATACGTCGAAGCGTAACTTGGTTGCGGTTGTGACCGATGGCTCGGCTGTATTAGGCTTAGGTAATATTGGACCTGAAGCTGCGATTCCAGTGATGGAAGGGAAAGCTGCCTTGTTCAAAGTGTTCGCAGGTGTGGATGCTGTTCCAATTTCATTAGACACGCAAGATGTTGAAGAGATTATCTCACATGTTAAGGCAATCGCACCTTCATTTGGAGGTATTAACTTAGAAGATATTTCTGCACCGCGCTGTTTTGAAATTGAGAGACGTTTGAAAGAAGAACTAGATATTCCAGTATTCCACGACGACCAACATGGAACAGCGATTGTTGTTTTAGGCGCTTTATACAATGCGTTGAAAGTCGCAGATAAACAAATAGACAAAGTGAAAGTTGTTGTAAATGGCGGGGGAGCAGCCGGAACGGCGATTACCGATAAATTATTAAAAGCTGGCGTTCAACATGTTGTTGTATGTGATATTGATGGAATTATCTCTTCAGATAATCCTGAATTGGCTGAACGTCATCAAGACCTCGCAGGTCGCACAAATAAAGAAAAGCTTCAAGGAACTTTAGAAGATGCTTTAGTTGGGGCGGATGTGTTTGTAGGAGTGTCAGCTCCAGGTGTATTGAAGAAAGAATGGATTGCATCTATGAACGACAAGTCAATCATCTTTGCGATGGCAAATCCAACACCTGAAATTATGCCAGATGAAGCGAAAGAGGGCGGTGCTTTCATCGTCGCAACAGGACGAAGTGACTTCCCAAACCAAATTAATAATGTTCTCGCATTTCCTGGGATTTTCCGCGGTGCTCTAGATGCCCGTGCCCGTGATATTACCGATGAGATGCAGATTGCGGCGGCACAAGGAATTGCTCGGGTGATTCCAGATGAGGAATTAAGTATTGAAAATATTATACCTGATGCCTTTAATCCAAAAGTGGCAGAAATTGTTGCGGATAGTGTACGCAATGCGGTTAAATAACATATAAAAGGGGTTGGAAGGCATACTTCCGACCCCTTATTTTTATTCAAATGGCAGTGGATAGTCCGACCAGCCTAAGTCATCTCGAATCGCAATCATCTCTTTTTGAACAGCTTCGTTTAACGGTAAGCCAGTTTCTTTACGCTCTTGCCAAACTAAGTATTCTTTTTCTCCAGCTGTATAGATGCGTTCCTCACCAGGAGCGACTTGTGAATTTCTGAGTGCGCGTAAGATATCTCCGGCTGTTTTCTTGAAACTGTCTAAGCCAACAAACGCTTCTGTATCAATCGCAATAAAGAAGTGTCCTAAGTGAAATTTCTGCTTCTCGCCATCATCTCCAATACCAGATAGCATATGTAAGAAGTTTCCTTGTTGTAGAGCCGCTGATAAGACTTCAACGAATGTCGCATAACCATACCCTTTGTACCCACCGAGTTCCTCGCCAATTCCACCGAGTGGTGCTAAAGCTGCTTCGCCTTTTACCAATGCCTCAAGAATCTCAGGTGAATCGGTCATCGCCTTACCGTCCCGTCCAATTACCATACCTTCTGGCGTGTCTTGTCCAACTCGAGCATAATATTCTATCTTACCGCGTTGACTAATCGACGTCGCACAGTCTAGTGAGAACGGGAAAGGTTCATCAGTTGGAAAGCCTAGTGTTAAGGGATTCGTCCCTAACATATTCTCGACTCCGAAGGTTGGCGCAATCGATGGACGCGCATTCGTTCCAGTCATCCCAATACACCCCGCTTCAGCAGCCATATCTGTATAGTAACCCGCAATACCGTAGTGCGTTGAGTTTCTCACAGCGACCATCCCCATCCCAAATTCTTTAGCCTTATCAATCGCCATCTGCATTGCTTTATACCCAATCACTTGTCCCATCCCGTCATTCCCGTCAACTACCGCTGTCGTTGGTGTCTCACGCACAACTTCAAAGTTCGTCTCAGGATGTTGAATTCCGTCTTTGATTCGGTCTAGATAGATCGGCTTGAACCGGTTGACCCCATGAGACTCAATCCCTTTTCGGTCTGATGCAAGCAGTATATCTGTACAAATCTCAGCGTCTTCTGCTGGAATTCCATACGCCATAAAAACATCAGTCACAAACTTCGTAATCCAATCCCATTCAACATTAAATGTTTGACTCATTTTTAATTCCTCCTAGTGATTTAAATGAACTGTAAGCGTTCTCTCTATTTAAAATTATCACACCCTCACTTAAATAACAAGACTATTCATAAATATATTTTATAATGGGAGTGAACTAATTATTTGAAGATGATTCTAAAGTAGCTTAGGATAAAATGGCTTTTACATTAAAGAATAAATGAAGTAAGTGTCAAAATGACTAAACTGTATTTGGATAATCTGCATATTGGTGATGGATATAAGTGTGGGACTCATGTCTTTGAAGAGGAAGAGATTAAAGCATTTGCCAAACAATTTGATCCTCAGCCTTTTCATTTAGATAATGAATTAGCGAAGGAGACCTTCTTTAAAGGCTTGAGTGCGAGTGGCTGGCATGTTAGTGGGGTTATGATGCGGTTAATCGTAGAAAGTGTGCACATTGCGGAAGGAATTATTGGCACGGGTGCATCCGTTAAGTGGAAAGTACCAGTACGACCTGCGGATGAAATCTATGTCCTGAGTACAATTAAAGACATTGCCCCATCAAAGTCAAATCCCAATCAAGCGATTTTGACGATTGAAAGTAAAGCCTACAATCAAGAGGGTATTTTATTTGGAATTCGCACTTATGGCGATTGGTAAGTGCGAAATACGGATAATACGCACTTATGGCGATTGGTAAGTGCGAAATACGGCTAATTCGCACTTATGGCGATTGGTAAATGTGAAATACGGTTAATTCGCATTTATAGACATTGGTAAATGCGAAATATGGTTAATTCGCACTTATGGCGATTGGTAAGTGTGAAATACGGTTAATTCGCATATACCACAACTAATAAGTGCGAATTAAGAACTCCATCCGCATCCCATCCCATCCTGTGGAAGTTCCCCTCAATCCCATAAACTTCTCACTCATATGTTTACCAAAACTTAATAAAACTGTTTATAATGAAGGTGAGGTGATTGATATGTTTCAAATTTTAGTGGTTGACGATAATAAAAATGCGCGCCAGCTGATGCGAGCTGTCTTGGAAGATGAGCAGTATTCGGTCCATACTGCTGTAGATGGCGAAAACGCGATGGATATTTTGGATAAGCAACACATTGATTTAGCGATTGTGGATATTATGATGCCTAATATGGATGGGTATGAGTTCACGAAGATTATCCGCGATATGCACGATGATCTTCCTATCTTAATGATTTCTGCAAAACAATTGCCAGCGGATAAGAAGCAAGGTTTCCTGGTTGGGATTGATGATTATATGACAAAACCAGTGGAGGAAGAGGAGATGTTGCTTCGGATTAAAGCATTATTAAGGCGGGCGAAGATTGCATCGGACCGTCATATTGTAGTTGGAGAAGTGACGTTGGATTATGACAACTTTTCTATTAAGAAAGGGGATGAGATTCAAGTCTTACCACAGAAAGAGTTTCTACTGTTATTCAAACTTTTATCTTATCCTGGTCAAATTTTCACCCGTATTCAATTAATGGATGAGATTTGGGGAGTCGATAGTGATACAGGTTGGGATACAGTGACTGTTCATATTGCGCGTATTCGTAAACGCTTTGGCGACTGGGATGATTTTGAAATTGAGTCGGTTCGAGGTCTAGGCTATCGCGCGGTGAAAAAATAATGAAGCAATCTAATCGAGTATACAAAAGACTGTTACCAAGAACACTTCTAACGATTTTCTTTACGCTCATTGTATTTGGTATTTTAGTTATTACGATGCTTATTGTTGGATTACTCATGTTTGCTTTGAATCATTTTGATTATTTAGAAGATCATCTTGCGTCCCCGAATATTATTATTCCTATAGCCTTTTTTGGTATCGTTAGTATTTTCATTGGTACCTTAGTTGCAGCGATGGTGAGTGGGATTCCATTGGGTTTTATTGCGAATTTAATTAACGGAATGGATGCATTATCCAAAGGTGATTATTCTATCCGGATTGAAGTAGGACAAAATGTCATTGGACAAAAAATTGCGACTAGTTTTAATCGACTAGCAGAAGAATTAGATAATACTGAGATGTTGCGCTCTGACTTTGTTAATAACTTCTCACACGAATTCAAAACGCCGATTGTCTCAATCACTGGCTTTGCCAAATTAGTGCAGAAAGGGAATATTACCCAAGAAAAAGAACAAGAGTACTTACAGATTATTGTCGATGAGATGAACCGGTTAGCGTCAATGTCTACTAATATTCTTGATTTAACCAAAATTGAAAATCAAACAATTTTAACAGATATTACAAGGATTAACCTATCAGAACAAATTCGAAGTTCGATTCTATTACTCCAACAAAAATGGATGAAGAAGGACATCGTATTTGATTTGGGATATGATGAGATATTTATTCAAGCCAATGAGGAAATATTGAAACAAGTCTGGATAAATTTATTAGATAATTCAATTAAATTCTCCCCAGAAGCAGAGGAAATCCAGGTAAGAATTAACCAAACAGATACACATACAACCGTTAAAATTAGCAATAAAGGCGAGTTTATTACACCAGAAGATATAGACCGAATCTTTAATAAGATTTGGCAAGCTGACACGTCACATTCAACTCAAGGATCTGGAATTGGTCTGTCGATTGTGAAGGAAGTGCTTCAATTACATAAAGGACAAGTGAATGTCACGAGTGACACGGAATTTACAACATTCGCTGTCACTTTACCTAATGTTCATTTGCTTGAAGGGTACGCTTTGAGATGACTTATTTTGTGCTGATTTTGTATTTGTTAAGCTTCAATTAATGTTAGACACGTAATATAACATTATGAGAGTAAGCAGGGCCTTATGTTTACTTTCGTGATGTTCTACTCCTCAAGTAAAACATTTACCTAATAAGGACAGGCGCATGTTGTACTAAACATGCTACCTGTTTTTATTTTGCGGTGAGTCATTTACTTAATGAAGAGATAGAGAATACAGGAGGGGTTTTGATTCATGATAAAACTATTTAAACAATTAACTAAAAAAGATTTGGGTCTTATTTTGATTAGTATTATGTTTATTATTGGGCAAGTCTGGCTCGATTTAAAATTACCAGACTATATGAGTCAGATTACCATGCTGATTCAGACTCAAGGAAGTCAGATGAGTGATGTTATTTCAGCAGGAATGTACATGTTAGCTTGTGCATTTGGTAGTTTAGTGGCAGCTATTATTGTCGCAATCTTATCTGCTCGAATTTCATCTGATTTTGGAGCGAATTTAAGAAGTCATCTATTCAATAAGATGCAGACTTTTTCATTGCAAGAGATTAGTGGCTTTTCGACAGCGAGTTTAATTACACGTTCAACCAATGACATTACGCAAGTTCAGATGTTAATCGTCATGGGGCTGCAAATTATGATTAAAGCACCTATTCTAGGTGTGATGGCTGTACTCAAGATTGCTGGAAAGAGCTGGCAATGGACGACCGCAACGGGTGTGGCAGTGTTAGCACTCATTCTGATTGTTGGTGTGACGATTTCGATTGCCTTACCTAAATTCAAATTACTGCAAAAAATGACAGACCGATTGAATCACGTGACACGTGAAAACTTAAATGGATTGCGAGTGGTACGAGCATATAACGCTGAGGACTATCAACAAGCTAAGTTTGAAACAGTGAATGATGACTTCACTCAAACAAATTTATTTACGAGTCGAGTGATGGCTTTCTTAATGCCTAATATTCAATTAATTATGAGCGGGTTAACCTTAGCTATCTATTGGTTGGGAGCTATCTTAATTAATCAAGCGGCTTTAACTGAACGTATGACTCTGTTCTCAGATATGATTGTATTCTCGTCTTATGCGATGCAAGTGGTGATGGCTTTCATGATGCTGATTATGATTTTTGTCATGCTACCTCGTGCAACCGTATCTGCGAAGCGTATCTTAGAAGTATTGGAAACAGAACCAACTATTCATGATGGTGCTATAACCGAATCTAATACGCCTATTAAAGGGGAAGTTGAGTTTCGTCAAGTAAGTTTCAAATACCCAGGTGCTAAGGAGTATGTCGTAAAAGACATTTCCTTCAAAGCGAATAAAGGTGAGACAGTGGCCTTTATCGGAGCGACCGGATCAGGTAAAAGTACCGTCATCAATTTGCTTCCTCGTTTATATGAAGCGACTTCAGGTGCAGTTCTAGTCGATGGAATCAATGTGAAAGACTATACCCAAGAAGCACTTCATAACAAACTCGGGTATGTAGGACAAAAAGCAACCTTATTCACAGGATCAATTAAATCAAATATTGCATATGGTGATAATGGTAAAGAAGCTTTCATAGAGTCAGACATTATTGAAGCGGCTTATACAGCACAAGCTGGGGACTTCATTGAGAGTTTGCCAGAAGGATATGATAGTTACGTATCACAAGGAGGGACGAACTTTTCTGGTGGTCAAAAACAACGTTTGTCGATTGCTAGAGCGATTGCAAGACGTCCAGAAATTTTTATCTTTGATGATTCATTCTCGGCCCTCGATTATAAAACCGACCGTCAACTGCGACTAGCTTTACAACGTGATTGTAAAGATGCGACAAAATTAATCGTAGCGCAGCGGATTGGGACAATTAAAGATGCTGACCGTATTATTGTACTAGATAAAGGAAAAATTGTAGGCAACGGTACGCACGAGGAATTAATGGTTTCAAGTGACGTATATCAAGAAATTGCTTACTCACAACTATCGAAGGAGGAATTAGCATAATGACAGAAGATAAAAAACAACAAACACCAATAAATCATGGACCTAACCGCCAAAAAATCACTGAAAAACCTAAAGATTTTAAAGCGACTTGGGTTAAATTACTAACATATTGTCGTAATTATTGGATTGTTATGGCTATTGCTCTTGTTAGTGCGATCGGTGGGACGATTCTAACATTAATCGGACCGGATCGCCTTTCTGAGATGACTGATATTATTGCGTCTGGTATTGTAACCGGTATTGATATGGAAAGTGTGATGCGTATTGGTTTCACGTTAGTTGGCTTCTATTTATTGAGTACGGTTCTATCATTAGTCCAAGGGCAAGTGATGGCAACTGTTACACAGCGTATATCGAACCAATTAAGAACAGACATCTCAGAAAAAATTAACCGTCTGCCGATTTCATATTTTGATAAAACGACAACAGGGGATGTTCTATCTCGTGTCACCAACGATGTTGATATGATTGCTCAATCGTTAAACCAAAGTGTTGGGACATTAGTTACAGCAATAACACTGCTATTAGGTTCGCTTTATATGATGTTAACAACAAACTTACTCATGACGTTGACTGCAGTAGGGGCAACGTTAATTGGATTTGGACTGATGATACTTATCATGAGCCAATCGCAAAAATTCTTCTTAAGACAACAGAAAGATCTCGGACGCATGAATGGTCATGTTGAGGAGATTTATAGTTCACATACAATCGTTAAAGTTTATAACGGTGAGGCGAATGCAAAAGAAACGTTTACCGAAATTAATGAGAGTTTGCGCGATAGTGGGTTTCGTGCTCAAAGCTTATCTGGTTTAATGATGCCAATTATGGGCTTTGTTGGGAACCTTGGTTATGTTGCAGTCTGTATTGTTGGAGCGATGTTAGCAATTAATGGAACCATTTCTTTCGGAGTGATTGTTGCGTTTATTATGTACGTTCGCTACTTTACACAACCATTAAGTCAAATTGCTCAAGCAGCCCAAACGCTTCAATCAACAGCGGCAGCAAGCGAGCGTGTCTTTGAAATGTTAGATGCGACTGAAATGTCAGATGAACAGCATAAGACAGACATATTAGAAAAAGCTGAAGGCTTTGTTGAGTTTGAGAATGTTCGCTTCGCTTATGAAGGAAGCAGTGAACCAGTTATCTCTGATTTTTCTGCAAAAGCAAAACCCGGTCAAAAGATTGCGATTGTTGGACCAACGGGTGCTGGTAAGACAACACTGATTAACTTACTGATGCGATTCCACGAAATTGATAGTGGGGAGATTCGAATTGATGGTGTTCCAACGGGTGACTTAACGCGTGAGGCAATCCATAACCAATTCTGTATTGTCCTTCAAGATACGTGGGTATTTGAAGGAACAATTCGTGAAAACTTAATTTACGCAACCGAAGATGTGAGTGAAGAGCAAGTCATTGAAGCGAGTCAAGCCGTCGGTTTACATCACTTTGTTCAAACCTTACCTGAAGGGTATGATACAGTATTGAATGACCAAGTCAGTTTATCCGAAGGGCAAAAGCAACAAATCACAATTGCTCGTGCAATGATTGCGGATAAACCCATGTTAATCTTAGATGAAGCAACAAGTTCTGTGGATACACGTACTGAATTACATATTCAAGAAGCGATGGATAAATTAATGGCTAACCGTACTTCATTTATTATCGCTCACCGTCTTTCTACTATTAAGAATGCTGATTTAATTCTTGTTATGAAAGATGGCGATATCATCGAAAGCGGTACACATGGTGACTTATTAAATCAAGGTGATTTTTATGCTGACTTATATAATAGCCAGTTTGAAATAGCTTAGAAATTATATGTAGTTAGATTTACTTAATTCGCATTTATCGGGAGTGGTGTTGATTCGTAAGTATAAAGATGGTAAGAGTGAAATGTGTCAAAGCAGATATGCTATTAAACTTCGCAAACAGGATAGCTGATCCCGTTGTAGTTTGGCGAACTTCATCACAAGCCATGAGCGGGTATAAAAAGCGTGCGATATCCGTATAAGAAAATAACAACAACTAAACTAAGAAAAAGACTTGTAGTGAGTGTAAATTCTCTACAAGTCTTTTTATATTCGGCAAATCGCTTCGTTATTGATTATATGTTAGTTCCATAATAATACGCGAGTGAGGCAAGTATGAAACTTCAGCACTGTTAAACTCATCCTTTTCTTCTAAGTCCAGCGCTTGATTGTAATGTGATTTGGTCAAGTTAAATTCAAACTCAGCGCCACTACTGCTTTTCCCACTTAAAATATAATCATTTCGCTCCCTCGTAAAATCAACACTCACATCGGGATTGATGAGTTCGACGTAACTTGGTTGGTTGAGATACGGCCAATCTTGATAGGCATTAAGCGTATAGCCTACACTTAATAAGCCCATGAGTATCACACCAAACAATTGGATTAGTTTCGTATACCATCGTTTCTTTCGCCATTTTTTAAACAGATCAATTAATAGGCCAATACTAAATATGAACAAGTAGATGGCGATGATCCATTGGAAGATGTAACCAACTATCCCTTCTCTATGAATCTGAGTGAAAATAGCCACAATTAAAAAAATAATCCCTACAAGAATAAATCCACCAATAAAATGACCTAATAAAGTGCCCTTTTTTTGCTCAGACATTTGCCTACCTCCTTAAAAATACTCTATAACTCTAGTTTACATCATCAAAGATTAAATGTAACTCTTGAATCGAATCGATTGTAGCGAAAGAAGTGAAAATATTCGATATACCTCTTGAACACTTTGTATTATACCACGCAAGTGAGGCTGCAAATTATCGCTGAAAGTTTATGACACTAAGATATACTCCTCTCATCCCACTTATTTTGAGTGGGATTTTTCTTATGTAAATAGGGTGAGTAATAAGAAAAAGAGTTATTTAGATGCAGATTCTAAATAACTCTCTGTTTAATAAGCCGACGCATGACGAACATATTCATAGGTCCGCACTTGTTTGTTATTCTCTTGCATTTTCACTTTGAAGATGAAGTAATGATTTTTGTTATCTTTTGCTTTACTAGCTGGAAGTCTAAAATAATTTATTTGGGCTTCGCTCATTGCTAATAAGATATCATCAGTGATAAAAGTTAATGGGGTGTCCATCGTTGAATACGCATAATAGTCTTGTTCAAACCGCATAAAATTCTCACTGAAATAATCGAATTGAACACTATTACTCTGTAGTTTTCTAGAATTCATCGTCCAATTCCTCCTCTATGTTGACTGAAATAATGTGATTAATGGATATAAAGTAATGGGCGTCCTCGCTTTGAATCCCAATCTGATTCGCTTGTACTGAATCAATCTTGCCGCGTATCTCGTGGGACTTGCCGTCCTTTATGATTTGGAAGATGCCGGTTAGTTTTTGAACATATAATTGATTGAGTAATAATAGCTTTTCATCTAACGCCATCGATCGGCTAAAATCAACGGGCTCTACCTCGGTTGAGAGTGCTGTTGTATGTTCCGATAAGAAAAACCCCATCCATTTAGCCATCTTCCGGTCTTGATAATTACGAGCAGAACGGTAAGGTAAGTAGCTTCTATCAACGTTCATGCTAACCCATCCAATCCACCAGCACCACCCGCGGCGTGGCCACCAATCAGTAGGCTTCGTGCTTTACTGCGAGAGTTTTCTTTAAGTACCGTTGCTCGTTGAACGGATAAGAAGCCGAAACGTTCACGGACGTCGTCGATGGTCTTTTCAAGGTTTTCTTCTTTTTCTACTTGTTCAAAGTCATCAAATAAAGAGATATAAGCGTACTTTTCGTCAACAAAGTTATTATAGCGAACCGCAATATTTCGAACAGCACCACCTTTATACTTTGAACGAAAAAGACTGATTACATGTTCAATCAGTTGTTTTGTGTTTTGGGTAGGGTCGACTTTTCGTTGCACATGAATAGATTTTCGCTCTGCATCATGAGAGAAGCCAATTGATATCGCTACACTCGTTGTTTTTTTATGGGCTTTTCGAAGACGAATGGCTACTTGTTCAGTCATCTCACTTAAGACAAGTTCGATGTCAGCTTGCTTATGATAATCTTTGTGCAAGACTTGTGAATTACCTAAGCCTTTTGATTTGGCTTTGTATGGATAGCGCACATCACTTTCATCGACACCATTGGCATGAAACCATAATTGTAGTCCAATCACACCAAACTCTTCTTTGAGTAGTTCAGGATTACTATTAGCTAGATCCCGAATGGAATGGATTTTCATCCGTTCAAGTCGAACTGCCGTCCGGTGGCCAATCCCCCAAAAGTCAGTCAGTTCTTTAATCTTCCAAACTTTCGTCTCAACATCTTCATACGACCAATTGGCTCGCATATTAGGCATGTGCTTGGCTTCATTGTCGAGGGCTAATTTGGCAAGTAGAGGGTTAGAATTACTCATACCTACGGTTGAAAAGACACCGGTAGCTTTCCAAATCGCGAACTGGATTTGTCTAGAAAGATTATCTAACTTCTTACGGCGAGATATGTCTTTGTATTTTGCAAAATAATCCAATGAGCGCGTCAAATCAATGAAGCTTTCATCAATGGAATACGGTAGAATCTCCTCTTTAGGTGCATAGTTTTCTAGGATTTCATGAATAATCATGTTCTTCTCAATATACAAACTCATTCTTGGAGGGACAATGTGTGTTTTGCGTGCCCAACTTTCAATAAAGCGGACATACTCGCGGTTAATCGGCAAATTTTGGCGCTTTGCAGCGTAGTAGTTGAATCGTCTCGTATGAATGTTAAAAGGCAGATCATAGCTTCTTCCTACATTATCTTTACCAAAAACCTTCTTAAAAATAGGTGAGGAGGCTAAAATTAATCCGTTCGCATTGTCCGCACGGCTCATGACACACAGCGAAGTCTTGAGAGGATGAAGCCCACGCTCTACGCACTCAACACTGGCGTAAAAAGACTTCATATCAATGAAAGCTATATCAGATTTAGGTTCCTTATCATACTGAATGTTTCCCATCGTAATAATCCTCCTTCGTGAAACAATAAAACCTTTAGTTCATTATACGAACAAATGTTCTTGTTTGCAAGAGGGATTTCAATATACTAAGAAGATATATGTATGAGGAGAGGGACAACATTAAATGATTAATTTGATTCCAGTAAATCAAACTAATCTAATGCTGAGGGTAAAGGATTTATATCTGAATGAATTCCCAGAATATGAATGTGTACCTTACTGGATGTTAATATATAAAACTTACAACAAACATACTGATTTATATGCTATTCATCACGGTAATGACTATATTGGTTTGTTGTATTTAACCTACTACGAAGATATTGTATATATTTTTTATTTAGCTATTGACCCATCGCAACAATCTAAAGGTTACGGGAGTAAGGTATTACAATATTTGAAGGAGACTTATAAAGACAAGCGACTGCTTTTAAATATTGAAAAAATTGACGAAGTATCTGATAACTATGAGCAACGTTTTAAAAGAAAGCTATTTTATGAGAAGAATGGTTTTAAGAATATAGACTTCGAAATTAAAACGGTTAAGAAAAATATCGTTTATGAGATACTGTACTTTGGGGATAAAGTTTATGAAAAAGAATATCAAGCTTTGTTCAAAAATTACTATGGTCCAATTCTAAGCTTCTTCTATTAAACAAAGGAGAGACTGAATAAAGTTATAAGGAATAAAGACGTTAAAATTATTGCTTGAATGACTTGGATTAAGTGTTTATACTATATCTACTTAAATGATTAATTTTTGAAACGTATATATCACAACCTATATAAAGGTTACTGATGATTCAAAAAAGTAAAAAGAAAAGGGGTATTCAATGGAATACGTGGCATTTGACTTTGAAACGGCGAACGGTCAGCGTTGGTCGGCCTGTTCATTAGGTGCAGTAAAAGTAGTGGACGGTATAATGGTTAAGCATTTCTATGAATTGATTGATCCACGGACATCCTTTGCACCAAATAATATTCGTATCCATGGGATAACTCCTGATCAAGTGCGGGGTATGCCGACTTACGATGAAGTAATTGGGCGGTTTCAGGAGTTTGTTGGCGATGCACCGGTTGTGAGTCATACTCAATTCGATCGAGGTGTGATTCGAGCAGCAAATGAGCAGTTTGATTTATCGGAACTAGGGATGGACTACTTTGATTCTTGCCAACTAGCACGAAACTTATGGCGCGGGAAGCTTCCCAGCTTTGGCTTAAAAACCTTATGCGAACAGATTAAGTTTGAGTTTAATCACCATAATGCTCTAGAAGATGCGCGAGCAGCTGCGTATGTTATCCATGCTTTAACGATGTATTCAAAGACGGATACGGTTGAAGCTTTGTTGAAGGCTGGGAATGTGAAACAGTTTTACCGATTGTAAGAATAGAAAGAGTCGTGTCATTCAAAAGTGAATGGCACGACTCTTTTTGAATACGGATTTATATATGATTAATTATCACTATATGCAGTTCTGTCGAGATTTTAAAAAGGAGTGTTCATCATCTCAATAATTTTATAGGTAAATTAATAACATCTCACAATGTTTTCATCCTTTTATCAAGTTATTTTTGTAGAGAAATTATAATTTACGATATACTCCTATTAACACACAAAGGAGTGGTTAAGATGAGAAATAACAATCAACATGAGCTTATAGAAGCGAAAAACCAAGCAGAATTAGTATTAAATCTTATTGATCAAGCACTCGGTAAGTTGAACACTGCCAAGAATTGGGGAATTTACGATATCTTTTCAGGTGGGATATTCTCCAGCATGATGAAACGGGGAAAGCTTCGCGATGTGAATGATTTGTTAGATGATATCGACCATGAGTTATATAAATTAAATGGCGAGTTAGACGATATCGAAGAGTGGTCAATTGATGGCTTTTCTGTGAACACTGCTTCTGAATTTTTAGACGTATGGCTAGATAATATTTTTACAGATATATCTGTTCAAAATGATATTCAAAAAGTGCACCAGCAACTTGAAGAGCTGGCAACTCAAATCGATGACTTAGCCAATCGCTTATTATATGAGTTAAATAAAAAATAATTGAGAGATAAGTTATTAGCTTCTTAGAGAAAACACCATTGAAAACGTTCCCTTTATTAGTTATTCTTAAGATGTAAACAATCTAGTAGGGAGTAGGTAGTGAACAATGTTCAAATTAGATAAGCGCCAATTTATATTAAGATCCATCATGGTGTTGGTAGGAATGTTATTTCTCAGTTTTGGAGCAGCGCTGAGTATGAAGATGGGGATGGGGTTGGATCCTTTTACAGCATTTAATACTGGTTTTGCGGATGTATTTAATGTCTCATTAGGAATAATGTCAATGATTGTGAATGCATTATTAGTTGTCTTTGTCCTGATATTCAATCCAAGTCGAATCGGCTGGGGAACAATCTATACAGTGTTTTTCATTGGTTATATGGTTGAGTTCTTTATTATATTTTTTGACAATACATTGGATGCAACTTTTGTGAATCTCGTTATTAGAATCATCTTAACAATCGTTGCGATTGCTTTCTTTACGTTTGGGATTGCACTGATTATGGATGGGGATTTTGGGGTTTCGCCTTATGATGCAGTGACGCCGATTATCATTGCACGGACATCATGGAATTACGTATTGACTCGTATAGCGCAAGATATTATTGTCATTTTAATTGCTTGGGCCATCGGCGGACCAGTGGGCATCGCAACGTTTATTACAGGTTTTTTAGCAGGTCCTTTTATTGAGTTTTTCTCAACCCGCTTTACTCAAACGATTGCGGCAAAGATTTAAAGGGAAATGTTTATCCTTGATTGAATTAGTCCTTTAGCCTAATGAATTTTATTTAGGAGTATATTAATATGAGGAGACTAATAGATAATTCGTTGTGACAGGAAAGGGTAGGTTTTATGGATATGGTGCCACACTCAAAAGATGTATTATTTTTTAAACGAAATAAAAAAGTGTTAAAGTGGGTGGCCATTTTCGGGACAATCCTTACAATTGTCATGTTTACCTATTTTTTCAAAATTGATTTATTTAATCATCCTGAGATTATTCAAGAAAGACTGGAAAGTACTGGAACATTTGCGCCAATCGTCTTTTTTGTCCTGTCAATTGTGAATACATTCTATCCGATCGTTCCAGGTGGTTTAGGTAATGTGATTGGCTATACAATGTTTGGAGCAGTATTTGGATTCACTCTGGTGTTCATAGCGAATTTTATTGGGTCATTTATTTTGTTCTCGCTAGCGAAGCGATTTGGTAAACCAATTTTATATGCTTTTTTAGATGAAAAAACTGTTGAAAAAGGATTGGGTTACCTTGATAGAGGGTATTATATTGAATGGGTTTTGGCCGTTTTATTTATCGTGCCGGGCTTACCTGATGAGTTGTTTCTGATGATAGCGGGCTTTAGTGATCTTTCGTATAAGCGGATGATTATTATCCAACTGATATTTAAACCCGTCACGATGTTTTTATATATGGCAGGCGTGCATAATTTCTTGAGGCTGTTATCAAATTTATTCTAAATAAAGAAGCCAGGCGACTGTCTGGCTTTTTATGTGCGTTCTAATATTTGTAGAACGTCATCCAAGTTCTCGTTTGAAAAGCGAACACTCACAATTTCCTTTTCAAAAGAAAAATCAACGGTAAAATGGTCATCCACTTTTTCAATATGACTTTCCTGGACATCTAATAAAGGTCTGGCTTGCGGGATAAAGCCCGTGATGCCTCGTTTGTTTGGTTTATAATAGACGGCTTCTTTAGAAAGTCCGGATACAAATGGAATCGCTACAAAGTTCAGAGCGACTAAAATAAATAGGACATAGTGAATAAACTCTTCCCCGTATTCAAAACCTACTTCTAGAAAAATAATCGCAATAATAACTGGCGTCATATAATAAATTCGTTTGTGGCTTTCGCGGACTTTAATCTGGAGCACGGCTTTTACTTGGTGAAAGAGAATGTAGCCTAATAAGGCAATTAATATAAGAACAATAACAGTTAGCATAGGTAAATAAACAACTCCTTTGTTTTGTTATTATAACAGATAATAGTTATAAGTTTTGAAACTTAATTCAAACTGGCACCGACTGACAAGTCGCTTAAGCCGTCCAACTCACCGTGTCACCGCCTGACAAGTCACTTAAGCCGTCTAACTCAGCGTGTCATTGCCTGACAAGCCGCTTAAGCCGTCTAACTCAGCGTGTCACCGCCTGACAAGTCGCTTAAGCGGTCTAACTCACCGTGTCACCGCCTGACAAGTCACTTAAGCCGTCTAACTCAGCGTGTCATTGCCTGACAAGCCGCTTAAGCAGTCTAACTCACCGTGTCACCGCCTGACAAGTCGCTTAAGCGGCCCAACTCACCGTGTCACCGCCTGACAAGTCGCTTAAGCAGTCTAACTCACCGTGTCACCACCTGACAAGTCGATTAAGTATTCCTACCCATAAAAAAAACCAGGTCTACCTGGCTTTTTTCATTTTATTACATTTAATTAGTCAACAATTCTCACTTCAATTCCAACAACCCCGTACTGGGCTTGTTGCTCCAGTGAATAATAGCTTTCCATATCACTCGCAGAAGCGGTGGTGAGTGTATCAAGAGTATAACCACATTTCAGTAATGGAAGTGTCTGGTATAACTCATCAAAGGAGTGAAAGTAATGCAAGGCGAGGACCTCGACCAATATCGTTTTATCTACATCGTCCAGATGTTCGAATTCAATCTGGTCGCCAACTTGAACGCGTTGGCGTTTGTCGTCATTTAATCGGAGTTCGATTGTTTTACGACCGTCTTGAATCATCTCGAACGGACTTGCAGTCAATTTCATCGTATGTAACATGACTTATTCACTCCTGTGACTGAATTTAGATTGAATATCAAAGCCATGATCTAGCGGGCCAGAACCTTTACCTAAATTGAGTCCAGCTTTTAAAGCGCCAGTTAAATAGTCTTTTGAACGTCCGATTGATGTGATTAAGTCAAAGCCTTTGGCTAAGTTGGAGGCAATGGCACTCGCTAAGGTACAGCCCGTTCCATGCGCGTTTGGATTATCAACGCGTTCGCTTTTGAACCAACGGATTTCACCTTCATGATAGAGAACATCATTGGCATCCGATTGACGGTGTCCACCTTTACATAGGACTGCACAATGATATTCATTATTGATTAGCTTTGCAGCCGCAACCATATCGTCATGTGTCTCAATTTTAAGACCAGATAATAATTCAGCTTCTTCGATATTAGGCGTTAAAACAGTCGCAAGAGGGAGTAACTCGTTCTTTAGTGTGGCTGTCGCATCATCATCTAACAAAGAAGAACCACTAGTCGCAACCATTACTGGATCTAAAACGACTAAAGGAACATTATATTCCTTTAGTTTCTCAGCAATCACTTTAATTAATGGGACACTTGAAACCATACCAATTTTAATGGCATCAGGATAAATATCAGTAAACACGGCGTCCAGTTGCGCGGCCAAAAACTCAGGTGTAGCTTCTAAAATATCGGTCACTCCTAAGGTGTTTTGTGCAGTTAAGGCAGTAATGGCGCTCATGCCATACACACCGTGACTAATCATCGTCTTCAAATCAGCTTGGATTCCTGCGCCTCCACTTGAATCGCTCCCTGCAATGGTTAATACTGTTTTCATTTAATGTTACCTCCTTAAAGTAAGTCTAAAACGGCTTCTTTTAAATTATGTGCCGCATATTGAATATCATCCTGAGCAAAAATAGCGCTAATCGCTACAATACCAGCGATTCCGGTTTCTTTTAATTGAGCCATATTATTTAATTTTACGCCACCAATCGCCACAACAGGAATATCTACAGCGTTACAAATGGCTTTCAATGTATCTATAGTCACTGATTCTGTATCAGTTTTAGTTTGGGTTGGGAACATCGCACCAACCCCTAAGTAATCTGCACCATGTTCTTGAGCTGTTAACGCATGTTGAACTGTCCGACAAGATACGCCCAATATCTTATCAGGACCTAACTGTGCTCGGACTTGACTAGCTTGCATATCAGATTGGCCAACGTGAACCCCATCAGCATCCGCTTCAAGGGCAATATTCACATTGTCGTTAATAATGAGTGGGACGTTATAAGTCTGACACAAAGGTTTTAGCCGTTTAGCTTGTTCAAGAAACTCTGCATCCGACACCATTTTTTCCCGAAGCTGTAAAATCGTGGCACCTCCAATAAGAGCTTCTTCCACGTGATTTTCTAAGTTATTGCCTTTCAACCAAGATCGGTCTGTAATGGCGTATAAAGTGAGTTGATTTGGTTTAATCGTCATGTGTTTTGCCTCCTACTTCTTCAATAGATACATTATGATTTTTATTTGTGAGTTGCTCCATTTGGCTGGCATAATCGAATAGTTGCATATGCGCTTGACCTAAGCCGGAAGCTGTGTCATTGACAAGTTCTCCAATGATTTTCCATGTGAATGAAGCGCAAGTAGCGGCTGTAAGTGGGTCAGTAATGTAGCTCAAAGCACCACACAAGACAGAGAGCATATCCCCTGTCCCAGTCAATCGAGTAAGTAATGAACTTCCACCTTTTATCAGATAAGACCTCATTCCATCGGTGATAAAATCACTCGGACCAGTCATCAACACAACACAATTAAGTTGACGAGCTAAAAGTACTGCATCTGACTGACCATCCGTTGTATTTTGTCCAAAGCTATCCACCCCACGAGCTTGGCTTTTTGAACCGAGCAAACTTTGAATTTCACCAACATTTGCTCGGATAATTGTCGGTTGAACGTGGTGAAGAAGTTCAGTGATTTTTTCCTTACGATAACGACTCGCACCGACGCCAACAGGGTCAATAATGACTGGATGCGCAAAAGCATTGGCGTTAACGCCTGCTTTCGTACACGTTGCATACTTTGTATCACTAGGTGTTCCTAGATTAAGAACTGTTGCTTGGCTAATTCGGGTAATGTCTTCCATCTCTTGAATTGCGCTCGCCATAATTGGGCTAGCCCCTACTGCAAGCAGTAAATTCGCACAGTCATTGGCGCTGACTAAGTTACTAATTGTGTGAACGAGCGGATTGGCCTCACGAACTTTACGCCACAACGTATCAATATCTATCATTAAGATCATCACTCCTTTCGAACCAATTCATATGGCCACTTCGTTTCATAATGCCAATGATGCCACTTGCGATTACAGTTCCAACAACCGTCGAGATGAGAAAAGGAATCACATACGCATAAAAAGCAAGGTTTCCTATATCTTCGCCGAGAAGAAGGATAGCCAGTGGCCAAGCCGTTAACCCACCTAAGATGCCTGTGCCAATTATTTCACCCAAACTGGTAAGGAAGAGGCTCTTTGTTTTAGAAAAGATGACACCACATAAAAATGCCCCAATCATACTCCCAGGAAAGGCCATAATGGTGCCAAGCCCAAATAAATTACGAAGTAAACTCGCAATAAAAGCGACAGTGACACCATAACTTGGACCGAGAATAACCGCACACATAATATTAATAATATGTTGTACAGGCGCAGCACGTGAGCCTAAAATCGGAAAGGATATTAAACTTCCAATAACAGCTAGACCAGCTAAGATGCCGGATAAAACAATCTTTCGGGTTCGTGATGGAATCATTTTTTCACTCCTTTAAATTCGATTTTACAACACAAAAAAGCAGAGAATCCCAGCCTAGGTCATCTCCACCTCAACTCAAAGTGGTAAAAATATGATTCCTCCACTGCTGAGCAGCCAGGTTCAGCGGGTCGAACAAGTAGTTCCTCTCAGCCTCGATTCAAACGAAGCTCCCCGTATTTGTATTATCAATTCTATAAAATATTGTACAACACAGTGAAATAAGTTGCAAACGTATGCAATGGGAAACCCTATTAAACAAGGGTCAATTGTTACAATCAAATGTTCACTTAAGTGTAATATTACAAAAGAACTACAGTTCTTTTAAAAGCATGAAATGTCGTTGGCTTGGTTAATAGTCTGTGCTAAAGTAGTTCTTGTCAGAAAAATACGATTAAAAAAGGTGAACTTATATATGAACTTTAAAAAGAAATTATGGCTTGGATCTTCAATTTTAGCTTTGATGTCACATGGCCCAATCGCAATGGCGGTTGATTCCGATACAGTATGGCAAGCTCGCCAATTAGAAGAAGTCCTTGAAGAGATTGTTGTCACAGAAGACAACAAAGTATCTTATACAGTAAAATACGGAGATACATTAAGTGTTATCTCAGAAGCGATGAATATCGAATTACGTTATTTAGCAGAAATTAACAATATTGAAGATGTCGACTTAATCTTCCCTGAAACAGTGTTAACAGCTCAATATGATGCGAATGACCGCGCAAGTAGCTTAACCGTTGATTCACCAAATGGCGATACATTAGAAGTAAGTATTCCAGTAAACTTATCAACGATTCCTGAAGTGGAACAAGCAGCGCCAGTAACTGAAACACCAGTTGTTGAAGAGACACCTGTGGTTGAAGAAACGCCTGTTATTGAAGAAACAGTAGTTGAAGATGTTGCTCCAGAAGAGCCAGTAACTGATTCAGAAACAGAAGCAACTGTCGGTGGTGCTCCTGCATCAAACACAATTATTGAAGAAGTTCCAGCATGGGTTGAAACTGAACCGGTCGCAGAAGCTCCAGTTGAAGAAGCGCCAGTTTATGAAGAAGTCCCAGTGGTTGAAGAACCGGTCTATACTGAACCTGAAGTGATTGAAGAAATGCCAGTTGTTGAAGAAGAAGTGTACCCTGAAACACCTGTTGAAGAGGCACCGATTGAGGAAGCACCAGTATATGAAGAGGCTCCTGTAGAAGAAGCACCTGTGGAAGAAGTTATCGAAGCAACTCCTGTAGAAGAAGTGCCGGTTGAAGAACCAACTTACGAAACAGACTTAACTGTTGACGAAAATGACCAATCATGGGAAGCAGTTGAAGAGGAAATCCCAGTGGTTGAAGAACCAGTCTATGAGGAACCTGTTGTAGAGGAGCCGATTGTTGAAGAGCCAGCAACAGACCCAATGACAAATCCTGAAAACGCAGGATTACAGCCACATGCTGCAGCGTATAAAGAAGAAGTGGGCGCAATGTTTGGAGTAGAAGATTACAGTCTTTACCGCCCAGGTGATACACAAGATCACGGTGCCGGACTAGCAGTTGATTTTATGGTACCTGTTGGATCTCAACAAGGTGACGATATTGCCAACTATTCAGTAAACAATATGGCATCGAACGATATCTCATACGTTATTTGGGAACAACAAATATATGGTGACTGGAACAACCAATGGACAGCAATGGAAGACCGTGGAAGTTTAACGGCTAACCATTACGACCATGTTCACGTGTCATTCAACCCAGCTTACTAAAATATATTGAAAGCCAAAGTGATTTAATCGCTTTGGCTTTTTTTGATCTTCACGTGAGGAATCGGGATTTTCTACGCATGAATTTAAGTTCTCAGCGACGATAATTCCTATTACTCGTCAATATTTGAACGAATTGCGAAATAGTCAGGTTTGACTTATGAAGTTGATTAAACAAATGAGAATACCATGCTTGTATCATTCTGGAGCGACGGAAATTATGTTGAAGTTAGTATTGAACTCTAAAATGGGTGAGATATATGGAGCACATGCAATTGGTAAAAAATATAGATAAGCGAATTGATATCATAGCGCCGGTGATTAAAGGTGAGACTAAACAATCTTTGATTTTCCAGAACTTGAGTTTACATAGGAATCACCATTTGGCTCAACGAAAGATTCAGTCAATATGATTTGCTCTTTTTTTATTTTATTCACATTTGGAGTTATTTAAGCTAATATAAACAAAATGTAGAAGTTTAAAGGAGAGTTGCATGGATATTAAAGAAAACCAATCTAAAAGCCAAATTTTAAAGAAATTATTCTTATCGACGTTAACGTTGAGTGCATTCACGTTTGGAGGAGGTTATGTCATTATTACACTAATGAAGAAGACCTTCGTTGATGATTTTGGCTGGATTGACGAAGATGAGATGTTAGACCTAGTTGCTATAGCTCAATCTGCACCGGGTGCGATTGCGGTCAATGGTGCCATTGTTGTAGGCTATAAATTGGCTGGTTTTATTGGCGTATTAACCGCTGTGTTCGCAACGATTATTCCACCCTTTGCAATCATTTCCTTGATTGCGGTATTTTATGATGCTTTTCGACAAAATACATTGATCGCTTTAATGCTTGAAGGGATGCAAGCAGGGGTAGGTGCTGTGATTACAGCCGTTGTGATTGGTATGGGTCAACAAGTGACGAGTACAAAGAGTCCGCTCTTAATTACAACGATGTTTATTGCTTTTATCGCTAATTATATTTTCAATGTTAATGTGGTGTTCATCATTTTAGTGGCGGCTGGAATTGGCTTAATTCAATTCTTTATTAGTCAGAATAAAGGAGGAGACTCAAAGTGATATATTGGCAATTATTTGTTAGCTTTTTAAAAGTTGGTGCCTTTAGTTTTGGAGGCGGGTATGCTGCTTTGCCATTGATTCAAGAAGAAATCGTTGATTCACATCAATGGCTTAGTCTACAAGAATTTACTGATTTAATTACCATCTCGCAGATGACTCCCGGGCCTATTGCGATTAACTCAGCAACCTTTGTTGGAACACAAGTTGCTGGTGTCTTTGGTGCAGTTGTTGCAACACTTGGGTCAGTTCTACCGTCAGTTATATTAGTGACCTTGTTAGCCTACTTATATATGAAGTACCGACAAATGGATGTATTACAATATATCCTAACGTCATTACGTCCAGCAGTTGTCGCAATGATTGCAACAGCGGGTGTATCAATATTAGTGTCTTCGTTTTGGGGTACAGAAGTGATGGGAATTGAAACAATTAAGATTACAGCTGTCCTTATCTTTGGTGTATGTCTATTCTTATTAATAAAATGGAAAGTCGATCCGGTGAAAGTGATGTTATTAGCAGGTGTGTTGAATGTAGTAGCGTCACTGATTATAGGGGCTGTATAAAGAAGTAAAAAGGGCTGATTAATTTAATCAGCTTTTTTTAATGAAAAAATTGTCACTGTGTGTGATTAATCACCTATTATTTGATACAATATCAAAGTAAGCATTTTCATTCGGGAAATTGTAGATAGACGAATGGAGTGTAACAGTTGAAAATGGAGGCAAGAAGATGACAACAAGAGACAAAATTATCGCTATTGACTTAGGCGGAACAACCGCAAAGTTAGCTATTGTATCTATAAAGGGTGAAATACTTCAAAAATGGTCAGTGAAGACACTTATTTTGAATGGTGGACAAGCTATTGTTCCCAACTTAATTGAATCGATTCAAGAAAGAATGGAGTTATATCAATTAACTCCCACTGATTTTTTAGGGATTGGAATGGGAAGTCCTGGGACAGTTAACCACATTGAGTTAACGGTAACTGGTGCGTATAATTTAAATTGGCAAGGGACAATTAATGTCGGAGAACAATTTAAAGAAGCATTTGATCTACCGTTTTATTTGGATAATGATGCAAATATTGCGGCTTTAGGAGAACAACGTTATGGATCAGGGGAGAATGCCTCGGATGTTGTCATGGTGACCTTGGGTACAGGTGTCGGTGGAGGTATTATTGTCGACGGAAAGATTGTCCATGGACATACTGGCGCTGCTGGCGAAATCGGACACATGACAATTGATAAAGATAGTGGTATCCCATGTACGTGTGGAAAAATTGGCTGTCTAGAAGCTTTAGCTTCAGCAACAGGTTTAATGAATTTAACCCGTGAATATTCTGAAGAATATAGTGGAGATTCTAAGATTAAACAACGTATCGATAATGGAGATGAACTGAGTGCGAAAGACATCTTCGAATCTGCAGAACAGCAAGATGTTTTTGCTAAACATGTTGTAGAACAGTTTGGTGAATACCTTGGTTTGGGTTGTTCACATATCGTTAATATGGTGAACCCAGCTAAAATAATTTTAGGTGGTGGGGTAGCGCAAGCTGGAGAATACTTACGTGAGTTAGTCGCTAGATATTGTGACGAATATATCTTTCCAGCACTGAAAGGTAAAACCGATATTGTGATTGCGTCGTTAGGTAACGATGCTGCTCTTTTAGGGGCAGCTGAATTAGTGAATGACGGTGTATAAGTTGTCTAGCTATAAAAAAAGAAGCTCTAATCTCTTAAGAGGTTAGAACTTCTTTTTAATAAAAATGTGTATAAAGTGGTTAAAGATTTTAACCACTTTATACAGTGATGAGTGAACGGTGGTTAACTACTTACCGAATAACTTTTGCCACCAAGTAAGGCTCTTTTCAAATTCAATATCTTCAACCAACTGTAATTGTTGTTTTTGTTGTTGTAATTGTAACTGTTGTGATTGATTTAATAATTGCGTTAATTTATCGATTTGTTCATCTTTAGCTTTTAATTGGTCGTGGTAAACATCCAATTGTGCTTGATGAATTTCGATTTGATCATCTAAATTATCTATCCACTCATATAATAAATCCATCATCTCTTGACTAGATTCATTCACAAGTTTATCTTCATCATCTTCACTCACTGTATCGGACTTATCGGTTTCCTCAGCAGCTTCTTCATCATCTTCCGTCACTTTAATCTCTTTAGTCTCTGCAGTTACTTCAGATGTGTCAGCTATATCGACTGTTTGAGCAGTTTCTGCTAAGTCATCTTGAACTACTTGAACATCTTCAGCAGTAGGCGGATTCATTAAGTCGTGAATTGCTTGAGTAATTAATAATTGTGCACGTTCAGTTAAGTAGTTGGTTCCATTTTGTTGGATAATTAGACTATCGTCTAACTTTCGACTTTGGTAGGATACTTTACTCTTGGGAACACTCAACTTATCTGCTAATTGTTTGACTGTGATTAATTCACTCATGATTTTCTCCCCTCATTCAGTTTCTTATATACTTAAGATTAATCCATAAACAGATTAAACGCAATGGTAAAAGCAAGTTTATTTGAATAAAGCGCATAATATTTTGAATAAAGAAGAGTGTTCAAGGTATTTAAAGAGATATTTAATCATTAACCACTGTAACCGCCGAGCTCATTTGTTCTATTATGAATAGAATCTGTTATGATAATAATATTAGACAATGAAAGGGTGGATAAGCATGAGAATATCTAAAGAGAATGTTATCTATAGTATGGATAAAACCAATAAACCAGTAGCGACTGTAAAGAGTGGGGCTCAAGTTGTATTTGAAACGAAAGACTGTTTCTCAGATACGATTAAAAGTGAGTCTGATGTGATTAGTGAAATAGACTTTGAGAAGGTAAATCCAGCAACTGGCCCTTTATATATTGAAGGTGCACAACCTGGAGATGTACTAAAAGTAACGATTGATGCAATCAAGTTGAATGATCAAGGTGTAGTAGTTTCTGCACCTGGGCTAAATAGATTCTTCAATGAAGGTATTCAAAAAGAACAAACAGTGATGTGTTCAATTAATGAAGAAGCTGGGATGTTTGAATTTCAAGGTGTAGAATTCCCTATGAACAAGATGATTGGTGTTATTGGAACAGCGAATGGTGATGAAGGTATTACAACTGGTACACCAGGACCACATGGTGGAAATATGGATAATACAACAATTGCTGAAGGTTCTGTAGTGTATCTACCAGTTTATATAGAAGGTGCACTACTTTCTATTGGAGATATGCACGCATCAATGGGTGATGGAGAAGTATGGGGTTGCGGGGTTGAAGCTGGTGGAGAAGCACATGTAACTGTAGAAGTAGTAAAAGACTATCCACATGTGGTGCCAATGGTAGAAACAGAAGAAGCGTATTATTCATATGGCTATGGTAGGACAATCGATGAAGCAACAGCAATGTCGAACGACCACATGATAGACTTCTTAATGAAAGAAGCAGACTTGACTTATAATCAAGCAGGAATGCTGATGACGATTAAAGCGAATGTAGCTTCATGTCAAACGGTTAATCCTGACGTATCAATGCGGATTGGGATATTAAAGGAATATGTAGAGTTAGCAAAAGGGTTTAAAGAAACTATTTAAAAATAAAGCTGCCTCACATTCATTAAGAATAGAGGCAGCTTTTTTATCTAGTCATCAAACCAAAACAACAAATTTATAGTGGTACGTTCTTCATAAAGTCGAACATCAATACCTTCAGGACTATCTATACTTTTTACAAAAGTAATAGAGCTAGTATGTATTAGAAGTCTTGATTCGCATGGATACTACTTATTTTTATTTGGGAACTAAATTTAATATTAAGCCTATGTTAACATGAAAAAAAGTAATGAAAATGAGAATGTATCGTCTAAAAACACCTATTATTGAATTTATTCGTTAGAGTATTTTCTGTTGTTTCTATTCAATATCCAATTGCCAGCATTCAAGTAACTAGCAAATGCAGACCAAATCACATAAGGAATCAGTAAAATGCCAGCCAATTTATTGTGTTTATAAAAGCTGACTGTGGTCACAATGACAGCTGCTAATAAGACATAACTTTCGATAAGGGCTGTTCCCCTTAATTTGAATTTAAAATAAAGCAGACTCCATAAATAATTTAAACCTAATTGAATATAATAAGCATATTTACTCTCTTTATTGTCTTTACATTCGCTAACAATACTATAAGCGATACCCATTGTTGTATATAAAAGTGGCCAAACAATACCAAAAGCTTCTTTGGGTGGTGAGTAGGGAGCTTGTTTGAATTTTTTATAATCTTTTTTTGCATTGGAAGTGGTTAATTTACCAATAATTGAACCTCCAATTACAGGAAATAGGACTTGGAATGCTTTTTTTGCTAACATGTCATCACCTTTCTCTATTTAAGAATATTTTTGACTACTATTAAATAATTATGCTGATTATTAAGACGTATAGGAATCCGACCAAAAGATTTGACTAAATTATTTAAACGGATGCAAAGATTCTCAGTTTAACGTATTACAACTCTTCATTTTTCAATTGTCGCTTAATTTTTTCTGCTTTCTCTTGTTCGTCTTGCGAGAAAGTTGGGTATTCAGGATTCATTTGTTTAAGTGTCGCTATAATAGCTTGAGTGACAATGTGACGGGACAGCCATGGATTATCTGCTGGGAGAATATACCAAGGTGCCGCTTCTGTTGCTGTGTGTTTAAGCATATCTTGAAAAACATCTTGATATTCAACCCATTTCTTACGGTCATCAATGTCAGAAAAAGAGAATTCATGTTGCATATCAGGATTTTCTATTCGTTCTAAAAAACGTTGACGTTGTTTTTCTTTAGACATATGGAAGAATAGCTTAATGACAGGAAACCCGTTTTCAAATAGATACTCCTCAAAGCCATTAATGTGTTTGTAACGCTTTTGTATAAGATCTTCATCCTTTTTAACTACATTAGGCAGCAAACTATCCTCTAAAGAATCATGAATTTGAGGCGCAATAATATTTTCATAATATGACCGGTTAAGAATAGCCAATTCTCCTCGAGCAGGTAGCCCATCACGTATGCGCCATAAGTAATCATGTTGTTGTTCAGTTTTAGTTGGTTGTTTAATCGAGGTTACTTTAATACCCTGTGGAAGTAATGTTGAGAAGATATATTGGATTAGTTCATCTTTACCAGCCGCATCTAAAGCTTGTAAAACGACTAAAACGCCTTGTTTTCCTTCTGCATTGAGCTTTTTATGCCATTCTTGCATCTCTTGGACATCATCATCATACACTTTGTCGCGGAAATACTTGTCTTCTTTATCAGATAAGTAACTTTCTTTGAAATCAGATAAATTAAACGATTGATTTGTCACTTTGAAATCTTTAAAGTCCATTCTATCCCTCCAATTTATTTCAATTATATCATGAACAATTTTAGTAGTCCTATCATATGATTATTGATATAAAGGGGTATGTAGCTCAAAATCATTTAAATTCGTGCAGTGTTGTGGGATAATATAGAAAAAGCGAAGGAGCTTACAAAATGACAAAAGAAGCATTAGTAATTGTAGATATGAGCCACGATTTTGTTGCTGATGAAGGGACGTTAACAGTAGGTAAACCCGGTCAAGATATTGTCCCTTATATTAAAAGCTTAGCCGAAGACTTTATAAGTGCAAATAACAATGTTGTAGTTGCGATGGATGCACATGAGCCAAACGATTCACATTTTGATTTGTGGCCAGCGCATAACGTGGTGAATACACCGGGTCAAGAATTATACGGTGAATTAGATGAGTGGTTCAAAGAGAATAAAGACCATGAGAATGTCCATTATTTTCCAAAAGGAAATTACAATTCATTCTTTGAAACAGGTTTAGCAGATACATTGCATAAATTAGATATAGAGACGGTTCATGTTGTTGGTGTTACAACAGATATTTGTGTGTTTCAAACGATTGGTGGGGCTGACGCTGAAGGTTTTAAAACTGTTACACACCGACGTGGGGTTGCGACGTTTACTGATTTAGGCGAGACGATGTTGGAACATATGACACGTTGTTTCCATACAGAAATTGTAGATTAATTTCTTAGAGAAACCAATGATTAAAGCTGAGTGGATAGAAAGGGGAATATAAAATGCGAGATCGTGAAAGCACTGGACATTTTTTACTTGAATTACGTCGAGATAAAAATTTGTCACAAGAGGAAGTAGCTCAAGCATTAAATGTTAGCGAAGATGACTTAACAAAATGGGAACGTGGATCAAAATTACCAGAGATGAGTCAAGTATAACCTTTAGCGGACTTATATAATGTGACAGTGAATGAATTATTGCGTGGGGAACGCTATTCAGTCGATGAGCCCGCACCATCAGAACATGATGTAACCCAAAATATATTAGCTTATGCCAATAACAATATGAGTGAACAGTTTAAACGCACGCGAAGAGAGTGGTTAATTGCTATTACAGGAGTGTTAGCTTTCGTGATTGTAGCGTGTATAATCATTGATTTGTTAAGTGTTAACACCATTACTTGGTCAGGTATTGCTTCTGTATCTATCCTGTTCGCGTGGGGGATTATTTTACCATTATTCTTCCGTTTAACCACCCCTGTCATGTCGAGCTTAATTGCATTTAGCGCGTTGATTATTCCCTACCTATTCCTTTTAAATCTAGTAATCAGTACAAATAATATACTCCTTAATGTAGCTATTCCGATAACGGGGATATTTTTATTATATCTTTGGGCATTATATTTTATCTATAAAAAGATGAGGTTGTCCTTATGGCGATTTTTAGCGATTGCAGCATTCGGTTTAGTACCCGTAGTAATTGTAGTTAATTTAGTCATTAGTATGCAGTTTAATGTTCCTTTATTCACAATATGGAATGTGTTGGGGATTATTATTTTAATCGGTATAGGTGTAGGACTTATTTACTGGGAACGAGAAAAATTAAAACCGAAAACAACAGATTCAAAGGAAATCAATCAGTAAAATAAATGAAAGCAAAAGAGACTGCAGCTTAAGAGCTACAGTCTCTTACTCATTTTACGTTAGAAATCAAATTTAACTACGTTTTTTGCGGTAAAGTAGAAGACCGCCGACAGCTAACAAACCAACTGCGATGACAGTGATGATAATCGAATTATTCTCACCTGTTAGAGGTAACACATCATCGTCTTGATCTACAATGACACTTCCTTTTTCAGACTCGTCATCAGAAATATCTGAATGATCTGATTCATCGCTTGATTCATCATCTGACTCATCCGAACTTTCAGAACTTCCACCACCATTATCATCTGTTTCAACTAATCTAAACGCACCGTAAATAGCTGAACTACTACCTAAGTTTTCTTCGCTTATTTCAATGGTATACACATCAGTTTCATTTGTAGATACAGCATATTGATTCGTTGTTTCGTTAATTTCAGACCCTGTACCTTCAGGGGTGTCTAAAGTAATTATATAAGTACCTACAGGTAATTCATTATCCGTTAACCATTGGAAGTATTCGTTATAGGCACCTTCAAACACGACACCATCACTATCCGTTACAGTAATAAGAACGGAATCTGTTCGTGTGTCATCCAATCCACGAACTTCAACACCTAATTGATATGTTTCAGCAGGCACTTCAACTAATCTAAATGCGCCGTATACAGCTGAACTGCTACCTAAGTTCTCTTCGTTTATTTCAATTGTATACACATCAGTTTCATCCGTAGAGACAGCATATTGATTGGTTGTTTCGTTAATTTCAGACACTGTACCTTCAGGAGTATCTAAAGTAATTACATAAGTACCTACATTTAATTCGTTAGTTGTTAACCACTGTAAGTATTCGTTATATGCACCTTCAAACATGACACCATCACTGTCAGTTACAGTGATAGGAACTTCATTTGTTCGTGTGTCGTCCAGTCCACGAACTTCAACACCTAATTGATATGATTCAGCGGGTGCTTCAACTAATCTAAACGCGCCGTATACAGCTGAACTGCTACCTATATTTTCTTCATTCACAATAATATTATATACATTCGGCTCATCAGCGGGAATAGCATATTGATCAGTTGAATCATTGATGGTGGATACAGTTCCTTCAGGTGGATTTAAAGTAATTGTATACTGTCCAGCAGGTAATTCATCCGTTGTTAACCACTGTATGTATTCGTTGTATGCACCTTTATAAACAAGATTATTCGCATCTGTTACCGTTATACCAACTTCATTCGTTCGTGTTTGATTTAATCCACGAACTTCAACACCTAAACGGTAAGTTTCTTCAACAGGTGCTTCAACTAGATTGAATGCACCGTAAACAGCTGAACTATTACCTAAATTATCTTCGTTTAGGAAGATTGAGTAAACATTTGGTGTGTCAGTATCCATAGCGTATTGATCAGTGCTTAAGTTCAGCTCCGTTGTAAATCCATCTGGTGGGGTTAATGTGATAAAGTACTCACCTTCAGGTAAAAGCTCCGTTGTTAACCACTGTAAGTATTCGTTGTATATACCTTCATATACAGTGCCATTTACATCAGATACTGAAATTGAAACGTCACTTGTACGTATTCCATCTATCCCCCGAACTTCTGCGGCTAATTGGAAGTTCTGTTCAATAGGTGCGACTTCAATGAGTTCAAATGCGCCATATACAGCTGAAAGAATACCTAAAGTTGCTTCGTTTAACTCGATTGTATATAGATTCGGTGTGTCAGTTGCGACAGCAGATTGACTAGGTGAAGTACTAATTTGACTCACCGTACCTTCGGGTGTATAAAGTGTTATGTAATAGACACCTTCAGGTAATACGTTTGTTGTTAACCACTGTGCGTATTCATTAAACGCACCTTCGTACACCGTTCCATTAGCATCAGATACTTTTATACCAACATCTGTTGTTCGTGTACCATCTAAACCTCGGATTTCAGTACCAATTCGATACGTTGCACTAACAGGTTCTTCAACGAGTTGGAATGCCCCGTATACAGCAGATAAACTGCCCAAATTCTCTTCATCTAGGTAGATTGAATACACATTTGGGGTTTCAGTTGGTACTGCATATTGAGGTGCAGTATTATTAATTTGACTAATGGTTCCTTCGGGAGTTGTTAATGAGATAAAATATTCGCCTTCAAGAAACGTATTTGCCGATATCCATTGAGTATTCTCATTGTATGATCCGTCGTATTCTACGCCATTAGAATCATAAAGCGTGATGTCAACTTGATCTGTTCGTGTGCCGTTAAGGCTTCGTACCTCTACACCGACTGGAAAGGTTGCCTCTTGTTGTTGAACGACTTCTGATTCATCCGGAAGATTTTCCTCTTGTGCCAGGGCTAAGGGTGTTACATGTGACGTAACTAATAGACTTGCGAGTGCTAATGAAATTGTATAACGTAAGCGTTTGTAATTCATGAATAACTCCTCCTCTTCTGTATTGTTATTATAACAGGATTGGTTTCTAAAATGAAATAATCATCTATATCATAAGTCAATAAAGTAACAAGTGAAACGGATACATATAGGTGATGTGTTGTTGTATCAATGAACATAGGTATATGTTTTGTTATTTTATTTATCTGTATAGAATCCACTTTAATAGGCTGGATGAATGAGATTTGATACAATAATAGTACGATTATTGAGAGGAGCGTTTAATAAGATGAAAATGATAACATTAAATAATAACAAGCAAATACCCATTATTGGAAGTGGAACAAACACTTATGGTAAAGAAGGTAATGATTATTCTGGAGAAATTACGAACGATACAACTGAATTACAATCAGCGATAGTTGGAGGTTACCGGCACTTTGATACGGCAATTTCTTACCGTAATGAGGCTGTTATCGGAAAAGCAGTTGCTGAATCTGGTTTACCGCGAGAAGAATTTTTCTTAACGTCAAAATTACCAGGTGAACCTGAATATATAAAAGATGAAGCAACAATTGATGCAGCAGTTCAAAACTCGTTAAAAGCACTACAAACCGACTACATTGATTTGTATTTAATTCATCATCCATGGGATAAAGATGAAGAGATGGTTGCAACTTGGAAAGTATTAGAGAAGCACGTTGAAGAAGGTACGATAAAATCGATAGGTGTATCGAACTTTTCAAAAGAACAATTAAAATTAATATTAGATAATGGAACAATTAAACCAACAGTTAATCAAGTTCAATCACATCCAGGTAATTGGAATCACGAAATTATCGAATTTGGTCGTGAGCATGATGTTTATGCTCAAGCTTGGGGACCTTTATCACGAGTGAACGAAGTTGACCGTGATCGGTTAAAAGCAATCGGTCAGAAATACGATAAGACGTGGGCGCAAGTTGTCTTGAATTTCCAAATCAACCGAGACGTTATTGTCATTCCTAAATCACATAATGCTGATCGTCAAAAGTTAAACATAGATGTTTTCGATTTTGAATTAACTCAAGAAGATAAACAAGAAATTTATAACCTTTAAATACATACTGCTTCTATTGAAAGATAGAAGTGGTTTTTTATTAGATTAAGGAGAGATAGTATGTTATTTAATGAAGATGCAACTTATTATGCTTGGCAAATAAAAGATGGAACCGTCACTGCAACGGACTTGGTTGAAAGAGTAATTAGAAATATCGAATCGTTAAATGAAAACTTGAATGCCGTAGTTCATAAGCAATACGACTTTGCGCGTCATATTGCCAAGCAATATGATCAGTATTTTAATCAATTAAACACAGGAGAGCATAATGATTTACCACCATTTTTTGGTGTGCCCATCTTATTGAAAGACCTAGGACAATCCCAATCAGGACAACGTTCAACTAACGGAGCCCGTTTGATGGATCAATTTGAATCTAGTCAGACGGATAACTTTACAAAGAGTATTGAATCTGCAGGATTTATTGTGATTGGTCGGACAAATGTTCCTGAATTTGGCTTTAAAAATGTGAGTGATTCTCAATGGACAGGTCGAGTAAATTCCCCCATAGACTTAGAGCGTAACCCAGGTGGATCAAGTGGTGGGGCAGCAACTGCCTTGAAAGCAGGTGTTGTTCCGATAGTAACGGCTAGTGATGGAGGCGGATCGATTCGGATACCTGCGTCCTTTAGTGGTTTAATCGGACTCAAGACAAGCCGAGGACGAATCCCGGTTGGACCAGGTGGTTACCGCGGATGGCAAGGTGCGTCGGTGAATTTTGCCTTAACCAAATCAGTTCGTGATACTTGGACACTTCTAAAATGGATGCAGACAGAACAATTTGAAGCGCCTTTTATACTACCTCGCATCCCACATGACCTATTAGTGGATCTAGGTAAACCTCTTCGAATCGCTTATTCGATGAATACACCGATTGGTGAATCAATCACAGAAGAAGCACGTCGAATGATGGAAGAGACTATACGTGTTTTGGAATCTCTAGGACATACACTAGTTGAAGCAGAACCAAATATTGATGGTGTTAAAGCAATGAGTACTTATTATAAAGTGAACGGGGTGGAAACTGCGTCCATGTTAGCGGGCTTTGAACAGGCGTTAGACCGACCACTTACACAAGATGACATGGAATTAATGAGTTGGGCAATATATCAACTAGGGCTAAAGGTTACTGGGGTGGAATATTCCGAAGTACTATCGTATTGGGACGAAATTACAGCTGTGTCCGAAGCTTTTTTCAGTGATTATGATGTTTTATTAATGCCAGCAACAAATGGACCGGCACCACTTCATACAGCTTTTACGAAATCAGATGAACTGTTGGATGGATTACGCAATATTGAACACGTAGATGCTCAGCTACAACAGAAATTAGTCTGGCAAATGTTTGAAGAAAGTTTGGCTTGGACACCGTTTACTCAGCAGATGAATTTGACCGGTCAACCAGCAATAAGTTTACCTATGCATAAATTAGAAAACAATTTACCACTTGGTGCTCAATTTTCTACACGAAAAGGCGGAGAGTATTTACTACTTCAACTAGCCAAACAGTTAGAAGATGCAGGGTATTTAGATACGAGCATAGTTGAAGAAATTTAAGTAAAAAAAAACTAGGAGACGTCATTGAGACGCTCCTAGTTTTTAATTTAATTCACTTCAATAATAATCGGTTCTTTTGTGACATGGTTTAATACTTCGCAACCATCTTCAGTTACAACGACTAAATCTTCAATTCGAACACCAAATTTACCAGGTAAATAAACACCAGGTTCAATCGAAAAGACTTGACCAACCTTTGTTAACTCATCGTTGAACTGTGATACATCACCGGCTTCATGCGCTTCTTGGCCAATGAAATGACCTAGTCGGTGTGTAAAGTATTCACCGTAACCAGCATCAGTAATCACTTTACGCGCTGCTAAATCGATACTACTTAAAGACACTCCAGGTTTAACCGCAGCAATACCAGCTAAGTTAGCTCGGCGAACAACATCGTACACTTCTACAGCTTCTTCATGCGGCTCACCGAAGAACACTGTTCGAGTCATATCTGATGCGTATCCTTTATACATTCCACCAATGTCAAGGACAATTGTATCACCGACTCTTGGTAAAGATTCATCTGTAGTATGATGCGGATCAGCACCATTAGCGCCATATCCAACTATAGGATCGAATGAAAAGCCTGAGTGTCCAAGTTCTTTATAGTAACCAGCTAATTGTTCAGCGTATTCAGCTTCACTTTTACCCGTTCTTAAAGCATTCATTAGTTTTTCCATGACTTGATCATTTAATTTAGACGCTTCACGCATAATGCTAATTTCATCCTCAGATTTAATAGCACGCATGTCATCTAAGATATATGAAGCATTAACCGGTTGTAAGTCTGCTTTTATATCCATTAAATCAAGTAAGAAATGACTTGGCCAAAATTTGTCAATACTTGTGATACCGTCAATTAACACATTTGCGATGCGTTCCATAATCTTCTCACCATCCTGATAATAAAGGACTGAGTAATTACCAGTTTCATCGGCACGTGGGAACAAGTTATTTAAGATTAGATAATGATCACCTGATGCGGTAGCGATTAAAGCTAATAAACGCTCACCAGGTTGAGTGTAGTAGCCGATTAAGTAGCGGATACTATACGTATCTGTTATAATCATGTTGCTAATTTGATGCTGTTTCATAGTACTAACAAGTTGTTTTAATTTTTCCAAAAAATAACCTCCACTTATAGATTCAATTCCGTTACAATATATTATAGTATACAATGTGCTAAAAGTAGATGAAATAGTGAATGAGACCACGAATATACTTTAGGAGTCGATGTATGAAACTAACTATCGAGCAGAAGCGACGTATCATCCGCTTTACTACTATAATCGGTGTTATCATAACCATTGTCGGTTCAATATATATTAGCCAAGCCGATTACTTTAA
Source organism: Aerococcaceae bacterium DSM 111021 (assembly GCA_020112395.1). Taxonomy (NCBI): domain Bacteria; kingdom Bacillati; phylum Bacillota; class Bacilli; order Lactobacillales; family Aerococcaceae; species Aerococcaceae bacterium DSM 111021. The sequence continues at coordinate 1,142,436 of JACCEK010000001.1, read as the reverse complement.
ACCAGACGGCGGTTTTTCGGACTTGTTACTTCGTTTAGGTGTCTGGGCGCCGATTATTTTTATACTTGTTCAGATCAGTCAAATCATCTATCCTATTATTCCATTAGGTTTAACCAATGTGATAGGGGATTTAATTTTTGGTCATTTCTGGGGGTTTTTATTCAACACAATCGGGATGATAATCGGCTCATCGATTAACTTTGTTATCGGTGCTCGCTTCGGCCACGCCGTTATTCGTGCTTTTATCTCGGATGACGATTATATTAAGTATATGGGAATGATGAATCATGGACACCGCTTTAAACGATTACTCCGAATTGGTTTTCTCGCCCCTGTTTTTCCAGATGATATATTTTGTATGATAGCTGGTGTATCTAATATGCGTTTCAAGCAGTTTATCGGCATGGTCATAGCGTATAGACCCGTGTCAGTTTTCATTTATACATACTTCACGTCAAATTTCATCCAACTAATTTTCGAATATTTTAATTAATAGAAGGTGAGTAACATAAAGAACATTATCATTAAGCCCGTGAGATTTTACCAGAAATTTATCTCACCAGGTCTTCCATCAAGTTGCCGTTACTATCCAACTTGTTCAAGTTATATGATTGAAGCTGTCGAACAGCATGGTGCACTTAAAGGGACTACGATGGGCATCGCACGTATTGGCCGTTGTCATCCTTTTGCAGAAGGTGGGATTGATCACGTCCCAAAGAATTTTACACTCAAGCGCCAGTATTTTAGAAAATACGGCGACCCACCCCATCCAGAAGACTAAGTCTGTTGGCCCAAACGGCTAATAGGCTTTTTTAAACTTTTTAAAATAAAATAATGAAAACGGCTCTTTTTCTTGTATCTATATACAGGACAAAAAAACAGAAAGAGAGCGAGCTATGCTAAAGAAAAATCTAGAACTTCAACAACAGGAACTTTGTCACTATCGAAATGGGTTATCTCAAGAAGAAACCTATCAATTTAAAGTGAATATAGAAGGTCATAAAGGAGAAGTGGACACGCACCAATTAATCCTTAAACATGGTAATAATGATTGGGTTCATTTACATGATGTGTGGATTAATGCGGGAGGTACGACTCAACTTGACATCGTTATAATGACGTCGAGTGGTATTTATATTATTGATGCGAAAAACTATACTGTAGAATTTGTTCATCAAAACCAGCAATCATATGCAAATGGACGGCTTTTAAATAAAAGTATTTTTACTCAATTGGAGCGATCGATGGAAAAAGTCAATACGATGGTCGATAAGTTAAAATACAACGGCCAGGTTCAAGGTAAAATTGCCTTTATTAATCCAGAAGGTTTAATTCGCTTAGATCAACCCGCTGCAGAAGTAGGTATGAACCGAGCAGAGTTTGTGCAATGGATTAAACAAACTGCTCGTGAAGAAAAGAATTTTGCGCAAGCGAATATTAAGTCATATGCATTAAGAGAGCGAATAATCAATGAATTTCAAATCGAAAATCCATTCCCACCAACTGCAAAAACGATTGAAGATATTCGTCGAATGAAACGAGGCATATGTTGCGACTACTGCCATCACTTTAACTTAACAATCACTCAATACAAAGTAATCTGCAACCACTGTTCTCACCAAGAAGTGAAAGAAAGAGCGATCGTAAGAACATTGTGTGAGTATGGCGCAATAAGATACAACGAACCGCTCATTGTGAGTGAATGCCAGATTCTCTTTGCAGGACAAGTGAGTAAAAATTACATTAGTAAAATACTTCGGAAACATTTTACAATGAAAAATCGTGGAAGATACACGTCGTATATTAATAAAAATGAAATATTTGAATATGCATTTATTAACAAGAAATTTCCTTTTAAAAACACAAAAAATTAACTATAACTTTAAATTAAATAGATAAAACGACTTGTATACTCTAATTCACCGTGTCACCAGAAGACAAGTCGATTAAGTACTCTAAATCACCGTGTCACTTGAAGACAATTCGATTAAGCGCTCTAATTCACCGTGTCACCCGAAGACAAGTCGATTAAGCGCTCTAAGTCACCGTGTCACTTGAAGTCAAGTCGATTAAGCGCTCTAAATCACCGTGTCACGTGAAGACAAGTCGATTAAGCGCTCTAAGTCACCGTGTCACTTGAAGACAAGTTGATTAAGCGCTCTAAGTCACCGTGTCACCCGAAGACAAGTCGATTAAGCGCTCTAAGTCACCGTGTCACTTGAAGACAAGTTGATTAAGCGCTCTAAGTCACCGTGTCACGTGAAGACAAGTCGATTAAGCGTTCTAAATCACCTTGTCACTTGAAAACAATTCGATTAAGCGCTCTAAGTCACCGTGTCACCCGAAGACAAGTCGATTAAGCGCTCTAAGTCACCGTGTCACCCGAAGACAAGTCGATTAAGTATTTTGATGACACGGTACATTGACTGACACGGTATTTAAAGGTTTTTATTCCACCAACTTCAATAATTATCACTTCATTTCAACTTTTATTCATCAATTGATTAAGTATGAAAGATTGATATGCTATAATATCAAAGAGTGATTAGAAAGAAGGTGACAAGGTGTTTGATTTTTTGAATCAGTTTATGACGAATCAGCCGATAGTTAGAATACTTGATATATTATTGGTATGGTATTTGATTTATCGATTGTTAATGTATGCACGGGGAACACAGATGATGAATCTTCTGAAAGGGGTAGGAATCTTCCTCATTGCTAAGAGTGTGAGTTCACTTATAGGGCTTCAGACTGTAGACTGGCTTTTGGGCCAAGTGCTATCTTGGGGTGTTGTCGCGATGATTATCTTGTTCCAGCCGGAACTTAGACGAGCGCTTGAGATATTAGGGCGTGACTTGTTTAAGAATCGTAAAAACAAAAATAATCCTAGCGAGAAATTAATCAATGACTTAGAGAAATCTGTTCAGTATATGTCAAAACGAAAAATTGGGGCATTGATTTCAATTGAAGGTCAAGATGGGTTAGGTGAGTATATTTCGACAGGGATACCACTCGATGCGGAATTAACGAATCAATTACTTATTAACATATTCATTCCAAATACACCTTTGCATGATGGTGCAGTTGTTATAAGCAATTATCAAATTGCAGCAGCTTCATGTTACTTACCACTATCTGAAAGTACATTGATTCCTAAGGAATTAGGAACAAGACATCGTGCCGCGATAGGGCTAAGTGAAGTTACCGATGCGGTTACAGTGATTGTCTCAGAAGAAACGGGTGACATCAGTGTCGTTAAAGGGGACAAGATGAACCGAGGGCTTAATCGGGATGAATTCCGCCAAATTCTTGAAGAGTACTTATTTGTAGAAGAAGAGAGTCAGAAAGATATCTTTCAAATTATACGCGACTTTCTTAATGACAGTTTACAACGAGGTGATAAATAATGAAGAAAGGGCTATTTGAGAATAAATGGGCCGTAAGACTTATTTCTCTACTGTTCGCGATCTTCTTGTACATTTTCGTTGCATCTGAAAACAATGCATTCATCTTTCAAAGTGCTGCGAATCAACAGTTTGCAAGCATTAACGTAACTGAAACTATTGATAATGTACCGGTGACCGTTGGTGCCATTCCGGAAAATACATTCATAAGTGGGTTGCCGGAATCTGTACAAGTTCGTCTGACTGGACCCCGTAATATCATTAACCAAGTGTTAGAAAAAGAGATTACAGTCCAAACAGAAGATTTAACCGATGTACCACCAGGAACGCAACAAATTCAATTCATCATTGCAGATTTGCCAGAAACGGTCGATTATCAAGTGACGCCATCAAGACGATATGTAAAAATATCCCAACTTGACGAAATCACATCAGCAATAGAGTATGAAATTGATCCTAATGCAGTTGTAGAAGGCTTTAATGTAGATAATGTTAGTTTGAACCCAACAGAAGTTCAATTAACTGGAGATGTTGAAACAATCCAACAAATTGATCGCGTCTTTATAACAATCGCAAATCCGCAACCAACTAATAGCAGTTTCACTGGAACATATCATTTACAAATTGTGAATGCAGAAGGAGAAGTTCTAGACGTAAACTCAAATGTATCAGAGATTGAAGCACAAGTTGAAGTCAGTCAGCCTCAAACTGAGGTAGGTATGCATATTATCCCTTTTGGGGAAGACCAAGCAATGTATACGTATGATTATACGATTACTACACCACAGAGCTTGGTGATTCAAGGCAGTCAACATACCGTTGACACCATCGGTGTAGTAGCTGATGTAACTGGTATAACAGAATCAACAACGATTACTGGTGAGTTACAAGTGCCAGAAGGAATGACCGTGATAAACGGTGGAAATGTTCAGGTCGTAGTAACAATTACACCTATCGCACCAAGTGGCGAAGGTGAAGAGAGTTCTGAGGATGGAACTGAAACAACCGAAGAGGAAAAAGAAAGTAGTGTTCCCGAATCTGATAGCGTGGATGAAACGACTGAAGGCAGTGCATCATCAGTTGTAGAAACACAAGATAACGAGGACGAATCAGAAAATAACTAATAGGAAAAGTTAGGAGATTAATCAACAATGGGTAAATATTTTGGAACAGATGGTGTCAGAGGTGTAGCGAATAGTGAATTAACACCTGAATTAGCGTTTAAATTAGGTCGTTACGGGGGATATGTATTATTACAACATTCAGATGTTGAGCACCCGCGTGTACTTGTAGCTCGTGACACACGTATATCTGGAGAATTGTTGGAATACGCTTTGACAGCAGGGTTATTATCAGTCGGAATCGAAGTTATGCGTTTAGGTGTTATCTCTACACCAGCTGTCGCTTATTTAACAAAAACACAAGGTGCAGCTGCCGGAGTAATGATTAGTGCTTCACACAATCCAGCACACGATAATGGAATCAAATTCTTTGGAAGTAACGGCTTTAAATTATCTGATGACCAAGAAGCTGAGATTGAAGCTTTATTAGATAGCGACACAGATGAATTACCACGTCCGAGTGCAGATGGTTTAGGCGTAACAGATGATTTTCCTGAAGGATCAATCAAATACGTTCAATACTTACAATCTACTATTTCGGCGAACTTAGATGATTTAAAAGTTTGTGTTGATGCAGCGAACGGTGCAACAGCGCCATTAGTTAACCAATTATTCGCAGATCTTGAGACTGATTTCTATACAATGGGAGATCGTCCAGATGGTATCAACATTAACGAAGGTGTTGGATCAACTCATCCAGAAGCTTTACAAGAAATGGTTAAAGAAAAAGGAGCTGACATCGGAGTAGCATTAGATGGCGATGGTGACCGTGTCATTGCTGTAGATGAGACGGGTGAGATTGTTGATGGTGATAAGATTATGTTCATCTTAGGTAAACACCTACAATCAAAAGGCCGTTTAGCTAATGATACGATTGTATCAACTGTCATGAGTAATATTGGCTTCCACAAAGCAGTTGAAGAAAATAACATGACAGCTTTAAAAACAAAAGTAGGAGACCGCTACGTCGTGGAAGCAATGCGTGAAGGTAACCATACTTTAGGTGGAGAACAATCTGGCCATATCGTGATGTTAGATTATAATACGACAGGTGACGGTCTATTATCTGCAGTTCAATTAATGGCAGTTATGCGTGAAACTGGTAAGACTTTATCAGAATTAGCAGGCGAAGTAACCATCTTCCCACAAAAATTAGTTAACATCCGTGTACACGACAAACATACTGTAATGGATGAACAAGCAGTAAAAGATATTATTGGTAAAGTTGAAGCAGAGATGGACGGAGATGGTCGTATCTTAGTTCGTCCAAGTGGAACAGAACCAATTCTACGAGTTATGGCTGAAGCGTCAACACCAGAACGTGTTGACCGCTACGTTGACCAAATCGCAGACGTTATCCGCGAAGTTCGTGGAATGGAATAAATTTATATAATTTTGCACTGAAGGAGGTATTTCTTCAGTGCTTTTTTGTTATATATTATAATGAGACAAATGAATGAAGGAGACAAGACGATGATTGATTACCAACCAATTAATTCAGAAGATTTAAAACCAATGATTTATGACATTTTTAAGCAACAACGGTTAGAATATGTTGGTGAATCCCAAGCACGCAATGAAGATATAATATCCATAGGAGCGTATAAAGATAAACAACTCGTTGGTGGAATTATCGCTCATCAACAATTTCAAACATTGGAGATAGACTACTTAGCTATTCAAAAAGGTTTTAGAAATTTAAAGATAGGAAGCCAGTTATTAGAACATGTAGAATTACTCGCTCAAGAAAAAGACATCATAACAATCACGCTCAATACGTTAGAATATCAAGCGGGTGCCTTCTATGAGCGTCATGGCTATACGCAATTTGCTCAATTAGAAGACGTGCCACGATTAGGAGATGTTAGAGCTTACTATTATAAAAGGATGGCTGATCAGTAAAGATGGTTACAAACGCATTTTGCCAATCATCTAAAAAAGACTATAATAGTTGTAATAGATAAAAAGCATTGGGAGGCAACACCATTATTATGGAACTAAATGAATTAAATAAGAAAGACCGTACACTTCATTGGCTAAAGGAACATCAGCAGATTAACTTAAGTTGTATTCATTGCCATGAAGACTTACAACTAGATATCAATAGCTTAGTTTGTGCCAATGGACATCGCTTCGATATGGCTAAACAAGGCTACTTCTTTATGGCCAAAAAAACTACCAATACAAAATACGATACGTCCTTATTCAGTTCAAGACGTGAGATTATCTTAAATACTGAACTTTACCGACCACTTCACGAATATATCGGACAGTATTTAAAAGATAATTATTCAAATGATGTGTCGATGATTGATGCAGGAAGTGGAGAAGGAAGCCACTTATGGCAGATGACGCGACAGGTTGAAGAGAATCAATATAGCTTGATTAGCGTGGATTTGGCTAAAAGCGCGATTCAAGCGGCGACTGATTATAATGGACACATGTTGTCAATGATTGCGGACCTTGCGGAATTACCAGTAGCGAATCATCAGTTAGACATTGTATTATCTATCTTTTCGCCATCCAACTATGCAGAATTTGAACGTATCTTGAAACCACGCGGTGAGCTGATTAAAATCATTCCTAACTCAGGTTACTTGCAAGAGATTCGACAAGCGTTAATTGATATGAATATTGGAAATATTCATCCTTACTCGAACGAAGATGTCATTGATGTATTCAAAACTCACTATCAAAATGTGACTATGAAAAAAATTAAAGCGTCTCAAACTCTAACTTCTAGTCAATTAGAAGACCTTATTGTTATGACGCCATTAACGTGGCAGTTAACAGAAGAAGAGCGTCAAACATTACTTGCAAAGTTAAACGGCGTTATTACATTAGATGTTACAGTCTTACATGGAAAACTATAAACCCATAGCAATTTCAAGAAGTGAAATTGCTGTGGGTTTTATCAATTAGGGATTATGTGCATACTGATTACAAGAAAATCTCTCTCAAGACTATTAACACAACAATTAACACACTTTTCCAGAAATTTCTGTCTGAATATGATACGCTATTAGATAGTGATTGGAATTTGATATTATTTGAATGATATTGGCTAAAATAACCGAAGAATATTTTAATGGAGGATTGAATGTGCTTTATTATCGGAGATCTGACGTATTTAGCTAAGTTATAACGAATACATGTTAAAAATTAAAATCATTAATTCATAAGAAAGAAAAAGGTGGGGGATAGTTATGTATATATCAAATATCAATTCATCATCAATCAAAGTACATAAAATAAAAACAGAAGAAATGACAACCAAACAACCAATCACAATCAGTTCAGAAGAACACGTTACATTACTTTATATCGTCAAAGGTGGGGCATCATTTAAAGCTAAACTACGTGAAGGAGAAGTAAAAAAAGGTGACTTACTCATGTTAAATCCTGGAATGGATTTAATTATGACACCGCTGCGGAAGCTAGAGTGGATTAAAGTAACCTTATCGGGCATCTTATTTATCTCAAGTATTGATATCAATTCAACCAAACAGTTATACATCACTCAAGATAAGACACGTCAGATTAAATCATACCTTGACCTAGCTCTTTTAGAAGCTGTGAATGAATTCGAGGGAACTGCGTTAATTCTTAGAAAGCTGCTTGAATGTATTGTTGCTCAAGTTTTAAGAAGTAAGGACTTAACAATCAAAGATAGTGGTATCCAAGAGGGAGATGACGGGTTACAGCGTGTCCAAAGTTATATTCGCGAGAATTATTCTCAACGCATTACACTCGAAAAATTAGCGAGTTATATCGGTATGAAAAAGTATTATTTCATCCGAGTATTCAAACAAAGAACAGGTTTATCGCCGATTGATTATTTAATTCAAGTACGCTTAGCTGAAGCAGAAAAATTGCTATCGAAATCGAATTTCAGCGTATCCAAAATTGCTGATCGTGTTGGGTTTCATTCCCCATCTTACTTTTCAAAAACCTTTAAAGAAGTGAATCATTGCACGCCATCTGAATTTAGAAAAATTCATAGTAAAACAGATTAAAAAAATCCTCGATTGTCTCTTAGACATCGAGGATTTTTGCTTGTTATAATAATTCACCGTATCGTTTCACATAATAATGTTTAACAATAGTGACTAAGATTAAGTAAGCGATAATAATCGCAATGAGTAACAACCAGAAGGTATTAGGCAATGCTGTTAGATCAAGGGCAGTCCCTAATTGTGTATAGGGTACAATTGTTCCTATGAATATACCCAATAAAGTGAATACTGTCATAATAAATGATGGACGGCTTTCTATAAAGGGTACTTTCTTAGAGCGCAAGGCATATAAAACAATAGTCTGAGTCCATAGGGATACTACAAACCAGCCCGAGTGGAATAAGGCAACGAATTGTTCTTGTAAATCTGGGGATAGACTTGAATAATTACCGCCCAAAAATTGTGGTGCAATAATAAAGAATAGGACCGCAAAACTAATCATATCGAAGATAGAACTTGTCGGACCAAACCAAATCATAAAGCGTTGAATGCTTGATGCTTCCCATTTTTTTGGTGATTTTAAATACTCTGAGTCAACATTATCCCAAGGCATCGACATACAAGAAATATCATAAAGTAAGTTTAGAAATAAGAGTTGCATCGGTAGCATCGGTAGAAATGGTAAGAAAATACTTGCGATGAGTACTGAAAACATATTCCCAAAGTTAGAACTTGTTGTTGCATTAATATACTTCATAATATTGCCAAATACTTTACGTCCAGAAACGATTCCTTTCTCTAGGACCATTAAATCCTTTTCTAAAAGAATAACATCAGCCGATTCTTTAGCGATATCAACCGCATTATCCACTGAAATACCTACATCCGCTGCACGCATAGCAGGTGAGTCATTAATACCATCACCCATAAAGCCAACGACATGGTTGTTGTTTCGAAGTATGCGTACAAGTTCCGCTTTTTGTGTTGGATTTAATTTTACAAAAACATTATAAGATTCAACAGCTTCTGCCAGTTGAGCCTCAGTCATATCCGCAATCGCTTCGCCTGTTAAGTATGCTGTAGCATCTATCCCAACTTGCATACAAACGGATTGAGTCACGAGCGCATTGTCTCCAGTTAAAATCTTCACTTCAACGTTATGCTCTCTTAAAGTATCTAATGCTTCTTTTGTTGATTCTTTTGGTGGATCTAGAAAAGCTAAGTATCCAATGAGAACCATATCTGATTCATCTTTAACAGAAAGTTCACCAACCCTTGCAGGGTCTGATTTTTGAGAAAGACCTAATACACGCAAGCCACTTGCATTCAATTTAGTGACAGTTTCTAGGACATTTGCTTTGACTTCATCTGTCAGAGGTTTTGCTACGCCGTCTTGTTCAACGTAAGTACTAATGGCTAACATTTCTTCAATCGCGCCTTTAGTAATCATTTGAGTTTTGTCTTTAGTGTCTTGAACAACTACACTCATACGGCGGCGATTGAAATCAAAGGGGATCTCGTCAACTTTAGTATAGTCAAACGCTTCTGTATCGAGCTTTTTTTGTGAAGCTTCAATGACTGCGACATCCATTAAGTTTTTTAAACCCGTTTGGTAGTAACTGTTTAAAAAAGCATGACGGAGTACGCGGTTATTTTCATTACCTTCGATATCAAGGTGATATTGTAGGACTATCTTATCTTGGGTTAAAGTTCCTGTCTTATCTGTACAAAGTACATCAATCGCACCAAAGTTTTGGATTGAGTTGAGATTACGAATCACGGTTCCTTCTTTAGCCATTGAACTGGCCCCTTTAACCAAGTTTGAAGTGACAATCATAGGTAGCATTTCTGGCGTTAACCCAACAGCAACTGAAATACCAAAGAGTAAAGCTTGTAACCAATCCCCTTTCGTCAGACCGTTAATGAGAATTACCGTCGGTGCAAGTATCATCATAAAACGTATGAGTAAGTGAGATGTGCTTTGGATGCCTTTATCAAAACTCGTTTTTACCGGTTCTTGTTCTAATTCTTGAGCAATTTGACCAAAAAGGGTGTTATTTGCTGTCTTAACAACAATTCCTTCAGCGCTTCCACTAACAACTTCGCTTCCCATATAAACGAGTGTGTCGTAACTCGTATCAGAGTCCACTTTATTAATTGTTGCTGATGCTATTTTTTCTACTGGATAACTTTCTCCCGTTAATGATGTTTGCGAGATGAATAAATCCTTTGTAGTTATTAAGCGAATATCAGAAGGAATCATATCGCCGGCAGATAGATGAACAATATCACCTAAGACAATGTGCTCAGTCGCAATTTCTTGAAAGGCACCGTCTCGCTTGACAGCTGACGTTACTTCAACCAATTGATTTAATGCATTGGCTGCATTATTTGATCTGACTGATTGAACAAATGACATTGCCCCACTAATGATAACGAGTAGGATGATAATCACCGCACTTGTTGCATCTTTTTCTCCAGGTGCAACGAGTATATACTCTGTTGCAAAAGAAATAATTGCCAAAACAATCAAGACTAACGTGAATGGAGATGAGAATGATTCGAGAAATAATTTCCATAAAGGTTTATCTTTTCCATAGATAATTTCGTTGTTTCCGTAAACCTCCCGGATTTTTTCAGCTTCCTCGTGTGTATAACCTTGTGTTGTTGTTTCTAATTGCTCTAATAATGTCTGAATATTTAAACTTGCTAAGTCAAAGTAGCTTAATGCTTTTTTATCTTTCATGGCCATAGCCTCCTTAATTGTCATTAACGAGACTTCAATTGTATGAGCTATTAGACGAATCTGTTGGTAGACAAACTGGTTCGCCATGGTGCGTCATTATTATTTTGAAATCTCTTCGTCATGGACGAGTCCATTTGTTTTCCCTCCTTTTAGTTCTAATGCATGGAAATCCATAAGAAATAGAAAAAGCCCTCACCAATAAAATAGTGAGGACTCAAAAAATATGCACAAAAAAATTCGTACGGATTCTTTGTGGAGTTTTAGCACTATGCATCGTAAACGGTTAACGTTAGCTACATTATGAAGAGCCTTATTTCGACAATTCCTGTTATACCCATTGGCGTCTCTGGACGTTTTTGGGCAGTAGCCTATGTATGCATAGGAGCCTCACCTAACAAATCTTATTAAATTTTCCAAACCCAACTATAACCATTATAGGAAAAGAAGTCAAATACTTTCATTAACATTATATGAATATTAGAGGATTTAAACGAAATGATAAATAAATTAGAATTAAGCTTAACTTTCTAATCTTAAGCACGTAATATAACGGTATTAAGATATTTGGAGAGAGATAACATGAAAAAATTTAGTACACATACATTTAAATTCGCTGCAATTATTAGCATTATTAGATAGTGTTTGTATCCGCATCATAGATACAAACACGGAAAAACTTTCGAGTTTGTATCTATGCGTGCTAACATTTTTTGTTGCTCGTATAGATTAATAATCTAAACGGGCAGCGGAATCTCATTTCGCATACCTATATACAGTTTAAGCCTGTTTAGATTATTAATTAATCTAAATAGGCTTTTTTATTTTTAAATTTAGTTGGGAAAGGGAGTAAAAATAGTATGGAAGCAGTTGCAAGTCCAGAGAAATTAAATTGGGAAACACTTGTTTTTGATTATATTGATACAGGTAAAAGTTACCGGGCTTACTTTAAAAATGGCGTCTGGGGTGAGGGGCAAGTCGTTGAGTCGAACTCAATCACAATTAGTGAGGCGTCTCCAGCTATTCACCTAGGTCAACAATGTTTTGAAGGTTTAAAAGCGTATCGAGCAAAAGATGGCTCAATTAAGTTGTTTCGTATCGATCAAAATGCTGAACGTTTAACAAGATCAGCCAATCAAGTCATGCTTCCAGAGTATCCAGTTGAAAGTTTTGTCCAAGCAGTCCATGATATTGTTAATGCGAATGAAGAATGGGTGCCGCCATATGGATCAGGCGCAACTCTATATGTTCGACCATTTTTAATTGGAGTAGGGAATGTAGTTGGAGTTGCACCGGCAACAGAAGCACTTTTTGGAATTTACGTGACACCGGTAGGGGCCTACTTTAAAGGTGGCTTACAACCAGCTCCTTTTATGATTAGTGATTACGACCGGGCCGCGCCAAGAGGTACGGGTGCAGCTAAAGTTGGAGGCAACTATGCGTCAAGCTTTAAAGCGGGTCAAGAAGCTAAAGTGCAACAGTTTGCGGATTCAATCTTTTTGGATCCTGCGACACATACGAAGATTGAGGAAGTGGGTGCTGCGAATTTCTTTGGCATTACAAAAGACAATGTGTTCGTCACACCGAAATCACCTTCGATTCTTCCAAGTATTACAAAGTATTCATTACTCCACCTCGCGGAGAATGTTCTTGGTTTGGATGTATTAGAGGGTGATGTCTACGTAGAAAATTTAGATGATTTTAAAGAAGCTGGAGCGATGGGAACAGCAGCTGTTATCACACCCATTGGAAGTATTACACAGGGGGACAAAAAGACAGTCTTTCATTCAGAAACTGAAGTCGGTCCTTTAACAAGAGCATTGTATGATGAATTAACTTGTATTCAATTTGGAGAAAAAGAAGGTCCAGAAGGTTGGGTACAAACAGTCGAGGTTAAGAAAGGATCATTAAAATGACAAATAAAGCAGAACAATTATATCAAGCATACCGAGATAACAAGCCCTTGAAAAAAGGCGTACTCAATTTTGAATCTACTCAAGAAGCATACAGCGTTCAAGACTCAGTATTAGCTTTGAAAGAAGCGAATGGGGAAAAGTTACAAGGCTACAAAATAAGTTTAACGAGTAAAGAAACCCAAGATTTATTCAAAAGTGATTCACCCTTATTTGGGAAAATGACTGATGTGACAGTCAAAAACGAATTATCATTATCAGATTATAATGAGCCACTCTTAGAAACAGAATTAGTCTTTTTAATACAAGAAGACGTTAATGGGGATGACGCGGACGAAGAAGTCATGAAAAAATGTTTAGTTGCACCAGGACTTGTTGCACCAGATGGTCGTTATGACGACTGGTTTCCTAAGACGACATTTTATGAAGTTATTGCTGATGGGGCTGTGAACGGTGCTGTCACATATGGTGAGGCAAAACAATATAGCTACAAAGACTTAGATGATGTCGAAGGCGTTTTATATCTGAACGATGAAGAAGTAGTTCGTGGAAGATCGACAGAAGTATTAGGTCATCCAGTGAACGCTGTTAAGTGGTTAGCTAAAGCATTAGAAGACCGAGGCGAAAAATTAAAGGCAGGTCGATTTGTATCATCTGGAACGTTTGTATTACCGGTGAAATTAGAAGTAGGAACATATCGTGTCACTTATGAAAACGTTGGGCAAGTTGAATTGCGCGTTAAACCATAATAAATTTGAATAGGGGAGAATTAAAATGAAAAAGCATAAATTAACTAAATTATTCTTATCTGCTGTCACACTTGTAGGTGCTTTAGCAATACCGTTTACACAACATGTATCAGCACAAGAAGCAACGGGAGAACCGGTTGTATTAGGTGTCAACTTAGAATTAACGGGACCTGCTGCTCCATATAGTGTTCCAGCTGTTGAGGCTTTTGAATTGTATATTGAACAGAAAAATATGGAAGGTGGTGTCTTAGAGGGTAGACCATTAGAATTAGTTGTTTTAGATAATAAGACAGATACAACAGAAGGCGTCTCGCTACAAACTCGCTTAGCGAATGACGAAAACGTCGTAGCGGTACTTGGTCCAAACGCCTCAGGTGTAGTTAATGCAGTGAAACCGGTTATTGAAGATTCAAGCAAACCAAATGTACTTCCAGCAACAACGGGTGATGGGCTAACATTAGCTTCTGACGGAGAAGCAGTACAAAACTTATTCAGAACAGCTTATGAAGATTCGTATCAAGGCCGTGCAGGTGCAGAATATGTCTACAATCATCTGGAAGCAAAAAACACATTATTAATTGTTGATAATGCATTGGATTATTCACTTGGTCTAGCAGATGCTTTCGTTGAAGATTACGAAGCAAAAGGTGGAACGGTCGTTTCAACAGAAGCTTATACATCAGGAGATACAGACTTCTCTTCTCTAGCAACAACGGTATTAGGACATGAATTTGATGCAATTTACATGCCTGGTTACTATACTGAGACAGGTTTATTAGTAAAGGCTTTGCGTGATATGGGGGTTACAGCGCCAGTAGTTGGAGCTGACGGGTTCGCAAGTGATACATTCGGTGAATTAGCTGGGCCAGAGAATACAGCAGATGTTCATTATACGACTCACTACGATACATCTTTAGAGAGTCAAAAATCAAATGACTTTGTCGCAGCTTACGAAGAAAAATATGGTCACACTCCAGATACGTTTGCAGCATTAGGTTATGATGCGATTGGATTTTTAGTTGATGGAATCGAACGAGCAGGATCTACCGAAGCGCAAGCGGTCAATCAAGCACTAACGGATACAGTTGATTTCGAAGGTGTCACAGGAACGTTCTCAATCAACGAAGAACATAACCCGGTTAAACCAGCTGTAATGGTGACGTTAGACAACGGCGAGGTTGTAAATGCTGTAGAAGTGAACGTAGAATAACCAATACAAAATATAAACGAAACTGTAAAAGAGTGGACGATTGCTATGAAAAGCGTAGAAGGAACGACGTCAGATATCGCTCGTCACCAATTCATTGCGTTCCAATACGGCATCCGAAACATTCTCACTGGAATGAGCAATTTATTCATGCTTTTACAGATTATTATTTTTAAAACAAAAACATCCTGTTTACAACTAACCATTAGTTGTAAACAGGATGTTTTTATATCAGAGCTTAAAATTAATCATTACTGTGCTTCTTACGGAAAGCAGAAGGCGTACAGTGATTAGATTCTTTGAATGTTTTAGAGAAATGAGAGGGTGAGTGGAAACCAACCATGTCAGAAATCTTAGAAATTGTAACGTTAGACGTTGCAAGTAACTTCTCGGCTTCAGCTAAACGAACATGAATAAGGTAATCAATTGGTGATAACCCAGTTTTTTGTTTGAATAGACGAATTAAGTAATACTTGTTAATTCCAACATGACTAGATAAATCATCTAAAGTTATCTTCTCAGAATAATTTTGACGAATATATTGTTGAATACGTTCGATTTCATCATTCTTCACTTGCACACTTGCATCTTTAATTGATAATTCACTATTTCTCAAAACATGTACCATGATACATTCGAGTAATTTCTTAAGAATTAACTCGGTTCCACGGAAACGATGATTATACTCTAAGATAGCAAGATCTAAGTAACGCTTGATTGATTGAGATGTATCTTCAGTAATAAACATTCGACTGTTTGAGTCGATATCTAAACTAGAAGTAAATAAAATTCCAGTTAAGGAAATTTTAATCCATTCAACTTTACGTAAAGGCGTAATTTCAAGAACAGTTTCAGGGTTAAGTAAAATCATATCACGTTTCTTAACATCGCCTTGTCGTTCGTTGACAACGTAATTTGCTGCCCCTTTAACGATATAAAGTAATGTTAGATTGGTTTCTGAAAAGACAGTAACAGTTTCATTAGTTGTAGTAACATTTTCAGTTTCGATTGACTGTAATTTAATTGACGATGAATTAATATTTGATATATACATAAACCTATCCTCCTTTTTCTATATGAGTGCTTATTTCTATAAATTCATTATATTACACATAATGAATAAAATAAACGATTAAATTTGTGAAAAGTTCACAAAAACATTATCAGTATGTTGCGAAATCATTAAAAGTGTTACAAAGTTCAGTTCTTACAACCTATATTAACATGGTATCTTCAAATTATTAAATAATATAATTTTTTAGAAGCAAAAGCATTATCTTGTTTTTAAATTTCGTGGGGTATATCCATAAAATTCTTTGAATTTTGTAGAAAAGTGACTCACAGAGTTATATCCACATTCTTTTGCAATGTCTTGGATCGTTTTCTGAGTAGATTCTATCAAAAGATGTGCGTGCTCCATTCGGCAACGAACGATATATTGATGGGGCGTCATACCTATTTCATTATGAAATACTTTAATGAAATAATCAGGACTTAAGTTCACATGTGTAGCGATTTCTTGAATCGAAATTTTTCTATTGAAATTATGATCCATAAAATACTGAGCAGTACGAACATTTTGACTTAAACGGGTATAATTAAGTTCCATAAGTTTTTGATTCGTCTCATTTTTTTCAAAAATCATGATTAAATTGAAAATATGTCCTATTATAGCATTAAAATGACTAGAAGGGGAATCAATTTCATGTAATAACAGCGAGAAAATGGTGTCCATTCGCTTTTTATTTAAATTAATGACTCTAAAGTGATTAAGATTCATCTGGTTTTTTCGATTATGATTCAACGTATATTCAATCATCACACATTCCATTGATGCCTCGTCGCCCGAGACAAGCTTAAAAGGTAAGGCATTAGGAATGTGAACGCAAAAAGGACCTTCAATTAAGAAGGTCTCATATTTGGTAATTAACTCTCCCTTTCCTTGTGTGATAAACAAGAGGGCATATGTTGAAAAACCTGGGTAATCAACGTGACTACCAGTTGTCATGCAATCTTTTTGAACACGAAAAGGATGATAAAGAGAATTCGAACGCTTTGCTCGATTGTGCGTGTAATTTATAGTCATGTATTATTAATTTACCTATTAGTCAATAACTTCGTAGTCGCTAGGGTCTAATTGACTTGCCGCAGCTTTATCTAATAAAATCACTGTATTTGAATGGTTTTTTAAGACACTTGCTGGAACATCTGTCGTCACGTCACCGTGAAGGGTTGCTTTAATAGCATCAGCTTTGTTTTCTCCAAAGGCCATTAAAATGATTTGTTTTGAATTTAAAATCGAACCGATACCCATTGAGAAAGCTTTTTTAGGGACATCTGATTCAGATTCAAAATTACGTTTGTTGGCTTGGATTGTTTCGTCTGTTAAGTCAACTAAACGTGTTTTAGAGTCAAATGGACTACCTGGTTCATTGAAACCAATATGTCCATTAGAACCGATACCTAAAATTTGTAAGTCTACTGGATTCTCGTCTAAAATAGTATTGTAGTCTTCAATTTCTTTTTCAATATCCGTTGTAGTTCCGTCTGGGATAAAAGTATTTGCAAATGGTTTTGCATCGAATAAGTGTTTTTTCATAAAATAAGCGTAGCTTTGATCATTTTCTGCCGGCAAACCGTAATATTCGTCTAAGTTTACTGCTTTAGCAGAAGTAAAATCTAAGTCAGAGTCACGTATAATTGAGTATAACTCTTCAGGTGTTGAACCAGTTGCTAGACCAAACGTGTTTGCACCAGTTTCTAAAGATTTTGCTACTAAGTCGTATGCGTATTGTGATGCTTCTAGAGATGTTTCAAATACAAAAATGTTCATGTATATCCTCCTAGGTTATTAGTATAATTTATTCTACTTTACAGAGGTCCTTGTATGCAAGCTTTTATTGATATTTTACAAATTTATGACAGAATAATTTCTAATTGTATTAAAATGATTATGATATGGATACAAATGCATATTAATCGACTTTGCTCGTCTTTATTATGATATATTTATTTTAAGAAAATTAAATAATTTAAGGAGGCTCTTATGAAGTTTAATAAGCAACGTCGAACTGTCTTCCTAAGCGTAATTGTTTTATTGCTATTAACTTTTGTAAGTAGCCAAACAATACATGTTCAGGCAGCTCGTACGAATTCATCCACTGAAGAATCAAGTTATTTTGAGGATGAACGTGAAGAGTATGAAAAACCAATTGCAGATGGTAATGAGGATGAATTACCACCTCCACCTGACCCACCTGAAAATATCGAGCCAGCTCCTGTTGAATCAAGTAGTGATGAGACTGTTGGTCTACCACCTGCGTCTTCAAATTCAGGTTCAAGTCAGGGAAATGAAGAAGAGGATGAAACACCTTCACAATCTAGCGACAATAATAGTAGTAGTTCTAGCTCACGACCAGAGTCTTCTATAGTAGAAACAGGTGAAGATCCGGAATCAACCCAAGGCACTGATGAGACACCAGAAAGTAATGTATCAAGTCAGGCGATAACATCGCCTGTTGAATCAATAATCCAGACGAATACAAGTGGATTTAACGTATCATACCATCAATTTGCTTGTTTTCTTATTGAATTAGCAGGTAGCCAAAGTTACCCGTTATCAGTAATATCTAAAGCATTGACTGTTGCGGATTTCGTGCCAATTCATTGGACAGGGTCTCTTGTTCCGCTGTCTTATATTTATGAAGTGATTTTTTTCGGTTTCATAAATTAAATAATATAGTAAACCTGAATGTAAACATCCATTGTTTGCATTCTTTTTTTATATGTAAATATGATACAATTAATGAGAATTTAACAATCTTTAGGAGGACTCCAATGTGATTAAAGCAATTATTTTAGATAAAGATGGAACATTAATAGAACTAGGAAGAACTTGGGATCAACCGAGTGTTGATGTGACGAATTTGTTACTTGATAAGACAGATTTAAATGATGAAGAAAAAGAGGCATTCAGAAAACATATGGGTGTGGAAGGCGACACAGTAGTGGCCAATTCAATTTATGCTGCGGGCAGTATCATTGACCAAGCTAGAGAATTTAGTAAGATTTTGGATATGCCGGTCTCTGAAATTGAAGAAATCTTAGAAGATACTTATTTAGACTATGTCAAAGGTCACGGTGAGCATGTATTGGTAATGGACGGCGCAATGAATGCACTGGAAGCCCTCAAAGATGATTATATATTAGCTGTTGTTACCAATGATAATCGCCGGATTGCTGAGGAAACGTTAAAGTTAGCAAACATTGATCAATACTTTGAATTTGTTGGCGGTGCCGATGACTTTGGACCAAAGCCAAACCCAACTGCTCTTCACGAAATTGCCAGACGATATGATATTCGTTTAGATGAGATGATTTATGTCGGCGACTCAACGGTTGATATGGAGTATGGAAAGCATACACATGCATCGATTGGTTTAGCTACTGAAGAAAGTCACCGTGAGCATCTTAAAGAAGCGGATTATATTATTAGCCACTTTGATGAATTGCTAGATACGTTAGATATTATTAATGCAGCTCAGTAAAAGTCATTTAGAAAGGAACAAAGTAAATGAACAATAAAAAAAGTCTTAGCCTCCTTGTGTTGGCGCTTTTATTCGGTTTATCTTCACCTGTCATAACAACTTTTGCGGAAAACATCTCACCCATCGAATCAGTTGAGTGGGGACAAGAGTCTATATCGGAAGCTCCAGCTGAAGAAGAAAGTCAAGAAAGTTCTGATGAATCGGTAGAGGAGACTTCAGAAGAAACATCAGAAGAGGCAACAGAGGATGCATCAACTGAAGAGAGTTCGGAAGTTGAAAGTATTGTAGAAACTGAGGAAGTACCAATGGAATCAGCTTTGGATACTTCTTCACCGCTTGCCTTTTTAGAAGGTGTGAGTCAATTAGAACAACGTTCAGTTGAATATGCTAGTTTTGTTGTTGTCGGTGAGGAAATGGATTTAATCTCTCAAAACTCATTAAAAGACGGGGATAAATATTATACCGCTCAATTAAGACCTCCTTATTTACCGAGTGCCATCTTCTCAAGAAGTGACCGTGAGTCCATTCAAGAAGCACATATTTCAGTGGATGATTTAATTCAATATGCTGCCGATGCTTTGAATTCACAGCCTCAAATTTATGCTGGGACGGTCGTGGAAGATTTTTATGTCTTCACTCAAGAAAACTATGACGAACTTCAAGGGAAAGTTGTGCAATTGGATTCGACTGAAGGTGGTTTAAATAGTGCCAATTTAGAAATGTTTCGAGTGGAAGATTTCTTAACTGAAGTTGCGATTGAGTGGTTAGGTCATGAAGAAGTCATCAATGCGTTTGAAGCGAACGAGATGGGCGAGCAAGTCATGATTGCGGGGGACATTGGAACACTTTACAATGAAATTGCGCAAGCGAAACAGGAAGAATACCCAGAGTTATCTGAGTTCTTCGATCGAGCGACAACGGCGATTGAAGGGACGATGAACGTCGACTATGAGAATGGTGTGTTCGGTATGGGACTCGTTGCGATGAACGATGAAGAACAAATGACAGGTATCGAATTATACTTACTTGAAAGTGCGGGGACAATCATTGATTTTACAGATGAGATCGTTTATTCGTATGAAGAGTTCGCTGAATTTGTAGGCTTTGATGTTATTCAAGAAATCAATGAATTAGAAGCAAAACTCACGCCAGATATGTTCGAGACAACTGAAGAATAGAGGTAAGTTATGCAAGGTGTATGGAATGAATTAAAGAGACCATGGTCTGATCAAGTAAAAGGGAGTTGGTGGAAAGCCCCACTTTTGATTGCCGCCTACTTTTATGTGCGGGTCCTAGCTGAGACATGGGTCATTCGCCGAGGTGCGCTGAATGCCGAAGTTGAATTAACTGTTGAAACTTTGACAGAAGGCAATTTACTTAATTTAATGACGCATGCACCGATGGAGTATTTTCTACAGACGCTCGGTCTAGCGGTTTTAATCATTGTGACAGGCAAGTTGTTAGGGTTTAAATTTTTTGATTTTAAATCCTTCAGTTGGCAAAATGTTACCACAGCACTGAAAATATATGTATTCATTTATTTACTTCAAGTGCTACTTAATATGATTATTATGTTTGTGGCACCGGATTATGTCCAACCAGGGAACCAAACGACGGTCGAGTCCTTAGTTCAAAATATGAACCCAATTTTAATGTTTATTAATATCGTTATTTTAACGCCGATTACTGAGGAGTATATCTTAAGAGGACTAATCATGAAGTATACATTCTCTTTAATGCCAATCATTGGGGCATTTGTGGCTGCAGTCATCTTTACGATGTTACATGGTCCAGCTAACTGGATTGATTTCATGGTGTACTTTGTATTATCTGCAGGGTTTACCTTTGTTTATTTATATACGAGACGCCTTGAATATCCAATTCTTTTACATATCATTCAAAACTTCATTGGATTTATGGCAATACAAATGCTATAATTCTATGGTGATAACCAAATTATAATATTTGCAAAATGAGAGGTGACAATATGTCTCAATATGAATGCCTAAATGACGAAGCCATTGATTTGGAAATGGCTAACGTTAAAAATATAATTGACACTAATCTAGTAGAAGGTAAAGCTGATATATTTAAAGTATTAGGTGATTTAAATCGAATTAAAATCGTAGAACTCCTAGCGCACTATAAGCAATTATGCGTGTATGAAATTTCACGATTTATCGATGCGTCAGTCGCAACGACGTCTCATCACTTAATTACATTACGTAACAGTGGTGTGATAACGTCAGAAAAACACGGTAAACGTGTTGTTTATGCCTTAGAAAATGAAGAAGTGATGTCTTTACTAGATGTAGCGAAAGATATTTCGATGATGACTGAAAAAGTTTAATAGGAAAATTATAAAAGACCGCAAAGAAAGTGCTCTCGGTAACCGTAGGTGAGAAAACTTTAATTTGTGGTCTTTTTTGTATAGAATGGTAGAAGTATTATTAAGGAGTGTGAATTATGACAAACGAAGAAAAATTTAACAGTGATCGATTTGAACAGCCAGGACCAAGTTATCAAGCTGTTACAACGGAAATAACAGAAGACAATGAACAACGTATAATTTTAACAGATGTTGTTTCTGAACAACCTGAAAAGAAAGAGAAGTTTATTCCAGAATTTCAAGCAGAGTTAAAAACAAGAATTGTTGAAATGCCTGATGCGATCTATAAAGCATCTGGAGTGAAAATATTAGGAAAACGGATTAAATCACTTTTATTTACAACGGATGTAGCGATTATCAAAAACAGTAATGCTCAATCTGTGATTGCTGTCTATCCATTTACACCACAATTAACAATTATGCAATCGATCGTCGATGTTTCTTCAGTGCCTGTATTCCTTGGAGTGGGTGGCGGAACGACAACGGGTCAACGAAGTGTAGACCTTGCCTTTCAAGCTGAACAAATGGGAGCTTACGGTGTCATTGTCAATGCACCGATGAAGAAAGAAGTGATTACAGAAATCAATAAACGCATCGATGTACCAGTGATTGCAACGATTGCAAGTGATAAAGATGATTATATTACGAAGCTAAACGCTGGAGCAGATATGCTAAACGTATCGGCAGGAGCCAATACAGCAGCCTTGGTTAAACAAATCCGTGATGAAGTTGGACCAATGGTGCCAATCATAGCGACCGGAGGGCCAACTGAGGAATCAATTGAAGAAACGATCGAAGCGGGTGCGAATGCTATTACCTTTACACCACCGACAAGTGCTGAAATATTTGCAGAAGTCATGGTTAATTATCGCTCGTTATCTAACTAAATTACAAGTCAAAATTATTACATTGAGCAAGCGGTTGAGAATCACTCAACCTTCTGGCTCTTTTTTTAATATTTACCTTTATGAGTTTTGTAAAATATGTAATAAAAATTGTGAAAACTTTTTGCGATCAGCATCTGTAAAAGCTTTCGGTCCTTTTGTACGGATACCGCTTTGTCTTTCCATCGCACTAAAGTGGCGGCGATGTAAAAGCAGATCGATATTTTCTTGTGTATATTCGTAAGCTTTATGGTGAATGACGCGACATTTCTTAGGCAGTAATAATGAGGCAAGACCGTAATCTTGAGTCACGATGATGTCTCCTGGCTGAGCAAGTTGAACGATTTTAAAGTCAGCGCGGTCTGTACCAGTCTCAACATAGATGACTTTGACGAAATCTGGATAAGTGTCGAAGGTATAATGAGAAATGCTTGAGACGATAACTACTTCTAGTTGGAATTCTTCGGCTAGTTGGATGACTTCGTTTTTTACTGGACTAGCATCTGCATCGATAAGTATTTTCATAATGGGACTCCTTTCTTAAGTATATAGTTGAATTTCATATGAGTATTATGATAAATCAAGGACAAAAAGTCAAAAAGCTAAAATAAGACTATAGTTTGATAGTCTTCTGGGCAAATATTTACTATAATAAATAGTAGTTAAAAATAAGTATTATGGAGGGGATGCAAAGAATGAAACCAGAGAAAAAGTCAACGCTAGAACGCGTGGGTGTTCTTGCAGTGGCATTTATTGTTCAGATTGTGTGGTTTGTCATCATTATGAACAATATTGTTGCTTATTCAGCTTATATTCAGTTTGCTTTCACTTTTGCATCAATTATCATGGTTTTGTATCTAGTGAATAAAGATGAGAGTCCAGCATATCGAATGAGTTGGATCATTGCCATTACATTATTCCCCTTATTTGGTGGGATACTGTATTTAATGATAGGTAACAAGCGACCAATAATTTGGATGCGTCGAAGCGTGGATTTATTGCAAAAGCTGCATTCAAAAGAAATGACATCGGTTCCATCAGCGCAAGAATATTTAGAGAAGAAAGATAAAAGACTTTCTGCTTTAAGCCAATATATAAGCAATTATGCGCATATGCCGGTGTATACAAATACTGATGCAAAGTATTTTCCGAATGGAGAATCGATGATGTCATCATTAATATATGACTTGAAACAAGCAAAGAGTACAATTTTTATTGAGTTTTTCATCGTAGAAACAGGCGTAATGTTTGATTCGATTTTTGAAGTATTAAAGGAAAAGGCCAAAGAAGGTGTCGATGTTCGGTTCTTATATGATGATTTTGGATCTATTACACGTCTACCTAAAGATTTTGATGAGCAACTTGAAGAGTTAGGTATTAAAGCCTTAAAGTTTAATCCGGTAAAGCCATTAATTTCAATGGTCTATAATACTCGTGACCATCGAAAGTTTGTCATTATTGATAGTGAGATTGGTTATACAGGTGGTTTAAATATTGCGGATGAATACATTAATATGAAGGAACGATTTGGTTATTGGAAAGATAATATGGTTCGAATTCAAGGGCCAGCAACATGGAATTTAACGAATTTATTCTTGAATATGTGGAATTCTTTTTATTATACGGACGAATCCTATGAACCATTTCGAATTGATCATATTATGAATGAAACACGCGAATTACAAGAAGATGAAACAGCGATGGATGAGATGGGCTTTGTTCAGCCTTTTGGAGATACACCTTTGGATGTTGAACCCGTAGGGGAGAATGTCTACCGTGAAATTTTAAATAATGCCCAAGATTATGTGTATATTTATACACCGTATCTCGTGATTTCATATGAATTACAAACAGCGATGCAATTAGCCGCTAAGCGCGGGGTGGATGTTCGTTTAATGACACCTGGCATTCCGGACAAAAAGATGGTATTTAGGCTGACACGTTCATATTATAGACCGTTAATGAAAGCTGGGATTAAAATTTATGAATATACACCCGGCTTCTTGCATGCAAAAACGTTTGTTTCAGATGATAAAGTAGCGACCGTCGGTACGATTAATTTAGATTATCGGTCACTTTATTTGCACTTTGAAACGAGCACGATGTTTTATTATCACCCAGTGATTGAAGATATTAGTAAAGATTTTCTAGATTCTCAAGCGAAATCTAGACGTATCCAGTTACAAGATATTAAAGTGGGTCTCATTGGTAGTGTTTGGGATGCTATTCTTCGGCTGATAGCGCCATTTGTTTAAAAATAACCCAAAATGGAGGAATTATTATGAAATGGGAAGATTTACGTCGTAGTAAAAATGTTCAAGATCGTCGTGGACAATCTGGTGGATCATCATTTGGTCGTAACCGAGGTGGCTCTCGCTCATCAATGGGCGGTAGCTTAATGAATCTGTTGTTTCTCATACCAGGTAAAGGGAAATGGGTTGTCTTAGCGATTATTCTCTTTTCAGTTTTAGGTGGGGGTGCATTAGGCGGATTTGGTGATTTACTTGGTGGAAGTAATATGAATGCCCCATCGAGTGGTATTCAAGTTAATAATGAAGCCCAACAAAGTGATACAGGTGTGACGGATGACGAGTTTAATTTTGTGTCTGCTGTGCTTGCGAGTACAGAAGATTTTTGGAATGAAGAATTTTCAACAGAGAATATGACTTATGATGAGCCAGGTATGGTAATATATGAAGATGGGACTGCCACATCCGGGTGCGGATTTGGTAGTGCCCAAGCAGGGCCGTTCTATTGTCCTGCTGACGATAATGTCTATATCGACTTATCTTTCTGGCGTGACTTGTCACAACAATACGGAGCACCTGGAGATTTTGCGATGGCCTATGTTATTGCCCATGAAGTTGGGCACCACATTCAAAACGAAATTGGTGTGATGGATGAGTATAATAATGTTAGACAAGGTCTATCAGAGACGGAAGCGAACGAATTAAATGTGCGTTTAGAACTCCAAGCGGACTACTTCGCTGGTGTTTGGGCTCAATATGCCGAGCAAGAAGGCTTGCTAGAAACTGGAGATATTGACGAAGCCCTCCAAGCTGCTTTTGCGGTTGGGGATGATACGATTCAAGAGCGTGCCACAGGACACGTTGTGCCTGACAGTTTTACTCATGGTACGGCACAACAGCGTCAAGCATGGTTTATGCGTGGTTATGAATATGGAGATTTTGAACACGGCGATACGTTTAATACGTATCTAGACATAGAATAAGAAGGTAAAATAAAAAAGGTAGGTCTACTTGTTGTAATGAAATATATATTAGAGTTTGTAAAATCAGATGTAGGAAAAATATTATTATCAATTCTTGGTGTGTTTTTAATATTGGGTGTACTGTATAGTGTTTTCTATCCTTCGGAAGAAGAAAGATTACAAGCTGCCCAAGCAGATATTAATGTATTATTTGAAAATCAAGAAAACAATGTATTAAAAGCTGAAGTCACCCAAGAGGAAATACAACAAGCAGAAAATTCTGTGAATAAATTACCTCATGACAAAAAAGAAGAATTAAACACAATTATTAGCAAAGCTCAGTCTCAATTTGATGTGCTGACTGTTATATCACCTGTTTTCGAAGGGAATCCTTTAATTGGTGAAACAGAACTTTTAGTGAAAGAGGGTGTAACGAGTGATTTAATTACTCAAACTCAAAACTCTTTGCCTAAAGAAGACAATGAATATGTGACTAAAGCGAAGAATCTGTTAGACGAAGTCCCAACGCTTATTCAAGAGATGGAGGCGTTGAGAAGTGAGATGGGGACCTTCACGGAGATTAAAACCGTGACGCGAAGCAACTTATATGATGTGGTACTTATAGCGAATGAGCTTACTGATAAAGTGACTCAGTTTACTAATCAACCATACATGGCAAAGACTTATGAAATTTATAACCAATCATTGGATAATTTAGTGAATGCGATTATTAATGGGCATAGTTACGGACATTATGAGCAGTTGCTACTCGATGCCATTTTCTCTAACCCTGTTTTGAGTGAACGATTAAAAGGTACACCGCTTAATCCGTCACCTCAAATTGCATTAACATTTGATGATGGACCGAATACAGAGTTTACACCTCAAATTTTAGAGATTTTAGCTGAAAATGATGTAAAAGCAACATTCTTCGTATATGGTGCATATGTAGATGAGAATCCTGAAATGGCAAAAAGAATTGTTGATGAAGGGCATATCATTGCAAACCATAGTTATTCACATCCTGATTTCAGTCAAATACCTGATGAGGAAATCATTCAAGAGATTGAGTGGGCACAAGACTCTATCGTTGAAGCGACAGGCTACGAGCCGACTTTATACCGTATGCCATTTGGTGCTGGCGGGCCACGTGCTGTTCGTTTATTTCCGGATATGACATCAATACTTTGGAACGTCGATTCATTAGATTGGCAACTTCAAGACGCTGAACTGATTTATCAGAATATTATGTCAAATTTATCAAGTGACATGCTTGTATTGATGCATGATACTGCGCAGTATACAGTTGATGCTGTAGCTCGTTTTGTACCTGAATTAATTGAACAAGGTTACGTATTTGTTTCACCAATGGAGTTAGAATTCCAACATCGATATTTTGATGAATAATGAGAATAAGTTGAATGTATCGCAAGATGCATTCAACTTTTTTTGTTGTTAGTTGAAGTGATATCATAGTACGATTAAGCGGTTACTTTGGTATAATAGACGAAAGCCCTTTAATATTCTATAATAGTAGGGAGAATAAGATTGAGAGGAGTGAAACGATGAAAGAACAAGACGTTCATAAAGAACCATTAGATCAAGTGACGATTCAAGATAATGAGCCGGTTAAAGTTTTTGAAGGATTAAAAAACTCAGCAATTATGAGTAACCCGCAATTATTAGATATACTTGATTTGAATGCTGAGCAATTAACATATTATTTAGAAGATGCAATTTTAGATAATCCTTTCATTGATTTAGAGTACAATATTGAGCAACAAATTCCAGCTTTTGAGCGCTTCGAGGGAACGCAACAGGCGGAAGAAATGAAGGAGAGCACGCAAAGTTTAGATACCTATTTGTTTGAACAAATATTATTATACCGTCATACTGTTATTCGTGATGCGATGGTAAAGTTGATTGACTACTTAGATGAGCGAGGCTATTTACCATTCGAGTTAAAAGATTTAGCTGAAAAAATTGATATGCCTGAGATTATCACCTTGGATGCGATCACGTTAATAAAACAATTAGAGCCAGCAGGTATTGGCGCGTTTGATTTACGTGAGTCGATGATGCTTCAAACAGAACAAGATGAACATGCACCAAATGTCGCTTACTACTTATTAGAAGTGTTCTTTAATGAACTACGTGATAAGGATTACGCTGAGATTCAAGCTCAGACGCAATTATCGTATGAAGAGATAATGGAAAGTGTTAATTATTTCCATACACTTCGTACGAATCCAGCGGCCTTATTCAACCAAGTAGATAAAATTAATTTAATTCCGGATGTAACGATAACGCCAGCAGGCGAAGGTATACAAATCCGTTATAACCGTCAATATTATCCTAAGATTTCATTTAATCAGAGTTATTTTGATGAGATGGCAGCGCAAAAAGATGATGCGTTAAATGACTATATTAAGCCACACAAAAATGGCTACCAACGTTTAGCGGACAACTTACGTATAAGAGAACAATTAATATTAGAAGTGGTTATGTGTATGGCCAAAGCCCATAAATCGTATTTTTTAAGTCAAGATGAGTATAAAGCAACCTTGTCAATTAAAGATATTGCGAAAGAGACTCGCTTGCCAGAGCCAATTGTTTACCATATTGCTTCGAATAAAAATGTTGAGTTTAATAAACAAGTATATGCATTCACAGACTTTATTAATACATCACGTTCCCTAACACGCGATGGACTTTCTGCTAACTATATTAAAGATACGATTAGCCAAATTATTGAAGATGTTGGCAGAGAGCTCAGCGATGAAGAAATTGTTAAGATTCTGTTGGATGACAAAATCATTGTTGGCCAACAAATCGTTAAAAATTATCGTCGAAGTCTAGGCAAATAATTGAAATAAAGTAAAAAAATACACCTGACTAAGTTCATAACGAACTCAGTCAGGTGTATTTATTTGAGTCTAATTAATTTTCTTCCTCTGATTCTGAAACGTCAGATTCACTTGAGTTTGAACTGTCAGTAGTAGCATCCGAGTCAGCAAGTGAGAAGATACTTGTTGTGCTGTTGTTTAAATGATAAGGCGTTAGAGAGTCTTTTTCTTCATCATAGTAGGCCACTAATACAATGCGGTTATCTAATTGACTAAGAGCTTCATTTAAGACTAAAATATCATGCTCATCAATAATATTTTCAGCTTTTTCATGAGTCATACCAACAACAATCCGGGCGATATAATTCGTTTCGCCACCTAAGTCCAATGAAATTTGATCGACTGTAATATCGAGCGGTTCATACACTTCATTTTCGCTAAATATTTTTTGTAGTGTACTTAGCGTATCAGGATCAATTTTTTCGTAGTTAATTTCTTTTTCGTCTTCAGGAAGTGCTTGAGTATAGAAGTCTTCAATAGCAACACGCAATTCACTAATTGGAATTGAGTCTGGTAATGATGTTGCTGGATATCTGTCTTGTCCTATCACAGTTTCGTCAAAAACATTTTCAAAGCTATCGTTAAGAGGGAAAGATTCCTTTTCTTCTTCTGTAACGTCCTCGACTTGACTCTCCGATTGAGGCCCTTGATTTGGTGAGGTTAAACTTACGGGTTCGCTTGTAAAGTAACTACATCCACTTAATGTAAAGAGTATAGTTAAGAGTAAAAATTTCTTCATTAGTTTATATATCCTTTCATAGATCATATTCAGATAAAATTGTATTAGCATTGTATCATGAATCTATAACAGAACCATAACAACTTTATTGCAAAACACGCCAAAAAAGCCTCAACACATGATTATGAGATAATTCAAATTTTTCTCTCATAGAATTCTAGCTTTTTTAACAAATTAGATGTAGTATATGACTATGATTTTATTATTGGAAGGATGAGCGTTTTGACTAATTTAACACCAGAAACAATTAACTGGAGCGAACTAAGCTTTGGATATATCGATACCGGGAAAAAATTCCGTGCTTATTATAAAGATGGAAAATGGTCTGAAGGCCAAATTGAAACAGATAAAAACATATCTATCTCAGAAGCATCTACTGCGCTTCACTACGGCCAACAAGCCTTTGAAGGATTAAAAGCTTACCGGACTAAAACGGGAGAGATTCAATTATTCCGTCCCGAACTAAATGCACAACGTATGATGGCTTCAGCGGAAAAATTATTAATGCCAGCATATCCAGAAGAAGATTTCGTTAAAGCAATCCATGAAGTGGTTACTGCGAATGAAGATTGGGTGCCTCCTTACGAAAGTGGAGCAACGTTATACATTCGTCCGTTATTAATTGGAATAGGTGACACTGTAGGCGTTCAACCTGCGGATGAGTATTTATTTACAATTTTTGTCACACCAGTAGGTCCTTACTTTAAAGGTGGTATGGCACCATCTAAATTCCTGGTGAGTGATTTTGACAGAGCAGCTCCAAGAGGAACGGGCGCTCAAAAAGTTGGTGGAAACTATGCGAGTAGTTACCAACCCGGAAAACTAGCGAAAGATCAAGGTTATAGTGATGCAATCTATTTAGACCCAGCAACCCATACTAAAATTGAAGAAGTAGGATCAGCTAACTTCTTTGGGATTACTAAGGATAACCAATTTATCACACCAAAATCACCATCGATACTACCAAGTATTACCAAACGTTCATTGCTTTGGTTAGCTGAAAATCGGCTAGGCTTAAGCGTTTTGGAAGGTGATGTGTATGTAGATGAATTAGATCAATTCGCTGAGACGGGTGCAATGGGAACTGCTGCAGTCATTGCTCCGATTAGTTCGATTACTTATGGAGACAAAGAATTTAAGTACACATCAGGGGCAGAAGTAGGTCCAATTACACAAAAACTTTACGCTGAACTGGTAGGTATTCAACGAGGAGACGTTGAAGCACCAGAAGGCTGGGTTCAAAAAGTCGAAGTAAATAAATAGTCTAAAGTGCCTATACAATCATTAGATTGTGTAGGTTTTTTTATGTTAGTTATAAAAAACTTGTTATAAGTATAATTATTTATTAAATATGGCTATTTAATATTGAACACCCTATAAATGATTGGTAACATATTTAACAGTCTAATTTCAAAGGAGGGAATAACAATCGTTACGATCGTAAATTTTATCTGGTTTTTAATAAAAACGTTAGGTAAGTTTGTCTTAAGTGTCGGGGTGCTTTTGGTTTTGAGTATTATTGCGATTAACTTGTTTGTTATTCTCTCAACCCAGTCAGAAGTCGTTGACAAGGATGAATTAAACCAAGCACTCAGTGAAGAGGTTCCGATTCTTGTTCTTGGTGCAGGGGTTGTCAACAACGAATACCCTAGTAATATCTTAGCGAATCGTTTGGATAAAGCCTATGAAGTTCATCTGGATAATCCAAATAATCCGCTTATAATGAGCGGGGACCATGCTGATCAGTATTACAATGAAGTGGGTGTGATGAAAAACTACCTTGTTGAAAAAGGCGTACCAAGTCATCAAATTTACTTAGATCATGCAGGCTATTCAACTTACGCAAGTCTTTATCGACTAAAAGAAGTGATTGATACACACCAAGTAGTGATAGTCACACAAGGATATCACTTACCAAGAGCTTTGCTTTTAGCAAATGGTTTAGGAATTGATGCGATTGGTATTGCTTCTGAAGAAGTTGATTCTACTCGTTTTGAACGCGAGCTTCGAGAAGTATTTGCTCGATTAAAAGATTTTTCGATTATATATCTTGGCTATGAGGACGTGCAACCTGAAACTGCGTTAGGCTTTAACATGAATGATTCAGGTGACTTAACTGATAACAAAGAAGAATTAAATTAAGATGAGAATTGGATTAGATATTATTGACTTAACACATCTGTTATCGTAATATACAGATATCAAATTATCTAATAGACGTCATAAATAACATGGATGATAGTACATGACGTACAATTTGAGGCAACGACATCATTTAAAGGTCCGTTTAGATTTATCTGAGCGGGCCTTTTTTTTTAGATTAAAAGGAGAGATTATTTTGACGAAAATTATCGCATTTGGTGTAACACAAGAAGAGGCAGAAGTTGTAAAAAAGTGGTCAACGGACCAAAATATTCACGTAGACATGACACCAGAATATTTAACTCCTGAAACTGTTCACTTGGCCAAAGGTTACGATGGGATTACAAATATGCAAGTATCTAATATTGTGGAACCAGTCTATACAAAGCTTAAAGAATTAGGTATTAGAGTTATTGGCCAAAGAAGTGCGGGTTATGAGATGTATGATTTAAAAGCCGCAAGCCAGAACGATATTATTATTACAAATGTCCCAAGTTATTCTCCAGAGTCAATTGCGGAGTTTTCGGTTTTTGCAGCGATGCGTCTTATCCGAAACAGTGATTTAATTGATCAGCGTGTTGAAGCCCAAAATTTCACTTGGGAACCAATTATCCGTAGTCGTCCGATTAAAAATTTAAAGATTGCGGTTATTGGTGTAGGTCGAATTGGATCCAGAGTAGCTAAAATTTACAAACATGGTTTTGGTGCGGAAGTTGTTGCTTATGACATTGTGGAGCGAGATGAGTTTAGAAAGCATGTAGACTACCAACCAGACTTACTTACAGCTGTAAAAGATGCTGATGTAATAACGATTCATATGCCTTTAACAGAAGATAATTACCATCAATTTAACCGCGGATTATTCAATCAGATGAAGACAGGTGCGACGTTAATTAACGCAGCACGTGGGAAGATTGTTAAGACACAAGATTTAGTTGAAGCCATTGATAGTGGTCAAATTAAAAATGCTGCTTTAGATGTATATGAAGGAGAAGGACCATTTATCCCTCAAAATTGGGAAGGTAAAGAGATTCAAGATGATGTATTTATACAAATACTCAACCATCCTAACATTTACTACACCCCCCACATTGCTTACTATACTGATATAGCTGTTCAAAATTTAGTTGAAGGCGGACTAAACTCAGCTTTAGAAGTAATCCAAACAGGTACAGCTCAAAACCGAGTGAATTAATGTGT
This sequence comes from Aerococcaceae bacterium DSM 111021, assembly GCA_020112395.1. NCBI lineage: Bacteria > Bacillati > Bacillota > Bacilli > Lactobacillales > Aerococcaceae > Aerococcaceae bacterium DSM 111021. The sequence continues at coordinate 1,109,325 of JACCEK010000001.1, read as the reverse complement.
AAATAAAATTAAGGCGTTTCCAATTCATTAAAAACGCTTAAAATTTAAATGATAAAAAGATTAAAAATAATTTTCAATTATGTGTTGACTTTTAATAATGGGTCGGTTATATTATATACAACAAAAAACTACTGGAAAGGAACATTCTCGATGACTAACAATCTTTGTATACATTTATCATCATATTTTTACAGCTACTTTAGATAGTGTTTGTATCTTAGAACTATAGATACAAACCGTAAACGTTAACGTTTGTATCTATGAGGAGCTGTCAATTATGATGCCCGCATAGATAACTAATCGAAAGATTAAAATCTAAAGCGGGTGTATCAAAGAGGTTCACCTATATAGAGGATAAGAGAAGTTCTTTACCCCTGTTAGATTTTAATCAAATCTGACAGGGGTTTTTTGTTATAAAAAATAGAAAAAATGGAGGAATAAATTATGTATCGATATTTAAAAACAGCTTTAGTTTCATTATTAGCATTAAGCAGTGTGGTAGCACCAATGTCGGCAAGCGCACAAGATCAAGAAGCAATCAACGTAGGTGTCCTTCAATTTGTTGAACATGAATCGTTGGATCAAAACTATCAAGGATTTATTGATGGATTAGAAGAAGCAGGTTATGTCGACGGTGAAAATTTAACTCTTAATTACTTAAACGCATCAGGAGACACAGCGAATTTACAATCAATGAGTGAGAATATTGCTAACAGTAGTGACTATATATTCGCAATTGCTACCCCAGCTGCTCAATCATTAGCCAATGTAGAACAATCTAAACCGTTATTATTCTCATCTGTAAGTGACCCAATCGGAGCGGGGTTAGTTGATGACTTAGAACAGCCAGGAGCGAACGTTACAGGGACAACAGATGCCGGTCCCATAGAAGACCAAGTTGCATTATTAAAAGCTATTGTTCCAGAAGCAAAGCGCGTAGGTATTATCTATAACTCAGGTGAGGCGAACTCAGTGAGTGAAGCAGAAAAAGCAACAGTATCTCTAGAAGAAGCTGGTATTGAAGTTGTTGAAGCCACGGTAACATCAACAAATGATATCTCTCAGGTTATGAGCAGTTTAGTCAATGATAATGTTGATGCTATCTTTACTGTAACAGACAACACAATTGCAAGTGCTATGTCGCTTGTAGGAGATTTAGCAGTTGAAGCGGGTCTTCCAATTATTGGTGGATCAAAGGATATGACTATCGCAAATGGTTTAGCTACTTATGGATTAGACTATTACGAACTAGGTAAACAGACAGCAGGGATGTTAGTTGAAATCATAGAATCGGGCGAGATTATCCCGGTTGAATCAGCAGATAATTTAGAATTAGTAGTTAATGAAGGAAACGCAGAAAAATTAGGTTTAGACTTATCAAATATTGACTTAGAAACAGTAGAAGCATCAGAAGAAGAAAACACAGAAGAATCTGAAGAGGAAGCGAGTTCTGAAGATTCTGAATAAACTATAAGGAGAATTCACTATGAACAGTCGATTTAAATTATTAAATGTTATTACTACCGTAGTATTAATTTTACTTCCAATGTTAGCAGGTAGCCAAGTTGCTCAAGCACAAGAAGAACCAATTAAAATTGGTGTCGTTCAATATGTAGAACACGAAGCATTAGATGCTGTTCTTAAAGGATTCCAAGAAACATTAGATAACTCAGATTACGCTGGTCGCATTGAATGGGATATCAACAATGCCAGTGGAGATCAAGCGAGTCTTCAATCATTAAGTGAGAAAGTAGCACGAGACAATGATATTTTATTCGCTATTGCAACGCCAGCTGCTCAAACATTAGCCTCTGTAGAACAAGAGAAGCCAATCTTTATCGCAGCAGTGACAGATCCTGTTGAAGCAGGATTAGCAGAATCACTTGTAGCTCCAGGTGGCAATATCACCGGAACAAGTGATATGGCACCGATTGAAGAACAAGTCGACTTATTAGTACGTAATTTTCCAGATGTCGAAACAGTTGGATTAATCTACAACTCAAGTGAAGTAAACTCACAAGTCCAAGCGGCAGTAGCGGTTGAATTACTTGAAGCACAAGGATTAAAGACTGAAGTACAAACAGTTATTAGTACAAATGATATTGCTCAAGTTATGAATTCGGTTGTAGGAAATGTCGATGCAATGTTCATGGTGACGGATAATACAATTGATAGTGCGATTTCATTAGTTGGTGACATTGCGAAAGATGCAGGGATTCCAACGATTGGATCTTCTGATTCGGTTGTTCGAACGAATGGATTAGCAACTCTATCAAACTCTTATGAAGATTATGGTATTCAAACAGCTGAAATGGTTATTCGTATGTTAGATGAAGACTTAAACCCTGGTGAAATGGAAATTGAATTAGGAAAAGACTTCCAAATCGTTGTAAACGAAGATTTCGCTGAAGCTATTGGTGTCGATCCGTCAAAAATTGAATAGGAGCCTATACAAATGAAAAAAATCATTCAAGTAGTGTCAATTATCGCTTTAGCGCTCGTATCTATTATGCCTTTAACTCAACCAGTTAAAGCACAAGACGAACCAATCAAAATCGGAATCTTGCAACATGTGAGTCATGTTGCTTTAGATGATACACGAGATGGATTTGTTGATCACATCGATGAAGTTTTTGAAGGGAATGTCGAATGGGATTTACAAAACGCTAATGGCGATATGTCAACCTTACAGTCTCTATCTGAGAAAGTAGCGCGAGATAATGATATTATCTTTGCGATTGCAACACCAGCTGCTCAAGCTTTAGCATCAGTTGAACAAGAGAAACCAATCTTTTTTGCAGCAGTAGCAGCACCTGTTGAAGCAAAATTAGTTGATTCAATGGAAGAGCCAGGACGTAATTTAACTGGGACAACTAACTTAGGACCGATTGCAGACCACGTTGATTTATTATTAGAAATTGTTCCAGAAGCAAAAAATATTGGAACAATCTATAATTCAAGTGAAGTGAATGCGCAACATCAAGTGGATATCGCAACAGAGGTTATCGAAGAGAAAGGCTTGAATCATGTCGTACAATCAGTGGTAAGCACGAATGATATCTCACAAGTAATGAATGCATTAGTGAATGAGTCTGACGCAATCTTATTAGTAACAGATAACACGATTGATAGTTCAATCTCATTAGTTGGAGATATCGCTAAAGAAGCAAAATTAGCTTTGATTGGATCATCAGATTCAACGATTAATGCGAATGGGCTTGCAACGATATCTAATTCATATTACGATTACGGAGTTCAAACTGCTGATATGGTTAAACGCATGTTGGATGAAGATTTAACGCCAGCAAATATGCCGGTTGAAGTTGGGAACAATTTTGAATTAGTTGTAAATGAAGATTACGCGAATAAAGTTGAAATTGATGTAAGTTCAATTCAAATAGATTAGCGATCTTAATATTAGATATGTTAAAATATTAAAAGATTTTGAAATTTTATTAAAGGAGTATGTTTAATTTATGATTCTAGATGTTATTTCATCAAGTTTTAGCCAAGGAGTTGTATGGGCAGTCATGGCTATCGGGGTATACATTACCTTCAGACTACTTGATATTGCAGATTTATCAGCAGAAGGGGTGTTCCCATTAGGGGGCGCAATCGCTGCAATTTTAATTACGAATGAAGTGAATCCGTTTATCGCAACTGCTGCGGCTTTTGCAGGTGGTTCACTCGGTGGGTTACTAGCTGGTTGGATTCATACAAAGCTTCGTATTCCACCATTATTAACGGGTATCTTGTTACAGACTGGTCTGTATTCAATTAACTTACACGTTATGGGCGGACGTTCTAACTTAGCTTTACTTGGGCAAGAAACGATTTATACACCGATTGCAGATATGTTTGGTTTAAGTAAAAATATGTCTGTAACAGTTTTAGCCCTAATTATTCTTGCTATCATCATCGTTCTTTTAGTTTTATTCCTACATACAGAAATGGGATTATCACTTCGAGCAACGGGTGATAACCCTCGAATGAGTGAAGCTAACGGAATTAATACAAATCGTATGAAGACATTAGGTTACATTATCGGTAACGGTCTTATCGCCTTAAGTGGAGCGATGGTTGCACAAAAAGACGGTTTCGCAGATATTAGTATGGGTATCGGTACAATCGTTATCGGTCTTGCCTCTGTAATCGTTGCTGAGGTTGTTATTCCAAATCAATCAATTGGTTTCCGTTTAACGTCAATCGTTGCAGGTAGTTTCATTTATCGTCTAATTATTGACTTTATCTTAAACCAACCTTGGATTGATATTCGTCCAACTGACTTACGTTTATTCTCTGCGATTTTACTTGGATTTGTGTTATATTTCCCACAAATTCAGAAACATTTCGGTAGTCGGAAGAAACACGCAGTAAGTGGAGGTGCGAAATAATGACTGAGAGACAAATTAAATTAGAGTTATCAGGTATTCAAAAGTCATTCGAACGCGGAACGGTTAATGAGAACCATGTTCTTAAAGGAATCGACTTATCTCTTTATGACGGCGACTTTGTCACTGTAATCGGAGGTAATGGAGCTGGTAAATCAACATTACTAAACACAATTAACGGATCCCTGATTCCAGATGAAGGGTCTGTCAAGATTAACTCCGCAGATGTTACGCGTCTTCCAATGAATAAGCGCGCTGATTCGATTGGTTATGTATTCCAAGATACAAAAATGGGAACAGCTGCACGCCTAACAATTCAAGAGAATATGGCTCTTGCAAACCGCCGTGGTCTAAAACGTGGACTACGTAAAGGGGTTAAAGAAGCAGACCGTCAAGAGATGAAAGAACGTTTGAAATTTCTTGATCTAGGCTTAGAAGACCGTTTAACAACTGATGTTGCTTACTTATCAGGTGGACAACGTCAAGCTTTAACGCTTTTAATGGCTACTTTACGTAAGCCGCAAGTTTTATTACTTGATGAGCATACAGCGGCATTAGATCCTAAAACAAGTGAGATGGTTCTTCAATTAACTGATAAAATTGTCAACGAACAACAATTAACTGCATTAATGATTACCCATAATATGAATGATGCAGTCAAATATGGTAACCGCCTAATTATGCTCCATCAAGGTCGAATTATCCTTGATGTAAGCGGCGAAGAAAAGAAAAATTTAACGATTGATCGTTTAATGGAACTCTTCCGCCAAGAATCAGGTGAAACATTAGCATCCGATGCAATGTTGTTATCTTAAAAAACATATTCCATTATCGGCCAGTTATCAGTTAAAGATAACTGGCCGATTTTTGTGTTCATTGTGGTGAGTAATGTCTAAGTCACCGTATAAAGTGGTGACACGGTGACTTAGACATACAACCCCATTGTTATCCCATGACAGTGTCTATTAGCCAAGCAACACTCGAATTCTCTCGTCTAATAAATTTACTATTGCAATTTTTTCCGTGCATGGTAAAATTTGTACAGGTTAAAGGGACTTTTAAAGTAATCCCGAGAGGTTACTAAAGACTTCATTTTATAGAGGGTATTGCGTTGAGCGAGCCATCAATTTACATATGAACTTCTTTAAAGCCCTGTTTTTGCAAAGGGCTATTTATTTTGTCCAAAGTGAACCTAAACAAAAAGGAGCTGTTTATATGGAAAATTCAGGAAAAGAAAAAAGAATGTTGTTGGATGTACATGAGAAGCCATTTTTAATACCTGGTTTATTATTAAGTTTCCAACATGTGTTTGCAATGTTTGGTGCGACAATTTTGGTGCCTTTAGTATTAGGTTTGCCAGTGTCAACAGCGCTATTAGCCAGTGGGGTTGGAACACTGATCTATATGGTTGTGACTCAGTTTAAAGTACCAGTATATTTGGGTTCATCATTTGCTTATATTACAGCGATGTCATTTGCAATTGATCAAATGGGTGGAAGTATCGATGCTGCTCAAACAGGAATTATGTTAGTTGGACTTGTTTACGTTGTTGTTGCATTAATCATACATAAAGTGGGAAGCAACTGGATAAATAAATTATTCCCACCAATTGTTATTGGGCCAATGATTATTGTTATCGGATTGGGATTATCAGCGACAGCGGTTCAAAATGCTGGTTTTGTTGAAGGTGGGGACTGGCGCCAAATTCTAACGGCAGTTCTAACTTTTGCCGTAGCTGTATTTGTCACATTTAAAGGAAAAGGTTTTGCGAAAGTGATTCCATTCCTTATTGCAATTATTGTTGGTTATATTGTGGCTATTTTACTAGGGATTGTTGATTTAACACCGGTTCAAGAAGCAAGTTGGTTCTCACTACCTGATATTCGTTTACCATTTGGGAACAGTCCTGATCGATATAACTTCTACTTTGGTGCTGAAGCGTTAGCGATTATACCAATTGCGTTTGTAACGATTGCGGAGCATATGGGAGATGTGATGGTTCTTGGAGAAATTACAGGTCATGACTATATTAAAAAGCCTGGATTAGATAGAACTTTAGCAGGTGATGGAATTGCCTCTCTATTCTCAGCTTTGATTGGTGGACCAGCCAATACAACTTACGGGGAAAATACAGGAGTAATTGGTATGACAAAAGTTGCGAGTATATCAGTCATTCGTAATGCAGCAATTATCGCAATTATCATTAGCTTCTTAGGTAAATTTACTGCCTTAATTTCAACAATTCCTCAATCAGTTTTAGGAGGAATGTCAATCTTACTTTACGGAGTGATTGCAAGTAACGGATTGAAAGTATTAATTAGTAATAAAGCAGACTTCAACCAATCACGTAACTTAATAATCGCGAGTGCAATGCTTGTTATTGGTTTAGGTGGGGCAGTTCTAGAAGTGGGTTCAACTTTAGTTATTTCAGGAACAGCTTTAAGTGCAATTGTTGGGATTATCTTAAACTTAGTTTTACCAGCTGAAGATAAATAATCTCCGTCTTAAGGTGGATGTTTATCAAACATATTATGAGATAATAATCTTACGCTAATCTACAAGCCGGAACGTATTATGCGTTCCGGTTATTTTATTCATATTTGATTAATCTTGTTGCGATATAGTCAATACAAGCTGTCAGATGCGGGATTTAAAGGTAAATATGGTATAATTATGGTGATTTCAACTAAGGAGGAATACACATGTTTTATATGGATTGGACTTATATATTAGTCCTTATCGGAATGGGAATTGTAATGTTTGCACAGAATCGTGTACAATCGACATTTAATAAATATGATCAATTAGAAACAGAAAAGAGAATTACAGGTAAACAGGCAGCTGAACATATCCTACAATCAGCGGGTATCACAAATGTGAAAGTTGAGCAGGTTAAAGGTCGATTAACAGACCACTATGATCCAAGGAATAAAGTGTTACGTTTATCAGAAGCAACGTACAATCAGACTTCTGTGTCAGCAGTAGCTGTTGCAGCGCATGAGGTTGGGCATGCGATTCAGGATCAAAAAGACTATGCTTATCTAAAAGTAAGGAGTGCTATTGCGCCGGTTGTTCAAATCGGGTCTACAATTGCAATGCCTTTGATCTTTATTGGGTTGTTACTACAATTTACGGGATTAGTTAATATCGGAATTATCGCATTTGGTTTAGTATTAGTTTTCCAACTTGTGACATTACCGGTAGAGTTTGATGCAAGTAAACGTGCACTTGCAATCTTAGGTGATACAGGTGTCTTCGTAACTGAAGAAGTACCAGCAGCTAAGAAAGTATTAGATGCAGCCGCGTTTACATATATCGCAGCAACACTAAGTACGGCACTTCAATTAGTACGACTCATTCTAATCTCAAACCGTAGAAGATAAAGAATGACTTGAAAGGGATGATAGACAGTGAGCTTATGGAATAAAGTATTGCAACGTAAAGCAAATCGCGACGTAGCGAATAATTTAATTGAGAAAACTCAACAAGAAATGGACCGGATTCAACCGATTAATATTTTAGTCGCAGGTAAAACAGGTAGTGGAAAAAGTACTTTAATCAATGCTGTGTTTCGGGAAAAATTAGCTGAAACAGGCGTTGGAAAGCCAATAACTCAACATGTTGAGCGAATTACTAAAGAGGGTGTACCTTTAACTTTATTTGATACTAAAGGCCTAGAATTGAACCCTAATTCTCAACATGAAGTATTAACTTCACTATCTAATTTAATCAAATCACAAAAGTCAAAAGGAACGGATGAAGCGATTGATGTCGTCTATTACTGTATTAATAGTACGATGGCGCGAATTGAACCTTTTGAGATTGAATTAATCGAAGCGATGGCTGAACATGTGCCAGTGTTGTTAATCTTAACGCAAGCAATCGGTGAGAGAAATAGCGAGTTTGAATCTTACTTAAAAGAACAGAATATGCCCGTTGTTTCTATTATTCCAGTATTAGCTAAAACGTATATCATTCGTGGAGAGCAACGAATTCCAGCATTTGGTTTACAACAACTGATTGATACAACCTTAGAAGTTGTACCATCAGAGGTACATAAAGCTTTTATCAACGCCCAACAAATAGATTTAAACATTAAAGTGGAGCATGCTAGACGTTGGGCGAATAAATATATTGCCTCAGCCTTTGGAGTTGGTTTCTCGCCTATTCCAATTGCAGATGCAACCTTGCTTGTTCCAATGCAAGTAACGATGCTAGCCCACATTACGTCGATATTTGGCCTATCACTTGATAAAGCTCAAATTGTATCTATTATTGCTGGTATTGGTGGTACGGGTGGTGCAACGTATTTTGGTAAGATAATTGTGTCCTCAGCCTTTAAAATGATACCAGGAATAGGAACGGTCACAGGTGGTGTAATATCTGGGACAACGGCTGGGATGTTAACGATTGCTTTGGCCTACAGTTATATTGAAGTACTTCGTCAGATTTCAATCGCTGAAGTTGAAGGACGAGATATGAAGATTAACGAGATCCAACAAATAATGAATAAAAATTTATCAGAACAATTAGATACTGTTTTTGATAATATTCCAGACAAAATTAAAGAAAACTATTTACCGGAATGGCTTGGTTCATTCCTTAAACAGCAATCTTAGTGAAAAATCAACAATTAAATCCAATGCGTATTGGTTTAATTGTTGATTTTTTTTGCTTAAAATAAAATAAAGCTTTGAATTATTATTCAAGTAGCGTTACAATAAATATTACTTATAGGCGATTGGAATAGAGGAGATATAAATTGATTAAAAAATATACTTACATCGTATTAGGATTTGTTACTTTTACTATTGGTTTTATTGGAACCATCTTACCAATTCTACCTACAACACCTTTCTTGCTTTTAGCTGGTTTCTTCTTTACAAGAAGCTCTGAACGCTTCAATAACTGGCTACAACAAACTAAGATGTATCAATTTTATGTATCAGACTATGTCGAAACCAAGTCAATTCCACGTAAAAAGAAACGCAAAATGATTGTAAATATATATATTTTAATGGGAGCATCTATTTATTTCGCACCCATTATGTTTGTGAAAGTGTTATTAACTTTACTTATGTTTGGAATTACCTATGTACTATTCTTAGTTGTGCCCGACCGTCCAGAAAAATGCGGAAATTCCGAAAAAAATACGAATCACTGCCAAAGTTAATTTGGCGTGATTCGTATTTTTATTTTATCTCTCGACGGTTGAAGAAGAATATCCCAATTCCAATAAAAATAGCAAAATATAAAAGAGCTAACCAAGGGGTCAAATTGATATTATTAATCATTAATGGATTGTCTGGATTCAATTGTGTAAAGACATAAGGCTCAATTTTTGCAACAAAATCAAAGCGAAACGCTAAGAGTTGTAATATTAAAGGAATTGCAATGATACCTAAAATTGTTATGTTCATTAACGCGTTACTTGTAGAAAAGAAATAAATGATTTGGAAGAGTGCCAAATACATCAACCAAATTGGAATATAGCTGAGTATGCTTTCTTTGACAATGATCTCAAAATAAATAGAAATATCGCCATTAAAAATAATCGCACCAGCCACAGCAAAGCCCAGAATTGCAACAAACAAGAAACAAGTTGCTAGAACCAAACTACTTAAATATTTAATGATGTAAATTTTATAACGTGAATGTCCTGTACTAACCGTATTAATTAATGTCCGGTTTCGAGTTTCATCGTGGTAAGCGGTATTACCCAAGCCGATTAATAAGAAAATCGCCGTGCTAGTCATTAACGGTATAAATGCAAAATAAATCAACGGCTCAGCTGGAAGAGTCTGAAGTACTGGTCGAGTACCTTCATCTAACCATGTCCCTAAATAATAAAGTAAAGGAATTGCTGTACCGAGTAATAAACCAACCAACAACCAAATTTTAGGTGCTAGACGCGTTGAGAGTTGATACAATTCAGCTTTAAATAGTCTCATCATTAGAATCACTCTCCTCGGTTAAGTTAATAAACATCTCTTCTAAATTGTGTGATTTACGTGCTAAGTGTGATAGTTTGATGTTATTTTTCACTAACATATCTGCGATGTCACTCGCTACAATATCAGCATCAAATAATTTAATCATCCCGTCAGAAGTTATTTCATAATTAGATGTATTCAAGTTTTTTTCAATAAGCTGACTTGCAAATTGGTTGTCGTCTACGCGCAATTCATAGTAGCTCTGAAGACGTTCTTGCAACTCATCTTTAGTAAATTCATCGATTTTTTGGCCATGATTGACAATCACAAAGCGGGTTGCTAAGTTCTCTAATTCAGAAAGAATATGAGACGATACAAGAATCGTTAAATTTGTTTCCTCCGCCAGTTTTTGAAGTAATTTTCTGACTTGGATGATACCACTTGGATCTAAGCCATTCGTAGGCTCATCAAAGATAAGAAGTTCTGGTTCATGGATTAAAGCTAAGGCAATCGCTAGACGCTGCTTCATCCCTAGAGAGAAACTTTTAAACTTCTTATTCCCGACATCCGCCAAACCAACAAGTTTTAATAATTCATCGATACGGCTTTTGTTCTTAACTCCACGTTGTATACGGTAGAATTCTAAGTTTTGTTTGGCTGACATCTCAGGGAAGAAAGCCGGGTCTTCAATAATCGTACCTAAATACTTCCGATTTTCTTTTAAGGCTGTGACATCTAATGAACCAAATAATTGAAGTTCACCATGATAGTTGGGTGTCATTCCTGTTATAATTCGAAATAAGGTCGTTTTCCCTGCACCGTTAGGCCCAGCTACGCCGACAATTTCACCTTTTTTTACTTGCAAGCTAAAGCGGTCTAAAGCCTTTTGCTTACCGTATTGTTTAGATACTTTGTTGACTTCTAATACTATTGAATCTTTCATAAATAATCCTCTCATTTATATTACTAAGATACGCTTTTCTCACTTTAAATATACTAGAGTCGAATGGAATTTCCATGGGACTCTAGGTGTATATTGTAAAAATATAGAATAAAACGTTATTTTCAACATGCGCTCACTTGAATCTTCTATATATAATAACACCGTCAGATATTAAATACGAAGATTAGGTCATAAAATTTTATGTTTCTTCATATGATTAAATTGTCATGTTTAATCATCTTGACTTTCATAAAATTCGGGAGTAACATAGTAAAAGTCTAAATTGTAATAATTACGTTTAAGAGAGGTATGGATTTATGAAATATTTTAAGACATTAGTATTAACTTTGATTACAGTAGCGATGGTTATTCCTGGAGCAGGCATACATGCACAAGACAAAAAAACAGTCATGACAACATTTTACCCTGTCTATTACTTAGCCCAAAGAATTGGTGAGGACGTAGTTAATGTTGAGATGCTTTTAGAAGGTGGCCAAGATGCACATTCTTATGAATCCACAGCTAAAGATGCTGTTGCCGTGCAAGAAGCCGACTTGTTTATCTATCAAGATGATGAGATGGAATTTTTTGTAAGTGATTTGTTAAGTATTGTAGACCAAGAAGGAACTCAAGTAATTCAATCAACAGAAGGTATAGAGTTATTATCTGGTGATCACAATCATGATCACGAAGAGGAAGAGCCTAATCATGAAGAAGACCACGATCATGACCACGATCATGAAGAAGGTCATTCACACGATTATGATCCGCATACTTGGTTGGATCCAAAGTTTTACTCGCTACAAGCAGAGAATGTTAGGGATGCATTGATTGAATTAGACCCAAGCAATGAGTCAATCTATCAAGAAAACGCACAACAATTAATTGAAGAGTTAATTACCTTAGATGAAGAATTTAATGTTGGATTATCTGAGTTAGAGGATCGAACGATTGTTGTCCAACATGAAGCGTTTGGATACTTAGCCCATGCCTATGATTTGGAACAATTGGCTATCACAGGATTAGCGAATAACGCAGAGCCAAGTGCTAAAGTACTTGCTGAAATGACGGATTTTGTAAAAGAAAATAATGTCCAAGTCATCTACGTAGATCCAACGACGTCAACGAATATCTCAGAAACCGTTAGCCATGCTACCGGTGTGCAAATGCGACCACTGCGAACATTAGAATTCATCTCAAACGAAGAACTTGAGCAAGGCGAAGATTATTTTAGTATAATGAGAGAGAATTTAGCTCAATTAACGAAATAATGTGAATTGGAAGAAAGGTGTAACAATTATGTCTTTATTAGAAGTGCATGACTTATCATTTTACTATGATGATGAGAAAGTGCTAAATAATATTAGCTTTGCCATTGAACCCGGTGAGTTTGTTATCTTAACTGGAGAAAATGGTGCAGCAAAATCAACTTTAATAAAAAATGTGCTAGGGCTTTTAAAACCAGCAACAGGAAGAGTTATTTATGCGAAATTAAACCAACATGGTGAGAAACTCTCTGTTGGGTATGTTCCGCAAAATGTGACGTCATTTAATGCAGGTTTTCCGAGTACTGTTCAAAAACTTGTTGAATCAGGACGCTATCCTAAAGGTCGTTGGTTCAAGAAATTAGATACAACGGATTATGAACATGTGGACAGAGCTTTGAAGTCAGTAGGGATGGATCACTTGAGAGACCGCAAGGTCGGAGAATTATCAGGGGGTCAAAAGCAACGGATTAACTTAGCACGTACGTTTGCTATGGACCCAGACTTTTTTGTCTTTGATGAACCAACGACGGGTATGGATGTGGCGTCGAGAAAATCATTCTATGAATTACTTCACCATACATCTAAAGCTCACGGAAAAGCAATTCTGATGGTAACTCACGCAGATAATGAGTTAGAAGGCTTATTTGACCGTGAGATTCGCCTTGTCAGAGAGGAGGGAACACCATGGAGTTGCTTCAGTATGACTTCATCCAACGTGCATTAATTGCCGGCGTTGCGATTTCATTTATAACACCCATTATTGGCTTATTATTAATTTTACGCAGACAGTCTTTATTGGCTGATACTTTATCTCATATTTCTTTAGCCGGTGTGGCTCTAGGAATGTTCCTTCAAACAGATCCAACACTTTCGACTTTATTATTTGTTATAGGTGCGTCTATTATTATAGAATATTTACGAACAATCTATAGTACATTCTCGGAAATATCTGTCGCAATCATGATGTCAGCGGGGATGGCCATCGCCTTAGTCTTGGTAAGTTTAAATTCGAACTCGGGTAATTTTCAAATAGATCAATATTTATTTGGTTCAATTCTATTAATATCACCTCGCGAAGTGACTATTTTAGTTATATTATCCATCGTAATTGTCTTACTTTATTTAATATTCAGACGGACATTGTATGTCATGAGTTATGATGAGGCGACTGCTTATACGAGTGGTTTACCAGTGCGATTTATTTCAATTGTCTTTTCAGTATTCACTGGGGTTGCAATTAGCATCATGATGCCAATCGTCGGAGCGTTACTCGTATCTGCTCTAGTTGTTATCCCATCTGCTACAGCAATTAAAATATCCAATAGCTTTGGAAAAACAATTGTTATTGGAATTATTATCAATCTAATCGGAATCTTTGCCGGAATCTTTGCTAGCTACGAGTACGACACACCTCCTGGTGCGTCGATTACATTAGCTTTTATCTTCATATTTACTATCGTATCATTAGCAACTTACTTTATGACATTACGCAAACGAAAACAATATAATCAAGATTAACACGATTAAACCAAACTCTTTGGAGTTTGGTTTTTTTATGGATGATTGTATCGTGCGAATAAATGACTCATTGGATTGTTGTGAATCTGACTGCGAAAAGCATGTATGAAGGGTACCAGTCATATGGAAAATGGTATGGTGACTAGGTTCCTCTACGGGTTATTGTGGGAATTATGACGACCTGTAATCTATCAATAAATCATCTTCCAAAGATTATCACCCCATCTGCATAAAGTAATTCGATCAACCTACCATTACTGAATTAAACATTCACAAACTATTTACATGCACCCTATAATACTTTCAGTGTTATTGCGGTGGCACTGTCACAAAGAAGTGTGCCAAACTTACTGATTGCCAACTATTGAAGCGTTACCAAAAACACTATATGATGATAATAGAATATAAATAAAAAAGAGGAGGCGTCGTTGTGGATAATACAAAAAATAATGTAGGACTGAAAGCAAAAGTCCAGAAACTAGGTAGTTACTTAAGTAGTATGGTTATGCCTAATATTGGGGCATTTATTGCGTGGGGGGTTCTTACTGCCCTATTCATTCCAGATGGGTATTTTCCAAATGAAGATTTTGCAGGCATTGTAGGGCCGATGTTAACTTACTTACTACCAATCTTAATTGGTTATACAGGTGGTAAGATGGTGCATGGTGAACGTGGAGCGGTTGTAGGTGCGATTGCAACGATTGGTGCAATTGTCGGATCAGATGTCACAATGTTTATTGGTGCAATGATGATGGGGCCACTTGGTGGTTGGCTAATCAAGAAATTCGATGAGAAATTCCAAGATAAGATTCCATCAGGATTCGAGATGTTAGTTAACAACTTCTCATCTGGGTTAATCGGATTTGCCTTAGCACTATTGGCATTCGTTATTGTAGGGCCAGTTGTCGCAAGCTTAACGTCAATTATTGGGGTTGGGGTTGAAACCTTAGTTGAAGCAGGCTTATTACCATTAGCAAATATACTAATTGAACCAGCGAAAGTATTATTCTTAAACAACGCGCTTAACCACGGTATCTTTACACCACTAGGTTCTGAGCAAGTAGCTGAAGCTGGTAAGTCAATTCTATACTTATTAGAAACAAACCCTGGGCCAGGACTTGGTGTATTACTAGCCTTCATGTTCTTTGGTAAAGGGTCAGCAAAAGGATCTGCACCTGGTGCAGCAATCATTCACTTCTTAGGTGGTATACATGAGATTTACTTCCCATACGTTATGATGAAACCTCTATTATTCTTAGCAGCGATTGCTGGTGGGATGACAGGTACATTCGTATTCTCTTTATTTGATGTAGGACTTACAGGTGCAGCGTCACCAGGTTCGATTGTTGCTATTACAGCAATGACAGCTCAAGGTAGTCACTTAGGTGTATATGCTGGTGTGTTAGCATCGACCATTGTGTCATTCTTAATTGCAGGGATTATTATTAAATCCGACCGCAAAGCCGGTGTAGATGATACATTTGATGAGCAAGTTGCAGCAACTCAAGCAGCAAAAGCTTCTTCAAAAGGCCTAACAACAGACGCTGAGGAATTATCAGATTCGGCACCATCTTTTGAAGATATTGATCAAATTATCTTTGCATGTGATGCCGGAATGGGATCGAGTGCAATGGGAGCATCATTACTTCGTAAGAAAGTGAAATCGCAAGGGATTGATATTAAAGTAACGAATTCAGCGATTAATAACTTAACAAACGATTCCAATACATTAGTCATTACTCAAGAAGAGTTAACGAATCGTGCGCGTAAACAATCACCATCATCGACTCATTTATCAGTTGAGAACTTCTTAGATGGAGACCGTTATGATGAGATTTTAAATGACATGTATAAAAAATCAGACGAGTCTGTGGCAACAAATGAGCCTGAAAAAGTGGCTCCGGCTCCAGTAGTAGCTGATTACAGTGCAGTGAAACAAGTTGTTGTCGCTTACGACGGTAAAGTTGGAGCGAGTACAATGGCAGCGTCACAATTACGTAATCACTTCACGAAAAAAGGAATCACAATTCCAGTTGAAGCGAAAGATATTACAGCATTAACGAATGATGCGTCAATACTTGTAATCGCAACACCGGAAGTTGGAGAGAAAGTTCGTCAGCAATATGCTAACGTCATGGTTGAGTCTTATGATAAACTATTAGATGAGAGTCATTACAACCAGTTAATTGAATATTTTAATTAAAAAACACTAACGTTAGGAGGGGTGAAATGTTCTTAACAGATCGAGAAAGACACATATTGTCAATTTTGCTGGATGCACCAAGCGGTGTAAAGGTAAGGGAATTGACGGACTTACTAGATGTAAGCCGTCGGACTGTGTATCGTGAATTATCGACTCTGGAAGAAACTTTAGCCCATTCTAACGTTTCTATTATTAATCAGAGGGGAATCGGTTATCAATTAGAAGGCGAACAAGACAATATTCATTCACTGAGGCTTCAAGTTGAAGACAAACATCCAAGCGAGATGTCGATTCAAGAACGTCAACGGGCTGTATCATTAAGACTTTTATTGAGCCAAGAGTTGACAATGGAAGCTTTGGCAGATGAATTAATGGTTAGTCAAAGCACGATTCAAAGTGACTTAGCCGATGTTGAAGAAGAACTTGAGCGATTTGATGTATACATTGACCGAATAAAGTTCCAAGGTATAACCGTTTTAGCGACCGAGCGCAAGCGTCGTGAGATAGCCAGTCGACTTATTTATGGAAGTGTTGAAGATTATGATTTTTTTAAATATCTAAACAGTTTAAAAGAAGACCGAGATAGTAAATTTAATGATTATTTTCTATCAATACTCTCACCAGACTCATTATATTATGCGAATGAGTCAATTAATCATGATTCAAGCCACCAATTTAGTAAGGTGACAGATAATCAATTACAACATGTGATTATCATGATTGCGATGACGATTGATCGGATTCAAGCGGGGCATTTAATCAACGAACCTATTCCAGCTAAAGCTATCTCCCAAGAGATTATCTATTTAGCGCATGAGATTTTAGGTTATATATCATCAAAAATCGCACTTGCGATTGATTTGGATGAACGACACTTTATTGCTTTGCAACTTGAGGGGTTGAATTATAAGACAAGTCAAAGTATCTTTTTTGAAACCTTTGACTCGCAGTTGACTTATCAAGTCAAAGAGCTCATAAGAGTTGTTACAGAGCACACTGGGAATGATTTCCGATATGATGATAGTTTATTTTATGATTTAGTTGCTCATATTCAGGCAACTTTAAAGCGCCCAGTTTTGCTGGATTACAAACTAGATACTCCCGTATTAAAACGTATCAATGAAGAATATCCAAACTTAGCCGTCGCTTTAGATATGGCTTGGGATGAAGTGTTCGATGGACATACGCTGACCAATGATGAAAAAGCTTATATTGTGATACACTTTGCGACAAGTCTTGAAAGACATCCGAGTATCCAGCGTGAAGTAAATGCGATTGTCGTTTCTTCAAGCGGTGTGGGGACTGGTAAGATTTTAGAAAGTCGGTTGAAACGCTACTTACCCGAAATTAATTCTGTGACAGTGATTCAATTATCTAGGTTACAACATGTTGAATTTTCTAATTATCAATTAATCTTATCAACAATTTATTTATCTGGGATGGAACGCGATTATCGTGTGATATCACCGCTTTTAACCGATAAAGAAATTGAAGGCATTCGAAAAGATATTCAAGCAATTAGTCGACAAAGTGAGTCTAAATATATGCAAGTTGCGGTCCAAACAGACGTGGAGTTCAACCAGTTGTATGATTATTTACAAGACGCCAAATTAATATTAGATCAAATCAGTGTGTTACATATTGAATCACAAGAAACGGTTGAATTAACATTAGAACTTATTATTAACTCACTTGATAAAAATATAATTTTAGATGCTAACCGTGTATGCCGCGAGGTGAATGAGCGCTATTTAAAAGCACCGATTGGGATTCCCAAGTCGAGTGTTGCGTTGTTCCATAGTTCGAATCAGTGGGTCAAGCAGCCTTATTTTAGTATTTATGAATTAGATCAGCCTTTCGCATTAATAGGGATGGATGGTCAAGAAATTCAATTGAAACGGATGCTATTAATGATTGCACCGGAGAAGATGAGCGCCTATCAACAACAATTATTAGGGCTGATCAGTTCATCTATTATTGAAAGTGATATCAATACAGTTATTTATGAACAGGGTACAGAAGAAGAGGTATACCAGTTAATCAGTTCACTTTTTGTTAGAGAAGTGCAACATTTACACTAAAGGAGAGATAAACATGGAGTTAAAAACGAAAAATATATTATTAAATCAGTCGTTTTCAACTAAAGAAGACGCGATAAAAGCGGTTGGAAAACTATTAGTTGAAGATGGTTCAGTTGAGGAAAGTTATATCGACTCAATGTTGGCACGTGAACAAGTTGTTACAACTCATATGGGGAACTTTGTGGCGATTCCACACGGAACAGACGAAGGAAAAGAATTTGTTAAAGCAACTAGCATTACGATTGCACAAGTACCTCAAGGGGTAAACTTTGCACCCGGTGAATCTGAAGAGAAAATGGCCATGATGATTTTCGGTATTGCAGGCGTTGGGAATGAACATTTAGATGTACTATCTAAAATTGCCGTATTCTGTTCAGATGTTGAAAATGTTGTTCGCCTTGCGAATGCTAATACAGCTGAAGAAATTATCGCCATGTTTGAGGAGGAAGAAGTTTAATGAAAGCAGTTCATTTTGGAGCAGGAAATATTGGCCGCGGTTTTATCGGAGAAATCTTATCAAAAAATGGTTTTCACATTGATTTTGTTGATATTAATGAATCAATCATCAATGCCTTAAAAGAGCGTAAAGAGTATGATATAGCATACGCAGCCAAAGATGGAGAAACAATTCACATTGATAACGTTGATGGGTTGAATAACGGAACAGAACCTGAAGCAGTCGTCGAAGCGATCGCTTCAGCGAATCTAGTAACAACAGCTATCGGACCCAATGTTTTACCATATATCGCAGAATTGATCGCTCAAGGGATTCAAGCGCGTCAAGCGGCAAATATTACCGAAGGGATTGATATTATCGCGTGCGAGAATATGATTGGTGGCTCTGACTTCTTACGCGAGAAGGTTGAAACGTTTTTAACTGAAGATAATTCGGCTTATGTTGAGAAATACGTTGGTTTCCCTAATGCAGCAGTTGACCGTATCGTACCTGATCAACACCATGAAGATCCATTATTTGTTTCAGTTGAGCCATTTAGAGAATGGGTTATTGATACGACAGCTTCTAAAGCTAAAGGTATCCGTTTAGAAGGCGTGCATTACGTTGAAGATTTAGAACCCTTTATCGAACGTAAGTTATTCTCTGTTAATACGGGGCATGCGACGGTTGCATATGCCGGGGCTTTCTATGGTTACAAAACAATTGACGAAGCAATTAGTGATGAGCGCATTTTAAACTTATTACAAAATGTACTTAAAGAAACAGGTGCATTATTAATTAATAAATGGGACTTCGATGCGAAAGAACATGAACAATATGCTCAAAAGATTGTTGGACGTTTTGAAAATCCGCATATTTCAGATGACGTAACACGTGTGGCTAGAACGCCTATCCGCAAATTAGGACCTAATGAACGATTCATTCGTCCAATTCGCGAAGCAAAAGAACGTGACTTAGAGTACCAAAACTTAATTGATGTTGTCGGCATGATTTTTCACTACGATAATCCAGAGGACAAAGAAAGTGAACATCTACAAGCGATGTTGAAAGAGCAGTCGATTGAGCAAGTAGCCCGTACTGTTACAGAAATTAACGATGAGATTATCTTAAACCGTATTGTGGCAGTGGAAGCAAATTTAAGTAAATAATATTATTTCAATAAAAAAGCACCAGACAATAAGTCTAGGTGCTTTTTTTATTGAAGTGGTGTTGAGAAATGAAGTTTGATGTGTCATAGAGGAAATGAATTACTTATTCCATCGAAAAGGTTTGGTCATTGTGGTGGAACGTTTTCTGCTAATGTAAGTATAGTTTACGACAAAACAAAAACCACCAAACTTTAGTGTTGGTGGCTATAATATTTATTTGCTTAACCGGTAATGAAAACCGGGGATAATCAAATGGCTAATCGCGTAGCCAATCATGGCGAAAATAGCTATAAATCGGAGCCAATGAGTTGAGGGTATGGAACTTGAGAGTAGCATAAACAGTATGATTCCAACTAAGCTATACTTACTCCAAGTTGTTGCGGTTAACTTCACAGTATCCCCATCTGAAGCATGAATTTTATTGCTCCGAGCTCCAAATTGAGAAGCTTGTAATTGAACGTTACCGCTAGGTACATCAATATTTAAAATACTTTTATGAGCAACTTTCCCAACTGAAGCACCATTCATTTTGATGCTTAAACCTGACCCCATACCAATCCAGCCAGTATCTCGAATAATTTTAATTGTCATAAGCGCTACCTCCTATCTCTATTCGATAAAGAGACCCTGGGACAAATAAAAGGACAATAATGTAAATCAACCAAGGTGTTAAAACTAACCATAATAAGTCATATTGATGGAAAACAGTACTAGTAATAAAAGAAATCAATAAGATACTGAAAAATAATTTATCTATAAAAGTAGAGCGGATGACAAGGGTATCACCATTTGTTACATCAATCGTGTTACTTTTTGAACCTGTTTGAGTAACTTGAAGTGAAGAAGGCGATTGTTCTAAATTAAGGGAAAGCTCTTGTTGATGTTCAATTTTATCTACTACTTCACCATTCACTCTTATCTTCAATGATACTGCCATACCAACCCAGCCTGTACGTCGTTTAAGTTTAATCATCACTATCTATTTCTCCTTTCTCTAACCGTAAACGAAAACTTTGGATAAAAAATCGGCCAATAAGCAGATAATTATCTCGATCAAAGCAATTGTATTAGTCCAAATTCACCCCGTTAGTCTACATATAAAAGGTTTAGTATATAAAAATATAACTAAAGCATAATTCCTAAAAGAAGATTTAATGTTTACGGCACCGCTTTTAGTGTTATAATCGCGCACATTATATTGTATAGGGTATATTAATGTTATCAGAAATGGATATTGATTTCATCATCAATGTAAGGCTAATTAAAGCATTAAAAATAATCAATAAAACAAGAGGGATTTCTATGAAGTTTTTAAAGCTATTAATACTTTTAAGTAGTTATTTAGTACCGTCAATAAAGGGCATGCCGAATGAAATACAATTCCATTCAGCATGCTCTTTTTATAATGAAAAGTTATGTTTAAGCAAAATTAAATAAGAATCTACTGAATAGATTATAAAGTATTTTTTTGACATCAAATTAACTAGGTAAAAAACTCATTTATATTTAATTAAATATTATATTTAGCCATACTAATTTTCGAACGCTAGTATTCAGTTTTTATAATTTCAATCAATAAATTAATAGTTAAAATTTTAATTGACGAATTGCAATAATTATTGCAATTCGTCTTATGCTTAAAACAAGATTTTTTTTCGGGAGTTATCCCGATGCTAATGATGCGATATTATCATCCCTACCAATTACACGAACAATAAAAAACTAAAACACGAACAAAACTTAATCATATATATATAACGTTTGTGTTTTGCTATAATTTAGCTAAGAGGTGACTTTCATAATGACTGATAAAAATTATAAACCAAAACGAAACCAACGCATGCTGTATATTTCTCATTATTTAGTAGATAGACCAGGTCAATTAATTAATTTGTCGTATTTTGTGGAGTTTTTGAATGCCGCTAAATCATCAATCAGTGAAGATATTGAGTTTGTTAGGGAAGTGTTTGAGATTAATGAATTAGGTGAGGTAAAAACTTTTCCTGGAGCTGCTGGAGGAATTATCTTCTATCCAAAAGTGCCTTTAATCGAACAAAAGGAATTACTGAATACATTAATTGATAAATTCACTCACGGTAAACGAATTTTACAAGGTAATTACATCTATATGAGTGATATTCTTCAAGATTCATACATGTTAAGTAAAGTAGGAAGATTAATTGCATCACATTATATACATAATAATATTAATGCCGTTATGACTGTTGAGTCCAAAGGAATTGGTTTAGCGACAATTGTTGCCCGTTACCTAAATGTTCCGTATGTTATCGCAAGACGAGACTCTACCGATGCGATTGGCCCAACTATATCAGTTAATTATGTATCCGGATCATATCAAACAGTTAAAAAAATGGAACTAGAAAAGAATAGTATGAAAAAAAATCAACGTGTTCTGATTGTTGATGACTTCTTACGTAACGGTGGAACGGTTCAAGGAATGATCTCTTTATTAGAAGAATTCGATTCGACCGCTGTTGGAGTTTGTGTACTTGCAGAGAACCGTTCACACGAGACGGATCAGTTGAAATTACCTATCGATTCATTGATAAGTGTTCAATTAGTCTATAACGATGAAGGCAGACGCTATGAACTTGACGTTCAACCGGGTAGTTTATTTAAAGAACAGAGTGAGTAAAACGTTTTTTTGTGCATTCGCATAGGTTTGTGGAATTAAACGGTAGATATCTTCTCCTATAATCGCTATAATTATTAAGAGTAAAAATGTTTAAAATAAGGAGTGTTTATATGGAGAAGCGATTAGCCGTTGTACTTGCAGCGGGTAAAGGGACACGTATGAAATCAGATTTATATAAAGTGCTACATACGATAAACGGCATCTCAATGGTAGAACATGTATTACGTGCTGTTCAAGACAGTAATGTTGAACGTACAGTAACAATTGTTGGACATGGTGCAGAAACAGTGCGAGAAGTTTTAGCTGATCAATCTGAATTTGCATTACAAGCAGAGCAATTAGGTACAGGACATGCAGTGCTACAAGCTAAAGATTTATTGAAAGATGAAGAAGGAAGCACACTTGTAATTTGTGGAGACACACCTTTGCTTTCAGCAGAAACATTAAATCAATTGTTTGAATTCCATGAAGAATCAGATGCAAAAGGCACTATTCTAACAGCTATCGCAGAAGACCCAACAGGTTACGGGCGTGTTGTAAGACATGGTGATAAAGAAGTCTCTAGAATCGTTGAACAAAAAGACGCTAGTGAAGAAGAACGCTCAATTACAGAGATAAATACAGGTACTTATGTATTTAACAATAAAGCATTATTTGAAGCATTAGATAAAGTGGGCAATGAAAATGCTCAAGGCGAATATTATCTACCAGATGTTATCAGTATTATGAAAGAAGCTGGTGAAATTGTTAAAGCCTTTACGATGGATAACTTTGATGACGCAATTGGAGTCAATGATCGCGTAGCATTAGCAGAAGCAACACGCTTAATGACTAAACGCATCAATGAAAACCATATGCGCAATGGGGTAACATTCGTGAACGCAACATCTACATATATAGAAGCTGATGTTGAAATTGGTCAAGATACAGTTATTGAATCAGGCGTATCACTTAAAGGTAATACGAAGATTGGATCTCATGCTTTCATCGGCTCAAACTCAGAAATTATCTCTTCAAACATTGCAGATCACGTTGAGATACGTCAATCAGTGCTAGAGTATTCAGAAGTAGAAGAAAAAGTCACTGTTGGACCATTCGCACATTTAAGAGCGAAGTCAGTTCTTAAAGAGGGAGCACACATTGGAAACTTTGTTGAAGTTAAAAATAGTGTTGTAGGAGTAAATTCTAAATCAGGTCATTTAACATACATTGGAGACGCAGATATCGGATCTGATGTGAATGTTGGTTGTGGAACCGTATTTGTAAATTACGATGGAAAGAATAAATTCCGCTCAACGATTGGGAATGATGTTTTCATCGGTTCAGGATCTAACCTTATTGCACCAATTACAGTTGGTGACAATGCAGTGATTGCAGCAGGTTCAACGGTAACAAAAAATGTACCTAACGAATCCCTTGCGATTGCGAGATCTCGTCAAGAAAACAAAGATAATTACTGGAAACACTTCAAAAACAAACAAAACCTGGAGGATTAATAATGATAGAGAAACCATATTCTGATTCAAAACTTAAAGTTTTCGCATTAAGCTCTAACCGACCGCTAGCAGAAAAAATTGCGAGTGAAGTAGGAGTAGAATTAGGAGATATTAATATATCTCAGTTCGCCGATGGAGAGATTAAAGTTAATATCGACGAAAGTATCCGTGGAGATCATGTTTATTTAATTCAATCAACATCATACCCGGTTAATGATCACTTAATGGAATTGTTAATCACTATCGATGCATTACGCCGTGCCAGTGCAAAAACAATAAACGTTGTCATGCCTTACTATGGTTATGCCCGTCAAGACCGTAAAGCACAACCACGTGAACCAATCACAGCGAAACTAGTAGCGAATATGTTAGAAAATGCAGGTGTAGACCGTCTAGTTACACTTGATTTGCATGCAGCTCAAATCCAAGGATTCTTCGATATCCCAATGGACCACTTATTAGGAGCGCCATTATTAGCAAACTACTTCATAGATAATCAACTTGAAGGAGACGATGTTGTTGTTGTTTCACCTGACCATGGTGGAGTAACTCGTGCACGTAAATTAGCTGAATTCTTAAAGTCACCGATTGCAATTATCGACAAGCGTCGTCCAAAAGCAAACGTTGCAGAGATTATGAATATTGTTGGTGAAGTAAAAGGGAAAACGTGTGTCATTATTGATGATATGATTGATACAGCAGGAACCATTACTTTAGCAGCAGATGCATTGATTGAAAAAGGGGCAAAAGACATTTATGTTTGTTGTACTCATCCAGTCTTATCAGGACCAGCGATTGAACGATTAGAAAAGTCACCAATCAAGAAAGTAATTATTACTGATACAATTTCTTTACCAGATACGAAACAATTAGACAAACTTGAAACAGTAACGGTATCACAATTAGTCGGAGAAGCTATCAAGCGTATCCACGAAAACCGTTCAGTTAGTCCATTATTTGAAGAACAATTCAAAATGATTGACTAATAATTTAAAGATACATAATGCCAGCAGGAGAAATCTTGTTGGTGTTTTTGTGTTTAAAATATGTCTGAATAATTTTTGTTGATTGTTTTCGTTAGATATGCAATAATTCTTTGATATTCGTATATATATTGTATAGAATTAAACAGGGTAGAAAAATGAACATTATATATATATAAGAACTATTTGAAAATAGAATAATTAAAGAAAGGGAGTTATTGCGTGAATAATCACCGTTATGAATGGAATAACTTGTTACGCTTTGGGGCAGTCATACTTGGCTCTATAGTGGCGATAGGATGTATTTACTTATCCTTTTACATTAAATTTTTAGGAGATATACCTGCTAGAAACTTCAGTGCTTTTGAAGAAAGTTATATATGGATATTTTTAGGCTATATTGTCATTAACTTTCTCTTTGGTACTTATGTTTACTATAACAAGAGTGTGTTAGATATTTTTTACTTTACAATGCTAAGCCAGCTTGTTTTGAATGTTTACATTATGGCTTTAACCTTTGCAGGAAGTTGGTTAACATTTCCGAGATCTGTACTTCTTGTAAACTTTTTTGTTGGAACATTCATATTATTTATCTTTAACGTGTCGGTATACTTACTATATCAACAATTTAGAGGGCAAAAGAAGATACTAGTTGTTGGCGAGTCTGACCGAGCGCTTGAAGCGGTACGGAATTTTTCATTAATGAAAAATAAACGTCATCAAGTCACTCACGTCGTTTTATCTAATTATTTGAGACATATTGAAGAGTTAGCAGATCATGTGGATATTGTGTACTTAACAGGTTATATTCCCGAGGAACAGCGATTAGATATTTATGAATATTTAATGCGCAACAATAAGAAGCTGTTTATTAGTACTCAATTTGAAAACTTAATGATGGTGAATCCAAACATTATGAACTTCGAAGATGAAAGTATTATTGAAGTGTCAAGTTTCGAGATTCCTTCAGAAGATGCCATGTTAAAGCGTAGTATTGATATTCTAGTGTCTTTATTCTTAACAATCTTAACGTTACCTATTATGTTAGGAACAGCGATTGCTATTAAGATAGATTCATCTGGACCGATTTTCTACAAGCAAGAGCGTATAACCAAAGGCGAAAGCCATTTTAATATATTAAAATTTCGGTCAATGTCAGTAACAGCAGAAGCTGAATCTGGACCAGTATTAGCAGCTAAGAACGATGCACGAGTAACAAAAGTCGGGAAATTTATTCGCAGTACACGAATTGATGAACTGCCTCAATTATTAAACGTATTAAAAGGCGATATGTCACTCGTTGGGCCAAGGCCAGAGCGTCCATTCTTTGTTGAGCAGTACAAAGAACAAAATCCATATTACACTCTAAGACACCATGTCAGAGCTGGAATTACTGGTTACGCTCAAGTTTATGGAAAGTATAGTACAGATTTTAATAGCAAGCTTAATTTTGATTTACTCTATATCAAAAACTATTCAATTCCATTTGACTTCAAACTCCTATTTCAAACAACAAAAATTTTATTTGATAAAGTGAGTTCTCGTGGTGTGGATGCTGACGAAGAATTATCATCTCAAGATGAATGGTCCGACTTTGCAAAAACAATTATCATTGTTGAGTAATTTTTTTTTTATAAATTTGGTATGAACAAACATGTTGCTCTTTTGAGTAGCATGTTTATTTAAATTTTTAAGTAAATGCTTTATTACAAACTATTCTGATTGTTGAATCAGTGAAATAATTAGTAATAAATTGTTTAAATATAAGGTATAATATCGATTAATTAATTGATAAACTTTTTAGCATCCATATCAGGAAAGGTATATAATTTGGCTTATTGTCCATAAATATACTATAATTATGAATAAAGAAAGGATTGTGAAAAAATGAAAAAATCTGTTAAATTATTATTTAGTTTATTGGCAACTGCAACAATGGCATTCGGTGTTGTTTCACCATCTGTTTCAGCTCAAGATACTAACTGGGACGAAGTCCTGACTCAAGTTAATGAGGTAAACCAAGAAATGGTTTCTATGGAAGGTGACGGAAACATTACTGTTTCTGCAGATCAATTTATTGACGCTGCTTTAAACTTTGACTTCCGTTATAATACTGAAGACCGTTTTGCAATGGAATTAACTGGAGACATTACAGGAGAATTAGTTTCAACTGACGCTGAAGGTAACCCATCAACTATGCCTTTAGATTTCTCTGGAGAAGCATCTATCATTGAAGGTATTGCTTATTTATTTGATGGAGCAAGCTGGACAGTAGAAGATATCTCAGCTCAAGAAGAGCAAATTGCTGCTGAATTTGAGAGCATTATGTCACAAGTACAAGAGCAAGCAGAAACAATTAATGACCCTGCTTTAACTCAAAAATACTTTGACTTAAGCGAAACTGATACTGAGTATGTTGTGACGTTAAAACAAGATATCGATTCAGAAGAATTCTGGGCAGATATTGAAAGCCAAGTTGACTTAGAGCAAATCAAACAAGAAAGTATTGATCAAGCTATTGCCCAAGCAGAAGCTGCTGGCGAGGAATTAACTGAAGAAGACCGTCAAATGTTACAAGATCAAATGGATCAATCATTTGAAGCTGGTAAGAAAATCGCTTTCCAATTAGTTGATAATATGGAAATGCGTTATTCTAAAGATACTTACTACTTAACTTACTTAGTAATGGACTACAGTTTAGATAGTGCTGATATGGAGCAAATTGCTGCTGACATGGGAGAGTCTACTGAATCATTACCAGAAGATTTTAATGTTGCATTCTCTATGGAATTCAACTTTACTAATCATGGTGAAGTATTTAACATTGTAGTACCAGAAGGAGCACCGACATTTAATGATGCGGATGCTACTGAAGATGCTGCAACTGAAGAAGATTCTGAATCATTAGAAGAAAGTACTTCTGAAGAATCAGTTCCAGCTGAAGAAACAACTGAAGAAGAATCTGCTGAAGAAAGTTCAGAAGTTTCAGAATAAAACTAATAACATACAAGACTTCAAAGGTTTGCCTTTGAAGTCTTTTTTTCACTTAAGAGTAAAAGTCACATCATTCTTGTTCAAAGTTTGATATAAAGGAAGCAACGAATTAAAGTGAAAACTGATGAATTATGAGGAAACAACCTAATCTTTCACACAAATATCATCGTATATTGGAAAACATAATAATTGGGTCAAAATCAAAAAAATATCCCCACCTATTTTGGAGGGGATAAACAATAGTAATTGTTATTCTACTATATCTTCACTTTCTTCCGAACTAGATTCTTCAGGTGTACTTTCTTCACTTGATTCTTCTTCGGATGATGATTCCTCATCTGAACTTTCTTCAGGAGTAGACTCGGACTCTGATCCAGATTCTTCACCTGATGATGAGTCTTCGCTTTCACTTTCATCTTCTGATGATTCTGGAGCTGATTCTGATGTACCTGGGGCAGTTTCTTCTGCGCTATCTAAAGTAGCTAACTCATCTTCTGTTACCCATTTGTGATTAATAACTTCTTCGCCACTTTCAGTATCGATGTAATCAACTAAATAAACAGTTGTTTCGTTCACGGCATCAATTGTAGCTGTTGCACCTTCCATACCTGGCATGTGATAAGCCTCAACTGTCACTTCATCGCCGACTTCAAACGGTGCGTCTACGTCTTCTTGATTTGCCGCTTCAGCAATTTCTTCTTGAACAATCCAACGGTGATTTTCTACCGGTTCACTGTCATCTGTTGGTGTATAAGAAATTTCGTATGCAGTTGTATCAAAGGCAGCAACCACTGAACCTTCAGCGCCTTCCATACCTGGCATATGTGTCGCATTAATTTGAACATCGTCGCCTACTTTATATGTAGGTTCACGTTCAATCTTAATGTTACCAGGTAAGCGACCTTCGTCATCATGTGTCATCTCACCGGGTTCCTCAGTTGTTGACTCACTTTCTTCGCCTGTTACAGCATCGCTAATATCACTAGCTGCGTCATCAACTGTATCACCAACTGATTCAGAAGCATCGTCAACCGTATCACCAATCGATTCAGAGATTTCATCCACTGCATCTGAATCTTGCGCGAATACGCCATTTAAACTTGGTGCGGAGGATGCTCCAAATAATAACATTGCTGAGAGCACCATTGCACTTTTACTAATATGTTTCTTCATTTATAACATCTCCTTTAGATATTACTATAATGCAAAAAATGATTGATTACAAAAAATACGATTGATATGTTTACACTCTAGAATTGCTAATTAACTACTTTAAACTAGATGATGTCAGGTTTATTTTTTACAAAAGGAGTGGAAAAGTAGTACGTTAAATATAATAAAACGAGTTCCTGTGCCAATGTTAATCAGTTTGACCTTGTACACATCTTGGTCCAAATCGATAGATTAGCACAACATATTGTTGGTGGTTGTAGGATGAATGGAATTGTCGGAGTAAATGCCTTATTATTTATGTTTTTGTACGTTTAAAATCATGACTCTAAAGTCGCTTAAAGTGTAATATATATGAAATTTAGCTTCTTTATGCTATATTGAAAATAATTTAAATAAAGCAGACTAATTAAATGGTGACGTAGAATATACATTATTAAAATTGTGATATAATATACAAGAGACGAAGTAAACGGTGTAATGGAGGAAGCTTATGTATAAATTTGAAGATGATAGTTTAATGTTACATACGGATTTGTATCAGATTAATATGTTACAAACATACTGGCAGAATGGGATGGACCAACGTAAAGCAGTCTTTGAATCATATTTTAGATCTATTCCCTTTGAGAATGGCTTTGCTATATTTGCAGGATTAGAACGTATTCTGAATTATATTAATAACTTAAAATTCAGTGAAAGTGATTTGGATTATTTAAGAAGCTTGGAGACCTATCCAGAAGAGTTTTTAGAGTATTTAAAAAACATGGAGTTCGATTTAACAATCCGTTCAATGCGTGAAGGCGAATTATGCTTTGCTGATGAACCACTTATTCAAGTTGAAGGTCCATTAGGACAGTGTCAACTTGTTGAGACAGCTATATTGAACATGTTGAATTATCAAACACTTATTGCGACTAAGGCAGCGCGTATCAAGTCAATTGTAGATGAGAGTGATACTTTATCCGAATTTGGATCTAGACGTGCGCAAGAGACAGCAGCAGCGATTTGGGGATCTAGAGCTGCATTTATTGGTGGTTTTGACTCGACAAGTAATGTTCGAGCGGGGAAACTATTTGGTATTCCAGTTTCAGGTACACATGCTCATTCACTCGTACAAGCTTATCGTGATGAATATCAAGCATTTACTGCATATGCTCAAACACATAAAAACGTAGTGTTTTTAGTTGATACATATGATACGTTGCGTTCTGGAGTTCCGACTGCGATTAAAGTAGCAAAAGAACAAGGTGATAAGATTAACTTTGTTGGTGTTCGAATCGATTCGGGTGATATGGCTTATCTATCGAAACGTATTCGTGAACAACTTGATGAAGCAGGTTTTCCAGATACGCGTATTATTGCATCAAATGATTTAGATGAGAAGACAATTTTAAACTTACGTATGCAAGGCGCTAAAATTAATGACTGGGGTGTGGGGACTAAGTTAATTACAGCTTATGATCAACCAGCACTCGGTGCAGTTTACAAATTAGTGAGTATTGAGAATTCAAAAGGGGAACTTGTTCCTACAATGAAAATATCAAGTAATGCAGCTAAAATTTCTACACCAGGCATTAAGCAAGTATGGCGCATTACGCGCAATCGCGATGGTAAATCTGAAGGGGATTACGTTGCTTTAATCAATGAGCGACCTGACTTAGAAGAATCACTTTTCATGTTCCATCCAGTCCATACATATATTAATAAAACGGTTGTGGATTTCACTGCACGTCCATTACTTTTAGAAGTATGGAAAGACGGAGAATGTGTCTATAATTTCCCAGCAGTGGAAGATATTCGCGCATATGCTGAGCAAAATGTTTCTGCACTATGGGACGAATACAAACGAATCTTAAATCCTGAACAATACCCAGTAGATCTATCTCAAGCATTATATGACGAGAAGATGCGTAGTATTAAAGAAATTCGTGATAAAGTTGATAGTCATGTTCTTGAAATTGAAGAAGAATTGTCAAAGGATGGTGAATAAGTAATGAGACCCTTACAAAGAGAAATTATTGATGAATTAAAGGTTTTACCAGAAATAAACCCCAAAGAAGAGATAAGACGATCAATTGATTTTCTAAAAGAGTATCTGTTGAAACATCAAGGTTTATCAACCTACGTACTTGGAATTAGTGGTGGACAAGATTCAACTTTAGCAGGCAAGCTTGCTCAGTTAGCTATCGAAGAATTACGTCATGAGACGAAAGAAGAACGTTATCAGTTCATCGCGGTTCGTTTACCTTATGGTATTCAAGCTGACGAAGATGATGCACAGTTGGCACTTGAATTTATTCAAGCAGACCAGACCATGACAGTTAACATTGAAGCAGCGACCAACGCTATGGTTGAAGCAGTGGAATTAAATAACGTTGAAATTAATGACTACCATAAAGGGAATATAAAAGCGCGTCAACGTATGATTGTACAGTTCACAATTGCTGGTCAATTGTCAGGAGCTGTTATTGGTACAGACCATGCAGCTGAAAGTGTCACAGGTTTCTACACAAAATTTGGAGACGGGGCAGCAGACATATTGCCACTTTGGCGTTTGAATAAAAGCCAAGGTGCTGATATGCTTAAAGAATTGGGGGCTGTGAAAGAACTTTATGAAAAAGTTCCAACAGCAGACTTGGAAGAAGGACGTCCTCAACTTGCTGACGAGGACGCACTTGGTGTAAGTTATGAATCCATCGATGCATATCTACGTGGTGAAGATGTATCAGAGAAAGATTCAGAAGTGATTGAAGACTGGTTTGTTAAATCACGCCATAAACGTCACTTGCCTATTACAGTCTTTGATGATTTTTGGAAATAATTTAACCTAACAGAGGTTTAAAGGAGGGATAATGTTGGCAGTTCTTACGGTAGGCGGATGGAATATATTGCTAACATTCATCGCTTCTTTTTGTATTACATTTATACTAGCAAAAATACTCCCTAGCAAAGACGGTAAACCACCCAATTACGGTGGTATAGCAGTATTTGCTAGTTTTTGGCTTGGCTTTTTTACTATGTTCCCAGTATTGCTCTTCACAAGTCCACAATGGAACATTTTTCTAGCTTCAACAATCGTTTTAATCACCGGGATAATTGATGATTACTTCGAATTAAAGCCTTGGCAAAAGACTTTAGGGATTTTAATTGCAGCGAATGTGATTTATTTTTATACGGATGTCGCCTTTTCATCCATATTAATCGCAGATGTACCAATGTGGTTGTTTGATACATTGGCCTATGTCCTCACGATTGGTTGGATTTACTTTGTGACGAATGCGATGAATTTATTAGACGGTTTAGACGGCTTAGTAAGTAGTGTCTCGACCACGAGTTTAATTACTTTGACTATTATGACCTACATATCTAGTCTATCAATCCGGCTGACTTTCATTATGATGTTAGTTTTATTAGCCGCAGCGATTCTAGGCTTTTTGCCATTCAACTGGCATCCGGCAAAAATATATTTAGGTGATACTGGCGCACTTTTTATTGGCTTCATGTTCGCGACCTTAACGGTATATAATCTGAAGAATGTGAGTGTATTCTCTCTAATCGTACCTATTTTATTTTATGCAGTGCCTTTGTTTGATACATCTTACGCGATTATTCGGCGATTCTTAACTGGTCGATCAATGGTCGAAAAAGATGAAGACCATTTGCATCATCGATTACTACGTCAAGGTTTTACTGTGCCTGAAATTGTACTGTTAATGATTGCTATAACAATTGTATTCTCAGTGTTTGCAATTTTTTCTCAGTTATATCATCAATTAAGATGGTTTTTTATATTTCTATCAGGAGGGCTCATCTTGTTATTAACTCTCTTTATGTCAGGTCTTGATAAGAAATAAATCAGTTAACAGCATCCCTCTGGCGATGCTTTTTTTTGTATTTTATATTATTCCTAATTCACAGTTAGTTAATGTTAAGTTGTTAAAGTTCGGGGTGATAAAAAACAACGACGTAATATGAAGGAGTAAGCTATGAAAACCGCGTATATAATTGATAGTTCAGCTAGTCTTAGTGACAATCTACAAAATCATCCAGATGTATATGTGCAAAATCTTGAAGTGACATGGGGCGACATAGCATATACGGATACAACCGATATCGATGTGATGAAGGAGTTTTATAACAGATTAGTATCATCTAAAGATTTGCCTAAGACTTCGCAACCTAAACAAGGGGAATTAATTGAAGCTTATGAAGAGATTACACTAAAAGGTTATGACACAGTGATTGTAATTACGCTTGCTTCAGCAATAAGTGGTACTTTCAGTACATTTCAAATGATTAGCGAACATTATAATCGACGATTGGATATTCGTATGATCGATTCAAGAGGAACATCATTTATTGAGGAGCGCATGTTAAATTATGCTATCGAGTTAAATGAAGCCAATGTTTCGATTGATACAATTGAGGAAAAATTAAATTGGTTTGCAGATAACTCAAAAATTTATGTTGTCATCGAAGATTTGGATGCCATCGTTAAGGGAGGACGACTCAATTCGATGAGTGCTTTTATTGGAAGCACGCTAAAAATACGTCCCATCTTACACTTTAATCAAGAAGGTAAAGTGGAAGTGTTCGAAAAGGTAAGAACAACTAAAAAAGTGTATCAACGCTATTTAACGCTTGTTGATGAAGCAGTTAAAGTCTATCCTAATGGTATTGAATTGGCATTAGCACATGGAGATTGTGAGGTTAAAGCCTTGAAAGTAAAAGCCTTAATTGAGGGGAAGTACCCACAAATGAAATTCAGAGTCGGTTACTTAACGCCTGTACTTGGAACTCATGCCGGTAAAAATTCTCTTGGAATAGGTATTTTACCTAATCTCCCTTAATAGTAAAAAAGACTATCATTAACTTTAAAGTTTAATGATAGTCAATATATATATTTAATCAGTTTGAGTTGATATTACCGGGACATCAACCGTTTGTTCACCCATTTCAACCCAATCAACTTGACCGCTGAATTGTTCAGTCAAATCATTATGGACTTGATCGATATCGTTAAGGTATAGCGCTAATGTCTGAGAAACTTTGTCTGTGTATTGAGTGTCCATGACTGTTATTGGAATATCAGTTTGTTGGAGGTAATAATTAAAGGTGTCAATTTGACTGTAATCCAGTGTTAATTCAATGACCATCTGAGTTGCATTGGCAATCAAAGTGGCGTGATTCAACGTTTCGCTGACAGCAGTACTGTAAGCGCGGATTAAGCCACCAGCACCAAGTTTTGTTCCCCCAAAGTACCTCACGGTTACTGCCATAATGTACGTGAGGTTATTTCGTTTAAGAACTTCTAACATAGGAACACCAGCTGTTCCACTTGGTTCACCATCATCGCTCATACGTTGAATCGATGAATCTTCATTCAATATAAAGGCTTGGCAATGATGCGTTGCTTTATAATGTTCTTTGCGAATAGCAGCAAGATGTTCATTGAAATCATTTTCTGTTTGAATAGGGTATAGGTAAGTAATAAATCGGGATTTTTTTATATCAATTTCATGAATAATTGGCTCTTTAATACTATAGTAATTAACCAAAATGATGCTCCTTGTCTTTGTTATTATTGTATCCTCATATTATCATGCTTAAAGACCTAGCTCAAATAAGTGAGGGCACAGAAGTAGTTTTTACTCTTAAAAAGAAAATCATGATATGTAAAAGCGACCATACCCATCACAATGTATTTTCTCTCGTCACGGAAATATGCAATTTACTTGCGCATTTACAAAGTGATTCTGTAGATTTTTCAATAGTTACTTAATTTATATGTCTAGTTGACATAACTACACTAATTTCATAATATAGTGTAATCAAGATGGTGAAATGACCATTTTAGAACAGAATGAAAGGAGAGAGTAATGAAACCAGCAATTATTATTGATAGTACAGCATATGTATCTGACGAAATTCGTCAACTAGCACATGTTTATCAAGTAGACTTAAATGTTATATTTGAAGATGGTACCATCGCTAGAGATACAAATAATCCAGAAGAGCAAGTAGCGTTCTTTAAACGATTAGAATCCCAATCCACACTTCCTACTACGTCCCAACCGACCGTGGGTCAGTATTATGATACCGTTGACCAAATTATAAAAGACGGATATGATACAATCTTTGCCATTCATCTATCAAGTGGAATTAGTGGGACGTATCAAAGTGCCAAAATGGTACTAGAAGAATATACAGATCAAATTGATACTTACTGTATCGATTCACTAGCAGCATCTGTTGCGATGGAAGCGATGATTGAGAATGTTATCAAATGGTGTCTTGAAGGTATCGAAGCTGAAGACATATATAATCGAGCAACTTGGCAAGCAGAACACCTTAATATTTATTTAATGGTAGAACAGTTAGATAATTTAGCTAAGGGAGGACGTTTGAGTACAACGAGTGCTGTTTTGGGGAATTTATTTAAAATTCGGCCTTTATTATATTTTGATAAAGAAGGTAAAATCGTATTATTTGAGAAAATTCGTACGAATCGTCGAGTGTATCAGCGTTGGAATGAATTAGTAGAAAAAGCCATTGAAGATTATCCGAATGGAATTGAAGTGCGCTTTGCTCACGTGTTAGTTCAGGAAGAAATTGAACAAATCGCTAAGAACATGCAAGAAAAATTCCCGAACATTAATTATCGAATTAATGGTCTAGGACCAGTTGTTGCAACCCACACTGGGATGGGTGCAAAAGGTATGTTAATTATCCCACTTATAAATTAATAGCAATCATTTTATTATAATTATTTAGCAAGCCGGATTCGGCTTGTTTTTTTTTGAGCTGATTTTATCAAGAATGGTCAAAGATGGTTTATACTAGAGGAGAAACATAGTAAAATAAGTATAGATAATTTTGAAGAAAGTGAGGATACTATGCATGAAACTAGTTTAATCCATAGTCCTAAGATTGATACATCTAATGGAATGGAATTTGGGCTCTACACATTAGGTGATCATTTACCTAATCCACATACCAACAAACGAATATCGGCTACACAACGGATTAAAGAGATAATAGAACTAGCGAGATTAGCAGAAGATGCGGGTTTCGACATTTTTCAAGTCGGTGAATCGCATCAAGAATATTTTTTATCGCAGTCGCATTTAGTTATATTGACAGCGATTGCACAAGCAACAAAACATATTCGCTTATCTTCAGCAGTTACAACAATTGGTGTGCTCGATCCAGTAAGAGTTTATGAAGACGCAGCGACTTTAGACTTGATATCAAATGGTCGAATGGAACTTATTGCGGGACGTGCATCAAGGTTTGGTTCATTTGAGTTATTGGGTTATAATGATATTGATTATAAGGAACTATTTGAAGAGAAATTTGAATTATTGTTACAACTTAATAGGGAGAAACAAGTTACTTGGGAAGGGAAATTTAGAGCGCCTTTAAATGATGCATTCATATTACCAAGACCATTGAATAATCATCTACCCATTTGGCGAGGATTAGGTAATACGATGACCTCAGCAATTCGGGCTGGTGAATTAGGGGTGCCAATTTTCCAAGCGACATTAGCCGGTGCTGTAATGACTTATGCTAATCGCATCAACAACTTTAGAAGTGCTGCAAGAGATGCAGGTCATGATGTAGATAACATACCAGTTGGAACAGGCGGTTGGACCTTTATTCGTGAGAATACAAAAGAGGCTTACCGACAAGTTTATCCTTATATTAATGAAGGTTTTAAGTTAACGAACGGTGAATCATTCCCTAAACGAGCCTTAGCCCAAGGAAAAAGTGTGAAAAGTGTTGTGAATATTGGTGATCCGTCATTAATTACTGAAAAGCTTCTTTACCAACATGAAGCATTCAAACAACAACGATTTAGTGCTCAAATTGACTTTGCAGGAATGGAATTTGATGAAGTGAAAAAGACACTATACTTATTAGCTGATAAAGTTATACCAAATGTAAAAAAATATACGAAGTCATAGAAAGGAAAATACTATGCAAACTCAAAAAAATACTTTACCAAATATTGATACATCAAATGGGATTGAATTTGGACTCTATACCTTAGGAGATCTTGTAACAAACCCGCACACTGGTGTGCGAATGACTGAAAAAGAGCGTATTGATCAAATTATCGAGATGGGTCTTTTAGCTGAACAAGCAGGTATGGATGTTTTTCAAGTCGGTGAATCACATCAGGAACACTTTGTATCTCAAGCGCACATGATTATTTTAGCAGCGATTGCTCAAGCGACAAAAGATATTAAAATCACTTCAGGTGCATCGATTATAAGTACATCTGATCCAGTTCGTGTATTTGAAGATGCAGCAACGATTGACCTTATCTCAGATGGCCGCTTTGAACTGGTTGCCGGGAGAGCATCTCGTATAGGGATTTTCGATTTATTAGGTTACAAACTAGACGATTATGAGAATTTGTTTGAAGAAAAACTTAACCTACTACTGAAAATTAACCGTAATAAGCGAGTGACTTGGGAAGGGGAATTCCGTGCGCCTTTAACAGATGCCCTTGTTTTACCAAGACCAGATAACGCATCAGGAAGTTTACCTATTTGGCGTGCTGTGGGTGGATCGCTTAGTTCGGCAAAAAATGCGGCAATTGCTGCGGTACCACTTTACTTAGCTTATCTGGGTGGACCGGCAGAAGCGTTTAGACATCTAACAGATACGTATCGTGAAACAGCTAATCATGAAGGGCATGATGTAAATAGCTTACCAGTAGCGACGGCTAGTCACTTATATGTGCGTGAAGATAGTCAAAAAGCATACCAAGAATTTTACCCACATGTTAACGCTGGTATGATTCATTCTAATGGTCAATCATTTCCTAAACAACAATTTGCTCAAGGGATGGATCCAAGAAATGTTATTAACGTCGGAGACCCTAGTCTAATCATTGAAAAGTTATTGTATCAACATGAAGTCTTTGGAATGGACCGTTATGTGGGGCAAATCGATATAGGTGGCGTATCTACCGATGATATCAAACGTACGATTGATTTGTTGGCTACTAAAGTTATCCCAGAAGTTAAAAAGCATACTAAGAAATAGCTAGGAGTAATGGTTTGAAAATATTAATATTATCCGCATCAACAGGTGGAACAAAGACAAAGAAAGTAACGACAGCCTTTTATGACATGATGAAAGAATCTTACGACACAGAACATGAGATTAACTACATTAACCTGCAAGATAAATCAATGGTTTTCAGTGATGGTCGAAATTATCTAGACTATACTGGAGATACATTCGAAGTGGCAACAGCAATTATGCAAAGTGATGTTATTATGTTTGGTGCACCAATATTTCAAGCATCAATACCCGCTTCGCTGAAGAATCTTTTTGACTTGTTACCCATCCGAGCCTTTGACAGGAAAGTCGTTGGACTTATTATCACTGGTGGGTCACCACGTCATTACTTAGTCGCTGAGACACAAATCAAACCAATTATTCACTATATGCATGGCGTAATTATACCCAAATATGTCTATGTGATTGATACCGATTTTAAAACTGATGGCTCAGTGAGCGATGAGATTGAGTTGCGATTACAAACCCTACTTGATGATACAATTTCGATCTCAGAAACGTATACCGAAGTATGGAATAAACAAGACGATATGTTTGGCTTTTAGATAGGAGTTATAATGGAAATAGAGTTTTTTCATAATTCAGTGTGTTCCCATTGCTATATTCAATCAAGACGACTTCAGAAAATATTAAAAGAGTTTCCGGAAGCAAAAGTAATCCATCGATCTTTTCCTTTAAATGTTAAAAACAATCACCCCAAAAAACTTGTCACCGTTAGTGAACGAGAAGATACTATCTCGAAGTGGAAGCGTGCGAATCGTGTTGATGAAGAGAAGCGGTTTAATGTTGAAGCTTTAGAAGCTGGAGATGATTTTGTCAAACCAACATCATACCTTGCTGAAAGAGCAATCAAGGCAACAAGTAAAGTCAGTGATGAGACAGCGCAATGGGAATTCTCTGACGCAATCCAACAAGCTTACTTTGAAGACTTAGAAGATATTTCAGATATCGCTGTATTAGAACGCATTGTTACTCAATTAGGTATTAACCTTTTTGAGTGGCGAAAAGCTTTTGAAGATACAACTTTAGACGAGGAGATTAACGCAGACTTTGCACTAGCTGAATCTTATGGTTTAGACTACATTCCAGCCTTAGTAGTGAATGGTGAGAAGATAATTAAAGGGGCTTTACGCCCGCAACTGGTTAAAGAGAAATTAAAAGAAATTAACTAATAAGTAAGAGTGGATACCGTCCTTCAGTAGATGCTGGGGAGGGTATTTTTTTATGAAAACTTAATAATGGAAACGGCTAAAAAAAACGTACTTATATATAGGGACTTTTACAGTTCTAAACTATATGAGAGGTTGGGTAATCTTATGATTCAAAATAATCAAAAAAAGATTTTGACTAATTTGTGGGGGAGACTTTTAACGATTGAAGAAGTTAAAAAACAACTTAATGAAATGAATGGTGAGATAAGCATGGAAGAATTGCTTGAACAGTTTGAGAGACAACCAGCAATCGAAGTCACTCACAGTGGATATTGTTGTGTACGGTGTCATAACAAAAACTTGAAATTATTTGCATCATTGCCGATTCAAGAAACTTTCAAGTTAAAGACTGAAAGAGTATATTGTTTGAATTGTATTCAGATGGGAAGAGTCATACAAGGAGAATCATTATATTATTTAAAGGATAGACAATTATATTTATCCTCACCTTCCCAAAGTAAACTAACCTGGGAAGGAACGCTATCACCTGAGCAATCGAGAGCATCGATTGATTTGATTAATAGTTTAAGAGATAGTGAACGCACTCATATGGTTCATGCTGTGACTGGAGCAGGGAAAACGGAGATGATTTTTCCTGTGATTGACGATGTTGTGCGTCATAAGGGAAGAGTCTGTGTGGCATCTCCGCGAATTGATGTGTGTATAGAATTACATCCACGACTAAAACAAGCATTTCAAAGTGTAGATATATCGTTGTTATACGGAGGGAGCGAAGATGTTTATGGATATACTCCGATTGTTGTATGCACAACTCATCAGTTGTTGAGGTTTAAAGAAGCATTTGATTTGTTGATTGTCGATGAGGTTGATGCCTTTCCTTATGTTAACGATGCGAGTTTACATTATGCGACAGAACGAGCTGTTAAGAAACCAAACGGGAAGTTAGTTTATTTAACGGCGACGCCTGATCAACAATTAACTCAACAAGTAGACAGTGAAGTTATGACATCAACGATTCTCCCAGCAAGGTATCATCGTCATCCCTTACCAGAGCCAAAATTTAATTGGATTGGGGATTGGCGACAACAAATAGAAAAGCGTCGTAAACGCCGATTATTTTCATTATTAAGCAGTTTTTTAGAATTAAAAGGAGTCAAATTAGTCTTTATGCCGAATATCCGTTTAGCAGAAAGTTTATATGACTGGTTAATTAAGGTTTGGCCGACATTGAGGTTGGCTGTTGTACATTCAAAAGATCCACAACGTAAAGAGAAGGTACAAGGACTGCGGGATGGCGTTTATGATGCGCTAATATCCACGACCATCTTAGAAAGAGGGGTAACATTTACACATTGCCACGTTTGTATTGTAGGCTCCGAAAGTAAATTATATTCAACCTCGGCTTTAGTCCAAATGAGTGGGCGGGTTGGTCGCAAGCCGGAGTATCCTAGTGGTGAGTTAATTTATGCGCATGGGGGAAAGAATTTAGCGATGATTCAAGCACGCACCCAAATTAAAGAAATGAATCAGTTAGCAATGGAAAGGGGACTAATCGATGGCTATACCTCAAAGTGAAGTCTGTTTAGTATGTAATGAATACCTCAATCATTCCTTGACTGTAAAACACTTATTTTCGTTTAAACCATTAA
Organism: Aerococcaceae bacterium DSM 111021; assembly: GCA_020112395.1. NCBI lineage: Bacteria > Bacillati > Bacillota > Bacilli > Lactobacillales > Aerococcaceae > Aerococcaceae bacterium DSM 111021. The sequence goes on along the minus strand of JACCEK010000001.1, from coordinate 1,068,161 downwards.
GCTTTCCTGTTGTCTGTACCAGTTGCACCGACAGATTCAATGTATTGAAGCCATCGGAGAGTGATTGCAAAGGCTGTAGTAGGCATTTGGATGAAGAGTCAGATGATGTGTTTTTAAAACCGCTTATAATATCTGGGCAAACCTATTGCCTTGACTGTGCTCATTGGTTTAAGAATACACCAAGTGAATTAATTAGTCATTATGCATTGTTTGATTACAACCAAACACTTCAAGACTGGATTGTAAGTTACAAATACAGTGGGGATGTACGAATGGCATTAGTCATTGCACCTTATTTAAAAGATATCTATAAACTGTACAAAGAGTATCAATGGGTTGTCTTACCAAGTTCACCAGAAAGTTTAGAGACTAGAAAATTCCATCCAACTGGTTATTTACTTGATGTAGCTGAAATTCCTTATCAAGTCATTCATGAATATATAGGAGATGGAGTGAAACAAGCTAAAAAAATAAAAAAAGAGAGACTGGATTTAACAAATACATTTAAAATCAAAGATAATGAAGTCAACTTGTCAAAAGAAAAGTGGTTAATTTTTGACGATATTTATACAACTGGCGCAACGATAAATCATGCCAAAAAAATGTTGTATCATTTCTTTAAAGAGCGTGATAGAATAATCCAATTGATAAGCGTGAGTGTAGCTAGAAACCAGTTAAACAAGTGATTCCGGTGATTTCAATTGAGTTTTATATAGGGGTGTGCTAGCATGAGCACAATATATAAAAAGAAAGAAGTGAGTGCTGATTGAGTAAGCAAATGATTAACATTAGTGTTATAATAATAACGGCAATATTATACTTGATTGAACCGTCTTACGGATTAGGTTGGTTATACGGTTGGCTTTTCATTCTTATTCGAAGACAACTGAGGTATAAGTATTTAAATTATGTATCAAATGAAAAAACATTCAATATTGGTCTGTTCATACTTTATACAGTATTATCATTTGCTATTGCTGTCGGTACAATCTATCTTTCTTTTATGATACAAAAATGGATTCACCCTGTACTCGTTCTAGTAGCTTATATTGTTGATTATATTATGCGGTCGATAGAGAGATTAAGTCAAAGTAAAAAGGAGTAAGTAGTAAGAAAAGATGAAAAATCGAATATTAGATAAGTTAACTATTCCTCAAATTGTTGTTAGTATTTATATGTCATTAATATTATTTGGGGGATTTTTACTCTCATTACCGATGTCTTCGAAATCAGGCACGTGGACAAATTTTATTGATGCTATGTTTACAGCAACGTCAGCTATTTGTGTAACAGGACAAGTAACATTGAATACAGCAGAACATTGGAGTGTCATTGGACAAACCATTATCATTACATTGATTCAAATAGGCGGACTCGGTTTCCTTACAATTTGGATGTTGTTTTTCACAATTCGTGGAGCAAAGATAAATCTCAAACAACGAAATGTTGTACTTGAAACACTGAACTTATCTTCGAGTTATGGTATGACAGATGTCGTAAAAAATATTGTTAAAGTGACTTTATCAATACAAGCATTGGGTGCTTTAGCATTGAGTTTTGTGCTAATACCAAAACTAGGCTTAAAAACTGGATTCTTTTATTCAATCTTTCATAGTATTTCAGCCTTTAATAATGCAGGTTTTGATTTATTTGGAGATAGTTTGATTGGGTTTCAAGATAATTCATTTGTTCTTTTAACGATAGCTAGTTTAATCTTTTCAGGTGGGTTAGGTTTTATTATTTGGATGGATATCCTATCTTTTCCGAAGAATAAAAAGTTAACACGATATTCAAAGTTCACTCTAATTATGACGGGTATCGTCTTAGTGGTCAGTATTTTATTTATTGGTCTTTCAGAATGGCGTTGGGGGACTTTTAGTCACTTATCATTTGGAGATCAACTCGCTAACATTATTTTTATGGCAGTTACCCCAAGAACAGCAGGTTACGCAAATATCGATTATGTGGATGTATCTCATGCAGGGCTTTTCATGACCTTCCTTCTGATGTTTATCGGGGGGTCTTCTGGATCAACTGCAGGAGGTGTAAAGGTATCGACAATAGGGCTGGTCGTGATGTTTATGTACCGGATGTTTAAAGGGGAAGAAATTAATGTCTTTTCAAGACATATACCATATGAAAACGTGAGACGTGCTTTCTTTATTGTTTTCGTCGGGATTATTATGGTCATCTCAAGCACAATGATTTTATTCATCACTGAAGAGATACCTCAAGGCTTTGGTATGGAATATGTCTTAATGGAAGTCTTGTCGTGCTTTGGGACGGTTGGTTTAACTTTAGGTCTGACACCTGATTTAACTGTTACAGGTAAATTTGTTCTAATGTTATTAATGTTTGTTGGGCGTGTCGGGTTAATGACTTTCTTTTGGTCACTTGGAAGACATAAGACGGAATCAAAAGTACATTATCCAGACATGAGTATAATGGTAGGTTAAAAGGAGAAGACATGAAAAGAAAAACAATTGCTGTATTGGGATTAGGCTTATTTGGAACGTCACTCGCTCGTACATTGGCTAAAGAAGGCCACGATGTTATTGTTATGGATAAGAACATGGACCATGTAGAAGAAGTAATCGATGAAGTGGATCAATGCTTACAAGGTGACTTCACTAAAATAGAGCAGCTGAAAGATGCTGGTGTTGGGGATAGCGATATTGCTGTCGTTGCAACGTCACAACGATTAGAAGATACTATCTTAGCTATCTTGCATCTACAAAAATTAGGAATAAACAAAATTATTGTTAAGTCAAAAAACGCAGATTACCGAGATGTATTACTCAAAGTAGGGGCAGACCGCGTTATTTTACCTGAAGTTGAGATGGGTGTGCGTATCGCTCGAGAATTAAGTAATCCAACGGTTCATGAATTAATGGGCTTAGATCACCGCAATAATATTAGTATCTTTCCTGCTAAAAATAATTGGGTAGGGAAAACTATTAATCAAATGAATTTCCGTGAAAAATATGGTACAAATATTATCGCTATTCGAAAAGAAGACAGTGATCAGTTCCATATTGAATTTACAGGCGATTATATTATTAAAAAAGAGGATGAATTTTTAGGTATTTCGACTGGAGATACTTTACGTCAACAGTTTCAAGATTAAAAAGAAATCGAAAGGGTGTTTGCGTTTTCAATGTGACTAATCTGTGATATAATAAATAAAAGTGGTAGATAACTACTTTTTTCCTAATCACTATTTATTCTTTAGAATCAAATGTTAAGTGAAAGGTAAAGTTGAGTAAATGTAGAGGCTTACTTTTATTCCATATTAACTTTGAGTTTAATTTATTCATAGTATTAGAAAATATTGGAAAAGAGGGATTAGTATGTTTGATTATAATGTACGTGGAGAAAATATCGAGGTTACACAAGCGATTCGCGATTATGCAGAGAAAAAAGTTCGAAAATTAGAACGTTTCTTTACAGATGTACCAGATGCAACAGCTTATGTGAATTTAAAAGTGTATTCTGATAAAACAGCGAAAGCAGAAGTAACAATTCCATTATCATTCTTAGTTCTTCGTGCAGAAGAAACAAGTGAAGACCTATATAAAAGTATTGACTTTGTCGTTGATAAATTAGAACGACAAGTTAGAAAGTACAAAACTAAAATTAACCGTAAATCAAGAGAACGTGGTTTTGATGGTTTAACTCAACATCCAGATACATCTGCTCCAGAAGAAACTACGACTGAAGAGCCAGAATTAGAAATTGTTCGTTCTAAACGTGTTGACTTAAAACCAATGGATAGCGAAGAAGCTGTACTACAAATGAACATGTTAGGTCACGACTTCTTTATCTATACAGATGCTGAGACAATGGAAATTTCTATTGTATATCGTCGTAAAGACGGGCGTTATGGTTTGCTTGAGACAGCAACACTTTAATTATTAAAACATATAATAGAGCAAAGGGCATTGAGTCCTTTGCTTTTTTGTTGTATAGAAATGAAAAAACTCTTGTTTATTTCAATAATAATTTCGTTTTCACAGACTAAGAAATCATAATTAATCCCCAAAAATGAGAAAATACTTTAAAAATTATGAGAATAAACTGAATAAATCGAGATAAGAGTGCTTACTAATGCTAATTGATATTTTAATTTTAATCTATTCATGTTAGAATAAGGAAGTGTGTTTTACTATTGGCCGGTTCGGATTGAATCACGGTCTTACATGACATAGATAACGAATAAAAGGAGCAGTATTAATGGCTAATTTTCTTAAAAATTTAATTGAAAATGATAAAGGCGAATTACGAAAAACAAGTAAAATCGCTGATGAAGTTATGGCTATGGAGCCAACTTACCGTGAAATGACTGATGAACAACTCCGTAACATGACTACTGAATTTAAAAACCGTCTTGCTAATAAAGAGACATTAGAAGATATTTTACCAGAGGCTTTTGCTGTTGTAAGAGAAGCATCACGCCGTGTACTTGGATTATTCCCATACAAGGTTCAAATCCAAGGTGGAATTATTCTACATGAAGGTAATATTGCTGAGATGAAGACCGGTGAAGGTAAGACGTTAACAGAAACAATGCCTGTTTACTTAAACGCATTAGCTGGAAAAGGTGTTCACGTTGTAACAGTGAACGACTATTTAGCAACACGTGACTCGAAAGAAATGGGAGAAGTATACCGTTTCCTAGGTTTAACAGTAGGATTGAACTTAAACTCAATGAATCCAACAGAAAAACGTGAAGCTTATAATTCAGATGTAACGTATAGCACGAATAACGAATTAGGTTTTGACTACTTACGTGATAACATGGTTGTTTACAAACACCAAATGGTTCAAAGACCGCTTTACTATGCGATTGTCGATGAGGTTGACTCAATCTTAATTGATGAGGCAAGAACGCCATTAATCATCTCTGGTCAAGCAGGTAAATCAACTGCCTTATATACACGAGCTGATTACTTTGTTAAAGGGCTTAAAGAAGATGAAGATTATACAATTGATCTAACATCTAAATCAATCAACTTAACAGATGTTGGTGTTGATAAAGCAGAGAAAGTATTCCGTTTAGAAAACTTATATAATGTTGATAATACAGCGCTTGTTCACCATATTGATCAAGCATTACGAGCTAACTATATTATGTTAGTAGATATTGACTACGTTATTGACGAAGGTAAAGTTAAGATTGTTGACGGCTTTACAGGACGTATTATGGATGGACGTCGTTACTCAGATGGGCTACATCAAGCAATTGAAGCCAAAGAAGGCGTAGCAATTGAAGATGAGTCTAAAACAATGGCGACTGTTACATTCCAAAACTACTTCCGTATGTATAACAAGCTAGCAGGAATGACAGGTACAGCGAAAACTGAAGAAGATGAGTTCCGTGAAATTTATGGAATGAACGTGATTCAAATTCCAACAAACCGTCCAGTAATTCGTGACGATGCGGCGGATTTATTATTCCCGAATCTTCGTTCGAAATTTAATGCGGTAGCAGATGAGATTATTCGTCGCCATGAAAAAGGACAACCAATCCTTGTCGGTACTGTTGCTGTTGAAACATCTGAATACTTATCAACATTATTAACTAAAAAAGGTGTACCGCACGAAGTATTGAATGCAAAAAATCACTTTAAAGAAGCAGAAATTATTATGCAAGCTGGTCAACGTGGTGCGGTAACTATTGCAACAAACATGGCTGGTCGTGGTACCGATATTAAACTAGGTAGTGGAGTAAAAGAGCTAGGTGGTTTATGTGTTATTGGTACTGAACGTCACGAATCTCGACGTATTGATGATCAATTACGTGGTCGTTCAGGTCGTCAAGGAGATCCAGGAGCTTCACAATTCTACTTATCTTTAGAAGATGACTTAATGCGTCGTTTCGGTTCAGACCGTATTAAAGGACTTTGGGAAAAATTAAACGACGACGATGAAGATAACGATGTTGCAATCCAAAGTCGTATGTTAACTCGCCAAGTTGAATCAGCTCAAAAACGTGTTGAAGGTAACAACTACGATACACGTAAAAACGTTCTTGAATATGATGAAGTAATGCGTGAGCAACGTGAAGTTATTTACGGACAACGTCATCAAGTCATTGATGCTAGTGAACCGTTAACTGACTACATTAAAGCAATTATCAAACGTACAATCGAACGCCAAGTTGCTTATGCAACTGAAGGTGACAAAAAAGATTGGAAGTTAGAGCCATTATTAGACTTCGCGCATGCTGCGATTGTAAATCCAGAGACTTTAGTGTTATCTGATTTACAAGGTAAGAATAAGAAAGAATTAGTTGACTTCCTATTCGCGAAAGCTGAAGAAGTATACAATGACAAGATTTCTCAATTGAATGGGCCAGAGCAAATTGCTGAGTTCGAAAAAGTGATTATCTTGCGTGTTGTTGATTCTAAATGGACTGATCACATTGATATGATGGATCATTTACGTCAAGGTGTAGGCTTACGAGCATATGCTCAAACAAATCCATTAACTGAATACCAAACAGAAGGATTTGACCGCTTTGAAGAAATGGTTGCTGCGATTGAATATGATGTCACTCGCTTTATTATGAAAGCTCAAGTTAGACAAAACGTTGAACGTGAGCAAGTTAATAGACCAGGTGCAACAAACTAAATTTTACTGAATAAAGTTAGCCGGCAGTAGGAAATCTCACTGCCGGTTTTTCTTTTACGAACGATTATAATGGTGCTATACTACAATGGAATTTAAATAGATGGAGTGAATATACAAATGGAACTTTATGAAATGACACAATTTGCCCAAGTCGCTCAAGAGAAGATGGACAGTTTTAGGGGGTCTCTTTGACTTAGAGGCATTAGAAGCAGATATTGCTGATTTTGAAAATCAAATGAGTCAACCAGATTTTTGGAACGATAACGAAGCAGCTCAAGTTGTGATTCAAGAATTAAATAGCAAGAAAGATACATATCAGACAATTAGTACACTGCAAGATCAAGTTGAAGAATTAACGATGGCAATCGAACTATATAATGAAACAAAAGATGAAGAAATCTATCAAGAAGCAAAAGATCTAACTCATGCTTTAACTAAAGCAATTGATAGCTATGAAACAATGCTTCTTTTATCTGGCGAATACGATAAAAATGATGCCATTCTCGAAATTCATCCAGGCGCTGGGGGAACAGAGTCACAAGATTGGGGAAGTATGCTGTTACGTATGTACCAAAGATATGCGGACAACAAAAACTTCAGTGTAGAAGTCATTGATTACCAAGCAGGGGATGAAGCAGGAATTAAAAGTGTTGTTTTAGAGGTTAAAGGTCACAATGCCTACGGTTTACTCAAGTCAGAAAAAGGGGTACATCGTCTAGTTCGTATCTCACCATTCGACTCGAATGCAAGGCGCCACACTTCGTTTGCTTCCATTGAAGTGACACCTTTACTTGATCAATCAGTGGAGATTGAGATTAATTCAGATGACTTACGAATTGATACTTACCGCGCAAGTGGAGCCGGAGGGCAACACGTTAACAAGACAGACTCAGCCGTACGGATTACACATATTCCAACCGGAGTAGTAACACAAAGTCAGGCCCAAAGATCGCAACTTCAAAATAAGGAACAAGCGATGAACCTGTTGAAATCAAAACTCCATCAACTTGAGGTTGAACAAAAAGCACAAGAATTAGCTGACATTAAAGGGGATCAAAAAGAAATCGCATGGGGATCTCAAATTAGATCTTATGTATTCCATCCTTATTCTATGGTTAAAGATCACCGAACAAACTATGAAGTAGGAAATACTGATAAAGTAATGGATGGCGATTTGGATGGATTTATAGATGCTTATTTAAAATGGGCAATTGAATAAGCAAAAAAGTTATAATATTGTTATTGCGTTGATACATTCGTTGCGTACAATAACACAGAATACGTTGAAAGTGAGGAAAACGACATGATTCAATTAACAAATGTATCAAAACGATACGAAAATGGTGTTGTTGCTTTAGACGACATTAATTTACGAATCGAACAAGGCGAATTCGCCTACCTCGTTGGACCGAGTGGATCGGGTAAATCAACTTTAATGAAATTACTCTACCGTGAAGAAGCACCATCAAAAGGTAAAATTGTCGTAGGTAAGTTTCATTTGAATACTTTAAAACCAAAACAAGTACCTTTATTAAGACGACAAGTTGGAGTTATCTTCCAAGACTTTAAACTTCTCCCATCTCTGACTGCTTACGAGAATGTTGCTTATGCGATGGAGGTGACGGGGAAGAGTCGTAAAGAAATAAAAAAACGTGTGAAAGAAGTTATGAGCCTCGTAGGTTTAAGAACGAAAGAGAATCAATATCCTAACGAGCTATCCGGAGGAGAACAACAACGTGTATCAATTGCGCGTGCGATTGTAAATCATCCACGTATCCTCGTTGCGGATGAGCCGACCGGTAACTTAGACCCAGAAAATGCCATTGAAATATTCAAATTACTTGAACATATTAACCGCAATGGAACGACAGTTCTTATGGGTACACATAATGATCAACTCGTGAATGAATTCAAACACCGTGTAATCCGTTTAGAAAAAGGTAAGCTCATTCGAGATGAATATGAGGGGGATTACAATGAGAGTCATTAGAAATTTCTTCCGTCAACTCCGTAATGGGTTCCGGAACTTATTCCGTAATGGTTGGATGACTGCTGCATCAATTCTAACGATGACGGTAACGTTACTAATGGTTGGTGGATTAGTAATGTTATTAAGTAATGTGGATAACATTACTCGAGATATAGAAGAAGGCGTGCAAATCCGAGCACATATTGATTTAGCTGCTGATGAACAGGACGAAGAGACTTTACGTCAGTCAATCGAAGAATTAGAGTATGTGTCTGATATTACGTACCGTACAAAAGAGGAAGAGTTGGAAGATTTAATAAGTAGTGTCGGTGAAGAATTCGCCTTATTTAGTGATGATGCGAATCCACTTTTCAATGTTTTTGTCGTATCGGTTGAAGATACTCAATATCTAGACACTGTTACTAATCAAATTAGTGAATTACCATATGCAGTCGATGTCACTTATGGTGAAATCGATACGCAAAATTTACTAAGTACACTTGAGATTGTTCGAGTCGTTTTTGCCTTAATAGCTGCAGTTCTTGTCGTAATTGCTGTTGCATTAATATCTAACACTATTAAGTTAACAATTTATGCACGTCAAACAGAGATTGAGATAATGCGTTTAGTGGGAGCACAAAACAGTTATATTCGAGCGCCGTTTACTTATGAAGGAGCATTTATTGGATTAATTAGTTCGATTTTTGCCAGTATATTACTGTACGGTGCATACGAGGGGATGCAAAGTGCTACCGTTGAAATTACGGGAGTACAAGTCATTGCATTTACGCCAACAACACCTTTTATCTATTATATTGCTGCTGGATTAATGCTTATTGGTATTATTTTAGGCGTTATCGGCGCGAGACGTTCGATAAAACGCTTTTTAAAATTCTAAGGCCAAATAAAAACTCAAAGATTATACAAGCACTTGCTTAGGTAATCATTGAGTTTTTTTGATTGAAAGTGATTTGCTTATTCCAGTAAGAACGGTTCGGTCACCGTAGTGGTACGCCTTCAGTTAATCACTCGACTGTCACCGAGTGAGTGAGCATGGATTTCACTGTACTACTGAAATATTACGACGCAAACGCTCCTACTCTTTTATGTACACACCGTCGTACGAATACGATGGTGCCCCATCATTTTTACATACATATACTTTACTTGTTGTTTAATTTTCAAGGTAAAACGTATACAAAGAATGATTGTAAAAATCATGCTATAATAGAAAACGATGAAGAGTTTCCTATATAATATTATATAAGTCTTTGATAAGATAGAACACGTGAGCTATTTAAAGTATATAGGTATGAACTGGAGGTTAATTATGAAACATATTCTTGTTGTAGATGACGAGATTGCAATCTTGACATTATTAGAATACAACTTAAAGGAAGCCGGCTACACTGTAGATACAGCCAACAACGGTGAAAGTGGTTATAAGATGATAAAGACAAATGATTATGACTTTATTATCTTAGATGTTATGTTACCAGGTATGGATGGAATGGATATATGTCGCCGTGTTAGGCAAGAGGATATTGATACACCAATCTTAATGCTAACAGCAAAAGCTGATGAGTATGACAAGGTAATCGGCTTAGAGCTAGGTGCAGACGATTATATGACAAAACCATTCAGCCCTCGAGAAGTAACTGCTAGAATAAAAGCTATCTTGAGACGAACAGAAGCAAAATATATGTCAGAAAAAGAGAGTGAACAGGCTCATCAAGAAGCAGTGGATGCTGAACTACGTGAGTTAGAAGATAATTATAATGATTACGAAGAAGACCGTTTCTTACTTGAAGATGAGGCAGATTCTGTAATAAAACTTGGAGAAATTGAAATCTATGCTGATCGTTATGAAGTGGTGGCCCATGGAAAAAAAATTGAAGTGACGCCTAAAGAATTTGAATTACTGGTATATATGGCTGTTCGTAAAGGGCGTATCTTAAGCCGAGAACAATTATTGAATAGTATATGGCGATTTGATTATGCGGGAGAGACCCGTATTGTAGATGTTCATATTAGTCACTTACGTGAAAAAATTGAAAAGAATACAAAAATTCCTGAATATATAAAAACAGTTCGAGGCTTTGGCTACAAATTTGTGGTGCCTGAAGAATGATTTTTAACCAGAGATTACATCAACGCAATTACCGAATGATTTTGATCGTTTGCGTTATTATCGCAATTGGCATCTCTGGGTATTTTGTCAGACGCCAAATTCATCGTTCGATACTAGAACCATTAGAGATTAGAACTGAGATTCAAGCGAAGTTTCTGGAGTACTTAGGCATGAACTCTGAAAATTATTCTGAAGTAGAGCTAAATATTGAACCATTTAGCCAGACGGATGGTGCAGAGTCTGTTTTATTGAAAAATGGTGAGGTAATATGGAGTAATTTTACCGAAAGTGCTCGATTACAGTCTATTCGTCAACTGATGAATAATTTTCCACAAAATCAAGTTATGAGTAAGGTGTACTTAAATGGTTACATTGTTTATACACCGATTGAATCAGAGAACGGTCCATATCAATTAGTGAAATATTATAAACGGTCTTTATTCCAAAATGACTTAAATGTCTTTTACATGTGGATGGCCATGATTATTCTATTTATTTTATTAACGATAACCTTAATTTATAGACATATGGTTCGTTACATAACTAAACCGATAGAAACCATTAAATCTGCAATCGTCAATTTGGAAGACGACGATTATCAATATGAATATATATCTGGTAATTTGCCAGTGGTTGATGAATTAGGTACAAGTATTGTCGTATTGAAACAAAAGATGAAAGCTAAGCGAGGAGTTTTAAACTCTAGTGAGCAACGCCTGACGTTATTAATGGGACATTTAAATTTAGGTGTTGTTTTGATTAGCAATTCCGGGAAAATCGAATTAATAAACTCTGAAGCGATGCAATTATTGAATATTGATATAGAACCAACTCAAAGGTCTTATCAAGCTGTTATTAAGAGTTTTGTTCTAGTCGATATGATAAGTGACGCACTTAGAACGCATCAATCGCTCAGTAATCACATTGAAATGTATGTTCCGTCATCAAAGTATATTGATGTGAATATTATTCCTTATGGAAAATCACCTGATGAAATTGAATCTATATTAGTACTTCTATATGATATATCTCAAATTAGGCGATTAGAAACAGTTCGAACTGAATTCGTTTCAAATGCTTCGCATGAATTAAGAACACCGGTTACTGCGATTAAAGGTTTTGCAGAGACTTTACTAGACGGAGCTCTAGCACAACAAGAATTAGCCGAGAAGTTTATTACGATTATCGCGAATGAAAGTAATCGTCTCGAGGTAATTATTAAAGATATTCTAGAGTTGTCTCGAGTTGAGAAGAAAAGCGAGCCTATGATGGTTAAACCATTTGAAGTTGTAGAGGTTGTTAACAATTTAATTCATTACTTCTATAAACGAGCAGATGAAAAACAAATTAGTATAACAGTAGAAGCTGATAGGCCTGTAAAGATGGTGACAGATCAACACCGAATTGAGCAAATCTTTACAAACTTAATTGATAATGCAATTAACTATTCCGATGTGGATAGTGAAATTAAGATTAAAATAGACCAAGTCGATGAATATGTCCACTTCTCTGTATCCGATAAAGGAATTGGTATTCCAAAAGCAGATCAAGAACGTATTTTCGAACGCTTCTACCGAGTAGATAAGGGTCGAAGCCGTAACTCTGGAGGAACGGGACTTGGTTTATCAATAGTACGAAACTTAATACGTAACATGAACGGATCAATTTATATTGATAGTGAAGTAGGACAAGGAACTACTTTCCATATCGAATTACCGCTCAAATAATTAAAGTCATAAATGGTGTTATGCGAATAAACAAAAAATGTTTTTCTCATGATACCATTTTTTTGTAAAAATATATGGATGGTCTCTAATGGTTCAAAAAGAATTAAAATAAGGAATATCTTTACAATTGGTTGTAATAAACCTGTAACAAACGTTAAATATCTTCATAAAAAAGCCGAAATTGACACTAGAACTATATAGATTTTTTATATCAAAGTGAATTATTTTTATGCGTGTAGATATATATATAATAATTATCCTATGTAATCCAATTGTAACAATGATTCAAAAAATATATTGTTTTTTCTTGTAGCAACTTAGCCCCATCACGATCTTTACGATTACCTTAATAAAACGCTTCATAAAAATTTACACAAAATTTACACAAAATTTACAATTGAGTTGTAAAATAGATAAGCAAGTATCGTTTTATCGAATTCAAGCGTAATGTATTTAATTTTTTAAAGGAGATTCTGTATGCAGTCAAATTTTACTGAAACATTTATGAAATATGTTTTCATTTTATGTGCGTCATTATCGATTCTATCGATTGCTTTAATTTTTTACTTTATATTTGAAGGTGGAGTACCTTTTATTATAGAAGAAGGAATTGGAGACTTCATTTTTAATGATGTATGGCGTCCAACTGCTTCTAACCCATCATTTGGTATTTTACCAATGATTGTGGGCTCGCTTGTTGTTACAGCGGGAGCTATCATCATCGGGGTACCGATTGGTGTACTAACGTCAATTTTCATGGCATTCTATTGTCCAAACTGGTTATATAAATTTGCAAAACCAGCAATCAACTTGATGGCATCTATTCCATCTATAGTATATGGTTATTTTGCTTTAAGACTATTTGTACCATTCTTCCGAGATTTAATGGGTGGAACAGGTATGAATATCGTAACCGCATCTGCATTATTAGGTATTATGATTTTACCAACAATCATAGGATTATCAGAAGCGTCATTACGAGCAGTACCGAAAGAATATTACTCTGCCAGTGTAGGATTAGGAGCAGATCATGATCGTTCGGTTATGAGAGTTATATTACCTGCTGCAAAATCAGGTATCTTTTCTGCGATTATCTTAGGAATTGGTCGTGCAATTGGTGAGACAATGGCCGTTATCTTAGTAACAGGTAACCAACCAGCTGTTCCAAGGGCTTTAAACCAAGGTGTACGTACTTTAACAACTAACATTGTTTTAGAGATGGGATACGCAAGTGGTCGACATAGAGAAGCACTTATTGCTACTGCTGTAGTATTATTTATCTTTATTATTATTTTAAATACTACTTTCATGTTTGTAAAAAACAGAGGAGGTAAAAACTAATGAGTAAAGGAATAAGCTTAGTTAAAATTTTAGTTTGGTCTGCGGGACTTTTCACATTGGGAATGCTATTGTTTATTGTTGGATATATCTTTTTTAATGGACTTCCACATTTAACACTGTCAATGTTCGAATGGGATTACACTACAAGTAACGTATCAATGATGCCTTCAATTATTTCGACATTAACTATAATTGGACTGTCATTATTAATCGCTGGACCAGTTGGTATATTTACTGGGTTTTACTTAGTAGAATATGCAGATCAAAAAAATAAGTTTTTACCTATCATTCGTTTAGCGACTGATACTCTAGCCGCAGTTCCGTCGATTGTTTACGGACTATTCGGTATGTTATTATTCGTTTATCAGTTTGGTTGGGGATATTCTCACTTAGCTGGTATTTTAACGGTGACGATTATGATTCTTCCAATTATAATCTCATCAACTGAAGAAGCTTTGCGTTCTGTTAACGATTCTTTAAGAATGGGTAGTTATGGGTTAGGAGCTGGAAGATTAAGAACAATTTTTACAGTTGTTCTACCGGTTGCAATGCCTGGTATTCTATCTGGGATTATCTTGGCAATTGGACGTATCGTTGGTGAGTCAGCAGCGTTTATTTATACCTTAGGATCATCTACAAGTATGTTATCATCATTAGGAGATTCAGGACGTACTCTTGCAGTTCACATGTATATGTTATCTCAAGAAGGATTCCATGTTGATGAGTCATACGCTGTCGCATCGGTACTCATATTAATTGTTCTATTCATTAACGGTTTATCAAACTTAGTTGGTAAACGACTAGGCGCTGGAGGGAAATAAAAAAACATGACTAACAATACTAAATTTCAAATTAAAGATTTAGACTTCTATTATGGAGACTTTCAAGCTTTAAAAAATATCAACATGGACATTAAAGAAAAGGTAGTTACTGCATTTATCGGACCATCAGGGTGTGGTAAATCAACATTTATCAAAACTTTAAATCGTATGCAAGACTTAGTATCATACGCTCGTGTGGATGGTTTAATCGCTTTGGATGGTCAAGACATTTATGAAAAAGGTTATGACGCAAATATTTTACGAAAAAAGGTTGGGATGGTTTTTCAACATCCAAATCCATTCCCAAAAAGTATTTATGATAACATAGCTTATGGACCAAGAACACATGGTATTAAAGATAAAACACAGCTTGATCAAATTGTTGAAGAAAGTTTACGAGACGCAGCAATTTGGGATGAAGTTAAAGACAAATTAGACAAAAATGCTACAGCAATTTCAGGTGGTCAACAACAACGTATTTGTATTGCACGCGCAATTGCAAATGATCCAGAAGTATTACTAATGGATGAGCCAACTTCGGCACTTGACCCAATCTCTACAGGTAAAATTGAAGAGTTAATTGCTGAATTAAAACAAAAATATACGGTAGTTATTGTTACACACAATATGCAACAAGCTGCACGTATTTCAGACAAAACAGCATTCTTTTTAACTGGAGAAGTCATTGAGTTTAACGACACAGAAACAATTTTCACTAATCCATTAGACCAACGTACTGATGACTATATTTCAGGTCGTTTTGGATAATATTATTTAATATAAAACTTATATTTTCTAGGAGGAAAAAAAGTGAGAGAAGCATTTCAGGAAGAACTAGAGAAATTTTTAGATAAATTGATTATGTTAAGTAATTCTGCTAATGAATCATTACATAAGGCAATGAAAGCTTTTGAGGAGGATGATAATGAATTAGCACACGAAGTTATCACAGATGACTTAAGAATTAACGCCCTAAGTGTTGAGATTGAAAGAGATGCTTACCGTTTAATTGTGTTACAACAACCAGTTACGGGAGACTTGAGAAAAATCTTTACAGTGTTTTCAGCAAACTCTGATGTTGAGCGTATCGCTGACCATGCAACATCTATCGCCCGAACAGTTATACGACGTAATCCGGACGAAGAAAAAATTGAACGCCTAGATGATATTGTTAAGCAAATGGGTGAAATTACTCAAGAGATGATTACAGACGTTATTCAAGCTTTTGTAAACGGTGATGTAAAACAAGCACGTAAAATTGCTGAACGTGATAGTGAATTAGATGAGTTCCAACAACAAATTTATGGAATCGCTTCTCGCAGTATGGAGAGTGATGCAGAAGTGATTATCGGCGGAATAAATTATATCGGAGTTGCTAATAATTTAGAACGTATTGGTGATTATGTCACAAATATTTGTGAGCGTATTGTATACCTTAACTCTGGAGATATCGTGGAGTTAAATTAATAAGAAACTAATCTCACATTTCGTCGAGCATTGTTCGATGGAATGTGGGATTTTATTTATACTTAAGAAAACATTAAGAAAAAACATACGTCTTAACATTAAATTTACAATAGATTTACATAAAATTTACAATCACTTGTTATAATAAATTATGTACTGATGGGTTTGACCATCAGACGAGTGATTAGATGTCGTTGAAAACATTTAGAAACCAAAAGGAGATGTACATTAATGAAAAAATCATTAAAGGCTTTACCATTATTAGCAACTGCAGGATTAGTATTATCATCAGTTGTACCAGCATTCGCACAAGAGGGCATGATTAACGTTGTTTCTCGTGAGGACGGATCAGGAACACGTGGAGCATTTGTTGAAATCGTTGGCGTTGTAGACGAAAACGACGATGACATGACAACTACTTCTGCTGTTATCCAAAACGGTACAAACGGAGTTATCCAAACTGTTGCTGGAGACCCTAATTCAATCGGTTATATTTCATTAGGTTCATTAGATGACACAGTTAAAGCTGTTACTGTTGATGGAGCAGAAGCTACTCCAGAAGCAATTAACTCAGGTGATTACCCAATCGCTCGTCCGTTTGTTGTGGCATGGGGAGAAGAGCAATCAGATGTTACTGCTGACTTCTTAACATTCATCCACTCGCAAGAAGGGCAAACAATTGTTGAAGAAGAAGGATACATCGCAGTAGATGCATCTGCATCTGCCGAAGGTGAAGAAGCAGCTTCAGAAGAAACAACAGAAGAAGAATCAGCAACTGAAGAAACAACAGAAGAGCCAGCTGAAGGCGAAGAGTCTGCTGGTGCTGAGGAAGCAGCTTCAGAAGAAGAAACAACAGAGGAAGAATCAACAGAAGAAGAAACAACAGAAGAAGAGTCATCTGAAGAAGCATCTGACTCTGTAGTTGCATCATTACCTTCATATGAAGCTGCTGGCCTAGAAGGATCTATTGAAATTGTAGGCTCAACTTCAGTAACACCAGTTATTGAAGTGTTAGCTGAAGAGTACATGGCATTAAACCCAGATGTAACTGTTAACATCACATCAAATGGTTCGTCTGCTGGTATGGAAGCAGCGATTGGTGGAGCTGCAGACTTAGGTATGTCTTCACGTGAATTAACAGAAGAAGAAGCTGGAGAATTAAACCAAGCTAACATCGCTTTAGATGGAATTGCTGTTGTAGTTAATACTGAAAGTACAGTAGAAGACTTATCATTAGATACAATTCGTTCAATTTTCTTAGGTGAAATTACTGAATGGGAAGAAGCTGCACAATAATCTTCAAACCATCATGATAAATTTTAAACACACCTCACTTGAGGTGTGTTTTTTTTCGTTGAAAAAGCTTTTTACGAACAAATGTTTGATTTTTGTGTTATACTAATTCGTGATAAATACAAACTTATTGAGGAGAGAAAGTTATATATGGCTCAAAATAAAATAATTGTAAAAGGCGCAAGAACACATAACTTAAAAAATATCGATGTAGAAATTCCTCGTGATAAATTAGTAGTAATGACAGGTTTGTCAGGTTCAGGAAAAAGCTCACTTGCTTTCGATACCTTATATGCTGAAGGCCAAAGAAGATATGTAGAAAGTCTGTCTGCATATGCCCGACAATTCCTGGGGCAGATGGATAAGCCAGATGTAGATTCAATCGAAGGTTTGAGCCCCGCTATTTCTATTGACCAAAAAACAACGAGTAAAAATCCTCGTTCGACAGTAGGAACAGCAACTGAAATAAATGATTACTTACGTTTACTTTATGCACGCGTAGGGACACCTTATTGTCCTAATCATAATATTCCGATTGAACGTCAAAGTCCCGAACAGATGGTAGATCGTATTCTAGAATTACCAGAGAAAACGCGTATTCAAATACTATCCCCAGCTGTACGAGGTAAACGCGGACAGCATAAAAAGCTACTTCAAAAAATTAGTAAAGATGGATATGTTCGTGTGCGCGTTGACGGTGAAATCTATGATGTAGCCGAAGTGCCTGAATTAGAAAAAAATTTAAAACATACTATCGAAGTAGTCGTTGATCGAATTGCGATTAAAGAAGGCGTAAGATCACGTCTCTTTGATTCTGTTGAACAAGCACTAATTTTCTCTGAGGGTTACATGGTTATTGATGTAATTGGAGAAGAAGAAATGTATTTCAACGAGCACTTTGCTTGTCCATTTTGTGACTTTTCAATTGATCAATTGGAACCAAGATTGTTTTCATTTAATGCACCGTTTGGTGCTTGCCCAAGTTGTGATGGATTAGGATCTCGTTTAACAGTTGATGAGGAATTAGTGATTCCAGATGACAATTTAACTATTGAAGAGGGTGTGTTTGCACCTTGGAATCCAATTAGTTCAAACTATTATCCGTCTATGTTGGACCAGTTTGCCAAGCAGCATAATATTCCAACGGATATTCCTTACAAGGATCTGAAGACAGAACAACAAGACGTATTAAAATATGGTTCTCCTGATGCAAAATTTTCATTTACATTCCAAACAATGCGCGGAGAAACAAAAACCACTGATAATATCTTTGAAGGTATTTATAACAACGTACAAAGACGTTATAATGATACAAATTCAGACTATACACGTGATGTGATGCGTGAATACATGCACGAGTTAACTTGTCCAACATGTAAAGGTGCAAGGTTAAATGAAGAAGCATTATCAGTAAGAGTGGCGGAAAAAAACATTTCAGAAGTTACTGATATGTCTATTGGAGACGCGAAGAAACATTTTGAAGGTGTTAAATTTTCAGTATCTAATACAATGATTGCGAATCCGATAATTAAAGAAATCGATGATCGACTAACTTTCTTAAATGAAGTTGGGTTGGATTATTTAACAATGAGTCGTGTTGCTGGATCACTTTCAGGGGGGGAATCGCAACGTATTCGTCTCGCGACTCAAATTGGATCAAACTTAAGTGGAGTCTTATATATTTTGGATGAGCCATCAATTGGGTTACACCAACGCGATAATGCTCGTCTTATCCAGTCTTTACAACGTATGCGTGATTTAGGTAATACACTTGTTGTTGTAGAACATGATGAAGAAACAATGATGGCTGCTGATTATTTAATTGATATCGGTCCAGGTGCTGGTGAGCTAGGTGGACAGATTGTCTCGATTGGAACGCCTGATGAAGTAAAAGAAGATGAAAACTCATTAACAGGTAAGTACTTATCTGGCAAGGAAAGAATTGAAGTACCTAAAACACGTCGAAATGACGATTTAGGATGGGTGACTGTTAAAGGTGCAGAGGAGAATAATCTACAAAATGTTGACGCTTCTTTCCCAATCGGTCGCTTTACGTGTGTAACAGGTGTTTCGGGTTCAGGTAAAAGTAGTTTAGTGAATCGAATTGTAAAAATTGCCTTGGCTAAACGCTTAACAAGTACAAAAGAAAAAGCGGGTAAATTCAAATCGATTGAAGGTTTTGAAGGGCTTGAAAAGGTGATTGATATCGACCAAAGTCCAATCGGGCGTACACCTCGTAGTAACCCAGCAACCTATACAAGTGTCTTTGATGATATCAGAGGGTTATTTGCTCAAACAAACGAAGCGAAAATTCGCGGATATGACAAAGGTCGATTCAGTTTTAACGTCAAAGGTGGCCGATGTGAAGCATGTAAAGGTGGCGGAATTAAACAAATTGAAATGCACTTCTTACCTGATGTGTATGTTCCGTGTGAAGTGTGTAATGGAACGCGATATAATTCTGAAACCCTTGAAATCAAATATAAAGGTAAATCAATTTCTGATGTTTTAGACATGACGATTGATGAAGCGTTAGTATATTTTGATGCTATTCCAAAAATTAAACGTAAAATTCAAACCTTAGTTGATGTAGGTTTAGGTTATGTCCGTTTAGGGCAATCAGCAACTACCTTATCTGGTGGTGAAGCGCAACGCATGAAGCTTGCTGCTGAATTACAGCGAGTATCAACTGGCGATACATTCTATATCTTAGATGAGCCGACAACGGGACTTCATGCCCATGATATCAAGAAATTACTAATCGTACTAAATCGTTTAGTAGACGCAGGTAATACTGTAGTAGTTATTGAACATAATCTGGATGTCATTAAGACAGCAGATTATATTATTGACATGGGACCAGAAGGTGGAATTCGTGGTGGTGAGGTCATTGCTACGGGTACACCTGAAGAAGTCGCTAAAGTTAAAGGTAGTTTCACTGGGACATACTTGAAAGACTTATTGAATAGCAATAAATAATCATAGATCGAATGAGCCTTGTACCTTAACATACAAGGCTTTTTTCGTTTAAAATAGCGAGATAAAGCGCTTGTTCCAGCGAGACCGTTTAGGTAACTGTAGTGGAATGCTTTCAGCTAATCACATTGGCTGTCGCCAAGGGATTGTGCTTGCTTCTCGATATGTTACTGAAACCATACGTCGCTGTTCGTTCCTAATATTTCATATACTCACAGTTGGCTGATATTACAGTACCTCCTCATACTCACTTTCATAAGCTGCGACATTTTTTATAAATTTTATATCTAGTATTTTAATACAATTTAAAGTTGAATTGATTTACTAATTAAATGATTGAATCTCTTAAAGCATATTGGAATGCTCCGCAGACACGTGATTATGCGCTTGTAAACTTTATTTACTCAGTAATACCTTTTTCCGGTTAAGTGACTGAAGTTAGTCGCTTTGGTATACTATGAGTAACGGATAGTTTGTAAACGGTTTATATATAAAAGGGGTTGTATGATTTGAAGCACTCGGAAATAATAATTATTGGCTCATCATTCGCAGGAATATCATGTGCACTAATGGCAAAGCAATTATATCCAAACAAACATATTTTGCTTATTGAAAAAGAATCAACGATTGGGCATATTCCAAGTAGTTTGAATATGTTACTAAAACAACAAATTAATGAATTATCTGAAAAGACCTTTATCAATGAAGACACACTGAAAGAAAGCGGAGTGGAACTATTACTGAATAAAGAAGTGACAGATATCCATTCAATGGCGAAGACCCTTTCAGTTAAATCTGGCACAATTGAAGAGATATATCAGTATGACAGGCTTATTTTAGCAATGGGCTCAAGTTCTGCTTCAGAACGTATCTCGGGCTCAAACCACAAGCAAGTTCTGACAACAAAAACATTAGAAGCGAGTATCAATACTTTGAAGAAAGTTGAGAAGTCAGAGCGGATTCTAATTGCTGGTGGGGGACAAATTGGACTGGAAGCAGCCGAAGCATTAACTAAAGCGAATAAAAAAGTCACATTAGTGGAGGCATTTGATAGTTTAGCGTTCAAATATTTTGACTCAGATATGACCCAGCAATTGGAAGAGCGTATGCTTCAAAGTGGGATTGAGTTGCACAAAGGTCGTTATGTTAAAAATATTCAACCGTTCGAAGGACAGTTGAAAGTCGGTTTGTCTCAAGACTTAGAATTAATAACTGACAATGTTATGTTGGCAGTCAACTTTCGTCCAAATACAAGATTAGTAGAAAGCTTTGTTGAATGTCATTTAGACAAAACCATCATTGTGGATCCATATCTAGAAACGAGTCAGCCTGATGTTTTTGCTGTAGGAGATTTAATTCGAGTACCATATGCATATACGGAGAGTGATTACTATTTGCCGTTTGTTAATAATGCGTATATAAGCGGGAAAGTTGCTGCGATTAATTTATACCGCAAAACAACTCCCGCACCTCAATCATTGCGGGTCGTTGGAAGTCAGCTGTTTGGATTGTATATGACAAGTGTCGGGCTAACCGAGCAAGAGGCGATGTTATACTATCCAATACAGACAACATTTTTGGAACAAAGTTTTTCAACAGAAGCATCCGCAAAGGTATCCATCAAAATAATGACAAAAAAAGAAACGGGTCAACTCGTAGGTGCTCAAATTTATTCTGACAGAGATATTCTTTCACTTGCAGACTTACTTGCTATTTCTATCAACACGCAAATGACTGATGAAGCACTTGCTTTTCAAGACCGTCTTTATTATGATGGCGAATTTTCTGTGAATGCATGTTTATATGAAGTGGCTTTAAAGAGTTATCAAAAACGTCTGAAAGAGGTGATGCTAGATGTTACTTGAAGATTTGTTTGAGAAAAGAGAACGGGGCCAATGGGTTTTACTCAAGACTTTAATCAATCATACTGATGATCTAGCACTTAAAGATGCGATGGTTCAAACGGATTTATCGAAGGTGACTTTATTAAAGTATGTTGAAGATTTGAATGAATTAACTGAATCAATCGACTTTCCATTAAGTATTCATCTAGTAAATGAACGTTTAGTGTTAAATCTTGGGCATCATGTAACTAAGCAAGATATTTTGCAATTATTTTTACCATATTCATTAAAGTATCAAATACTCACTTACTTGTTCAAAGTTGAAGAATATACTGTCCAGAAATTGTCTCAAGAATTGCTGATTAGCGAAGCAACCTTTCACCGTCAATTAGTGTCATTAAATTTATTATTGGAAGAATTTGATTTAGTTATTCGAAGTGGGCGAATAAGAGGAGCCGAGCATCAGATTCGTTACTTCTACTTTACACTTTTCTGGTTAGCGGAATCTAGAGCTGAATTGGCCAAATTAGCGCAATCGCAACAAATTCAACAAATTATTCATTCCTTCCATCAATATTGGGGGAATGAGACTTTAGCTAATAATGAAGCAAAGTTTGGATTATGGATGAGGATAACGCGTCAACGTATGAGTGTAAAAAAGAAAAATTTTGAACCTTTAAAAGAACTTATGAAGCCGTATCACTCGCATCGGTTTTATCAACAAGTTCGACAAAATACACTATTATTTTTAAGCCGTTATGCACTAGAAAGTGAAGAAGAAGAAGCGATGTGCCAGTTTATGTTTTTAACAACCATGTCGATATTACCACCTTATGCTATGGAGAGAAGTTTAGGTTATGGTGGACCAGTGAGCGAGGCAACGACGACTGGATTGCAATACATTCGATCGACTGTGTCTCGTCAGGAAAACTTAAATGAACAAGGTATGTATACATTGAACCAAGTTCTGGGACAACTATACTTCTATAAAGGCCTTATTCTTGAACGGTCTTTTGATTATAATTTGGACTTATCGCTCATCAAGAATGGGATGAATCTTGAGAATGCTGACTTAGCCACACCTCTCATTGATGATGTAATTGAAAATATCTATCATTATCAAAAGAGCGAATTAGGAGATGTTTATAAGAAAGCACAATGGACTTTAACCGAAGTATTGTCTTATGTCGTATATCAGACCCCTAAAACTGTGATTATTGGTCTCGACATAATTGGGGATGAAACGGAGAAATTACCCATTCTTTCTGTCATGAGGCAGCGATTGGAAGTAAATCGATTAGTTATTGTTGAATTATATAATAATAAAAAGAGGTTTGATCTGATTGTATCCAATGTTTACGACAGAAAGTATTCGGAGCCGTATTATTTTTTAAAAGGATTACCCAATCACTTTGATATTAGACAATTGGATGCGATCATTCATGAATTACTTTACGAAGTAAATTGATTAACTCATTAGGCACTAGTTTCTGTTATATGAAGCTAGTGCTTATTTATTTTTTTATAACGCTCTCATTTTTTTAGACAATTAAAAAAAATGCGATAGTTACTTAGCAGTTTTAAAGTATACAATGTATTCACAAAAGAAAGCGATTACTGAGTTTTATTGCTTATAACATATAGCTGGAATTATATTTAGGAGGATTAAGATGCAAGAAAAATACATTTTATCGATTGATCAAGGAACAACGAGTTCACGAGCGATTATTATTAACAAACAAGGTGGAAAAGTAGCTAGTTACCAAAAAGAGTTTACTCAAATTTTCCCTAAAGCTGGTTGGGTTGAACATAATGCCAATGAAATTTGGAACTCAGTTCAATCTGTTATTGCTGGAGCATTTATTGAAAGCGGTATAAAACCTTCAGAAATTAGTGCGATTGGTATTACAAATCAACGTGAAACAACTGTTGTATGGGATAAAAAGACTGGTTTACCTATCTACAACGCAATTGTATGGCAATCTCGTCAAACAGCTGACATTGCTGATCAATTAAAGCAAGATGGTCACGCAGATATGATTCATCAAAAGACTGGTTTAGTTGTAGATGCATATTTCTCAGCAACAAAAATCCGTTGGATTCTAGATCACGTTGAAGGAGCTCAGGAGCGTGCTGAAAAAGGTGAATTATTATTTGGAACGATTGATACATGGTTAGTATGGAAGCTAACAAATGGCGAAACTCACGTGACAGACTATTCTAATGCATCTAGAACAATGTTATACAATATTAAAGATTTAGAGTGGGATGATGAAATTTTAGAATTACTAAACATCCCTCACGAAATGTTACCAGAAGTAAAATCAAATTCAGAAGTTTATGGAACAACGAAACCTTTCCATTTCTATGGTGGAGAAGTTCCAATCAGTGGAATGGCCGGAGACCAACAAGCTGCTTTATTCGGGCAATTAGCATTTGAACCGGGAATGGTTAAAAATACATATGGAACGGGTTCATTTATTATTATGAACACAGGGGAAGAATTCCAATTGTCTCAGAATAACTTACTGACTACGATCGGTTACGGAATTAATGGTAAAATCTATTATGCATTAGAAGGATCAATCTTCATTGCCGGAAGTGCTGTACAATGGCTACGCGATGGAATGCGTATGTTTAATGATTCAGCTGAATCAGAAGAATTAGCACGTAATTCAAATAATAATGATGAAGTGTATGTTGTGCCTGCCTTTACTGGATTAGGAGCACCTTACTGGGATTCAAATGCGACTGGATCAGTTTTTGGTTTAACACGTGGTACAACTAAAGAAGACTTTGTTAAAGCGACGCTACAATCAATTGCTTACCAAGTTCGTGATGTTATTGATACAATGCAATTAGATACAGGAATCAAGATTCCTTTATTAAAAGTAGATGGTGGAGCAGCAATGAACAACTACTTAATGCAATTCCAATCAGATATTATCGGAACTGAAATTGCTAGAGCGAAGAATTTAGAGACAACTGCTTTAGGTGCAGCTTTCTTAGCTGGACTAGCTGTTGGTTTCTGGAAAGACTTAGATGAGATTAAGAAATTAAATGAAACGGCAGAGACCTTTACACCATCAATGAACAATGCACGTAAAGAGCAATTGTATAAAGGCTGGAAAAAAGCAGTTCATGCAACACGTGTATTTGCACAAGATGAAGCTGATGACACATTTGACTTAGAAGAAGGAGAGTAATAATTATGATGAGATTTTCTAAAGATACACGCCAACTTGCCATTGAGAAACTCCAAGATCGTACACTTGATTTATTAATTATTGGTGGAGGAATCACTGGTGCTGGTGTTGCGATTCAATCGGCTGCAAGTGGTTTAGAAACTGGATTAATCGAGATGCAAGATTTCGCTGAAGGGACGAGTAGTCGTTCAACGAAGCTTGTTCACGGTGGAATTCGCTACTTGAAACAATTTGATGTTGAGGTCGTATCAGACACAGTTAAAGAACGTGCTGTCGTACAACAAATTGCGCCGCATATTCCTAAAGCAGACCCAATGCTATTACCAGTTTATGATGAACCAAATGCAACATTCAACATGTTCCGCTTGAAAGTCGCAATGGATTTATATGATTTACTAGCTGGTGTAAGCAATACACCGCTAGCTAATAAGACATTGTCTAAAGAAGAAGTACTTGATCGCGAACCACAGATTAAAGCAGAAGGTTTATTAGGTGCTGGACAATATTTAGATTACAACAACAACGATTCACGTTTAGTTATCGAAAACATCAAGCGAGCTAATCAAGACGGTGCGCTAATCGCTAGCCGTGTTAAAGCAGAATCGTTTTTATACGATGAAGAAGGAAAAATTACAGGTGTTGTTGCTAAAGATATGTTATCTGGAAAAACATTTGAGATTAACGCACGCGTTGTTATTAATACAAGTGGTCCATGGAGTGACCTTGTTCGTAATTTAGACAAGTCTGAAGACAAAATCGAACAAATGCGCCCAACTAAAGGGGTTCACTTAGTTGTAGATAATAGCAAAATTAAAGTACCACAACCAACATACTTTGATACAGGTCTTGGAGATGGTCGTATGGTTTTTGTTATTCCACGTGAGGATAAAACGTATTTTGGAACAACGGATACAGACTATACTGGTGACTTAGCACATCCAACAGTAACACAAGAAGATGTGGACTATTTATTAGGTGTTGTTAACAACCGATTCCCAGAAACGAATATTACGATTCATGATGTTGAAAGTAGCTGGGCAGGATTACGTCCTTTAATTTCAGGTAATAAAGCATCAGATTATAATGGTGGAAATAACGGATCGATCTCAGAAGATAGTTTTGATAATTTAATTTCTGCAGTGAGTTCTTACTTAAACAAAGAAGCATCGCGTGATGATGTTGAAGCAGCCATTGGACAAATTGAAACAAGCACATCTGAAAAAGCAGATGATCCATCTGCGGTATCACGTGGAAGTTCACTAGATATCGACGATAATGGTTTAATTACTTTAGCCGGTGGGAAAATTACCGACTACCGTAAGATGGCTGAAGGAGCAATGAAAGAAATCATCGAGACACTTTCAACGAACTACCAACGTCAATTCGCTTTAGTTAATTCGAAAACATACCCAGTATCAGGTGGAGAATTGAACCCAGCGAATGTTGATTCAGAATTAGAAGTTTTTGCACAATTAGGTGTTAAACGCGGATTAGATATGAGTGATGCACGCTATATTGCGAATGTGTTTGGATCAAATGCACCTCGAGTATTCAACTTAATTAACAAGTTGGAAGTAGCAGAAGGTTTAAGCCTACGTGACACACTTGTATTACATTATACAATGCGTGAAGAAATGGCCTTAACACCGGTAGATTACTTCTTAAGAAGAACGAATCACTTATTATTCATGCGTGAAACATTAGACGAATTAACACTTCCAATTACGAATGAAATGGCGAAATACTACGGCTGGTCAGAAGAAGAGAAGCAAGCACATCTAGACCATTTAGATGCTGTATTAGCTGAAAGTGATTTAAGAGAATTAAAAGCAAACGCAAAATAATATAAAAAATAGATACAATAGAGGAGAAACAAATGGGAATTGAATTAGTTGGAGAATTTATTGGAACATTGATTTTAGTTTTATTAGGTGATGGAATTGTTGCAGGGAACTTATTGAAATCAACTAAAAGTAATGGCGCCGGTTGGTTATCAATTACGATTGGTTGGGGGATTGCGGTAACTTTAGGTGCATTTGCATCTGGTTACATGAGCCCAGCGCATTTAAACCCTGCGGTAACAATTGCTTTTGCGATTGAAGGAAGCACACCTTGGAGTTCAGTGTTGCCTTATACAATTGCACAAATGCTTGGAGCATTCTTAGGTGCTATCTTAGTTTGGGTACAGTACAAACCGCATTATGATATTACAGAAGATCAAGGTGCAATTTTAGGAACATTTGCTACAGGTCCAGAAATTTACAATACAGTTTCTAACTTTATTGGTGAATTACTTGGGACGTTTGTATTAATGTTTGGTATCTTAAGTTTCTCACAATATGATATCGCACCAGGTTTATCAACAATTTGTGTAGGTATTTTAATTATTGGTATCGGTCTTTCATTAGGTGGTACAACAGGGTATGCAATCAACCCAGCGCGTGACTTAGGTCCACGTATCGCTCATGCGATCTTACCAATCAAACAAAAAGGTCACTCGGACTGGGGTTACTCTTGGATTCCAGTTCTTGCACCGATTGCAGGCGCAGCATTAGCGGCAGTTGTCTTCGGTATGATTAACTAAATAAAAAGGTATTATGAAAAGCTAAGGACATCTATAACGGATGTCTTTAGCTTTTTTGTTATATTCGTAAATATGAGGCTATGGTCCAATGAAATGAATGACAGAAGATGACATAATATAAGTATAGTAAGACAGAACAAAAAAGAAAAGAGGAATTTCCATATCAAACAAGCCTAAGCGATTGTATAAATCAACCACAGACAAGAAAATATTAGGTATATGTGGGGGCATAGCCGAATATATTAATATTGATTCATCGATAATCCGAATTATATTTGTATTCTTATTCATATTTGGTTCTTCTGGCCTCTGGATTTATCTTATATTAGGTGTATTACCAAACGATTATGAAGTAAAGAATAATCATAAAGAAACGCCAAAAGAACATGATGATAATTGGGATGCCTTCTAAGTAGTATCTATATCAGTCTAAAGCACTAGATAAAGATAGGACTCTAGTCCTATGAAGAACTTTACAAATGATGGCATAATAATAGGTGTAGAGAAGCAAATAGATAAAAATCATTGGAGGTAAATGATATGAATGAAAAAGAACGTATAATTGAATTAGTTAAACAAAATGTTATTTCAATGGAAGAAGCACTTGATCTATTAGAAGCAGCATCAAATAACGATACATCATCAAAGACAACAACAAATATAAACGAAGAACCCACTCAAGCGACAGAAGAAGCTAAAAAACCATCAGAAGCAAAACTTAACCAAGTGTTTGAAGATGTTATTAATCAAAGTAAAGACATTGCAAAAAATGTCGGAGGATACTTCAATCACGAACCCGAAAAACC
This sequence comes from Aerococcaceae bacterium DSM 111021, assembly GCA_020112395.1. Classification (NCBI taxonomy): domain Bacteria; kingdom Bacillati; phylum Bacillota; class Bacilli; order Lactobacillales; family Aerococcaceae; species Aerococcaceae bacterium DSM 111021. Next base: position 1,039,363 of record JACCEK010000001.1, on the reverse strand, counting down.
AGGTGACTATGAAAACTGGACCGAATTTAGAGAAGAAGATAACAATGAAGATGTTGAACAACAAAAACACAACCATGCTCGATTTGTAGAAATTGATAAAGAAATTCAAGCATTGAATGAAGAATTTGATAAACGCAATGAAGCGTTAATTATTTGTAACCAACGTTTACGTGAAATCGAAATATTCGAAGAATTAGATGATTTAACTCCAGAAATGGTTGAGCAAAAAGAAAAATTAAACGATAAGAAAGACCAAATTCAAGATAAGTTAGATGATTTACAAGGTGAAATCGACAACTTAATCAACGAAAAAGAAGATTTAGGTTGGACTCAATCATCAAGCAAGCAAGATTTTAAGGAGTTTTTCAATAACCACTCAGAGAAATTCACAGAAGCAGCAACACACTTTAGTAAAGAAGCGTCACGTGAAGGGAAGAAATGGGGATCATATTTCTCAGGTCAGTCTAAAACGTTCTTAGAAAACTTCAATTTGAAAGACATTAATGTGTCATTCCAAGTACCATGGATTAAAACAACTGCTCAAAAATATGATTTCGTATTTTCAGTTGAAGAGATTAACCAATTAGATATCGAATTATATAATGGTTCAGTTGATTTAGTGAGCTACGAAGGTGAAGATATTGTCATTGAAGCAAATGTCCGTTTCCACGGTAACCACGAAGATACTTCCAAAGAGCATTTTGAATCGGTGAATACGATTGGTATCATTGATAACCGTTTTGTATTAAAAGTGACATCACCTAAATTTTCATTAGATGGCGTAATTAAAATACCACAACGTGATTATGACAAATTACATATCAATTTGTTAAATGGAGATGTAAATTTAGGGAAACTTACAAGTAATGAGATCCGAATCAAAGATAAAAACGGCGATGTGAACTTAAAAGAAGTGACATCACACGAAGTATCATTGGATTTATTGAACGGCGATATTGATATCGTAAATTCACCGATTGATACATTGGTCGTGAGTGATTTAAATGGTGATGTGCGGGTTAATGGTTATATTCGTAACTTATCTGCTGAAACATTGAACAGTGATTTCTACTTAACAAAATTAGATATGAATGATGCGAATGTGAAGATAAAGACTGTGAGTGGTGACGTTAAATTATCACTACCAAGCCAAATCAATCTAACAATTGATAGTAAGACAACAAACGGCGAAGTGAAAAGTCGTCTGTCTAACCTTGAGAGTATCGATGAACATCCATCAAAACATAAAGCACATTATCACCGTATAGTATCTGGTGAAACAAATAATGCTTTAGTTAATATCACCACAACGTCGGGCGATATATTTTTAAAAGACAGTAAAAAAGAGTTATAATAGAATAAACATTTAGACATTAATGATATGGAGGGATATAAAATGTCAAATCAAGCAAAAAAATTATTTAAATCATCAACAGATAAACATATTATGGGTGTGTGTGGGGGATTAGCAGAATTCTTCAATATTGACCCAACAATTGTTCGAGTAATCTTCGTTGTATTATTAATGGCTGGCTCATCAGGCTTTTGGTTGTATATTGTATTAGGTTTAGTCTTACCTTATGACTTTCAAGTAAAAGGTGGGCAAAGCAATAAATCAAACCCATTCGGACCAGAAAGAAAATCATCAAGTAATAAACCTAAAGATGTTACACCAGAAAATGATGACAGTTGGGATGATTTCTAATACATAACAATTAAATAACTTAAACATAGCCTATACACGTTGAAAATCAACGTATATAGGCTTTTTATTTCGAAATTTAAATAGAGTGATTCGCTATTTGGTTCGTGCTTGTTGAGGAGTTGTGTGATAACATTTAAGAGTAAATAAGTTAAATCACAGGGGGAATAAAGGTCATGACTAATACAGTATCTGTACAAGAGTTAGTAGACACGCTGGATATCAATTTAGAATACGGCGAGGAATATAAGGTAAATAAAATCTATTCAAGTGAAGTATCAAGACCTGGACTTGTTCTAACAGGATATAAAGAATACTATCCTCACGAACGTATCCAATTAATTGGTAGAACTGAAATGTCCTTTTTAAGCGAAAAAACATCAGAAGAGAGATCTAATATCTTCTCGTTAATGTGTACGGACGAAACACCAGCAATTGTCGTTTCACGCGAGATTGATATACCAGAGGAATTAATCCCAGTTGCTGATTCATTAGGTATCCCTATCTTATCTGCACGATCAAAAACAAGTCGTGTGTTAGCAAACATCACAAATTTCCTTGAAGGAAAATTAGCTGAACGCTTATCTAAACACGGTGTATTTGTAGAAGTATTCGGAATGGGTGTTCTATTAGTTGGAGCGAGTGGTGTAGGTAAATCTGAGACTGGTTTAGAATTAATTCAACGTGGGCATCGTCTGATTGCTGATGATCGTGTCGAGTTATATCAAATTGATGAATTAACATTAGTTGGAGAATCGCCAGATATTCTACAAAACATGATTGAAATTCGTGGACTAGGAATTATTGATGTTATGAGCTTATACGGAGTATCAGCTATTCGTCGTAGTAAACGTTTGGAGTTAATCATTAACTTAGTGTTAGATGATGGTCAGACGCAATATGATCGTTTAGGTTATGATAAAGAGTATGAGCAAATTTTTGAAGTACAAGTTCCTTCAATTCGTATTCCAGTGAAGACCGGGCGTAACTTAGCGGCGATTGTTGAGTCAGCTGCGATGAATTTCCGTGCCACTCAAATGGGTTATGATGCAAAAGTAACATTTAATAGTAAATTGCGTGACTTAATCCAACAGAACCGTGGTGAGTAATAGAATGTTACTGAACTTATTAGCCATTGATCCGATTGCCTTTGAAATATTAGGGTGGCCCGTTCGATGGTATGGTGTCATTATTGGACTGGCTATATTAATCGGCTATATTTTATTCACGCGCGAAGCTAGCCGTAAAGGAATCGATTCGGATACTTCCTTTGATTTATTATTTTGGACAGTCATTTTTGGTCTAGTTGGAGCAAGAATTTATTACGTTATCTTCTCATCACAATCCTACTTGTCAGATCCATTAAGTGTTTTCCGAGTTTGGGAAGGTGGTATGGCAATTTATGGTGGAGTTATTGGTGGAGCATTGACCATTTATATTCTGTGTCAAAAATATAAGATTAATGTGATTGATGTTTTTGACACTGCTGTGCCAGCATTGATGGCTGGACAATTAATCGGTCGCTGGGGAAACTTTATGAATCAAGAGGCTCATGGAGGCTCAGTGTCAAAATCGTTTCTTGAAGATTTATCTTTACCAAATTTTATCATTGAACAGATGAATATTAACGGTACTTACTATCATCCAACTTTCTTATATGAATCATTATGGAACTTAGTAGGACTCGTTATCTTATTAATCTTAAGACCACGTAAAAAGCTATTTAAACAAGGAGAGCTTGTCGCTTTCTATATGATTTGGTATGGAATAGGACGTTTCTGGATTGAAGGTTTACGAACAGACAGTCTATTTATCGGACCATTAAGAGTGTCTCAAATATTATCGCTTATATTAATCTTTGTAGGTTTAGGAATTGTATTTTGGACACGCGTAAAAGGGAAAGAAAATGTACCCTTTTACACAGATAATCGATTACCGATTCTAAGAAATGAGGAAGTAGAATGAAAATCGCTGTTATTGGAACGGGGTCTTGGGGATCCGCTTTAGCGAAAGTATTAAGCGAAAACAATCATGATGTTATCATTTGGGGGCGAAGCCAAACGATTGTAGACGAAATTAATCAGAATCATTCGAATGAAAAGTATTTACCCAATGTGACTTTACCAACCATGATTAGCGCAACAACGATTTTATCTGAAGCGATCAATAATGTATCAATGATTTTACTAGTGATACCAACGAATGCGATTAGAAATATGGCTCAAGATTTGAATCCTTTACTTAGTAAACAAGACTATACACCAACCATCGTTCACGCATCTAAAGGCTTAGAGATGAATACACAATTAAGAATTAGTGAAGTGCTAGAAGATGTCCTTGATGAAGCGAACTACCAAGATATCGTTGTTCTATCAGGCCCAAGTCATGCTGAGGAAGTAGCACGTAAAGATGTTACGACATTGACTGCAGCTAGCCATAATTTAAATTCTGCTAAAGAGGTTCAACAAGCCTTCATGAACAGCTATTTTAGAGTCTATACAAATACGGATGTTGTTGGAGTTGAATTAGGCGGAGCGTTAAAAAATATTATTGCTGTAGGAGCGGGGATAATTTCTGGCTTAGGTTATGGAGATAACGCTAAAGCAGCTCTAATTACTCGGGGTTTGGCTGAGATATCGCGATTAGGAATTGCCTTAGGTGCTGATCCTTTAACCTTTATCGGCTTAAGTGGCGTGGGTGATTTAATCGTAACGTGTACCAGTCCGCATTCACGAAACTTCCAAGCTGGAACGTTAATAGCTAAAGGTTATACTATGGACGAAGTAACTGAGCAGATGTTTATGGTTGTCGAGGGAGTACTGACAGTAAAGGTTGCTTATCAATTAGCTCAAGAGCACGGAATTGATATGCCAATTACCGAGATGCTTTATTTAGCACTCTATGAAGATAAGAATATATCAGTTGAAGCGGCTATTAAAACGTTAATGTTACGAGAAGGCAAGCAAGAAGAATCTCTCGATAAATAAGAGTAAAAAACTTAACGAGCAAATAAATTGAAATACATGGGCTGAAGACCTATGATATACAATACTAAACAGACGAACCTAGGAGGTTAGAGTGAGTGGTAGAAATAACAAAAGAACGTATTGAAGCAGATGTCATTATAATTGGTGCGGGTCCTGGTGGAATGACTGCAGCATTATATGCATCACGTGCAAATTTAAAAACAATTATGATTGAAAAAGGTGCACCAGGTGGGGAATTAATAAATACTGCCGATGTAGAGAACTACCCTGGTTTTACTAAAATAGGTGGACCAGAATTGGCTGGGAAATTCTTTGAAAGTGCGATGGAATTTGGTGCTGAGCACTTATACGGTGATGTGACTCATATTGAAGTGTCAGGTACAACAAAGTATGTTCACACGACAGACAAAATCTATATCGCACCAGCTGTTATTATTGCTACAGGTGCACATCACCGTGAGTTAGGTATTCCTGGAGAAGAGCGTTTAAGCGGCTCAGGTGTTTCATACTGTGCCGTGTGTGACGGTTTCTTCTTCCGTAACCGTAATTTAATTGTTGTTGGGGGTGGAGATTCGGCTGTTGAGGAAGGAAACTACTTGACTCAATTCGCTGATAAAGTCACAATTGTTCACCGTCGTGATCAATTAAGAGCCCAACAAATTCTACAAGACCGCGCGTTCAATAATCCTAAAGTTGATTTTATTTGGGATAGTGTTGTTGAAGAGATTAAAGGTGAACACGGTGTAGAATCAGTATCAGTTCGTAACGTAAAAACGAACAAAATTGAAGAGGTACCAACGAATGGTGTCTTCGTCTATGTTGGCTTGATCCCGAATTCATATGTTGTAGACAATTTAGGCGTAACGGATAATGAAGGTTGGATTATAACTAACGAGCGTATGGAAACGACTGTTCCAGGTTTATTCGCTGTTGGAGATATTCGACAAAAACATCTTCGTCAAATTGTTACAGCTGCTGGAGATGGAAGTATCGCTGGACAGGGTGCGTTTGATTACGTTCAAAGTTTGAAAGACCCGGTTAACCAAGTAAACTAAATATATGTAAACAGCCATCTATTTTAGATGGCTTTTTTTGATTCAAATGAATTGATTTGTGAAAGCATGAGTAACCACTATTCGCTCCTACGCTTTTATGTGCGCACAGTCGTCCTGATACTACGGTACCTCACCATTGTCACTTCCTTAAGCTCTACTTGAGAAGATTTTTAATGACGTATAAAATTAATTAAATTTAGTAATAAGAATAACTATCAAAACAACCAATTATCAAATATTTATAAATAGATAAAGCAAATTGATTTAGAAGTAATTGAGAAGATTGTTCACGTTAATTTATCAAAAAGAAAAATAAAGATATATTTATAATCTAAAAATATCGGGAAGCACTATGATTATATTGGGCAGGTTAGTGCGTTAAATGAGGTTTATCTCACTTTAGACCATCATAATATTGCCTTATAATATATAGTGAATACGAACCTGGTTTGAAAAGGCTTTAATTATTGGTGGATTAATCTTTGTTGTATTATAAATTGATGTTATAATAATAATAACATTAGAAAAGGTGGGATAATTATGTCTTGGGAAGCTATGTATCAATTATGGGAAAATCATGAATCACTAGATAAAGAATTAAAAAAAGAGTTAGGTCAATTATCACGCGAAGACACAGAAGACGCATTCGGAGCAAACTTAAGTTTTGGAACAGCTGGAATGCGTGGCGTGTTAGGGCCTGGTACAAACCGCATGAATATCTATACAATTCGCCAAGCTACTGAAGGATTAGCCAAGTTAATCGAAGATGCCGGGGAAGCAGCTAAAAAACGCGGTGTTGCAATTGCTTACGATTCTCGTCATTATTCACCTGAATTTGCAATGGAAGCCGCGATGGTTTTAGGACAACATGGGATAAAAAGTTATGTGTATGAAAGTTTAAGACCAACACCAGTTCTTTCATTTGCAGTTCGTCATTTAAATACATATGCTGGAATTATGATTACCGCAAGTCATAATCCTGCAGAATACAATGGATATAAAGTCTATGGTGAAGATGGTGGGCAAATGCCACCAGAAGATGCGGACAAATTAACTGAATACGTACGTGCAATTGATAATCCACTTGAAGTCGTCGTTGGGGATAAGACAGATTTACTTGGCTCAGGTACGATTGAAATTATTGGTGAACGAATTGATCATGCTTACTTAGAAGAGATGAAGAGCGTGACGGTTGATTTAGATTTAGTTGAATCGATGAAAGATGATGTAAATATTGTCTTCACACCATTACACGGTACGGGTTTAATGATCGGGATGAAAGCATTAGAGCAAATTGGTTTCAATAACATTCAAGTTGTTAAATCACAGGCAGACTCTGATGGAGATTTCCCAACGGTTAAATCACCGAACCCAGAATCTGCAGATGCTTTTGTTGAAGCAGAGGAATTAGGACGTTCAATCGATGCAGATATTCTGTTAGCTACTGACCCAGATGCAGACCGTCTAGGTGCAATGATTCGTGTTGCAGATGGTTCATATCAATTATTAACTGGGAATCAGATTGCTTCAATTATGCTAGATTATATTCTTAATGCACGTCGTGAAAAAGGCGAATTACCTGAGAATGGTGTAGCTGTGAAATCAATTGTATCAACTGATTTAGCAGATGCTATTATTGAGAGTTATGGTTTAGAGATGGTTGAAGTATTGACAGGATTCAAATTTATTGCTGAAAAGATCAAAGAATATGAAGAAACAAATGAACATACTTTCTTAATGGGATTCGAAGAAAGTTATGGTTATTTAGTTCAACCATTCGTGCGTGATAAAGATGCGATTCAAGCTTTAGTTATCTTAGCAGAATTAACAGCATTCCATAAAAAAGCTGGACGCACTTTAGGCGATGCATTAGAAGAAATCTATGATAAGCATGGGTATTTTGTTGAGAAAACTATTTCAGTTTCATTCCCAGGACTTTCTGGTAAAGAGAAGATGGCTAATATCATGAGTCAAGTACGTGAAAACGCACCGTCAGAATTAGGTGGGATTTCTATCAAGAAAGCAGCTGACTATTTAGAGGGAACAGTTAAATATGCAGAAGGTAAAGCAACAAGATTAGACTATCCATCATCGGACGCATTAAAGTATACATTAGAAGATGGTAGCTGGGTTGCATTTAGACCAAGTGGTACAGAGCCTAAGATTAAGTTGTATTTAGGTGTACGTGGAGACAACCGTGAGGAAGTCGATCAAAAAGCGTTTGCCATTGAAGCTGATATGCGAAAACTAACTGAGTAAACCAACTAACATATTATTAGTAAGTGTATCCAAACGTTAATTAATAGGATTACTTGGCTTAATCATGTGAATATCTATCTATATGATGAGATGGTGTCATGAAGTGAGCCAGTGGATTATTAATAATCGTTTGGATTTTTATATGAAACACCAAAATTAATTGCTTTCTATAGTAGATTATTGATAATATGATAAAGCAAATTTTGACTAAATCAATATTCAAATGGAAATCATAATCAAATCAATTTGATTATGTTATAATATATTAAAATCATGGGAAAGAGGCGAGATGCATGTCTGATACATTAGAATTAGTAATAATTACCGGTATGAGTGGGGCAGGTAAAACTGTCGCAGTACAAAGTTTTGAGGACTTAGGGTATTATTGCATCGACAACATGCCACCAAATTTACTTCCAACATTTTGGGAATTAATGAAAGAATCAGGGAAGATAACGCGTATTGCGTTAGTTATTGATTTAAGAACACGCGAATTCTTTAGCGAACTTGAGAATGTTATTGGAAAGATGGATAACACTCAATTTATAACAACACGCATTGTTTTCTTAGAGGCCAATGATCAAGCTTTAGTTTCAAGATATAAAGAAACACGTAGAAAGCATCCTCTAGCAACACAAGAAAGAACGATAACAGGTATCCAAAAAGAACGAGAAATGTTACGTGATATTAGAGCACGTTCTCAAATGATTGTTGATACAACTGAATTATCACCAAGACAATTACGTGAAAAGATTATCGAAGTGTTCGCTGCCGATACTTATCAACCATTTCATGTTGAGGTTGTATCTTTTGGCTTTAAATTTGGCGTGCCAATTGACGCTGATATTGTAATGGATGTAAGATTCTTGCCTAATCCGCATTATGTTGATGAATTAAGACCTAAAACAGGACTCGATACAGAAGTATATGATTACGTCATGAAACAGCCAGAAACAGAAGAATTCTATACGCGTTTTATGAGCTTAATTAAATATTGTTTACCAGGATACAAAAAAGAGGGTAAATCAAGTGTAACAGTAGCTATAGGTTGTACAGGTGGAAAACATCGTTCAGTTGCCTTAGCTAAGCGAATCGGCACAGAGTTAGAAAATGATCATTATGTGGTGAATGTCTCACACCGCGATAAATTTAAAAATAAAGAATCGGTTAATCGATCATGAATGAGAAAGTAAAACCACGATATAAAGTAGCTGTTATCGGTGGAGGAACAGGTCTGCCTGTAATACTTCGCGGGTTAAAACATTTGAATGCAAGTATTTCCGCAATTGTCACTGTCGCAGATGATGGTGGTAGTAGTGGAGTGATTAGAGACTATATAAATGTGGTTCCCCCCGGAGATATTCGAAATTGCATGAGCGCTTTATCGGAGCGTGAAGCTGATTTTATAGATTTATTTCAGTACCGCTTTGAATCAAGTGATGATTTTTTAGCGGGACATGCGATCGGTAATTTATTAATTGCGGCCTTAAAAGAAATGCATGGCTCAATGCAAGATGCGATTGATATATTATCAAAATGGATGCATATTCAAGGGCAAATTCTGCCTGCAGCCCAAGAAGCACTTGTATTGAATGCTTTATTTGAAGATGGAACAATTGCTGTGGGGGAGTCCAGTATTGCCTCACATCGTAAAAAAATTAAAGAAGTATTAGTAACAACAACTGAAGGTGAAGAAGCGATAAAATCTTCGCCACGAGTGGTTGATGCGATAATGGAAGCAGATATGATTATATTGGGGCCAGGAAGTCTTTATACAAGTATCTTGCCCAATCTAATGATTAAAGAAATTGGCGATGCAATTGTGAAGACAGACGCAGAAGTTGTCTATATATGTAATATTATGACCCAATTAGGTGAGACTGAGAACTTTACCGATGCTGACCATGTCGAAGTATTACATGAACATTTAAAAAATCAGTTTATTGACACTGTTCTTGTTAATACAACAGAAGTACCAGAAGACTATATTAGAACACAACCAAATGAAGAATATTTACTACAAGTAAAACATGATTTTAAAGGGATTCGAGAGCAAAACTGTCGAATTATATCAAGTGAATTTCTTAGCATGAAATATGGTGGGGCGTATCATGATACTGAGAAAGTCGTTGAAGAATTAGGTTACTTGTTGAATTCATTAAAGTTGGCCCCCAAAAAGCTACAAAAGCAATAAGGATAGAGAGGTGAGGCACGATGACATTTGCTTCAGACGTAAAAAAAGAATGTACACTGTTAGAAGTACACCGTGAACATGCTAAAGCTGAATTAACTGCGCTGATTCGAATGAATGGTGCTGTGAGTATTTACCAACAGAAATTCATACTAAATATTCAAAGTGAAAATGCAGCCATTGCCCGAAGAATTTATACTCTTTTAAAAGATCACTATCAAGTTGAAGGTGAATTAATTGTTCGACGCAAGATGAAGCTTAAAAAGAATAATGTTTACATTGTACGCAGTCGTATTAATGTAAAAGGAATTCTTGAAGATTTGAATATATTAGATATGGTTGGAATTGGGCTTAATACAAAAGTTACAAATGATATTATGGATAACGAACAAAAGAAACGTTCATACTTACGTGGGGCTTTCTTAGCAGGAGGTTCGGTTAATAATCCAGAATCAACTAATTATCATTTAGAGATTTATTCTAGCTATGATGAACATAATAAAGATGTTTGTCAGATTATGAATGATTTTGATTTGAATGCTAAAACAATTAATCGACGTAATGGGTACATTACATATATCAAAGAAGCAGAGAAAATATCTGACTTTTTAGCTATTATTGGTGCATCAGGTGGAGTGTTGCGATTTGAAGATATTCGTATTGTGCGTGATATGCGTAATTCTGTGAATCGATTGGTTAACTGTGAGAATGCTAATATGAACAAAACCATTGATGCATCGCAGCGTCAACTTGAAGCGATTCGATTGATTGATGAGTATCAAGGGTTAACTTCATTGCCAGATAAACTGAAAGATATGGCAGAATTTAGATTGAGTAATCCAGATATGAGTTTAAAAGAATTAGGGGAACAAATTCCAGGAGGACCTATATCAAAATCTGGGGTCAATCATCGTTTAAGAAAAATTGTAAAAATGGCAGAAGAGATAGCCTAATTGTTAAGATTATGTAAAGATGAAAATAAATTAATGGAATCGCTCCTTTTTTACGTATATATATATAGACCAAAAAGAAAGGAGTGATTTTTTGAATAAAGCAATGTTTGTCGGAAGAATTGTACGAGACGTTAAACTTAAAAAAGTTGGTAATCATGGTAGAGTCGTAAATAATGTTGTTGCGATTAATCAATACCAAAAAGATGCCAAAGGCGATCGTCAAGCTGATTTCATTCCATTTGTTGCATGGAATCATCTAGCAGATCTGCTTGTTAGCTACACTGCTAAAGGCCACCAGATTGCCATAACTGGTAAGATGCAAAGCCGCAAATACACAGATAGTGACAACAATGACCGTTACATTGTTGAATGCCTTGTTGAAGAACTAAAATTAATTCAACCCCGCGATAATAATAGTTCTAAACAAACGCAAACTAGTGAAACGCAAGCCGGCCCAACCCAAGAAGCCAACCAACAAATTGACGAAGAAAGTATTCGTGCAATGATGGCACAGTAAAGTGTCTTAATTCTAATTTTTCAAAAACTGCTCGCAATGTTTTACAAATAACCATAATTTTTCAATAAACACCTCAACCCGATTTACAATTAATAGCAAATGCTTAATGCAATCAACACCTTGAATTTACGTCTAAACCCTCCAAAGCAATGACGTAGATAATCAATAAGGTAGATTGCGTTAAGCATTTTTTTGTCTAAAGTGGAAAATAAGATATTGAACGGTAAAAGCGAGTGTCATTCGCTTATTGTTGGGAGAACGTTTCGGTAACCTTAGTGGAGGGCCTCTAGCTAATCACACCGGATGTCGCTTCGTGATTGAGTTTGAGTCTCGCTATGTTGCACTTCGCACAGATATCTCTAGGTGTTGAAATACTAAAAGCTACAATACCGCCTATCACAAAGAATGTCTCTTGCCACGGAAATAGGGTGATTACTCTCGGTTTTATAGAACACTTTGGATATGTATTTTAAATTATGATTAAAGTGTGAATTTTGTGAATAGAATAGTCATAATGTGTTCAAATTGCTTAAAATCACAAGAATCATGTATAATAATCATTACAAGGCACAAAAGACAGTGCAAGAGGAGGCAAGAGACAATTATGAACGTACTAATGATAGAAGATAATGAATCAGTAAGTGAAATGATGTCAATGTTTTTTGAAACAGAAGGCTATGAAGCTACTTTCCACCAAGATGGTGCTGAGGGTTACGAGGCTTACAAAAACGAACCAACTAAATGGGATATCGTCATATTAGACTTGAACCTGCCATCAATGGATGGGATGCAAATATGCCGGAATATACGAAAAATTTCAAATGAAACGCCCATCATTATGTTAACGGCGCGAGACTCCGAAAGTGATCAAGTGATTGGACTTGAGATTGGTGCAGATGATTATGTTACAAAACCATTTAGCCCGATAACATTACTGGCTCGTATGAAGGCTCTACACCGTAGAGCCCACGTAACATCAACACAAGAAGAGGTTGAGATACCATCGGATTTTGATGTTGAGACAGAGATTATTCATATTAATACATCAACACGTGAGGCTTATTATAATGACAAGCCAATTGAGAATTTAACACCAAAAGAGTTTGATTTATTAGTTGCCTTTACAGAACATCCAAAGCGCGTATTTAGCCGCGAGGATTTGTTAACAAGTCTATGGGAAGACCCATTTTATGGTGATGAACGAACAGTTGATGCACATATTAAAAAATTACGACAGAAAATTGAACAAGTTGGTCCACAAATTATCCAAACTGTCTGGGGAGTCGGTTATAAATACGAGTCACCAGGTGAGGAATAATGAAAGTTTTATGGCAACAGGTAATTGCCTTTTTATTAGTCATTATTGCAACGGTCGCTTTATTTGCTTACCGAATTGAAGATGAGATGACAACTGAAATAGAACAAACGCGTGAACAACAACTACTAAATTATGGTTATAATATCGTAAACAATAACTTCTCGCGAGATGATTTGGTCAGAACATCACAGCTATTAGCGAGTGAGAATATTATGATACAAGTCTACTTGTTGGATGGTCGGACGATTTATCCAATGTATGATCAACGTTTTGATGCGAACTTATCTCAAGAAGAGTTAAATTTAATTCAATCAGGACAATATCTCGGTTTTCGAACAGTGAATCGTTACAACCAAGATGGCCAAGTTGAACCATATCTTACGGTTTATCTCCCCCATCAAGACGTAGGAGAGTTCCCTTCGGGCTTTATTAGTTTAGCTGCACCTTTAAATGACTTGCAATCAAGGCTTGATGCGGTGAGACAGAATATATTTATCTCATTAATACTTGCAATCATAATGGGTATCATTATTAGTGGGGTTTACTCAGTATTGCAAACACGCAAAATTCATCGCCTTCAATATGCGACGAGGCAAATTGGGCAAGGTAATTATAACGTAGCGATTGATACAGAGGGACAAGATGAGTTTGGAGACTTAGCAAGAGACTTCCAAAAGATGTCACGATCTTTGCTGGAATCACAAGAAGAGATTCGCCGACAGGAAGAACTCCGGCGCCAGTTTATGATGGATGTTGCTCATGAGATGCGAACGCCTCTCACGACAATGAGTGGACTTCTTGAAGGGTTGCAACATAATATGATTCCAGAGAAGCAACGAGGTAGAAGTTTGGAGCTTATTCAGCGTGAAAGTCAACGATTAACGCGACTCGTCAATGAAAACTTAGACTATGAAAAAATCCGTAGCCAACAATTCGTCCTGACGAAGCAAGCCAATAATGGAAGAAAGCTTTTAGTACAAATTAAGGAGCAGCTATCTCGTAAAGCTGCCAAGAAAAACATTAACATTTATGTTGAAGCAAACGAGCATTTAATTATTTGGGCTGATTATGATCGAATCATTCAAATTTTAATTAATTTGGTAACCAATGCGATTCAATTCTCAGAAGATAGTGATATTTTAATTAAAGGAACGATGCACGAAGAGTGTAGCGAGATTAAAGTTATTGATCATGGAATTGGAATTGATTCAAAACAAATCAAGAGTATATGGGAACGATTCTATAAAGTTGACGAATCGAGAAAGAATACAGAGTTTGGAGAGTCAGGTATCGGATTGGCTGTAGTTCAATCTCTTATTGAAGCTCATGGCGGTAAGATTGAAGTTGAAAGTGAATTAGGGGTAGGGTCAGTATTTACAGTCAAGTTACCTCATGAAAATAAAACGTAAAAATTGAAAGGAGCCGTAATGACTAGGAAAGCCAAAATATTAGTGTCATTCGCATGTATTGTACTTATTGCGGTAATCATTCAATTAGGTTTGTTTTTTTACTCTCAGTATCAAGTAAAGAACATACACCGACAAGAGGCATATGCTAACGAAGTATATCAACAAATCGATGTTTTTTTTGTTGATAGACAAAGTGGCTTTATAGTTGAAGATTTGACAGAAGATGACTTAGTGAATATCCAGTCATTTATGAGTGAATTAGAAGAATCTATGGTTTTGTCGCCAAAACAAATTAGTGCCTACAACGATTTACATCGACGCTACTTTGCGCGCCGCGAAGTCAATTCAATGTACGTAGAACCTGTGATTATCGGGGGACTGGTTAAAGGAAATATCCCTTTTATTGATAATATAGAGCACAGTTTGCTGCAGCAAGAGGCCGAACCATACCGATTTGAAGAACCAGAGGATTACTATCAAGAGACAATTAATTTACTTATTGATGATGGTCTATCTCAAACTTTAAATTATGAGTTAGCTTTATCAAAATTAAATAACTTAGGTTTTATCCCCATTGAGCTAGGTTATTTTGAAGCCATTGCGCGTGGATTGAAAGAAGCTGAAGAAGCATACGCCCTTGTTTATAACCAAACACTGGTTAATAAGCTGAATGAGGCTTTTCAAACCTATGCAATCAGTGTTGTCAAAGCGGTAAATGCGAGCGATATAGATATTTTGAACAATCAAGAATTAAAAAACGCGATGGAAATATCACCGTATTTGAAGCGTTTATTCGCAAGTGAATAAACTAGGAGGATTGAATGAGTAGAACGATTGTATATGTAGCCCATCCAGATGTAGCTACTTCAAGTAGTCAGCAATTTCTATTAAGTTCGGGTAAACAAATAACGGACGTAACTTATATTGATTTACAAAGTGAATTTGAAAATAAAGGTCTGTTCGATAGTGAAAAGGAACGGGCGCGCTTATTGAGTTACGACCGAATTATTTTTCAATTTCATCTTTATTGGTACCAAGCCCCGGCTATATTGAAGCTATGGTTAGATAATGTTCTTCAAGATAGACAGATGAATTCACAGTTCGCGAGACAATTAGTGTCAAAAGAATTAGGATTAGTTGTAGTGGCGGGTGTTAACGAGGGACAGTATCAAGCAGGTGGGAGAGAGAAGCGCACACTATCAGAGTTATTATCCCCATTTGAATCTTTGGCTCATTATTATAATATGACTTATTTACCTATTTTTTCAGTCCATCAATTCGCATACATGAGCGAACTAGAAAAAATGGAATTGATGTATCAGTATGCTTGTTACTTAGTAGAAGGAACGCATCTGAGTTATTTGAAGTACCAGCGATTCTTATTGGAGAAGTTAGATACTACTGAGTCTGAGCAACTGAATTTATCAGCTGAACAAGAAGTATTATTTGAGTTATGGAAAAATATGCTAGAAGACCAAGCAGATGAAGTCAGTGAATTATTCGATTTAACAGATCGGTGGTAAGGAGGTTGCTTGAATGAATAAACAATTTGATGATTTTCATAAAGAATGGGTCGAACAAGCAACGGATTATCCAACAAAGGCATTGTTAGTTGCTGCAATGAATTTATTCAAAGAACAAGAAAAGCGTATTGAGAATCAAAAAGGCAAGTTGGATGGAATGAGTTGGAGTCCAGAAAACTGGAATGAATAAAGAAAGGCGTCATTTACTTCGAAAAGTAAGCGACGCCTTTTTTATGTGCCTTGATTAGTCTTCTAATATAACTAAATGATATTTCTTTTTACCGCGACGAACAATAATGTACTTGCCATCAATGGCGTCATCTGGTCCAATCTCATAATCAACATCAGCAATTTTCTCACCGTTAATTGAAATCGCATTGTTATGAATAAATTCACGTGATTGTCTTCTTGAATCTACGATACCTGTATCAACAAGCCAAACTGCTAAATTAGCTGTCTCTTTTGATACGGTACTTTGTGGCATGTTTTTGAAACCTTCTTTAATTTGTTTCGCAGAAAGTTGACCCACATTCCCGGTAAAGAGTGCTTCAGTGATTTGCTGAGCTTCCTCAAGTGATTCTTGACTGTGAACAAAGCGAGTAATCTCTTCAGCTAAACGTCTTTGAGCAACACGTAAGTGTGGATTTTCTGTGATTTCAACTTCCAATGCTTCAATTTCTTCCTTAGATAAGAATGTGAAGTATTTTAGGAATTTAGGCACATCTGAATCTTGTTGGTTAATCCAAAATTGGTAGAATTCATATGGAGTTGTTTGTTCTGGGTCTAACCAGATCGCGTTTCCAGCAGATTTACCAAATTTTGTTCCGTCAGATTTTAGCATTAAAGGAATTGTTAGACCATAAGCCTCAGCTTCTGAGCCTTCCATTCGACGAATAAAATCAAGACCAGCTGTAATATTACCCCATTGATCCGCTCCACCAACTTGCAGTTGAACGTCCATATGTTTGTATAAGTAATGGAAGTCAATCGATTGTAATATTTGGTAAGTAAACTCAGTGAATGAGATACCAACTTCTAAACGTGATGCAACAATATCTTTAGCAAGCATTGTATTAATATTGAAGTGTTTACCGTAGTCACGTAAGAAATCTAATAAAGATAATTCACTTAACCAATCGTAATTATTAACGACACGGAAGCCACTATTTGCTTCATCGCCTTTTAAAAATAACTTATCCATTTGCTGAGTAAGTTTATTCGCATTATCTTTAACAACATCCATTGTTTGTAACTGACGTTCGCTATTACGACCACTTGGATCACCAATAGAACCGGTAGCTCCTCCGATAACGACAACAGGATTGTGGCCTGCTATTTGGAATCGTTTAAGAACCATGAATGGAATTAAATGCCCAATATGCATCGAGTCCCCAGTAGGGTCAACACCGCAATATAGACTAATTGCTTTTTCATTTGTTAATTTTTTTAAACCTTCTGAGTCTGTTTGTTGATTGATGGCTCCGCGCCACTCTAAATCTTCTAGAATATGCATTGTGAGTCTCCTTTATACAATTGAATAGATATCCTTATTATAGGGATTTGTCAGTAGTTAATCAACGTTCTGTTAGAAATTAAATATACAAATAAAGAATAAACAACATTGAAAGCGATGTCGCGAAAATGTTACAAAAATGGACTTAAATGACAAAATAAACGATATTTTACAATCGTGTTACAAACATTATACGAATCAAAGAAATTCAACTTTTGCAGTCAAAGGTGTGTTATTATCTCTTCAGGTCGAAAACAAGAAGATTTAATGAATATAATATGAATTTAAAATTTAAACTTAAAATACAACGGATAACAAAGGAGCAATAAATAATGAAGAAAACTTTTTCTAAGAGCCTATTCAAAACTTTATTTACATCTGCATTAGCATTAAGTTCAGTTGCAGCACCAGTTTTAGCTTCGGCACAAAACTACGATGCATTGATTAATGAAGCGGAAGTACAAATCGAAGGTTTAAGTGCTCAACAAACAGCACTATACGCACAACTAGCTACAGCATATGCTGAGATTGATACAATTCAAGCAGAGGCAACAGTAGTCCTTGAAGCAGTAGCACAAGACGATGCGTTAATCGCTGAATTAGAAGAAGAAATTACTCAACTTGAAGATATTATTAGTAAACGTGAAGGCTTATTAGCTGATCAAGCGCGTGCTGTTCAAGTAAGTGGTGGATCATCTAATTATTTAAACTATGTAGCATCATCAGATTCAGTAAGTGATTTTGTTGGTCGTGTTGATGTCATTAACAAAATGGTATCTGCAAACAAAGATTTATTAAATGTTCAAATTACAGATAAAGAATCAGTTGAAAGCAAAAAATCTGAAACTGAAACGACAAAAAATCAAAAAGTTGACAAAATGGTTGAACTTGAAGCATTAAAAGCTGAATTATCAGCACAAACTGTTGCTTCAGAAGAATTTTATAACCAGTTAACAAATGATATTTCATTAGCAGCATCTCACCGTGATGCATTAGTTGCTGAACGTGCAGCTTTCGAAGAAGCACAACGTATTGCGGCAGAACAAGCAGCAGCGGCACAAGCTCAAGCAATTGCAGAAGCCGAAGCGGCAGCTCAAGCAGCGGCACAAGCTGAAGCACAGGCAATCGCAGACGCTCAAGCAAACGCACAAGCACAAGCTGATGCAGCGGCATTAGCTCAAGCAGAAGCTGAAGCAGCAGCGCAAGCGGCAGAAGAAGCACAAGCAGTAGTTGATCAAACACCTGTAGTAGAAGAAACTCCAGTGGTTGAAGAAACACCTGTAGTAGAAGAAACTCCAGTGGTTGAAGAAACACCTGTAGTAGAAGAAACTCCAGTAGTTGAAGAAGCACCTGTAGTAGAAGAAACTCCAGTAGTTGAAGAAGCACCTGTAGTAGAAGAGACTCCAGTGGTTGAAGAAGTACCAGTAGTAGAAGAAGAAATTATTGCTGATACACCTGCATGGGAAGTTGTCGAAGAAGTACCAGCAACTGATAACCAAGCAGCTATTGACGCAGAAGCAGCGGCTCAAGCGGCAGCCGAAGCAGAAGCAGCGGCTCAAGCAGAAGCAGCAGCTCAAGCAGAAGCAGCAGCTCAAGCGGCGGCAGAAGCTGAAGCACAAGCAGCAGCCGAAGCGGCAGCAGCACAAGCTCAAGCAGAAGCAGAAGCAGCAGCTCAAGCGGCAGCCGAAGCAGCAGCCGAAGCAGAAGCAGCTCAAGGAAGTGTTGATGCATTATTATCAAACGCGTCACAATATCTTGGAACGCCTTATGTCTGGGGCGGAAAATCACCTTCAGGTTTTGACTGTTCAGGATTCGTACAACACGTATTCCAAGAAACTTATGGAATTAACGTCGGTGGATGGACTGGCGCTCAAGAAAATGCTGGATCACACATCAGCGTTGGAGAAGCACAGGCTGGAGACTTATATTTCTGGGGTACACCAGGTTCAACTTATCACGTTGCAATCGCAACAGGTAACGGAAACTATATCCATGCTTCACAACCAGGAACACCTTTAGAGTATAATTCAGTAAGTTCATACTTTATGCCAAGTTTCGCATTACGCGTTAACAAATAATTAATAAATAACTCACTAACCAAGTCAGAATTTTCTGCCTTGGTTATTTTTTATGTTTAACTTGATAAAAGTTTCTTAAGAGCTGTTCTAAAATAATCGAGCAACATTTAAAGTTAAAATTTAAATATATTTATATCGAATTTCAATGAATAAAGCATAACAAATAGGAGTGTGCTATAATGTATTAAAATTATATTATGTAGGAGGCACTCATTCGTGACCGAACAAACAAAACCAACTTATTATATTACAACGCCAATTTATTATCCAAGTGGTAAATTACATATTGGTAATGCCTATTCAACTTTAGCGTGCGATGCGATGGCACGTTACAAACGCTTAATGGATTTTGACGTCTTTTTCTTAACTGGAACTGATGAACATGGACAAAAAATCGAAGCAAAAGCTGATGAATTAGGAATTGAGCCACAAACTTATGTAGATAATATGGCTGAATCAATTAAAGCATTATGGAAATCATTAGAAATTACTAATGATGCATTTATTAGAACAACAGATGATTATCATGAAAAAGCAACTCAAGCAATTTTTGAACGCTTACTTGAACAAGGTGATATCTATCTAGGTGAATATTCTGGATGGTACTCAGTGAGCGATGAAGAATACTTTACAGAGAGTCAATTAACTGAAGTATACCGCGATGAAAAAGGTAACATGACAGGTGGGGTAGCACCATCTGGACACGAAGTTGAATTGGTTAAAGAAGAATCTTATTTTTTCAAATTAAGTAACTATGCAGAGCGATTAGAAGCTTACTACGATGCTCATCCAGAATTTTTACAACCCGCATTTCGTAAGACTGAAATGGTGAATAATTTCATCAAACCAGGCTTGGAAGATTTAGCTGTATCTAGAACATCGTTTACATGGGGAGTACCGGTTAAATCGGATCCTAAGCATGTAATTTATGTATGGATTGATGCATTATCAAATTATATTACGGCCCTTGGCTATGGAAGTGAAGATAACAGTAAATTTAATCACTATTGGCCAGCGGATGTACATGTCATTGGGAAAGATATTTCACGTTTCCATATGATTTATTGGCCAGTATTATTAATGGCGTTAGACATTCCATTACCTAAGAAAGTTTTTGCTCATGGATGGCTATTAATGAAAGATGGTAAAATGTCTAAATCTAAAGGTAATGTCATTTATCCTGATATTTTAATTGATCGTTACGGCTTAGATGCGACACGTTTTTATCTATTAAGAGAAATGACACAAGGTAACGATACTGTATTTACGCCAGAAGATTTTGTTAACCATATTAACTTTGAATTAGCAAATGACTTAGGAAACTTATTAAACCGTACGATTGCAATGATGAACAAATATTTTGATGGCGAAATCCCAACAGATTTAAAAGGCTTTGAAAATACTAACTTCGATTCATCAATGGAAGCTTTTATTGAAAAAGAAATAGCTGACTATCATGAATCTATGGATAACTTAGCATTTAACTCAGCTTTAAACAATGTTATGACTGTTGTCTCACGTACGAATAAATATATCGATGAAACAATGCCTTGGACGCTAGCCAAAGAAGAAGCTACTCGCGCTCAATTAGCATCAGTAATGTATCACTTAGCGGATTCATTGCGCGTAGTTGCTCATTTATTACGTCCGTTTATGCCGAATTCGCCTGCTCAAATATTCGAACAATTAGGCATGCCTACTGAAAATGATCGATTACTAACAAAACTCGCTTTAAACCAAGTTCCGGACAATACAACGGTCATTAAAAAAGGTGTTCCGATTTTCCCGCGTCTTGATACAGAAGAAGAGATTGAATTCATTCAAGAAGCAATGGGTGGAAAATCAAGTAATGAATCAACCGGTAAAGTAGACGATGCAGATTGGGATCCAGAATCAGTTGAATTAGTACATGAAGAAACTGAATCAGTTGAGTTTCCGGATTTTATTAAGACAGAAATGAAAGTTGCTGAAGTGATTGATGTTGCACAAGTAGACGGATCAAATAAGCTACTTAGATTCCGCTTAGATGCTGGAGATAAAGGTCATCGTCAGATTCTATCTGGAATTGCTAAATATTACCCAGACCATGAATCTTTAATTGGTAAGAAAGTTATCGTGGTAGCGAACCTGAAACCACGTAAGATGATGGGATATATTAGTCAAGGAATGATACTTTCAGCAGAATCAAATGGTAAGTTATCATTGTTATTCGCTGACCCTGAAGCTGACAATGGAAGTTTAATCGGATAATACTTAAATATAAAACCTTAGTCTCACTTATTGATTGAGATTAGGGTTTTATTCAGTTAATCTGTATAAGCGAGACTTGAATAAGGAAGGTAAGATATTTTGAAATTATTTGATACCCATACGCATTTAAATGCTGATCAATTTGAAGGAATCGAAGCTGAGATCATCCAACAAGCAAAAAATAATGACGTAGAGTATATGGCAGTAGTAGGATTTGATGAAAAGACAATTGACAAGAGCTTATTGTTAAGTCAACAAAATGATCATATCATTAGTGTTATTGGTTGGCATCCTACTGAAGCCTCGCGTTATAGTCAAGCAATAGAAAAACGATTAGAAGAAAAGCTAACTGAACCTAAAGTTCAGATGTTAGGCGAGATTGGGCTAGATTACTATTGGCCAGACTCAACAAAGGAAGACCAACACCGAGTATTCAGGCGTTTAATCGCAATGGCTAAGGAGCATAATTTGCCAATTACAATCCATAACCGAGATGCAACAGATGATGTTTATAAAATTTTAAAAGAAGAAGGTATTCCAAAAGCAGGCGGAATTATGCATTCTTATGGCGAATCGAAAGAAGAAGTATATAAATTCTTAGACTTAGGTATGCACATTAGTTTCAGTGGCGTTCTCACATTCAAAAAAACGGTATCAGTCCGAGAGGCAGCCAAAATTGTACCAAATAACCGTCTTTTAATCGAAACAGATGCGCCTTACTTAGCACCTGTACCTAAACGAGGTAAGCGTAATGAACCGGCTTATGTTCGGTATGTTGCTGAAGTACTAGCACAGGTTAAGGAAGTTCCTTTAGATGAGATAGCAACACTGACAACCAATAATGCATTTGAATTATTCAAATGGCATCCTGAGGCTTAGAATATGCAATATAAAGGACAAGCAAATCCACCGCATGAAGTTATTGTTGTTGAAGGACGTGATGATACTAAAAGACTGATTGAAACATTTGGCAATACGGTTAAGACAATTGAGACAAATGGTTCAGCAATCAATCAAGATACACTAGAGCAAATAAAAACTGCCCATGAAAAATTGGGAGTGATTGTTTTAACAGACCCTGACTTTCAAGGCAAACGTATACGCCGAATTATCGAACAAGCACTCCCAAGTGTCAAACACGCTTATATAAAGCCGGAGGAAGCGAATGCTTTTAAGAAGGGTAAGAGTCTAGGAGTCGAACATGCAACAAATGACAGCATTATAAATGCTCTAGAAGCAGTTATGACACCGAATACGACGGAGATGGATTATATACATAAAGCTGACTTGATGCAGCTCAAGTTAATTGGTCATCCAGAAGCCAAAAATCGTCGAGATTATATCTCTCAACATTACCGCTTAGGTCACATTAATGGTAAGCAATTGCAAAAAAAATTAGCTATGTATCAAATTAATTATGAAGAATTAAAAAAACAATTGAAGGAAGGTGAACAAAATGGAAACATCTAAACGATTAATCGCAACACCAACAAGAACCGCGGAAATTATGAAACGTTACGATATAAAAATGAAAAAAAGCTTAGGTCAAAACTTTTTGATTGAACCATCTATTTTAGACAAGATGATTCAATCAGCAGGTATTACTGAGAATACAACTGTCATCGAAATTGGCCCAGGTATAGGTGCATTGACTGAGTTCTTAGCATTATCAGCTAAAGAAGTTATTGCCTTTGAAATCGATCCGCGTTTTGTGAGGATTCTATCGGATACACTATCAGAATATGAGAACGTAAATGTCGTTCATGAGGATATTTTAAAAGTGAACTTTAAAGATGAAGCATTTGCTCATTTAAAGGACGTTGAAGACTTGGTCGTAGTAGCAAACTTACCGTATTACATCACGACACCGATTATTATGCACTTATTGGATAGTAATTTACCTTTTAACCGCTTAGCTATGATGATGCAAAAAGAAGTAGCGGAACGAATGACGGCAGAAGTTGGAACGAAAGCATATAATTCATTAACGATAGCAATTCAAAATAAGATGGAAGCTAAAATTTCATTTATTGTCTCAAAAAGCGTTTTTGTACCCAAACCGAATGTCGACTCCGCAGTTCTTATGTTGAACCGTAGAGATGAGCCTTTAGTTGAAGTAAATCAACCAGAAAATTTTGAGAAATTCATTCAAATCGCTTTTACTCAACGTCGTAAAACTTTATGGAATAATGTTCGAAACTATTATCAAAATGGTGAAGCAGATCAAATTGCATTAGCTGAAGGCTTTGAACGAGTTGGTATCGATCCAAAACGTCGAGCTGAGACATTAACTGTCTATGAATTTGAAGCATTATATAATGAATTAAATAAAATTTAATTAAATATTCACTTGTCACGTCACCTCATGTATGGTATCATTGATTTTTTGTTCACTATGTGTTACAATGGTTCGGTGAGGTGATTGGGAATGCCAAATGAATTATCAGAGATAAAGACTTATTTGGAAGATCGTGTCGGCGAAGAGATCAGTGTAACTGTTCAGATGGGTCGTAAGAAGAAAAAGGAACGTAAAGGTGTCCTTAAAGAAACTTACCGCTCAGTCTTTGTAGTAGATTTAAATCAGGATGAAAATGATTTTGATCGCATTAGTTATAGCTACCGTGATGTATTAACGAATACAATTGAATTAGAATTCAAGTAGTTATTTATAAATAATGGTAAATACTTTAGCTATTCACTAGCGTCTTGTGAATAGCTAAGGATTTTTTATTCAAAAAGAAGCGAGAGGCAAAATGCCTCTCGCTTCTTTTTGACTATATTTATTCTGCATCTAGGCTTTTAAAACCGTCCTCAATGATACCACGTAATGTATCAGCTGAATGTTGCATACGACTTTGTTCTAATTCGTTTAAAGGAATTTCAACGGTTGATATAATACCTTTGCGGCCAATGACAGCAGGAACACCGATAAATACATCATTTTGATTGTATTCTCCGTCAAGATAGGCAGACACAGGGAAGATAGAATGAGTATTATCAAGAATAGCTCGACAGATTGCTGTGAGCGATGCAGCAATACCGTAGTATGTTGCTCCTTTTCGTTTGATAATTTCATAGGCTGCATCTCGGACTTTAAAGAATACATTAGCTAATTCTTCTTCGTTAGTTCCTGGATTGTCTTTAATCCATTCGTAGATTTGTAAACCACCGATGTTAGCATGTGACCAAACTGGGAATTCGGTGTCGCCATGTTCACCAAGAATATATCCATGAACATTACGAGCATCGACATCAACTAGTGAAGCAATTTCTTGACGGAACCGAGCAGTATCTAAAGAAGTTCCTGAACCAATAACTCGTTCTTTCGGGAAGCCACTAAATTTCCAAGTCGCATAAGTTAAGATATCGACTGGGTTTGTGGCAACTAAGAATATGCCATTAAATCCAGAAGCAACAACTTCTTCGACAATTGATTTAAAGATTTTTAAGTTTTTATGTACTAAATCTAAACGTGTTTCGCCAGGCTTTTGTGCTGCTCCTGCAGTAATGACAACTATATCTGCGTCATGACAATCTGAATAATTTGCAGAGTAGATGTTCTTAGTAGAATGGTATGCTAAGGCACTGGATAGATCCATCGCATCTCCAACTGTTTTATCTACATCTATATCAATAATACCTAACTCACGTCCTACACCTTGTAGTGTAAGTGAGAATGCAAAACTTGACCCTACAGCTCCGTCACCAATTAATATAATTTTATCTAATGTGTCTGTCATAATAAAAATCCCCTTTCATTATAAGCTCAGTATATCACAATGCATTTAAACTTCACAATAGTTATTATAATTTAAACGTTTCCAAATTGAAAATAATTCATACCTAAGATTTATAAGTAGGATTATGATATACTACCGAAGAGATTTTATTAAGGAATGATAGGTGATATAAGTGAAGTTAATTATAGGTTTGGGAAATCCTGGAAGTAAGTATAAAGGTAGTCGTCACAATATCGGTTTTGACGTTATTGATGAGATACTAAGACGCAATCAATTACAAATGACTGAGCAAAAGTTTAGATCAGACTTTACAATTTGGCATAGAAACGGCGAAAAAGTTTTATTAATGAAACCTTTCACATACATGAACCTTTCTGGTGAAGCTCTACTACCAACCATGAGTTACTACGGTGTTGATATTGATGATATTTTAGTAATTCATGATGATTTAGATTTGGAACCAGGCCGTGTGCGTCTTCGTAAAAAAGGAAGTTCAGGCGGACAAAACGGAGTGAAAAGCATTATCGATATGCTTGGAACGAATGAATTTAATCGTGCTAAAATCGGAATCGGACGACCTAAAGGTGGTTGGAAAGTAGTTGATCATGTATTGGCGAGATTTACTGCAGAAGATCGTATTGCAGTCGATGAAGCAGTCGACCATTGTGTAGATGCTATCGAAGCTTGGCTTGATGGCAAGGAATTCTTGAACGTTATGAGTGAATATAATAAGTAAAATATGATAGAATAAAGTTACAGTGAATAAAAAAATATAAAGGATTGAAGGGGGTCAGTGAAATGAGCCCCTCGATCCGTATTTAATTTTTTAAAAGAAAGGAGAAAATATAGAGAATGACAACTATGTATAATCAACCATTTAAACAAATCATCAACCATATAAACAATTCAACGGATAAGGATCCAAAACTGATTACAGGTTTGGATGACAGTGCGCGTTCAGTATTCATTGCTCAACAATATATCAACCATCCAAAACAATATTTGGTGATTGAACCGAGAAGTAAGCAACAAAATGAACTTTATGAAGATTTAGCTAGTTTATTACCAGATGTTCCTGTCTTGCTATTTCCCAACGAAGAATCACTTGCTGTAACATATTCAATATCTTCAATGGATAATACTGCTGAACGAGTTAAAACATTGAATGCCTTAATGAGTGGTGAACCATGTATTGTTGTGGCTTCATCAGGTGCTTTACGTATGAGACTTACACCAATTGAAAGGTGGAAAGAAGCTGTCTTTATGATGGAAGTTGGTATGGAATTTGAACGGGATCAACTCGAACGACTGTTCAATCAATATGGTTATCGACGAGAAGGAATGGTTCAATCTCCTGGAGAATATAGTATTCGAGGAAGTATCGTTGATTTCTATCCACTCAATGCATCACAACCAATTCGACTTGATTTTTTTGATACAGAATTAGATTCAATTCGATTATTTAACCCTGATACTCAAGAGTCGATGGAGAATCTTGAGCAGACGGAGTTCTATCCGGCACAAGATGTATTATTTACACCAACTGATCAACGATCAATCTTACCTAAACTAAAAAAACACTTAGAAAAACATCTGAATAGGATGGAAGATGAAGAGTTAAAGCTGCAATTGAAGTCAGTTCAAACTGAACAATATACCTTATTAGAGCAAGGCGAACCATTAAAATATAGCAACGCTTACTTAAGCTTGTGGGACGAAGAAGGCACTTCTTTAGTAGATTACTTGAAGAGTGATGCTCAGCTGATTATTATGGAGATGGGACGAATTCAACAAAATGAATTTCATGCCATAGAACAAGACCAATTTTGGATTGAACAAGAAATAACTAAAGGCCAACTTTTACCTGGTATTTCTATTCAATTAGATGCGTACGAAGAAATTAGACAAGCAAGCAATAAAAAGTTAACGCAATACTTTTCATTGATGCAAGGTGGTTTAGCTAATATTCGATTTTCAGATGTATTCACTTATCAATACCGAAGTATGAATCAGTTCTTTCATCAGATGCCGTTAATTAAAGGTGAGATGGATCAATGGTTGAAGCAAGGTATGATGATTCAAGTGACAGTTTCAACTGATAAAGATGCAACGAAAGCGTTAAATTTATTTGAAGAGAATAATATCTCCCCAACTATTATTCAAGAAGGAAATATACCTCAAGAAGGTGCAGTTAATATTGTAATAACACCTTTAGCAAAAGGGTTTGAACTACCTAATGAAAAATGGGTAGTAGTAACAGAGTTAGAGTTATTCAATCAATTAAGACGAAAGAAAGCAACACCACAAGGCTTATCAAACTCTGAACGTATTAAAAGCTATAATGAGTTAAACGTTGGAGATTATGTTGTTCATCTAAGTCACGGAATCGGACGTTACGTCGGTATCGAAACGATGGACATTAGTGGTGTCCATAAAGACTTAGTAGCGATTGAGTATGAAGATAATGCCCGTGTTTTGCTTCCAGTTGAAAATATAAATCAACTACAAAAATACGTTGCGTCAGAGTCTAAAACACCAAGACTGAATAAATTAGGTGGAACGGAATGGAAGAAGACCGTTAAAAAAGTCCAGTCTAAAGTAGAAGATATTGCGGATGAATTAATTACATTATATGCTCAACGTGAACAACAAAAAGGGTACACATTTAGCCCAGATACAGATGAGCAAAAAGAATTTGAAAATGCCTTTCCATATGTAGAAACAGATGATCAATTACGGAGTGCGCAAGAAATTAAAAAGGATATGGAAAAGATTCGACCGATGGATCGTTTGCTTGTAGGGGATGTAGGTTACGGTAAGACCGAAGTAGCGATTAGAGCGATATTTAAAGCTGTTATGGACGGTAAACAAGTAGCTCTTTTAGTTCCTACAACCATTCTGGCACAACAACACTACAATTCAATTAAAGAGCGATTTAGTGATTGGCCATTCGAGATAGGTATGTTAAGTCGTTTCGTTTCAAAAGCTGAACAAACGAAAAACATTAAAAAAATTAAATCTGGCGAGCTCTCAATTATTATTGGGACTCACCGCTTACTCTCGAAAGATATTGAATTTAATGATTTAGGTCTCTTGATTGTCGATGAAGAGCAACGTTTTGGTGTGAAGCATAAAGAACGTTTAAAACAACTTAAAGCAGACGTGGATGTATTGACGTTAACGGCCACACCAATTCCAAGAACACTACATATGTCGATGATTGGTGTCCGAGATCTATCACTAATCGAAACACCGCCTCAGAACAGATTCCCAGTACAAACTTATGTGATGGAACTCAATGCAGGTGTTGTTAAGACAGGTATTGAACGGGAACTAGCTCGTGGTGGTCAAGTGTTTTACTTGCATAATCGAGTAGCAACTATTCATCAAAAAGCAGAAGAGATATCAACGCTTGTACCAGATGCAAGAGTTGCCGTCGCGCATGGGCAATTATCTGAAGTTGAATTAGAACGTGTCCTCGTTGATTTTATTGGTGGGGAATATGATGTTTTAGTTACAACCACGATTATTGAAACGGGTGTAGATATACCAAATGCGAATACATTATTTGTCGAAAATGCAGACCATATGGGGCTCTCGACCCTGTATCAGTTAAGAGGACGTGTTGGACGTACTCACCGTTTAGCCTATGCCTACCTCATGTATGAGCCGTTTAAGCAGCTAAATGAGATTAGTGAGAAGCGTTTGAATGCCATTCGTGAATTTACTGAATTAGGATCTGGGTTTAAGATAGCGATGCGAGACTTATCTATTCGTGGTGCTGGAGACTTACTAGGTAAGCAACAATCTGGATTTATTGACTCAGTAGGGTATGATTTATATACCCAGATGTTGAAAGATGCGGTTGATTCACGCCAAGGTAATGGCGTGAAATCAAGTACTCAATCTGACACATTTGAATGGCAGATTAATATTGATGCCTATATTCCTGGTGAATATATTGATGATGATATTCAAAAAATTGGTGTCTATAAATCCATTCAAAACATTAGCTCTGAAGAAGAGTATCGAAGCTTACAAGATGAATTGATTGACCGATTTGGAGAGTTTCCAGACGAAGTATCAGATTTATTAGATATTGCCTTAATCAAACATTATAGTATTGAAGCCGGAATTATATCATTTAAACGTAAGCGTCAAGAGATTATTGCTACGTTTAATGAACAAGCTACAAAGCATTTACAAGGTGCAAATATATTTGAAGCTTTACAAAATATACCATTACAAGCGAAGGTTCAAATTAATACGAATAAATTAGAAGTGAGCTTAAACGCTTATAATAAAGCCAATGATCAGTGGTTAGCTGCGTTGATTCATTTCACCAGAGATACTGCTAATGTATTGAGCCAAGCAACACAGGAGGTGTAGATATGCGTTTAGATAAGTTTTTGAAAGTGTCTCGTTTAATTAAGCGAAGAACTGTCGCGAAAGAAGTCGCAGACCAAGGTCGAATTACAATCAATGGCAATGTAGCTAAGTCAAGTTCAGCTGTTTCAGTTGGAGATGAATTAAGCGTTCGATTCGGTAATCGTATCATGACTGTTGAAGTAAATGAGTTACAAGAATCAACGAAAAAAGAAGATGCTCAAAACATGTATAAAATCATTTCAGAAGAACGTCTAGAACAGTCTTATTAATGGAGTGAGTTCCCTTTATTTTTTCATTTATAATGGATATTTAACAAAAATACTGTTATACTCGGATATGAATAAGGGGTGAAACGTATGCAACAAACGAAAACAAACAATCATAGAAATAATGAAAAAGTTGTGTATCTTCCGAATCAACGGGGAGAACGTCCTAATATGGCTGAACCCGTAGAGAAAAAGAAAAAGCCTAATAATGCATTTAAAATGCAAACATTAGGTGTTCTTGCAATAGGTATTATTGGAGTAACACTAGCAACAGTCCCATTAGTGCAAGCTTATTGGGAATCAGAAGTGTTAACACAAGAGTTAGCTACTGCAAAAGAACAAGAAAAGGAAGCAATGCAAGAGAATATTCAGGCTCAAGAAGAGTATAAACATATGCAAGACGCTGAATACCTCGCGGATGTTGCAAGACGTGACTATTATTATAGTAAACCAGGTGAAATTATTTTTGATTTAGGAGACGTTCAAGAATAATCCCTTACTCGTTACAATAAGATAGAAAATCAAGGAGGAAATTGTAATTAATGTCAGTTGAAGTAGGTCAAAAGGTTTCAGGTAAAGTTACAGGTATAACAAACTTTGGTGCATTTGTTTCGTTACCAGAAAATCAATCGGGACTCGTTCATATTAGTGAAGTTTCAGATGGATTCGTAAAAGATATTAACGATATCTTATCAGTAGGCGATGAAGTCACAGTTAAAGTTCTTAAAATCACCCCAGATGGAAAGATTAACTTGTCAATTCGTAAAGCGAATGAACAAGCGCAACCAGATCAAGCAACATCAAGACCTGCACCTTCACGAGATAGAAAACCGAGTGAATATAAAGGGCAAAGTCATAGTAGCAATAAAGGTGGCTATAGCAAACCAAGCCACAGTTCAAGCAGTAGACCACAACAAAGTAGAAGCAACAACAATAACAACAGTGGTGGAGGAAATGATTTTGATTCATTAATGAATCAATTCCTTAAAGATAGTGAAGATAACTTATCTTCTTTACGTCGTAATACTGAAGGTAAACGCGGAGGTCGCGGAGGCCGTCGCAACTAATCTATTTATGATACAGAAAAGAGCGGATTCCATTGCAATATGGAATCCGCTCTTTTTATTTACATTTTAGACAAAACTTGTTATGAATATGCTGAAGATTATTTAATCGTTTATTCCAGCGTCACAATGAATTTGTTTTTGTCACAGAAATATATGTGATATTTACATTTATACTCTTCGTATTTAAAGGTCTTTATTATTTGGTGTGTACAACTTTTTTGTGTGGAAGCATGATAATAACTTTGGTTCCATCGCCTAATTCACTTTGGTACTCAATCGTACCTTCGTGATTTTCGATAATACGTTTCACAATAGCTAACCCAAGCCCATTACCAGAAGTAAACCGACTGCCGTCTACTTGGAAGAATCGTTCGAAAATAATATCTAATTTTTCTGAAGGGATACCAATACCAGTATCTTCAATAATGATTTCCACATAATCTTTAGAATCTTTCAGATGAATAATGATTTGACCATTTTGCTCACTATACTTAATCGCGTTATCTAGTAAGTTAATCCAAACTTGATTCAATAAATCTTCATTAGCATAAAGAACAGTTGAATCTAGATCGATGGTCATAGTTAAGTTTTTCTCATCCCATTGATTATAGAGACTAAGAATACTTTCACGAATTTGTTCATCTAGGCGGTAAGATTTTCTCTCGATTGAGATCGATTGATTATCCAGTTTAGATAACTTTAATATATTTTCTGAAAGTCCAGATAGTTGTTTAGTTGCTACGATAATACGATGTTGATAGGTCTCACGTTCACTTTGTGATAAATCAGGCGATTGAAGCAATTGCGCATAACCTTGAATTGATGATAAAGGCGTCTTGAATTCGTGCGAGATGACTGAGGTAAAATCACTCTGTAATCTTTGAATACTATTCAGCTCGTTCACCATCAAATTGAAAGAATGATACAATTCTGATACTTCTGCGATACGTTGATTTTCATCTAATTGAACAGAGAAATCACTCTCAATTACTTTACTCATAGCTTTTTTTAGTTTAATAATTGGATTGAGTAATTGGATCATAACAATTCCAGAAATTACAACACCAATGACACTACTGAAAGTGATTGGAATCACCCAAGATAACTTAGGCGAGGAATCAAAGTCAGGTAATAGAGAAAATTGTTCTAAAGTTAAGACAATAATGATTAAAGTAGCAGCAAATATAATAGTTAGTAGTAAAGTTACGAATGAAAAGTAAATCCATAAACGTGATTCTAGCCACTTTTTCATTGGTTAATATCTGCTTTGTAGCCAAGTCCACGAATCGTTAAAATACTAAAGTCATCATTATTAGAAAAACGATCACGTAAACGTTTGATATGAACGTCGATTGTTCGCTCATCAGTTTGTGTATCTAAGCCCCAAATTTGGTCCATGAGTTGTTGGCGTGTGAAAATTTTATCTGGGTATGATAAAAGCTTTTGTAAAAGTAAAAATTCTTTTTGAGGTAAAGATGACACATCTTCACCAGTAGTAACTGAAAAGTTATCTTGGTTTAAAGTTGTTTCGCCTACAATCAAGTGTCGGCTGTTCGTGATTTTTGAACGACGCAATAAAGCTTCAACTCTCAGTACCATTTCTTTAACATCAATCGGCTTAACCATATAGTCATCAACACCGATTCTAAAGCCAAGTTTCTTATCTTCGTAATCATCTTTGGCAGAGATAACTAAGATGGGTACCTCATCACCGATTTGACGCATTGCATCAGCAAACTCATAACCATCCATTTCAGGCATCATAATATCTGTAATAATTAAATCAACATATTCTTTATCGAGATAATCAAGAGCGAACACTCCGTTGCCAGCTGTTTCAACATCATAATCAGCATGTTCTAGAACAGATTTGAACATATTAGCTAGTTCCAAATCATCTTCTATGATTAATATTTTTGTCATTTGAATTCCTCCTATATATTAGGTTTAATCTAGCATGATAGTGTTAACTATTTATGAAGCTATCCAATAACATAGACACATTCTAAGAAAAAAGATTAATGACCTCTTTTATATGATGAATGGTTGCTGGATGATTCAACTCTTTCCCGTTATTCGCAGGGTGAAAATAATGGACAGCGTGCCAACCAGCTTGAGTTGAGCCGAAAATATCATTCTGATAATTATCTCCAATATATGCAAGTTCGTGGCTTTGATAGCCTAATGTATGTTCGACTTGTTTGAATAACTCAATATCAGGTTTTGAATAGTTAAGCTCTTCAGAGATAAACCACCTGTTCTCTGGGATCCAATTAGCTATTTGTAACTTGGATAATTTATTTCGTTGATCGATTGAAGGGCCATTTGTTAATATAAATAATTCATAACCTGAGTCAATTAGGTGTTTGAAAACATTCGACACATCGTTATGAAGTTTTAAGTGATTACGGTAATAGAGATAGAGTGAAGTAAAGATAATTGCTTGATCTCGTGAAATCTGATAATTGAAATGATTATAAGTAGAAATAACACGGTCTATTTGATAATCATCTTTTTCTTTGCCTTCTCGAATAAATTTCTCATACTCAATATCTGATTGAATTTCAAAAATGCGGTAAAACTCTTTGAATGAGTGATTGATTTTAATAACATTCTGTTGCATAGTTTCGAATACAGAGCGATAAAAATCTCCGCGTTGATATAAAGTATCGTCTAAATCCCAACCGATTGCTTTTATATTTTTCATAGTGTCTCCTTTATCTGGAAAAGTCACGTAACTTAAACTTTTACTTTTAAAAAATTAAAAGGAAGTTTATACTAAAAATGGAGTTTGAAAATTAAAGAATATATTAGAGTACGTAACTATATAATAACATGATAGATTAGAGATCAAAATGAATTAAGCGCGAAAGATTAATATACTTAATGTATAGTTAATATAATTATTCTATACTTTATCTCTAATCGTGTTAAAATATACTTCGTTACTGAGAAAGCGAGGTGATGATGTATGAGTAATTTGTTGAATAATGTTAAACAACAGTTGAATGAATGGACACATTGGACTCGAAGCAAAAGAATATTACTTGCCGTTTCGGGAGGGTTAGATTCAATGGTTTTATTGAATATTATGCTTCAAGTAAATGAACAATTAGCTAAAGAAGATAAAAAAGAATTTATTGTTGCTCATTTTAATCATCAATTAAGAGATGAAAGTGATCAAGATGCTCAGTTGGTAAAAGAGTATTCAAAAGAGCATGAGTTAACATACTTTATAAGTCAATGGGATGAGCCGGCTACAGTGAATGTAGAGGCTAGTGCTCGGGACGCTCGTTATCAATTCTTTGGAGATGTCATGGTAAAGACGAATAGCGACACATTAATGACAGCGCATCATCTGAATGATTTAGGAGAAACTGTATTGATGCGTTTGATTCGTGGAACGTCATTGCGTGGGGTTCGAGGCATTCGTTCAAACTACCAACGTATTCTGACAACATCGACAAAACATTCGAAATCAGTTCGTGTACTCCGTCCATTAAGTTCAGCAAAAAAAGAGGCATTGTATGAATATGCAGAAGAACATCAAGTTCCATATAATGAAGATCAGACGAATGCTGACTTGACCTATATGAGAAATCGAATGAGACACAAGATGCTGCCTTTTCTAGAAGAGGAGAATCCACAGTTTCTATCTAATTTGTTACTTTTGACAGAACAGTTAGAAGCGAGTTATGATGCGCATTATAACCAATATTTAAAAACTGAACCTGAACTATTAATGCAGTTATCAGGTGAACGTTGGCTTCTGTATGTACCTAAATTTCTTGAGTTGTCAAAAGATTTAATCCAGATTTACTTAGCGATTTTCTTAGAAGAAAGATTAATTCATCAGATTCAATCTTACAATAAGGCTGCAGTAAAACAATTAGAACGTTTAATTACACAAACTGATGCGCCAAATATGACGATTAATATTGCAAATAATTGGGTCGCGTTAAGAGAATATGATTATATATGGGTACAACCTCAAGAATTTGTAGCTGAAATGACTGAGCAAAGTGAAATAAAGTTTAACCGGATTAATCACTGGTATAAACTCAACAAACATGAATCAGCAGGTGTTTTTGAAATAGGTGCTATTGCGACTGACTTAAAAAAAGATCTATATATTGAGATACCTTTAACTTTAACTAAAGGAGAGCCGCTCCCAACGCTTAGACACCGGGGGAATGGTGATACACTTACATTACGTAGACCGAATGGAACGAGTTATCACAAGAAAGTATCCCGAGTGATGATTGATCAAAAAGTACCAAAATCAAAACGTGATGAATACTGGATTCTTGAAAGTAATAAAGGTGAAGTATTGGGGATGTTACCTCATATTAGTAAAGATGAAAATTATTATAATATGATAGAAAACCAAACTCACCTATTTATATATCAAAAAAGCAAGAATAATACTTGATAATATGGTAACATTTACTTCATAATATCAATAACGCTAACTATTTGCTTTTATTTATAAAAGCAAGATATTAAATAGTAGTTATTATGAATAAAAGATAATACATAATAAAGGAGAAAGTAAATGTTAGAACAAGACATAAAAGAAGTATTAGTAACCCCAGAAGAGATTCAGGAAGCTGTTAACCGATTAGGTGAAGAGTTGACAAAGGAATATAAAGACAAAGAGGTAGTAGTCGTTGGAATCTTACGTGGGGCTTCTATTTTTATGGCGGATATTGTTCGAGCGATGGATGTCTATTTAGAGATTGATTTCATGGACGTATCGAGTTATGGACATGCCTTTGAATCTTCTGGTGAAGTTAAAATCATCAAAGATTTAGATACACATCTAGAAGGTCGTCATGTTCTAGTTGTAGAAGATATCATTGATACAGGACGTACATTAAAGTACTTAGTTGATTTATTTAAATACCGTAAAGCTGCATCTGTGCAAGTATGTACGTTATTAGATAAGCCCGCACGTCGTGTGGTTAAAGATATTATCCCAAATTACGTAGGGCTTGAAGTGCCAGATGAATTCGTTGTTGGGTATGGACTAGACTTCGAACAAAAATATCGTAATTTACCATATATCGGTGTGCTTAAACCTGAAATTTATCAATAATTTAAAATTAAGTAATAAAGCATTATAATAGTGCAATTAGGCTTAATTGTGCTATTATAACTAAGATACATAATAATATGTAAGTAAGGAGGAGATAGATAGATGAATAATCGAAATCCAAACCCAAATCGTAATTTCTTTCGGGGAACCTTACCCTATATCCTTATATTTTTAGCTATAGTTGGTATGTTTCAAGTCTTCTCAGGTAACTTAGGTTATGCTGGGCAAACTGAAGAGATATCATCATCTGAATTTATCAGTGAATTGGAAAGTGGAAATATTGAAACATTTGACATTCAAATAGGGTCAGGAGCATATACAGTACGAGGTGAGTATCGTACACCAAATGAAACGGTTGAACAGGAAGAAGATAACTTCCTACAAGTTATTCAAGGATCTAATGAAGTAAGTTTATTTGAGACCACTGTTCTAGGTAATGACGCAACATTGAATATGGTAACGGATATTGCTTTAGAAAATGATACAAAAATTCAGACAATACCGGAATCTAGTGCAGGATTATGGTTAAGCTTTTTACCATTCTTAATCTTATTAATCCCAACATTTTTCTTGATCTATTCTATGACACAACAAGGATCAGGTGGCGGAAAAGGTGTAATGAACTTTGGAAAGTCTAAATCAAAAGACGTTTCAAAACAAAACATTAAAGTTCGTTTCTCTGATGTTGCTGGTGCAGAAGAAGAAAAACAAGAATTAGTCGAAGTTGTAGAATTCTTAAAAGATCCAGATCGATTCACAAAGCTTGGTGCACGTATTCCAGCTGGTGTTCTATTAGAAGGACCTCCAGGTACAGGTAAGACGTTATTAGCTAAGGCTGTTGCTGGTGAAGCGGGTGTACCATTCTATAGTATCTCAGGTTCAGAATTTGTTGAGATGTTTGTTGGAGTGGGAGCGAGTCGTGTAAGAGATTTATTCGAAAATGCCAAGAAAAATGCACCATCAATTATCTTTATTGATGAGATTGATGCTGTAGGTCGTCAACGTGGAGCTGGTATGGGTGGAGGTCACGATGAACGTGAACAAACACTTAACCAATTACTTGTTGAAATGGACGGATTCGAAGGTAATGAAGGTATTATCGTTATGGCGGCAACAAACCGTTCTGACGTATTAGACCCTGCTTTACTTCGTCCCGGTCGTTTTGATAGACAGATTCTTGTTGGGAACCCAGATGTAAAAGGTCGTGAAGAAATACTACTTGTTCATTCTCGTAACAAGCAATTAGCTAACGATGTGGACTTGAAAGTTATCGCGCAACAAACACCAGGTTTCTCTGGAGCTGACTTAGAAAACCTATTAAACGAAGCGGCATTAATTGCTGCACGTGTGGATCATAAAATGATTCATGCAGCTGATATTGATGAAGCACATGATCGTGTGATTGCTGGGCCAGCTAAGACAAATCGTGAAATGTCAGTGAAACAACGCGAAACCGTTGCATATCACGAAGCGGGACATACGATTGTTGGAATGGTATTAAGTGATGCGCGCGTAGTTCATAAAGTTACCATTGTACCTCGTGGACGTGCTGGTGGGTATGCGATTATGCTTCCTAAAGAAGATCAATATATTATTACTGAGAAAGAATTATATGAACAAGTTGTCGGTTTACTTGGTGGACGTGCTGCTGAAGAGATTGTGTTTAATCACCAATCTACTGGAGCAAGCAATGACTTCCAACAAGCTACTCAAATTGTTCGTTCAATGATTACTGAGTATGGTATGTCTGAAAAATTAGGAACGGTTCAGTATGAAGGAAATCAAAAACCATTCGCTGGACGTCAATATGGTCAAAATGTGACATATTCTGAGCAAATTGCTTACGAAATCGATTCTGAAATTCGACGTATTATTGATATGGCGTTAACAGAAGCACACGAGATTATTAACGAACACCGAGAGCAATTAAATACAATTGCTGAAAAATTATTAGAAATTGAAACATTAGACCAAAGAGCGATCAAATCTTTATTCGAAACTGGCCAAATGCCTGCGCCTGAAGATACAGATTCAAAGGATAAACCAGAATTACCAGATGAACCTGATAGCTTCAAAGATGCGAAAGAAAAAGCAAAAGATGATGAAAATCATTCAGATGTGTATGATCGTGCTGAAGAAGAGACAACTTATGTTGAACCAGATGAAGTACCATCTGATGACACAGAAGAAAGAAATTCTCACATTAATCAAGACAGAGATTTATAAGTCATGAAAGAAATCGATTATCCTTTTTGGGTAGTCGATTTTTTTGTTTGTTTTAATTTAGAAATATATTTATAAAAAGACTGATATGTTGAGGTTTCTAACGAAAGAATGTGGCAAATTTGAGAGTGAAATACATATAAAACTTTATAATAAGCAATAAAACACTAGACAAATCGATTATCTTTAGTAGAATGAAAGTAACAAAAAATGATAGCGTTTACAAATTTAAAGTCTAAGGAGAATAAGACAATGAATTTGGATTGGATAAAAACGCGTGCGATTGACACACCTGACAAGGTGGCTGTAATTGATCCTATTAAACAAACGGAATTTACTTATGAACAACTAAATCAACGTGCTGAAATGTTAGCACGACATTTAGTGGAGAATGAAGGAATTAAACGAGGAGACCGTATTGGTACCTTTGTCCCGAATGATATTGCCATTATTGATTTTCTGTTGGCTGCGATAAAAATTGGGGCTGTTTTTGTTCCACTTAATTGGAGATTAAAACCGATCGAAATTGGAAAAGTAGTTAAAGATGCTGGTTTAGAATATATCGTTTACGCAACTAATCATCTTGAACGACTGACTGAAGTTCCGCAGGAATTTATTAAATATAATGTAGATGGACCAGAATATAATGAAATCGTGAATCTTGAGAATTATACACCTTTTGAAAGTGTTAATTTAGACTTACAAGACATCGCCATGTTAATTTATACGAGTGGATCAACGGGTAGACCGAAAGGTGTTATACACACGCATGAAAGTTACTTAAATAATGGTTTTAATCAAAACTTATCTTGGAATATGACGAGTGATTGGAAAACAATTGCGAGTGCGCCTATGTTCCATATCTTAGGTTTTATTGATATTGTCATTCCGATGTTAATGGTTGGAGGAA
This sequence comes from Aerococcaceae bacterium DSM 111021, assembly GCA_020112395.1. NCBI lineage: Bacteria > Bacillati > Bacillota > Bacilli > Lactobacillales > Aerococcaceae > Aerococcaceae bacterium DSM 111021. The sequence goes on along the minus strand of JACCEK010000001.1, from coordinate 999,915 downwards.
CAATCGTATTAGAAAGATACTTCAATCATGAAACCATTAATGATTGGATCGTGAAGTATGAACCGACTGTTCTAGTTTTAATCCCAACGATGTACTATGCCATTATCGCCCATCCGGAATTTAAACCTGAGAATGTTATGAATATTGAACTACTTGTTTCTGGGGGTTCACCTCCTTTACCAGCAGTTCAAAAAGTGTTCCAACAAATGGGTAAAATTATTATTAATGCCTATGGTTTAACTGAAGCACCATTATTAACCTTTAATAAATACGAATATGCAGTGAACAATCCACAATCAATTGGACAAGCGCTGATGTTTGTTGAAGCGAAAATTGTTAATGAAGATTTAGAAGAAGTCCCAGTGGGAGACATCGGAGAATTACTCGTTAAAGGTAAAAATGTCACACCAGGCTACTGGAATTTACCAGAAGAAAATGAAAAAGCCTTCCATGATGGCTTCTTTAGAACAGGAGACATGGGCTTTATTAATGAATTAGGTGAGATTACTATAGTTAACCGCCTGAAAGAATTAATTATTACAGGTGGAGAAAACGTGTTGCCATCAGAAGTCGAAGCGATTCTAAGTCAACATCCTCTAATTCGCTCGGCAATTGTCTTAGGATATGAACATCCTAAATTTGGTGAATCTGTATCTGCGGCTATCATGCTGAATAAAGAAGCCCTCGGTTCAGATAATTACAGAGAAGTCTTAGATGAATACTGCTTGAAAAACCTTGCAGGTTATAAAGTACCAAAACTATACTTAGAGATTGATGAAATTCCAGTAAACTCTGTTGGAAAGCCAGATCGTCTAGAATTAGGGAAGATGATGAATGACTATGCAAAATCAACAATAGCTGATGAATTGAATATTTAAGGTTGAAGTCCCGGCTGAATAGTCGGGATTTTTTATGCTGTCTATTAAGTTTACATAATACACAATGATAAACTTCCGCTCAGGACAGCCGTTTACCCATGTAGTTCTTATGAATGTTATTAGTTGTGCTAATAACTCAACCGTTTAAATGAGCAAAAATAATAATACGCCTCTTTATTAAGCATTCTAATGTATAAGATAAGGTTCCGTTATTTCACGGGGTCCAGTTAACAGCGTATTATATGAATTGTAAACGTTATCATTTTTGTGTAAGTAATAAATGTTATTGAAAATTTTAGGAGGCAATTAAAAATGGACAACAGAAAAGAAGTATTAAAACAATTATTCCCTGAGGATATTTTAAACATTAGCGAAGGTTTAACAGATGGAGAAGTTGAGTTTTTAAGACAATTAGTGGAACTGCTAGAAACAAAGTATCGTCCAGTAGTTAATCAAGCTTGGGTTGATGCTGAAGTGCCAGAAGGGTTTTTTGAAGATATCGGTAAATTAGGATACTATACAAACCCCTTATTATTCGAAGGTCGAGAAGGTAAGAAACAAACGAGTCAATTATTCCAATTTTTCTTTGCCTTTGCTATGTCGAGATTTGACGTATCATTAAATACTTTAATTGGAGTTCACTCGGGCTTAGGGTTTAATTCATTCTTATTTGGAGGTAGTCCAGAACAAGTTCAAAAATATGTCCCTAAATTAGCGAGTCATGAATTACGTACTTGCTTCGCTTTAACAGAACCTGATCATGGATCTGACGTTGCTTGGGGCTTAGATACGACAGCACGTCGTGAAGGTGACAAATGGATTCTTAATGGAGCTAAACGTTGGATTGGTGGCGCATCAGTCGCTGACTTGATTCCAGTTTATGCAAGAGACGAAGAAACAAACAAACCAAAATGCTTTATCGTCAAAGCAGGTCAAGAAGGATTAGACATTGACATTATTGAAAATAAAATTGCACTTCGTATTGTACCAAACGCAAATATTCACTTAAAAGATGTCGTAGTAGATGAAAGTGATCGCCTACAAAACATCAATAGTTTCAAAGATATTGCTAAAGTTCTTTACTCAACTCGTGCAGGCGTAGCTTTCATGGCAACAGGAGCGATGGCAGGAGCACTTCAAGCAACCCTTAAATATGTAACTGAACGTAAACAATTTGGAAAAGACATCTCAAATTACCAATTAGTTCAAGAGAAATTAGCGATGATGCAAGCAAACGTAACATCTGCCATGGCCCTTTGTTCACAAATTGCTCGCCAACAAGAGAATGGTGACTACAACGAAATCGTTACTTCAGTAGGTAAGATGATTAATGCTCTTCGCTTACGTGAGACTGTAGCAATGGGTCGAGGAATTTGTGGGGGGAACGGAATTGTTGTCGATTACGATATCGCAAGATTCTTCTCTGATGCAGAAGCTGTTTATACATATGAGGGTACACACGAAATTAATGCCTTAGTAATTGGACGAGCAATGACTGGACAATCAGCATTTAACTAATATTTATCAAGAGACAGTCATTTCCAAACAAATTTGGAAATGGCTGAGTCACTTTTAAAGTAAAACGATATATTTTGGAGGGAAATAATAATGACAATTAGAAAAGCAACCGTATTAGGTGCAGGTGTCATGGGAAGTCAAATTGCAGCCCTACTTGTAAATGCAGGGATTAAAGTGCAATTATTAGACGTTGTAATTGACGAAGAAAATCGTAATAAACTATCTAAAGCGGGTTATGACAGAATTACAAACAAAAAGAAATCGATGTTATATGATTTGAATTTCGAAGGGAACTTATCTTATGGAAATTTTGCCGATGATTTAGTGGAACCATCAGATTCAGATATCTTTATTGAAGCTGTTAAAGAAGATATTAAAATCAAGCACGATATTTGGACAAAGATTAAACAGGTCGCTAAAGAAGAAGCAATTCTAGCAACAAATACATCTGGAATCCCAATTGAAGCAATTGCTAAAGTGTTCGAAAGCGGCGAACAAGAACGTTTCTTAGGGATGCATTTCTTCAATCCACCGCGCTATATGAAATTATTAGAAATTATTCCAACGAAGAATACATCTGAAGAAACGGTAGAAGTAGTTAAACAATTCTCAGAAGATGTCTTAGGAAAGGGTGTTGTGATTGCTAATGATGTCCCAGCCTTTATCGCCAATAGAACAGGAACACATGCGATGGCAGACATTATGTACCGTGCAGAGCGTGACGGCTTATCAATTGTTGAGGTGGATGCTTTAACAGGTAAAGCAATTGGAAGACCTCGAACAGGAACTTATGGTTTATCAGACTTAGTCGGAAATGATATTGCTGCCTTTGTTGTAGGTGGATTAATGAAAGATCCTAGTGAGCAACCTTACTTCAACAACTCATCGCTTTTACCAAAACTATTAGAAAAAGGAGCTTTGGGAAATAAAGCAGGTTATGGATTCTACAAAAAAGAAGGACGTAAACGTCTAGTATTAGATCCCGAAACTATGGAGTACGTCGAGCCAAGCAAACCTCAATTAGAAATATTATCTCATTTTGGACGTGACTTAAAAGAAAACTTAGATGTTATCTTTAAAGCAGAAGACAAGGCGGGTAAATTCTTATGGGAAACATTGAGAAGCACATTTTTCTATGCGGCAAATAATGTTCCAAAAGCGGCAAATGATTATAAAGACATTGACCGGGCAATGGTTTGGGGCTTTAACTGGAAAGTCGGACCTTTTCAACTGTGGGATTTAATGGGCTTTGACCGTGTAAAAGAAAGAATCCAAGCCGAAGTGGGTGAATTACCTGAATGGGTAGCAAATAGAACAGAAAGCTTCTATAAGGAAGGCGATGTACTTGAAAATATTACACCGATTGAAGATCGTATAGAGAAAGAAATTTGGAAAGATGACGATACAACATTAAGTGTAATAAACACAGATCAATTATTATTCAAGTTCCATACACCAAACAACACCATTGATGAAGGACTAACAAAAGGGCTGATAAAAGCTGTAGACGAGTTAGAGTCAGGTCATTATTCTGGAATGGTTATTTACTCGGATGGACCACATTTTAGTCCGGGAGCTAACTTGAATATGATGAAGAAAGCCATTGAACTCGAGGAAGTCGATACTTTAATAGGTAAAACAATAAGCGAGTTACATGAAGCAGTGAACCGCGTTCGCTACAGTAGTAAACCGATTGTTACAGCAGTTAGAGGACGCGCTTTAGGTGGTGGAGCCGAACTAATGTTAGCCTCTCCTTATGTTGTAGCAGCGGCAGAAAGTTATATCGGTTTAGTTGAAGTCGGTGTAGGACTTATTCCTGGTGGCGGTGGCCTAGCAGAATTAACAGAACGCGTAATGACTCGAGACGAGCAAAAAGCAAGTAAGATGAAGACTTTAGGTGCAGTTATTACACGTATTGCATCTGGAGATGTTTCAATGAGTGCTTATGAAGCCCGTCGTAAATATTACTTAAGAGGGTCAGATGACATTATTATGAATGCGGATAAAGTTGTGGACGTAGCCATTGAGAAATTAACTTATTTAACTAAAGTAAATTACATTCAAAGAACAAAAGTTAACTTCCCAGCCTTAGGAACAAACTTTAAAGCAGTGGTCGAAGGGCAATTAGATTCAATGCGCCTAGGACACTTTATTAGTGATTATGACATGGAGTTAGGACTGGCGATTGCAGATGTAATGACAGGTGGAGAGCTCCCAGAAGGAACCTATGTTAATCAAGAATGGTTACAACATCTTGAGAAACTACATTTCCTAAAATTAAGTAAAAATCAAAAGACATTCGAACGAATTTCGCATATGTTACAAACGCGTAAACCGTTAAGAAATTAATACGGAAACTTGAAAGGAATGAATTAATTATGCAAGATGCTTATATCGTTGCTTATGGACGTTCGGCTATTGGAAAAGGAAAAGCGAATGGAGCCCTTGCCAACGACCGTCCAGATGATATTGCAGCTGAAGTATTAAAGGGTGTCATCGATCGTGTTGATGGCGACTTTGATCCAGCGCTTATCGAAGATGTGATTGTTGGTTGTGCCTTCCCAGAAGGAATTCAAGGTATGAATTTTGCTCGTACGATTGCTTTAAGAGCAGGATTACCTTACTCTGTTGCAGGACAGACAGTGAACCGTTACTGCTCATCAGGATTACAAACGATTGCCATTGCTGCAAATGCCATTATGGCTGGTCAATCAGAAGTATTGGTAGCAGGTGGAGTTGAGTTCATGAGTTCAGTCCCAATGGGAGGCAATGAAGTAACAAACAACCCTACACTACAAGCAGAAGATTCAGGTGTTTCGTATCCAATGGGACTCACTGCTGAAAATGTCGCAACTAAATATAATGTCACTCGAGAAGATCAGGATGAATTTGGAGTGCAAAGTCATCAACGTGCACATGCTGCACAAACAGAAGGACGCTTTGATGATGAAATCATCCCCGTAACAACACATAAAGTTGAATACACAAAAAATGGACCTCAAGTTAAAGAGGTAAAATTCGACAAAGATGAAGGAATTCGTCCAGAATCAACAACTGAAACTTTAGGGAAACTAAGAACAATCTTTAAAGCAGACGGATCTGTCACTGCAGGAACATCATCGCAAGTAAGTGACGGCGCAAGTTTTGTTGTCATCATGTCAGGCGAAAAGGTAAAAGAATTAGGCGTGAAGCCAATCGCCCGCTTTGTTGGTTATAAAGCTGTAGGGGTCGATCCGAAATATATGGGGATCGGACCAGCCTATGCTATTCCAGAAGTTTTAGAATTAACGGGCTTAAAACTAGAAGATTTGGACTTAATCGAATTAAACGAAGCCTTTGCTTCTCAAGCGCTAGCTTCAATTCGTGAATTAGGAATAAACACAGATATTACAAACGTTAACGGAGGAGCAATTGCTTTAGGACATCCACTGGGTGCAACCGGAGCAGTGCTGACATCACGCTTATTAGCTGAGATGGGTAAACGTAAAGATTCGAAATATGGAATGGTATCAATGTGTATCGGAGCCGGTATGGGTGCTGCAGGTATTTTTGAATATATTCATTAGTACTAAACCTTAATTAATGAAAGTAAGGAGATAAGTAATGTATCAAACGATTCTATACACAATAGAGAACCAAGTCGCGACCGTTACAATTAATCGAGAAGAGTATGGAAATGCTTTTTCAGAAACGACATATCAAGAAATTATTGATGTAATGGTAGATATCGATCAAAATCCAGAAGTAAAGGCGGTTATCTTAACAGGAGCAGGCAAGTATTTCTGTGCAGGAGGAGATGTTAAATACTTCCAACACCTCATTGATACCGGACAAGGAATACCAGAAGACGGTGTCCTTAAAACAGGAGAAATGGTTCGAAGTATCCGACAAAATTCAAAACCCGTGATTGCAGCCATTAATGGTGTGGCTGCAGGAGCAGGCTTAGGACTCGCATTATCATGTGATTTCATTGTGATGGGGACTCAGAGTCGCTTACTTACGGCGTTTATTAATATGGCTTTCCCGGGAGATACTGGGTTGATGTACAATTTACAACAAGCTTTAGGATCATACCGAACGATGAAACATATTATGTTGAATGAACCAATTAATGCGGAATTGGCAGTCGAATATGGCCTCGCTTATAGTAAAGTTGCAGATGAAGATTTACTTGATGAAGCCCAAGCATTAGCACAAAAGCTAGCTCATGGACCGACTCAAACATTAGCATACCAAAAAGCTTTATTAGCGAGCATCTTATATCCTCAAATGGATGATACGAACCTTTTAGAAGCGAAGTATATGAGGGCTAGTTCGTTAAGTGATGATCATTCTGAAGCGGTTGCAGCATTTTTAAGTAAAAGGCAACCAAAATTCAAAGGGAATTAGTATTGCTGTGATACACTGTAAGCATACAATACTATTCAGAAATATTAAGAATTTGAGGTGCTTAGAATGATGGAAATTAGTCAAATGCAATATTTTGTAGAAATTGTACAATCAGATTGTAACCTGACTGTCGCGGCTGAGAATTTATTTGTTTCTCAGTCAGCGTTGAGTCAGTTTATTAAAAACTTTGAACATCAACAGGGAGTTTCTTTATTCAATCGAAAAAATGGGCGAATCGTGAATGTATCTGATTCGGGAATGCATGTGTATCAATCCGCACTAAAAGTATTAAATCAATATAATGGCCTTGAGCATGTCATCGAAAGGGAATCTTTATTCCAAAAAGGGACGATTAAAATTGGGATTCACCCAACGTATTTACGATTCTTCTTCAATAAGTTTATTCCTCGCTTTCTGATTGAGAATCCAGATGCACATATCGAAATTGTTGAAGCAGGTACGAATGAGTTACAACAAATGCTAGAAGATAATGTGATTCATATCGCAGTTCTAGCTCCACCGAAAGATTTTGATACGTCTAATTATGAAGTGCACCCCTTAGTTCGAACTGAAGTTGTGGCCTTTATGGGACCCGAGCATCCACTCGTTACAAAACGTTTATTAAAATGGAACCACTTAGACAGCTATCATTATGTAACCTATAACAAAAAAGATGCTGTATATTATTTTGTTGAAGACAAATTAAAAGAAAATAATAGTACAGCAAAGCAATTATTTACCTCAAGTTCGTGGGATTATATGATAGAAACAGTGATCTACAACGAATTAATCGCTCTTTTACCAACAGTCTACTTTAGTATGTTTATTTCAAGGCTGAATCAAATCGGTGTAGTAGAAAAGCGTTTTGAGGATCCAATTCCGTATATCCCAACATTAATGCGAGAGAAGAAGCAGCATTATTCTAAAGTGGAAGATTTTGTTTTTCAATCTATATATAATAATTTTCATTTTGAAAATGACACATTAAAATACGATTTTTTATTAGATGATTAGATATGAGCTAGGAATGGGTAACAAAACTTAATAGAAAATAGTTTGTTATTTGTTTAAAATCATCGCTCTATCATCATCGAAATTTGAAGGAGAGATGATTCGATGCAAACAAGAGTCACTGAACTATTAAACATTAAGTACCCAATTATTCAAGGAGCCATGCAATATATGTCGCTAGCAGAGTTAGCGTCAGCAGTATCTAACGCAGGTGGATTGGGAATTGTACCAGCGATGGCTTTTCCAGATGTTGATGCCTTGCGAGAAGAGATTCGAAAAATGCGTAGCTTAACCGATAAACCTTTTGCTTTTAATATTTCTTTAGTGCCAGAAGTTGTGATGCCGGCGGTAATTAATGATTATATTCAAGTATTAATTGATGAAAAGGTACCGGTTGTTGAAACCTCAGGACAAAGACCAGACAAATTTATTAAACCACTGAAAGATGCTGGGATCATAGTCATTCATAAAGTGACGTCAATTCGACACGCTTTAGCCGCTCAATCTGACGGGGCGGATATCATAACAATGGTTGGAGCAGAAGGCGGCGGTCATCCAGGCTTAGATCAAGTTAGTGGTCAAATTCTTTGGGCAAAAGCCGCTGAAGAGTTAGATGTACCTGTTCTTGCGGCAGGTGGAATTGTTGATGGTAAAAGTATGTATGCGGCCATGGCTTTAGGGGTGGACGGTGTGTTAATGTCAACTCGATTCCTTGCGACGCCTGAAGTGAATGCATCTGATGCATATCGCCAAGCGTTATTATCCGTTCCAGAGTATGGGACAGTCTTAACAATGAAGTCACTCCGCAATGCGATGCGCGTAGCTAATAATAAGATGGCTCAAGATATTCTTAAAGCAGAAGCGAATGGAGCAACTTTAGAAGAATTGATGCCATTAATTTCAGGTAGACGCTCTTATGAAGCGATGCAAAATGGAGATATCGATGGATCACAATTAAGTATGGGACAAGGCATTGGTCGAGTACACGAGATTAAGCCGGTATCGGATATCTTCACTGAAATGCTCGAAGACTTTGATCAAGTCCACACACGAATGACACAATTAAATTCAAATTAAGCGAATTAAAGGTCAACTAAATAAAAATTCATTGAGTAGACTGAGTGGCAAACACTGAGTCTACTTTTTTATCAACAATATAAGAGGTGTATAGATGGATACAAAAGAAATCTCAGTAAAAGATGTGATGCAATATGTTCCAGATCAGGCTCAGATTGCGACAACGACCTATGGTTTAGGAGGTATGCCAGAAGAGTTATTAAAAGAACTAGGCGCCTACTACAAAGAAAATCAACACCCAAAAGACGTTACTTTATTAGCTGTGGCAGGAATGAGTCGCGGTGAAGGAACGGGGATGGATTACTTACTTGAACCCGGTTTACTAAAACGTTTTATCGGAACTCATATGAGTGGAGCGCCCTTATCAGCAAAAGCCGCTCTCGCAAATCAGTATGAATTATATATGATTCCACAAGGAGTGATTGGTAAACTCTACCGAGATGCTGCAGCCAAAGGACCGGGTGTGTGGAGTAAAGTAGGTATTGGAACCTTTGTAGACCCTCGCCAAGATGGGGGACGCATTAATGATCGTGCAAAAGCAGCCGGAGAATTGGTAGAAGTTACGGAAGTGAATGGGGAGGAATGGTTGTATTTTAAACCTTTACCCATCAATGTGACTTTTATTAAAGCGACTTATGCAGATCCAAAAGGGAACTTAGCCTTTACTCATGAACCCTTGAAACTCGAAGCACTGACGCTTGCGATGGCAGCGAAGAACGCAGGTGGAATTGTCATTGCTCAAGTTGAGGACGTCGTAGCAACTGGAACGCTTCCACCTAAAGAAGTTGACGTACCAGGTGTACTTGTTGATTATGTTGTAAAAGCTAAACCAGAATACCATCAACAAACCTTTATGACCCAGTATAGTCCGCTCTTATCCAATGAAATTAGAACACCAAAAGTGAAGAGTCGGAAGTTACCCCTCGATAACAAAACAGTAATCGCAAGACGGGCGGTGCGAGAGTTAAAGCCAAACAGTTTTATCAATATTGGCGTTGGAATGGCAGATAAAGTGTCACGGTTAATTAATGAGGCCGATCTATTAGAACAGTTCACTCTGAACACAGACTTAGGTGCAATCGGTGGAATGACAGCCTCAGATTATAATTATGGTACGAACTATAATGCAGATGCGATTATCAATACATTAGATATGTTTGATTATTATCACGGGGGTGGCGTAGATACAACTGTGTTGGGCTTTGGTCAGATGGATGTTAATGGGAATATGAATACTACACAAATTGGAGATATGCTCATTGGTCCAGGTGGTATGATCGATATTTCAGCAAGTGCTTCAAAAATAATCTTTATTGGAACCTTTACTGTTAAAGGGGAAACTAGCGTAGAGAATGGACAACTAGTCATTAATCACGCAGGTGTCGATAAGAAGTTTAAATCAGACTTGTCATATATTACTTTCTCAAGTAAGGAAGCCATTGCTAATGGCAAAGAAATCATCATTGTGACGGACAGAGCTGTATTTGAAATTAATAAAGATTCAAAACTTGTGCTAACTGAAATTGCTCAAGGACTGGACTTAGAAAAAGATATCTTAGATTGGATGGAGTTTGAACCTCTGATTTCAGACAAACTGAAAAAGATTGACTCAAGTTACTACAGTAAATCATGGAATTTAAGAGACTATATAAAAGAATAAATAAAACAAAGCTCTTACAAGTGAAAACTTGGAGAGCTTTGTTCTATTCTGTGTGTATTTTCACTGACTTGGTGGTAAGATATGTGAAAGTGAGAAAAGACCTTTTGATGATGATTTCACTAAAGAATGTGTGTTATTATATGTTAGTTGAAAATAAAAAGGTAATACATTATAATGCAACATGGAATTTTCATGGAGGAATGAACATATGACTGATAAATTATTACGTGCGCTTGCCTTTGATGGGCAAGTTAAAGTGTATGTGATTGATGCGAAAAATACAGTTGAAGAAGCAAGAAGACGTCACGATACTTGGCGCACTGCAACAGCTGCATTAGGGAGAACTTTAATTGGGACAGCCTTACTCGCTGCGAATTTAAAAGGGAATGACCAAATAACTGCAGATATCACAGGGGAAGGACCAATAGGTCGAATCCTAGCGACAAGTGATGCAAAAATGAACTTGAGAGGTTTTGTAAATAACCCACAAGTTGCCTTAGATTCAAATGAAGAAGGCAAAATTGATGTCAAAGGTGCCGTAGGCTTACCAGGGTTCTTAAAAGTAAGTAAACAAATTGAAAACTACGAACCTTACACAGGCCAAGTGCCATTAATCAGTGGGGAGCTTGCAGAAGACTTTACCTATTATATGGCGGTGTCAGAACAAACGCCTTCATCTATTGGACTAAGTGTTTTAGTTGATAAAGGGGATATTGTTGCACAAGCCGGCGGCTTTATGATTCAAGTCATGCCAGGGGCAACAGAAGAAACTATTTCTGCTTTAGAAGATAAAATTAATAATTTAGGTCGGGTATCTGATCTATTAAATAGCGGTCTAACTGTAGAACAATTACTAGATAGATTAGTTGGGGAACATAATTCTAAGATATTAGATTACCTAGATGTAAATTTTAATTGTCATTGTACGAAAGAACGATTCTCTGATGGGATACAACTGTTAGGAAATGATGATATTCAAGAGTTAATTGATGAAGATCATGGAGCAGAAGTTGTATGTCACTATTGTAACGAGACATACAACTTCAGTGAAGAAGAATTGAATGCATTGCTAGATTAAGACTAAAACAAAGATAAGATGCGCAGTATAAGAATAGAATAATGGATACAATCGTTGTTTTTATTTGGTATATGTGCTTTAATTTTCAAGAGCAGTAATTAAGGAATAAGGAGTGAACGTCGTGAGTGATAATCAAGAACAAACACATGAAGAACTAAATGACCAATTGGTAGTTCGTCGTGAGAAAATGACATCGATGTCAGAATCAGATAGTGTAAATCCATTTGATGCGGGATTTGAAAGAACACACTATTCAACAGCTATCGTAAGTGAATTCGATCATCTTGAAAAAGAAGAATTAGCAGAAGCTGAAAATATTAACGTTAAAGTAGCAGGTCGTATGGTTTCAAAACGTGGTAAAGGTAAGGCTGGATTTGCACATATCCAAGATATGAAAGGTCGTATTCAACTTTATGTACGTAAAGATATGATTGGTGAAGAGAGCTATGAATGGTACAAACAAGCCGATTTAGGTGATATTGTTGGTGTTGAAGGATATTTATTCAAAACAAATACAGGTGAATTGTCAGTCCGTGCAACATCATTCACACCTTTAACAAAAGCTTTACGCCCGTTACCAGATAAATATCATGGATTATCAAACGTTGAGCAACGTTACCGTCAACGTTACTTAGATTTAATTAGTAATGATGAGAGCCGTGAGCGTTTTGTTAATCGTTCACAGATTATATCTGAAATCCGTCGCTACTTAGATGATCATGGATATATGGAAGTAGAGACACCTGTTTTACATAATTTAGCGGGTGGAGCGAACGCTAGACCATTTATTACACACCATAATGCATTAGATATGGAACTTTACTTACGTATCGCTTTAGAGTTACATCTAAAACGTCTTGTAGTAGGTGGATTTGAACGTGTATACGAAATTGGGCGTGTATTCCGTAATGAAGGTGTTGATACAACACATAACCCGGAATTTACTATGTTAGAAGTGTATACAGCTTATAGTATCTATACAGACGTAATGGACTTAACAGAGTCATTAATTAAACATGTTGCTAATAAAGTATTAGGTTCAGGTATTGTTGAGTATAATGGCCAAACAATTGACTTAGAGACTAATTGGCGTCGTGTACATATGGTAGATATCATTAAAGACACAACAGATGTAGACTTCTGGCAAGAAATGACATACGAAGAAGCGAAAGCACTAGCTAAAGAACATCACGTAACAGTTAATGATCATGACACAACTATTGGTCACATTATTAATAATTTCTTTGAAGATAAGTGTGAGGATACAATAGTTCAACCAACATTTGTTTACGGCCACCCAGTTGAAATTTCGCCATTAGCACGTAAAAATCAAGAAGATCCAAGATTTACAGATCGATTCGAACTCTTTATTGCTGGACATGAATATGGGAATGCCTTTACAGAGTTAACAGATCCAATCGATCAACGTGAGCGGTTTGAAGCTCAGATGGATGAGAAAGATCAAGGAAACGACGAAGCGCATCCAGTTGATGAGGATTTCTTAGAGTCATTAGAATATGGTATGCCACCAACTGGTGGATTAGGAATCGGAATTGACCGTTTAGTTATGTTATTAACGAATGCACAATCAATCCGTGATGTATTATTATTCCCAACATTACGTAACAACTAGAGTTTATACTTACTTGATACCCAAAAGCATTAAATTTAGTTAATTCAACTATCCGTGATAAACTATTAGTATAGATATCAAGGAGGCGATTTAATGGAGTTTAAACGTGAAGGTAACGCAATTGTTTATCGCGATGAATCAAATAAGATGCTGGCAGAAATTACATTTCCACCTAGTTCATCAAACGATCAAGTGGTAATCGCTGACCATACATATACTGACCCATCTCTAAGAGGGCAAGGTATTGCAGGTAAACTAGTAGATGAATTAGTTTCTACAATGGACAAAGAAGGTAAGAAAATTAAAGCGACTTGTCCCTATGTTGTAAGAAAGTTTCGAGATGAACCAGAAAAATATGATTTCATCAATGCTGATAAATAAACAAAATAATCCGACTATCTGCAGGAATTAATCAGATAGCCGGATTATTTTTAAAAAAATTGCTCAATACTATTGACGAAAACAAATCCTCATGATACTATACCTAAGGTGTTTTAATGACAGATACCTGGTCATCAGTCGTGCTGACTGCTTTAAAACTCTTACCTTAAACAACAGGGATGTTGTTTAATTGAATTTTTACTTTAAAATGACACACTTGGAAGTGTGGACTAAGAAAAGAAGACGGGAGGAGGACAATTCATGCCTACAATTAATCAATTAGTTAATAAGCCTCGTAAAGCTAAAACGACTAAATCAAACTCTCCAGCCTTAAACGTTGGATATAACAGTTATAAACGTAAAACAACAACGACTATGTCTCCACAAAAACGTGGTGTATGTACACGTGTTGGTACTATGACACCTAAGAAACCTAACTCGGCGTTACGTAAATACGCGCGTGTTCGTTTATCTAACTTAATGGAAGTTACAGCATATATTCCAGGTGAAGGACACAACTTACAAGAACATAGTGTTGTGTTATTACGTGGAGGACGTGTGAAAGACTTACCAGGGGTACGTTACCATATCGTTCGTGGAGCACTAGATACTGCTGGTGTTACAGATCGTCGTCAAAGCCGTTCTAAATACGGAACTAAAAAACCTAAATAAATTAAAAAATAAAATTAATTCCTTATGAAAGGAGGAGTTTGAATGCCTCGTAAAGGTAATGTTGCTAAACGTGAAGTATTAGCAGATCCAATTTACAATTCAAAATTAGTTACACGTACAATTAACCGTATTATGGTTGATGGTAAACGTGGAAAAGCTTCTAAAATCTTATACTCAGCTTTCGATATTATTCGTGAAGAAACAGGTCAAGAACCGTTAGAAGTATTTGACCAAGCAATCGAAAATATTATGCCATTGTTAGAAGTTAAAGCTCGTCGTGTCGGAGGTTCTAACTATCAAGTACCAGTTGAAGTTCGTCCAGAACGTCGTTATACTTTAGCTATCCGTTGGTTAACTCAATACTCACGTTTACGTGGGGAGAAAACAATGGAAACTCGTCTTGCACGAGAATTAATGGATGCAGCTAATAATACAGGTGCTTCTGTTAAGAAACGTGAAGACATCCATAAAATGGCTGAAGCTAATAAAGCCTTCGCTCACTTCCGCTGGTAAAAATTTGCTAGTTGTTTTATGCAAAAAATTGCATAAGCGAAGAACAATTGCTCATTATACATTTGAAAGAGGGGTAAAATAGAATGGCAAAGAGAGAATTTTCTCTTGATAAAACGCGTAACATCGGTATTATGGCCCATATTGATGCTGGTAAGACAACTACTACAGAGCGTATTCTTTACTATACAGGACGTATTCACAAAATCGGTGAAACTCACGATGGTGGATCACAAATGGACTGGATGGAACAAGAACAAGAGCGTGGAATTACAATTACATCTGCTGCAACTACTGCACAATGGAATGACCACCGCGTAAACATTATTGATACTCCAGGTCACGTGGACTTTACTGTAGAAGTAGAGCGTTCATTACGTGTACTTGATGGTGCAGTAACTGTACTTGATGCTCAATCAGGTGTTGAACCTCAAACTGAAACAGTTTGGCGTCAAGCTACTACATACGGTGTTCCTCGTATTGTATATATCAATAAGATGGATAAACTAGGTGCAGACTTCTTAAACGCGACTGAAACTCTTCATGCTCGTTTAGAAGCTAATGCTCACCCAGTTCAATTACCAATTGGTGCCGAAGATAACTTCAACGGAATCATTGACTTAATTGAAATGAAAGCATTCCACTATCATGATGACTTAGGGGAAAACGTTGAAGAAATCGAAATCCCAGAAGACATGAAAGACTTAGCTAACACATGGCGTACTAACTTAATTGAAGCTGTTGCTGACTTAGACGAAAACATTATGATGTCTTACCTTGAAGGTGAAGAAATCGATGTTGATACTCTTAAAGCGGCAATCCGTAAAGCAACAGTTGCGGTTGAGTTCTACCCTGTATATGTTGGTTCTTCATTCAAGAACAAAGGTGTTCAATTATTACTAAACGGTGTTATTGATTTCTTACCATCACCTTTAGAAGTACCACCAATTATTGGTACTATCCCTGGAACGGATGACACTCTAGAACATCACGCGGATGACTCTGAAGACTTTGCTGCATTAGCATTTAAAGTTATGACAGATCCATTCGTTGGTCGTTTAACATTCTTCCGTGTATATTCAGGAACTTTAGCAGCAGGTTCTTATGTATTGAATGCTACTAAAGATAACCGTGAGCGTGTAGGACGTATCTTACAAATGCACGCGAATTCACGTGAAGAAATCCCAGAAGTATTCTCAGGAGATATCGCTGCTGCGGTAGGTCTTAAGAATACAACTACTGGTGATACTTTATGTGCTGAGAACGCTCCAGTGATCCTTGAATCTATGGACTTCCCAGAGCCAGTTATTAACGTTGCGATTGAACCAGATTCAAAAGCAGACCAAGACAAAATGTCTACAGCCTTAGCTAAACTAGCTGAAGAAGATCCAACTTTCCGTGCGACAACTGACCACGAAACTGGACAAACTATCATCGCTGGTATGGGTGAGTTACACTTAGACATCATTGTTGACCGTCTAAAACGTGAATTCAAAGTTTCAGCTACTGTTGGTGCTCCACAAGTTTCATACCGTGAGACTTTCCGTGCTTCAACTAAAGCTGAAGGTAAATTCGTTCGTCAATCGGGTGGTAAAGGTCAATTCGGACATGTTTGGATTGAATTCTCACCTAATGAAGAAGGTGGCGGATATGAATTCGAAGATGCAATCGTTGGTGGTACAGTTCCTCGTGAATTCATCCCAGCAGTAGATGCAGGACTTAAAGATGCAATGGAAAACGGTGTATTAGCTGGATTCCAATTAATCGATGTTAAAGCTAAGCTTTACGATGGTTCATACCATGATGTCGATTCATCTGAGACTGCCTTTAAAGTTGCAGCTTCATTAGCATTACGTGAAGCAGCTAAGAAAGCTGATCCAGCAATCTTAGAGCCAATGATGTTAGTAGAAGTTACAGTTCCTGAAGAGTACTTAGGAGATGTAATGGGACACGTGAGCTCTAGACGTGGACACATCGATGGTACAACTGCTCGTGGTAACGCGCAAATTGTTAGAGGATTCATTCCTTTATCTGAAATGTTCGGATATGCGACAACTTTACGTTCAGCTACTCAAGGTCGTGGTACATTTACTATGCAATTCGACCACTATGAAGCTGTTCCAAAATCAATTCAACAAGAAATTATCGAAAAACATAGCGGTAGATAATCCGTTAAAATAGTAAGCACAAGGCTTGCTACTATCGTGAATATATGGAAGGTAAATGGTTGAATTTACCTTCCTTTCGCGGTATAATCATTTCGATAGGTTAAAAAATAATCTATAATTAGATTACATATATTTTAGGAGGATTACATAATGGGAAAAGAAAAATTTGAACGTACGAAACCCCATGTTAATATTGGGACTTTAGGACACGTTGACCACGGTAAAACAACTACATCTGCTGCAATCGCAACAGTTTTAGCTAAAAATGGTTTCGGTGAAGCACAAGATTATGCTTCAATCGATAACGCACCTGAAGAAAAAGAACGTGGAATCACAATCAATACTTCACATATTGAGTATGAAACTGCTAACCGTCACTACGCACATATCGATGCGCCAGGACATGCGGACTACGTTAAAAACATGATCACTGGAGCTGCTCAAATGGATGGTGCTATCTTAGTAGTATCTGCAGCTGATGGTCCAATGCCACAAACTCGTGAGCATATCTTATTATCACGTCAAGTTGGTGTACCACATTTCGTAGTATACTTAAACAAAGCTGATATGGTTGATGATGAAGAGTTATTAGAACTTGTTGAATTAGAAGTTCGTGACTTATTATCAGAATACGATTACCCAGGGGACGATGTTCCTGTAATCGTTGGTTCTTCATTAAAAGCTTTAGAAGGCGACGCTGATTACGAAGCTAAAATCTTAGAATTAATGGAAGCTGTAGATACATTCATTCCAGAACCAGAACGTGAAATCGACAAACCATTCATGATGCCAGTTGAGGACGTATTCTCAATTACTGGTCGTGGTACTGTTGCAACAGGACGTGTTGAACGTGGACAAGTTACAGTTGGAGACGAAATTGAAATTGTTGGTATCAAAGATACTCAAAAATCAATCGTAACTGGTGTTGAAATGTTCCGTAAAATGTTAGACTATGCTGAAGCAGGGGACAACATTGGTGCTTTATTACGTGGTGTTACACGTGATGACATCGAACGTGGACAAATCTTAGCTAAACCTGGATCAATTACGCCACATACTACTTTCTCGGCTGAGATCTATGTATTATCTAAAGAAGAGGGTGGACGTCATACTCCATTCTTCGATAACTACCGCCCACAATTCTACTTTACAACAACTGATGTTACAGGAATCATCAACTTACCAGAAGGAACTGAAATGGTAATGCCTGGAGATAACGTAACAATCACTGTAGAATTAATTCACCCAATCGCTATGGAAGAGGGAACTCGTTTCTCTATCCGTGAAGGTGGACGTACTGTTGGTGCTGGAACTGTTATTTCAATTAACAAATAATTCCAAAACAACAAACAATGAAAAGCATTCCCTTGGGAATGCTTTTTTTGTTGAAACAATAATAATTATTAGATTTCAATTAAAAATATTAGTGATATAATAGAATATATTTCACGAGAAGAGGTAGAATGATGATTATTATGAATAGGAACACTAGTCCGATATCACCTATCAAAAAAGAATATATGGATGAAGTTTTTAAAAGAACACAATTTCAAGAGTATCCAGATACTGAATTAGGACAATTAAAAGAAATATATGCCAAACAAAATGATTTAGATCCAACTCAAATTGAATTAGCAAGTGGTGCAGATGAGTGGATTCAAAAAGCTTTTATTACATTAGGACAAAAGGGTGTTATGACAATTACACCCGATTTCTTTATGTATAGAGACTACGCTGAACAATTACAATTACCTTTTTATGAAGTGGAAAGTGAAAGTGACTATACGTTTGAAATTCAAAAAATAATTGAATTGATAAATATTGAAAAACCATCGTTATTTATACTTTCTAATCCACATAATCCAACAGGTTTGATGTTTAGTGAAGAAGAGCTACAACAAGTTGCAGATGCTATGGAAAATATTCAAGGATATTTTGTTATAGATGAAGCATACATTGAATTTGGTGAATCCTATAAACGACCTCAAGGTGACCATATTTTAATTATTCGTACAATGAGCAAAATTTATGGATTAGCAGGTTTAAGAATTGGAATCATTATAGCTCAAGGCTTAACATACGATAAAATAACTCGAATAAATCATCCATATCCATTGGATCATGTAGGTATGAATCTAGCGACAGTATTTTTAGAAGATGAAGCTTGGGTAAATGAATTTGCAACTTATCAGTTAGATGCTCGAGATATGTTAGTTAAAGCTTTTAATCAAGTAAGTAATGTGATGTATGTAAATGAAAGTCATACGAATTTTGTGTTTACGTATGGAGGTAAAGCATTGAAATTAGGTCGATATTTAGAGAAAAATGGATATGTTGGTCGCTTCTACGATGATGAAAACTTAAAGAATACAGTTCGATATTCTATAATCAAACACGAAGATTATTCCCGGTTAAATGAACTCATTCAATCATGGTTAGAGATAGAAGGAGCAGAATAAACATGAATGCATCAGAATTATGGCAGGAGTATCAACAAAAAGGCCATATGGATTTAAGTCATGAAAGATATGATGCTTGGCAATTTGGGGCAGCACCTGATAAATTACTAGCTTTAGTTCTAGAAGGAACGAAATGTGCGACTGCTTCATTATACGAAGGTTATGAATTTGAAGATGAACCTGTTCCAAATAACATGACATATAGTGTAATTTTGGATAGCCAGAATAATGCACAATGTATTATTAAAAATTCTCAAGTTATAATTCAGCCTTTTAAAGAGTTTGATGAGAAATTTGCTTACATTGAAGGCGAAGGAGATCGGTCATTAGAGTATTGGCGACGCGTCCATATAGAGTTCTTTAAAGAAGAAGCATCGAGATATGGAACCGAGTTCACTGAAGATTCACTCGTAGTAGGTGAAATATTTGAGGTTGTATACAGAATATCATAGAAACTCCTTGCAATTATAAAGAGTAAAGTATATTATAAGTGTATTAGAAAATGATTAACGGAAAGAGAGAGAACTATGCATAACTTACAGAATAATAACATTATTATTATTATTAAGACCAGGACTTAAACCTTAGATTAAAAATCTAATGTGTTTCAGTCCTATTCGTGTAAGTTATGAATGGGGCTTGATAGTAGTCATCCATTCAACGAATGGGTGGCTACTTTTTTTGTTAAATCTGGAAAGAAGTGATTAGTTATAGAATATGACATTTCCGATATTATTATATTAAGATTATTCATCGATACTTATTATCCAAACAAACAGGAGGAATATTATGAACTTTAAAAAATTAGGTTTAAGTCTTTTAGCTGGTGTCACTTTATTCGCATCTTCATCTAGTTTATCTGTATTAGCACAAGAGGAGAGCGAAACAATTAAAGTTGGAGCTAATATGGAAACGTCAGGGTACTCAGCATCGTATGGTCAAGCAATGTATGAAGCACTACAATTGGCTGTAGAAGAAGTGAATGCTGAAGGTGGATTATTGGATGGACAACAAGTAGAAATCTTGCACTATGATAATAAATCAGACAAGACGGAGACAGCATCTGTAGCGACACGTTTAGTTGAAGAGGGAGCCGTAGCACTAATCGGTCCCGGAGCAACAGACTTAGTTTTAGCACAAAGTCCAGTAGCGCAACAAGCAGAAATTCCAGCGGTTATTCCTGCTGCAACCGCTGATGATTTGACCTTAGATGATGATGGAAATGTACTAGACTGGGTATTCCGTTTAGCGTTTTCTTATACGTACCAAGCAAATGCTGCAGCACGTTTTGCTACAGATGAATTAGATGCACAAAAAGCAGTTGTTTTAGTTGATCAATCAAATGACTATTCAGTAGGGCAAGCAGCGCCGTTCATCGCTGAATGGGAAGCACTAGGAAATGAAGTTGTTTTAGAAGAGTCATATACAAGTGGAGATACAGATTTCTCAGCTGTATTAACAACATTATTAGCAACAGAATTTGATGTTATCTATTTACCAGCATTCTATACTGAAGGTGGGTTAATCACTAAACAAGCGCGTGAAATGGGCTTAACTCAACCAATCTTAAGTGGACATGGTTTTGCAAGTGATGCTTACGTAGAGTTAGCTGGAGCAAGTAATGCAACAGACGTATACTTTACATCAAACTTCTATACAGGAACTGAAGACCCAGCAGGAAAAGCATTCGTAGACGCATATGAAGAGAAATTTGGTAAAACACCAGATACTTTTGGAGCATTAGGTTACGATGGAGCTAAATTATTATTCCAAGCAATTGAAGACGCAGGTTCAACTGATCGAACAGCAGTAAGAGATGCAATCGAAAACATGGAAAGCTTTACGGGTGGGGTTACAGGTGAGTTTTACATTGATGAAGAGCATAATGCTGTTAAACCAGCACCAATGCTACACTTAGTTGATGGAGAAGTAGCAAATATCTATGAAGTAGATGGAAGTTCAAACTAAAAATCAAATATATATTAAACCTCTAAGGTGCACAATGTCGTGCTGATCTTTAGAGGTTTATTATTTTGGATTGCATTATTTGTTTAGAAAAATGTGTAGTTTATTCGAATTTTATAAGTAAAACTTATAAAAATGAAATTATAATAACAAACTTTTTAAATAAACTAACTTTATACTCATCTAACATTTTTATTCGCATTCGTTTCTGATATAATGTATGAATGATTATATTGACCCTCTGTGTGCATTGCACGATAGGGGTGTTATTTAACGTTTGGTAATTATTGATAACAGAAGCGTATTGATAATAGCGTTGGTATAATATAATTCTAAGGAAAATTCAAATTTGAAAAGGAATTTGATTTAAAATCACATCATAAATTATGATGTAATAAATAAGGAGGAAATTTCGTGACTAAGTATATCTTGAAACGCTTTGGGCACAGCCTTTTGGCATTATTCGTAATTGTAACTGTTACATTCTTTCTAATGCGACTAGCACCAGGTAATCCTTTTGCGGCTGAGCAACAAGTGGTTACACCACAAATTCAAGAACAGTTGAACGAAGCATATGGATTAAATGATCCATGGTATGAGCAATATTTTACTTATGTAAAAAATGTTGCAACATTTGATTTTGGAGAGTCGATGAAATATCGAGGAAGATCAACGAATGATATGATCGCAGAAAGCTTCCCAGTATCAGTAACATTAGGTGCGGCGTCATTATTTTTTGCAATTGGTTTTGGAGTATTATTAGGTATAATCTCTGCAATGTACCATAATAAAGCAGGAGATTATATCGCAACAATTATTTCGGTATTAGGAATCTCGATTCCATCATTTGTACTTGCAGGGTTAATGCAGTACCAATTAGGTTTAAAATTAGGCTGGTTCCCAATCAGTGGGTGGAAGACATCCATGCATATCCTTTTACCGGCAGTTGCATTAGGTTTAGGTTTTATGGGGAATATAGCTAAATTGACACGGTCTAGTTTGTTGGAACAAAACACCTCCGAATATGTCAAGTTAGCTAAAGCTAAAGGATTAAAAAAATGGGGAATCGTTTTTAAACACTCACTAAAAAATGCACTACTACCAGTAGTGACCTATTTAGGTCCATTAATAGCCGGGGTTTTAACGGGTAGTTTTGTTATTGAAAATATATTCGCCATTCCTGGACTTGGTCGACACTTTGTTCAAAGTATCAATAACCGTGACTATACATTAATCATGGGTATTACAGTGTTCTTTGCTATTGTACTTTTAGCAGCTGTATTAATTGTTGATATTTTGTATGTATTTCTAGATCCACGTATAAAACTAGAAGGGGATGACAACTAATTATGACTGAAGAACAAGTACTATCGCAAAAGAATTTTGAAGTAGTTGGTGGTCGTGAAGCAGATACAGACATCTTAAGTGAGAAGTCGATCTCTTTCTGGGGCGAGGTTATGCGTGCATTTATCCGTAATAAGTTAGCTATTGTTGGTATTACTATTTTAGGATTTATCGCGATTATGGCTGTTTTTGCACCAATCCTATCTCAATATGATTATGCAGAACAAACAGGTGTGTATAACGCTGCGCCATCGGCGGAATTCTGGTTTGGAACAGATAACTTAGGACGTGACGTTTTTGTGCGTTCATGGGTAGGGGCAAGAATCTCTCTACTAATCGGTATATCAGCAGCAATTATTAACTTAGTTGTTGGAGTTGTTTACGGTAGTGTTTCTGGTTTAATTGGAGGACGTGTTGATAATATCATGATGCGTATTTGTGATATTTTAAACTCTGTACCAGAATTATTAATCATCATCTTGTTATTAGTAGTATTACAACAAGGTTTAGTACCGATGATTATCGCATTGTCATTAACTGGTTGGATTCGAATGGCACGTATCGTCCGTGCAGAAGTTATGTCATTAAAAGAACAAGAATATGTACTAGCTTCTAGAACATTAGGTGCTTCAGCATCTCATTTGATTCGCAAACATTTAATTCCTAATGCAATGGGTTCAATCATTGTAACAATGACTTTACAAATACCAGCAGCTATTTTTAATGAGGCATTCTTAAGTTATATTGGTTTAGGTGTTACACCGCCACTTGCAAGTTGGGGTACTATGGCTTCAGAAGGAAATGAAGCAATCCTAACGGCACCATGGAGACTATTATTCCCAGCTTTATTAATTTCAATTACAATTTTTGGATTTAATGCTGTTGGTGATGGTTTACGTGATGCACTTGACCCTAAATTACGGAAATAAGGTGATATAAATGACAGATAATTTATTAGAAGTTAAAGATTTACATATCTCTTTTAAAACGTATGCTGGTAAAATACACGCAGTTCGTGGGGTTAATTTTGAACTAAAAAAAGGTGAAACACTAGCTATCGTTGGTGAATCTGGATCAGGTAAGAGTGTAACGAGTAACGCGATTATGCGCTTAGTTCCTCAACCTCCAGGTAACTACGATCAAGGAGAGATTATCTTTGACGGTAAGAATATATTAGACTTGAGTGAAGATGAAGTGACACAGATTCGCGGGAATGATATTGCAATGATTTTCCAAGATCCGATGACTGCTTTAAATCCAACAATCAAAATTGGACATCAAATTACTGAAGTATTCAAAATTCACCGTAAAGATATAGATAATGCAGATGCAAAACGTCGCGCGATTGAGTTATTAGAATTAGTTGGAATTCCTTTCCCGGAAGAACGCTTTGAACAATACCCTCATGAATTCTCTGGAGGAATGAGACAACGTGTGGTTATTGCGATAGCATTAGCAGCTGAGCCAAAGTTACTTATTGCTGATGAACCCACAACAGCCTTGGATGTTACAATTCAAGCTCAAATACTTGAATTAATGAAAGAAATTCAACAAACAACTGAAACAGCGATTATTTTTATTACGCATGACTTAGGTGTTGTGGCGAACGTAGCTGATAAGGTTGCAGTAATGTATGCTGGACAAATTGTTGAGTATGGTTCAGCTAATGAAATTTATTATAATCCGAAACATCCATACACATGGGGATTACTAGGCTCGATGCCAGATTTAGATAGTAATAATGACGAAGATTTATATACAATTCCAGGTGCTCCACCAAACTTAATTGATCCACCTAAAGGGGACGCATTCGCTCCGCGTAATCAATTCGCTTTAGCAATTGATTATGAAGAAGAACCACCATTATTTAAAGTGAATGACGAACATTATGTTAAATCATGGTTAATGCACGAAGACGCGCCTAATATCCCGGTTCCGGAAGTAATTCAAAGTCGTATCGATCGTTATACATCACAAGCGAAAGGAGATGCATAATTGATGGAGAGAAAAAAATTACTAGAAGTTAAGAATTTAAAACAATATTTTGGTAAGAAAAAAAATCCAGTTAAAGCGGTAGATGGTGTTTCCTTTGATATTTATGAAGGTGAAGTACTTGGTTTAGTAGGGGAATCTGGAAGTGGTAAGTCAACAACTGGACGTTCTATTATTGGATTATATAACATCACTGATGGAGAAATTCATTATGATGGAAGACTTATTAGTGGAGATAAATCACATGATGAAGCTAAAGCATTAGCTACTGACATTCAAATGATTTTCCAAGATCCATATGCTTCTTTAAATCCGCGTATGACTGTTGGAGAAATCATAAGTGAAGGTTTTGACATTCATGGTTTGTACAAGAATCGTCAAGAACGACTTGATCGAATTGATGAGTTATTAACATCAGTTGGATTAAACGCTGAGCATGCTGGACGTTACGCCCATGAATTCTCAGGTGGACAAAGACAACGTATCGGAATTGCCCGTGCATTGGCTTTAGAACCTAAATTTATCATTGCGGATGAGCCTATCTCTGCCTTAGATGTTTCGATTCAAGCGCAAGTTGTTAACTTAATGAAGAAGTTCCAACGTGAGCAAGGGTTAACATATTTATTCATTGCCCATGATTTATCAATGGTTAAATACATCTCAGATCGTATTGCTGTTATGTATCGTGGTAAGATTGTTGAGTTAGGGAATGCAGATGAGATTTACAATAATCCAGTGCATCCTTATACAAAATCATTGTTATCAGCTGTACCTAAACCTGATCCAATTAGTGAGAGTAAGCGTCAACGTGTACCATACTCACACGAAGAAGTGCTCGACGAAGAAATTTCAACTCATGAAGTCGGACCAGAACATTATGTTTACGCAGCTAAGACTGACTTAGACAGATGGATGGGACAACAAACAACAATTTAATAAGGATTGTTTAGACACAAGTATCGTTTCGGTACTTGTGTTTTTATATTATAAGAGCAACGATTTTATACTAATTATAATGTGAATAGTAAGAAAAAACTCAGCAATATAATCAGAATCTAATATAATTTTAATTAAAGTGTTGACATTCACTTTTTGAGTTGGTAGAATACTTTCAAGTTAATAAATAAGTCAAAGAATAAGAGAGTAAATTACGATTCGATAACAGCGAGATAGGACAGAGTGGAAGCCTATTTATCTATGAGTAGTTGAACCGCACTTATGAGACAAGTTAGTGAACACATAGCTAACTTCGCTGTCTGAGCGTTAACAAACAGAGTGAATGAAGTTCATATGGCCATATGAACGAGTTAACTAGAGTGGTACCGCGGATTAAACTCCGTCTCTATCGTTGCATTTTTTTATGCAGCGATAGAGACGGAGTTTTTTTATACCATAAAAAGCTTAGTCGAGTGTTTATTTCTTAATAAAAATAACAAATTAGGAGCAAATCAAATGAAAAAAATATATAAAATAATATTAATCTTTGTTGCGAGTATTTTTGTATTATCAGCGGTAAATGTTAAGGCAGCCACATTAGAAGAAATAAAAGAAAAAGGTCAACTCGTTGTAGGAATGAATGCAGAGTATCCGCCTTTTGAATGGGTTGAGATAGTAGACGGCGAGGCAGTTGTTGTTGGAATCGACGCATCACTAGGGAAGATGATTGCCGATGAGATTGGTGTAGAGCTCGTCATTGATAACCGTGCATTTGATTCTTTAATACCAACATTGAATACGAATAAAATAGATTTAATTATATCCGGAATGTCTAATACAGAGGAACGAGCAAACGTAGTTGATTTCTCAGTTTCATACTATGAACCCGTTAGTCAATTTTCGGTAGCGAGTGATCAAATTGATAACTTTAAAACTCTGGAAGATTTCAAAGGAAAGAAAGTAGGAGCTTTATTAACATCAACTCAAGAAATTTATTTGAAAGAACATTTACCTGAAGTTGAATTAGTATCAATGAGTAAAAATGGAGATTTGGTTGAAGGATTAAAAGCTAAAAAGGTGGATGCAATCTTTATGTCTGACTTAACACTTCAACAATATTTAAATAATTATGGGGATATTATGACAGTGGTGGAAGGCATTGACATAGATAATGAACTCCTAGGAACATCTGTTGCGATGACAAAAGGCAATAAAGAATTGCTAGAAATTGTTAATAAAGTTATTACTGAAGCAAAAGAGAATGGAGACTTAGATAAAGTTTTTGAAGAGAATATTCAAAAAGCTAGCGCCGCACAAGAATAAGAAAAATGAGGGAATTAAAGTGACACTTGAATATTTAAACAATTTAAACCAATACGAAGATGTACTAATTCATCGTAGACGACATTTACACCAATATCCTGAAACATCTTTTAATGAACATAGTACTGTTAATTATGTTGAGCAGTTCCTAAAAACACTGAATCATGTAGAAGTGATTAAACCGACAAAAACGAGTGTTATTGGGATATTCAAAACAGCGAATCCAGGAAGTAAAATTGGTTTACGGGCTGATCTCGATGCACTTCCAATTCAAGAAGAATTAGAGGAATTAATATATTGCTCACAAAATGAAGGTGTTATGCACGCGTGTGGCCATGATGGACACACTGCGATGTTAATGACCGCTTGCCAATGGCTGGACGATCATTTTGATATATTAACTGGCGATATTTACTGTATCTTCCAACATGCTGAAGAGCTACCTCCTGGAGGAGCGGAAGAAATAATGAAAACAGGACTGCTAGATGATTTAGACTTTGTCTACGGACAACATGTATCACCAGAATTTGAAGTTGGATACATTGATATTAAAGAAGGTCCTGTTACTGCCAGTTCAGATGTATACAAAATTACACTCTATGGTTTAGGAGGACACGCTTCCGATCCATATAGAGCAGTTAATCCTCTTAATATTGTTAGTAAGCTTATACAAGCGTTCACTGAAATCCCGTCGCAGCAAATAGATGCACAGAAATCAGCAGTTGTATCTAATACTTACATTAATGCAGGTAATAGTGTCTCACTTAACATTATCCCTGATACCTTAGAATTTGGTGGTAATATTAGAACCTTTGATAAAGAGGTAGCTGAAAGTATCGAAGCCAAAATGAAACAAATATTAGATGGCATTTGTGGTTATTACGATGCTACTTATGAATTTAATTTTGAACATGGGGCGCGTTCGGTCTCGAATGACAAAGTTAAGACAAGAATGATTAAAACAATCGTGGAAAATTCACTAAAAGTGAAAGTAATAAGCCGTAATCCGGGAATGTTTGGCGAAGATTTCTCGGCTTATAGTCAAGTCATCCCTGCTACCTTCGCTATGCTAGGGAGTAATAATAATACTAAAGAAACGCAATATCCTTTACATCATCCAAGGTTTAACATTGATGAAGATGTATTGAAGGTAGGTTTGAAGATGTTGATTACGGTTGCGGTAGAGTATGACAAGCAATTATTAAAAACGGAACTTAAAGGAGAATAATTATGAGTAAAGATAAAATTGTATTAGCATATTCAGGTGGATTAGATACGTCGATAACGATTCCATGGTTGAAAGAAAATTATGATGCGGATATTATCGCAGTGTGTGTCGATGTTGGTCAGAAGGAAGACTGGGAAGCAGTAGAGAAAAAAGCTATTGCATCAGGCGCAAGCAAGTTTTATAACCCACATGTTGCAGATGTCTTGGTAGAGGAATATGTCTATCCAGCTATTCAAAGCAATTTAAAATATCAAGGTACATACTTATTAGGTACAGCCTTAGCGCGTCCACTAATTGCAAAAGAATTAGTAGCTGTTGCTCATAGTGAAGGGGCAATTGCAATATGTCATGGTTGTACAGGTAAAGGGAACGATCAAGTACGTTTTGAAACAGGTATTGCTGCTTTCGATCCAGAGATGAAAATAGTAGCACCATGGAGAATTTGGGATATTAAATCACGTGAAGATGCCATTGAATATGCGGCTTTAAAAGGAGTGCCTGTTACATCTACAATTGAAAAGATATACTCAGAAGATGAAAACTTAATGCACATCAGTCACGAAGGTGGTGACATCGAAAGTCCAGAAAATGCAGTTGATTACTCAAGTATTTTACATATTACTAAGGCATTAGAAGCTACTCCGGATGAAGCTGAAGTTGTTCAAATTACATTTGAACATGGGAAGGCAACGGCTGTGAATAACGAAACAATGAAACCACATGAAGTGTTAGAAAGATTAAATAAAATTGCAGGGAAACATGGAATCGGAGTACTTGATTGGATTGAAGACAGAACGATTGGTATGAAATCGAGAGGTATATACGAGACACCTGGTGCCACACTTTTAATGGATGCACATGAACGTTTAGAAAGTTTAACTCTAACGAAAGAAACAATAAAATTAAAACAACATTTATCTATGGAGTTCGCAGAGTTAATCTACAACGGTCAATGGTATTCAATGGCTAGCGATTCTATTTTAGCCTTTATGAATCATACACAATCCTCAGTAACGGGTGAAGTGAAACTGAAATTATATAAAGGAAACATAATACCTCATGGATTGAAAAGTGAGTTTGCCTTATTTGATGAAGATGTATCAGGCTTTGGAGAAGATGATTTATTCGATCATCATGACGCAGAAGGATATATTAATGTAATTACTTTACCAACGAAGATTCAAAAGAGATTGGGTCTTCTCTAACAAACGTTAAGAAAGGGAGGTTTATACATGGCAATTTGGAGCAATGAATTTCATCAAGAAATGTCTCAATCAGCTTATCAATTCAATCAATCAATTATTGTAGATATTCGATTATTCGATGCAGATTTGCGTGGAAGTATTGCCCATGCAAAAATGCTAGGTAAGCAAGGTATTATTGAGACCGATGAAGCCAAGCGTTTGGTAGAAGAGTTGGAGTCAATGAGAAGTGAATATGTAGATAAAACACTTCAAATTGACTTAGAGGAAGAAGATATACATAGTTTTATAGAAGCAGAATTAACGCGAAGGTTAGGAGATATTGGTAAGAAGATTCATACAGGAAGAAGTCGTAACGATCAAGTAGCAACAGCAATGAAAGTTTACGCTTTAGATGAAGTTGAATTGATTATCAATGCTTTAGAAAAAGTGATGCTTGCGTTCACTGATGAAGCACAGGTGCATTTAGAAACGATCATGCCGAGTTACACTCACTTACAACGCGCCCAGCCAATAACATATGGACATTACTTAATGGCTTATGTAGAGATGTTCCGTCGAGATCACGGACGTTTAGAAGATGTAGCTAAACGAATTAAAAAAACGATGCCGCTAGGTGCTGGAGCATTAGCGACAACCACATTTCCTTTAGACCGTGAATATACAACGGAGTTGTTAGGATTTGATAACTACTCAAGTAATAGTCTAGATGCTGTGTCAGATAGAGATTATAGTATTGAATTATTATCTGCTTTTTCAATCTTGAGTATGCATTTAAGTCGTTACAGTGAGGAAGTAATTATATGGACATCGCAAGAATTTCAATTTTTGTCTTTAAAAGATACATTTTCTACCGGGTCTTCGATTATGCCACAGAAGAAGAACGCTGATATCCATGAACTCTTTAGAGGCAAGTCTGGGAGAATATATGGAGATTTAATGGCTGTGTTAACAATCATGAAAGGAATCCCATTAGCTTATAACAAAGATATTCAAGAAGAGAAAGAACGGTTATTCGATGCGATAGATACAATCAAAATGATGGTATCATTATTACCTAAAATGATTGATGAGACAATTGCCAATAAAGATAAGATGTATCAGGCAGCGAGTACTGGTTTCATTAATTCAACTGATTGTGCAGATTATTTAGTTGCTAAAGGCTTACCGTTTCGTGATGCTTATCAAGTGACTGGTAACATTATTCAACACTGTGTGGAGACGAATCAGACATTAGAGACACTCGCTTTATCTGAGTATCAAGCAGAGCATCCATTGTTTGAAGAAGATATTTATGATGCGATTGATTTGTCAGCTTGTGTTAACCGTCGTCAAGTAGACGGTGGTCCTACACCGGAAAAAGTTCAGGAACATATTGATATGATTAAAAATCTATTCTGTGAATAAATCTACCTAATTATAAGTTATTTGAATCAATCGTTATAAAATAATGACGATATGAGTAAATGCCAGATTATTAGTATATCAATCATTAAACCGCTTAATAATTAAATAAATATGTCAAGTGCCCTTGTTAAATTCTAATAAATACTGTATATTATTAGATATAAATTAAAAGGAGGAACATTAATGAAAAAGTTCTTAAAAGTACTTACATTAGTTAGTTTATTTTTATTAAGTGTAGCGCCATTAGCGCAAACTACTGCATCTGCACAAGACGCAGCGACACTTAACTTATCGATTGGTACAGAGCCACCAACGTTAGACCCTGCTCTAGCGACAGACTCTACTTCAGGATCAGTTATTCGTAACGTTTTTGAAGGATTAACACACAATAACCACGGTGAGATTGAACCGGGTGTTGCTGAATCATGGGAAGAAAGTGAAGATGGCCTTACATGGACATTTACTTTACGTCAAGATTCAACATGGACAAATGGAGATCCAGTTACAGCGAACGATTTCGAGTATGCTTGGAAACGTGCATTAAACCCTGAAACTGCTTCTCAATATGCTTCAATTCTTTACCCAATTGCTGGTGCTGAAGAATTTAACTCTGGTGAAGGTGAAGCCGACGCTGTAGGTGTTACTGCTGTTGATGATTACACATTAGAAGTAACATTAAACAACCCAACGCCATACTTCTTAGAATTAACTTCATTCTACACTTATATGCCAGTTCACCAAGCAACAGTTGATGCTGATGCTACAGGTTGGGCTGCTGACGCTGGTGAAACATATGTAACTAACGGACCTTTTGGTTTAGATACATGGAACCACAACAGTGACTTAGTGTTAGCTAAAAATGCAGAATACTGGGATGCTGACAATGTAGCTTTAGAAACAGTTAACATCCAAATTATCGAGCAAGAATCAACAGCAAACGCTGAATTCCAAGCTGGTAACTTAGATTATTTAGGAACTCCTTACGGAACAGTTTCTCTGGACTCAATTGACATGTACCGTGCTAATGATGAGTTAAACACAGTTCCTTATGCAGCAATCTACTGGTACAAATTAAATACAACGGATGAATTAATGCAAAACGTTAACTTACGTAAAGCATTATCATTAGCTATTGACCGTCAAGGTTTAATCGATAACGTCATTAAAGGTGGACAATTACCAGCATTAGGTGTAGTTCCTCCAACAATTGAAGGATTTGAAGAAGACCGTGGTTACATGCAAGATGCTGCATTCGAAGAAGCAAACGAATACTTAGCACTTGCTATGGAAGAATTAGGTTATTCTGATCCAAGCGAAATTACAGTTAATATTTCAATTAACGATAGTGAAGCTCACTCAACAATTGCTCAATTTATCCAAGCTGGATGGGCATCTAACTTAGGAATCAACGCTGAAATTGATTCCACAGAATGGCAAGTATACTTAGACCGTCTAAACGTTCTTGACTACCAAGTTGGACGTATGGGATGGATTGCTGACTTCAACGACGCTATCTCATTTTTAGATATGTATCGTACTGCCGAAACTGGTAACAACGATACTGGATGGGGAAATGAAGAGTACAAGGAATTAATTGATGCTTCTGCGGCTGAAGAAGACCCAGCAGCACGTACTCAAATGTTATTAGATGCTGAAGCAATCTTCATGGAAGAGATGCCAGTTATTCCAATTTATTACTACACAAGTAACTATGTAATTCAAGACCACGTTCAAAACTTAGAGCCAGATGCTTTAGGTAACGTAAGCTTGAAAGACATAACAATCTCAGCTGAATAATATTAATTCAAGTTAAAAGCTCACCTTTCGAGGTGAGCTTTTTTGAGTATTTTAGAGAATAATAGATTGATTTTGATTTCTAATATAACATCAAATTACTTTGAAGAAGAAAAGAATCATTAGAATAGCTAACTAATTAGAAAAATTTACTCTTCCTAGTTCTTGTTTTTACAACAAATAAGATGAACATTTTTTTATTAACAAATATAAATAATCTATGTAAAGAAAATTTACATAAAATTTACATAAATAGGTTAGTCTTTTTTATGAAAGTGCTATATAATGTACACGTTATGAAAATAAGGGAGGAATTATTTTTATGTTAAAAAATTGGTTTAAGAAAGCAGCGCTAACAGTAGCTTCTGCTGCAACACTTGTATCTGTAGCAATGCCAGCTGTAGCTGCTCAAGAAACGACCCAGATTGATGAGTTATCCATTGGGTTTGTACCATCGCGAGATCCAGAAGAAATTGTTACTGCAACTGAGCCTTTAGAGCAATTATTGATTGATGAATTAGCAAAACTAGGTTATGAAGTGGGTTCTGTTGATATCACTGTTGGTACTTCATATGAAGGTGTTGGTGAAGGATTATCAGCTGGAACAATTGATATAGGATTTATTCCTGGTGGAACTTACGTACTATATGATGATGGTGCTGAAGTGATATTAACTTCTACGCGTGCTGGTTTAAGTAACGATTCAGAGAATCCAGCTGAATGGAATGCTAACAAACCAACTGAAGCAACAGATGAACAAGTTACCTATTACCGTGCTATTATGATCGCTGGACCGTCTGAAAAAGGACGCGAATTAGCTGATAAAGTAAATAACGGTGAAGAATTATCGTTTGAAGATTTAAACTCTGCTAACTGGTCAGTAATGAGTCCATCTTCTTCAGCAGGCTACATCTATCCAACGATTTGGTTACAAGATAACTTTGGACATAACTTAAGCGACCTTGAAAACTTAGTGCAAGCTGATTCATACTTAAACTCATTTGCACGTTTAGCATCTGGACAAGTAGATGTTTTAACTGTATTTGCTGACGGACGTCGCGACTATGTTGATCAATGGGAAGCTGAATTAGGCGGAGAAAATGATATCTGGACAGATACAGATGTTATTGGTGTAACGCCAGGTATTTATAACGATACTATTTCAGTAAGTAATAATTCAGACGCTATGACTGATGAATTGAAAGCAGCTTTACAAGAAGCATTTATCAATATTTCTGAAACTGACGAAGGAAAAGAAATCATTGCTATCTATGCTCATGAAGGTTATGAAATTGCAGAAAGTGCTGACTACGATGTAGAGCGTCAAGCACAACAAATTTTGCGCGACCAATCGAACTAATAACTAAATTTACTATATAGATATAAGAGCTAGGATCTATCCTAGCTCTTATTTGCTTGAAGAAAGGTTTGTAATAATATGATTAAATTTGAAAACGTAAGTAAAAAATATCCAAATGGTGTAACAGCTCTAAAAGATGTTAATTTAACGATTGAACAAGGTGAGTTTGTCGCAATTATTGGTTTATCGGGTGCTGGTAAATCAACTTTAATACGATGTATTAACCGTATGCACAGTATTTCCGAAGGGACTTTAACTGTTGATGATGAAAATGTAACAAGTTTAAGCTCAAAAGAATTAAGACGTTTCCGCCGTAAAATTGGTATGATTTTCCAATCATTTAACTTAGTCACACGTATTAGTGTGTTAAACAATGTATTAGTGTCGAGTGTACCAGGCTTACCTTTTTGGCGAAAACTTACAGGAAGTTTCACGAAGGAGGATAAAATCCGTGGATTAGAAGCTTTAGATAAAGTAGGGATTTTAGACAAAGCTTATACACGAGTTGATCAACTATCAGGTGGACAACAACAACGTGTTGCCCTAGCAAGAACGTTAGCACAAAACCCATCGATTATTTTAGCAGATGAGCCAGTAGCATCACTTGACCCCGTAACGGCAAAAGTAGTTATGGATGACTTTAAACGTATTAATACAGAAATGAATATTTCAGTTCTTATAAATATTCACCATGTTGATTTAGCATTAGAGTATGCAGATCGCATAATTGGAATTGCAAAAGGTGAAGTTGTTTATGACGGTCCTTCAAGTGAAGTAAATCAAGAGGTATTAAACAAAATTTACCAAAACCAACCAGTTGAAGTTGTTGAATCTTCAATTACACCGTTATAGGAGGCGAGATGAGTGGAATTAAAACTTTATGATCGCATTTTTAAACCGAAAGAAATAACTTTGTCTAATGGTAAGTCCGTTTATCAGAAAGCTACAAGAGTGCCACTGATTATTTTATTATTATTAATTTTTACATTTATAGCACTTCGGGTTACTGAAACTGAATTATCAGTGTTAGCTGAACGAGGAGAGCAATTCTTTGTAATCTTAGGTCAAATGATTCCACCAAATTGGAAGTATTCAAGCAATATATGGCGACCAATGATTGATACAATTCAAATGTCTTTATTAGGATCAGTTCTTGGAGCGATTGTAGCAATACCTATTGCTATGTTATCTTCTGCGAATTTAATCCAAAGTCGTTGGGTTACTGGTATCTTTAAATTATTTTTGTCAATTACACGTACATTACCAACACTAATCACAGCTTCAATTGCAACATTTGTATTCGGAATTGGAACGACTGCAGGGACAATAGCAATCTTCATCTTTACTTTCTCATATATTGGTAAATTAATGTATGAAAACATTGAGAATATTGATATGGGACCATTCGAAGCTATGGAGTCAATGGGGTTATCGAAAGTCGAAGCATTCCGTTACGCAGTGGTACCACAAATTATGCCAACGTACTTATCAGTATCACTTTTCGCTTTTGAAGGTAATATTCGATACGCAGCGATATTAGGATACGTAGGTGCAGGTGGTATTGGCTTAATCTTAAACCAAGAATTAGGTTGGCGTGATTATGCGAATGCAGGGATGATTTTATTAATACTAATGGTAGTTGTATTTATCATTGAACAAATTAGTGAATATTATCGCCAACGACTAACTTAGAAAGAGGCATCAAGAATGAATAATATGATTAATAAACAACTCGAACGTGAACCCGACCGCCGAGTATACTACATTACAATATTCGCCATTTTAATTGGATTATTAATTTGGTCGATGACGGGAGTTCAATTTAACGGAATAGATAGTAGAGGATCGACAATCGCAAGTAATATAATTACAGGGATTTTTACGCCGGATTTAGAATTCTTATTTAATTTCTCTGATGATGGTGTTCCGTACTTATTATTTGAAACAATTTGTATTGCATTTTTAGGAACAATTTTTGGGTCGATACTTGCAATACCGGTCGCATTCTTAATGTCACAAAGTATTGTTGGTCCAGTCCTGTCATTTATAGTAAGGACCTTACTTGTAATCGTACGTACGATTCCATCATTTGTATATGGATTGATGTTCATCCGAGTGACAGGACCAGGAGCATACGCTGGTGTTCTGACAATGTCTATTACTTCTATTGGAATGGTTTCTAAATTATACCTTGATACAATAGAAGAAATTGACGGTGGGATATTAGAAGCAATGGAAGCGGCGGGATGTAACACATTCGAAAAGATTCGATATGGTGTCATTCCACAACTTTTCACTAACTTCTTATCAACAACAATATATCGCTTTGATATGAACTTACGAGACGCAACTGTATTAGGTTTAGTAGGAGCAGGTGGTATTGGAGCGCCTCTAATCTTTGCGATGAATGCTTATCGCTGGAGTGAGGTTGGATCAATACTAATAGGATTGATAATTTTAATCCTAGCGATTGAATACTTCTCATCGAAAATCCGAGAAAAACTTGTGAATGGTTAAAAACTTAAAAACTAAAGTAGCTAAAGGAATTCAAAAGGATTTCCTTAGCTATTTTTTTCTGTTCCTTCCATTATATGTACAATTAAAAAAAGTATTGAAAATAATTAAATATAATACTTTCATTTAAGATTGTTTTGCATTAAAATACTTAAAGTGATAAATTAAGACACAAAAGCGTATAATAACGGCATCTAGAAAACAAATAAAGTTTTTTGGAAAATAAATGCAAAAAAAGCTTGATTCTATTCGGAAGTTTCGTTATAATATTCGTTGTGTCATAAGTAGATTTACTTCTACTGAACGTAACACAGCCCCCTGCTATTTGAGGCGGGCGAGCTATGAAGCGAGAGGTTGCGACACGCTAGGCTGAGTTGCCAATGACCAGTGTAGTCGGTAATTCTTGCGGAGCAAGTCAATTTAACAAATTTGACGGAGGAGGAAAAAACAATGGCAAACCAAAAAATTCGTATTCGTCTGAAAGCATATGAGCATCGTGCACTTGATGTATCAGCGAATAAAATCGTAGAATCTGCACAAAGAACAGGAGCACAAACTGTAGGGCCAATCCCATTACCAACTGAACGTTCGGTATATACAGTAATCCGTTCACCACATAAATACAAAGATTCACGTGAGCAATTTGAAATGCGCACACACAAACGTTTAATCGATATCGTTAACCCAACTGCTAAAACAGTTGATGCATTAATGAAATTAGATTTACCAAGTGGTGTAGACGTAGAAATTAAGTTATAAAACAAAATAAAAAAATGGAGGTGTACTCATGACCAAAGGAATCTTAGGAACAAAAGTAGGAATGACGCAATTCTTTACGGAGAATGGTGAGCTGATCCCTGTAACAGTAGTTGAAGCTCAACCAAACGTTGTATTACAAGTGAAATCAAATGAAACAGATGGATATGAATCTGTACAATTAGGTTTCCAAGACAAACGTGAAGTATTAGCTAACAAACCTCATAAGGGTCATGTAGCGAAAGCAAACGCTACTCCTAAGCGCTTCATTCGCGAATTTCGTGATGTCGAGCTAGGAGATTATGAAGTAGGGCAAGAAATCACTGTAGAAACATTCGCAGTCGGAGACATCATCGATGTAACTGGAACTTCAAAAGGTAAAGGTTTCCAAGGGGTAATTAAACGTCACGGCCAAGCTCGTGGACCAATGTCTCATGGATCTCGTTTCCATCGTCGCCCAGGTGCGATGGCAATGGCAGCTTCACCATCACGTGTTTTGAAAGGTAAAAAATTACCTGGACAAACTGGTAGTGAGCAAGTAACGATTCAAAACTTAGAAATCGTAGCAGTTAATCCTGAAGATAATGTTATCCTTATTAAAGGTAACGTACCGGGATCGAAAAAATCTTTAGTACAAATTAAAAAAGCAATTAAATCTAACTAATTAAGAGGGGAGGAACGAGAATGACAAAAGTTACTTTATTTAAACAAGACGGATCGCAAGCTGGAGAAGTTGAGTTAAACGAATCAATCTTTGGTATCGAACCAAACGAAAGTGTTATGTTCGATGCAATTATTATGCAACGTGCATCATTACGTCAAGGCTCGCACGCAGTTAAAAACCGTAGCGCAGTTCGCGGTGGTGGACGTAAACCTTGGAGACAAAAAGGAACAGGTCGTGCACGTCAAGGATCTATCCGCTCACCACAATGGGTTGGTGGAGGAGTTGTCTTTGGTCCGACACCTCGTTCATACAGTTACAAATTACCAAGAAAAGTTCGTCGTTTAGCAATTTTATCAGCATTATCACAAAAAGTTGCTGAAGATAAATTTGTAGTTGTTGATGGATTAAGCTTAGATGCACCAAAAACAAAAGACCTTAAAGGTATTTTATCTAACTTAAGCTTAGATACTAAAACATTAATCGTTTTAGAAAACAACAACGAGAACGCATACTTATCAGCTCGTAACATTGATAACGTTAAAGTTATTGATGAGAACAACATGAACGTATTAGATGTTGTAAATTACGACAGAGTATTAATCACACAAGCAGCATTATCAACAGTAGAGGAGGCATTAGCATAATGGAATTTTCAGAAGTAATCCTACGTCCAGTAATTACTGAGCAATCTATGTATAACATTGACGATAATAAATACACTTTTGAAGTAGATCGTCGTGCTAACAAAAACCTTATTAAACAAGCTGTTGAGGCTATGTTTGAAGGCGTTAAAGTAGATAAAGTAAATACTATCAACGTTGATGGAAAAGCAAAACGTATGGGTCGTCATTCAGGATTCACACGTAAATACAAAAAAGCAATCGTTACATTAAAAGCTGATTCAGCTAACATCGAATTATTCGAATCAGAAGACGCAGAATAATTCACTAAAATAAGTCAAGTAGGAGGGAATTCGAGTGGCAATTAAACACTACAAACCGATAACTAACGGTCGTCGTAATATGACTGGTTATGACTTCTCAGAGATTACAACTAAAACTCCTGAAAAATCATTAATAGAATCGAAAAAACAAAACGCTGGTCGTAACAGCCAAGGTAAAATTACAGTTCGTCACAACGGTGGTGGACACAAACGTGCATACCGTGTTATCGACTTCAAACGTAACAAAGATAACGTAGTTGGAACAGTTAAAACTATCGAATATGATCCAAACCGTAGCGCGAACATCGCATTAGTAAACTACGAAGATGGAATCAAAACATACATCATCGCACCAAAAGGACTAAAAGTTGGTCAAAAGATTGAATCTGGTGCAGACGCGGATATCAAAGTAGGGAATGCATTACCATTAATCAACATTCCTGTTGGTTCTGTTGTTCATAATATTGAGTTAAAACCAGGTAAAGGTGGACAATTAGTTCGTTCTGCTGGTACAAGTGCTCAAGTATTAGGTCAAGAAGGTAAATATACATTAGTACGTTTAGCTTCAGGTGAAGTTCGTATGATCTTATCAACATGTCGTGCAACA
This sequence comes from Aerococcaceae bacterium DSM 111021, assembly GCA_020112395.1. Lineage (NCBI taxonomy): Bacteria > Bacillati > Bacillota > Bacilli > Lactobacillales > Aerococcaceae > Aerococcaceae bacterium DSM 111021. Next base: position 960,446 of record JACCEK010000001.1, on the reverse strand, counting down.
ATCGGTACTGTTGGTAACGAGCAACACGAATTAATTAACATTGGTAAAGCAGGTCGTAAACGTTGGTTATCTAAACGTCCAACTGTTCGTGGATCTGTAATGAACCCTAACGATCACCCACACGGTGGTGGTGAAGGTAAAGCTCCAATCGGGCGCCCAAGTCCAATGTCACCATGGGGTAAAAAGACACTTGGTCTTAAAACTCGTAACAAGAAGAAAAAATCAAGTAAATTAATTATTCGTGGACGTAAGAAATAATCGCTATAGATTAAATTTTCGAAGGGAGGCTACACTGTGAGTCGTAGTTTGAAAAAAGGGCCATTTATTGATGCACACTTAATGAAAAAAGTAGAAGCTCAAGCAGATGCTCAGAAAAAACAAGTTATTAAAACATGGTCGCGTCGTTCAACAATTTTCCCAAACTTCATTGGTTTAACAATTGCAGTATATGATGGACGTAGACATGTCCCAGTATACATCCAAGAAGATATGGTAGGGCATAAATTGGGTGAATTCGCACCAACTCGTACATATAAAGGTCATGCAAATGACGATAAGAAAACTGGAAGACGTTAATAAAGGAGGGAATTTAGATGTCAGAACAAATTACATCTGCAACAGCAACAGCAAAAACAATCCGCATTGCCCCTCGTAAAGTTCGTCTAGTAACTGATTTAATTAGAGGAAAAAGCATAGGTGAAGCAATTTCTATACTGAAATTCACACCAAGATCAGCATCACCTGCTGTCGAGAAAGTCTTAATGTCAGCAATTGCTAACGCGGAACACAACTATGATTTAGATTTAGAGAACTTATTTGTTAGTGAAGCATTCGTGAACGAAGGACCAACGATGAAACGTTTCCGTCCACGTGCAAAAGGATCAGCTTCACCAATTAACAAGAGAACAAGCCACATCACAATTGTGGTATCAGAGAAAGAGGAGGCATAATACATGGGTCAAAAAGTACATCCAATTGGTATGCGTGTTGGCGTAATCCGTGATTGGGATGCTAAGTGGTATGCTGATAAGAAGTATGCCGAATTCCTACATGAAGATTTACGCATTCGTGAGTACATCTACGGTAAACTTTCAGACGCTTCAATTTCGACAATCCAAATTGAACGTGCAGCTAACCGTGTTATTGTTTCAGTTCATACTGCTAAGCCAGGAATGGTTATTGGTAAAGGTGGATCTGAAGTTGATGCATTACGTACTAAGTTAAATAACTTAACTGGTAAAAAAGTACACATCAACATTGTAGAAATCAAACAAGCAAACTTAGATGCTAAATTAGTAGCTGAAGATATTGCTCGTCAATTAGAAAACCGTGTTGCATTCCGTCGTGCTCAAAAGCAAGCTATCCAACGTGTTATGCGTGCTGGTGCACAAGGAGTTAAAACACAAGTATCTGGACGTTTAAATGGTGCTGATATGGCACGTACTGAACACTACAGTGAAGGTACAGTTCCATTACATACACTTCGCTCAGATATTGATTACGCTTGGGAAGAAGCAGATACTACATACGGTAAACTAGGTGTTAAAGTATGGATCTGTCGTGGAGAAATCCTTCCTGCAGCAACTGAAAACAATCAGAGAGGAGGAAATTAATCATGTTAGTACCTAAACGTGTAAAACACCGTCGTGAATTCCGTGGTAAAATGCGTGGAGAAGCAAAAGGTGGAAAAAACATTGACTTTGGAACATATGGTTTAAGAGCTATTGAATCTAAATGGATCACAAACCGTCAAATCGAAGCAGCTCGTATCGCTATGACACGTTATATGAAACGTGGTGGGAAAGTATGGATTAAAATCTTCCCTCACAAGTCGTATACATCTAAGCCAATCGGAATCCGTATGGGTAAAGGTAAAGGTGCTCCAGAAGGATGGGTTGCACCAGTTAAACGTGGTAAAATCATGTTTGAAATTGATGGAGTCTCTGAAGAGGTAGCTCGTGAAGCTTTCCGTCTGGCATCAAACAAATTACCGATTAAAACAAAATTCGTAAAACGTGAAGAATATGGTGGTGAATCGAATGCAAATTAAAGATATTAGAGAATTATCCACTGCTGATATGGTTAACAAAGAAAAAGAATATAAAAAAGAATTATTCAATCTTCGATTCCAATTAGCAACAGGACAATTAGAAAACACTGCCCGTTTACGTCAAGTACGTAAAACAATTGCTCGTATTAAAACTGTCTTACGTGAACAAGAACTGACTAAATAATAAAAGGAGGCAGATGTTAAATGACTGAAGAACGTAACAAACGTAAAGTTTACCGTGGTCGTGTCGTTTCAGACAAAGGAGATAAAACAATTTCTGTTGTTGTTGAGACTCGTGTAGTACACCCTAAATATGGTAAACGTGTTAAATATTCAAAGAAATATACAGCACATGATGAAAACAATAGCGCTAAAGAAGGCGACATCGTTCGTATTATGGAAACTCGTCCCTTATCTAAAACGAAACGCTTCCGTTTATTAGATATCGTTGAAGAAGCTGTAATTATCTAATACATAAAGAAGAAACCGGAAGGAGGACATCAGAATGATTCAACAAGAAAGTCGATTAAAGGTTGCCGATAACTCTGGTGCACGTGAAGTATTAACTATTAAAGTACTGGGTGGATCAGGTCGTAAAACAGCTAACATTGGTGATGTAATTGTTGCAACAGTTAAACATGCAACACCTGGTGGAGTTGTCAAAAAAGGTGAAGTAGTAAAAGCAGTAATCGTACGCACAAAAACAGGAGCTCGTCGTAGTGATGGGTCTTATATTAAATTTGACGAAAATGCATGTGTCATTATTCGTGATGATAAGACACCTCGTGGAACACGTATTTTTGGACCAGTTGCACGTGAATTACGTGAAAACAACTTTATGCGTATCGTATCATTAGCTCCAGAAGTTCTTTAATCCAATTACGAAGGAGGAAACAATTCATGCGCATTAAATCAGGAGATACAGTAAAAATTATTACTGGTAAAGATAAAGGCGAAACAGGAACAGTTCTTAAAACTTTACCTAAGCAAGATAAAGTGATCGTTGAAGGGTTAAATATCCACAAACGTCACCAAAAACCTACTCAAATGGCAACAGGTGGAATCGAAGAATTCCCTGCTCCAATTCATGTATCAAACGTAAAATTAGTAGATTCAAACGGAGAAGCAACACGTGTTGGTTACCGTTTCGAAGATGGTAAAAAAGTACGTTACTCTAAAAAATCTGATACAACACTTAACTAATTTTTTTGGGAAGGAGGACAAACTTTAATGGAAAGCCGTTTAAAAGAAAGATATAAAAACGAAATCACTAACAAATTAGTTGAACAATTCAACTATTCTTCAGTAATGGAAGTACCAAAAGTTGACAAAATTGTTGTTAACATGGGTGTTGGTGACGCCGTTTCAAATGCTAAGAACTTAGACAAAGCAGTTGCAGAATTAACATTATTAACTGGACAAAAACCAGTTATTACTAAAGCAAAGAAATCGATTGCTGGATTCCGTCTTCGTGAGGGAATGCCAATTGGTGCTAAAGTTACTTTACGTGGTCAAAGAATGTATGATTTCTTAGATAAATTAATCTCAGTATCATTACCACGTGTACGTGACTTCCAAGGGATCTCAAACAAAGCGTTTGATGGTCGTGGAAACTATACTTTAGGTGTTAAAGAACAATTAATTTTCCCGGAAATTAACTACGATAACGTAGATAAAGTTCGAGGAATGGACATTGTTATCGTTACAACAGCTAAAACTGATGAAGAATCACATGCCCTACTTAAAGAGTTAGGTATGCCGTTTAAAAAATAATAAAGGAGGCGAATCGTATTGGCTAAAAAATCAATGGTAGAAAAAAATCGTCGTACAGCAAAATTCCAAGTAAGAGAATATACACGTTGTGAACGTTGTGGTCGTCCACATTCAGTTTACCGTAAGTTCAAACTTTGCCGTATTTGCTTCCGTGAACTTGCTTATAAAGGACAAATTCCTGGCGTTAAGAAAGCAAGCTGGTAATTCAAATACTTTTAATCTAAGGAGGTAAATACACATGGTAATGACAGATCCAATTGCAGATTTTTTAACAAGAATCCGTAATGCAAACGCACAAAAACATACATCTGTAACAGCACCATCTTCTAATACAAAAGTGGCAATTGCTGAAATCTTAAAAAACGAAGGTTTCATCAAAGGTTATGAGGTAACTGAAGATAACAAACAAAATGTAATTAAATTAAACTTAAAATACGGACGTAATAACGAAAAAGTTATTACTGGACTAAAACGTATTTCAAAACCTGGTTTACGTGTTTACGCTAAATCAGAAGATATCCCTAAAGTATTAAACGGATTAGGAATCGCGATCGTTTCAACTTCTCGTGGATTAGTAACTGACAAAGTTGCTAGAAACGAAAGTATCGGTGGAGAAATCCTAGCATACGTTTGGTAATTTGTAGATAAATATTATAAAATATAAGGAGGTGCGGTACTGTGAGTCGTATAGGTAAAAAACCTGTAGTAATTCCATCAGGAGTTACCGTAGAACTAAATGGTACTACAGCAACTGTTAAAGGGCCAAAAGGCGAATTAACTCGTGAATTATCACCAGTAATTTCATTAGAAATCGCGGATAACGAAATCACTTTCACTCGTCCAAATGACAATAAAGCCAACCGCTCAATCCATGGTACTACTCGTTCGTTAATTGCTAACATGATCGAGGGTGTATCTACAGGATTTAAAAAAGAATTAGAACTAATTGGTGTTGGTTACCGTGCACAAAAACAAGGTAACAAACTTACTTTAAGTGTTGGTTTATCACATCCAGTTGAATTTGAAGCAAGCGAAGGTGTTGATTTTGAAGTTCCTTCAAACACACAAATCGTAGTTCAAGGATTCAACAAAGAAAAAGTTGGAGAATTAGCAGCAAACATTCGTGCAGTTCGTCCACCAGAGCCGTATAAAGGTAAAGGAATTCGCTATGTTGGTGAATTTGTTCGCCGTAAAGAAGGTAAAACTGGTAAATAATAAATAAAATTAAAGAGGTGACAAAATGATTTCAAAACCAGAAAGAAATAAATTACGTAAGAAAAGACATTTACGTATCCGTAATAGAATCTCTGGTACTGCAGAGTGCCCACGCTTAAACGTATTCCGTTCGAATACGAACATCTACGCTCAATTAATTGATGACGTAGCGGGTGTGACGCTAGTCAGTGCCTCTTCTCAAGACGAAGAAGTTAAATCAAATGGAACTAAAGTCGAACAAGCTGCATCAGTTGGTAAATTAATCGCTGAACGCGCAACAGCTGCTGGACATAAAGCAGTTGTATTTGACCGTGGTGGATATGTATATCACGGACGCGTTGAAGCATTAGCTGTAGCTGCTCGTGAAAACGGCTTAGAATTTTAATAGAAAGGGGAACACTGTTTAATGGAATTTATTAATCCAGCAACATTAGGCGAAATTGAAGATCGCGTAGTTGCCATTAACCGCGTAACTAAAGTTGTTAAAGGTGGACGTCGTCTACGTTTCTCTGCTTTAGTAGTCGTTGGTGACAAAAATGGTCACGTTGGTTTCGGTACAGGTAAAGCTCAAGAAGTACCAGAAGCTATCCGTAAAGGAATCGAAGATGCTAAGAGAAACATGATTAAAGTACCTACATCAGGAACAACTATTCCTCATGAAGTTATTGGTGAATTCTGTGGAGGTCAAGTATTACTTAAACCTGCAACAGCCGGATCTGGAGTTGCCGCTGGTGGCCCAGTTCGTGCCGTTATTGAGTTAGCTGGAATTGCTGACGTAACAAGTAAATCACTTGGTTCAAACACACCAATTAATATGATTACTGCAACTATTGAAGGTCTAAAAAATCTTAAAGAAGCTGAACAAGTTGCTGCATTACGTGGCAAGTCAGTTGAAGAACTTTTAGGATAGGAGGACATTTAATGGCCAACTTAGAAATTACATTAAAACGTAGCTTTATTGGACGTAAACAAAACCAAATTCAAACTGCAAAGGCATTAGGTTTAACAAAGCTTAATAAAACTGTAGTAAAACCAGATAATGAATCTGTTCGTGGAATGGTTCGTACAATAAGCCATATGGTAGAAGTCAAAGAAGCTTAAGTATAAAATCTTATATAAGGAGGTGCCGAAGGAATGAAACTTCATACATTACAACCTGCTGAAGGATCTCGCAAATTACGTAACCGTGTTGGGCGTGGTCAAGGTTCAGGTAACGGAAAGACTGCTGGTCGTGGACAAAAAGGTCAAAAAGCACGCTCAGGTGGAGGAGTACGTTTAGGATTTGAAGGTGGACAACAACCTTTATTCCGTCGTTTACCAAAACGTGGTTTCACTAACATTAATCGTAAAGATTATGCAGTAGTGAACTTAGAAACATTAAACCGTTTTGAAGATGGCACAACAGTTACACCAGCTTTATTAATTGAATCTGGAGTTGTGAAAAACGAATTGTCAGGAGTTAAAATTTTAGGTGATGGTAATTTAGAAAAGAAATTAACAGTACAAGCTGCTAAGTTCTCTAAATCTGCTGAAGAAGCAATCACTGCTGCTGGTGGATCGATCGAGGTGATTTAATGTTTTCCTTCTTGAAAAATGCATTCGCTGTTAGAGATATTCGACGTAGAATTCTTTTTACTTTGTTTATCTTTGCAGTATTCCGTTTAGGTTCACATATCCCAGTTCCAGGCGTTAATGCTGGAGCTTTACAATCATTAAGTAATACTGGGGTATTAGGCTTATTGAATACTTTTGGTGGGGGAGCACTTCAGAGATATTCTATCTTTGCGATGGGTGTTTCACCATACATTACAGCATCAATCATTATGCAATTATTGCAGATGGACTTAGTACCTAAATTTACCGAGTGGGCCAAACAAGGTGAGGTCGGTAGACGTAAGTTAAATCAATCAACTACATACGCGGCTATAGTTTTAGGATTTATTCAATCTTTAGGTTTATCATTTGGATTCAACCAGTTATCTGGTTTAGGACTAATTGATAACCCAACAACTGCTACATACTTGACGATAGCTTTAATCTTAACTTCTGGAACAATGTTCCTAGTATGGTTAGGTGAGCAAATCACACGTAATGGTGTCGGTAACGGAGTATCAATGTTGATCTTTGCCGGTATTATCGCAGAAGTACCTAAAGACTTTTACGGATTCTTCCAAAACTCAATTTCTGGTATAGCAGGTAGCGAGCTTACTCAAAACTTGTTAATTTTACTAGCAATTGTTATGGTTATCGTAATAAGTATTGTAATTGTTGTTCTAATGGAAAGAGCACAAAGACGTATTCCAATTCATCACTCTAAGAAAGCTTCAGGTGCCAGACATACTGCTCACCTGCCGTTAAAGATTAACTCTGCTGGTGTTATACCCGTGATTTTCGCAACATCATTTATAACAACACCGCAAACTATCTTTTCTTTCTTAAGTACAGAAAACGCTGGACCCGTGATGCAATTTTTCGGAAACTTGTTTAATTTACAACATCCATTAGGTGCAGTATTCTATACTGTCTTATTAATTGCCTTTACATACTTTTATTCATTAATTCAGGTTAACCCTGAAAAAGTAGCAGAAAACTTACAGAAACAAGGCGCTTATATTCCAAGTGTACGTCCTGGTAATGATACTGAGACATTTATTACACGACTAATTAATCGTTTAAGTGGGGTCGGCGCATTATATCTAACATTAATTGCCGTCTTGCCGATTGTTGCTGGATTTATCTGGGAAATACCAATGAATATATCACTAAGTGGAACAAGTATTTTGATTGTTGTAGGTGTTGCAATTGAGACAACTAAACAAATCGAAGGTAGAATGGTTAAACGTCGCTATAAAGGATTTCTTTATCAATAGTTCATCGATACTAAATAAGTAAGGACGATTTATATATGAATATTTTATTAATGGGCCTTCCCGGAGCAGGGAAAGGAACACAAAGTGAACATATCTCCAAAGACTATCCAATGGTACATATTGCTACAGGGGATATCTTCCGTGAAGCAATAAAGAATGAAACGAAATTGGGATTAGAAGCTAAATCATATACTGATGCTGGTAATCTTGTGCCTGATGATGTTACGAACAACTTAGTTCGCGAGCGTTTATCACAAACAGATGTTCAAGCTGATGGATTTATGTTAGACGGCTACCCAAGAACGCTTCAACAAGCACATGCACTAGAAGAGAATTTAAAAGATATGAATTCTGATATTGACGCTGTTATTTATATTGATGTTAATTCAGAAGTCCTAGAAGAACGTCTAAGTGGTCGAATTATTTGTCGTGACTGTGGAGCTACTTATCATAAAGTATACAATCCACCTTCTGTTGACGGAGTTTGTGATAGCTGTGGTTCTCACGATTTCTATCAACGTGAAGACGACAAACCTGAAAAAGTTAGACACCGTATTAACTTACAGATGGAATCAATCAAACCGATCTTAGAATTCTACGATGATAAAAACATACTACACCGCATTAGTGGTGAAAATCCGATTGAAGTAGTTTATCGTGAGATACGTAATATTCTTGGAGAATAGATACAAAAGCATTTCACTAACTGGTAAAAAAAGGAGGAAGTATTAATGGCTAAAGATGATGTTATTGAAGTAGAAGGAATAATTTTAGAAACCTTGCCAAATGCAATGTTCAAAGTTGAATTAGAAAATGGCCACGAAATTTTAGCTCATGTTTCAGGTAAAATTCGTATGAACTATATCCGTATTTTGCCAGGAGATAAAGTAACAGTTGAAATGTCTCCTTATGATTTGACTAAAGGTCGAATTACATATCGCTTTAAATAGTCGATGGTTAAGAAGTTTAAGGAGGGAAAATGATGAAAGTTAGAGCATCAGTAAAACCAATTTGTGAGAAATGCAAAGTTATCCGCCGTAACGGTAAAGTAATGGTAATTTGCGAAAATCCAAAACACAAACAACGTCAAGGTTAATTTTAAGAAGAAGGAGGAAACTAGTCTATGGCTCGTATAGCAGGAGTTGATATTCCACGTGACAAACGTATCGTTATTTCATTAACATATGTATTTGGTATCGGGAATACTACAGCAAAACAAATCTGTGCAGATGCAAATGTATCTGAGAACACTCGCGTGCAAGATCTTTCAAACGATGAATTAGACCGTTTACGTTCTATTGTTGACGGAATCAAAGTTGAAGGTGACTTACGTCGTGAAGTAAGTTTAGACATCAAACGATTACAAGAAATCGGTTCATACCGTGGTAACCGTCACCGTCGTAACTTACCAGTTCGCGGACAAAACACTAAAAACAATGCACGTACTCGTAAAGGTCCTAAGAAATCAGTACAAGGTAAGAAATAATTAATTAATTTAAAAGGGAGGTTAAGACTTCATGGCAAAAAGACAACAAGCTCGTAGACGTCGTCGCGACAGAAAAAATATTGAACGTGGAATTGCACATATTCGTTCTACATTCAATAACACAATCGTTATGATTACTGACGAGAATGGTAACGCACTTTCTTGGTCATCAGCTGGATCATTAGGATTCCGCGGATCAAAAAAATCTACTCCATTCGCAGCTCAAATGGCATCAGAAGTTGCTGCTAAAGGCGCAATGGAACATGGTATGAAATCTGTAGAAGTTGCAGTTAAAGGACCAGGTTCTGGTCGTGAATCAGCAATTCGTTCATTACAAGCAGCTGGATTAGAAGTATCAGCTATTCGTGACGTTACCCCAATCCCACATAATGGTGCTCGCCCACCAAAACGTCGTCGTGTTTAATGATAATTGCTTTATAATTGAAATATATTAATGTTGCTACAAAATTATCATTGAGACATAACGTATTGAAAGGGGAAAATTACTAATGATCGAGATTGAAAAACCAGAGATTACAACGGTTGAAGTCAGTGAAGACGAAAAATTTGGCAAGATCGTGATTGAACCATTAGAACGTGGATATGGAACAACTCTTGGAAACTCATTACGTCGTATTCTGCTATCTTCCTTACCAGGTGCAGCAGTAACTAATATTCAAATTGATGGTGTACTACATGAGTTTGCTACAGTCGATGGTGTAGTTGAAGATGTTCCAACGATCATTTTAAACTTAAAGAAGTTAGCCCTTAAATTGCACACGGATGAAAGCAAAGTAATTGAATTAAATGTTACGGGTCCAAAAACAGTAACTGCTGCAGACATTATTCATGATAATGATGTACAAATTTTAAATCCTGATTTACATATTTGTACCTTAGCTCAAGACGCAGAATTGAACATGCGAATTAATGTTTCAAACGGTCGAGGCTATGCACGTAGCGACTACAATAAGACTGATGATATGCCAATCGGTGTATTACCAATCGATTCAATTTATACACCAATTGAAAAAGTGAATTATCAAGTAGAAAATACTCGCATTGGTCAAAAAAATGTGTTCGATAAATTAACTTTAGACATTTGGACAGACGGATCTATTAGTCCAGAAAAATCATTAAGTTTAGCTGCAAAAATATTGACTGAACATTTAAATATCTTTGTAAACTTAAACGATGAAGCTCGTGAAGCTGAAATTATGGTTGAAAAGGAAGAAGCAGAAAAAGAAAAAGTTCTTATCATGACAATTGAGGAACTAGACTTATCTGTTCGTTCTTACAACTGCTTAAAACGTGCTGGAATTAATACAATTCAAGAACTTACAAACAAAACAGAAGCAGAAATGATGAAAGTTCGTAACTTAGGACGTAAATCATTAGCTGAAGTTAAAGGCAAATTAGATGATCTTGGCCTAGGTCTGAAAGACGACGAATAGTAGATCAATAGGGTTTATTATATAAGAAATGGAGGAATCTTAATGGCATACCGTAAATTAGGACGTACAAGTACTCAACGTAAAGCATTACTACGTGATTTAACGACTGATGTAATTATCAACGAAAGTATCGTAACAACTGAAGCTCGTGCTAAAGAAGTTCGTAAAACTGTTGAAAAAATGATTACATTAGGTAAAAAAGGTGACTTAGCTTCACGTCGTAAGGCAGCTTCATTCTTACGCCGCGAAATAGCTGATGCTCGTATCGAAGATGACGAAGTAATCATTGAATCAGTATTAGATCGTTTATTTGATAATTATGCTAACCGTTATGAAAGCCGTAATGGAGGTTATACACGTATCCTTAAAAAAGGTCCAAGACGTGGTGACGCAGCTCCAATGGTAATCTTAGAGTTAGTTTAATAGTTAAATAAGAACCAATAGTTTAGTCACTTAATGATGGAGAGTGTTATGATCAATAATTTGGTCTAGCTCTAATGCACAAGCAATATTTTTATTGCTTAGATTGGAGGAGATTTTCTCCTCCAATCAATGTGCTTCTATCGTAAGTGCTTTTTTTATAGTTAAGTTTATGATTCTAGTGAGAAATTTTCACAACATTAATGGTATATTTAACTATGAAAAAAACAGCAAGATGCGTCGCGAAAGGAAGATGACTATGACAAGCCCTATCATCGAACTAAAAGATATATCATTTCAGTATCAAGGTGTAGATTCGTTTGCACTATCAAATGTGAATCTATCCATTCATAAAGGAGAATGGGTTGCATTAATCGGACCGAATGGTTCTGGTAAATCTACTTTAGCTAAAATAATGAATGGTCTGTTAGTACCCGAAAGTGGAGAAGTCTTCATTAATGGTCAATTATTAAATGAAGAAACCGTTTGGGAAGCTAGAAGATCAGTTGGAATGGTGTTCCAAAATCCAGATAACCAATTCGTAGGTGCAACTGTTGAAGACGATGTGGCATTCGGCCTCGAAAATAATGGAGTAGAACGTCTAGAGATGATTCAACGAGTTGATGAAGCATTACTGCAAGTTAGAATGTCAGATCATAAAAAGAAAGAACCAGCTCGATTATCTGGAGGACAAAAACAACGTGTTGCTTTAGCAAGTGTTATCGCATTACGACCGGATGTTATTCTACTTGATGAAGCAACGGCAATGTTAGATCCGTTGGGTCGTGAAGAAGTTATTGAAGCAATTGAAAAAGTAAAAGAACAGCATGACTTAACTGTTATTTCTATTACTCATGATATTGACGAAGCTTCTAAAGCAGATCGTATTATTGTTATGCAAGCAGGAGAGAAGCAAAATGAAGGAGTTCCTGAAGATATCTTTAATTTGGGTGAAAACTTAATTGATATGGGACTTGATCTACCTTTCACTCAAAAGTTGAAACATGCATTAATAGAACGTGGAGTGGAAGTACCTGACGAATATTTCGAGGAGGAGGCTTTATTACAATGGATAATCCAATCGTATTTAACAACGTAGACCATGTATATAATGCTAATAGTCCTTTCGCTGTTTCAGCGTTAAGTAATGTCAGTTTAAATATTCCAAAAGGAAAGATAACTGCAATTATTGGACATACTGGATCTGGAAAATCGACACTGATTCAACATTTAAATGTTTTACTGAGGCCAACACAAGGTACAATAACAATAAATGGTGAAAAAATCACTCATGATTCTAAGAATAAAAATCTTAAAGCATTGAGAAAGCAAGTAAGTGTTGTTTTTCAATTTCCTGAATCTCAATTATTCGAAGAAACTGTTTTAAAAGATGTTATGTTTGGACCATTAAATTTCGGAGTATCAGAAGAAGAAGCTGAACGTATTGCACGAGAAAAACTATCATTAGTTGGTTTACCAGAGAATTTGTATGATCGTTCACCATTCGATTTGAGTGGGGGACAGATGAGAAGAGTTGCTATTGCTGGGGTCTTAGCCTTAGAGCCAAATGTACTTGTATTAGATGAACCAACAGCTGGTTTAGACCCAGCAGGACAAAAGTATATGCTTGAGATGTTTGTGAATTTACACAAAGAACAAAACTTAACTCTAGTATTAGTAACTCATCAGATGGAAGATGTGGCCTTATATGCTGATAATGTTATAGTCATGGAAAACGGAACGATTGCTAAATCTGGTGCGCCACTGGATATCTTTAGTGATGAAAGTAAGCTTGAATCACTGCAATTGTCGCTGCCACAATCACTGAAGTTCTTCAAAGATATAGATAACAATCTACATACGAATTATATTAAAGAAGCTCAACCCATTACAATTGATCAATTAGCAGATGAAATAGTGAAAATTAAACAGTCACAGACACTAGGAAAAGAGGTGTCACAGTAATGTTTGATAAATTACTTTTAGGTCGTTATATTCAAGGGGAGTCAGTCATTCATGAATTAGACCCGAGAACAAAATTACTAGGAAGCTTTTTCTTTATCGTAATTGTTTTTCTTGCTAATCATTGGTTGTCATACTTGTTACTTGCGGCTTTTGTATTTTTAGTTATTAAATTGAGTGATATTTCTATTTCATATTTTTTACGTGGGATTCGTCCGATGTTATGGATAATTATGTTTACGGTAGTCTTTCAAATGTTATTCACAGTTGGAGGAACGGTATACTTTCAATTAGGTCCAATCACAATAACATCCTTAGGTGTACTGAATGCCGTATATATCTTTATGCGTTTAGTATTAATTATTATGATGTCAACGATCTTGACCTTAACGACAGCACCTTTAGAGTTAACAGATGGAATAGAACACTTATTACGTCCATTAACTCGCTTAGGCTTCCCAGCTCATGAAGTAGCATTAATGTTATCCATTGCTTTGCGTTATGTTCCAACGTTAATGGATGAAGCTCAAAAAATTATGAATGCACAAAGAGCACGTGGAGTTGAATTTGATGAAGGTAGTTTTATTGATCGCATTAAAGCGATGGTACCAATCTTAATTCCACTTTTCGTTAGTGCTTTTAATCGAGCCGATGAGATGGCTGTTGCTATGGAAGCGCGTGGTTATCGAGGCGGAGAAGGCCGAACAAAATATAGACAGTTAAAATATTCTAAAATAGACGCTTATGCTGTTGTTGTACTGTTATTCGTAACTGTATCGCTTATAGCTTTGCGCTTTGTAGTTGGCTAAACGATACGAAATTAGGAGGGGAAAGTAAATGACGACACGTTATGCATTAAAAATTCAATATGATGGCACTAACTATGTCGGCTACCAAATACAACCCAATGGACTATCCATTCAGGAATCGTTACAAAAAGCATTACATTTAATGGCTAAGTCTAAACCAGGTGAGTTAATTAAAAATTCAACGTCAGGAAGAACGGACTCTGGAGTTCATGCACTTGGACAAGTAGTACATGTTGATTATCCGGCAAAAATACAGCCTAATTCGATGCGAAAAGCATTAAACAGTATCTTAGACCAGTCTATTAGAATCATCGATGTAGCTCAAGTATCAGACGGATTTCATGCGAGGTATCATGCGATTGGTAAAGAATATCAATATCGCGTAGATATAAATGATTTTCCTGATCCATTTAAACGATTGTATACGACACATCATCCCTACTCTTTTGACTTAGGACGTATCCAAGATGCACTAAATATCATAATTGGAGAACATGATTTCTCAAGTTTCTGTTCTACTAAGACTGAAATCGAGAATAAAGTTCGTCATGTCTTAGAAGCGGAAGCTTGGATAGATGAAGTAGAAAACGAATTAGTATTTCGATTTTATGGGAAAGGTTTCCTGTACAATATGGTTCGAATTCTTGTAGGTACTCTTCTTCAAATTGGAGATGGGTTAAAACCTGTGAGTGAGATGCAACGTTTGTTGGATGTAAAAGACCGTAATGAAGCAGGGCCAACAGCCCCACCAAATGGTTTATTCTTAATGCGCGTCGACTACGAAGTAGATCCATTTAAATAATTAAAACAACAACCTATGAGCATTCGCTTGTAGGTTTTTTCTGTCATTATATTAGTATCAGAGGGTTACATATTTCCGTTACATCGATAAATTTACTGTGATGTCAGAACGTTTTCAGTGAAGTACCGGAGTAAAAAAATGATTTGACGCACAAGAGTCCGTAGAACTGAAAGCGACATAAAGAATCTGTAGTCAACCAAATCAGAAATTCTTTAACAAGGCGTTAGCCGTCGTTAATTGCTGAAGTCAGTCCAACAGTTTTGGTGACCGAACAGTTCTCACGGGAATAAGCGTTTAAAGTACATACGCTTACATACAACATCAGTCATAATAAAACCTCTTAACTTTTTATTCAAGTTAAGAGGTAGATATTAATGTTTTGAGTACTGAAAAACTACACGTGGTGTACCATCAGCAATCGTAATTTCTCCACAATGTTCGAAACCAAACTTTTGAATCAATGCAATCATAGACGAGTTTTTCTCATGTGTATCTATTTTTACATTATCATAGTTATCCAGAACATACTGCATACAAAAGCTTCCTGCGCCTTTAACTTGTTGGTTTGAAGCAATTCGATGGATAGTTACATAAGGAAAATCATTCAACCATGCACCATCAATCATTTGATATGTCGGGTCATCACCTTCTTGAATGCACATCGTAGCTACGATACTTTCTGCTGGTAGATCAGTATCATCATCATTGTCAATCACACATACATAGCTAAAATTATTCGCTATATCTTTTTCAATATCACTCACAACAGGGTAATGTGGAGGCCACTGAATATTATTCCCATTCTTTCTTTGTAGTTGTCGACCATAGTCTATAATCTTTATAACCTCTGGAATTTCACTTGTTTTTGTTTGTCTAATATACATTATTACCCTCATTTCTATTTTTGTGGTAAGTTTTGAAAATAATATAAGCAAAACTAACCATTTAAGCATTCAATTGATAATTATAAAATGGTATCATAGGTATAACTAATTATTAGTATAATTAAGGAGAGAAATTAATGCAATATATTACTGAGAGTCAAGCAATCCGTTTAGCATCTGAATATGTGGAAGATTCAGCACAAAAATACATCGTTTATAACATTCGTCGTCGTAGCTACTTATTACACGATTATTATAAATACTTCTTCCGTTTTAGCCGTCGTGAATCTGTTTGGAATACACCTTTATTTAATATTGAGGACATTGCTTCTGATTTAACAAATGAAGAAAGTATTGCCAAAGATATTTTCTCTACAGTAAATAAATCTGTAGATGATACTCTTAGTTTAAAGCGCAAGAAAGACTTCTCTTTGTCTGACTGTGAAGTTTTATTAAACTATTACTTTAATGGTAAAACTTATATCGCTTTCTATGATTATTATTTAGGACGTGTCGTATTAATTAAAGAACGTGATAAGTCGAATGATTTTGGGGAATTAATTGGAAGCCGTTATCAATTAATTGGTAGCTTACATACTATTATTAATAAATCACTTGATTTAAAAGATGGGTTATTAGAAGCATTCATGAGTGAATTAGTGAATGATTTTACTCCAATACGAGAAATCGCGGGATTTGAAGAGTTAAACACAGCGCTACACGCATATATTGTTAAAGAAATCGAAACAATAGATACGTGGGTTAAAGAAGAAAAAACTAAAGCATAGATTATCAGACCCTTAGAGAATTTGTCTCTAAGGGTTTTTATTTAAAAACAGTTGACTATATTATAAAATGATGATAATATTCATTAAACATTAGATTTATATTAATCTTATAATATTACATTGAAGAGAAGAGTAACTGTTGAAATATGGTCAAGAGAGCCCGGATGGTGAGAAAGGGTACAATTATTGAGACAGTGAAGATGAGCTCTGAGTATTTAAGTGGTTAACGCTATTTAAACGGAAAGCAACCGTTATATTGCCAAGTTTCATGAATTTAATATGGAATTGATGAGGTATTTGTTGTAAAACAAATATAAATTTGGGTGGTAACACGGAAGTATCCGTCCCTTTGTTTATCAAGTAATTGATAAATAAAGGGATGGGTATTTTTTTATGGAAAGATATTCTATCTAAATATATTGAAATTACTGGCCAGTAAAACAATATAAACACTTAATGAACCAAACACGCCTAAACAAAGAAAAGGGGAATAAGATATATGGATAAAATTGCAAGTTTTACAGTAAACCATTTAACATTGAATCCTGGTCTATATTTATCAAGAGAAGACAAAGTGGGTGGACAAACTCTTAAGTCATATGATTTACGATTTGTTGCTCCAAATTATGAACCAGTATTGAATACAGCCGAAATACATACTATCGAACATATTGCTGCAACGTATTTACGTAATGATCCTGAGTTTAAGGATGAAGTTATTTATTTCGGACCAATGGGATGTCGTACTGGATTTTATTTAATCTTAACAGACAAAGTAGAACCAAAAGGTGTTTTAAATTTATTAAAGAAAACATTTAAATATATTTCTGAATTTGAAGGAGAGATACCAGGTGCATCTGCACATGATTGTGGTAATTTTTTAGACCAAAATCTGCCAATGGCACGATACTTTAGTGAAAACTATTATAACGTTTTAAATGAAGTAACAGATTTAACATTTTCTTATTAAAGCCAAAGAAGGAGAAACTATATTATGAAAATTATCAAAAAAATTATCGTTGTACTATTTGCCTTTACAATCCTTTGTCCAGTCTTTGCTAGTGCTCAAACTACAGTAAAGGTGGGTGTTATTGGGGATTCAAATAATGCGATATGGGAAAAAGTTCAAGAGAATTTAGGTGATGATATCGAGATAGAGTTAATTAGTTTCAATGATGGTATTTTCACCAATCAAGCGCTAGCAGAAGGTGATTTAGATATTACTGCTTTTCAGCATAATGCTTTCTTAGAACAAGAGATAAGCGATAAAGGCTATGATTTTTCAGTTGTTGGCAATACTTATATTAGTCCAATGAATATTTTTTCGGAAAATATTTCTGATATATCTGAATTAAAAGAGAATGATACAATACTAATTCCAAACAATGCAACAAATATGGGAAGAGCATTAATTGTTTTAGATCGAGCAGGTTTAATTACGGTGGATGAGAGTAAAGGACACTTACCAGAAATTATTGATATTATTGATAATCCGTTAAATTTAGACATAGTAGAAACAGATCCAGCTATTATTCCACAAGCATTAGTTGATGTAGCAGCTGGAATTACGAATAGTGATTTGGCGATTGACTTTGGTATCGATCCAGTAAATGACGCAATTTTCGCGTTAGAAATCGATCCAGAAGCAGAAGATTTGAAACCTTATATAAATATTATTGTTTCAAGAACTGAGGATAAAGAGAGCGAAGTTTACCAACAAGTAGTAGAAGCATATCAACAACAGAATGTTGCGAACTTTATTACTGAACACTATGGAAATTCATTAGTACCAGTATTTGATGTAGAAAAAGAATAAATTTAGTTAGGAGGTCAAAGAAGTGCCAGAGAAGTTAGTGTTAGTAACCGGTGGGAATTCAGGAATTGGACAAGCATGTGTGAAACGGTTTCTAGAGAAAGGACATCGAGTTATCAATGTTGATATAGAACATACTCAAGCTAGTCGTAATGAGAAAGAATTTCAAGAATTATTCAATTTAACTCACTTTACAGAGTTTAAGAATTGGAGTCAATTCATTGTTAATACACACGGTGTACCGGATGTAATTATAAATAGTGCCGGTATTTCTAGAATGGACTTTCTAGTAGAGAGTGAGTTAAGTGATTGGAAAGATATTTTTGATATAAATGTTTTTGCTGTCTGTCAATTATCAAAAGTCTTTGCTAGGCAAATAATCGAAAATAATCGATCGGGAAGAATTATTAATATCGCTTCTCAAGCCGGTAAAAATGGCTACAGAGGATTAAGTGCCTATGTTGCATCTAAGCATGCTTTAATCGGTTTAACTAAGACTGCTGCAATTGAATTAGCAACTCATAACATATTAGTGAATGCAGTATGTCCTGGTATTGTTGAAACGCCAATGAAACACCGTGAACGAATAGATGGCGGTAAGTTAAGAGGGATGACTGCTGAGGAAGTTTATGCAGAAGATAGTTCACAAGTACCACTTGGTCGAACAGCGCAACCGGAGGATGTTGCAGGTGTTGTTGAGTTTCTAACCCAAGATGAATCAGCCTATATGACAGGTCAAGCAATTAATGTAACAGGCGGTATGACAATGCATTAAAAAAGGAGTTAAGGACATCTAATTGTATCCTTAACTCTTTTTAAATAATTTATTTTTTTGCAACATTTTGAACAAATTCACGCATTTCTGACACTTCAATCGTTGTGTCATGCAGTCTTGTTGCATCAAGTAGACCATCAATCGCTGGTGGGAAGGGTACTTTAGATAGATTGTTTAGTTGAGTCAGCAACTCATTATCATTCAAGGACTCAGCTTCAACACCAAGGGCAGATAACACGGCTTCTGGAAACTTATATGGACTTGCTGTTGAGACAATAATTGTTGGATTTGTTGTAAGCCCTTGTTGATTTAAATTTCTCCAAGCTTTAGATGCAACCGCAGTATGTGTATCCATAATGTAGTTAGTTTGTTTATATACATAATTAATTTCTTCTTTCGTTTCATCCTCAGTAACATAATCGGATAAGAAGTTTGAAAAATGAGATCGTTCATTATCTGTCAGAGCATAACGACCATCTTGAGATAACTGATTCATTAATTCGCTTAATCGTGCACTGTCTTCTCCAACCGCGTGGAAAACAAGTCGTTCTAGATTACTAGAGACAATAATGTCCATTGACGGAGAAATTGTTAAGATAAATTCGCGTTGACGATTATACTCACCTTGTTGGAAGAAATCATACAACACTTTGTTGTCATTTGAAGCACATAGTAATTTACCGATAGGTAAGCCAGAACGTTTAGCATAGTAGCCAGCTAATATATTACCAAAGTTTCCAGTAGGAACACTAAAATCAATATCACTACCTGCTTTGACTTTACCTTGTTTTACAAGTTGAGCATATGCGTAAAAATAATATACTATTTGTGGAACAAGACGGCCAATATTCATAGAGTTTGCTGATGAAAATTGACTATTATACGATTGGAGTTCGTCACGCAAAACGATGTCGTTGAATAAATTCTTAACTTCAGTTTGAGCGTCATCAAAGTTTCCAACAATCGATACAACATGAGTATTCTCACCTGTTTGAGTCAACATCTGTTGTTCTTGAATGGAGCTCACTCCACCTTTAGGATAGAAAACAATGATTTTCGTTCCAGGAACATCTGAAAAACCAGCCATAGCAGCTTTACCAGTATCACCTGATGTCGCTGTTAATATAACAATTTCATTATTATTATGATTAATTTCAGCTGAGGTTTTCATCAAGTATGGCAAGATTGATAATGCCATATCTTTAAAAGCAATCGTAGAACCATGGAATAGTTCTAAGTGGTAATGATTATCGATTTCAACAACTGGAGCGATTGCTTCCGTATCAAATTTATTATCGTATGCTAGTTCTATACAACGATCTAATTGGTCATCTGAGAAATCAGATAGGAATGGTTTTAAAATAAACTGTGCCATTTCTTGATAAGTAAATTGGCTAAGTTTATCCCAATCTAAGTCAAATTTAGGGAATGATTCTGGAACATATAACCCACCATCAGTCGCAAGACCTTGCAGTATAGCTTGAGAGGGTGTTACGATGTTTTCCGAGTTACGGGTACTTTTATAATTCATATTCTCACCTTTTTCTCATTTTATATCAATCAAATTATACTGAAGAAGTTTGCATTCAGCAATGATTAATTAAATTATAAACAGAAAGATCTATTTAAACAACCAATAATTCTCCGATTTGCAATCAGTATCAAGTCTGATAGAGATTGATTTGATAATTAGTGAGTATTATTAGAACTCAGTGTGGAATAATGCTAAACTATACGAAATAAGAAAGGATGAGTGCCATGTTAGTGTCAACCACAGGAAAAATAAAAAGAGACTTTAAACAAAGTATACCTACTAATAATGAAAATAAAACCATTACTGTTTGGAATGTAAGTTATGAAATTAGAAGTAAAGAGATTACTGGAACGATTGAAGCGAATTATTTAATACATCAATCTGAAGAGGATGTAACTCCAGAATTAATCCGTGGATTCGCTGAGTTTCAAGGAACAATTGATGGTAAGTCAGGTTCATTTACCGCACAGGAAGATGGACGGACTCAAAATGATATTTTAAAAATCAATGGTAGAATCATCGATGCTAGTGAAGAATTAAGTATGCTTGTTGGGCGATATGACTATGACGGGCTACTTACCGAAAGCGTTTATGAAGTGAATTTTGATATTGAGTTATAGACACTAAAGGCACAAATTCAATCATAATCTTATCTCAAGTTTGTATTATATTGAAAGGGAGAGTGAAAATATGTTAAAAAATTATAATTTCGATGATGTTGATGATCGCTATGATAATTTTAAACGTTCTAACTTAGGTGAAGAAATCGATAAACTACAGCGGATTGTCCAACGATTAAAAATACCTGTACTTATTTTAATAGATGGTTGGGAAAGTTCGGGAAAAGGGGATATTATCAATGATTTAACACGGGAATTAGATCCTCGATATGTAAAAGTTGAATTATTTGATTCACGTACAGATATTGACTATCTCCATCCAAGCGTCTGGCGTTTTTGGCAAAAAATACCAAATCACGAAGAGATGGTTGTTTTTGATCAAAGTTTTTACTCTCAAGTATTCAATAAAGATGAACGATCAGATGATAAGCTAAAACAAAGAACAGAAGAATTATTAAATCTAGAACATATGTTATTAGATGACGGCACAATTGTTATTAAGTTTTTTCTGCATATTCAAAAGGATACTCAAAGCGAAAATATAGCTGCTTTAGAGGAATCTAAGTTTCGACAGTTTTTATTGTCAGATAATGATTATGAACAAAATAAACACTATGATGATTATTTAGACTGGTTCGATAAAGTACTAAAGAAAACAGATGTTCCAGAAAGTCCCTGGAATATTATTAATGGTGTAGACCGTAAGTTAGCAGCTAAAACAGTTCTTGGAATAACAATCGAAGAAATCACATCTGGAATTGAACGTGTTTCATTAGCACGAGAGCGGACTAATATGTCTAATCGTAACTACCAATTAGAAGAAGCTCAATTAGAACAGTATGATTTGACGAAGACTATATCAGATAAAGAGTACGATAATGTATTAGAGGATTTACAAAAAGAAGCAGCCGATTTAGTCTATGAGTGCTTTACAAAAGGTATTGCAATTATAACAGCATTTGAAGGTGTTGATGCAGCAGGAAAAGGCGGAGCGATACAACGCCTAACTCGTCATATTGATCCCCGAAGTTACCGTATTTATGGAATTAAAGCACCAACGGAATTAGAAAATACTTATCATTATTTATGGAGATTTTGGAATAAATTTCCAAAAGATGGAGACATGGTTATCTTTGATCGTACTTGGTATGGGCGTGTTCTTGTTGAACGAGTGGAAGGATTTGCTTCTGAGTCAGAATGGGAACGTGCTTATGATGAAATCAATCATACCGAAAAGGTTCTTACAGATCACGGTTCCATTGTGATGAAATTCTTTATGTATATTGATGAGGATGAGCAAGAACAACGATTTGAAGATCGCCAAGAAGAACCCTCTAAAAACTATAAAATAACTGAAGATGATTGGCGTAATCGGAAACAATGGGATAATTATGTGAATGCGATGGAAGAAATGTTGGATCGTACCAACACATCAAATGCTCCTTGGTATACGATAGCTACGAATCGAAAAAAATACGCACGGGTAGAAGTACTCAAACATTTTATAAAACATATTAAAGTACACTTAGATAATGTGAAAAAGGTGGAGGATGCATGAATGATTGAAAGCATGACATTAAATGATGGACATAAAATCCCAGCAATCGGTTTTGGAACGTGGCAGATTGAAGAAGGTGAAGCTACATATAATGCTGTAAGTGAAGCATTAAAAGCAGGTTACCGTCATATCGATACGGCACAGATTTACGGTAATGAAAATAGTATTGGTGATGCGATTAAGGATTCAGGGATTGATCGCAAAACTATCTATCTTACAACCAAAGTCTGGAATAATATCCATACATACGAGGACACTTTATCTTCCATTGATGAATCCTTAGAAAAGCTAAAAGTAGACTACATTGATTTAGTTCTGATACATTGGCCAAATCCTAAAGCGGTTAGAGAAAATGATGGTTGGAAAGAACGAAATAAAAAAGTGTGGAGAGGTTTAGAAGAATTACGAAAGTTAGGTAAAGTACGATCAATAGGTGTATCAAACTTTTATGTTCATCATTTAGAAGCAATACTTGAAACTGCTCAAGTTGTGCCAGCGGTTAATCAAATAAGATTAGCACCCGGCTGGGAAGAAAAAGAAGTTGTTGATTTTTGTAATGATAAAGAAATTTTAGTTGAGGCTTATAGCCCCTTAGGACACGGAACTGCATTCAAAGATGCAACAGTGATAGAAGTGGCGAGTCATTATGAAGGTAAATCACCAGCACAAGTGGCTTTACATTGGTCGCTTGCAAAAGGCTTCTTGCCACTACCAAAATCAGAGACACCAAAAAATATTAAAGCTAATTTAGATATTTTTGACTTTAAACTGACAGAGCAAGATATAGCTACTTTAGATCAAGTAGAAGGGATTGTCGAACCGACTAATCCAGATACAAAAAATCATTAAACAAACTGAATATTAAAAAAAAATGAGAAATAGCCTTGCTATTTCTCATTTTTTTGTATAATATATACTATATATATGTTTATTATAAGAAGGGGGAGGGAATAATGGGTGCTTTAGAAAGTAATTTGCAATTAGATAACGATAGTCGATTAATGGTGGCAGGCCTGTTATTACTGAGCCTGCCGGAAGGTAAAACTTATAAAAACTGGAGGAAAACATGAATATGAATATTAAAATTAAACGAATTGGTAAACAACTTATTGCGGGCATGACAATTGCATCGGCACTTTTCTCATCAACACCCGTATTAGCGCAAGATACTGTTAAAATTGGGGCTAACTATGAATTATCAGGTGAAGCTGCTTCTTATGGTACACAAATGCTAGAGGGATTAGAATTAGCTGTTGAAGAAATCAATGAAAATGGTGGCGTATTAGATGGGCAACAGTTAGAAATTGTCAGTTATGATAACCAAAGCGATGTGACAGAATCTGCATCAGTGGCTCAAAGACTTGTTTCAGATGGTGTAGTCGGAGTTGTTGGACCAGCTACGACAGGTAATACCCAAGCTCAGTTGCCTATCTTTAGTGAGGCAAACATCCCTATGGTATCACCATCAGCAACAGATGATGATATTACATTCGATTCTGCTGGTGATGTTTTAGAGTATTTCTTTAGAGTATGTTTTAATAATTCGTATCAAGGAAGTGCTGGAGCGGCATTTGCGGCTGAAAATTTAGCTGCAACGAACGCACTAGTCTTGGTCGATCAATCATCAGATTATTCTCGTGGATTAGCAGACAATTTTAATATTGAATTTGAGAGTCATGGTGGAACAATAGTGAGTGAAGATTCATTCACTGCTGGAGATACAGATTTCTCAGCTATTTTAACAACAGCTATGTCACAAGATTTTGATGTTATTTATATCCCAGCTTACTATACAGAAGCAGGATTAATTATTAAGCAAGCACGTGAGATGGGTATTGAACAACCTATTATCGGACCAGATGGATTTTCAAGTGAGGTATTAGTAGAACTTGCTGGAGCTGAAAATGCGCGTGACGTTTATTATACTGATCACTTCTCAAATGAAAGTGAAGAAGAATCCGTTCAAAATTTCCTTACTGCATTTGAAGCTAAGTTCGGTAAAGAAGGCGGTACTTGGAATGCACTTGGTTATGATGCGGCAATGTTAATTATAGATGCTATTGAACGTAGTGGTTCAACGGATCCTCAAGCTATTACAGATGCAATTGCAGAAACAACTGAGTTTGCTGGTGTAACAGGTACCTTTGCTATTGATGAAAACCATAACCCAGTCAAACCAGCGGTTATGATTGAATTGCAAGACGGAGAAATCGCTTCAGCAGAAAATGTTACTGCAGAATAAGTCTGACAAAATAATATAAGCAGAAGAGCTCAGCTCTTCTGCTTTTTATATGGTGAAAATTAACTATTTTACTACTGTGTATGAGTGTTTCGCATATTTCCGTGGTAACGATAAATTCATTTTGATGCGAGACCGTCTTCAGCTCTCAAGTCAAATACTCCCGCATTAAACATGAGAGCTTACGGCTACCCTACCTATTAAACCCGTAGGTCACTATCGTTAACACGGTTTCTAATGCGGTAGTTCTTCTTTGACGCCTCACATGAATTTACCGTTACCCTCCAATATGAATTAACTATCTAACATTGATTCTTTTCACGACTAAATTGAAGTGAATAATATGATTTTAATTCTATCCGCTCCAATAAAGTTTAAGTTGGCTGAACTTGAATTCTATTTGCTCTGATAAAGTTTGAGTTCGGAGAACTTGAGACATATCGAACTGCCATTTGGCGCAAGTTGGGCGAACTCTAGACATATCGCCTACCCATTTGGCTCAAGTTCAGTCAACTCCGTAGTTATCACATACTCATTTGAAATAAGCTGTAAACGCAATGACACACACTCACAGCAAAAAGATCAAGTAAAAAAGCTGAGATTGGAATATCTCAGCTTAAAAGTATGGTTTTATAATAAAGATTCAGCTAAATCAATTGAAGCACGGATACTTGCCGCTGATTCATTTAATTTCTCTGTTTCCCACTCGTTTAAAGAAACCTCAAAACGTTTTGTCCAACCTTGGCGTGTAACAATCGTAGGAGTACTGAAAGCTACCGGGTGGTCTGTATTATATTCCCCATCCAATAATGGCGTACTTACAGGATAAATTGAATGCTCGTCTAATAGAATAGCACGAGCTAACTCAATTGATGATTGAGCAACTGCAGCGTTTGTAACACCCACTTTGTTATCAAAAACTTCATAAGCAGCTTGAACAACTTTTTCTTGTATCTCTTCAACTTTTAAAGGTTCAATATTAGGATAGTATTCAGATAATTCTTCATAAGGAATTCCAGCGATACTTAAACGACTTAGAATAGGAACAGCACTATAACCATGCTCACCCATCATGTAACCACTCACTGATTTCGGATCAACGCCGTAATGCTTACCAATGATATAACGTAGTCTGGCAGAATCAAGCATACAACCAGTACTCATCATGCGTTCTTTAGGATATGCAAATTCATTAGCTGCCATATAAATAACCGTATCAGCAGGATTCGTAATAAAAATAATAATAGCGTCTTGTGTTACTTCACTAATATTCTTCATAATAGAGCGGATTATTGAAGCATTGTTAGTTATCAACTCTTGACGGTCGGCAGGCACCTCACCATGTGGATACACGTGAGTAGCAGCAACTATAATGACATCAGCATCGCGTACATCATTATAATCAGTCGAGGAGTAGATGTTCACGTTGTGTCTTGATAATAAACCAGTCGCATGAACTTGATCGAGTGCTTCTCCGAAAGCAATATTTTGTCGAGTATCCACAACAACAATTTCTGCGAACAAATCAGAAGAACTTGCGTAAGCCAAAACATGTTCACCTACGTGTCCTACACCGATAATAGCTAATTTTTGTGATTTCATTAGTAAAACTCCTTGTATTTAAGATTTTAATCATATTCTTATTTAAACATGAATGAATGATTATATAAAGAAATAATTAAATTAAAGTATACTATATGAGTGAAATATATCAAATGACACTAAAAAATGAATCTAAGATGAGAATCAAATTAAAATACATGTTGACTTTCTCTCATATATTGTTTAATATATATTTAACAACAAAAGACAAGAGGGATTCATTATGAAAAAAAGTGTATTAAACAATCAAGAAGTTATTATCAGCATTATCATTAGATAGTGTTTGTGTCTAAACTAAGTAGATGCAAACACGGAAATTTATCGTTTGTGTCTATGAGGTGCTGAGGTATTTTGATGCCCGCATAGATTAAAGTCTAGGATGGGTTTACGTTTACGCTTTTCGATTAGTGGACGAGCAGACCTGACCTAGATAAAAGTTCTAGGTCAGGTTTTTTGTTGACAAATTATTCCTTAGGAGGAACAAATAATGAAATTAAGAAAATTAGCGTTGTCGTTATTAACAGGTTTAGCTGTCGGTTCGAGTTTATTAGGAGCAGGTCAAGTCTCTGCACAAGATACTGTAAAAATTGGTGGTAACTACGAATTAACTGGAGATGCTGCCGCATATGGTACGCCTATGTCAGAAGCAACAAAATTTGCAATTAAACAAGTGAATGAAAATGGTGGTCTTTTAGGTGGCGATGTAGAATATATTGAGTATGATAATACATCAAATTTAACTGAATCTGCATCAGTTGCTCAGCGTCTTGTATCTGAAGGTGTTGTAGGAATTGTAGGGCCAGCAACTACAGGGGATTCTAGCGCACAGATTCCAGTTATCCAAGAAGCAGGGATTCCAGCAATTTTACCTGCCGCAACTGGTAATGGTATGACATTAGATGACAATGGTGATGTTTTTGAGTATTTATTCCGTGTACCGTTTGAAGATGCAGTCCAAGGACGTGCAGCTGCAACATATGCGAGTAACGAATTAGGTGCACAAAATGCTGCACTATTCGTCGATCAATCAACAGATTATGCAACAGGATTACAACAAGCGTTCTCAGACTCGTTTGAAGCATTAGGTGGACAAGTTGTTGCGACTGAGTCATTCCAATCTGGAGATACTGACTTTACAGCGTCGTTAACTTCATTATTATCACAAGAATTTGACGTACTTTATGTGCCCGGATACTATACTGAAATTGGTTTATTAATCAAACAAGCGCGTGAGTTAGGTATTACTCAACCGATTCTTGGTGCAGATGGCCTTGGTAACCAAACGTTAGTTGAATTAGCAGGAGCAAGCAATGTTAATGATGTTTACTATACTTCACATTTCTCTCCTTTAAGTGAAGATGAAGATTTACAAGCATTCTTAGCAGCTTATGAAGCTGAATATGGTAAAGAAGCCGATCAGTTTGCGGTATTAGCTTACGATGCGACAATGTTATTATTAGATGCAGTTGAGCGTGCAGGATCAGTTGACCCTCAAGCAATAACAGATGCTATTGCAGCAACTGAAGAGTTTGATGGTTTAACAGGAACATTCTCAATTGATGAAGAACATAACCCAGTTAAAGAAGTTCTAATGTTGAAATTAACAAACGGTGAAGTTGAAAATGTAGAAGCTGTTAGTGTTGATGAGTAACAGCATATAATAAAGTCATAATGCTGTAAGCTATTAACAAGCTTTGTTATTAGCTTACAGCTTTTTTTATTAGAAAAAGATTAAAACCAAACATATCTAATGATTTTCAGAAATTATCAATCAAATACTATCTTAACAAATATAGATAAAACGTTTTCTTCTAAAATAAAGGCTCTTTTATTAGAGAAACACTAATTATTTTAAGAAAATCGGTTGTAATATTAGAAAGTCTATATTATACTCTTATAAATTATTAAATTTTAACAAGAAAGGATTTTTATTATGCAACTATTTTTGCAGCAACTAGTAAATGGTGTTGCTTTAGGTAGTATATACGCATTGATGGCCCTAGGTTATACGATGGTATATGGTACGATTAAACTAATTAACTTTGCACATGCCGATATTTTTATGATGGGTGCCTTTGTTGGGTACTTCTTAGTCACAGTTCTAGAGATGAACTTATTTTTAGCAATGTTTGTTGCTATGTTATTTTGTGCAATTTTAGGAGTCGTTATTGAACGTGTTGCATATAAGCCTTTACGTAATTCAACTCGTGTTGCTTCATTAATTACGGCTATTGGAGTGTCTTATTTTCTACAGAATATAATGATTTATTTCTTAGGTCCAGAAGTTAGGGCATTTCCATCTCCTCTTGAGACAACGATTTATCGTGTAGGTAATATTGTTATTAACTCTAAGCAAATATTAGTATTTGTGATTACAATGATTTTAATGATTATACTTTATACTATTGTTCAACGGTCAAAGATGGGAAAAGCGATGCGAGCTGTTGCGGTAGACGCAGAAGCATCACAATTAATGGGAATTGATGTAAACCGTGTTATTTCATTTACATTCGCATTAGGTTCAGGACTTGCAGGTATTGCTGGTGTCCTAGTTGGGGTATATTATAATTCAATCTCACCAGGTATGGGGACTGCGTTAGGACTTAAAGCCTTTGTTGCCGCCGTTGTTGGTGGAGTAGGGTCGATTCCAGGGGCAATGGTTGGTGGATATGTCATTGGTATTCTAGAAACAATCGTAACCTTTATGGGTGGATCAATGTATAAAGACGCAGTAGTTTATGGTTTATTAATTGTTATCTTACTAGTACTTCCTTCGGGATTATTTGGTAAGAACGTTAAAGAGAAAGTTTAGGTGAGAACATGCAGAGAATACATTTACGAAGTATATCGTGGTTAGCGCTAGCGCTATTTGGCTTTGCGGCTATCTTTTTCCTAACTTCTACAGGAGTTATTAATCCATTCTACCGAATTACATTAATGACTATTATGTTGAATATTATTTATGCAGCTGGATTAAACCTAATTTTAGGAGTTGCAGGTCAATTCTCATTAGGACATGCTGGTTTTATTGCAATTGGAGCATACTCAGCTGCGATTTTTACTAAAGAGATGGATAACAGTACTGTTGGTTTATTTGTTGGTATTGCTGTTGGAATGGTAATAGCGATGGTTATTGCCTTGCTTGTTGGTGTTCCAACATTAAGACTTAAAGGAGACTACTTAGCCATCGCAACCCTAGGGGTAAGTGAAATTATCCGGGTTTTAATTAATAACTTACGTGATATTACAAATGGTCCTGCTGGGATTAGTGGTATTCCATTAGTAACAACATGGGATTTAGTTTATATTTTCTTAATTATTATTGTGGCAGTGATTGTTTGTTACACGTATAGTAGTAGTGGGCGAGCAACATTAGCAATCAATCAAAACGAAATTGCCGCAGAAGCAATGGGAGTTAGCGTTACAAAATATAAAGTAATGGCATTTGTTATTGGGGCAATGACTGCTGCGATTGGTGGATCATTACAAGCAACATTTATTGGAATTGTTACTCCGAGTGACTACACATTTAACCGATCGATTGACGTCTTAATTATTGTAGTATTTGGTGGTATCGGTAGTTACACTGGTACATTTATCGCAGCAATTTTACTTGGTTTACTTAACTTAGTCTTACAAGATTACGGACAATTACGTATGGTAATTTATGCGTTAGCTTTAGTTCTAATTATGATTTTCCGTCCAGGTGGATTATTAGGAACATGGGAGTTTAAGTTTGGTAGTATTGTAAATAAATTAGTTGGACGTGAAGATAAGGAGGCCATTTCATGAGTCTATTAGAAGTCAATAAATTAACGAAAAACTTCGGTGGATTAGCAGCCGTATCGAATGTTTCATTAGAACTAAACGAAGGTGAATTAGTCGGATTAATTGGTCCAAACGGAGCAGGTAAAACAACGTTTTTCAACCTTCTAACAGGTGTTTATAAACCTACTGAAGGGACAATTAACTTAAAAGTTGATGGCGAAATGAAAGAACTGAATGGTAAGAGACCGGATAAGATTAATGGAATGGGCTTAGCTAGAACATTCCAAAATATTCGTTTATTCCCAGATATGACTGTACTTGAGAATGTTCAAGTTGCGATGCATCGTGAAAATGGCAATTCAGTGATTTCAAGTATTTTTAGAACATCTGCTTACTATCAAACAGAAAAACAAATGCGAGAAAAAGCATTTGAACTGTTATCAATTTTTAACTTAGCAAAACACGCGAATGATAAAGCTAGAAATTTAGCTTATGGACAACAGCGTCGATTAGAGATAGTTCGTGCCTTAGCAACGAATCCAAAGATATTATTCTTAGATGAGCCGGCTGCAGGAATGAACCCTAATGAAACTGCTGATTTAACTTCATTGATTGCGCAGATTCGTGAGCAATTTGGGTTGACAATTGTGTTAATTGAGCATGATATGTCATTAGTTATGGATATTTGTCAAAGAATTTATGTACTAGAGTATGGTCGTTTGATTGCAGAAGGAACACCTAAAGAAATTCAGTCAAATGAAGATGTTGTTCGTGCATATTTAGGAGGGGATAGTTAATGTTAAAAGTAAATAATCTCCAAGTAAATTACGGCATGATTAATGCGGTGCGTAATGTTAGCTTTGAAGTAAACGAAGGTGAAATTGTTACCTTAATCGGTGCCAATGGTGCTGGTAAATCAACGATTCTTAGAACTATTTCTGGCTTAGTTAAAGCATCAGGTGGGTCAATTGAATATGAAGGTAAGAATTTAGAGAAGTTTTCACCTAAAAAGATTGTTCAAGCCGGTATTTCTCAAGTACCTGAAGGCCGTCATGTATTTAAAGGACTAAGTGTAAAAGAGAATTTAGAATTAGGCGCGTTCTTACGTAAAGATAAGGATCAGATGGAAGAAGATCTTCAAAACGTGTATAAACGTTTCCCAGTCTTAAGTGAGAGGTTAAAACAAGATGCTGCGACATTATCAGGTGGGGAACAGCAGATGGTTGCAATGGGGCGAGCACTGATGTCCAAACCTAGATTGTTGTTACTAGATGAGCCTTCGATGGGATTAGCGCCAATCTTTATTAAAGAAATCTTTAGTATTATTGAATCTATCCAAAAACAGGGAACAACCGTGCTTTTAATTGAACAAAATGCTAATATGGCATTACAGATAGCAACACGAGGTTATGTACTTGAGACAGGTAAAGTTGTGTTATCTGGATCTGGTGAAGAGTTATTAGCGAGTGATGAAGTTCAAAAAGCATACTTAGGAGGATAAAAATGTACGTAAAAGATTATATGACAACAGAATTAATTACGATTACACCTCAGACTTCTGTAACTGAGGCTCAAGACTTATTACGTAAACATGATATTAATCGTTTACCAGTATTAAAGAACAACAAACTAGTTGGTATGGTTACGAAAGATTTAATTAACCGTAACTTACCATCTAATGCAACAAGTTTAAGTAGAAACGAGATTAATTACTTATTAGAGAAGACTTCTGCTGAAGATATTATGGCTAAAAAGTTATTCTCAGTTAATCCAGATACTTTACTCGATCAAGCAGCAACAACTATGGCTGAAAATAATTTAGGTGTATTGGTTGTCTTAGCTGAAGATAACTTAGTTGGAGTAATAACTGATAAAGATATCTTTAAAGCGTTCGTTGATATCTCGGGTTCGCGTGAGCCGGGTACAACATTGGTCGTTGAATTACCTAAAGACCAGGAAGGTGTTATCGAAGAGATTGGAGACGCACTTGTTGAGTCAGAAAACAACTTAACGCACATGATTGTGTACTATCATGTGCAAAACGCGATTCGCATAGTTATGAGTGTTAATTCAAATAAAATTGATGAATTAGTAAAATCAATTGAAAACCGTGGTTATGTAGTAAAATCAGTAACTAATAAATAAGTTTAAAGTAAAAAATGGTGCTCATTTTAATAAAGAGCACCATTTTTTTATTTATAATATGTCTTGAATATCTTTCTTGATATTCGCTGGTTTTGTTGTAGGGGGGTATCGTTTCACTACTTCACCTTGACGATTAATTAAGAACTTTGTAAAGTTCCATTTTATTTCACTATTGAGTAAGCCGCCTTTTTCTTGTTTTAACCATTGGAAGACGGGTTCAGAGTTTTTACCATTTACTATGACTAGTTCATTCAACGGAAAAGTGACACCGAAATTAATTTTACAATTTTCGGCCATAGAGTCATTTGATTGATCTTCTTGTTTAAATTGATTGCTCGGAAAGCCAATGACTGTAAAATCTTTTTCTTGAAAATCTTTATAGAGTTGTTCAAGTTCTTCAAACTGACTATTTAATCCACACTGTGTAGCTGTATTAACAATCAACAGTACATGATTATTGTAATCATTTAAGCGATAGGGTTCACCATTGCTTCGAACAAGTGAAAAGTCTGGTAGTGGCATAATGTCTCCTTTTTAAAATTTAGTTTGTCTTATAAATCAACGTTATGATAAACCTTTTGAACATCTTCGTCATCTTCAAGTGCGTCAATAAGTTTTTCAAATTGTGCTAAATCATCTTCTCCAAGTGATACTTCGGATTTAGGAAGCATTTCAAGTTCAGCTACATCAAATTTCTCAATACCGAATGCTTCTAAAGCTTCTTTAATATGACTAAAATCAGTTGGTTCACCATAAACAACAACTTGTTCTTCTTGTTGTTGAACATCACGAACATCAACATCTGCTTCGAGTAGAGCCATCATCACTTCTTCTGCATCTTGGTCAGCTACAACAAAGACAGCAGTATTATCAAAAAGATAACTAACTGAACCACTCACACCCATATTTCCACCATTTTTACCGTATAAAGAACGGACATTACCGGCAGTACGGTTAACATTATTAGTTAAAGCATCAACGATGACCATTGTACCGCTTGGACCAAAACCTTCATAACGTAACTCTTGGAATTGCTCATCGTCAGCCCCTTTCGCTTTATCAACTGCTCGATCGATAATATGTCTTGGAACATCGTAAGTCTTAGCACGTTCTATGGCGAATTTTAATTTTTGATTTGACTCGGGATCAGGTTCACCTGATTTTGCTGCTGCATAAATTTCAATACCAAATTTTGCATAAACACGGGATGTGTCTTGATCTTGTTTTGCTTTCTTTTCTCTGATATTCATCCATTTACGTCCCATTAACTTCACTTCTCTTTCTTTAATTATCTTATATCATTATAACCATAGATACACTGATTGTTAAATAATAAATTGATGAGTATAATAATAAAAAGTATACACCTAGAATATGACTATGACAAGTATGTTTGTAAGCGAAGTAGAATCAATGATATAATATTAGACGAACATTTATAATAAAATAATGCTGTATATAAAATATAAGTACGATAAAATTTTAAGTAGGTGAAAGTATGTTTTTAACACTGTTCCTATCTACAGGCATTACAGGTTTTTTTCTTATGTACATTTGGTACACTGAACCAAGAAGATTAATGTTAGGGTTATCATTTCTATTATTTGTTTTATGTATTGGGGTGTCCATCTTTTATTTACTAGTGAGCAATGCTCAGATAGCACTGCTCATTATATTGGCAATACTGTCTTTAATCATTTTCTTAATTGGACCCTTTATTATTATAGGTGGATTTTTATATAGTGGCTTGATGCTGATAAAGCGTGAAGGGTTAAGATTTAATAATCTTTTATCTTTGTTGTTTGCTGTTGCGCTGATTTTATATCTTACTGTATGGCCGGTCGTTTCAGATTTAACTGAACACACAATTTATAATACATTTTATGTCTATATCACTCTATTGATTATCTTTTTTTTGGTTGTTATCAATCTTTATACGATAACAATGGTATTAAACTTAGCACATTTTTCTAAACCTGACTTAGACTACTTGGTTGTTTTAGGTGCTGGACTTGATGGTAAGAGGGTGACACCTCTTTTGGCAAGTAGAGTGGACAAGGCAATTAAACTTTACAAGAAGAATCCGAAGATTAAGTTGATTATGACCGGTGGGCAGGGTGAAGATGAAGTTGTAGCTGAGGCATCTGCAATGGCAGTCTATGCAATAGAGAAAGGCGTACCTCAAGAGGCAATTATCCTCGAGGACAAGGCGACAAACACAGAAGAGAATATACTATTCTCACACGCTATGATGGACTCTAAGAGGGCAAAATTTGCTGTTGTAACGAACGCTTACCATGTCTTTAGAGCATTGCTTATTGCAAAAGAAGCGGGCTTAGATTGTATTGGATTTGGGTCGCGGACAAAATGGTATTTTACATTGAATGCTTTTATTCGAGAATTTGTTGGTTATTTATACTTTAAACGCCAACTCTATCTGATTCTTCTAATCGTATATACTTTAATTTACTTTTTAATCTATGCTGGTTTAACGTTTATATTGTCTAGTTTTGCCTGAAGGAAGTATTATATAAAGGAAAAAGGATGTTATATTAGCAATTTAAGCTAATATAACATCCTTTATTTGACTATTAAATTAATGGATTATTTATCACCGTTATAGATAGTATTACGAACTAGAACATAATCTACATGACGTAATGCATCTAATTTATTACCACCAGCATAAGAAATAGCAGATTGTAAATCTTGTTGCATTTCAATCATAGTGTTGATTAATTTTCCGCGTGCACGGATCATTTCGATTTTACCTTCAACGTTTTTGTGTTCACCTTTTTGGTGTTCAGAAGCGCTACCGAAGTATTCTTTGTACATTTTACCATCGATTTCGCGCGACTTACCAGGACTTTCTTCGTGTGCTGCAAATAATGAACCAATCATTACCATAGATGCACCGAAGCGTACTGCTTTAGCAATATCACCATTATGGCGGATACCACCGTCAGCAACAATTGGTTTAGTTGCTGCTTTAGCACAAGCGCGAATAGCAGCTAATTGCCATCCACCAGTTCCAAAACCAGTTTTTAGCTTAGTGATACAAACACGACCAGGTCCGACACCAACTTTAGTAGCGTCAGCTCCAGCGTTTTCTAATTCACGAACCGCTTCAGGTGTACCAACGTTGCCTGCAATTAAGAATGTTTCAGGTAAGTACTCTTTAACAAAGCGAATCATATCAATCACATACTCAGAATGTCCATGTGCGACATCAATTGTAATATATTCAGGAATAATATTTTCATTAGCTAGTTGGCGAACAAAGTCATATTCATAATCTTTGATACCTACACTAATCGAAGCGAAAAGTCCTTTTTCATGCATCATTTTAATGAATGGAATACGACCCGGCTCATCAAAGCGGTGCATAATATAAAAGTAATCTTGTTCGGCGAACCATACAGCTAATTCTTCATTCATGACTGTCTGCATGTTAGCAGGTACCACAGGAATTTTAAACTCGCGAGGACCAAACTTGATTGTAGTATCACACTCAGAACGACTTTGTACGATACTTTTATTAGGGATCATTTGCACATCTTCAAAATCAAAAACTTCCATTATATTAATTAAGTCTCCTTTTAATCTGTTTTAGGCGTTGTATAAAGCTTCAATACGGTTTTGAACATCTTGATCGTTTACAAAATCTTCATATGTTGAATTAATTCGGTCAAACGAACCATTCGGTGTTATTTCAATAACACGATTACATGTTGTATTCAATACTTCAAAGTCATGAGAAGCCATTAAAATGGCACCTTTAAATTTAATTAAACCTTCGTTTAAGGCTGTAATTGACTCTAAGTCCAAGTGGTTAGTTGGTTGGTCTAATACTAAAACATTTGCTTTTGAAAGCATCATCTTAGATAGTAGGCAGCGAACCTTTTCCCCACCAGATAAAACATTGACTGATTTCATAACATCTTCACCACTAAATAACATTCTACCTAAGAAACTACGTAGGAATGTATTATCTTGTTCTTCTTTAGAGGCATATTGTCTTAACCAATCAACAATATTTAATTCGACACCGTCGAATTCATCACCAGAATTACGAGGTAAGTAAGTTTGAGACGTTGTAACTCCCCATTCAACTTTTCCGCTATCTGGTTCCATGTTCCCCATCAAAATTTCGAATAATGCAGAAGTTGCATTGTCATTTCGACTTGAGAAAGCAACTTTATCTTCACGACTTAGTGTAAAGGTTATGTTATCTAATATTTTTTCTCCATCGATTGTTTTAGAAATACCTTCAACACGTAACAGGTCATTTCCAATCTCACGATCTGGTGAGAATCCAACGAATGGGTAGCGACGTGAAGAAGGTTGGATATCATCTAAAGTGATTTTATCTAACATTTTCTTACGCGATGTTGCTTGCTTAGATTTAGAAGCGTTCGCAGAGAAGCGAGCAATAAAGTCTTGTAATTCTTTAATTTGTTCTTCTTTTTTAGCATTTTGGTCAGCATTCATTCTTGCAGCTAATTGACTTGATTGTAACCAAAAATCGTAGTTACCGACGAATAATTTAATTTTACCAAAGTCCACGTCCGCCATATGTGTACATACGGTGTTTAAGAAGTGACGGTCATGGGATACAACGATAACTGTGTTAGGGAAGTCCATAATAAAATCACTTAACCAATCAATTGCTGGAGCGTCCAAACCGTTTGTAGGCTCATCAAGTAATAAGTTATCAGGTTTACCAAATAGTGCTTGAGCAAGTAAAACTTTAATTTTGTCAGCCTCATTTAATTCACGCATTAATTGGTTTTGCATACTGATAGTGATACCTAAACCTTGAAGCATATCACTTGCTTCAGATTCAGCTTCCCATCCACCCATTTCAGAGAATAGTCCTTCTAATTCACCAGCACGGATTCCATCTTCATCCGTAAAGTCTGCTTTCATATAGATAGCATCTTTTTCTTTCATTGTTTCGTATAATTCTTTATGACCCATCATGACAGTTTCAATAACAGTGTTGTCTTCGAAACCATAGTGGTTTTGGCTTAATACAGCCAAACGCTCATCTGGGTCCATACTAACGTTTCCGGTAGTTGGTGAAATTTCACCAGATAATATATTTAGAAAAGTTGATTTTCCAGCCCCATTCGCACCGATAACTCCGTAGCAGTTTCCAGGCGTAAACGTAATATTTACTTCATCAAAAAGCTTACGATCTGGGAATTGTAAACTGACGTTAGATACATTAATCATTCATTTTTCCTCCCATTGGAATACTCATTCGTGCCCTTATTGCCTTTTGGCACCATCAGATATATTAACACAAAATAAAGATAAATAAACCATAAATACTCACAAATTCAAAAAAATATTTTAATGATCTAAATTCGAGGATAAAGCATGCTTAATAGTTGACCTAAATCCATTGATGTTTACATTCCTATAGAATATATACTCAGAAATCTAAATAATAAGTGTCTAGCGAGAATATTGGCATTAAAAAAGACAATACATCTTTTAGATGCATTGCCTTCAAGAATTTAGTTATTAAATCGACGTAAAATACGTGTCAACCAATTTGTTCTCTTTTTCTTCTTTTCGATTTGCATAACTTGTAGTGAGGTTGTTTTAGCGTTTGCACGCTTCATCAGTTCTATTTGTGAATTCAATTTAATTGATGTTCGATCTGGACGAACGTAATCACCATTATATTGAAGTACACGTGCTTTCATCGTATCAGCTAATTGAAGCTCAAGGATGTCTGTTATTTCTGCTTCAATATCTTGATCAAGAATAGGGAACTCAATTTCAACTCGTTTTGTCATATTTCGTGTCATCATATCTGCTGATGAAAGAAATAAATGTTTTTCATCATTACGATTAAAGTAATAAATACGGCTATGCTCTAAGAATCGTCCAACAATACTTCGTACATGAATGTTTTCAGAAATCCCTGGAATTCCAGGACGGAGACAACAAATACCTCTAACGATTAAATCGACTTTAACACCCGCTTGACTTGCTTCATATAGTTTCTGAATGAGCGGTTTATCGGTTAATGAATTCATTTTAGCAATAATTCGTCCATTTCCATTTTGCTTTTGAAACTCTATCTCTTCATTGATGTAATCAATTAATGAATCACGAATTTCAAAGGGAGATACATGAAGATGCTTATAAATTGGTCGATCTGTATAGCCACTTAAATAATTAAAGAAATTAGAAGCGTCACGTGTTAATTCGCTATTGGAAGAAATTATCCCCATATCCGTATATGTTTTAGCCGTTTTATCGTTATAATTTCCTGTTCCCAAATGGACATAACTCTTAATTTTTTCGTCTTCTTTACGAATAATGAGTGTTATTTTACTATGAGTTTTTAACTCGCTAACACCATATAGAACGTGACAGCCAGCTTCTTCTAATTCTCGGGCCCAAAAAACATTATTTTCCTCATCAAAACGAGCTTTTAATTCGACAAGGACTGTGACTTCTTTGCCGTTTTCTGCAGCTTTTTTCAAAGCTGAAATAATCGGAGAGTTTTTAGATACTCGGTAAAGTGTTTGCTTGATAGCTATTGTATTCTTATCTTCCGCAGCATGTTCGATAAAGG
Source organism: Aerococcaceae bacterium DSM 111021 (assembly GCA_020112395.1). Classification (NCBI taxonomy): domain Bacteria; kingdom Bacillati; phylum Bacillota; class Bacilli; order Lactobacillales; family Aerococcaceae; species Aerococcaceae bacterium DSM 111021. The sequence continues at coordinate 921,281 of JACCEK010000001.1, read as the reverse complement.
AAACAACGGGTTTGAAAGAATCAAAAGGATGATTTAAAAAGATGTCCTTCTGACTTGCTGTTTGATATAAATTTTCACCTAAATAATTTGGATTCAAGTGAGCCTTAAACGGCTTATACAATTGGTCAGGATGTTTTTCACCAATTTGATCCGCTAAAGAAAATAAAAAAGTAAGATCTAGTGGACCATCGATTAGATAAATATCACGATCATCCAATTCAAGAATAGTTTGCAAAAAGTCATAGTGTTCTGCTGTATAATGTTCAATATAACGTGTATCTATTTCTAAACGCACGGCCATTCCTTTTTTTCTACTTTTAACGTAATCTTCGATTAACGCAAGTAAGTCCGCAGCGCTATCTTCAATAATATCAAAATCAGCATTGCGTGTAATACGGAATGGATAAGCATATTTAATTTTGTATCCTGTAAATAAAGCATCAATAAAGTGAATAATAATATCTTCGGTTAAAATAATCGTTCGATTCAGACCAGAATCAATCGTCATGTAACGATCTAATAATGAAGGGACAGGAACAATTGCCGTTAATTCTTCCTTCTTCTGCTCTAATTGAACTAATATATTGAGACTTTTATTAGACAGGTGAGGAAAGGGTCGATATGCGTCGACACCTAACGGCGATAAGGTTGGTAATATTAAATCTATAAAATACTTTTCAGCATGTGCTAATTCATTATCATTTAACTCATCCATGCGTTTAATTGAATAGTTTAATGACTTTAAATTTGGGGTGATTTCGTTGTATCGATAATATTGAGCTGCAACGTTATCATGATTTTTTTCGCTTATACCTTGTAATAGAGCATTAGGTGTCATTTGTGTTTTGTTCTCTGCCACTTTTACGTTAGCTAAGTATTGATCATAGACACCAGCAACACGTACCATCACAAACTCGTCCAGGTTTGAAGAGCCAATTGCTAAGAAGTTAAATTGTTCAAGTAAAGGATTCTCTTTATCATACGCTTCATCGATACAGCGACGATTAAAATCAAGCCAACTTAATTCGCGATTGAAGTAATAATCTGGATTTTCAAATACATTATCGGACTCTAAAGTATCAATAGTGTTGTCTACCACATTCTCATTATTCATTTGCTTATTCACAAAAAGCTCCTTTCGAATGACGTATTCTTTATTTTTGGATGAATTCTATATCTAAATCACCATCTAAGGCTCTTTCAAAATGTTTACTATGACGCATACTACGATATTTCTCAGCAATAACTGGAGCTGAGTGATAAATATCTAATTTATAATTATTATCTTTCGTTCGATATAATTTTAAATTGTCGATTGGACCTGTTTTTGAATCGTTTAAGGCTGCTGCGTACTTTATGACGCCACCTAGTAGTTCTAAGTCATTAATCTCTTCATCAGTCAACCAATTCTCATAATTCGTTAAATATTGTTTGAATAATGAGCGGTTACGATAACTAGCTAAAAGAGCAAGGCGTAGTCGCTTAAGATGCGAGAACCCAAGTAAATTCATATTCGATAACAAGTAGAAAGTATGTTGGGAATCAGCTTCTGGACTAATAAAGCCACCAAAGCGATATAAGTAAGCAGCAAATTCCATTTCTTCTTGAGTTTCATAATTGTAGGTCATTAGGCCTAAATCACATAGTTGCTTATATAAACTAATATTAATATCGGCTAGAATTTGAGAACCCACTGTATTAATTGGGAAATCACGCACAACTTGTCGGATCGATCGAACACGGATAAGTTGATTATCTAAAGGATAATTGTAAGTACTGTTGATATATTTAAGGATAATTCCTTCACGTAAACCTTGCGAAGATAGCATGAATTTTTTGGCTTTAACTGTTCTATAAAGTTCTAAGAAAACAATCGTAGCAGGAATAATTAAATCTCTACGGTCAGCACTTAAACCTTCAATGTTTGTCATATCATCAATGTCTGTTGATATAAACAAATCAAGTGTTTCTTTAATATTATCTTCATTCATTGAATAACCATGAACACCAGCCATCTGATAATCTATAAGACGTTGGTGAACATTCGCAAGGTTACGAGCAGAACCACCGATAGCAACGATTGGTTGTTTGGCTTTCTTAATCCAATCAAATTGTTTAAACTGCTTACGAACATAATTTTGAACCTCTTCAATTGCTTCAGAATCATTATGATCTTTACCTTGGAAGAATTGTTTACTAAGACTGACCGCGCCAAATGGAAAACTGTGGTATGCAACCATATTTTTATCTTCATAATAGGTTATCTCACAACTACCACCACCGATATCAATTGTAATCGCGTCAGTAACTGCTGTTGAATGAGTAATCGCATATTGACCATAACTTGCTTCTTCTTCCTCTGACACGAGATTAATATCCAAATCAGTTGCTTTTTTTACTTGCTCGAGGATATCCTCCTTATTAGCAGATTGACGTACTGCAGCGGTAGCCATTGGAAGAATACGAGCTACTTTGAACGAATCCGCGACTGCTTTGAAGCTAACGAGTGTTTCAACTAGTTTGTCGATTCCATCTTGTGACATAAGAGCATGTTCAGAATCTTTATCTGTAATTAGATATTGTGAAAGACGAGCAGGTGTTTTGATGTTTTGAATTTCGATATAGTTATAAAACTCATCAATCCCGTATATAACGAGTCGAATTGTATTTGAACCAATATCGATAATTCCAATAACTTCTGTATACATAATAGAATCCTTTCGTTTAAATGTAGTCTGAGATGCGTTGAGTTAATTCATCAGAATTATCAACAATGTCTCCATTTAATTTAATTAACCCAACGGTATATAAATTAATGTAAGGGAATTGAGACTCAGCAACGTTTTGAAGGGCGTCGAGTTTTTCTTGATTGTCAGCTCCTTGACGACGTTGATCTGAGTGAAGACCAAGAATTGGAATACCAGCTTGATACGCGACACCAATCTCTGAAGCTACACCTGGATCAATGACTAAGCCATCTAAGACGGCGACAACCAAATCACTTTTCAAAACGGCGTCTGTATCTGCTTTGGCGATCATCATTGAATCTGCATAACTTTGTTTGTCGTTTATATCGCCTTGCTCTTGTGGTAAAAAGACTGTAGTTTCTGGATATGTTTCTCTAATTTTTTTAACTAATTGAGCATTATAGGCTAATTCCATCTCACTAAATAACGGACTAGCAAAATAAATATGTGACATATAAATAATCCCCTCTCATGTATATATTCCATTATAACTGAGGATGGCTCAATGCTCAATTGAGAGGGCTAATAAAGATTAAAACAGTTTTAATTTAATAGAGCAAATAAATTGATATAAATAAAATTTTATGTATAAAATAATGATAGAAAATAATATGAAAGAGGTGGGTTTATTGTCGAAATCTAAGAATGGATTTAATTGGTGGTCTCTTGTGATAGGAATTATTTATATTATTCTAGCTTTCCTTGCATTTAATAATCCAATTGAAGGAGCAAGTTTAGTTATATATCTATTTGCTTTTGCGGTCATATTCAAAGGGATTACACAAATAATGATTCGTAATCGACTGAAAGAATATACTGGCATAACGAACAACTGGCTAATTGTCATTGGGATTATCGATATTATAATCGGTGTATTTTTACTCTTTAATGTGACGACTGGCGTTCTTGCTTTACCAATCATTTTTGCAGTTTGGTTTATTATTGATTCTGTCATTGCGTTATTTTCAGCAAGAGGGATTAGAAAATACAATAAAAGAAACTTTTGGATGATTGTCATTTTATCTTTATTAAGTATCGTTGTAGGAATTATGTTGATATTTAATCCCATCGCTTCCATTCTAACTGTTGCATACTTAATAGGTATTTATTTCTTACTGAATGGGATTTCATATATTATTCAAGCTTTTTAAACAATCAATAAAACATAAGAATGGAATAGGTGTAATGAAGCCTAGTCTTTTCTTATTTTTTTGTATTTTGCTATACTAAAGTGACTATACAAGGGAGTTATCCACATGAAAAAGATTAATAAAGATATGGTTATAGACTCTATTCCTATTAGAGATAAGGAAACTTATAAGAACAAAATGGGTCGAGTGTTATGTGTAGGGGGCAATCAGGAAAAAGGCGGGGCTATTATCATGAGTGGCTTGGCAGCACTGTATTCAGGCGCAGGACTTGTCACTGTTGCGAGTGACTCAGTTAACCTACCGGCAATTCATATGCATGCACCGGAAATTATGTTTGTTGATATGTTTGAAAATGAACGGTTAATTCATGAAATCAAAGATAAAGATGTCATAGTTATTGGACCAGGATTGGGACAAGCAACGGGGAGTATTAAAGTGCTTGAGACGGTACTTGAGTATGCCTCTTCAAAACAAGTATTAATTCTTGATGCGGATGCGATTACGCTGATTGCTGAGGACAAAGTAAAGTCAGATACAAAAGCATATTGTATCTATACACCGCATATCGGAGAGTGGGAAAGGCTATCTGGATTAAGTAAAGCTGACATTACTATAGAAGATAATCAACGAGTTCAAAAAGAATTGAATGCAACAGTTATATTAAAAGGCGCACCAACGCGAGTATATATAAATGGTGAAGTGTGGGAGAACCCAACTGGGAACCCATCTCAAGCGACAGGGGGAATGGGCGATACGTTGACAGGGATTTTAGCTGGATTTATTGGGCAAATAACGAATACTAAGGCAGGAGTCCTATCTGCTGTTTACATCCATAGTTATATTGCTGATCTATTAGCTAAGACACATTATGTGACATTGCCCACTCAAATTATCAAAGAACTACCAATTGTCATGAGAACGTTCGCAGAAGCTAAAAACACACAAGACTGACTAGTTGCGTATAATGACAATCATTCACTCACTTTTTGCCCCCAAAAAAACGGCCTCCTAACTTTGAATTAACAGTTAGGAGGCCGTTTGGTTTTCATATTATTATTTTCTTCTCAAACGTAAAGCATTCAAAAGGACAGATACAGAACTTAAGCTCATTGCTGCTGCAGCAAACATTGGGCTTAGTAAAGGTCCATTAAAGAATAGATATAAAAGTCCCATCGCAACTGGAATACCTATCGTATTGTATCCGAAAGCCCAGAATAAGTTTTGTTTAATATTACGAATTGTCGCATGACTTAAACTAATCGCTTTAGGCACGTCACGAAGATCATCATGCATTAAGACAGTATCAGCCGATTCAATTGCTACATCAGTACCTGAACCTACGGCCATACCAATATCTGCTTGAGCCAATGCTGGCGCATCATTGATCCCATCACCAACCATAATCACTTTTTTACCGCTATCTTGTAATTCTTGAACAATGGCCGATTTATCTTCGGGCATCACTTCACTTAATATACGGTCAATTCCAAGTTGTTTACCAATAACATTCGCAGTGTAGTGATTATCTCCCGTTGCCATAATGACCTCCAAGCCTAAATCTTTCATTTGTCTGATTGCTTGGCTGGATGTGTCTTTAACCGGGTCCATTACCGCAATGATACCAGCAACTTCATTATTTAGCGCAATATACATGGGTGTTTTAGCTTCATTCGCCAATTGATTTGCTTTATCTTCTAAGTCATTTGACAAACTACCAAGAGATTCCATTAGTTTTTTATTACCTATCGCAATTTGTTGCCCATTGATTAAAGCTTTAATTCCGCGAGCGGTAATACTTTCAAAGTCTTCGGTAGGGAGTAATTTGATACCTTCCTCTTCGCTATATTTAACGATGGCTGATCCAAGTGGATGTTCAGATACTGACTCAGCAGAAGCGACAAGTTGTAGAACTTCTTTCGTGTCGATTCCCTCTTTAATTATGAAGTCAGTTACAGTCGGTTCACCTTCTGTAATTGTACCAGTTTTGTCTAATAGAACAGCCGTTGCATTATGGATGTTTTCTAAAGTTTCGCCATTTTTGATTAAGATACCTTGGCTCGCACCGTTACCTGTACCAACCATAATCGCAGTCGGCGTAGCTAAGCCAAGAGCACATGGACAAGCGATTATTAAGACACTAATAAAGATATTTAAAGCGAAGTTTAAAGGCTCACCCATCACAAAGAACCAAAAAAGTCCGGATAGGATAGCAATAACAATAACCGTTGGAACAAAGTAGCCTGAGATAATGTCAGCCAGCTTAGCAATCGGCGCTTTAGAACCTTGTGCGTCTTGGACCATTCGAACAATTTGAGAAATCATGGTATCTTGTCCGATTCGAGTCGCTTTATACTTAAAGGCACCGGTTTTATTCATACTAGCACCTGTAACTAAGTCACCGATAGACTTTTCAACAGGTAAGCTCTCACCGGTTAACATTGATTCGTCAATACTTGAGCGTCCTTCAATAATTTCACCATCTACGGGTAAGCTTTCACCAGGACGAACTTGAATGATGTCACCAACGTTAAGTAGTTCAACTGGAATCGTTTCGACTTGCCCATTATCTCGAACAACACGTGCTGTATCAGGAGCTAAGTCCATTAAACTTTTAATTGCTGATGAAGTTCTTCCTTTAGCAAGTTCTTCCATATACTTACCAAGAGTCATTAAAGTTAATATGACGGCAGCTGATTCAAAATATAAATCAAGGTGACCGTGCACCTCAACTCGACTTAATAGAATGAGGGTAGTCATGGCAATCCCTTGAATATATGCTGCGCCAGTTCCCACCGCAATCAATGAATCCATGTTAGGGTGACCGTTGAACAGTGTTTTGAAACCACGCTTAAATATATCAAGGCCAAAGTATAAGACGGGCGTTGTTAAGAGTAATTGAAGCACAGCGTTTGCGCCAGGATTTATCATCGGATCGATTACTGCTGGAAGGGGCATGCCGACCATAGGTCCCATTGTTAGAATGAATAATGGAATAGTAAAAGCTGCCATCTTAATTAATGTTTGTTTCATACCATTTAATTTGGCATCTTTACGTGCTTGATCAACTTCAAATTGTTCTTTAGCGGATAAAGCTAATTCAGCGTGATAACCAGCTTTGTCGACTGTTTCTTGGATTAATATAGAATCTGCTGAATCTTCCCAAGTAACAGATAATTTTTCAGTTGCTAAATTTACAGCAGCTGAACTCACTTGTGGAAGATTAGCAACTGCCTTTTCTACAGTTTGTGCACAGCTTGCACACGTCATCCCTGTAATTGAATAGTTTTGGAAAGAGTCGTCCTCTGACCCAGTAGATGATTGTGTTACTAATGTATAACCAGCAGATGATACGGCATTTGAGATGTCTTCTAGAGATAATTTAGAATGGTCATAGTCTAGACTGACTTTTTCGGTAATTTGATTAACTGATGCTTCATTGACACCATCGAGTTTATTAACAGCTTTTTCCACAGACGTTGCACAGGCAGCGCAGTGCATCCCTTCTACTGTATAAGTTTTCAAACATATCCCTCCTAATTACTTAATAATTAATTGATAACCAGCATCAGATACGGCTACTTGTAGCATTTCTTTGGTTACGATGTGTTCGTCATAATCTACATGCGCAACTTTATTTTCATAGTCGACATTCGCTTCGTTGACACCTTCTAAATTCGATAATGTTGATTGAATCGTTTTGCTACAGTTCATGCAACCCATTCCTGCAAGTTTAAATTGTTCTTTTTTCATTATATATTCTCCTTTTAGTGTTTGATTTTAATGTAAGTGGCAATGACATTGGCCAGCAAGGCATTCACAATTTACTTCTATAGGAGCAGTTTGTGCTTTGACTTCTAATTGTTTTATTAACTGCTCAATTTGAGTTTGAGATAAGGTATTGTCTTCAACGAGATGACTGATGACGTTGGCACGTTCTTTTGTGCACACCGAATCAAAGACTTTATTAACCTTTAAATGATTTGCTTCATATTCTGAAATAGTTGGTTGATATTTGAATACAGTATCAGTTTTTACTTTTTTGATATTATTCTTTTTGACTAGCCGATTAATTAAAGATTTAACAGTGCCTTCTTTCCAATCAAGAATGTCTAAGACACGATCAATAATTTCTCGACTCGTTAAAGGTGCATCTGCCCATAGAACACGCATCACTTCCCATTCTGAATCCGAAATAGTTAAAATTGGAGTTGATATTGCATCGGTCATATTTTAAACCTCCCTTTAGGTTACGTTTGTAATCTATAAGTATAGTTTACATGTGTAACCTTCGGAATGCAAGTATAAATTGAAAATACGACAATTTTATTCTTTTGTTATAGAAAAATATCATAGGAGTCGAACAATAGCGAGAACACAACATATTGTGCTTGGATATTAATACGAGCACAATACTTAGAGTCTTTCAAGCTTTAATTTAAAGTGTATCCATGATATTATAGTTAATTAAAGAGGATGGTGGGATAATGAAAATTGTTTTTATGACTGTTGTCGGCAATACCCGACGCTTCGTTGAGAAACTCGAAATGGACTCTTTAGAATTATCTGATGCCAATGCTTTTTCTGAGATTCAAGAAAACTTTATTATGATTGCACCAACTTATGCAATTGAAATGACAGATGTTTTGAATGACTTCTTAGAAACAGGCAATAATTTGTCATATTGTAAAGGAGTCGTTGGAGCAGGAAATCGAAATTTCAATGATCTCTATTGCTTTACAGCAGAGGATATCTCGCTCGATTATGATATTCCGTTGCTACATAGACTTGAATTCCAAGGTTCAGATAATGATGTAAAAAAAGTAAAGGAGATTGTGACTGAAATTGAAAACACCAACTATGTCTAAGACACCTAATGAGGTAACTTATTTTAAACTAAATAATGAATTAAACATTCCAGTTGATAATAAAATTCCGCTCGAGAAAGATAAAGAAGCAGTACGGGCCTATTTCTTAGAGCATGTAAATCCAAATACGGTATTCTTCTATACATTAGATGAGAAATTAGATTACTTGATTGAACATGATTACTTGGAAGAGGAGTTTTTAAATAAATATGATCGTGATTTCATCAAGAAATTGATGCAAACAACTTATGAGAAAAAATTCCGCTTTAAATCATTTATGGGTGCTCATAAGTTCTATAATCAATATGCTTTAAAAACAAATGATGGAGAACGTTACTTAGAGCGTTTTGAAGATCGTATTGTGTTTAATGCGCTATTTTTAGCTGATGGTAATGAAGAGCTTGCACTCAACTTACGTGATGAGTTAATTGCACAACGATTCCAACCAGCAACACCTACGTTTCTAAACGCAGGACGTAAACGTCGTGGTGAGATGGTGTCATGCTTCCTAATTGAGATTAGTGATGACATGAATTCAATTGGTCGTAGCATTAATTCAGCACTTCAACTAAGTAAACGTGGTGGGGGAGTAGGACTTAATCTATCGAACTTACGTGAAGAAGGCGCACCGATTAAAAAAATTGAAAATGCCGCATCAGGTGTTGTTCCGGTTATGAAATTATTCGAGGATTCATTCAGTTATGCAAACCAACTAGGTCAACGTAACGGAGCTGGTGCCGTTTATTTATCAATTTTCCATCCGGATATTGTTCGGTTCTTATCAACTAAGAAAGAAAATGCCGATGAAAAAATCCGTGTTAAAACTTTATCACTAGGAATCACTGTCCCAGATAAATTCTACGAATTAGTTGCTGAAGATGCAGATATGTTCTTATTCAGTCCTTATGATGTTGAACGTATTTACGGGCAACCTTTCGCTTATGTCGATATTACAGAAGAGTATGAGAATATGGCTCAAAACAAAGAAATTCGTAAGTATAAAGTTAAAGCCCGTGAGTTAGAGAATGAGATTAGTAAACTACAACAAGAATCTGGATACCCATATATTATTAATATTGATACAGCCAACGATTCGAATCCAATTGATGGGCGTATTGTTATGTCTAACTTATGTTCAGAAATTTTACAAATTCAACAGCCATCTGTAATTAATGACGATCAGACGTTTAAAGAAGTAGGGATTGATATTAGTTGTAACTTAGGTTCAACGAATATTGTGAATATGGTAGATTCTCCAGACTTTGCACGCTCTATTGATACAGCAGTGCGTGGATTAACATTCGTTACAGATCATACGAGTATCGATTCTGTACCAAGTGTCCGTAACGGGAACGACTTAAACCACACAATTGGTCTAGGTGGTATGGGACTACATACATTATTTGCAATCAATCAAATTCACTATGGATCAGACGAATCTTTAGAATTAACAGAAGCATTTTTCTATGCGCTAAACTACTGGTCATTAGTCTCAAGTAATAACATTGCTCGCGAGCGTGGAGAAACATTCCATAACTTTGAACATTCTGACTACGCCAATGGAACATACTTCGATCGTTATATCGAGAACCCATTTGTTATCACAGATGAAAAAGTTAAAGAAATTATGAAACATGTTCCACTTCCAACTGCTGAAGATTGGACTGCTCTAAAGGAGAAAATCCAACAGGATGGAATCTATCATGCATACCGTCATGCGATTGCTCCAACTGGAAGTATTTCGTATGTTAACGAAACAAGTGCTAGCTTACACCCAATTACGCGTTTAATTGAAGAGCGTCAAGAGAAGAAAACAGGGAAAACATATTACCCAGCACCTCAATTATCGAATGAAACGATTGATTATTATGAGTCAGCGTATGATATTGATATGCGTAAAGTAATTGATGTTTATGCAGCAGCTCAACGTCATATTGATCAAGGAATGTCATTAACATTGTTCATGCGCTCAGAATTACCTGAAGGACTTTATCCTTGGAAACGACCTGGTGACAGAAAGATGAATACGAGAGATTTAAACATTCTACGCAATTATGCTTGGAATCAAGGCATTAAATCAATCTACTATGTTCGTACATTCACGGATGACGGGGATGAAATTGGAAGTAACTATTGTGAGAGCTGTTCAATTTAGTAATTGACATATTAGGAGGAAATAATGCATGGTTAAGCCAAATTATACTGCAATTAATTGGAATGATATTGAAGATACAGTTGATAAGTTAACATGGGAAAAATTAACAGAGCAATTTTGGTTGGATACACGAATTCCCGTATCTAACGATCTAGATGATTGGCGTCGATTATCTAAAGCAGAACAAGATATGCTAGGAAAAGTCTTTGGTGGACTGACTTTATTAGATACACTTCAGTCAGAAGAAGGGGCAGTTGTCTTATTAGATGATGCGAGAACACCACATGAGAAATCAGTTTTAAGTAACATTCATTTTATGGAATCAGTACATGCAAAATCATATTCAACGATTTTCATTACGTTAAACTCTAATACTGAGATTGATTCAATTTTTGATTGGACGAATACAGATGATTTGATTCAATTTAAATCAGATAAAATCAATGACGCCTACCAAAATGGAACACCTCTGCAAAAGAAAGCCGCGAGTGTGCTGTTGGAATCATTCTTATTCTACTCAGGGTTTTATGCACCATTATGGTACTTAGGAAACAATAAAATACCAAATGTTGCGGAGATTATTAAACTAATCCTACGTGATGAGTCTGTTCACGGAACTTACATTGGTTATAAATTCCAACTAGGTTACAATGCCTTACCAGAAGCAGAACAAGAAGAATTGAAGAATTGGGTATTTAACTTATTATTTGAATTATATTCAAATGAAGAAAAATACACATCTCAATTATATGATGAGATTGGTTGGACTGAGGAAGTGAATGTCTTTGTTCGTTACAATGCGAATAAAGCTTTACAGAATATGGGATTTGAACCATTATTCCCCGATACAGCCGAAGATGTGAATCCGATTGTTATGAACGGTATCTCAACTGGGACAAGTAACCATGACTTCTTCTCGCAAGTAGGTAATGGTTATCTACTTGGTGAAGTACAAGCAATGGAAGATAATGATTACAAACAATGGGCCATTAATGACCGCCGCGCTCAACGCATGGAGTACCGCAAAGAGAAGAAACGCAGACGTGAAGCATCAAAAAATACTCAAACGTCTATGAAATCAACGGATTAAGTTATACCTCAATGAATAAACACTTAACTAAAGTGAGTTTTCATTGAGGTGTTTTTTTGTGTTTTTAATGAAAAAATATGTTATGAGTAGTGAAAAAAATGAAAACCCTTTATAATACTAAGTAAGAGAGGTGTGATAGAAATGAAAAAAAGGAAGATGTTTGCCTTATTAATATTGGCATTCATACTAGTCGCATGTGAATCAGTCACTCAAACAACAGATACTTATCAAGAGCCAAATTATACAACAGAAATGGCTGTAGATAATGAAGTAAGCGTAAACCGTGAACAATCAAATGAAAATCGAGACGTCATTTACACAGCCTCAGTCAATTATCAAACAATCAATTATAATGATGCAAAGCAAGGTATCAATGAAATTATCGAAGCGAATGATGGCTACATTCAGTACCAAGATGAATCGGTGAATGAATATAGCTACACAGAAAGTAGTCAAACACTGACTAATTTATACATGATTATTCGAGTACCCCAAGAAAATTACGAGCAGATTCTAGAGCAATTTGAAGCAAATGACCAAGCACAATTAATGAAACTATCACGCGGTTCTCAAGATGTAACACAACAAGTACAAGATATAGAGATACGCATTGAATCAATTGAATCCCGTATTGATAGATTGAACGAACTAAATGATCAAGCTGAATCGATCGCTGATTTAATCGAGATTCAAGCAGCACTTGAAGAAGCAATTGCTGAGCGTGATATTTTAATCGCAGATCAAACAGCTATTTCGGGAGAAATAGATAATGCAACAATCAATTTGAATTTACAAGAAGTTATCGAGTTGTCCGATCGAAGTGATAGTCAACTTACTTTCTGGGACCGAATTGTTTCAGCATTCAATGAGACTTGGGAAAATTCAATTGATGCATTCCAATGGGGAATCTTGACTCTTATATTCCTAATTCCTTACATAATAGTAATTCTGATCATCTTATTAATCATTCGTTTTATACTGCGCCCATTGTTTAGAAAGATTAAAAGTGCTTTGCCGAAGAGAAAAGAGAAAACTATAAGTAGAACTAATGAGAACGAAAACAATAATAATACTGAATAATAGGGTAAAAGAGTTTCATTAAGCATCAAAAACATGTAATATTAGAGAGTAAGCGTTTATTATAAAATTAAATTATGGGAGGAATATTTAGAATGGATATGTTTAAATCTTTATCACAAAAAATCGAAGGAAAAGACGTTAAAATTGTTTATCCTGAAGCTACTGATCCGCGTGTTTTAGGAGCAGCATTACGTCTAAAGTCTGATCAATTAGTAGAGCCAATTTTATTAGGTAACCCGGATGAAGTTCAAGCGGTAGCAGAGGAACGTAACTGGAATATCGGTGGAATGATTGTTATCGATCCTAATAATTATGATGAATTTGATGCAATGGTTGCTTCATTTGTAGAACGTCGTAAAGGTAAAAATACTGAAGAGCAAGCACGTGAAATGCTACGTGACAATGCTTACTTCGGAACGATGTTAGTATACATGGACCTTGCCGACGGTTTAGTATGTGGAGCACAATACTCAACGGGTGATACAGTTCGTCCAGCACTACAAATCATCAAAACTCGCCCAGGTGTTAAATTAACAAGTGGAGCGTTCGTAATGGTGCCACCTAACAATGATGGTAACCGTTTAATCTTTGCTGACTGTGCAATTAATATTAACCCAGATGCACAATCATTAGCTGAAATCGCAGTAGAGAGTGCAATGACAGCTAAAATGTTCGATATCGATCCTAAAGTTGCTTTATTAAGCTTCTCAACTAAAGGTTCAGCAGCGTCTCCCGAAGTTGATAAAGTAGCTGAAGCAACAAGAATCGCTAAAGAATTAGCACCTGACTTAGCTCTTGATGGTGAATTACAATTTGATGCAGCTTATATCGAAGCAGTTGCAGACAAAAAAGCACCAGAATCAAATGTTGCTGGTAAAGCAAACGTCTTCGTATTCCCAGAAATCCAATCAGGGAACATCGGATACAAGATTGCTCAACGTTTAGGTAACTACCAAGCAGTTGGACCAATCTTACAAGGTTTAAACAAACCAGTATCTGATTTATCTCGTGGTTGTATCGAAGAAGACGTATACAAAGTATCAATTATTACTGCCAACCAAGCAATTATGTAATTGAGACTTTCAAAAAAAGAATTTAATGCCAAGGCGACTTTTCGCTTTGGCATTTTTTTGGCTTGAAAAAATGTAACACTGCTATTTGCGTCAAATGAAAGTTGGTTTGCCACTCACCTAAGTTGTATCATTGTATATTATGATTATTTTGTTATAGACTTTTATATAGAAGCGACAGAAAAATAATATAAACGGAGGAGAGATACTATGTCTAAAGTTGAAGTAGGTGGACTTATTGTCTTGTTTGGAGCGACAGGTGATCTAGCTGAAAGACAATTATATCCGGCATTTCATCAATTGTACCAAAGAGGCCAACTAACACAAGAGTTTGCGATCATCGGTGCAGCTCGAACGCAACTAACTGAAAATGAATTTAAAGAGCATGTTAGAAAAGCAGTTGAAGCGGGTGGGAATTATACTAAATTTGAAGAGTCTTTTTTAGACCATATATATTACCAACCGGCAGATAATACAAAAGTTGGGGATTTTGAAAAGCTAATGACCAAAATTAAAGAAGTATCAACAACACACAATACGGATGAACGGTATCTATATTATTATTCGATTGCTCCAAGTATTTATGATGAGACGACGGTAAATTTAAAAGATTCAGGAATTACTGGCCTGACTGGTGAGCATCGTGTCGTCGTTGAAAAACCATTTGGATACAGTTTTGAGTCAGCAAAAGAATATTATGATATTTTGAAAAAATCATTCTCAGAAGATGAAATCTATTTAATTGACCATTTCCCTGGAATGGACTTTGTTCAAAATATAATGGCAACACGTTTTTATAATCCATTTATAGAAGGTATGTGGAATAAAGACTTTATTGAAAATATTCAGATTAATTTACCTGAACGACTTGAAGTAGGTGATAGAGGAGCCTTTTATGATGAGAATGGGGCACTATTAGATATGTTTCAAAATCATATTCTTCAGATTCTGTCTTTTATCATTATGGACTTACCCAATGAATTTGAAAAAGATGCGATACATAATGCGAAGCATGCTGCATTAAGTAACATACCTACATTTACAAAAGATGAAGTAAAAGAATATGTAGTACGAGGGCAATATTCAGCGGATTCAGAAGGTGAGTATAAACATTATCGGGATGAGACAGATGTTGCAAAAGATAGTCATACTGAAACATATATCGCGATACAATTATCAGTTGATAATGAGCGTTGGCAAGGCGTTCCAGTATATGTGCGTACCGGAAAAGCATTAGTCGAACAATTTTCTTCGGTTGATATTATATTGAAAGAAAGAAATGGCGACTCGCAAGACACACCAAGTCGGATGACGTTTTATATTGAGCCAGGTAAAGGTCTATCGTTAGTTCTCAACCAAAAAGATATATCGTCAGATATGCAGCCCATCACAACTTTTATAGGGCCAGATGAAAAGAACTTTAGTGAGGAGTACATTCCAAGTCCTTATGAGAACCTTTTACATGATGCGCTGGAAGGGGATAATACATTATTCAGTTCATGGTCTGAAGTACAAGAGCAATGGCGTATAACCGATGCGATTAAAGAAGCATGGAGTAATATGTCGGAGCCAGTATTTCCGAATTACCAAGCAACTTCATTTGGGCCTAGTAGTGCAGATCGATTACTCTCGAGAAATAATCATGAGTGGATTAAGCGAGTGAATTTAAAAGAATAAAAATGGATACAAAAAAACGTCTGACAAAAAAATTAGTCAGACGTTTTTAAATTGTATTATTCTACTACTACGTTTATTGGGATTTCGTCGATTGTACCAAAGTACCAATCAATTTCGTCTCCAGCTTCTAAAGTTTGAGAAATAACACCAAGTTGTGCATATTCACCATTGTATACGTAAGTCCAAGTATTACCAACACTATAGTCATTTTCGTAACCTTCGATAGCATCAACGACACCTTCTGTTTCATTGAAGTTGAATGTAATATCTTCGTTAGACTCTAAAGCTTCTAAAACGCTTAAGCCTTCTGCATCTTCCACTGAGAATTCTGCAATAGGCGCTTCTTCTCCAGCTACGTAGAATGCAAATGTAGCAGCTGTTTCGCTAGCTTCTTCTGTATCTTCAGTGTCAGATTGCCCTTCTTCAGTTGTAGCTTCGCCATTGTCTGTACCTTCAGTATCTGTCTCTTCTGAAGCTTGTTCTTCACCAGATTCTTCAGCACCTTCTGTTTGCTCTTCACCAGATACATCTTCAGTTGATACTTGTTCCACTGATTCAGCTGGCGCACTTTCTACAGGTTGCTCTTCAGGTGTACTTTGACACGCTACTAGTAGCAATGCTAAAGTAGGTAGAGTAATTAATTTGATAAATTTTTTCATAAAACTGCCTCCTTACGTTAATATGTTATAGGTATAAATTATCAATAAATAGCCTTAAAGTCAAATGATTCGCAGTTTTGACACACTTTGTTTATAATTGGCATAATTAGAATTAAAAATGAATATTTTAAGAAGTACAAGGAGATATATATAATGTCACACTATATTACACAATCTGCCGAAGAAACAAAAAAATTGGCGGGAGATTTAGCACAAATAATTGAACTAGGTAAAGTGATTAGCTTGAAGGGGAATCTCGGAAGTGGGAAGACAACGTTTTCTCAAGGGTTTGCTAAAGCTTTAGGTATCAAACGAGCGGTTAAAAGTCCAACTTATACCATTGTAAAACAATATCCACTGGATGAAGAAGGAAGATTTTTTAATCATATTGATGCATATCGACTTGAAGAAGGTGGAGCCGATTCGATTGACTTGGAAAGTTTTATCGACAATGATACGATTACGTTAATAGAATGGGCAGAGTTCGTTATTGACTATATGCCTGATTCTTATTTAGAAATTGAGCTATTGTCGATTGAACAAGAAGAACGAAAAATTCAAGTGCGAACAGTAGGCAATGACGAATACTACGAACAATTAATGAAAGAATGGACTCAGAACTGGAAAGGATTGTGATTGTATGGTTAATTACAACAAATACGTACATGAAGCAGAGGACGAGCCAATCGAAACGATCATTAGAGTAGCAGAACCAATAGATGCTAAGGCAATACTTGGCTTATTGAGACATGTAGGGAAAGATACGCCGTACTTGTCAGTTGGACCAGAAGGTGCCAATATGAAGGTGGATCAACAAATTGATTTGATTACTAGATACAATGAATCCACAAATAACATCATGTTAGTGGCTGAATCAGATGATCAGATTGTTGGAATGGCCACAGTAGCAGTTATAGATAATAACCGACAAAGTCATGTCGCTGAAATTGGTGTAAGTATTATTAAAGAATACTGGGGATACGGTATCGGTTCTATACTAACTGAGGAAATGATTCAATTTGCAAGTTATGCAGATATTAAAGTTTTAACTTTAGAAGTAGTCACACAAAACAAACGTGCGATTAAGTTATATGAGAAGTTTGGCTTTAATATTGTCGGAACACTATCTAAACGACTTAAAAGTGAATACCATTATTATGATACTTATACTATGGAACGATTGATTGATTGAGAATAGTTTACTTTCTCATCATAGATTTACTTTACATTTTATATAGAATTAATTAGAATAGGTAAGTATTGATTATGAAAGAAAGGTCGAGTTATGGACTATAAGCTATTAGAAGAAGCTCATCCTAATTTAAATATAAAATTTAACCACGCACTGTCAGATTACAGTTATACTAAAACTGGCGGCGAATCAGATGTTATTGCATTTCCAACATCAAAAGAAGAAGTGAAACAAATTATTGACTGGGCAAACGAATATGATGCCCCGTTAACAATACTCGGTAACCTAAGTAATCTAATCGTCAGAGACGGTGGAATACGCGGTATCGTCATGATTTTAACAGATATGAATGCAATCTCAGTTGATGGTAATTATATTTATGCAGAAAGCGGAGCGGGGATTATTGAAGTAAGCCGTTCAGCCTATCGCCATTCACTTACAGGACTAGAGTTCGCGTGTGGAATTCCGGGTAGTGTTGGAGGCGCAGTATTTATGAATGCTGGTGCATATGAAGGTGAGATAACAGATATTAATGTGAAGATTGAGGCAATCAATCGCGACGGGCAATTTTTAACATATACGAATGAAGACGCAGAATTTGCGTATCGCTATAGCATTTTTCAAGAAAATGATAATATTATTTTAGGTGTATCATTTGAGCTTCAACCTGGAGATCAAGTTGCAATTAAAGAAAAGATGGATCATTTGACTGAATTACGTGAAGCAAAACAACCTTTAGAGTACCCATCATGTGGAAGTGTATTTAAACGTCCAGTAGGTTACTTTACAGGAAAGTTAATTCAAGATGCTGGTTTACAAGGACACCGAATTGGTGGCGCAGAGATATCTCGAAAACATGCTGGATTTATTATTAACGTAGGTGGCGCAACAGCGACAGATTACGTCGAAATGATTGAGTATATTAAAGAGACAATCTGGAATCTAAATTCAGTTAAACTTGAAACAGAAGTCCGTATTATTGGACACGAAGCTGAATAATTGAATGAAACGAATCCAACCCAACACATTCTGAATAAGAATTGGTTGGGTTGTTTTTTTATAAAAAAATACGCTATAGTGTAATAATAATTTCAAATGACATATAATAGAAGGTAACGTTTACAAATAATAATAAACACAATGGAGGCTAATTATTATGCAAGATAGAAATGTGTATATATTATCAATCAATAGAACAGCAGTCGGGAGTTTTCTTGGTACTTTATCCGATTTATCACCGGTAGAAATCGGAACACAATTACTTGAAAAAATGCTTGAAGAACATACAGTAGTTAAAGAAAATGTGGATGAAGTGATTATAGGTAATGTCTTGAGTGCTGGACATGGTCAAAATGTAGCTCGTCAAATCTCTGTTAATGCTGGGATATCTATTGATGTGCCTGCTTATGGTGTTAATATGTTGTGTGGGAGTGGTTTGAAAGCAATTAATGAAGCATATAATCACGTAAAGTTAGGCGATGCGGATTGTGTCATTGCTGGTGGCGTTGAATCCATGAGCCAAGCGAAATTTACAACATCAGGAAACGTAAGAAAAGGTAATAAAATGGGAGCATTTTCTTTAGAAGATACAATGTTAACAGATGGTTTAACAGATGCTTTTTCAAATATTCATATGGGAATCACCGCTGAGAATGTTGCAGCGAAGTTTGATATTACACGCGAAGAGCAAGATACTTTCGCAATGAATTCGCAAGAGAAAGCAAGAAAAGCTCAAAAAGAAGGTAAGTTTAAAGACGAGATAATTCCTATTACAGTTCGTCAACGCCGACAAGAAGTTGTTTTCGAAGAAGATGAGTATATTAATCACACAACGACATATGATAAGCTTAGCTCACTGCGTCCAGCTTTTGATAAAGAAGGATCGGTAACGGCGGGAAATGCATCAGGTATTAATGACGGTGCATCATTTGCCTTCGTTGTATCAGAAGATTTTGTGACGAAACATGATCTAAAACCACTGGTTGAAATTTTAGGTTTTGGACAAAGTGGGGTTGACCCAAATATTATGGGAATCGGTCCAGTTAAAGCAATTAATCAGTTAATGACTAAAATTGATTTTAGACTAGATGAATTTGATGTTATTGAATTAAATGAAGCATTTGCTTCACAATCTATCGGTGTAATGCGCGAACTCGTTAAGCACTCTGACTTAACATATGAAGAGTTAGCTACTAAAGTGAATCCTAACGGAGGTGCGATAGCAATAGGGCATCCAATTGGTGCATCTGGAGCTAGAGTCAGTACAACGTTAGTTCACGAAATGAAGCGTTCTGGAGCTGATTACGGCTTAGCCTCATTATGTGTTGGGGGTGGAATGGGAATTAGTATGGCTGTTAAGAATGTGTGATTACTCAACCAAACAAGGAGGATAACGATGGCAAATATATTAACTTTAAATTTAGTCGTTTCAAGTGCAACAAAAGCACTTACGTTTTATGAAAAAGTGTTTGATGGTGTTCGTTTAGATGTTTATGAGTTTACTGAAGCAATTGCAAATAATGAAGCGAATGTAAGGGTAGGCAATGTCGATTTACGGCTCATCGATGAGAATGCAGCCTTTGAATGTTTTCCACCTAAGCAAGGTGAAGTAGATTCTATTTGGCTACAAATGGAAGTTGAAGATGTGGAAGTCACACTGAAAAAAGCGATCGACAACGGTGCTAAAGTTACTCAAGAACCCGATGTGTTTATGGGAACAAAACACGCAGAAATCGTAGATCCATTTGGCTACACTTGGACAATAAATCAAGTTATAGAAGTAATATCATTTGAAGAACGGTATGAAACATATAAAAATATGATTTCAGAGTAAATTTAAAATGCTAAGCAATTATGCTTAGCATTTTTTTGTTGGGAAATTTTAGAAATCAACTTGCTTTTAATTTGTTCGATTGTGTTTAAGTTAGACAAACTTAAACGTTATTGAACAAGATAGAATTCAAGTTTAATCAACTCAAACTTTATCTCAATGTATTCAGTTTAAGTTTACTCATAGTATAATCACCAATCATAAACCGTTGGTATTACAGTCTTTATACACGTTTTTAAAAAGATTAATTTTCGTGTAAATAAGTGTGTCTTACTTAGAAACCATATGCTATAATTTCATCTCGAAAGAACTATTTTCTTTCAAATCGGTTTCAAAGGAGTCAATAATGACAAAAAATTATGCAGAGGAGAATGTGCATATGGTAAAACAAGGTTATAGTGTTGAATTGCATGGTGTAACAAAATCATTCGATGATACACAAGTGTTAAAGTCCATTGATATGGAATTAGAGAAAGGTAAGTTTTATACCTTACTTGGCCCTTCAGGGTGTGGTAAAACTACTATTTTGCGAATTATCGCAGGATTTACGAAAGCTACATCTGGGCAAGTATTGATTGATGGTAACGAAGTGACTAAGGTTGCTGCAAATCAAAGGAAGGTTAACACTGTATTTCAAGATTATGCACTTTTCCCGCATATGAATATCTTTGATAATATCGCTTTTGGCTTATCAGTTAAAAAAGTCGACAAAGCAACGATTAAGAAGAAAGTAGCAGAGATGTTACGGTTAGTGCGGTTAGAAGGGTTTGATGAGCGCTACATTGATGCTTTGTCAGGTGGACAAAAGCAGCGTGTAGCAATAGCAAGAGCTTTAATAAATGAACCCGACGTTCTTTTATTAGACGAACCCTTATCGGCATTAGATTTAAAATTAAGAACAGAGATGCAATATGAATTACGAGAATTACAAAGACGTTTAGGAATCACATTCGTATTTGTCACACATGATCAAGAAGAGGCGCTAGCGATGTCTGATTGGATCTATGTATTAAATAACGGAGAAATCGTTCAATCAGGAACGCCAGTTGATATATATGATGAACCGATTAACCGCTATGTTGCTGATTTTATTGGTGAGAGTAATATTGTTGAAGCGCGAATGATTGAGGATTATCGAGTTGAATTTGTCGGTCACTTATTTGAATGTGAAGACGGTGGAATTCCGCGTGGCGAAGCTGTAGAAGTGGTTATTCGTCCAGAAGATATAGAAATTACAGCACCTGAAGACGGTCAAATTGTTGCTAGAGTTGATACACAATTATTCCGTGGTGTGTTTAACGAAGTGATTGCTTTTGATGAAGACCAAAATAGTTGGATGATTCATACGACTAAAAAAGTTGAAACGGGATCACGGATTGGACTTCAATTCGGACCAAGTGATATTCATGTTATGCGATTCAATGAATCGGAAGAAGATTTCGATGCGCGTCTAGAACAGTATGAAGACTAGAGGTAGGATAATGAATACGAAAAAACATCATTTATTAGCAATACCGTATTACTTGTGGATTGTTTTATTTGTTATCGCACCGATACTTTTATTATTATATCAATCTTTTTTTGACCTCGCGGGTCAGTTTACCTTTGGTAATTATATTCATTATTTTACGAACAGAAACTATTTAATTATGACAGTGAGTTCTTTTTTATATGCGTTCTTAGTGACTTTAGTGACAATTATTATTGCCTATCCAATGGCTTATTTCCTATCAAAAACAAAACGTAAAGATTTATGGTTATTACTAATTATTTTACCAACATGGATTAACCTGCTTCTTAAAATTTATGCGTTTATTGGGATTTTAAGCCAAACAGGTCCGATCAATACATTCTTAATGAATATAGGCTTTGACTCCCAACAAATGTTATTTACGAATGCAGCATTTTTATTAGTTGCGGCTTATATTGAATTGCCATTTATGCTTTTACCTATCTTCAACTCAATTGATGAGATTCCAAATTCATTGATTGAGGCAAGCACAGACTTAGGTTCAAGTGAATGGATTACCGTTCGTCGAGTGATCATGCCACTTTCAATGCGTGGTGTGAGAAGTGGTGTACAAGCAGTGTTTATCCCGTCACTGTCATTATTCATGTTAACGCGTTTGATTGGTGGGAACCGAGTCATTACTTTGGGGACTGCCGTAGAGCAACATTTCTTAGTCACACAAAACTGGGGAATGGGAGCAACAATTGGTGTTGTTCTAATGGTATCGATGGTTTTAGTGATGTATCTTACTCGTAGCCGAAATGATCAAGGGGGTGTAGGTAATGACTAATTGTAAATTCAAATGGTCAAACCTTTATATAATCGCAGTTTTCATTATATTGTACCTACCTATCGGTTATTTAATTGCATACTCATTCAATAGCGGAGGAGATATGTCAAACTTTACTGGTTTCACGTTTGAACATTACCATACCTTATTTTCTGATAAGCGCTTATTGTCATTTATTATGAATACCTTTATTATCGCGTTACTTTCAGCAACACTTGCAACTGCAATAGGTACTTTTGGTGCCATAGCAATATATTATGCTCGCTTGAATAGTCAGCGTCAGACTTTGTTAAATATGAATAATGTTTTGATGGTTACACCGGATGTTATGATGGGTGCGAGTTTCTTAATATTATTTTCAAGTTTATTACCGTTACGCCTAGGCTTTTGGAGTGTATTACTTGCTCACGTTGCTTTTAGTATTCCAATTGTAGTTTTAATGGTTTTACCGCGGTTATATGAGATGAATCCCAATATGATTACTGCTGCCCAAGATTTAGGGGCAACACATTGGCAAATATTATCACGTGTTGTTATCCCAAGTATTGTACGAGGCATAGTGTCAGGATTTTTCATGGCATTCACATACTCTTTAGATGACTTTGCAGTGACGTTCTTTGTAACTGGAAACGGCTTTAGTACAGTCTCCATTGAAGTGTATTCAAGAGCACGAACTGGAATCAGCTTAGAGATTAATGCACTAAGTACCTTGATGTTTGTCCTAGCTTTAGGTTTAGTGTTTGGATATTACCAAATTCAAATGAGTGATCAAAGAAAATCACGAAAGCAAGCCGGTAATAAAGTAGGTGGGCTACGATGAAACAATTAATCACAATGTTAATAGGCATATTATTAATTGTTGCGGTGTTGTTTGGTTTCAGACATCAATTAGAAAGTAGCTTAGGTCTGACAGATGGTAATACAATTGTCTTTTACAATTGGGGTGATTACATAGACCCTGAGTTACTCACACAGTTTGAAGAAGAAACAGGTTATTCGGTCATTTACGAAACCTTTGATTCGAATGAAGCAATGGTGACTAAAATTGAGCAAGGTGGAACTAGCTATGATGTTGCTGTGCCGAGTGAATATATGATTGAACAAATGATTGAAGGAAACTTACTACAAGAGATTGATCATTCATTACTACCTAACTTAAAAAATATTAACCCACGATTTTTAGATTTAGAATTTGATCCGAATAATCGGTTTTCAATTCCTTATTTCTGGGGGACATTAGGTATTATCTACAATACAAACTATGTAGAAGCACATGAAGTGGAGCAGTGGGATGATCTTTGGAATCCTAAGTTTCGTAATAATATTATGATTTATGATGGAGCGAGAGAAGTGTTAGGTATTGGTCTGCAATCGCTAGGCTATTCACTGAATGAAACGGATAGCGCTAGACTAAGAGAAGCGACAGATAAGATGAAGACATTGATGCCTAATATTCTGGCTTTAGTTGCAGATGAGATGAAGATGCATCTAGGTAACGAAGAAGCGACAATCGGAGTAACATTCTCTGGAGAAGCATCGATGGCGATCTGGGAGAATCCAGAATTAGCTTATATACTGCCAGAAGAAGGATCAAACTTATGGTTTGATAATATTGTTATTCCCCATAATGCTCAAAATATTGAAGGGGCTCATGCACTAATTGACTTCTTACTGAGACCTGAAGTTGCAGCCCAAAATGCAGATTACGTTGGGTATTCAACTCCTAACGAATCCGCAATAGCACTTATGGATCCAGAAGTAACTTCTGACGAGGCGTTCTATCCAAGTGAAGAAACAATTGATAAACTTGAAGTATATCGAGGACTAGGCCAAGAGAAGTTAATTGAGTACAATGATTTATTTTTGGAAGTAAAGATTGAACCAAGAGATTAATAGATAATTATTTTATAAAGTGGTTTTTTATAAACGTGAGTATGAGTCCTCAATTGTTTATTAAAAGCCACTTTTCTACGTTTTAATATGATTGTAATCTAATAGACCAATATTTACATAAAATTTACAAGAAACTAGCATTAAATTTATATTCACTTGTTATGATAGAGATATCATAAAAGGGGGATGAAATTATGGTATTACTAGATAAAATTAATATTGATATAACAAGGAGGGATTATACCAAATCTTCATCCTTTATCATTGAGCGGTTTGTTGTACCAGACAACTTGGAAGGGGTCTTACTTTCAATTAATATGACTTATGATTATATTAATCTCGTATTAGTTTACGATAGTTGTTATAATTTAAGAGCAGAAACAACGCAAATGCATGAAGAACGCTTAATAAAAATCCATGAAAAAGAACTCAATACAAGTAGTGATGCCAAACATGGATTGATTCCTGAAGGGGAATGGATTATAGCTTTTGAAATAGATAGCAGTAAGGATTTACCAGAATCCAAACCCATATGTACGGTTGAAGTTAAGGCATTATAAAAATGAAAAAGAATGCGATTATTCATAAAAATATCGCGACTAAAGCATAAAAAGAGGTTCGGAAACGAACCTCTTTATTTAAATTGTGTATAATCTCAAATTATGTTCCTATAGAAAGTAACGTAATGCTTTTATATTTAGTGGAAATCCGTTACTATAAGGGGTAGTTATTTTGTCTAAGTTCTTTTTACAATAGAAAACCCTCTAAAGTAGCGAGTTTTCCGCTTAATAGAAGAGGCTTAGGAAAATTATACTTCTGAATATTAACGCATTAAATAATATTAAAGTATGGAAAGAAGGATAATGAATGAAACGATTATTACAGCAGTTCTTTAATTTTGCTGTTGTCGGTGGGATTTCGACGCTGATAGATTTTGTAGTATTGTATATTATCTATGAAATACTTGGTATAAATTACTTAATAGGGACGGCTATCGCATTCATCGTTGCCACTATGTTTAATTACTGGGCAAGTATGCGATATATTTTTGTTAGTAAGTACGATAAAAGTCAACGTGGTAAAGAGTTCACGATATTTTTAGTATTAAGTATCATCGGTTTAATTCTAACGCAATTACTCATGGTTGTTTTTGTGGAATGGTTTGGCTTGGCGGTCATGATATCAAAAATATTCGTTACAGGTTTTGTGATGGTGTTTAATTTTGTATCACGTAAAATTTTATTGGATGAATCCAGTGAAGAACAACCAATTTATTCAGTTGAGACTAAAGAAATTGTAGTAGAGGAGGCTAATCACTATGACAAATAATATTATGACAATCGTAGTACCTTCTTATAACGAAGAAGAGACACTTGAAATATTTATGAACGCGATTTTAGAAACACAAAAGAAATTACCATCGGTTTTTATTGAAACGCTATTCGTCAATGATGGGTCTCGAGATAAAACACTTGAAGTTATTAAGCAACTCGCTATTAAATATCCTGATCGTGTGAGTTATATATCTTTCTCAAGAAACTTTGGAAAAGAAGCAGGTATTATTGCTGGATTAGAGCATGCTCAAGGAGAATGGGTAGCATTAATGGATGCTGATTTACAAGATCCACCTGAGATGCTTTTAGAGATGCACCGCTTGATCACTGAAGAAGATTATGATGTAGTTGGAACGAAAAGGGTGAATCGAGATGGTGAACCACCAGTCAGATCGTTCTTTGCGAATATGTACTATAAGTTAAATAATCTTATCTCTGATGTAAAGTTAGAAGAAGGTGTACGGGATTACCGCTTAATGAAACGAGAAGTGGTAGAAGCGGTCTTAAGCTTACCAGAGCGTAACCGTTTCTCTAAAGGAATCTTTAGCTGGGTCGGTTATAAAGTGAAGTATCTAGATTACTATAATGTAGAACGAAGTGCTGGAGATTCATCTTGGTCGTTTCTTCAACTCATCAATTATGCTTTTGATGGTTTTATTAGTTTTTCAGATGCACCATTAACCTTTGCCAGTATGCTAGGTTTAGTTATATTCATCCTTTCAAGTATTTATGGGGTATATATCATTGTGAAGACAATGATATTAGGTGTAGTCACACCAGGATGGCCTAGTCTGGCAGTTCTAATAGTTGGTATGGGAGGACTTCATCTTTTCTGTTTAGGAATTGTTGGTAAGTATGTCGCAAAAATCTTTAACGAGACAAAGCGTCGTCCACTCTATATCGTAAAGGAAGTACATAAACGAGATGACAAGTAATTATAAAGTAGTGAAAACCGTCTAAGAATCCAACGCAAATTGCGTAGATACTTAGACGGTTTTCTATTTGTGTTAATTACCGCTCAATGCATGTGCTGCCCATTCCGCATTAATTAAATGGAATTGACCTTTTTCAGATGTAGATACAACTTTTTTGTATTTATCTTTAGCAAAGGTATGTAAGTTATCACTAAAATCAACTAACAGTTGTTCATTAGCCGTAATGTACATAATCTTTGGTTCTTTATTTTTCATGTAGAAAAAGCGTGATTTCACTTCTTCGTTGGGTCTTTCTTTAGCAAATAGTCCATCAGTCAATAACTTAACAATCTCGACTTCACGGTCATTATAACCATTGTCGAATAATTGAATTTTTTCAACTAAATCTGGATGATGCGTAACAATACGTAACTCATAATCTGAAAGGTTTACTTTCTCATCTCGTGCAACGTTTTCTAATAAGGTACTTAGTTGATCTTGTTTCTTTCTTAAGTTAGGAATCAAAAAGACCATAAATTTGTTCTTTGGATCATGATATAGAAAATCTGTTTCAATTTGTCGGCGTGCACCACAGTCACTACATTCAAAAAATTGCAATTGACCATTTAATAAATCTTTTTTTAAGTTGGGTTGCAAAATAGAATTTACGCGAGTTTCAACCTCTTGTGAGGCAGGTGTTTGACAGACAGGACATTTAATTTTAACTACTTGTTTCATCGAATCCTCCTAGAAGCTGTTCTATTAATTTAAACAATATATTCATTATAACAAAATTAGATAATTTATACGATATCTAAGGTAACAAGTATTAATGAATATGCTATAATTTACTTGGTAGGGCTACCAAAGCGAAGCAGAGCCCAAATATGACAGAGGATAAGGTGGATGACAATATGTCTTTAGGTAAAGAAGCTGTAGGTCGAAAAGCGGCAGATTATGTCGAAGATGGGATGGTAGTTGGCTTTGGAACTGGATCAACTGCCTATTATTTTATAGATGAAGTTGGAAAAAGAATACAAGCTGGCGAACTGAATCATGTTGTTGGCGTAGCGACATCACGTCGTACGTTGACGCAGATGAAGTCTTTAGGCATTCCTAGCCGTTCGCTTGACGACGTTAACTTTATTGATTTACTTGTTGATGGTGCGGATGAAACCACACAAGATTTTAATGGAATTAAAGGTGGCGGAGGGGCTTTATTATACGAGAAGATTGTTGCGCAAAATAGCCGTCGTATTATCTGGATTGTCACTGAAGATAAGTTAGTGGACGCGTTAGGAAAATTCCCACTTCCAATAGAGATTGTCCAATTCGGTAGTTGGAAGTTATTCCGTACGTTTGACCAAGCAGGTATGAATCCAACATTTAGAAAATCAGGTGAAGATACGCTATTTATCACAGATTCAGGAAATTATATAATAGATTTACACTTAGATGAGATTCAAAATCCGCATCAACTTGCCTTTGAGTTAAGTAATATGGTTGGTGTTGTTGAACATGGTTTATTCTTAAATTACCCTGATACAATCTTATCAGGTGACGCTGAAGGAAATGTTCAAGAAATTAAACGAAATTAAATAGTGTCAGAAGAGGAGACAAGTTATGAGAGTAGTAGATATCATTGAAAAAAAACAAATGGGTAAAGCTTTAACCGAAGAAGAGATTCGTTTTATTGTTGAAGGATTTACTGATTCATCTATCCCAGATTACCAAGTGAGTGCATGGATGATGGCAATTTACTTCAAAGGAATGAATGAAGAAGAAGCGAGTCATTTGACTATGGCTATGGTTGAGAGTGGCGACCAAATCGACTTATCTGATATTGAAGGTGTCAAAGTAGATAAACATTCAACGGGTGGTGTTGGAGATACAACGACCATCGTACTCGCACCATTAGTAGCGAGCGCTGGTGTTCCAGTTGCTAAGATGAGTGGGCGTGGGTTAGGCCACACTGGTGGTACATTGGATAAATTCGAAGCAATTGATGGCTTTGAAATTGAAGTGCCTATTGAGAAATTTATCGAGCTTGTTAATAAGAACAAGGTAGCAGTTGTTGGTCAAACAGGTAATTTAGCGCCAGCTGATAAGAAAATGTACGGCTTACGCGATGTAACAAGTACGGTTCAATCGATTCCATTAATTGCGAGTTCAATTATGAGTAAAAAGATAGCATCAGGTGCTGATGCTATTGTTCTTGACGTTAAAGTCGGGGACGGTGCTTTCATGAAGACAGTTGAGCAAGCCTGTCAACTAGCTGAAACAATGGTTCAAATTGGTGAACAAGTAAACCGTAAGACTTTGGCTGTTATCTCAGATATGAGCCAGCCACTTGGCTTTGCGGTTGGGAACGCTTTAGAAGTTCAAGAAGCCATTGATACTTTAAGAGGCGAAGGACCAACTGACTTAACAGAGTTATGTCTCGTACTTGGTAGTCAAATGTTAATGGCAGCTAATAAAGTTGATACATTAGAAGAAGGAAAAACGTTATTACAAGAAAAAATTAATAATGGTGAAGCTTTAGAAACATTGCGTCATTTCATTGAACATCAAGGTGGTAATCCAGCTGTCGTTGATAACCCAGAATTACTCCCTCAAGCTAAATATCAAATTCCCATTGTTGCAGAACGAGACGGTGTAATTAGTGAGTGGATTGCTCATGAGGTAGGGATTGCATGTAGTATCCTTGGAGCTGGTCGCGAGAAGTATACAGACGATATCGATCCAGCTGTCGGTGTAGTATTGAAAGTAAAGGTTGGCGATAAAGTGAAAAAAGGTGATCCAGTTGTAGTCGTGCACTCAAACACTGAGAATATTGATGAGGTCAAAGAAAAATTGAACAATGCCTTTACCATTAGTGATCATAGTGACCCTATTCAACTGATTGTAGATACGATTAATCACGCTTAACAAAAAAGTAATATATAATACATCAAAAAACGTATGAAACAAGTTTGAACAATACTATAATCTAAACAAAAATTCCCACTTACTCAAAGTAGAGTAGGTGGGAATTTTTGCTTAGCGCTTGGCTAAATATTTATAATCAATCTCACGTAAATCTGCATAGTCACGCAGTGGACCACGAAGTAATAGTTGAGTTTGTTGTAATTCTTCAAGGTTACGACAGTTAAGTAATAGAAGCATGTGTTTGATTGCTTTTTCCCAGTCTAGAACAACCTGAGTTGCAGCTTCCACACCTTCCTGATGAACAGTTGAGAGTAACTTACCTGATAAACCAGTTGCTTTTGCTCCGAGTGCGATTGCTTTAACTATATCGTAATAAGTTCGAACGCCGCCACTTGCGAGAATGTTCACTTCTTTTTGTAATGATAGCGATTCTAATAAGGACTCCGGTGTTGTTTGTCCCCATTCTCCAAGTAAACTGTAATCGATTGTGTCTCGTCGATCGTTCTCGATATTGACGAAGTTAGTTCCGCCTCGACCACTTACATCGACATTTTTCACACCAAGCGATATTAATTCTTCGATTGTTTCTTTGCTCATACCAAAGCCAACTTCTTTAACAATGACTGGCACACCTAAATCTTTAACGATGTGATGAATGTTATCTTTCCACATTGAAAAGTCACGGTCACCTTCAGGCATAACGACTTCTTGCGGTGTATTTAAATGAATTTGTAAAGCATTCGCTTGAAGTAAATCAACAGCACGCTTGGCATTTTCTAAGTCATGATGCGCGCCTAAGTTTGCCATAACAAAGCCATTTGGGTTGTTTTTACGAATAATCGTGAATGAGTCTCTGACTTCAGGTTCTTTTAAAGCAACACTGACTGAACCTGAAGCCATCGCTAGCCCAGTTTCATGTGCAAGTTTTGACAGTGAATCATTGAACTGTCGAGTATATTTTGAGCCGCCAGTCATACCATTAATATAGAAAGGTAAGCGATGAGTTGTATTCGCCCAGTTAGTTGAAATATCGATATCATCAAATTTTACATCACTGAATGAATGATGCATAAAGCGAATATCATCGAACGGCGATGTATTTAATTTGTTTTGTTGTTCTAACGCTAAGTTCACATGATCATCTTTACGTTGTTGAGCAAGTGAAGGTTGAATATCTTTTGTCATAATTGCCTCCGATATTAAGTTGTTTCAATAGAGAAGGGCGGTGTCACTTGAAGCGGTAAAGCTACAATGTCCTCCAGTTCCCACTCTTTGATTAAAGCCTCAGTTGAGGCATCTTTATGGCCTATTGCAATACCACAGTCACCACCACCTGCACCAGAAGACTTAGCAGAGAAAGTGTATGGAAGAGCCGATTCAATAAATTGAGTCAGTTTAGTCGTTTCGATGTTAAGTTGATAGGCTTTAGCTAAGTCAATTAAAAGTTGACGATACGTTCGGATTTCTGTTTGAATTGTCGCTAGATTATTCTCATTAAAAGCAAACCTCATTCGCTCAACAGAAGTAGCAGCATTCTTTAAGAACAGGTTGAAAGCCTCGTCATGTTTTGTATATCTTTCTAATAATTGACCGACTAAATTATCAGTAGATGCAGGAGATTGAGTCCAACCAATTAATAACGCTAGATCATCTGGTACATTAAGTGATTCGATAATTAAATCAGGCCAATCTGTTAAAAGAATTATATCTACTGGAGTACCTGCTTCAACTTGATTCTTTAGCCACTGACGATCAAAGGATTGGTAATAGACCCATCCGCCTGTTGTGATTGTAGCAATATCTGCCAGACTACCATTAGATTTTGATAATGTTAAGGCGATTGCAGCTAATTTAAAGATTGTTTCGTTATCAAGAGCATTAACGCCATGAAAATTCAATAAACCTTTGATAGTCGCAACGACAATAGCACCGCTTGAACCTAAACCGAATTTTAAACCATCTTTATTAACTAAATCTGAATTAAAATGAATATTATAATTTGAAATAGGTATGTCTAAGCTATGTAATAGAGCTTCAGCGACATTCACAGCGTTTATAGCGTAATGCCAACTAGAAGATACATTTGAATCAACATGAAACTGACCATCTATCCTTACATACTCAAGTGGTGTTAATTCAGATAGATCAGTTGTTATTACACCTGCTTTGGTTTGTTGACTTGGCGTGACATTTGCAGTTAAAAACTGGTCAACGGCAATAATAATAGCAGGTTGTTTTGGAAAGAGAATAGCATATTCTCCCGTAATGAAAAGTTTTCCCGGAACCTTTACGGAACTAATCTCATTATTTGTTGTTTTTTTAAAAAGTGACTGAATAGTTAATTGTTTTGACAATGTCATCACTCCTAATTAATCTTGTGAGGGGATTTACCTGGTCCTGTAATCACTAGGCGGTCACTTGAAAAGTGTTTTTCAAAAGCTTCTTTAATTTGATCCGCCTGGCTCAAACGACAAATGACTTTAACATTAGGTCCCGCATCCATTGTAAAGTAACAATCAATTCCTGCTTCACGAAGTTCTCGAACAGTATTCATAGCGGTCAAAGACTCTGGCTCCCAATAAGTCATACTTGGATTTGCAGCAATAATAGTTGCATGCATCTTCATTGCATTATGTTCAGCAATTTGACCGATTGTTTTAATATCTTGTTCTTTGATTGCTGGAATTATTGCGTTTAAATCCTCAGCAACTGTTTCTGGCCAAAGTTTGTAGAACGGTGAAGTTTCAATTGTATGTTCCATCCCAACACGGCTACTTATTTTCTTTTGTTGTTTGTTTATCATTACAACAACCATTCCGATATCCCAATCTGCAGAATCAATCATCTCGGCGTAGCTCGAATCAGAATCATTGCCAATACCTTCATGCCACATTGTAAAACCACCGAATAGACTTCGAGTAGCACTTCCAGAACCACGACGAGCATAAGTTGACAACTCTTTATCTGAGAGTTGTGTCCCAAATAAATCATTACATGAACTAGCCAAAGCTGCAAAAGCTGAAGCTGAAGAAGCAAGTCCTGCTGCTGTGGGCACGTGATTGATACTCTTAACATGTACTGGGCGTTGAATACCAGATAAATCTCTAAACATATTAATAAAACGCGATACTTTATCTATCGCGTTTGCATCTTGTATTTGACCATCTAAGGTAAAAGTATCATGAATGGAATCGCGATTCCATTCCAAGGTTGTATCTGTGTAAAACTCTCCTAATGTCAATGAAAGACTGCTAGTCACTGGTAGAAACAACTCTTTATTTCGTTTTCCCCAATACTTAATTAAAGCAATGTTGGTATAAGCACGATACGTTGTTGTATCCATTTTTTCAGTTTGCATTATAAACCTCACTCTATATTGTTTTTAAATCTAATTCCCATGTTTTTGTAGCGCCAGCCTCACTCATTGCTTGTCGAATAAGTAATGCTTCTGCTTTGGTTTGTGCTAGGGCAATAACACACCCACCTAATCCACCACCAGTTAATTTAGCGCCTAAAGCACCAGCTAACCAAGCGGCATTCACAATGCGGTCGATGTGGGAATTTGAAATTTCTAATTGGTTTAAGTAATAATGATTATAAGTCATTAAGCGACCTAATTCATTGATGTTTTTTTCTTGAATGGCTTCAACAGATTGTTGGACGAAACCACCAATTGCACGCATTGCTGAGCGTATGAATTCTGGGCGTGCTTCTTTTAATTGTCTTACTTTACTCACAGCTGTTTTTGTCTGTCCTGGCATGTCACTATCAGCAACGATTAAGTAGGCATCTAGGTTAAGTCGAATAGGTTTGGCAGCTTTACTTTTTCGGTAAATCACTGGAGAGTTCGTGCTTGCTAGAAGTGTATCTAGTCCACTTGTCGATTCATGTGCAATCACTTCAGCTTGGTTTACGATAAAGTTAAGTTGATAATCTGAGATCGAGTGTTTGTAAAAGTTTGCTAAAGCACGAACAAGAGCTACACTCACAGCAGCAGATGAACCCATTCCACGACCTGATGGAATAGAACTATCTATTGTGATGTCCATCGGAGTAGAAGTAAGCTTTAAGCTATTCAAAGTGACTAGAATTGCTTGCTTTAGATTATCCAAAGTAATAGGAGCGTCGTCTAAAACGCCATCATAATATGAACTATGAATAAAAGATTGGTCTGATTGAGAAGGTGTAATGGTAACTGTTACATTCGCAGAGTTAAAAGGCAAGGCTATAGCAGGATAGTCATAGACAACCGCATGCTCTCCCATTAAGATAATTTTACTGTGTGCTGTACCAATCCCGATTTGTTGTAAATCATCTGAAGTAATTAATCCAGATTGTTGGTTATACTGCTTCGAAATATCCATTTTTTACCTCCAATCAATTTCCATATAATATGAATAAATATGTGTGTTTACATCTCTTTATTATTTTACATAAATACTGTTAGAATACAACCTTAAGTAACCGTATCCAGAAGAAATGATACGATATATAGTGGAAATCCAATGTGTTTAGAACTTAATTCTTTAAAAAGTAAGTATTAAAATCAAAAGAAATCAATTATCTATAAAACCCGAACATTAAATGGAAAAACATGGTTTTTTAACGCTATTTTATTGTGTATTGCTTTAAGCCGTGGTAAGATTCTAAAATTAATACACAATGATATTCAAACGTATTGATAACATAATTATATAATATTCTTTAGTATTTGCAAAGAATCGCTCTGACACTTTACTTATCTCTGTTTTGGCCGAGATAAGACAGGGATATAGGCTTGATTAGAAACATTAATGAAAATGTTTTCTTTCTAGTCTTTAAAGTACTCCTCGAGAGTGCTAAAATACTTATAATTAAAGTAAAGTCTGAGGAGTGGTTAATTGTCTACCGAATTATTTACACAATATTCAAGAGAAGAATGGGAACATTTTAATCGATTTGAAGGAACGTTAAAACCAATTGTAGGATTGGAAGAACTTGTTTCACTTAATGATCGATTATCTCAAGATGATGTGAAAGAGATTTATGTACCATTAGTCCATTATATTGATGTAATGCATAACAACAAAAAAAACTACGGTGAAGAACGTGATAAGTTCTTTAATATCATTGGACAGAAAAGTTCGTTTGAAACGAATACCTTTATGATAGGTGTATCTGGAAGTGTAGCAGTTGGCAAGAGTACATCAGCAAGAGTACTTCAACGCTTACTTGAAAAGTATTACCCAGATAAGCGAATTGGTTTAGTTACAACTGATGGTTTTCTATATCCCAATGCAGAATTAGAACGACGTGGTATAATGAAGCGTAAGGGATTCCCAGAAAGTTATGATATGCCTAGTTTAGTTGATTTTATGAGTAAGGTTAAAGTTGGGAAGGATAAAGTTGAGTACCCAACTTATTCGCATGAAATTTATGATATAGTTCCCGGAGAGATGCAAGTGATGAAAGAGCCGGATATCTTAATTGTTGAAGGGATTAATGCATTCCAATTACCAGAGAACCAACAAACATATATGAATGAGTTTTTTGATTTTTCAATTTATATTGATGCCGATCCACTTCATATAAAGAAATGGTTCATGGATCGATTCATAATGCATATGGAATCAGCTAAAGATGATCCGACAAACTACTTCTATGAAATCTCAAAATGGCCACAAGAAAAAGTGGAAGATTATGGAAATGAAATCTGGTATACAATTAACTTAACGAACTTAGTACAGCATATACAGCCTACACGAGGCCGTGCTGATGTTATCTTACATAAAGGGATTAATCATTCGATTGACAATGTTTACGTACGTAAATATTGATTAAAAAGGAGAATAGCATGGAAACAAATTTATTAGATATTGAAAAAATCGTCGTATTAGACTTTGGAAGTCAATACAACCAATTAATTACAAGACGTATCCGTGAATTTGGAGTGTTCAGTGAATT
Organism: Aerococcaceae bacterium DSM 111021; assembly: GCA_020112395.1. Taxonomy (NCBI): domain Bacteria; kingdom Bacillati; phylum Bacillota; class Bacilli; order Lactobacillales; family Aerococcaceae; species Aerococcaceae bacterium DSM 111021. Next base: position 885,453 of record JACCEK010000001.1, on the reverse strand, counting down.
ATTACCAAATGACACAACAGCTGAAGAAATTAAAGCTATGGATGGGGTAAAAGGAATTATCTTGTCAGGTGGGCCACATAGTGTGTATGCACCAGGTTCTTTTGACATTGATCCCGCGATCTATGACTTAGATCTTCCAATATTTGGAATTTGTTATGGAATGCAATTAACAACGAAGTTCTTTGGTGGTGAAGTGCAAAGCTCAAATAAACGTGAATATGGCCAAATGCCAATTCATATTAGCAACACAGAGTCAGGGATATTTGAAGATTTATCAAAAACTGAGAATGTCTTAATGAGTCATTCAGACTTAATTACTAGAGCACCAGAAGGATTCACTATTACTGCAAGTAATGAAAGCACACCGATTGCTGCGTTTGAGAATACGGAACGACAAATCTATGGTGTTCAGTTTCACCCAGAAGTTCGAGCAAGTGAACGTGGAAATGATATGCTACGTAACTTTATCTTCAATATTTGTAATGTATCCGGCGAATGGTCAATGGAGAACTTTATCGACATTGAAATTGCTAAAGTACGAGAGCTTGTAGGAGACCGCAAAGTGCTATTAGCTTTATCAGGAGGAGTAGACTCAAGTGTTGTAGGAGTTCTTCTTCAAAAAGCAATTGGCGAGCAATTAGTGTGTATCTTTGTTGACCATGGTTTGCTTCGTAAAAATGAAGGAGATCACGTTATGGCTGCCTTAGAAGAATTCGGATTAAATATCATACGCATTGATGCTAAAGACCGCTTCTTCACAAAGTTAGCAGGCGTAAGTGATCCAGAAGAAAAACGTAAAATTATCGGAAACGAATTTATTTATGTCTTTGATGATGAAGCGACTAAATTAGAAGGTATCGACTTCTTAGCTCAAGGTACGCTTTATACAGATATTATTGAATCTGGTACTAAAACTGCTCAAACGATTAAATCTCACCACAACGTGGGTGGATTACCTGAAGACATGCAATTCGAATTAATCGAACCTTTGAATACATTATTCAAAGATGAAGTACGTGCTTTAGGTACTGCTTTAGGTATGCCAGATTCAATTGTTTGGCGTCAGCCATTCCCAGGACCAGGACTTGGTATCCGTGTCTTAGGTGAAATCACTGAAGAAAAAGTAGAAATCGTCCGCGAATCAGATGCAATTCTACGTGAAGAAATTGCTAAACACGGTTTAGACCGCGATATTTGGCAATACTTTACGACATTACCAAACGTTAAAAGTGTTGGAGTTATGGGAGATACCCGTACGTATGACCACATGGTTGGAATTCGAGCTGTAACTTCTATTGATGGTATGACAAGTGAGTTCGCAAGAATTCCGTGGGATATTTTACATGAGATTAGTAAGCGTATTGTTAACGAAATTCCTCATGTTAACCGTGTAGTGTATGATGTAACGGGTAAACCACCTTCGACAATTGAGTGGGAGTAAAATAAAATTTAAACCCCACTACTAGTAACAAGTCAAAAAAGCTACGAGCCTTTTAATCTAAAGGTTCGTAGCTTTTTTTGTATGGAGCGGTATCAATCATGATGAGCATAAACCGAATTAAATATCTATCAATTTATAGACAAGAGGTCAATATTCCAATTAATTGACAAATATAAAATGCTAAACATAATTGATGGAATCTTGTCTAGACAATAAAGTAGTACAGATTAATGGACCAAATGAAACAGGAGAAAACACTTGTTTTTTGATAAAAGAGAAGTCAAAATACCTAGGTTTGTAAGGAGCTTTTTTATTAATAACTTATAAAAAAAATTCATAAAGGCTTAAATGTCAAGTTTCTCTTGTATTTAAAATTTAAAGTGATAATATCATACATGAGTTATTTTTAGAAAAATTTATGTAGGGAGATTATTAGAATGACAGACGGAAAAACTAAAATTAGTACAGCTGCACTAAAAGTTATGGCAGGATGGGATATCGATACAATTTATGGTATTCCTTCAGGAACTTTGGCTCCATTAATGGAAGCTTTAGGTGAGCAAGAAGATACAGACATTAAATTTATTCAAGTAAAACACGAAGAAGTAGGGGCAATGGCTGCCGTTATGCAATCAAAATTCGGTGGTAAATTAGGTGTGTGTGTTGGATCAGGTGGACCAGGTGCGTCTCATTTAATCAATGGACTTTACGATGCAGCTATGGATAATACGCCAGTATTAGCTATCTTAGGATCTCGTCCATTAAAAGAATTAAACATGGATGCTTTCCAAGAACTAAACCAAATTCCAATGTTCGCAGACATTGCAGTATATAACCGCCGTGTTGCATATGCTGAACAATTACCAAAATTAGTTGACGAAGCTATTCGTACTGCTATCGCTAAACGTGGAGTTGCTGTACTAGAAGTACCTGGTGACTTTGGTTTCCACGAAATTGATAACGATGCATTCTATTCAACTGGTCATAGCTACCGTGATTACGTTTCATCTGCAATTAATGAAGCAGACATCGATGCTGCTGTTGAATTATTAAACAACTCAGATCGTACTGTAATTTATGCAGGTATCGGAACTATGGGACATGGTCCAGCAGTTCAAGAACTATCTCGTAAACTTAAAGCACCAGTTATTACTACAGGTAAAAACTTCGAAACATTCGAATGGGACTTTGAAGGTTTAACTGGTTCTACTTACCGTGTAGGTTGGAAACCAGCTAACGAAGCTGTTAAAGAAGCAGATACAGTATTATTCGTTGGTTCGAACTTCCCATTTGCTGAAATAGAAGGTACTTTCTCAAACATTAAAAACTTCATCCAAATTGACAACAACCCAGTGATGCTTGGTAAACGCCACGATGCAGATGTTGCAATTCTTGGTGATGCTGGTGAAGCAGTTCACTCATTATTAGAAAAAGTAACAGCTGTTGAAGAATCAGCATGGTGGAACGCTAACCTTAAGAACATTGAAAACTGGCGTGAATACATGAACAAGTTAGAGCAAAAAGAATCTGGTGCTCTACAACTTTATCAAGTGTACAATGCTATTAACAAACACGCTGACGAAGATGCTATCTACTCAATCGATGTTGGTAACTCAACTCAAACATCTATTCGTCACTTACACATGACACCTAAGAACATGTGGAGAACATCTCCATTATTCGCATCAATGGGTATCGCAATACCTGGTGGGATTGCGGCTAAGAATGTTTATCCTGATCGTCAAGCTTGGAACTTAATGGGAGACGGCGCGTATTCTATGAATTATCCAGATGTTGTTACTAACGTAAGCTACAACATGCCAGTAATCAACGTAGTATTCACGAATACTGAGTACGGCTTCATCAAAACAAATATGAAGATACGAACACGAACACGTTTGGTACTGAGTTTACAGATGTGGACTACGCTAAAATTGCGGATGCACAAGGTGCAGTTGGTTTCACAGTAAGCCGTATCGAAGATATGGATCAAGTAATGGCTGATGCTGTTAAAGCATACAAAGAAGGTAATACTGTTGTAATTGACGCGAAGATTACTAAAGATCGTCCAATTCCAGTGGAAACATTGAAATTAGATGCTTCAATTTACAGTGCAGAAGAAATTAAAGCTTATAAAGAGAAATATGAAGCAGAAGATTTAGTACCATTCAGTGAATACTTAAAAGCTGAAGGATTAGATTCTAAAGTAGCTAAATAATTTTCTGAAATAATAGATTAATGATTAAAAGATGAGTCGCTTGTTGAGGCGATTCATCTTTTTTTCTTTTTTCTTAATTAATTGGTAAAATATAAAGTTGGAAATGTTGATGACACATTGAAAAATCAGATTTCTGCTACTGAGACACCACATAATAAGATTAATTTTTTGGGATCAAGTTTTTTAATAAGTAATAGTGTTTTCAGTAAGTTAATTTTGTCATTATTCTAATTATAAGATAAAATAATAAAAGCGGTTACAACAAATTCGCTATCAATTTAGAGTAGTAAGTGAAAATATTTTTCCTGAGAGAAGAATATTTTATATTGAGAGGAAGATTCAATGTATATTGCAAATGAACAACGATACGAGAAAATGATTTATAACCGTGTTGGTAATAGTGGCTTAAAATTACCAGCAATTTCGCTTGGTTTATGGCATAACTTTGGAGATGTAGATTCTTTAAGCAATCAACGTGAAATTATTCATGGGGCCTTTGATATGGGAATTACGCATTTTGATTTAGCAAACAATTACGGTCCACCAGCGGGTAGTGCTGAGATTAATTTTGGACGTATATTAAAAGAGGATTTAAAATCATATCGTGATGAATTAATTATCTCATCGAAAGCTGGTTACTATATGTGGCCGGGACCTTATGATGAGTGGGGTTCTAAGAAAAACATCATTGCAAGTTGTGATCAAAGTTTAAAACGGCTTGAGTTAGATTATGTAGATATCTTCTATCATCACCGTCCAGACAGTGACACGCCGTTAACAGAAACAGCACATGCATTGGACTTACTTGTGCGACAAGGAAAAGCTTTGTATGTGGGTATTTCGAACTATTCTGCAGAAGATACGAAGAAAATGACTCATATTCTAAAAGCGCAAGGTACACCTTTTGTTATCCATCAACCCAGTTACAGTATGTTTAATCGTTGGGTTGAAGATGGCTTAAAAGATGTGTTAGTTGAAGAAGAATTAGGCGCGATTGCTTTCAGTCCTTTATCTCAAGACTTATTAACAAATCGTTACTTAAATGGCGTGCCAGAAGATTCTCGTGCACATCGAAGTGACAGTCCGTTCCTATCTGAAGAGAATGTTGCTTCAATGATTGATAAAGTGAGAAAACTGAATGATATTGCATCGCAACGTGGTCAAAGTCTAGCAGAGATGACGATAGCCTGGATTTTACGTGATGTTATCATTACGAGTGTTCTAGTAGGCGCAAGCCGTTTGAGCCAGTTACAAAGTAACGTGAAAGCATTAGATAATTTAGACTTTAGCAAAGAAGAATTGGCTATGATTGAAGCGGTTATAAATTAAACTGAATTGTATTAGCTCTTAAGAGTTAATGAAAACCGTCGAGCAAACCTGATAAATGTGGTTTGCTCGACGGTTTGTTTCTTGTAGTCTAGATAACTATTTAGTGGATAGAAATTTTTGGAGATTATATCTATTCGTGTTATAATTAATTATATCAAATAGCCCAAGTGGCTATTTGTGCGATACCTCATTCCCCTAGCTGTGGTGGCTTGTGGGAGTGAGGTATTTTTTTATTGAGAAAAGTTCGAGAATGACTCAGAAAGATGAGAGTTTCATCAAACAGTGTCGTTTAGTAGAAAAATATTTATTCTTTGTAAGGCTTAAGTTAAATGGTTCAAATAATGTTTTATATCTTGATCATTTTTAATAAAGACCACTTTGTTTTTATAGTCAGAAAGTACAGATAAAATTTCTGGCTTACTTTTATGCTCAAATACTGTGTTATAATTATACAAAAATTTTAGAATTTTCAATGAAGGTTTATAATTGGCTTTTTCAACACCAAATTTTTGTTTGATAAAGCGATGGATAATTCGCCATCTTCTTTTTAGTAAGCTTATGTCTAGAAATATAATTTGATCAGCCTCTTCAAGTGATTTAGAAATCCATTTATGATGAACACCTTCTATAATCCAAGATTGAGTATTTACGATTTCCTGTAAATACAAATCTCTATCATAATCAGTTCGCTTTTTATCGCCAGAAGCGAGTCGTATCCAAACAACATTATCCAATTCAAAGTGGGGAACATTTAACTGCTCTGAAATCATTTTAGCAAGAGTCGTTTTTCCGCTTCCGATAGACCCGATTATGTGGATCTTATAACTCATCCAAAACTCTCCCCAACATCTCCGGATTATCTGTCATAATCCCATCCACATCTTTACGGATCAACTCACGCATGGTTGCTTCATCATTAATCGTCCAATAATAGACAGCGATACCACGTTTACGAGAACCTTCAATGATATTCTTTTGAGTAAGGTCTAAGCCATGCTGTTCAAGAGGTAGTTGGAAAGCTTCAGCATCCGTATGCGCAATGCCATTGAGCTTAAGCATCATCTTCGTTAAGTAAGAAGTTGCTTCGCTTTCACCCGCACCAATCGCAACGCGACCTTCTGATATCTCTTTGAATCGCTGATTAATCTTATGATCAAAGCTTGCGACAATCACTTTATCTTCCATATGATATTGTTGGATTAATCGCCACATTTCTTGAATCATTTCTTCATAAAGAGCGGGATTATTCGTATCTTTTAATTCTATAACAGCTTTTTTGCGCGGGAAGAGTAAGAAAATTTCTTCAACTGTTGCTAATTGGACAGTTTGTCCTTGATAAGGATGGTTGCCATCAGAATCAATAAATTTTGCTCCAGCATCTAAAGATTTTATGTCTTCGAGAGTCATCTCATTAATATAGCCTGTGCCAGTTGTAATACGGTCGACGGTTGGATCGTGACTCGCTATAAGATGTCCGTCTTTCGTAATATGTACATCGTATTCAAACATATCCGCTCCAGCTTCGTCCGCTTTAGCAAATGCTTCAAGCGTTTCCTCGGGTGCTAAGGCTGCGCCACCTCTATGAGCAATGTTATAAGGTCTAGTTCGGTTCTTTTCAAAAAACGGCATTGCTTCGTCAGATTGTGGCCATGCATAAATTGCATACCAGATGGGTGCTAAAAGACTACCAATACCTAAAGCTTTCCTCATTAAAGATTTCATTATGGCCTCCCAAATTTTATTTATTTAATTATATCAAATAAATATATGAGTAAGTAGCTGGAAGATTAATTCAAGTGAAATGGGCATAAATTAAGTTTGAATTTTATCTAATATTGATAGGTATAAAAAATACTCATTTAGCACCCAATGACTGTTGACAGACACTGATAGCTATCGCTATTATAAAGGATGAACTTATTAAGTTGAATAATACATATAAGAAATGAGGATATCATGTTTCAAATATTTAAAAAATTAAGCTGGTTCTTCAAACTGAGATGGAAGACTTATACACTTGCAATTAGTGGTTTGATTGCTTGTGCTTTATTATCTGCATCCATTCCTTTAATTATTGGGAATCTAGTTGATGAGATGGCAAGGGGTAGTATTACTTGGACGAGTTTAACGCAACAAACTGGCTTGTTACTTATTATTGGATTGGTTATGTACGGTTTACGCTATATGTGGCGTAGTAATTTATTCGGAAATTCAACATTATTAGAAGCGATTATGCGAAATCGTTTGTTTGATCATTTTACTAAGATGGATCAGAAGTTTTATGGTGAATATCGAACTGGAGACTTAATGGCCCATGCAACCAATGACTTAGCGGCTTTACGCTTTGTTGCTGGTGGGGGGATTATTACCTTAACTGACTCTCTTTCCATTACAGTCGTAACATTATTTTCAATGTTATTTATCATTGACTGGCAATTAACATTGCTTACTATCATACCTTTTCCATTATTAATTTTTGTAGCCCATTATCTTGGGAAGTTAATTAATAAGTATTTTCGTGGCTCACTTCAATCATTCTCACAAATGAATGACCATGTACAAGAAAGTGTATCGGGGATGAAAGTTATTAAAGCTTTTGGTGAAGAGGAAGACGATTACCGAGATTTTGTTAAAGAAACAGATAATGTGGTTGAGAAGAATAAGAAAGTATTCCGAATTGATTCGGCCTATACACCTGTGATTGATGTTATTACCGGATTAACTTATGTATTAACAATTATCTTTGGGACATACTTTATTCAAAATGGTCGAATTACGTTAGGGGATTTAATTGCTTACTTAAGTTATCTAGGTAATATGACGTGGCCATTACTTGCGGTAGGACGTTTAGTCAATACGATGGAGCGTGGGAATGCGAGTTATGACCGAGTTACTGAATTGCTATCAGCGAAAGCAACTGTTGTTAATGCGCCAAATCCTGTTAAAGGTTTAGAGTATGACAATTTAAAAGTTGATATTGATTCATTCAGCTACCCAGACTCAGATGTAATCATCCTTAAAGATATTCACTTTGAATTAAAAGAAGGGGATACTTTAGGAATCGTTGGACGAACAGGATCTGGAAAGAGTTCACTTTTTAACTTACTGGTACGTAATTTTGACGTTAAAGTTGGTGAAATTCTGATTGATGATACACCGTTGAGTAAGATTGATATGATAGAATTAAATGAACGCGTAGGTTACATATCACAAAATAATTTACTATTTTCAACAACTGTTCGTGAGAATATTCGTTTTGGTCGACCGGACATGTCTCAAGAAGAAGTGGAATACTATGCGAAAATTGCGGATGTTCATGAAGATATCTTAGAGTTCTCAGAAGGTTATGACACTTTAGTTGGGGAACGAGGAGTGAGTCTATCTGGAGGGCAGAAGCAACGCATCTCCATAGCCCGTACACTTGCTATGAATCCCAAAATATTAATTATGGATGATGGGCTATCGGCAGTAGATGCTAAAACTGAACAAAGAATTTTATCAAATTTACGTAAATTCCGTAAGAGTGGTATTACAATTATAGCGACTCACCGGATTAGTTCGATTATGCGTTCGAATGAAATTCTTGTTCTAGACCAAGGACATATTAGTGAAAGAGGTTCACACGAGGAATTATTAACTCAAGCAGGATGGTACGATAATATGTTCCGCCAACAACAATTGGACCAAAAAATTTCAGAAAGTGGTGAAGTAGATGAGTAATACGAAACAAAGGAAAACAAACTTCTCACTGAAAGAACAATGGGGTATTTTACGTTACCTATTCTCGTTTGCGAAGTCAGAAATTAAATGGTTTATTGTTTCAATTGTGATGATGACTTTTGCCTCTGCTTTATCAGCTTACTTACCAATTATTATTCAACAATATATAGATGATTACTTATCAACAAGTTCAGCAACAATACAAGTAACATTACAAGTTGCAGGAACTTATTTAGTCCTATTATTTCTAAGAATGATTATAGTTTATCTTAAAGATTTTACATTCAAATTAGCTTCTGAACATACGGTAGCGAATATGCGTAATAATATTTACCGCAAATTAGGGACGTTGAGTTTAGATTACTTTAACAAAACGCCAAATGGTGAAGTTGTATCTCGCGTAACCAACGATACAGAAACAATTAAAGAATTTTGGAATGTCTTCTTGACATTCTTTGATGGCTTTATTAATGCGACAATGATAGCTGTTGCAATGTTTTCTTTGAGTGCATCTATGTCTTGGGTGTTCATGGCCTTTATCCCGGTGGTTTTTGTATTAATATATGTATACCAAAAGATTAGTACGGTTATTTACAGGCGGATGCGACAAGCTTTAAGTAAAGTGAATGCTAGGTTAAGTGAGTCAACTATGGGAATGTGGCTGATTCAACAGTTTAACCAAACTGAGCGAATGAAAGAAGAATTTGATGAGGTCAATCAAGAATACTTAATGGCGAGAACGAATATGTTCAAGATGAATGCGATACTATTAATGCCAGCGATTAATTTGATTGAACAAATTGTTTTAGTCATTGTTATTTGGATCTTTGCTTCGCAACTCATTGCTGGATCTCTCGTTGATATAGGAATTATTTACGCTTTTACATCTTATTCGAAGTCATTTTTCCACCCAATTGGAGGGATGCTAGACAGCTTGAGCATTTATCAAGATGGACTCGTATCGGCTTCACGAGGCATGGCTTTACTGGATGATGACAATACTGAGCCTATACCTACATCAGATGCAATGGACACTCAAATTACTGGGCAAATTAATATCGATGATTTATATTTCTCATATGATGGTGAACATAATGTATTGAAAGATATTGAGTTAGAAGTGGCACCGGGAGAAATGATTGCTATTGTGGGCCATACTGGTTCCGGAAAGAGTACAATCATCAACTTATTGATGCGCTTCTATGAGTATCAAGAAGGTATTATCTCTGTCGATAAACAAGATATTCGTAATCATTCAAAGAAAAGCATCCGCTCTCAGATAGGGCTTGTACAACAAGATGCATTCATGTTTTATGGTGACTTCTTTGATAACATTCGCTTACATGGGAATTACACAGATGAAGAAGTGATTGATGCTGCCAAATTTACAGGAGCTGATCATTTTATCAATACTTTAGAAGAAGGGTATCATTCTCCAATTAGTGAAGGTGGATCGTCATTATCAGCGGGTCAGAAGCAATTGATTAACATTGCGCGGACAATCATTCGTAACCCTCGTATTCTGATATTAGATGAAGCGACTGCCAATATTGATACAGAAACAGAACAATATATTCAACAAAGTCTTGAGAAGATACGAGAGCAAGCAACGTTAATTGTTATTGCTCACCGTCTTTCAACAATCAAGAATGCAGATAAAATTTATGTCTTACATAAAGGACGTGTCATTGAAAAAGGCCGTCATGATGAATTAATTGAATTGGAAGGTACGTATTACGATATGTATCGACTTCAATCATTACAAGAAGAAGCATAATAAAAAAGCAAAGTGAACTTCGGCGCACTTTGCTTTTTTATTATGAAATTATCTTTTAAATAGACAATAGCCCTCTCTGTGAAGAGAAGGCTACCTAACTAGTCAATATTATTATTCTAAAGTTCTTGCTTAACTATTACTTAAAATTAATTCTTTCTCATTTAAACGATATATTCCCATAACCTCTAATATATCCTTGTAACCCTTTAGTTACGCCAGTTTGATTAAATTTCATCAAAACAAATTAAATTCTCGCATAAAAAATATCTTTCGCGTAATAACTATTATATCACATGTTGAATAAAATTGCGAATACTGACGTCATTAAATGTTATTTTTTATAGAAAAAAAGAAGCATGAACAATTCGTAAATTGTCCGTACTTCTTAACTTTTATATTTTTAAATGAACTAGAATTTAAAACTTATCAGATATTGAATTTATGGCAGTAAATTCGGTATCTTTTATTTTGCTTAATTACTAAATACTTGTGTTGAATAGATAATGATGTTGTCTCCATTTTCGTATGTATCAAGTTGAATTGCATGATCTAAATACGAACCATCCATCATGTTTTCATAGTGTCCTGGACTTTTCTTCCAGTTATCAAATAATTTTTGAGCAATTTCTTCTGGTGTTGCATTTTGTGAAATATATGTTTGTTGTAAGTTCTCTCCGACAATTGTACCACCTTGATCAAAGCCGGGTGCTGTGAAGAATGATAATCCATTCGGTCTTGTATGTGAGAAATGTTCTGTAATTTCTGATGTTCGACTTACGGCAGCAGTTTGTAAATGATTACCATAATTCAATTGGCTTTGCCCATTATTTGCACGTTCTTGATTGACTAAATTATGGAATTCTTGAGTAACAGCATCAAGATTGACATTATTTGAATCTGTTACAGTCGTATCAACGGGTGGTAATTCATCTAAAGTTGTATCCGCTACTTGACTATCTACTGTTTGATCAGGCGATTGTGTTGTTTCTACTTCAGTATCCTGGGCAATCGTTGTAGGAATATCCCCTTCGGTTTTCGGATTGTGTCCTGGAATGTTATTCGGATCGTTATAGAATCGTTCTAACCAATAATTGTCGTCATCATCCCAGTCATCATCATAACCGTTGTCATCATCCCAGTCATCGTCGTCCCAGTCGTCGTCATCCCAGTCATCATCATCCCAGTCGTCATCATCCCAATCATCGTCGTCCCAGTCGTCGTCATCCCAATCATCGTCGTCCCAGTCGTCATCATCCCAATCATCGTCATCCCAGTCATCGTCGTCCCAATCATCGTCGTCCCAGTCGTCATCATCCCAATCATCGTCATATGCGCCAGCGACGTGAATATCTTGGTTATCAATGAGACCGATTAAGATATCTGCAGTATTCATATGATAATCTTCGCTCAGACCATTCAAGTCTAATAATTGATCAACGGTCAATCCTGCAGCGGAAGCAATATTTGGAAGAGTGTCTCCCCACTGAACGACATAAGCAATAGAACCGGCTTCTTCTTGACGAAGTAATTCCTCTTTAATTTCTTCAGCCGATTTTTCTTGCCAACGATTAATCAATGCATTTAAAGCAGCATTTTGTTCTTTTTGCACTACCGGATGGCTTAATACATTATTTGTTTGAGATACATCTACATTTTCAGTTGTGGAATTAGCTAAAGCACTATCTAAGATTTCAGTCGAATGACTAAAAGCTAATCCAATGGAAGCAACAACACCAATTGATAATAGAGCCTTTTTAACACTAAAACCTTTTCTTCTTAATAGATATTTCTTGTTTCGCATTTTCGTACCTTCTTTCTTATTTTTGACTTTGCTTTGCCAGTCGATACATAATACGAAAGCTAAATCAATTTTAGGGACCTTTTGGAGGATAATTAGATTAATTCGATAAAAAATTGTGCTATGATTGAATTAAAGTAAGAAAATGGTCCCTAAATTGTTATAAAGTTACGTATTATTTATTGAGCAGATAGGAGGCATTTCAAATCGAGAAACAAATTGAGCAACTAATTGAAGAGCATTATGGCTTCATTATAAAAGTAGTCAGCGAGACTACCAATCGATATGTTAATGTTCAAAATGATGATGCTTTTTCAATTGCTTTGTTAGCTTTTAAAGAAGCCGTTGAAAAATATGACGAGTCAAAAGGATCTTTACTAAATTTTGTAAAAGTGGTCATTCGAAGTCGCGTGATTGATTATCTAAGGAAAGAAAAAAAGAATGAAGAGATGGCATCCTTAGATTCCATGGCAGAATCAGGCATGCAATTTCAAGATGAATCGAAACAAAGTGAAAATGTATTGGCTATTGAAATTGAAGAGTGGAAAAGCACGATTGAAGACTTTGATATTACTTTGGAGCAATTAATAGAAGAATCTCCAAAACATCAAGATAGTCGCGAAAGAGCCATTCATATATCGGAGAAATCAAGTAAACATAAGCCGATTACAATACCCTTATTTGAAAAGAAGCGTCTACCTATAAAACTAACCGCAACATATAATAATGTCTCAGTGAAAGTCGTTAAAGGAAACAAAGTGTTTATCACATCGACAATTATTATATTTAAAAATGGGTTAGCGAGCTTAATAGATTGGATAAAGAGGGGATAAGATGAGTAAATATGATGTAAAAGAAACAATTGTCATAGACGTCAAAGAAAATTACGTCATCGTCATGGACCCGAGTGGTGAAATTCATCGGTTGAAAAGAAAAGATTCTTTAGCCGTTGGAGATCAAATTTTTTACTTTGATTCTGATCGATATCAAGCAAAAGAAAAAGTTCATCGTGTGAATTTCAGACCACTGATAAGCCTCGTAGCTGTTGCGGCAGTGTTGTTCTTATTCTTTAATCTTTCTCAAAATATATTTGGTCCATCAGAACCTGCATATGCAGCCATTTCAATTGGAACACAAGAAGGTGTTCAAGTTGAACTGAATGATGATTATGAAGTCGTTAGAGTAATTAATCGACTGGGTGAAATGGAGAATGAAAGCATAACTGAAGGAGAAAACTTAAGTGAAATTACACCTTCACTTGTAAGTCTCATTGATGAATCAGATTCCTTAGATGTTCTGATCGCTATCTCGGCTCCCAATACGGATGATACAAATGCGATTGAGAATTTAGTAGTAGAAGAGTTAAGAAACGCAATGGCAAACAACAATATTGTTGTTATTAAAGGAACAATGGAAGACTACGAAAATGCGACTCAACAAGAAGTCTTATTGGGTGATTATCAATTGGCTAATGCAAATATTTCATTGTGGACTGATGAAGAGAGTCGCGTATTATCAGCTAAAGAAAAACGTGACCGCTTATCAGGAAACGCGGAGTATTATAATTTTAACCAAAGTAGTGAACGTTTTAGAGAATTATTAGAAAGTATCTATAATCGCTCAGAAGTTCAAGAACTACAAAGCTTCTTCAAAGGATTAGTTACACCAAAACCAACAGATAATAGTGAATTTAATTCAGATGATGATTGGTTCGAATCGTTTTATGATGAAGATTCGTATAGTACTGATGACAATGTCAATAGTTCAGTGAATTCTTATATAGAAGGTGACGATGACTGGGATGATGACGATTGGGACGACGATGATTGGGATGATGACGATTGGGATGATGACGACTGGGATGATGATGACGATTGGAATGATGATTTTGACGATGATGATGATTAATTTATAAAAAAGGTACCTAAAAACAAATCGACATTCGTATTATTTAATAAGCCGAGCAAACGGTAAAAAAATAAGGGAGAGATAGAAAATGAAGATGAAAAAATTCCTTCTACTCAGTGCATCTATGCTTGCTCTAAGTGGTATCACGCCTGTAGTAAGTATTAATGCGCAAAATAATGATGTTGGTACTGTTGCGATTTCTCAAGAACAAACAAGTGAGTTACAAAATGCTTTTGATGAGGCAGTTTCACTTTATCAATCATACTATCCAAATGCCGAATTAACAGATATTGATATTCACATGCATCAAGAAACAGGGCAGTTTATTACAAGAGTTCTTGGCCGTGGTGAGACAGAAGCATATCAATTAATTAGATATAACGGGGAAAACTTTTTTGCAAGTAAATCTAGAGATGATGACGATGATAATTTAGCTATAAATATTGATGAGCTAGCTTCTATCGAAGAAATCACTCAATCAGTCATGGATCACACTCAAAATAATAATATCGTTAATTGGAGTTTAGATAGTGATGACGACGATGATGATAACGATGATGACGATAAACTAGAGTGGGAGATTACACTCATTGATGGTAATCGTGAAATCGAAGTCGAAGTTGATGCCTTAACTGGGGATATTCTTGATCAAGATGATGATGATATAGATGACGTTAATGACGATGTAAATGATGACGATAACGACGATGATGACGATCGCCATTACTACCGTCAATTCTATAATGATTATAGTGGAAGCCGTCCAACAGTTTATGATAATAATTATTACTATGGACGTGATGATGACCGTTACGATGATGACGACCGTTATGATGATGATTGGGACGATGATGACTGGGATGACGACGATTGGGACGATGATGACTGGGATGACGATGGCTGGGATGACGACGACTGGGATGACGATGACTGGGATGATGATGACTGGGATGACGACGATTGGGACGACGACTGGGACGATGATGACTGGGATGATGACGATTGGGATGACTAACAAGGCGCATCATTTAAGTTAAGACTATTCGAATCTAAGTTAAATAATTATTTTTAACAAAACAAAAACGTAATGAAAGTGGATTTGATTTCCATCTTCATTACGTTTTTTATTTGATTTTATTTTGAATCTAGTCGCAGATCCAATTTCCATTTTCAACGCGACATGACGCGCCAGTATTATCACCTAGTACTTGAAACTGTGGTGTCACTGGTTTAGTGATATCTATATTTGCTTCTTGTGCTGCTTGCTCTAAAGCTTGTTCAATAAGCTCTTGAGGTTGGGCACCACTAATTAAGTATTTTTTATCAATGACTAAAGCTGGAGCTCCTTGGATACCATAAGCGTTAACCAGGGCTAAGTCATTTAAGACAGCCTGTTTAGTTTCATCATTATTTGCTTGGTTCTTCCATGAATCAAAGTCGATGGACGTCTCTTTTACTAAGTCATCAATGACTTGTTGATCTGCAATATTTAGATTGCGAACAAATAAGCCGTCTTGAAGTTTATCAAACACTTCCCAATACATTGCGTTTCCACCAATTAAACCAGCTGCTTTAGCTGCGATTAGTCCTGGTTGTGAATGAGGAAAGTTAAAATCAGTTTGCTTCATTCCATCAATATTAAAACGATGGTCATCATCATTTTGATTTGCAGCTTCCCAGTGGTTTAACACTTCTGGTTTAACAGCTTCGTGACTGCCAAACATTTGCTCAAAGTGCTCAACTTCCCAACCTAGGGCAAAAGAGCGATGTTGAACATCAATGTTCTGATATTTACCCACTACTTTACGTAATCGATCAGACATTGGAAAACAGAATGAACAAATAACATCGTGAAAAAATTCTATCTCTAGCATGATTAGCTCCTTAACATAATAGGAATAGTATAGCATAAGAAAACGTTCATTACGACATGCATTTGATTGATATAGGGGATTAGAATTGACCAACAGCTAACAGAAAAATAGCTAATCCATGTGCAATAGAATAATTTTTAAGAAATAATTTTTCTTTGGTACTAATAAGTACGTGATGCTGATTAAAACTAACCCTGGCGTTAAACGAACAAAGAATTCTATTAGAAGCGCCATAAAATCCCCCTAGGATTTTCTCTCCCATACTAATTTGCGTTCAGGATGATCTATATTCGATAAATATAGTAAATTACCGTCAATTCTGACCGAACGTTTTTGTTTAGATCCAACATAGTCTTGAATGAGACTTAATTCGACAGAGGTAGTCATGATAGCTTTATCTTCATCTAAAGAAAAATGCCCAGAGTAAGCGTGATATCCATTGATACCCATTTGTTTTTCTACTTCAGTTCGATATGAGCTTAATGTATCTACAGATAATGGTTCATCACGATGATTAGCCATAATTTGTACCGAGAAAAGACCAGTATGGTCAAAAACGATATAACCTTTTGCGTCATCGCCTAATGGGAAATAAATCTCTTCATTTTTGTCTAAGGATTCAAAAGATCTCAGTGACCAAGTCGTTCCCTTTAATAGTTCTACTATATTATTCATAATGACCTCCATATAATCTTGTATGCCTTTATAGAATACTATGTATATAAGGAAAAAACTATAAAACAGCTTGTGTAACAATTATCAATAATTTAAATCTTATATAAAGGGGAATTATGTTATAGTAAATTAATTGACAGATTAAATAAAAACAAGCAAAATAACATTAGATTTTAATTATACTGTAAGGAGTACTTAATTATGATAAACATTGGAATTGTGGGCTACGGTAATCTTGGGCGTGGAGTAGAAGCGAACATTAAGAATAGCTCAGATATGAATTTAGTTGGGATCTTTACCCGTCGTAATCCTGAAACATTAAATGCAGAGGCAAAAGCGTATCATATGGATGACTTAGTAAGTTTTAAAGATAAGATTGATGTGTTGATATTATGCGGAGGCTCGCGAACAGATATTCCTGAACAAGGACCTACATTGGCTGAACACTTTAATACAGTTGATAGTTACGATAACCACGGAAATATACCAAATTATTTTGAACGTGTTGACCGTGTTTCAAAAGAACACAAAAATGTATCAATTATCGCAACGGGTTGGGACCCAGGTCTATTCTCCCTAAACCGATTAATTGGTGAAGCGGTATTGCCTAAGGGAGATACTTATACTTTCTGGGGTAAAGGATTGAGTCAAGGACATGGGGACGCCGTGCGCCGTGTTGAAGGTGTGAAAGACGGGGTTCAATATACGATTCCCAACACTGAATTAATTGATCAAATTCATGAGGGCAAACAAGTCAACTACACATCGAAGTCAGCGCATACCCGTGATGTGTTTGTTGTATTAGAAGATGAGGCGGACGCAGATAAAGTGCGTGAAGAAATTATAACGATGCCCGATTATTTTGAAGGTTACAAAACAACGGTAACGTTCATTAGCGAGGAAGAACTAAAAGCCAATCATTCTGGCTTACCTCATGGAGGACGTGTCATCCGTTCTGGAAAGACATCGCCTGAAAACCATCAAGTATATGAGTTTGGTTTAGACTTAGCTAGTAATCCTGAATTTACGGCAGCAGTGAATGTTGCTTACGCTCGTGCGGCCTACAAAATTCATAAAGAAGGGCAATTTGGAGCTATGACGGTCTTTGATATTGCACCGAAATACTTATCGCCCAAGAGCAATGAAGCGTTAAGAAAAGAATTACTATAATAAAAACACCAAGGGAAATGAGAATGATATCTCACTTTCCTTTGGTGTTATTTTTTAGCCTAATTTAATTCCTGCACCGTCGAGTGCTTTATCTACGATATCCATGACGATTTTACTATGAGTCAATTTTTCACGAACTGTGTCCATGTCATGTTCTTTAATGATGCGATTGAATGCGATAAACTCTTCATACATGCGATGTGGATGTACTTTTAAATCAATCGTTTCATCAGTTTGTTTACGAATGACTTTTGTATAGTTATCTAAGGTATTCGTTGGGCCATTCACAACGAGTGAACCGTCAGTTCCTTGAAAAGTACTCTTAATTGGCGCACTTGTGTCTTTTGATCCGATACATACTGCTTTAATGTCACCGTAATCCATAACCAGCATCCCGGAGGTATCAATGTCTCGTTCGATATTTGCGTAATATTCAACGCGATTAGGCGCCCCAAGTATGCCCACAACTAAGTGAATATTATAAATATTAATGTCCATGAGCGATCCACCACCCATTTTAGGGTTAAAGGCTGGAAGAATTGTTCCCTCTTTGAAGGCATCATAGCGAGATGAATACTGCGAATAGTTACATTCAATGATTTTTAAGACTCCAATATCAGACAAATCACGTTTAAGTTGGTCATAATTCACGAAATACTGATTCGTGATTGCTTCGATCAACACTAGATCTTTAGACAAGGCTAATGCTTCTAACTCTTCTAGCTCACTCAAAGTTAAAGTGAATGGTTTTTCACAGATAACATGCTTTCCTGCCTTAAGTGCTTTCTTACTATATTCATAATGTAAATGATTAGGTAAAGCGACATAGACAGTATCAATATCAGAATGCTTAAGAATGTCATCTATATCGGTATAAATGCCTTCAATATGATGAGAATCAATTAGAGCGGTATTTTTTTCAAGGCTACGTTCTGAAGATAATAAGGCCTTTAATTCAATTTCGGGAATATCTTTAACCATGTCCAAGAAATCACGGACAATCATACCTGCACCAAATATGGCTAGCTTCATTTTACTTCCTCCATTCAATTGACTGATTTAACGTAGATGTTCTGTGCCTTCTTCAAGAATACGAATTTGTAATAAGGTTTCTTCATCTTTGACGACTTTGTTTTTATTATTGACAAGTGTTTGGTATACATTCTCGTAGAAGCGGCTATAATCCCCAGCTTCTGAGATCACTTTTTCTTGATGATACATATTATTTTCGTCCATATAAGTTAGCGTACCGTAATGTTCGGGTGAGTCGACACCAAAGTCTGGTTGGATCGGCATATAGAATTGTTTTAGATGTTCTTCTTGGCGGTCTGTCGATTCTTTAACAAAGGACCCTTTTTTTCCATACACGATAAAGCTAGGGCGGGGCGTTAATCGGAAGTAGCTTGATTTGACAGACACTTTCATCGTTCCGTAATAAAGGTCCAAATCAAAATAGTCATTCATATGACCTTCACCGAGTAATTGTCTTACATCATAATGAACGTCATCCGGTTCCCCGAAATATGAAATCACTTGATCCAAAGTATGACAAGCATGCCCGTACATGAAACTATCAACTTGAGAATAGGGACTATTTTCAGGGACTTCAGGTCTGAAGTAATCGAAGTGCATCTCAACTTCTAATATATCACCCAATTTGTTTGATTCTATGACTTTTTGTACCGTTAGAAAATCAGAATCATAACGTCTATTTTGATAACTTTGAACAAAGAGATTATTTTCCTTTGCGATGGCAAACAATTCTTCTGCTTGTTCACTTGTTTCAGTAAAAGGTTTTTCAACGAGCATATTCTTACCACGATGTAAGCCTTCTTTAGCAAGCTGATAGTGCGATGAACTAGGTGTAGTGATGACTACTAGTTGAATTTCTGGGTCATTATAAATGTCATCAATATCAGTTGTGTAATGAACACCTTCGATTGGTGGCCAATCACTTAGTCCGCTACGGGAGTAAATCGTTTTGACTTTTATTTTATCTGATAACTTTGTGGAGAATGGTAAGTGATAACGGTTTGTACTCTTACCATTTCCGATATATGCGATTGTTAGCATAATAAACCTCCTAATGAATTCTTCATATTAACTATATGATAAAACGCTTCAAATGAGTAGAAATATCTACTTAAATATCGAAATAGAATTTATAGCATGGCATTCGAACTGCATCTAACAATACCGATATTAATTAATTACCTCACCTTATTCGTCAAAATAAGCTGAGGTAATGTGTTTAGCATAGTCTATTCTCAGAAATAGCACGCAGTAATCAAACTCTAATCATAAAAAGAATACTTGTTAATAGTATAACCTCAATTTATTAAATTATACGAGCTAACCTTAATTATATTTTTAAAGAATTACCATATTATGAAAAAATAGGGTACAATTTAATCAATGAAAACGTTACAGTTTTTAGATAACAAATTATATTAACCGTAAAGGGGTCATTTATGATAAATTGGGGAATAATTGGAGCAGGAAATATTGCTCATCGTTTTGCGGATAGTCTTGAGTACGTTGATGGAGCGCAATTGTATGCTGTAGCACGACGTACTATGGAAAAGGCCGAAGCATTTAGAAGTGAACATCCATGTGAAGTCAGTTATGATAATTACCAAAGCTTATTAAATGATACACAGATTGATGCTGTTTATATTGCGTTGCCTCATCAATTCCATCTGGAGTGGGTCAAGAAGGCATTAAAAGCTGGAAAAGCAGTACTTTGTGAAAAGCCAGCAACGTTATCATTAGATGAGATGGAAGAAATTACGGAGACGGTTCATGAAGAAGGTCTGTTTTTCATGGAAGCAATGAAAAGTCGCTTTGTACCAGCATATCGTGAGGTTAAAGAACGAATTGATAAAGGTGAAATTGGTAAAGTGTTAAGTGTATCTACATCTTTATGTCGTGTATTCAGTGAAGCAGATTCTAGCTATCATTTTGAACCTGTTCAAGGAGGATGCTTACTTGATATGGGTGTGTACAATATCGCATTGCTTGAGGATTTTATGACGTCACCGGTCCAAGTTAAAGATGTTGAGTATGAAGTGCGAGACAACGGTGTTGAAGTTTATGTGAATGCAAACTTAGAATCAAACGGAGTTTTTGGGAAGCTTGAATCTGCCTTTGATCGTGAGACAGAAACTGTTGCGATTATTACTGGAACAATGGGAGAGATCCGTATACCTAATTTCCATCGACCTTATTCATATGAGTTAGTTATGGGAGATAGTAATGAAGTTCAGTACATTGAAGTACCTTACGATATTGATGATTTTTACAGTGAAATTGTGCATGTTGTTGATTGTATCAATCAAGACATGATTGAAAGCCCAATTATGTCACTACAAGACTCAATAAATATCGCGAAGATTATGGATCAAGTCAAAGCAGAAATTAAAGTAAAATAATCAATGAAAAACAGCTGAGTCTATCAAATTAGAAGACTTAGCTATTTTTTATTGGAAATTTGTCTAACTAAATTCTGATTTGATTTCTTTCGTTAACCACTCTGTTGACAAAGGCTTGTTTTCGACAAGATGATTATGCCAAAAATCATCATCTTCGTAACGCGGAACGACATGTAGATGAAAATGAACACCATCATCCATAATATCTCCATTATTTTGGATGAAAGTTGTACCAGCAATGAGTGCATTTTTTTCATAAATAGCAACTATTTTTTGCTGAATGTGACTTAACTCAAGTAATTGAATGGTATCTAATTCAGTTAAATTCATAATATGCTTTTTAGTAATGATTAATATATGTCCTTCTTGAATCGGGTCAATATCATAAACAATATAAAAATGATTCGATTCAGCTATTCTTAGCTTTTTTGATATTTTAGAGCAAAAGATACATTCCTCCATAACGATTAACCACCTTTCAATTTAGTCCTCTTTAGTTCAAAGATATCGTTATAAATTGTTAAACAATAAACGTCAGGCATTGTCATATTTCTCCATGATTCATATCCAAAATCGGGTGTGAAATAATTAAATAGCACAGCAAAACTTGTACCATGCCCACTAACGATAATATCACCCGTTGAACGACTCAAAATTGTATTGAATGTACGAAGCATACGGTGTCTTACGTCGTTTAACGATTCGCCATCTTCAATCAAATAATCAAAGTCATCCCATTGTTGTTTAGTGAATGAATCGAAGTCTTTCACCCAAGTCCCAATAACTCGCTCTTTTAAATCAGTGACGATGTTAATATCAATCTTCTTAGACTCTGCAATGGGAACAATCGTTTCAATTGCACGGTTGTATGGACTTGAATAAATAGCAGTTATATTTATACTTTCAAATATAGGTACAAGTAATTCAGCTAAATCATAACCATCATCAGTTAGTGGGGCTTCAACCTCATGTTTAATATTGGTATCTCGTATAGAATGACGAATAAAATAGATTTTACGCAATCTTTTCACCTCGAAAAAGTTTATTTGCACCTTTAAGATTATAATATATGTTATTCTTAAAATGATAGAAAGATGCTATTGTTACAAGTATATACGATGATTATGAGTGATGTCATCTTTTTTATAATCAAGATGCATAGAAGTCTGCTCAGTACACTTCAACTTATGTATACTTTTATTCAATACAACAAAATAAAATGAGCTTTGCGCTCGCACTTTACAGGAGGAAAAGAAATGAAAGATGGAACAAAACGAGCTAATATTCAAGTAGGATCACAAGTAAATGTGGTTCAGAAACAAGACCAACGATCAGGTAAGTTGACATCAGGAGTCGTAAAAAGAATTTTAACGAATTCACAAACTCACCACCACGGAATTAAAGTAATGCTGGAAAGTGGTACAGTTGGACGCGTCAAAGAAGTTATCGAGTAGAACTTATTAATACGATTATCTGCATAGCTTATAACAATGATTATTTAATAAATATGGTAAAATAAAGTTATAAAATATGAGTTTTAGTGAGGAGAATCATAATGGATATCAACTTCGACTTATACGAATTAAACATGACTACAATACTTGTACGAATCTTATTAGCAGTTTTAATTGGAGGACTTATTGGAGTAGAGCGTGGAATGAAGAATCATACAGCAGGTCTTCGTACTTATATTCTAGTTTGTCTCGGTTCAACGATGGTTATGATGACGAATCAGTATGTAACTGAAACAATGGGCGGGGGAGACCCAACTCGAATGGGTGCTCAAGTAATTAGTGGAATTGGTTTCTTAGGGGCTGGAACGATACTCGTAACCAATCGTAATCGCGTAAAAGGCTTAACAACAGCGGCAGGGTTATGGGCAGCAGCCTGTATCGGCTTAGCCATTGGTATTGGTTTCTATGAAGGTGCGATAGCTGGTGGAATAGCCATTTTAATCATTATGACTCTTCTGCGACCGTTAAAAAAGGTTATACAAGGGAGATCTAGCAAGATAGATTGCTATATCATTGCTGAATCACTCGATAGTTTCAACCATTTTTTAGAATTTTGTGCAGATTTACGAGTGAATATTATCGATATGCAAATTGAAAGTGAGCACGTAATCGATATCGATTATAGAAGTGATTCAAATGAAATTGTTTACTTTGTTGCGATTGATTTATATAATCGTATACCTAAGCAAGATTTCATCAATAAGGTTAAAAATTTAAAAGGTATTAATTATTTTGAGGAATTAGAGGGAGAGTAGTGATACTCTTCTTTTTTTGTATAAATACTGATGTCAATTAAGATTTAAGCCTTTCATAATAATCAATCGAAATAATAGATAAAACAGAGTGGGGTTATGAGAAGAGCCACGATTGAAAGAAAGCAGTTCATATGAAAATCCTACAAATGAGTAGGGTATATAGTACTGAAACATATAGAATATTAATTACCGTGGATATATATACAAAAAAGCTATACAAATAGGGCTTGGTTATTTTATCAGAGCCCTATTTTTTATTTCCAAATTTTTGTGTATTTCTTTTTGTACTTCTCATCATCAACAGTTTCGATTAAAGAAAGTGCTCGGTCTTTGATGTGTTGTTCTTGAGTTTGGTCATATAAATTACGCATACCTTGTAAAAAATCATTTCGAATTAAAGTATAATTTTTTTCTTGTGAGCCATTTCTGAATCTTACTTCTATGTGTTGTAAGAGTAGTTGTTGAGCTTGAGAGCTCCCCATTCCAATACGCCACATTGCTTGAATTGTGTGACGGGCAGTCACAAATTTTTCATCAAAAGTTACTTGCCAGATCTTATCAAAGTCTTGTAAAACCCGATTTTCTGGGTCACTAAAGGCTGCTAATCTAGATAAATATTGGGCTGCACGTGATCGTTGGTGACCATCATAATCTGATAACAGTTCAATTAACTCATCCCATACTTCATAAGTCCAATCAACTGGCTGATCCATTAGTGTATTCAACTTAATTAAAGCATCATAACGTTCTTCTTTAGAACCATTATTTGAATCCTCAAATAACTGTTTAATATGTTGTTCCATTGATATCATCATCCTTTTTAATTTATCTCAAGCCATTGTTCAAAGGCGATGTTTATTAGTTTTTCTAGTGTAGATAAGTTAATATCGTCTAAGTGTTTAAAACCTATACTGCTACTGCCAACTTTTACTTTTCCAAGTGAATCTCCATATTTTTTTGCAAGGTAGGTATTATCTTCCGTTGCATTTATATAGAGACTGTAATAGTTTTTTTGGCGAGCAAGACCAATCATAAACCAAGTCTCTTCAGTATTTCCTTTGATAGGTATTTCGCCATATCCAACAATTTGTTGATCGGATCCACCCCAGAACGGACCTTCCCAAATATACCGATTATCCCCTCCAAACTTTGAAGTGAGTAATGAATCTAAGTAAATAAGTGTATCTTTATGCTTTTCATCTACTTCACTTATGTAAGTATTAAATAATTTATCCGTTTTTTTAGTTGACATAATAAAACTCCTTTTATTTAGATTTCATTTATTAATATATCATAAGAACCATATTATCTCTTTGAAGTTATATTATTTTGCTGAATTAATTGAAGGTGTTAAACTTAAGCCAGAAAAGGGGAGAATAATATGGAGTTTTATTATGCAAATGACGGTAGTCAATTTCCGAAGATAGCTTTAGGTACAGTCAATCTCAAAGGCGCTAAAGGTGTTCAAGCAATTAAAACAGCTATTAATAACGGATACACTTTGATTGATACGTCAACAAACTATAATAACGAAGGTGCTGTTGGGAAGGCAATTAGAGAAGGGACGATTTCAAGAGAGCAACTTCAAATTTCATCCAAACTACCAGGCGCTAATCATGAATATGACAAAGCAATTGATGCGATTCAAGAATCTTTATACCGAATGGGTATTGATTATTTTGACAAATATTTAATTCATTGGCCATTACCCAAACAAGATCGATACGTTGATGCTTGGAAAGCGTTGGTCGATGCACAAAAGTTTGGCTTGATTAAGTCGATCGGGGTGTCCAACTTCTTGCCAGAGCACTTGGACCGGATTATTGATGCAACAGGTGTTACACCTGCAACGAATCAAATTGAACGACATCCATATTTTAATAACTTAGATTTACATCATGCGAACATTGAACGAGGCATTATCACTGAAGCATGGAGTCCACTTGGTCGCGAGTTAAATGATCTATTACAGAACGAAACGTTAACAAAAATAGCTCAAAAGCATGAGAAATCCATTGCACAGATCATTTTACGTTGGAATCTTCAAGAAGGTATATTAATCAATGTTAAATCAGGCAACTTGGATCATCAAAAAGAAAATTTAAACGTCTTTGATTTTGAATTATCTCAAGAAGACATGAATATTATCAAGCAGCTAGACAAAGGAAAAGAAGGTTTAGTTGAAGGTCAAGACCCTAGAGAATATGAGGAGTTTAGCTAATAAATTATAAAAAAATAAATAAGATTTTTTAAGGAGAATCATATGAAGCTTTTATGGGGTGGAAGTGCTGTTTTGGCTTTGATTATCGAGTTTATCGCTTTAATAAGCTATTGGAATTTTGGAACACATTTCTTTTCAACTCGTTGGGTGCAAATTCTTGGAGGATTCATTAGTGTTGGGGTCATCATTATTATATGGGGTGCATTCTTCGCTCCAAAAGCGTCTCATCCATTGCCAGTTCATTGGGCTCTAGTAGGTAAATTTATCATATTATCGATGCCAAGTTATATGTGGTTTATAAAGGAGAACAAGACATATGCAGCGATATGGTCAGTCATTCTAATCGTTCATCTGATTCTTTTGTATATATACCGTGATAGCCCTTTCATTTGAGTCACATTAATATTTTGAATATAATTGAGGTAGTATGATTAGACCGTTCCTGAAGGTATTCAGAAAAGAGGATATATTATGAAAAAACGACTAAATAAAGGGTTAAAGGTTATAATCAGTTCACTATTAGCCACTACATTGTTGTTTCCTTTGAATCAACTCAGTATCAATGCAAGCGAAAGCACTAATACGGAAGAATCTAGTCAGTCAGTTTCAAATGAATCAAGAGAAATTGACACAGAAATTTTTAAGCAACTTATCAATGAAGATACAGTGAACAATCAGGCGTTATTACAAGCTTTGGAAGACTTTGTTATGCTTGCAGATACATATCATTTCCAAGATATGACAGCGAGTGAGCTCGAAGAGGTAACAGCAACACAAGAAGAAATTCAGGCAGATTTTAATCCTGATGCTGAGTCAGAAGTATTTGAATATGAGAATGGCGAGTCAACTTTGTCGTATATGTATGAAGTTGAAGATGATGTTGCGTTCTTAGAAGCATCATTTGGGGATGGTTACTTAATTCATATTGATTTAGTGGCTGTAACAATGAATGTAGATGAAGTGAATGTTGTCTCTTTTGAAGAGATAGAAGAAGTGACAAGCATAGATGAATTTAGTGAACTTGATTTTACAACATTGGGTATCGGGTTAATGAATATTGATGGCTACAAGCCAACATTGGCAATTCCATCAACAATGCCAGAAGATTTACCTGAAGGATTTGAACAGGAGACTGATACGAATGATATGTTCGTTGAAAGTTATCTTTTATTTGAAGATAATTCAATACGATATTCAACATCAGAAGCCGTTGATAGTTATCTCAATCAAACTGTTCAAGGAATGGTTGCCTTACTTCAGGCCTACATGGAGTCGTTATAATTTCACTCAAGGACTGAGAAGACAATCTCAGTCTTTTTATATGGAAAGTATTGGCGTTTAACTGATCTATTGATATACTGAATTGTAAACGCTTTATTAAAAGGAGGCATATATGAATTCATTTTTAAAATTATGTTTATTATTAACTTTATTCGGGACATTCTATCAGCCGGTAGTTGGTGGGAATGTTCAAACTGTACTTGCTGAAGCAGTTGAGACGGTAGAGGAATCTGACTTAGTGACGGCAAGTGTGAATCAGCCTTTTCATTATAATCAGCATGCACTTCTCGAGGTCGAAGTTGAAGAAGGTATTCAAATTGAGCGAATGGTTGCGGATGTTTCGCAACTTGGAGGGTCAACTCAGTTAAATATCTCGCCGGAACTTCTTAAAGTGACTTTGTCTGTAACGCATGATATTGAACCAGGGGATTATGATATACCTATCACTTGGTGGGATCAGGATGATAATGAATATCAATCTTATACTACTGCGACGATTTTACCTCGGGAGAAAGATGAGGGAGAGATTGATTGGGATGAGGAAATTATCTACTTTATGCTAACTGACCGGTTTAACGACGGGGATGCATCTAATAATAATCCTTATGAATTAAGCTATGATCAAGCTGATAATCAAAGAGGAATTTATCAAGGTGGAGACTTCAAAGGAATTACTGAACGCATTGATTACTTGGATGATTTAGGAATTACGACGATTTGGATATCACCTATCGTGTCCAACGTTGTTTATGATGTGTCGGCAGGAAGTAATGACGGCGCATTTTACGGTTATCATGGGTACTGGGCACAGAACTTTGAAGAATTGAATCCACATTTTGGAACTCTTGAAGAGTTTCATGAATTAATCGATACAGCAGCAGAAAAGAATATAAAAATAATGGTCGATGTTGTTTTGAATCATGCGGGATACGGCATGAATAGTAAGGGTGAGAATTTAGATGATCCACCGGAAGGCTATCCGACTAATGAAGACCGAGCTGTCTTTGAGGGGATGTTGCGAGAGAGCCCAGGGGTTGATTCCCTAACACAAGAATTATCTGGCTTACCGGATTTTACTACGGAAGATACTGAAGTTTACGAGCAACTTGTCGATTGGCAGACTGCATGGCTTGAATTATCAACGACACCTAGTGGGAATTCAATTGCTAGCTTTAGAGTGGATACGGTTATACACGTTGATAATACTGCGTGGCAACATTTCAGGAATGAATTAACTAGAATGGATCCAGAATTCCAATTGCTCGGTGAAGTTTGGGGAGCAAGTGCAACAAGCCCTAAAGGATATTTAAATTCAGGTATGATGGATAGTGTTCTGGATTTTGAGTTTAAAGACTATGCAAGGAACTTTATTAATGGTGATTTAAGGGGAGTAAATTCACGTCTCATTCGTCGTAACGAGGCAATGACAAGTGCGAGTCCGACTGGGCATTTCTTAAGCAGTCATGATGAGACAGGCTTTTTATACATGCTGAATGGGAATGTTGATAAATATAAAGTTGCAGTCACCTTACAAATGACCGCAAAAGGTCAACCAGTTATTTATTACGGGGAGGAACTCGGGCAAACAGGTGCAAATAATTGGCCAATCTATGATAATCGTTATGATTTAGATTGGGACCAAACGCAAAACAACGATATTTTAACTCATTACAAAAAGCTACTCGATTTCCGGGGAGAGTATTCAGAATTGTTAGCTCGCGGTACACGAGACGTTTTAAGTCAATCTATTGAAGATCAATGGACAATTATTACTCGAGAGTATGCGGGAGAGCGTTTGTATATTGTGTTTAACTTATCAGAAGAAGCACATTCAATTGAACTACCTGTATCAACAGACACTGCTCTTGTAACCGATTATTATAGTGGTCACAAGTTCGAACTCACGAATAGTCAAGCAGGAGAGACTACTGTTGAGTTGAAGGTTCCCTCAGTTAATGAAGGTGGTACGATGTTACTTGTAGTTGATGAGGGAGAATTGGTTCCAATAGGTGAATAGTTAAAATAAATGACATTCATCTCAATATGGATATACTGATATTAGAGAGAAAGGTAGGCGTCATGAAAGGAGCTTTTATGTTAAGTTTATTGAGAAATTTATATTATCCATTGAAGCGTTACGTAGTTTTGATGGTTATACTAACGTCATTAACACCCAGTTTAGTTGCTGCGGCGGATGACGTGGATTTTGAAGGGGAGTTAGCTCAACAAGTTCAAAGTTTTGCAGAACAAATACGTCCACTATCCGCTAATAAAGATGAAGGAAACTCACTGTATTCACCCTTATCTTATTACTTAGCTCTCGTGGCCTTAGAACCAGGTTTAAAAGAGTCAGAAAGAGACCTTCTTGATGATGTAATTATATCTGATAATATGGATCGAGAGACTTATTTTGAAAATATGGCACTGTTTCTAAAAGAAGCGAAGAATAATGATAATCCGATTTTTAATACTGAAACATATCTATTAGGGCGTGATGATTTAGAATGGAATCCAACTTACTTAGAAGCAGTCAATGAATTAGCTACGAATCCAATGAATGTAGACTTTCAAGATTCATCTACTTATAAACTAATGAATGAGGATATTGCAGAGTTCACTGAGGGGTTAATCGATCCTTATTATACTGAGGAACGTATTGCTGAAATGACAGAAAATAAATACATGCAACTAGTCATAATGAATCTGTTCTATTTTAGAAGTAATTGGCGAAGTGAGTTTAATGAAGAGAAGAATACAGAGGAATTATTCTTTGGACGCGATGAAGAGACAACGGTACCAATGATGCATAAGGAAACACAGTTTGCTTACTTGGAAGGAGAGGGCTTTAAAGCCATTAAACTCCCTTACCAAAACCGAGCTTCTTTATTAGTTGTTATACCAACAGAAGCAGCTAATGATGAAGATATGTGGTCAGCTTATCAAACTGCCTTAGACCAAGAAGAAGATTTTGAGAGTAGATTAATTAACTTAAGCTTACCGAAATGGAAAAGTAGTGGTTCGCTTGATTTAACGGATTCATTAGATTTATTTGGTTTAGAAACGTTTAAAAAAGACCTCGGGCAAACCGATTTTTTCACAGCACAAGAATCAACGGCTATTAGCCAAATTCTTCAACGTGTAGAGTTTGTATTAGATGAGAAAGGAACGCGAGCGGCAGCAATAACTGAGATTGATATCGAAACGACAGCTGCACCGATTGAAGAGGAACCCGTGGAATTAATTGTGGACCAACCATTTATCTATGGAATTGTTTATGAAGAGATACCATTATTCGAGGGAATCATCAATAATATTGCAGAATAAAAAGAACTGTTTTTGTTTACTGTAGTTCCGCTTGAGACCGTAGGAGCGAACAACGACGCAAGGTTTGGTTTCTGTAGCATAGCGAGCTTTGGCGACAGCCGCTGTGATTAGCTAGAGGCGTTCCACTACGGTTACTGAAACATTCTTACTAGAATAAGCGAATGATTTTCACTTTCGCACATCAACATACATTTTATCTAAAGAAAAATCACTTAGCCATTTATCAAACGGTTAAGTGATTTTTGAAATTATAGGACTGGATCTAATCCGATTTCAGTTAGAAGATCTAGATATTCTTCATAAGTAATTGTTTCAAAATCTGATAAAGGAGGCACTGTTTCATCAGTTATTGTATAGACAGTTGACGTAATTAAAGAATCCTCAAATGGATTAATTCCTTCAGTTTCTTCCTCAGGTTCTGGGAAGATTGTTTCTTGCATTAAAGTTAAACTTTCATCTTCTGGATTGACTTCAAAAGTAATATTGAACGTCGTTCCTTCCGGTAGAATTGAAGCTAACATCTCGCTCTCTTCATCGGTTAATTTGTAATCTTCAATCGTTCCACGAACAATCGAACCATCTTTTTCAGTAGAGTTAAATGTTTGCTCTTCTGGGAACGAAATTTCAAATGGGTTTAAGACTTCACCAGCTACGGATTCATTTAATACTAATTGCCCCTCGCTTAATGAATCTGATAATTCTTGGACTTTACGTTCGTAATCTTCGTCTGTCATCGACATCATAGGAATCATTGACTCGTGAAGACTAAGTGGCTCGAATAACATACCTTCGTTATAGTAGTAGAACACAGCTTGCTCTTCGCCTACAGAAGTTGTTGATTGTCTCGCTGGCACGCTACCGTCATGAATCAGAACAGTTTCTTGAGTCGCTACTGAACCATCAGTATTCGCTAACTCATCGATTTGAGATGAGTGAACTTTTTCTGCTACTCTGAATGAATCAATGATACTATTTAAATACTCTTCATCACTTAAGTCACCTTGATCAAAATTAGTTTCTTCTTGTGCAGATACAACCGCCGGTTGAGACGTAAATACGTTAGAGGCAAATGTCATGCCACTAAGTGCTAAAGTACCAGCAATCATTGCTGGAATAAGTTTCTTTTTCATTAATAAATCCTCCATTAATATGAATTTTTATTCATTATTAGGGTAAAGCATATAGCTTTTAAGAACCTGTGTCAAAAGTTAACCCTTTTAAAAAGATTATAAATATTCATACTCTTTTCGATGTTTTTTCCAAAGTAGATTGCTATAATAATCATCATGTTGTTTAGAGAAAGGACACATGAACATGAAAATTAAAAACACAATGAATATAGGGCTTATTATGATGATTGCTTTATTGATAGTTCAAACTACATTACCAATAATTAATGCTGAGGAAACGTCAAACTCAGTCACATCAGAATCATCTCAAGAAGAGAGTATGACTGAGGAAACTTCTCAAGAAACTGAAATCTATGATTATCAAACGATGGAAAACTTAGATATGGTTCCTCTTGAGTATTCTGAATATGAATCATTAGAAGAGATTGTATATGAGTTAATGGCTAAGTATAGTCTAGATGTGTCTCAAGTCGGATTAGCGTATACAAACTTACATACGGAAGAATCATTCTATTTGAATGAAGATGAACAAATGATTGTAGCAAGTATGTACAAAGTACCAATGGTTGCGATGTTTATCGATTTAATTAATCAAGGCTACTTAACTTGGGACTCAGAGTTACCTTATAGTGAAGAATACTATCAAGATGGTGCTGGCGAGATAACTGCTAATCCTAAACAAGCTTACTATAGGCTAGATGATTTAGCATATCAGGCAATTGTCTATTCAGATAATACTGCATCATTAATCCTTTACTATTATTATGTGAATAATTTCGGTAGTTTCCGAACTGGTTTCCAAGATTTTGTCGATTATTATGACGTACCAGAAGTATACTTTTACGATAATTATGGATCAGCCCATATGATGAATCTATCACTACAAAAAATTGCTCAAGATGATACATATGCCGTCGTTCAAGACTTAATGATGGAAACATCTCCTAAACAATTTTTCTCACTGTTTGTCAACGACATGGCTACTAAGTATGGCCGTTATGAGAATATGCTAAATGACAGTGGAATATTCTTTCAAGAAGGAGAGCCGATTTACTCATTAGTCGTAATGGTTAGAGATGATCTTTATGCAGATATGTTTATTGCAGAATTAAATCTCCGTGTGAATGAATGGACGCTAGGCCAATCAGAGTAAAAAGTCTATTATTTTAAAATCACCCGTTTGAAACACATCAAAGTGTTCAAACGGGTGGTTCTTTTTTATTATAATCCAGTATAACGTAACCATTGATCCGCTATAAAAGCATGTCCTAAACTAGTAGGATGTACACCGTCCGCTCCAGTAATTGCTTCATAACCTAAGTTATCTCCAGCTTGGTTTAATGCGTCATCTAACTTTACTAAAGTAGCACCATACTCATCCGCCATCTCTGAAACAGCCTGTATCATCTTATCGACATACGGGCGCCACTGCGATCTATCTTCTGGGAAAGGTAGTACGTACGGCTCGATTAAAATAATTTCTATCTCTCTTTCTTTCAACGTACCCAGTAGATATCCATAATTTTCTTTGAATAATTCCAAAATTGACTCTGTATAAGGGATTTCAGCGGAAAGTCGATGCCATATATCATTAATACCAATTTGAATTGTGACGATATCAGGGTTTAAATCGAGACAATCAACTTGCCAACGGGTAACTAAGTCAGTTAATTTATCACCCCCTACACCTTGATTTAAGATGTTTAATTGAAGTGGAATATATTGTCGATATAAGTGTCCTGCAATCATGTTGACATATCCTTGACCAAGATTAGCGCCAAAGTATTCTCTTTGACCGGCATCAGTAATACTGTCACCGATGAATAATAGGGTGTGTTTATGTTGTAATTGAACCATTTGCTTAACCTCCTATTTGAATTTCTTATTTGGGTATTCATATATTATTATATGATAACAGAAAGCGTTTCACTAGCAATGTGGCTTTAAATGAATTGTATTTCAAAATGGATTGAAATTAGTTATGATGTAAGGACAATATAGAGGAGGTACTCAGATGTTACAAGGTATTTTATATTCGTTATTCGCTGGTCTGTTTATTGCTTTACAGAGTGTTTTTAATACAAATATTAGTGTCAAAACTGGGTCTTGGACTATGACGACAGTTGTTCATGGGATTGGGTTTTTATTAGGATTAATAATTATCATGTTGGTCAGAGATGGAACAATTGAACAATTACAGTCAGTGAATAAATTGTATTATTTAAGCGGTGTGTTTGGTGTATTAATCGTTTATTTTTCAGTTCAAGGAATGATGAGTTTAGGTCCGGTGTATACGTTCATGCTTATGATGGTAGCTCAGCTATTAATCGCATTAATCATTAATACGAATGGATGGTTTAACGTAGAGGCGATTGAATTAACAACAGGCAAAGTCTTTGGTATGATTATCATGATTATCGGAATCATTTTATTCCAAAGAGGATAGGCAGAGCATCAATATAAATAGACTAATTAAAGGGGTATATCAT
Organism: Aerococcaceae bacterium DSM 111021; assembly: GCA_020112395.1. Classification (NCBI taxonomy): domain Bacteria; kingdom Bacillati; phylum Bacillota; class Bacilli; order Lactobacillales; family Aerococcaceae; species Aerococcaceae bacterium DSM 111021. The sequence continues at coordinate 851,398 of JACCEK010000001.1, read as the reverse complement.
GACACAATACTTTCAAAAAAACCAATGGGAGCCATACGCTTACAAGCAATTAAATCAACTGATCGAACAGAATAAAACGACAGATGATGTTGATAATCAAGACAAACCTTATGTTGTTTTCGATTTTGATAATACAAGTATTATCGGGGATGTTGAAGATAATCTGATGGTTTATATGTTAGATCACTTACTTTATAAACTAACTCCCCAGGAGCTAGAAGAAGTGTTAATATCGGATCTATTTGATATGGATACGATACTAGATAATGCATTACCACATACGAGCCCAAGAAATTTAGCAGACGATATCATCGATAGTTACGCATGGCTATGGCACAATTTTATCAATCTAGAAGTAGCGAATCGACTAGATATAGGCGAAATCAGAAAGACAGCGCAGTATCGTGCATTTCAGGCGAAGCTTCGATTCTACTATGTTCATGTCAACGGTAAATTCACTCGCCAAGCAGGTAAACCCTGGTTAACTTATTGGTTTAAAGGATATACTCCGAATGAATTATCAAGTTTAACGAAAGATATGTTAGAAGAAGCATTAGCTAAAAGATCAGAAAAAGTTATTTATTCGACACCAGAAGAGCTTATTGGTAAAACTGGTCGAATTAGTAGTAAGTTTCAAAGTGGATTAAGGTACCCGCAAGAAATAATTGACTTATATAAAGCATTTCAAGCTAATGGGATTGTGACATATGTCGTAAGTGCAAGTCCGATTGATGTTGTTAAAACTGCGGCGAGTGATTATCAATTCAATGTACCAATCAATCAAGTGATAGGTATGAATTATGATTTAGATGATGAGGGAAGAATTCAAGCGTATATGACAAAGGGCGCACCAATTACGAAAAAAGAAGGTAAGACGGAAGCAATTTTAAATCACATTGCACCAAAGCACAAACACCGTCAGCCAATTGCTTTATTTGGTGATAGCATGGGGGATTACCATATGATGACAGAACTCAAAGATGTTTCCTTGAATGTTATATTCAATTGTTTAAATCAAGACAAAACTAAAGACTTAAAAGAATTAGCTCAAAAACAATACAATAGTAATAATGCAAACTTTATTGTTCAGGGTCGAGATGAGAATCAATTAGTCTTCGTACCTAATACGAAGTCATTAGGCTTAGGACAAAAAGACTTAGAGTACTAAGTAGTGGTCAAGAAGTAAGGGTGCAACTCGTCTTTACTTAACGATAAAGACTTGTACAAGTTGAGTAGATGATTAGGATTATTCTGATAGTTCTTTTATAATAACAGCATAGGGAGGCGTTATAAATGAAAAAAGTTGCAGTAATATTAGCCAATGGATTCGAAGAGATAGAAGCGATTGCACCAATTGATATTTTACGCCGTGCAGACTTTAAAGTAGATGTATTTGGATTAACAGAAGAAGTGTCCGGTGCACATGATATTATTATAAAAGCTGATTACATATTGAATGAGCCTTTAACTGATTATGATTTGATTGTTTTACCTGGTGGAATGCCTGGTTCAAAAAACTTACGCGATAATGATTTAATCATCGAAACGCTACAACTAATGAACCAAGCCAATAATAAAATCGCCGCAATATGTGCAGCGCCAATTGTTTTAGAAAAAGCAAACTTATTAGAAGGTAAGAAATTTACCCACTTTCCTGGAATCGAAGATCAGGTCGCAAGTGGACTCGACCAAAAGGATGCAGTCGTTGTCGTTGATGGCAATCTAATTACAGCTCGTGGAGCTGGAGTGGCGTTAGAATTTGGTTATACGCTAGTAGATATATTAGGTGGAGACGGCGAGGCATTACGTCAAGATATGCAATATAATTATTTGTTTAACTAAATAAATAGGTAGTAGGCATAAAGCTGTGAGGATTGTGAAAGCAATTCTTGCGGCTTTTTCTAAAATATCAGTCGCAATGCTGATGCAGACGAATCGAATCTTTGTTATATTAGAAACTACTAAATCTATGGAGGGAACTATGGCAAGAAAAACCAAAAAACAACAATCAGCATCAATCACCGGAAAAATAGTTTTAATACTTTTTGGGTTGATTATTTTGATCGGAACCATGGTTCTATTATATATTCATTTCACAACAGATATGAGTTACCAACCATATTATGAGATTGCTCAAGCGAATGAACATTATTTAATTGAGAATCAAGCTCAAATAGTTGAAGAAATTGAAGAAACGCAAGTAAATCCACAGCAATTAGGACATGTCTTTATACCTGAAGAACCAGCAAATTATATTGATATTCAACATGTTAATCAACATAATGTTCCTTACATTAATCAAAATGACCCTAGATGGGCTGATAAAAGTTATGGTACAGATGCGTCCCAAACGATTTGGGAAAATGGCTGTGCCATTGTAGTATTGGCGATGGTAGATAGCTATTATACACATGAAGAAGTACGCCCAGAAGATATTACTCGATGGGCAGGAGACGACTATTACATGTCTCATCAAGGAACATCGTGGTCAATTTATTCAGCTTTTGGACAAGAATTTGGCTATGATGTCATCGATGTTGGTAATGACTTCTACTCAGCAGTTAATTTACTTGAAGAAGGTTACCTTGTTGTAGTATCCGTTGGGCCCGGGACGTTTACAGAAGGTGGTCACGTCATGTTAATGCGTGGTTATCAAGACGGCTTAGTTTATTTGAATGATCCTAATGATGCGCCAGATAAGTTATTCAGTATTCAAGGAATACATGCTCAGACAGTGATTGCTGATGCGCTCAATTATTGGGCGATCGCTCCCTATTAATAAAGAGATAATAACAATGATTAAGGCAAAGAATAAGGAGAGTTAATAATGATACATGTACTATTTGTTTGTTTAGGAAATATTTGTCGCTCACCTATGGCTGAAGCCGTTTTTCGTAATATGATTGAAGAAGAAGGATTAACAGATAAAGTTACAGTAGACTCCGCAGCAACTAGTGATTGGGAAGAAGGTAATTCAACTCACCCAGGTACAAAGAAACGACTAGCCCGAGAAAGTATTCATGTTGAGGGCATGTATTCTCGTCCACTAGAAGATAATGATCTAGAGGCAACATATATTATTGGAATGGATGAAAGTAACATCGAAAATATCGAAAAGTTTGTCGACGGTCGTTCAATTGGCCAAGTGAAAAAGTTGTTGTCATTTACTGGAAACGACGCAGACATTGCAGATCCTTACTTTACGGGGGATTTTGATACTACCTATACTCAAGTACATGCGGGGTGTAAAGCATTATTAGAAGAAATCAAACAAGAGATAGCATGAAAAATTAGGGTATATTAATATCTTGCTATATTTGTTATAATTAGATGAGAACGATTAGAATAGAGGTATGTTATGAGTCGTGAATTTATGAAAGATTACAAGCGAGTTGTTATTAAGATAGGAACCAATTCAATTATGCTTGAAGAAAACCAAATTGATTACAAGAAGTTAGACCGATTAGCCTTTGTATGTTCAACGTTAATTCAAGAAGGAAAAGAAGTTATTATTGTCACATCCGGAGCAGTAGGGGTAGGGGCAAGTCACTTGAATTTAACTGAATATCCACAAACGATTGAAGAACAACAAGCTTTAGCAGCAATTGGGCAGAGTATCTTAATGGGGCATTACAGCCGATTCTTTCAATATTACAATCAGACAACTGCACAAATTTTATTAACGCGAGATGTCGTGACGTTTGAAACGTCATATTACAATGTTAAGCGAACAATGAATACATTATTGAATCAGAAGGTTGTACCTATTATCAATGAGAATGATGCGATTGCTGATGATGAGTTAAATCATCAAACGAAGTTTGGAGATAATGATACATTATCAGCGATCGTAGCTGGGTTAAGTGAAGCAGACCTATTGATTATAATGAGTGATGTTAATGGTTTGTATGACTCTAACCCTAAAGATAATCCGGATGCTAAATTAATTGAACAAGTAAGCGAAATAAATGAAGAGATTGAGCTGATGGCAAGTGGTAAAGGATCAGCCTTTTCAACAGGTGGCATGTCAACAAAGCTGAAAGCAGCACAATTAATTCTCGAAAAGAATCAGGCAATGATTATTACAAGTGGAGAAGACCCTGTGTCTATCTTTAGAATACTTGAAGGAGATTCAATAGGGACGTTGTTTAAGCAATAGAAGAGTATAAGGAGACATAAAAATGACTGAGCAATGGGATGATTATTTAATAGAACTTGGGAAAAAGGCTAAAGGAGCAGCAAAAACTTTACGCCGAGCGACAGAAGTTGAGAAAAACGAAGCACTCCTAAAGATGGCGGATGCAGTAGTTAAGAATCAAGCATTAATAATTGAAGCGAATCAAAAAGATCTTGAACGAGGTAAAGAGAATGGTTTGACGGATGCGTTACTAGAACGATTAACACTTACAGAACAGCGAGTGGAATCAATGGCTAACGGTTTACGCCAAATGGCTGCATTACCAGATCCAACGCTTATTACAGAGAAACAGTGGGTTAATAAAGATGGTCTTAAAATATCACGTCAGCGTGTACCGTTAGGAGTCATTGGAATCATCTATGAGTCACGCCCAAATGTAACAGTAGATGCGACAGGCTTATGTCTTAAAGCTGGGAATGCTATAATCTTACGAGGTGGGAAAGAAGCCTTAGAAAGTAATCAAGCAATTGTTCAAATTCTTCAAAAGGCCCTTGAAGGAACAGCGCTTTCTACGGAGTCTGTTCAACTTATTATGAATCCATCACGCGAGTTAGCGGCTCAATTCATGCGCTTAAATCAATATGTGGATTGCTTAATTCCGCGTGGAGGTGCAGGATTAATTAATGCTGTCATGAGGCAAGCAACGGTTCCAGTTATCGAAACAGGAGTAGGGAACTGTCACCTTTATATTCATGAAGCAGCTGATATTGATAAGGCCCTAGCAATTTTAATTAATGGTAAAACACAAAGAAACTCTGTTTGTAATGCGCTTGAATCGTTAGTTATCGATGAAGCCATCGCTAAGACAGATTTACCAAAGTTAATTGAATCATTAAAAGAGTACCAAGTTGAAATCCGTGGAGACGAAAAGGCTAAGACGATTGTCCCAACGATTGAAGAAGCCACTGAAGAAGATTATTCAACAGAATTTTTAGATAGCATCATTGCTGTTAAAGTTGTAGCAAATTATGACGATGCAATACAACATATTGAAACTTATTCGACAGGACATTCTGATGCTGTGATTACTGAAGATTACACAATCGCAAAATCATTCTTAAACGATGTCGATTCAGCAGTGGTTTACGTGAATGCATCAACACGTTTTACTGATGGAGAGATGTTTGGCTTTGGAGGCGAGATGGGAATTAGTACTCAGAAACTACATGCACGAGGACCAATGGGACTTGAAGAGTTAACGAGTTACAAATATACCGTCGAAGGAACAGGGCAAATTAGAGAATAGTTACTTACTTAAAGAGTAATCATATATTAACGCTAAGTTAATGTGATTACTCTTTTGTTTTACTTGAATTAATTCTAAAAACAGACTATACTTTACATATGAAAAACAATTCATATGTAAAGGGTGGTTTCTTATGAAATATAAATTAGTCGGGATTCGTAATCAAGACCATGCTGAATCTTTGTTTAATCAGATAAATCAATTACCAGATAATGAAAACATTCAAGTTAATAAAAACAAACAAGAAATCGAAGTCGATAATATCTCTTGTTATGAGAATTTACAGCGATTATTAAGTTTTGAAAAAGTAGGGCTAAAATCATTAGAGCATCATGAAGAACACGAACATCACCATTCACCGGGACATAGCCACAATCATAGTCATGATGTAGACTTTACGAGTGGTAGTAAGGCTGCTAAACACATGATGATTGTGTTTGGAATTAATTTAATGTTTAGTCTTATAGAAGCTGTTTTTGGACTGCTCTTCAACAGTGCATCTATACTAGCTGATGCAGTGCATGATTTTGGAGATGCATTATCGATTGGATTGGCCTGGATGTTCCAAAAAATATCATTAAAAGGGTCAGACTCAACTTTTTCTTATGGTTATAAGCGCTACTCACTACTAGGAGCGTTAATTACGAGTGTTGTCCTAATGGTTGGGTCAGTATTTATGATTATTCATTCGGGCGAAAAATTCCTAGATCCAGAACCTGTGAATTATCAAGGGATGTTGATTTTAGCAATATTCGCCATCGCAGCGAATGGTGTGTCAGCTTGGATAATCAGCAAAGGTTCATCACATAATGAGTCAATTCTATCTCTACATCTTCTTGAGGATGTACTCGGTTGGGTTGGTGTCCTTATTGTAAGTATTATTTTGCACTTTACAGATTGGTACTTCTTAGACCCATTATTATCAATAGGAATAGCTTTATTTATTCTTTACAAAACAATCCCAGAATTTATGAAAGTAGTCAGACTATTTTTGCAGGCTGTCCCAGATGGAATTGATGGGGAGTCTTTAAGAGAAGAAGTTCAGAGTGTGGACAATATTAACGGTTTATCTCACTTTCACCTATGGTCATTAGATGGTGAGGCACATATGATGTCTATGACTGTTTGTACATCATCTGATTCAATAACCGTTCATGAGCAGATAAAGAATAATATTCGACATATTTTATCAGCTCATAACATTGCACATTCTAATATAGAAATTGTATATGACCCCTATAATATTTTATCAATAAAATAAATTTACACTAAAAGCGAATCAGATTACCCAACTTAGGTAATCTGATTCGCTTTTATATTTGGAAGTTATTTTTCGAAGTAATTTAAGTATAGATTATTTAGACCTTTTTTAAGGTCCTCACTTGGGATAGCAAAGAACATACTAATCTCAGAAGCACCTTGATTAATCATACGTAAACTAATATTACTTTCAGCAAAGGCAGCAGTTGCTTTGTTGGCAATACCAATCGTATCACGCATCCCTTCACCAACAATAGCAATAATAGCTAAGTCTCGTTCTACGTGAATCCACTCTGGTTCGAATTGTTGTTCGATATCTTCTAGTAACTCTTCCAATTTATTATTGTTTTCAAATTGATTTGCGCGCATAACAACTGATATATCATCAATTCCCGTTGGAATATGCTCTACGTTTAAATCATGATCTTCGAATATCTGTAAGAGACGACGTGTATAACCAATTTCTCGGTTAAGTAAGTAACGTTTGATTGTGACAGAAATGAACCCTTCATCCCCACTAACGCCAATAACTGGATACTGTTTTATTTCTCCACGTTCAACGACAATTTTTGTTCCAACGATTTCAGGTGCATTCGTATTCTTAATTTGAATAGGAATACGGACTTCATATAGAGGAGTTAGGGCCTCATCATGGAAGATACCGAACCCTGAATATGCAAGCTCTCGCATCTCACGATATGTTATTTCATTAATAGCATGTGGGTTGTCTACAATGCCAGGATGGGCAGAAAAGATATGAGATTGATCAGTATAATTCTCGTATATTTCAGCTTCCACACCACGAGCAATAATCGCACCCGTAATATCCGAACCACCGCGTGAGAAGGTAACAATGTCACCGCGTTTAGATACGCCAAAAAATCCTGGGATAACTAAAACTTTATCACTCTCTTTGTGTTCTGCAATCTTATCGTAAGATTCCTTCAGGAGTTGAGCGTTACCAGGCTCATCTGTCACATAAATTCCCATTGCTTCTGGAGATTTGTACTCAGCATTTAAACCAATATTATTAAAGTGTTGGCTAATTAATTGAGCATTGAAATCTTCACCACATGATTTAAGTGCATCTAGTAATCTATCCGAGCGGTCAATCGTTTCAAGTAAGTTGTGTAATCGATCACTAAAATGTTTAATGATAGAAACATCTACATTAAGTTCTTCAGCGATATGTTGATAGCGTTCAATAATTTGTTTTTCAATATTAGTTGTATCTAGTCCAACCGTGTGGTTTGTATGTAAAGCGATTAATAAATCAGTCACTTTAATATCTTTGTCATCACGTTTTCCTGGGGCACTAACAACAACATAATGTATATCAGAATCATTCATTATAATATTGGATACTTTTTTAATTTGTACTGATGAGCTCAATGAGCTTCCGCCAAATTTTGCAACTTTCATATAATATTACTCCTTCATTTTTAATCTATTTATAATAATACATTATATAATGGAAAATTCCTACCACATATTGTAAAATAAGTGTGAGGGAATTTTTAATGTATCTCTAATATAATTTAAGGAGAATTTTAATATGAAAATTGCAATATTAGGTATGGGAACAGTTGGAAGTGGTGTAATCAAGGTAATTCAAGAGAATCAAGTAGAAATTCAACAGTTTACCAATGAGCCTATCGAAGTTTCACATGTTTTTGCTAAAGCTATTCACAATCAACATGAAGCTGACTTTACTAATGTGACTGTCACAGAGAATATCGATGATATCTTGAATAGCGATGTAGAATTAGTTGTGGAAGTGATGGGTGGAATTGACTTTACCTTTAGCTTACACCAAAAATTCTTATCAAATGGAATTCATGTTGTAAGTGCTAATAAAGATATGTTAGCCGTTCATATTAAAGAATTAGCAAAAATTGGAGACGACAACAAATCTCAATTAGGATATGAAGCAAGTTGTGCAGGTGGAATACCAATCATTAATGCTTTAACATATGGATTACAAGCTAATAAGATTCATCGCGTGATGGGAATATTAAACGGTACGACTAACTATATTTTGACAAAAATGACACAAGATGGCTGGTCTTATCAAGAAGCATTAGATGAAGCGCAAGCAAAAGGGTATGCAGAAAAAGATCCGACGAATGATGTTGAAGGGTTAGATGCAAGACGCAAAATTGCTTTATTATCTCGTATCGCATATAAATTAGATATGAATGTTGAGGATATTCCAGTTAGCGGCATTAGCCAAGTGAGCGTTAAAGACATTGATTACGCTAAAGAAGCGGGTCTAACAATGAAATTATTAGGTAAGAGTGAATACAACGGTGATAAACTAGAAATTAGTGTTGAGCCTGTTTTATTACCTAACCGTCACCAATTAGCAACTGTGAATGATGCAGCAAATGCAGTTTACGTGAACGGAAATGCATTTGGAGAGACAATGTTCTACGGACCTGGAGCAGGAAGTTTAGAAACGGCTTCAGCAGTAGTTTCAGATGTGATGAATATCGCTAAATTTGGCTTTGTTGGGAACTTAATCGTTGAAGAAGAAGCGACAATTAACCAATCTGGAGAAGCAGCATCGTATTATATTCGTTTTGAAAATGTAGAAGCTGATATTAACTTAGATGCTAAATATGAAGTAGTAACGAATGATCAAGATTTAGTAATTATGACTGAAGCAATTGGAGCAAATGCATTAGAACAATTAAAAAATAGTCATAATATTGAGGCAGTCTATGCAGTTATAAAAGATTAAGAATTGGAAGTGGATAGTGTGAATAATGTATCATTAAAAATACCAGCTACAAGTGCAAATCTTGGACTGGGCTTCGATACAATGGGTATAGCAGTCAAGAAGTATTTGTATATCAATGCACGCAAAAGTGAAAAATGGGAATTCGACTTTCAAGATGAAGAATTAAGTCGGTTGCCTAATGATGAATCAAATTTTGTCGCAAGTACAGCCATTGACATTGCTAAAACGTATTATAAGAAGATGCCTACTTTACATGTAGAGATGGCGAGTGAAATTCCTTTAACCCATGGATTAGGAAGCTCATCAAGTGCTATCGTGGCTGGTATCGAATTAGCGAATCATTACTGTCAGTTAAATTTATCAATGTATGATAAAATTTTACTGGCTTCAAAGATAGAAGGTCATCCTGATAATGTTGGCCCTTGTATTACGGGAGGGGCATTTGTCGGCTACTATAAAGATGAGTACTTAGCGTATCATCAAATAGATATGGATGATATTGGACTCATCATATCCATCCCGCCATATGAAATTTCAACTAAAGTAGCTCGGGAAGCTATACCAGAATCATATGAAAAGGGCATTGCGATTGAACAAAATGCTTTGAATAATGTGATGTTACTGTCAATGGTTAAGAAAGATTTTAAAACAATGGGCGAGTTAATGATGAAGGATAAGTTTCATGAACCTTATCGCCAACCATTAATTGCAGAGTTTTCTGAGATTAAACAAATTGCACTAGATAATGGAGCATATGCGACGGTGATAAGTGGGGCAGGTCCGACTGTATTAACTTTATGTCCAAATGATCAAGTGGATGCAATTCTTCAGGAACTCGAGCAAGTATCGTCTTGTAAGCACGAAAGAGTGGAAGTACATTATAATTAAATAGTTGAGAGTAATAAAACCTTAAGAATCAATCTTCTTAAGGTTTTTTTCATTCAAATAAATGGAAGGGTTGCTTATTTCAGGGAGAATGGTTTGGTAATCTTAGTGTAATGAGCTTAAGGCGTTCTGCTATGATATCTGAGTTAAATTTACTTTACCAAGCGACTAACTCAAATTTTTACACTGCGAAGTCGTATTTGTAGTTAAAGGAATTCGTTAATTCAGTAAAAAACAAAAAAGCCGTTGAGCGAATGCTCAACGACTTTGTTTAGAATACTGCTAATTACTCAGCGATTTTCTTTTGATATTTATCTGCTAAACCAGTAGCACGGAAGATTGCTTTAACGATTTCAACGATAATAACAATACTGAATGCCACACTGATTGAGATTGCCCATTCAACTGGACCAGGTACAGTTACTGAGAAGTAAGTGTTGATTCCTGGAGTTAAGATTACACCTAACAATAATGCACCAGATAGAATGAAGGCACCGTTTAAGTACTTGTTATCAAACGGATTGCTACTGAATAACGAACCAAAGATTGATTTAACGTTATACGAGTGGAACAATTGAATGAATCCAAGTGTAATGAATGCCATAGTTTCAGCAGTTTGATGTTCTACTTGAAGCACAAACTCACCAACATAGAATACACCTAAAGTAAGTAAACCTTCGAATACACCTTGGTATGCAATACTTGGAAGCACTCCGAATGATAAGAAACTATCTTTCGATGTACGAGGAGCTTGTTTCATAGCGCCCGGTTCAGCTTTTTCCATACCTAAAGCAATAGCTGGGAACACGTCAGTTACTAAGTTAATCCATAAGATATGAACTGGTTCTAAGATTGTCCAACCGAATAAAGTAGCAATGAATAAAGTTAATACCTCACCCAAGTTAGCTGATAATAAGAATTGAACAGCTTTCTGGATGTTAGTAAATACTTTACGTCCTTCTTCAACAGCAACAACGATTGTTTCAAAGTTGTCATCAGCAAGTACCATGTCAGAAGCTCCTTTAGCAACCTCTGTACCAGTGATACCCATACCAACACCAATATTAGCTTGTTTAAGTGATGGCGCATCGTTAACCCCGTCACCTGTCATTGAGATAGTGCGGTCGTTTGCTTGCCACGCTTTGATAATACGCACTTTATGTTCCGGAGAAACACGTGCATATACAGCGAAATTAGCAACATCTTTAGTTAATTCTTCATCTGTCATATTATCTAACTCAGCACCAGTACGAACATGTTCTTCGTTATTAGGTTCGTTAGGATCTAAGATTGATAAACGTTCAGCGATTGCCTGTGCTGTAATAGCGTGGTCACCAGTAATCATAACTGTACGGATACCAGCTTCACGAGCACGACGGATAGCTGCTCCAGCTTCAGAACGCTCAGGGTCAATCATACCAACAAGTCCAGCAAAGATTAAATCTTGCTCAACTGTTTCAGTACTCATAGTTTCAGGAACAGTATCGATAATTTTGTAAGCTCCACTTAATACACGTAATGCTTCACGAGCCATTAATTCGTTTTCTTTAAGAGTCTTATCAATATCATCTTGAGTAATATCGCGAACTTGACCATTGATATCAATCTTAGTTGCACGTTGGATTAATTGGTCTGGAGCACCTTTTACAGCTACGAAGAAACGTCCGTCTTCCATTTTGTGGATTGTAGACATTAATTTACGACCAGAATCAAATGGCACTTCGTTTACACGAGGTTCAACTTTTACAGCTTCTTTAACATCAAAACCTTGCTCGATAGCATATTTAATCATCGCTGCTTCAGTAGGGTCACCGATCAATTCACCTTTACCATCAATTTCAGTATCGTTAGCGAAAGTAATTGAACGTAATAAAGGATTACTAAAGTCGATTTTTTCAGATGCTTCATGAACTTGACCATCATAATAAACTTTTTCAATTGTCATCTTGTTAACTGTTAATGTACCAGTTTTATCAGATGCAATAACTTCAGTACTACCTAAAGTTTCAACAGCAGGTAATGTACGAACTAATGCATTACGGTTGGCCATTGAAGTTGTACCTTGAGAAAGAATAATAGTAGTGATTGCAGGTAAACCTTCTGGAATAGCCGCAACAGCTAATGAGATAGAAACTAATAACATATGAGTAATCTCAAAATCTTGAACTGTAATACCAACGATGAAAGTAAGAACAGCAATAACTAAGATTGCAATCGTTAAGTTTTTACCTAATTTTTCTTGGTCACGTTGTAATGGTGTTAATTGACCTTCAGTATTTGCTAACATATTAGCAATGTGTCCAACTTCAGTATTCATACCAGTACCAGTAACAATACCTAAACCACGACCATAAGTTACGTTAGTACTTGAGAATGCCATGTTTTCACGGTCACCAATACCAACATTTTCTTTATCGATTGTAGCGATATCTTTAACTACAGGGACTGATTCCCCAGTTAAAGATGCTTCTTCAATTTGTAAAGAATTCGCTTCGATTAAACGCACATCAGCAGGAACAACGTCCCCAGCTTCTAATGTAATGATATCTCCAGGAACTAATTCAGTACTTTTAACTGAGTTCATAGTGCCGTCACGACGTACATGTGCTTCAGGAGAAGCCATGCTACGTAGAGATTCGATAGCATTTTCAGCTTGTTGCTCTTGGAATACTCCCATAATAGCGTTTAAAATAACAACAATTAAAATGATGATTGAGTCAGCAATACCTTCACCTTCAGCAATCCCAACAAACCCAGCAACAACAGCAGCTACTAATAATACAATGATCATAAAGTCTTTAAACTGATCTAAGAATTTTTGTAGTAGCGTACGTTTCTCTTCGGCTTGAATTTCGTTAGGTCCATATTTTTCAATACGAGCTTGCGCCTCAGAAGAGCTCAAACCTTGTGACACGTTACTGTCAAGCTTTGAAACAATTGAATCTGACGATTCATTATAGGCAATAAAATCTTTCATTAACAATATTCCTCCTATTTTCTTTTGTTATAAGGGTAGATTACTAGAAAAAAGAGACTTACACCAACTATAAAGCAGATGCAAAAGCAGACGCGATACAGATGGCATAAGTCTCACTATTTAAGTACAGTACCAGTAGTTATACTACTTATCGATGTTGATACTGACGAGGATAAACCCCTAGTTACTCCCTTATGAACAATTAATATAATTATTATAAAAGATTACTAACTAATTATCAAACTAAATTGTTAGAAATTATGAAGTTTTTTGTAATAATGTTTGCTTTTTTATTAAATTAGCTCATTTTCCTATATTATCAGTCACGGAAGTGATATCATAATTTCGATATGTTTCAAATAATATTCTATTTGTATATATAAAATTTTGGAGGTAAATAGATGAGTAAAAGAGAACCCAAAACAAGACGTGAAGCTAGAAGTAGAAGAAAGCAATCACGTAAACGTGGCGGAGGGTTACGTACGTTCTTTGGTATCGTATTAATATTGGTAGCAGTTGTTTTGTTAGCTTTGGATCCAATTAAGAACTATTTAATTGAACAAGGTAGTGAGCAAAATACGGTAAGTAATTTAACTCGAGAACAAATTGAGTCGAACCAAAATGTAGATGTAACTTACGATTGGGGAGATATCAATACACTTAGTGCCCGAGAAGTTTTAGCAAGTGGTGTTAATCCTAGTGATTTACCAACTATTGGTGGAATAGCCATGCCAGAATTAGGAATGAATTTACCTATCTATAAAGGTGTTTCTAATGAAGGAATGTTCTATGGAGCAGGGACGCTTTACCCAGATCAAGAAATGGGAGTGTCAAATTACTCATTAGCAAGTCATCACTCAATTAATGATGGTTTATTATTTGAACCATTGATGCGAGCTGAAATAGGACAAACAATTTACTTAACTGATCTAGAGAATATTTATATTTATGAAGTTGATTACATCGATACAGTCCCAGCAACTGCTGTAGAAGTAACTTATCCAACAGAAGAAGGACGAGTAACACTAATAACGTGTGATACAGGTCTTATTGATCGTGTGGTAGTGCAAGGTGTATTAGTAGATACATTAAGCGTAGACGATGCATCGGACGATATGTTGCATGCATTTGATATTGCCCAAACAATTACAAGTTAATCTTATACAATATATAACCCATTTACTTCTTAATTGAAGTGAATGGTTTTTTTGTTTATCAAGATATCGGTGCATGAAGTTAAAATACCTTCGCATATTTTCAATGCCAAGGTAAATTCATTGCAATCCACATGATAGCTTTTATACAAAAATCACACTATATAGAAATATGAATAATTAATGAATTAACTGAGAAACATTACTTTCAAATTATGATGTTTTTAGTACTTTAGCCTATCTAAAACACCTTTATGGTACACTTATAATGTAGTTTATAACAAATATAATTAGGGGGTATGTAGAATGAAGAAGATTAAGTATATAACAACAATATTCATGTTTTTATCATCTTTTGTTGGTTTATTTTCAGGGTTACAACCAGTAAACGCACAAGAGAATGCAGTAACGCCTGTGACTGTTGATGTTCAGGTGTATTTAGCAATGTATGGGAGTGAACCTACGCCACAAAATCAAATCAGTTACGACATCATTCAAACTGATCCACAAACAAATGAAGGAACACTTGTTTATAGTTATCGCTCTAGTGAGCCAACAAGTGAGCCACTTATGTTAACACCAGGGAATTACAAATTTAGATTGTATGATGGAGGAAATTTCCAACGTGATGGACTAGAGTTGACACCAGCACGAGTGGAACAAACTGTTCCAACATTAACTGAAGAAGATAATGGCCAAGGTAATAACTTAAAAACATTAAGTAATTCAGGAGATTTAATCCCATGGGGAGATGGTACGGTAGTTCTTGATGTACCGTTTACTATCGAAATCGGGGATAATTTGTTGAATGAAACAAGCAATCAATATGAAACGCAATTAATAGTAACAATTGCCGATCAACAGTCAGTAGGAACACTTCCAGATAATTCAGATGATTCTGATTTACCTAATGAAGGGACACCAACAGATACGGGTTCATTAATCATTCAAGTGATTGGTAGCGATAGCACATTAGTGAGTGATGCTGTTATCAGTATAAATGGAGAAGAACATACTACTGATGCTCAAGGGTTAATCCAAATTGATGATGTAGTGACAGGTGAAGTTCTAATGGATGTTATTTCTGTGCCAGAAGCGTATACAATTGAAGGTTTAACACTTGACCCTGTAACTGTGACAGCTCAAGAAACGACTAATACAACAATTACGGTTGAAAGCATTCCAGAAATACCACAGACCAATACTGTGACATTAACCGTTTTGGACGAGACTTTAACTCCAGTTCCAAATGTTTCAATCACACTAAATGAA
Organism: Aerococcaceae bacterium DSM 111021; assembly: GCA_020112395.1. Classification (NCBI taxonomy): domain Bacteria; kingdom Bacillati; phylum Bacillota; class Bacilli; order Lactobacillales; family Aerococcaceae; species Aerococcaceae bacterium DSM 111021. The sequence goes on along the minus strand of JACCEK010000001.1, from coordinate 835,663 downwards.
CGAGAAGTGTATACAGAAGCAAATGGACAAGCGGTATTCACTGAGGTTCCAGTTGGAGAAGTAACTTATACAATTAATAGTGTGCCAGAAGGATTTAACCTCGAACAACCGACAAGAACAGTTCTAGTAGATGAGGCAACACCAACAGAAGCGATGATAAATTTATCACAAGAAATTGTAACTAACCCAATTGTGTTTAATGTTATCAATGAAGACAATGAGCCAATCAATGGCGTTGAAATTGCGATTGCTGACACTATTTATACAACAACAGAAACTGGACAAGTTGAGACTGAAGCACTTTCAGTTGGTGGTTATTCTTATGAGGTAATTTCGGTTCCAGATGGTTATAACTTACCAGAAGCTGATAGCGTTAATGTTGTAGAATCGGCACAAACAGAAGAAACAATTACATTAACAAATGCTACTGAATACGGATCAGTTTTAATTAATGTAGTGGATGAGAATCAACAACCTATTATTGGAGCGGAATTAACGCTTGACGAGCAAACATTTGTTACTAATGGGAGCGGTCAAGCGATTATTGAAGGATTAGAAGCAAATCAATCATACAACTATTATGTATCAGCTTTACCCGAAGGATACTTAATGGAAGGGGAAGCTGAGATACGTACGATTACAGTGAATCCTGAGCAACAAGTTGAAGATACATTAGTTATCGCACAGCCAGATCAAGTAGGGAGTGCAGTGTTTATTGTCTTAGATGAATCGGGTCAACCCATTGAAAACATTGAGATTGAATTAGGGACAGGTTCTACAACGACGAACACAAGTGGTATAGCTGAGTTTTTTGATATAGGACCCGGAACGTATAACTATAGAGTTTTAAATTTACCGGAGCAGTATGAAGGCCCAGTGGAAGGACAACTGACAATTACAGAGAATGAAGAAGCCTCTCAAGAAATTTCTTTAAGCGAAGTTAATCAATTTGGTAATGTAACCTTTAACATCGTTGATCAAAACGGTGAAGCTGTCGAGGGAGCTCAAATTACTTTAAATGAAAATACTTATCCAACGAATACAAATGGACAAGTTATTATAGAAGGTTTAAATGCTGGGCAAACATATAATTACACATTATCTGAATTGCCAGAAAATTATATTGGACAAGCTTCAGGAACAGTAACAATTGAAGCAGAGGGTAATATTGAGGAAGTGGTTACAGTAGAAAGACAACTTGCACCAGGACAATTAACAATTACTGTTAACGATCAAAATAATCAAGCTGTTGCTGGAGCTGATATACAATTAAATGAAGACCAAACTATAACGACAGATACTGAAGGTCAAGCAATCTTTAATGAATTAGACGAAGGTACATATGAATATGTGATTGAAACATTGCCAGAAAATTATGAGCATAATATTGCTTCTCAAAGCGTTTATATTGCTGAAGGTGCTACAGAAGTGAGAACTTTACAAGTTCAACATAATACTCAGCCTGGAACGGTTATCTTTAATGTAACAGATCAAGATAATCATCCTGTAGAGGGTGCTGATATTTCAATCAATGACACAACAATCACAACGAATGCTGAAGGTACTGCAACAATTACGGACATTGAACCAAATAATTACACTTATTCAATCGCTGAGTTACCAGAAGGTTATATAGGTAATCCAAGTGGAGAAGTCACTGTAAATGAAGCTGAGATTACGACAGCAGAAATTAGTGTTGAAAGAGAAGTAGAATTATCTACAGCACAGATTAAAGTCATTGACCAAAATGGTGATGTTGTACAAGATGCGAGTGTATCATTCGGTGGTTTGATTGGAACAACGAATGCAGAAGGGATCATAAATTTTGAAAGCCTTGAACCAGGTCGTTATAATTATTCAGTAACGAATGTTCCGAGCAGTTATTACAATAGTTCTGAAGAGCAGGTAATTGATATTGAAGAAGGATCTGCTTTTGAAACAGAAATTAAAGTAGAAAAATTACCTGAAACGGGTGCTGTAACGATTCAAATTACTGATAATAATAATCAGTCTGTCGCAGGTGTAGAACTTAGAATTAATCATGAAACCGTAACTACTGATAATGATGGGAAAGTTACCGTTGAAAACTTAGAGGTTGGTTCATATCCATATGAAATTATTAGTATTCCTGATGGATTCGAAATAGATCAATTAAAAGGTGAGTTTGGTATCGTAGCAAACGAAACCATAACACTTAATGTCAAAGCGACTGCTTTAGAATCATCAAGTTCTGAAGAAACCAGTTCTGAAGAGTCAAGCTCACAAGAGGCTAGCAGTGAAGCATCAAGTCAATCACAGTCATCAAGTGTTAACGTAGATGAATCACAGAGTTTGACACCAGCTGAGCAAGCAAGTATTGATGAAGAAGCGTCACTAGCTACAAGACAATTTGTTGATCCTGAAACAGGTATCGAAGTGTGGGTTAATCCACAAGATGCTGCGAATGTTGCCAGAGTTAGTATAGAAACATTAGATAGCGCACCGACATTAGAAAATGCGGATGCTGATATTTATACAATTACTTTACTTGATGACAACAACGAAGCAGTTGAATTAACTCGTATTGCAGAGGTAAAAATACCTACGCGCCCAGTTAATTCGCAATTACGTGTTGTTAGAGTGAATGATAGTAATAATTCGAACTTAACATTTGCGCTTCATAATCAACGAATTACTTTTAGAACACAACAATTAGGTACATTTGGTATTGTATATAATGCTGAGCAAGCATCGATATCACAAGAATCAGTAAGTGTGTCTATGGAATCAAGTGTTGAAGAAAACGATGATGACTTACCTAATACGGGTGAAGCGTCAACTAGAGGTATACTCATGGTTGGAGTACTTGTATTATTAAGTGGAGCATATTTATTGTTTACACGTAATAAATCAATTAATAATCAGTAAAGTCTAGACGAACTCAAAATATTTTGGTAGAATAGTTGCGGTTTAGGAGACAGTTAACCCTTGAAAGAGAGTAGATAACTTTTCTCTATACAGCAAGCTGGGATGTTGAGAGCCAGCATGAGAAAACTATCGAAGCGCACTTTCATCGAAGAAACTAGATACTCTAGTTCGGAGGAAACTTCGTTATCAATATGAGAGCATGAATAATCATCGATTCATGGAACTAGAGTGGTACCGCGTATAAGTTAACGCCTCTAGAAAGACATATCATTGTGTCTTTCTTGAGGTGTTTTATTTTGAAATTTATTATAGGAGGAATATATACGATGGATATAAAACAAATATATGTTAATGCTTTAACACCGATTGTTGGTGAGCATTTAAATAAAGAAGAAATCATTAAATTAATTGAAGTACCAAACAATACTGAACATGGAGACTTAGCGTTTCCAGCTTTTGCTTTAGCTAAAGTGTTCCGTAAAGCGCCACAACAAATTGCAAGTGATATTGCTGAACAAATTAATATGGAAAACTTTGAAAGCGTTGAAGCAGTTGGACCATATATCAATGTGTTTCTTAAACGTGAAAATGTAGGAAATACATTAGTAAATCAAGTTCTTACTGAAGAAAATGACTACGGTTCTCAAAATATTGGTAATGGCGAAGCGATGACAATTGATATGTCTTCACCAAATATCGCAAAACCAATGTCAATGGGACATTTACGTTCAACAGTAATCGGTAATGCAATTGCTAATTTAGCTGAGAAAACAGGATATAATGCGGTGCGTATTAATCATTTAGGTGATTGGGGAACTCAATTTGGTAAATTAATCGTAGCTTACAAAAAATGGGGAGACGAGGAAAAAGTTAAAGTCGATCCAATCAACGAATTAGTAAAATTATATGTTGATTTTCACGAAAAAGCTGAAGAAGACCCAGAATTAGATGATGAAGCGAGAGCTGCCTTCAAGAAACTTGAAGATGGCGATCAAGAAATGTTTGAATTATGGTCTTGGTTTAAAGAAGAGTCAATTAAAGAATTCCAAAAAGTTTATGACATGCTTAATATCGAATTCGATTCATTCAATGGTGAAGCATTTTATAACGATAAAATGCAAAATGTTATTGATGAATTAGAAGAAAAAGGTATTACTAAGATCGACCAAGGAGCAACAATTGTTGATCTTGAAGAAGAGAACTTACCACCAGCATTAATTAAAAAGTCAGATGGTGCGACTCTTTATGTTACTCGTGATTTAGCAGCTGCAATTTACCGTCACAATACTTATAATTTTTCTAAAAACGTTTACGTTGTAGGTAATGAACAAAGTGTTCACTTTAAACAATTAAAAGCTGTTTTAAACAAATTAGGTTATGACTGGTATAGCGAGATGACTCATGTTCCATTTGGTTTAATTACATTAAATGGTAAAAAGTTATCAACGCGTAAAGGGAAAATTGTTTTATTAGAACAAGTATTAAATGATGCGATTGATTTAGCTTCAGAACAAATCAACGCGAAAAACCCAGCTTTACCTAATAAAGAACAAGTAGCACATCAAGTAGGTGTAGGAGCAGTTGTATTCCACGACCTTAAAACAGATCGTATGAATAACTTTGATTTTAACCTTAAAGATATTGTTCAATTTGAAGGTGAAACTGGACCATATGTACAATATACATACGCACGTTCAATGAGTATGATGCGTAAATACAATAAAGACATCTCAGCAGAAACAATTGTCAATTTAAATGATGCATATAGCTGGGAAATTATTAAGAAAATTGCTGACTACTCAAGAATTGTTGAGAATGCGATTCAACGATTTGAACCATCAGTGGTTGCTAAATATGTGATTCAATTAGCGCAGCAGTTTAATAAATACTATGCGAATGTTAGAATTTTAAACGAAGATGACCAATTAGAATCTCGTATGGCATTAGTTAAAGCTGTAACGATAGTAATTAAAGACGCTTTAAGCCTATTAGGTGTAGAAGCGCCAGAAGAAATGTAATAGAAAAAAATAAAAGACCTTGCTTAGTTTTTTGACTAAGAAAGGTCTTTTTTAAAATACACTTTGAACTAGAAACATATAGATAACAGTACCAACTAAAATACTGAGTATTGTATTACGTTTCCAATAATGGATAGCGATTATTGAAAGGGTCGCGATAATTTCAGGTGCCGCATAAGGATAATTTAATATCTTTGTATTTCGTAAAGCAAATACAACAATCAATCCCATTGCTGCTGTTGGTAGAACAGACCCTAAATAAATAATTGCTTTAGGTGGATTAGAATTCGGTGGAAAAATAACGAAAGTAATGAATCGGGTCAACATAGTGAATCCAGCAATAATGGCAAAAGTTATCCATAGTTGAGTTTGTGTCATTGATTAGGAACTCCTTTCGTTGAATATTGACGTAAGAAATACCCTACAATAAATATCATCGCTGGAATCATAAAGTTGTCAGGGCCAATTAAGACCAAAGAAATAAATCCAGATAGTACACCTACCAAAGCAGGTGTTTTACTTGAGCTGCTGAGCCATTGTTCAACGAAAATAGTAATAAATAAAGCTGTAAGAACAAAATCAATACCATCTAAGTTAAACGTAATGAGGCTACCTAATAGCACTCCAATAACAGTACCAGTCACCCAATAGGTTTGATTCAAAATTGTAATAAAGAAATATGCCCAATCACGGTTGATGTCATCAGGAACATCGAGAGAAACAAGTATTGAGAAAGTTTCGTCCGTTAATCCAAAGATTGTATAATAACGTTTAGAATCCAATTTACTGAACTTAGTTAACATCGCGATTCCATAGAATATGTGTCGAGCACCAACCATTAAAGTAAGAAGCAATGCATTAATTGGATTAAATGATGCCAAAAAAACATCCACTGCAGCATATTGAATCGCACCGGAATAAATAATTAAACTCATTAATATAGCAAAAATGGGTTGAAATCCTTGGGTAACTGCCAATATACCAAAAGGTATACCTAAAAAGATATAGCCCGCCATAATAGGTATTGTATGAGGAAAAGCGAACTTGAATGCATCTTTCATTAAAACTCTCCTTAAATTAAAAATATTAAATATATTCTAATCAAATACTAATGTTTTGTCAAATTTATTTAAGTCATTATAATCATAATGGTTTATTAATGAGCCCACTGTTTGATACAATGAAATGAATCATATTAAACAAAGGAGGAGTGAAGTTGCAAGAAAAGAAAAAGACTTTAAATCACTTAGCATATGCGGGAGCAGTAATTGCTGGCGGAATTTTTTTCACAACTAAACTATTCCCTAAACTTAAAAACCAATCATTCTCAAGTTGGATCATTGAACGTGGTTTGTTTTTATATGACATGAAGAAAGAACAACAAAATTTGTTCGAACAACAAAACCGAATTGATGACTTCATCAAATGGAATACAAAACCATTAATTAAACCAGATATTATGGTTGGTTATAAAGTGAAGGAACATTATCATGGACCGATGCAAGTTTTTTCTTGGAATAATAAAAAGCAGAAACAGCCAATCATATTTTATCTACATGGTGGTGGCTACGCATTTCCACCTTATCCGACACATTATTTTTTCTTGCGTTCAATTGCGAGAAAGACCGATGCTCAAGTAATATTTCCTCTGTATCTAAAAACACCGAAATACACGTATCAAGATTCTGTGCCGTATGTACTTTCATTGTATAAGGAGATGCTTAAAGAGAATATTCAAGACAGCCCGATTATTTTAATGGGAGATTCATCCGGTGGGGGGATGGCTTTAGGACTTGCAGATGCTTTACGAACTGAAGGTTTACCTCAACCAGATGAAATTATTGTTATATCACCGTGGTTGGATATTACAAATAAAAATCCAGAAATACCTGAATTTGAACCAAGTGATCCAATGATAAGTCAGATAGGTTTAAATTTAGCGAGTGAATATTGGTTAGGTAAAAATGGGAGTATAGAAGATCCGTTAGTAAGCCCGATGGTAATTAGCGGAAAAAACTTAGGTCATATAACATTATTTGTTGGTACACATGAAGTGTTCTATCCAGATATTATTCAGTTTTCAAGACGATTGAAGGAAGATAATATAGAACATGACTTATACGTTGCAGCAAAAATGAATCATATTTATCCAATCTATCCGACACCAGAAGGTGAAGAAGCAAGGCGAATAATTAGTGATATCATCAATGAAACTTTGAAAGATTAATTATATAAACATCATGAAAAGGGTTACATCGACTCTTTCAGTGAATATATTTAAAAATATTCATAAAATATGATACTATAAATGTGAAATAAACATCATATAAGGAGTTTATAATGACTGTAAAATTGATTGTAATTGACTTAGATGAAACGTTGCTTAAAAAAGACAAGAGTTACGACGTAAAGCGCTTTAATCATGTGCTTCAATCATTAAAGGATCAAAGTGTTTTGGTATGTATTGCTACTGGAAACAGTTATCATAAGATAATTGATTATTTCTCACCAGAAGATCAAAAAGATTTATATTTTGCTTGTGATAATGGAAATTTCATTGTAAAAAATGACGTAGAATTAGCTTCAACAAATGTAAAGAGAGACACTTTATACAAAATTGCTGATTTTATAGATGAGTTTGAAGGCTTCCACATCGTAGTAAATACTGGGCCTCAAGCATACTTTAGAGAGCGTGAAGGGCATGCTTTTGATCACATATCTCAATATAATAATGCATTAGATTACATTGAAAGATTTCAAGACATACCTGAAGATGAATCACCTACTAAATTAGCTATTTATTCTACTCATTCACTTGATCGTAACAAAACAATGGTTCGTATCTTGAAAGAAAGATATGAAGATATTGATTCAGTAACAAGTGGCGACGGATGGTTGGATGTGTACTCAGTAGACGGTGGTAAAGGAAGCGCAGTAAGAAAATTACAAGCGAAGTATAATATTACGAAAGAAGAAACAATGGCGTTTGGCGATAGCATGAATGACGAAAGTATGATGAAAGAATCGCTTTATAGTATTGCAATGGGGAATGCTGATCATGATTTATTATTATCAACAACGTACCAAATTGGAACGAATGAAGATTCTTCAGTCGTTAATATACTAGAAGAGTTGATATCGTTTGAATCTATGGAGTTTATGGATAATTATTTAATTCATAAGAAAAAATAGAAAGGTCAGTGGCGACAATTGGCAAAAAAGAGAAATCAAAAAGGAAAAAGAACTGAGCAAGAAAGCTTAGTAAAAGTCGATATATTCTACATACCCGAAGCACAAGCTGAAATGTATCAAGTCCTACGTGATGCCATTGCACAAGATGTTGAGGAATTGTTAGACAGCAAGTACCATCATGTTGAACGCGTGTTTGATGAGGATGAGGGTGAAGCGATTGCAGCTCTGAATGAAGATAATATAGAGCAAGTTCGTTTATACTTAAATCCGACGAATATCTCACAAGGTCAAAATGCTAGAGATAAAGGACAATTAGAAAAGTTTTTAGAAACACATCTGATAAAAAAGTCATAAAGAATAAAAAAACTGACGTAGATGAACGGTATTATGCCGTTCATCTACGTCAGTTTTTTTCATCCATTTGTTTTATCTCTATGGCTTTTTCATAGACATTTTTTAGCTGTTTGCCAATTTCAATCAAATTTCGTTCTTGTGCAACTTGATAAGCATTTTCTCCTAAAGGAGGCAGTTCCTTCAATCTAAATTGTTCAATCAAATGTTCGAAATCATCTATATCTTTGCCTTTATACACGTGTTCTTTATCAATAAGCCAATCATCAAAGACTGGAATATCACGAACAATAAAATTAGCTTTAGTTGCGCAAGCTTCCAGAGCGGGAATGCCTTCAGTTTCTTCCATAGTAGGAAAAAGAAATAAATCTGCGCCTTGTAATGCTAAAATAATTGAATCGTTGGGTACATATCCAGCAAACTTCAGATTAGGTAAATCAGTTTGAATCGCATGTTTAATCTTGTCAGGTACGAACTTTAAATCAGTATATCCAAACCAGACAAACTGAATATGTGGCATTCTTTTTGCTAGTTCAACAAAATCTAAAATACCTTTACGTTCCAAGTATAAACCTATACCCATAACTATAAAGTCTTGTTCATCGTAATTGAATTCATCTAAAAATAACTCTCTCGCATTATCAATATGCTTAAAACGGCGTAAATCAATCCCGTTAGACACACTAACAATTTCTCGGCCGATATCATATGAATCGAGTAATTTCTTAGCATAAGGTGTAGGTGCAATAAGAATGTCACCCTGTCGATATGCTTGAATTAACCATTGTTTAAATAAAGGTGAGACTTGATTGGAGAAGATAAAAGAATTTCGAAAGTCTTCTTCAGTTGAATGAGCATGGTAAACAACCGGGATGCCACTATGGCTCAGCTTAAAGGCGACATAATATGATTTAGGAAAATACGTATTAATGTGCAGTACATCAAACGTATCATTTATATCGGTAGTATATTCAATATTATTTAAAGCAAGAGCTTCTTTCTGATGTTGAATGGCTTTACCTAAGCCAGATTTACCAATTTGTTTTAAGTTTTCACTATACAGTAATACTTTCATAATACACCCCTTTAACTAATTTTAGTTTAGTTCATGAAAACCATTTTAGCAAGCGTTACAGTCAATCAAGTGCAATTGAATAGTGTCTATATTTCGGAGATTAAGAAGTGAAAATAAGTGTTATGAATTGACAAATGCCCCTTTATTTCAATAAAATATAAAGTAAGAAATAATTAAATATCAGGAGGTATTGATTATGTCAGAAGAAAAAAGAGATCAAGTTGCTGGAAAAGCAAAAGAAGTTACAGGTAAAGTGACTGGGGACAAAAAACGTGAATCTGAAGGAAAAGCACAAAAAAATAGTGGTAAAGCGAAAGAACTATTAAATGATGCAAAAGATTCAGTAAAAGGTGCAGTAGATGGCGTGAAAGATGCATTCGACGGTGACGATAGAGACAGAAAATAGGTAGCTTTTTAATACGTAATATTTGCATACATTTTTAGTGATTATTGCTAAAAATGTATGCATTTTTTTCGTTGTCTAAGCCTTCTTTAAAAAGAACACAAAATTCATACTCAGTTCGAAAAAATGTGCTAATATATGAAACGAGTATAAAAGGTCAGGAGCGAAGAAGTATGCGTCGATTAAAGAAAATATTAATACCTCTTAGTATCATAACTCTCATAAATTTTCCTATGCAGTTTGTTGAAGCATCTGATGAAGAAATACAAGAGGAGCTAGTTATACGAGATGAAGTAACTCGTGATTTTAATCAAGTCATAGACAAATTAGAACAAGAAGATAATTACAAAGTAAGTTTACGATATATGAATGTTGATTCAAACAAATTGCTCGCCGAAGGAGAAATCATTGGTGACAGTGCGAGTGGAGATGCGAGTTTAGCATTCAATGTTTATGCATATGGACAAGATGATACACAATCTGTGTCTACGTATAATATATTATCGTATCGTGAGTTTTCGTTAGCGTATATTAATACGATTGGATTATTAGGGGATACAGGCTTTTTTGATCAAAGTTATTTTTCTCAAAATGTTCAAAATCAATTGGAAAATTATAAAGATTACTATATCCCCATTAATCATGATGAACTTAGTTCAATCAATCTGAATGATGAGTTATTTAGCAATTTATTATATTTTCCGAATCTATCTCAGATAGGGGAGATATCTGTTGATAATATCTATCAACTAAACGACAGTACAATTATAGATATGGAAAGGTTGGAAATACCTCGTAGCTTCTATCAAAATGCTGGAAGCTTTAGTTTAGATTACAACTTGAATATTGATATCAATGAAAGTGATGAACGATTGATGGATTACGACGTTATTCCTACACAAGGGTTCAATGTTTCAGAAAATTCTCGCGGACTTACTTTCCAAACTAAACTGACGTCTCAGATTACAGATGATTTAATTCGCTTAAAAAGAACTGAAACTGATGAATTACCAGAAGATTATTTATGGGAAAGTAACGTCAGTACTAACCACGTGACAGACAAACTGACAAAAGCGACAATCAATATAAATCCAGGAATAGGTAGTTATTCTGCAACATTAACTGGTTTGTACGAACAATTTATGTTAAACATATTTAGCAATGAAACGGCTGATTTAGAATCATTTAACTACCGTTTAGAATTAACAGTCGCACCAACTAAAGAAACTGTACCAAAATTTAACGAAATAAAAAAAATGACGATGACGGAATTTGCCTACTTGATGGAAACAGTATTAACAGCAGAGAATAATCGGTATGTCGATGACAATAAGTTATTAAATTAAAAATAAGAGAATAAGGGTGTCCAAAATGGCAGAATATAAATTAAGAGAACTTGCAACAAAGCGAATCAAACAAGGTGGAAAGCTAATTAAGGCTAAAGATTTCCAAAATGAAGATAGAGCAAAACATTTTATTGAAGGGGACGTTATTATCCTAAATGATTTTGATAATCAATTTTTAGGTAAAATGTTAGTAGGACGCCAAAATAAAGGTGTTGGTTGGTTGGTAACGACGTTTAAAGATGAATATTGGAATGAAAGTTTAGTCTATTATGCATTGAAAGATGCAATTGAAGAACGTGATGCATTCTTTAATAACGCAGAAACGACTGCATTTCGCGTATTTAATGGAGAAGGAGACGGTATTGGTGGGGTTACAATTGATTGGTACGATCACTATGTGCAAATTAACTGGTACTCTAAAGGGATTTATGAATATCGCAACTGGTTCTTTGAGGCAATAGCACAATTACTTCCACAAGTTAAGGGAGTATATGAGACACTTCGCTTCCAAACTGATGATTTAGAACCAATTCAATTGGTGAGTGGTGAAGTAGCACCGGATCCATTAATCGTTAAAGAGAATAATATTAATTATGCGGTTCACTTAGGTGAGAGTTGGATGACTGGTATTTTCTTAGATCAACGAGATGTTAGATCTTTTATTAATACTCAATCTCAAGATATGTCTGTACTAAATATATTTAGTTACACAGGTGCTTTTTCAGTGGCAGCAGCAGTAGGTGGTAGTAATCGAACAGTCAGTATTGATGTAGCTAATCGTAGCAACGAATTGACGAAAGAACAATTCGCATTAAATGATATTGAAGTTGAAGATTCGCCTCATGAGGTTCGTGTCATGGATGTATTCAATTACTTAGACTATGCACTGAAAAATAAGATTACTTATGATTTGATTGTGAGTGATCCACCAAGTTTCGCTAGGACCAAAAAGAAAATGTTTAGAGTAGAAGAAGATTATCCTAGACTAGCAAAACAATTATTCAAACTAACAAATCCTAATGGTATGACGATCTTAAGTACAAACCACAGCGGTTATGCGCTGGAACAATTCCGTGATGATATGGTTGAGGTAACTCAATCAATGGAAGGAACATATTATTTAATTCAACAATTCGGACTACCAGAAGACTTTCCAACAAGTTCGGATGAAGAGAGTAGCTACCTCAAAGTATTGGTGTTTTATCGCGAAAATTAGTAAAAGAGGTGAGATTATATGAGTTATATTAAGCTCAATGAAGTTATAAAAGAATATATTAGTGGGGAAGTAGTGACTCGAGCGAATGACGGCGTTACGTTTACAATCGAAGCAGGTGAATTTGCTGTAATTTTAGGACCATCAGGCGCGGGAAAATCGACAACCTTAAATATATTAGGCGGAATGGATAAGGCAACCTCAGGTGAAGTAATTATTGCTGGGAAAGATATCAGCAATTATACGGATAAAGAATTGACTACGTTTCGTCGAAATAATATTGGCTTTGTATTCCAAAACTATAATCTTGTTCCGAACTTAACTGCAAAAGAAAATGTTGAATTATCCATTCAAATATCTAAAAGTAATGCCGATGTTATGGAAGTGTTAAAACAGTGTGGTTTAGACCACCGAGCTGACAACTTCCCAGCGCAGCTTTCAGGTGGGGAACAGCAACGTGTGTCAATTGCTAGAGCCATTGCAAGTAAGCCGAAATTATTATTGGCAGATGAGCCGACTGGAGCATTAGATTACGAAACTGGTAAACAAATTTTAAAATTATTGCAAGATACAAGTCGTAATACAGATACAACGATTGTAGTCATTACACATAATACAACGATTGCTGAGATGGCTGATCGAGTTGTAAAGATACGTAATGGAAAAGTTGATGATATCACACTTAATGAAGAACCTTTAGAAGTCGATGAGATTACATGGTAATCATTATTGTTAAGGGGGGATGTTATGAATTCTGCATTATGGAAAGATAATTTACGTGAAATTAAAGATTCCATACCACGTTTTATATCTATATTTGCGATTATCGCTTTAGGTGTTTCGTTCTTTGTTGGTATTAGAGCTGCTGGGCCTTCTATGGTCAAGACTGCGCGAGAAGTGTATCAAGATAATAATATGCCAGATGGACACATCCTTTCAACGGTGGGCTTAAATGAAGCAGATGTAGACTTGATAAATAACCAAGAGAACTTAACTTGGTTACCTATGCAGTCTATCAATGCCGTCATAAGTCCTGGGGAAGAGAATGCGAAAGTATTCACTTATAATGGAAATCAAAGTACAAGCTTCTTTAAAATCTACGAAGGGCGTATGGTTGAAGACAAAGATGAGATCGTTCTAGATACAAAATATTTAGAAACACTTAATGAACAAATGGATTCGCCAATTCAAATAGGTGATCGAGTCACTTTGGATAATTTGGATAACTCGGGATTCACCTTGGAGTCAGAAGAATTTGAGGTCGTTGGTTTTGCTCGAACGCCTATTTATATAGAAAGAATAACGCGAAGTGGAACAGCAAATGTTTTTGCAATCATCAGTGATCAAGCAGTAAGTGGAGATATATACTCTGAAGCTTACTATTGGGTAGATGAGGCAAGAGCTTACGAGGCTTATTCACCAGAGTATAATCAAATTATTGACAGTACTGTCGCTACTATAGAAGAAGTGCTGGAAGATAGACCAGAGATTCGGGTCAAAGAATTGCGTGATGAAGTTGCCAATTCGATACAAGAAGGTCAACAAGAGATTACGGATGGTTATCAAACTTTGGAAGATGCTCGAATTGCATTAGAAGATGCTAAAGAAGAACTTCAAGATGGCCATGTAAGTATTGTAGAAGGCCAACAGCAACTTAATCAAGGGGGTTCAGAACTTGAGAGTGGAGAAGAAGAGTTTAGAGATGGAATTAGAGAGTATCATCAAGGTCGTTTAGAACTTGCAGATGGACGTGCACAACTTAATTATAACGAGAAGGTATATGCTGATGGCTTAGCTCAATATGAAGACGGCCTAGCTATGTTTAATCAAGAAATAGCATCAGCTGAATCACAGTTAACAGATGCGCAATCACAGTTAAATCAAGCAGCTTCTGAGGCTCAAGCTGGATACTTACAACTTGCTGAAGGCCAAGAGGCGCTTGATGCTGGTTATGCTCAATTAGCTGCTGGAAGACAGGAATTATTAGACCAATTAGGTTTAGCAACGGATGGACAGATTCCTCCAGAACAGCTTTTAGCTGCAATTGAAGAACAAATTGATGTTATCAATACTTTTCTTGCAACTTTAGAAGAAGCGGATAATGGAGATAATCCAGATATTATTTCTTGGATTAATTCATTGGATACAGAGCGAGATATACTCATTCAGAACCTAGAAGAACTTACGAATATAGTTGGTGGATTACCTGAGATAGATACTTCACAACAGAACTTAGGTGACTTGGAACTATCGGGAGATCAAGTGGCTGTATTAGAACAATTGTTGAATACAGAGTTGAATTCAACAACACCTATCGATGAAGTGATTCAATTATTAAATAAACGTATGTCTGAATTAGAAGGTCTTGAAAATAGCTCAATGAATTACGAAGATATCACGAACAAACTGTCAGAAATTAGTGAATTAGAATCTCAAATTCAAGAAATTGAAGCAAGACTAATCCAGCTACAAGCTGAACGTACTAATTTAGGCGATGTAAACGGACTACTCACACGTAAAGATGAGTTAGTTACTGAAAATGAAACATATTATCAAAGATTAACCGAATTGTCACAGATTATAAACGGTTTAAATTCACAACTTCAAAATCAGAATTTGACTGACTCAGAGCGTATGCAAATTGAAGAAGAATTACAGACTTATAACAATGAACAGACTGAATTGGAAAGTGTCATCCAACAAAATAATCTAGAAATTAATGATTTAAATAATCAATTAGAGCAAGTTAATTCAATCGATTTACAAATTAGCGAACTTGAAAATCAATTAATTCAAAATCAAGAGGCGTTAGCTGCCACTGAAGCAGAGCTGAATCAACTTCTTGAGGAAAATGGTTTAGGTGAGTTACCTCAAGGGATAGACTTAGAACAAGTTCAATCTGAACTACGTCAATTAGTAGAAGCTGTTGAGATGTTACAAACTGCCCAAGCAACTTTAGATGAGCAAAGCTCAACGTTAGCAGCAGGCTGGGATGAATATTATGCTGGCGTGGCAGAATTAGAGTTAGCTCAAAGTACAATTAACCAAGGTTGGACAGAATTAAATGCCCAAAGGGCTACAGGGCAAGAACAATTGGATTCATCGTACGATTCTTTAATTGAGGGAAGGCAAGCATTAGATGATGCTCAATCTCAATTAAGTGAGGGGCAGGATGATTTAATCAATGGTAAACGAACTTTAGATGAGTCTTATGCTGCAATAATTGAAGGACGAAATGAGTTTGAAACAGGCCAACAAGAAGCAATAGAAGGACGAATGGACTTGATGCAAGGGGACTTTGAGTATAATTTAAATCGGCATAAATTTGAGTCGGAAGAAGCAGATGCTCTAGTTGACCTAGAAGATGCTGAAGCGGATATTGCAGAGGCTAGAAGAACATTAGACGATTTAGATGAACCCACATATATGGTAGAGAAACGTGGTAGCTCAAGCGCTTATCAAAGCTTAAATGATAATGCTAATCAACTAGATGTGATTTCAAATATTTTCCCAGTCTTTTTCTTTGCCATTGCGATTTTAGTAACTTTTACTACCATTAAGCGAATGGCTAGTGAACAAAGAAATTACATGGGGACTATGAAGCAATTAGGTTATACAAATACAACAATAATACAAAAGTTTGTTGTTTATGCCGGTATTGCTGGAGTACTAGGAACTATTGTTGGATTAGTAATTGGTTATTCAGTGTTCCCAGGTGTTATCTTGAATGCTTATAATATGCTTTATTACTTTGACAACCCTAAGATAGAAATACTGTGGGATTGGAATTTCATTGCAGCATTTATCGCTTTAGCGACAGCATTACTACCAGCTATTTTCACACCGTTGAATATGCTTCGCACCCAACCAGCCAATCTACTGCAACCTGAGCCACCAAAATCAGGTAAAAAATTATGGCTTGAACGTGTGCCAGCAATTTGGAATCGATTATCTTTTAACGCCAAGATGACAGTGCGAAATTTACTCCGATATAAAGGGCGAAATTCTATGACCTTAATTGGCGTGGCTGGTTGTACAATGCTCATTGTTACAGGCTTTGGAATAAGTAATACGATTTCGAGTGTTGTAGATGTTCAATTCAATGAGATACAAACTTATGATGGAATGGTATATCTTTCAGATGATTTAAATCAATCTGAATTAGATGAGGTAACTCAAACATTTAATAACTTAGATGGAGTTCAAGAAATTATGCCAGTAGTACAAGATACTTATGATGCTGAGCTAGAGAATGGGTTAACTCAACCGGTGACTGTAACGGTGCCATTAGGTGATATAGAAGAGTTTTCACATTATGTTACTTTACGCGAAAGAGATCATCAAGCCAATCCGGATGCCATCATTGAAGGTGGACCGTTTATCACTGAACGAATGGGTGAGTTACTAAACTTACCATCAAACGAATCTTTTACATTAGTGAATGAAGACTTTGATGAGTTTACAATAGAAGATTATACGGTTGTAGAAAATTATGTATCCCATTACCTTTATGTTAATCCAGAGCAGTATGAAGCTATATTCGGTGAAAGACCCATCCGTAATGCTTATTTAGTAAATTACTCTGAGAATAGCAATCACAAGCAAGTTGAAGAGGCAATCATGGAAAATGATAATGTGTTAACAACGGTTGATTTAAATACCATAGAACAAAGTGTTGGAGATCAAATGGGTAGCTTGGATTTAATTACTTTAGTATTAATTATCTCCGCAGCCTCACTAGCATTTGTTGTTTTATATAACTTAACTAATATTAACGTAGCCGAACGGATACGAGAACTATCAACCATTAAAGTACTTGGTTTTTATAATCATGAAGTGAGTATGTACATATTCAATGAGGTGCTAGTACTTACATTCTTAGGAGGACTTGTTGGTTTAGTGTTAGGAACAGTCTTGAATACATTCTTGTTAAAAACAATGCAAATGACCGATGTTTTATTCAGTCCAAGTATATCTATCCCAGGTTATATCGCATCATTTATTATATCATTTGTTTTCTCTGCAATAGTCATGATAGCAATGCACTATAAATTGAAACGAATTGACATGGTTGAAGCGTTAAAAGGGGTGGACTAAGTATTACATATAATATTTGATAAAACTTTCAATGAATTCCTAGTCAATTTTGCTAGAGAAAACATTGGAAGTTTTTTTGATATTTAAGACTAATTTTCTTGTTATGAGAATGTTATAAACTTAATATAAACGTGTAAAACAATGGAATTCACTCTATATTTTAGAGTTTGTAACTGACAATTGTATTCATTCTATGCTACAATAGGAAGCACAAAAGGAATGACAACATTTCTAGGAGGTAGAGTTAATGCAGTGTCCAAATTGCGGTAGAAACGTAAGAAGTAAAAACCAATGTGCCTATTGTGGGCATGTCTTCAATAAAAAAGAAGTAGCTGAAGTAAAACAAGATAGTTATGACGAAGAGATAGTAGAAGAAACACCGCGTCGTTCTCGAGGTGGGTTCACACGTGTATTATGGGGAATTATTAAATTAGTTCTAGCAGTAGCAATTGTTTTCTTAGCATTTTTATTCGGTCCACGAATTATTAACGAAGTTGTAGATTACTTCCAACCATCTGAAACTGAAGTGGCTCAAAATGCACCAGAAGAAGAACCGGAAACACAAGATCCTGTTAATGGGGAATCAGAAGTAGAAGAAACTTCAGAAGAAGCTCAAGAATCAGATGCTGAAACAGAGGAAACAAATGAATCATCTGAATCTGAAGAAGAGGCTGAGACTGAAGGACAAATATCTATAGTTAATCAAGAAGTTAATTTAGACGAATATCCATTAACAAATGTATCACTAGAATTTGATGAGTCATTAGATAGTGTAGATAATAGTACTTTTGCTTTTACAATTGAAGCAAATGGTGAAACAATTGATTTAGATAATGATTATTCATTAGTTAAAGATGGACAAACTTTATCGATCAGTTTCAATGATCCATCAGTCGCTGTTCTTTCAACAGAGGCTCAAGAGCAAGTACTTAATATTGAATCTGAAACATTAGGTGTAAGCGAAAGTATTACATATGAAGTACCAACTACTACACTTGATAGTGGACAAGCTGAGTTCTTTAATTCAACAATTACAGATAACTTAGCATCATTAGGAGATGTATCAGCTGTGGTTTATCCTGCTGATTCAGAAGTCCCATATGTATATGATGATCAAAGTGTCGAGGCAGATGCTTTAATTTCCTGGTTTGTATTAGGTCACACATTCAATACAATTAATGATGGTGAGTTAGCTCTTGAAGATACAGTTTCTGTATCTCTAGACTTAGTTTCTGAGAATGATGAAGGGATTGTAGCAACAGCTGAAGAAGGAGCTGAATTTACAATTCAGGAATTATTAGCAGCGGTTGTTGAATCGAATGATGCATCAGCAATGAATCATTTAATTCAAGAAACTGGCGGTCCAAATTCATTTAACTTATGGCTAAATGAATCGAATTACTTCTCAACACGAGTGACTCAAATGTTAACAACACAAGAATCAGGGCAAGTTGTTGGTGCAGTAACTAGCGCACAAGATATCGCTCAGTTGTTAGATAAATTAGCTAATAATGAACTAGTATCACCAGAATTAGATGCTACATTCAAAGAGTTATTATTAAATACACCAATTACTGAAAAATATCCAGCGGAACAAATCGATGGATACCAAACACGTTACGAAATTGCATCAGCAGATTCAAATTCTGCTCAACAAAACTATTCTGGTATTATTGAATTAGAAGATACTAACTATATCGTAGTTATTCTTTCTTCAAACTTTAGTAGTGCTGAAGAGGTAGTACCGGCAATTTCAACGTCTATAAATGAGATTGTTACGTATTTTGAAACTGGACAAACGCCTGATGAAGCGGCATTAGAAGCAGAAGAATCGGCTGCTGAAGCTGAGTCAGTGGTTGAGGAATCTACACCTTCACAAGTTAACGTTGTTGAAGAATCTGTACCAGCATCGGGTACGGTAGGTGAAGATGGAAGAACGTATTCACAGCAATATGTTGAGAATATTGGATCTTACGTTGATTTACCTGAAGAAACTGTTTATGATGAATCAACTGGAGAAACAAGACCAGCAGAATGGTTTTACGATGAAGCAGAAGAAAGATACTATTACCGTTAATCATTAAATAAATAACCGCCTATACATTATCTGTTTAAGATATATGTATAGGCGGTTTTTTCTTAAAATGAATGTCTACCATTTATTCCAGCGAGAACGCTTCTATGACTCTAGTGAAACGCCTCTAGTTAATCCCTTCGGTTATCGCCCAGAAACTGAGCTTACGTCTCTCTTCACTGTTCTCACTTTTACACATTGATTAGAATCAGTAGTGTTTTTATTAATCTTTATAACGATTAGGTAGTATCCTATTAACGGCAATGGCGACACTCGTACCAAAAATGGTGTCTAAGATACGGCTAATGCTATAAACTAGCCAAGTATCTTCGGGTGTACCTAAATACACAACTAAAAAAGTTGCTACAGAATTAATGATACTTTGTTGGTTCCCAAAAAAAGTACAAAAGTTTAGGACTAATAGAACACCTAAGCCACCTGAAATAGAAGTATAGAAATCGTTGGCAAAAAATGCTACGTTTTGTCTTAAAAAGATTAAAGTTGTTGCGATAAGAACACCAACAGTATTACCGAAAATTCGGTATTTTGCGTATTTATAAGTATCTGGCATGGTCCCACGTAACGCGAATACAGCAGATAAAGCTGCCAAAGTACCTTCTCCAAGATTAAATAAAGTGTAGATAATAATTATTAAAGAAACGGCAATAGCAGTTTTAAAAGCTCGCCATCCTAGTGATAGTCTATCTCTAAATGATTTATTTTCTTCCATCTATAGCCCTTTCAAATTTAATGATGAGTATAATAGTAACAAAAATTTTTAAAATGTCTATCTATCATTTGGATATATCACGTATAGGGTGTATAATGTTGTATATAAAATACACGTAAAGGGTGATAGTATGAATCCAGCATTAATTGAAATCGTAGTTCAAGTCATTCGTGAAAAGTATGTAAGTGAAAAAGCCTTTTATACTGAAAAATTAGGTATTTCTCCGCAAAGTTGGGACCGTTGGAAAAAAGGGGACCAGGGGTTAAAGTATGATAATGTTCAAATTCTTTCAACGTTATTCACAGATTATGAGTGGATGCTTGTGCAAAAAGTAGTTCGAACAACAGAGATTATGCCTGATGTTGTTAACAATCCTGTGAATGAATATAATTTCTTAAAATACCAAATTGCAAAAAAATGGGTTAATAATGGAATCGCTCGATTAGAGTGGCATCAAAGTGATGAGAATAGTGAAGAAAGTGTTAGAAAATCGAATATGGTTATTCTACAGTTGATTGTTGATTACAACTTATGGGGTTATAATGATATTATTGAATTAAGGTTACCAGGAATTATACGTCAACAAATTGGACATGATGAAGTAAAACTTTTACAATGGTTTGTGGACGAAAGTGAGAAGTTACAAGAAAGCTAATAATAAAGTGAGGCACTATGGCCAAGAAGAAAAAGAACTTATTTAAATTTAAAAAACGCCCAACGCGACGACGAAAAAGTAAAACAAACTACAAGAAAAACTGGAATACATTTAAAACCGAATTTCTGCAAAAAATCGGTATATTATCAATTTTCTTTGTGATATTCACCTTGTTAAGTGGGATAATCATTTATCGTTGGGTTGAAACAGCTAATCAACGGCATAGTGAGCTTATTCAACGTGAGTTAGATTATGAGGAACGGTTGACTTTCATAGAGACAATTATCCCCATCTCCCAAAGGCTTCAAAGGCAGTATGGTGTGCTAGCGAGTATATCAATGGCACAAGCTGCTTTAGAGAGTAACTTTGGTCAAAGTCAATTAGGTGCTGACTATAATAATCTTTATGGTGTTAAGACTGATGCATCAGATCCAGATGGTGTTGATTTTCCTACATTAGAATTTTTTGATGATGAATGGATAGAAATAACAGATCGATTCAAAGTATATCCAAGTTGGGAAGCATCGATGGAGAATCATGCTATTTTAATTAATGAGGGTACATCTTGGGATCCTACATTCTATCACGCTGTATTAGACGGAGATAATTACGAGGAGCAAGCTTATGCATTGCAAGAATCAGGATACGCCACCGATCCTATTTATGCTGAAAAATTGATTGAGATGATTGAGGCTTATCAATTACACCAATACGATCAGCCCTTACAATAATTAAAAAAAATTAATTTATCAGTGCCAGAATTTGCATGTTGTGTTATTATTATAGGTGCATTTAAATATCGAAGATTGAAGGGAGTAGACAGGATGGCGCAAAGACATTATCCAGGTGAGACAATTGGAATTATTGGATCATCTATTTCTGCAGCTGTCTTGGCTCAAGCAGCAGGTAAGCTAGGCTATCGTGTTGCAAGTTTGGTAACAAGTGAGAATAATCCAGTTAGGCAATTTGCTACATGGCAAACTGTTACCGAAACATATAATGAGCAAGTCTTAAATTATTTTAGTGAACGAGTGGATGTAGTAACTGTTGAGATGGGAATTTTATCCAATAGAGAGTTCCAATTATTAGCATCAAAGACAGATTTAACATTGTCAGAGGATCTAATTGCAATTACAACAGATAGACTCATTGAGAAGGCTTACTTAGATTCTAACAAATGTTTAGTTGCGCCATTTTCGCTAGTCACTAATTTAACAGATTTAAAAGAAGCGGTTGAGTATATTGGCTTCCCATGTATTCTAAAGTCCACTCAGCGTCATGTCGATAATGCTAATGAGCATATCGTACTATACGGTGAAGAGGATTATGATGAAGCCAGTGTAAAATTAGAGGAAACAACATGTATTCTAGAAGCATGGATTCCTACTGAAA
Organism: Aerococcaceae bacterium DSM 111021; assembly: GCA_020112395.1. Classification (NCBI taxonomy): domain Bacteria; kingdom Bacillati; phylum Bacillota; class Bacilli; order Lactobacillales; family Aerococcaceae; species Aerococcaceae bacterium DSM 111021. Next base: position 813,210 of record JACCEK010000001.1, on the reverse strand, counting down.
AGAAAGCAAGCGTTACGGTTATTCGTAACGAACGCGGAGAAATTTTAATCTATCCGATTTTTGAAGTACGCGAGCAAGGGGACCAACTTGGTAGACAAGTTCGTTTTCCAGCACAAATTTCTAAACCCGTTGAACTAGAAATGAATCGACTAGCACAGTTTTTAGCTGAGTCGTTGAATTTAATGGGTTCATTGACACTGAAGATGTTAATTACATCAGCCGGGGTTGTATACATAAATGAAGCAAGTATTGGTTTGTCTGATGAAGCAATGTTTACGATAGGTTCAATGAGTATATCTCACTATGAAGCTGCAGCAAGAGCTATATTAGGTTTACCATTGCCGACACTTCACTTAAAGAGTAGAGCAGCGATTGCTTTACCAGCATCAGTGTTAAATGAGGAGAATTTATTAACTCAGCTAATGCTAAGAACGGATTGGGGATTCGCATTATTCAATCCGATTAATAATGATACAAAACGTTTAATTGGACAAGTTATTGTTACAGGTGATTCATTATCAGAATGTGAACGACAAATCCAAATTACAGAGTTAACTGAATAAAAAATTAAATTTCCTTCTTGAGTTAAAAGCTCAAGGAGGTATTTTTTTATGCAGGAAGTAATTAGATACAAGTCGTTACAATTCATTAAATCTTATACAATAATTTTTTTAAAAAAGTAGAATGACTCATAAAAAAGTAACAAAGGAAATTAATCGATTGTTTGTTAGGACTCTACACCGATTTTTGATATAATCTCCTATGTATGATTTTTAAAGAGTTAAAAACCTACTAAATAAATTGGAGGTAATAGTATGTCATCGTTAATAGAAAGTATTAACCGATTGAATAAAAAACAACAAGAAGCTGTATATACAACAGACGGTCCAGTATTAATTGCTGCTGGAGCAGGAAGTGGAAAGACCAGTGTTTTGACACATCGAATTGCTTATTTATTAGAGGAGAAAAAGGTCAAACCATGGAATGTATTAGCTATCACTTTTACAAACAAAGCCGCGAATGAAATGAAAGAGCGTGTTGAGAAGTTAGTTGGACCTGAGGCATCATCGATTTGGGTATCAACATTCCACTCAATGTGTGCGAGAATTTTACGTCGTGAAGCCAATCAGATTGGGTATGACCAAAACTTTTCGATTATTGACCAAGGTGAACAACAAACGTTAATGAAACGTGTATTAAAAGAATTGAACCTTGATAGTCAAAGATTTAATTACAAAGACATGTTATGGGTTATTGATGCAGCAAAGAATGAAGGACAAATGCCACAAGAGTTTGCAGCAGAAAATACAGATTACTTAGGTAACATTCAATCAAATGTATACAAAATGTACCAACAAAAATTAAAAACAAGTAATGCCATGGACTTTAATGATTTAATTCTATTAACTGTGAAATTACTTCAAGAAAACGCCGATGCGCGCCATTTTTATCAACAAAAGTTTCAATATATTCATGTAGATGAGTATCAAGATACAAACGAAACACAGTATCTACTAGTGAAAACATTAGCTGAATTATTGAAAAACATCTGTGTTGTAGGAGATGCTGACCAAAGTATTTATGGATGGCGTGGAGCGAATATGGAAAATATTATGAACTTTGAAAAGGATTATCCAAATGCTAAAGTGATCCTATTAGAGCAAAATTACCGTTCAACTCAATCTATTCTGAACGCAGCAAATAGCGTTATTGAGAAAAATATTAACCGTAAAGATAAAAAACTATGGAGTGATAAGGCTCAAGGTAGTAAAGTTAAATTTTATCTCGCTGAGTCTGATTCAGAAGAAGCTAGATACGTGATCCAACAAATCTTTCAAACGAAAGAAGATCAAAGACGATCAAATAGTGATTATGCCATTCTTTATCGAACTCAAGCACAATCGCGTAATTTAGAGGATCAACTATTAAAAGCGAATTTACCTTATAAAATTGTTGGTGGGTTGAAGTTCTACTCGCGAAAAGAAATTCAAGATACACTGGCATATCTTCGACTCATTAACAATTTAGCGGATAACTTAAGTTTTAACCGAATCATTAATGTGCCAAAACGTGGTATTGGTCCGACAAGTATTGCTAAATTAGCAGAATTTGCGGATAGTTTAAATTTAGGCTGGTTTGAAGCAATTGACCAACTTGGTAATTCAAATCTATCAGCCAGCTTACAAAATAAATTTGTTCGCTTTAGTGATATGATTAAGCGACTAAGACAACAAGCTGAATTTCTAACGCTAAGTGAATTAGTTGAAGAGGTCTGGGAACAATCAGATTATAAGCATAGCTTACAAGAAGAAGGCACGCTAGAAGCAACAAATCGATTGGAAAACTTAGATGAATTTGCATCAGTAACAAAAGAATTCGATGAGATGGATTTAGAAGATATTATTGAAAAAGATCCAGATTTCACTGAAGACCCAGAAGAACCTGAGGAAGTGCTCGATATGAATTCACCAAGAATTCGCCTGACGCTATTTTTAACAGAGTTATCGCTTGTATCGGATACATCTGAAGAAGAATCAGCTGATCAGATTACTTTAATGACAATGCATGCCGCTAAGGGACTAGAATTCCCGAATGTATTCATTGTAGGAATGGAAGAAGGCTTATTTCCATTAAGTCGAGCATCTGAAAGTGACGATGAGTTAGAAGAAGAAAGACGTCTAGCTTATGTAGGCATGACACGTGCTGAGGAACAGTTGTATCTAACGGCAGCCAGAAGTCGATTATTATATGGAAGATACCAACATAATGCACCAAGTAGGTTCGTATCAGAAATTGACCAGAGTCTTATTGAGCAAGTTGGGCAATCATTCCAAACTGTTATTCGCTCACAAAATAATATGAAGCAATCAAGAAACCGTTCAAGTAGTGCTGCTAGAAATGTTCTTTTAAGTCAACGACCAAAAGGTGGTTCGACAGGAGCATTGAAGAAAAAAGTAACAAACACTTCCAATTCAAGTTATACAGTAGGTGATAAAGTTGATCACCGCACTTGGGGAGTTGGAACAGTTGTTAATGTGAAAGGGTCAGGTAGTGATGCATTACTAAGCATTGCTTTCGATTCACAAGGCATTAAAGAACTACTCGCTTCCTTTGCACCGATATCAAAAGTAGAATAGATTGTTAATAGTTTTTACTGATAGAAAAGGTAAAGAATGATATACTATGACAAAGAAATTAAGACCGCTATTGACGTAATGGCTTTTTAGGAGTGATGGTATAAATGGTTCAATCGAAAGATTTAGAACAGGCAAAAGAAAGACTTGAACAGCTAAAAAGTGAGCTGAATCATCACGCATATAATTATTATGTGTTAGATAAACCAAATATCACAGATGCAGAGTACGATCAAATGTATAATGAGTTGGAACAGCTTGAAAAAGCATATCCAGATTGGGTAACATCTGATTCACCTACCCAGCGAATTGGAGATCAATTATTAGAAGGTTTTGCTAAAGTTGAGCATGCTGAAGCAATGTATAGTTTGGGTAATGCATTCAATGAGGAAGAGGTCGGAGCTTTTATTCAACGCGTTCAAAGTCAAACTGAGCAAGAAGTCGAATTCATGGTTGAATGCAAAATTGATGGTTTAGCCATTGCTTTAACCTACGAGAACGGACAATTTGTTCGAGGTGCTACACGTGGAGATGGAATGATTGGAGAAGATATTACTTCTAATCTCCGTACAATTCGATCATTACCATTGAAATTAAAAGAACCAGTGACGGTTGAAGTTCGTGGTGAAGCCTATATGCCAAAAGAAGTTTTTAAAGTATTGAATGAAAAACGAGAAGAAACTGGAGAAGTTCCATTTGCAAATCCGCGAAACGCTGCTGCTGGTGGATTAAGACAAATTGATCCCAAAGCTGTTGCGAAGCGACAGTTGAACATGTTCTTGTATAGTGCTTTATATAATGAAGACTTTAATGTTGAAACACAAGCTGATTTATTTAATCAATTACAACACTTAGGATTTAGAACGAATCCTTTGCGTAAACTGTGTAAAAATCAAGCTGAAGTTATGGAATTTGTTCATCAGATTGAAGAACAACGACATGACTTACCCTATGAAATTGACGGTATCGTAATCAAAGTAAACGATGTTGCTTTGCAACAACAACTTGGTTTTACAGTGAAAGCACCAAGATGGGCAGTAGCATATAAATTTAAAGCTGATATTGCTGAGACAACGCTCAGAGAAGTGGAATGGACTGTTGGGCGAACAGGTGTTGTAACACCTACTGCTGTAATGGACCCAATCCAACTTGCAGGGACAACCGTTCAACGAGCTTCTTTGCACAATGTTGATTTGATTGAATCTTTAGGTGTTAGAATCGGAGATACTGTGGAGATACATAAAGCCGGAGACATTATCCCAGAAATAGTTAGTGTTGTTATGAGTCAACGTCAAGACGATTCAAAACCACTCCCTATACCAATAAATTGTCCACAGTGTGAAGCTGAATTGGTACGCCTTAATGAGGAAGTCGCTCTTAGATGTATGAATCCACTGTGTCCAGCACAAAAAGTAGCTAAAATGATTCATTTTAGTTCTAGAAATGCGATGAATATTACTGGATTAGGTGATAAGATTATTGCGCATTTAATTAATCAAGAATTGATATCTGACCCAAGTGATTTATATACATTGGAGCTAGATGATTTTTTAAAACTACCGAGTACGAAAGAAAAATCAGCAACCAAATATGTGAATGCAATTAAAGAATCTAAAGGTAATTCCTTAGAACGATTATTGTTTGGGTTAGGTATTCGACATGTAGGTTCCAAAGCTGCTAGACTAATCTCAGAAACATTCAGAAATATCGAAAGGATTCAAAAAGCGACGAATGAAGACATTGAAGCAATCGATGGCATTGGCCCAATGATTAGTCAGGCAATCGTTGAGTATTTTGAGATGGATGAATCAAATGAGTTAATTCAACGTTTACAGCAAGCTGGGGTAAATACAGAGTACTTAGGTGTTGTGCCTGAAGAAATTGCTCTAGAAGATAACTTCTGGGCAAATCAAACTGTTGTACTAACAGGTTCAATGGAAACTCTAACTCGTGGCGAAGCCAAAAAACGTTTAGAAAACCTTGGAGCAAAAGTGACAGGAAGTGTGTCGAAAAACACTGATTATCTTGTAGCTGGAGAAGCTGCAGGAAGTAAACTGAAAAAAGCACAAGATCTTGGAGTTGCAATAATGGATGAAGAAACTTTCCTAGAAAAATTAAAAGAGAGCGAGTAATTAAATGAACAGAAAGATAAGAAAAAGTGTATCTGTAGTACTTGCTTGCTTAATGCTTTCCGGAGGCGTGACGCAAGTAAGGTCCGAATCAGAAAATAATCAACAGGTCAGTCCTGATGAAGTGACAGTTCAAACGACAACAAATCAATTATCGAATGATTATTATCGTGCTGTTATTACTGATGGGCAATATCAGATGGGTGCATCAGCGAGTTCAAACTATAATTTAAGTTCAGCTGCTAATATACGTGCATTTGAAGAAGGTTTACTACGAATTAGTAAACAAGTTTTTCCTACAGAACAATATTACATGCAAGAAGGACAAATTATTGATGAATCGACGATGACGAGTTGGGTAGCTAGAGAATCAGCAACGAATCCAGAAGGGTTAAACCCTGCACTGCCTGAAGAGGAGGCCGAAGCTCAATCAAGCTTAGATGAATCGCTTGCTTCAGATGAATCAGTTGATCCTGCAGATGATCCAGAGGATGTAACGGAAGAAAATGCTGAAGAGAACCAACAGATAGTAACAAATGTTCAATCTACTCCAATTTATTTATCTCAAGTTACTGAGAAGAATTTGATGGTAGAGACCGAGGAAGGATTTGGCTTAGGTGGTATTGTTATTGGTCTTGCAATGAACAGTACCTATGAATATACTGATAGTGAAGGCGTTATTCATCAACAAGAAATTTCAGTTGGAGAAATGCGAGAGCGTGGAAGACAATTCGCTAATATTATTGTTGGGCGTCTTAGAAATACAGAAGAATTACGTTCTGTTCCAATTGTAGTTGGAATTTACCGTGCAGCTCCAAGTGATGATATTGTAGGTGGTACTTACGTTTTAGATGGAATCTCACGTGAAGGGAATTCAGTGACCGATTGGACAGAAAACAATGAATACCGTATTGCACTACCAATCATTGAAGCCAATGATCAGAGTGATCAGTACACATACTTTGATAATTTTAGTAATGAAATTATTAATTTCTTCCCTAATTTAAATGGTATTTCTGGGGAGGCATTGTATATAGATGGAGGTTTGGCTTCATTAAATGTGGAAATTGTTTCACAATTTTATGAACAAACTGAAATTACTGCACTAACTCAACATATTACTGATGTTTCGCAAAGAACATTACCTGAAGGGGTAGCCATAGAAATTAAAGTCATATCTGATGCTGGAATTGAAGCTTACTTAGGTCGTCCAGCTGGTGCAACACAATATCAAAGTCATATATTCAAAAAATAAAGTGAACAAGGAAGGATAAATTGAATGTTAAGTAAAGATCAAATCAAGCACGTAGCTAAATTATCGAAACTAAGTTTTTCTGATGAAGAATTAGCTAATTTCACTGATGAATTTAGTCGTATTATCGATATGGTTGAACAATTACAAGCAGTAGATACTGAAGGGGTTAAACCGACGTATCATGGTAATCAATTAATCAACGTATTACGTGAAGATAAAGCAATTAAACGCAATAAAACTGAAGAATTACTTAAAAACGCACCATTAGCTGAAGGTGGTTTTATTCAAGTACCAGCCATCTTAGAAAGTGGGGAAGTTTAATATGAGTAAATATCCAACAACAATTATTGATATCCAAACGGGGTTAAAAAACGGCGAATTTACTGCTGTTGAACTAACAGAATCAGTCTTTGCATATATCGAAGAGACAGATGATAAAGTTAATTCATTCTTAGCATTAAATAAAGAAGCTGCTTTAGAAGCAGCTAAAAAAGCTGATGAAGTTGGTTACGGAGAAGATGCACCATTACTGAATGGTGTGCCAATTGGAATTAAAGATAATATCGTGACTGAAGACTTAATAACAACTGCTTCATCAAAAATGTTAGAGAACTTTAATCCAACATATGATGCTACGGTTATTAAAAAATTAAAAGAAGCTGGAGCAATTATCATTGGTAAACTGAACTTAGATGAATTTGCTATGGGTGGTTCAACAGAGACTTCATACTTCAAAACATCTAAAAACCCATGGGACCTAGAACGTGTTCCTGGTGGGTCATCAGGTGGATCATCATCTGCAGTTGCTGCTCGTCAAGTACCAGCAAGTCTTGGGACAGATACAGGTGGGAGTGTACGTAACCCAGCAGCCTTTACAGGTATTGTTGGAATGAAACCATCATACGGTTCAGTATCTCGTTTCGGAGCGATTGCATTCGGTTCAAGTCTAGATCAAATTGGACCAATGACAATCTCAGTAGAAGATAATGCCTTAGTATTAGAAGCTATTGCAGGATATGATAAAAATGATGGAACAAGCCGTCCGGATGTAGAACTTGATTACAGATCTAAAATTGGACAACCTATTGAAGGAATGCGTATTGCATTTCCTAAAGAGTATCAATCAGAAGCTGTAAACATAGAAATTCGTGAAGCAATTGCGAAAGCGAAAGAATATTTTATTTCTCAAGGTGCAATCGTTGATGAAGTATCATTACCACATACACCTTATGGAATTAACGTGTACTATATCTTATCTTCAGCTGAAGCGTCATCGAACTTACAACGATTTGATGGAATTCGTTACGGATACCGTTCAGAATCGGCTAAAACTTTAGAAGATATCTACGTTCAATCTCGTAGTGAAGGTTTTGGAACAGAAGTAAAACGTCGTATTATGCTTGGGACTTACAGTTTAAGCTCTGGTGCCTTTGATAAGTATTATAAAAAAGCTGCACAAGTAAGAACTTTAATTATTGAAGACTTTATTAAAGTGTTTAATCAATATGACTTGATTATGGGACCTGTTACAACAAGTACTGCATTTAAGATCGGTGGACGTATTGAAGATCCAGTAGAGATGTATGTATCTGACTTGTTAACTGTACCTGTCAACTTAGCAGGTTTACCAGCGATGTCAGTCCCAGCAGGATTCGATAGCAATGGAATGCCAATCGGCTTACAATTAATTGGTAAACACCTTGATGAATCAACACTTTACCAAGTTGCATATGATTTTGAACAAAATCATGACTACGTTAATCAAGTACCGGAATTTTAGGAGGGTGATATAATGAATTTTGAAACTGTCATTGGATTAGAAATCCACGTTGAATTGAAAACTGACTCGAAAATATTTAGTACTTCACCAGCTCATTTTGGTGCAGAACCGAATAGTAACACAAACGAAAAAGACTGGGGATACCCTGGAGTATTACCCGTATTAAACAAAGGTGCAGTGGATTACGGAATGAAAGCAGCCCTTGCATTAAACTGTGAGATCGCTAGAGAAATGAGTTTTGATCGCAAAAACTATTTCTATCCTGACAATCCATCTGCTTACCAAATTACTCAAGATACTCAACCGATTGGAACGAATGGTTATATTGATATTGAAGTGGAAGGCGAACGCCGTCGTATTCGTATCAACCGTGTTCATTTAGAAGAAGATGCTGGTAAAAATACGCATGGTACTGACGGATTCTCTTATGTTGATTTAAACCGTCAAGGTACTCCTTTAATTGAGATTGTATCTGAAGCTGATATGCACTCACCTGCAGAAGCTTATGCATACTTAGAAGCTGTACGTGAGAAAATCTTATTTACAGAAGTTTCTGATGTACGTATGGAAGAAGGGTCTTTACGTTGTGATGCAAATATCTCACTTCGTCCGTTTGGACAAGAAGAGTTTGGTACGAAGACAGAGTTAAAAAACTTAAACAGTTTTAACTTTGTACGTAAAGGACTTGAGCATGAAGAAGTACGCCAAGCAAACGTATTAAGAAGTGGTGGCGTAATCGATCAAGAAACACGTCGTTATGACGAATCAACTGGAGATACGATCTTAATGCGTACGAAAGAAGGAGCGGCTGATTATCGTTACTTCCCAGAACCAGATGTTCCACCAATTTATATTACTGAAGAGTGGATTGCTGAAGTTAAAGAAACCTTACCTGAGATGCCTGATCAAAGACGTCTTCGTTATGTATCTGAGTATGAATTGCCTGAGTATGATGCAATGGTTCTTACTCAAACAAAAGTAATGTCAGACTTCTTTGATAATACAATTGCAGAAGGTGCTGATCCTAAGCAAGCTTCAAACTGGTTAATGGGTGAGGTATCTGCTCACTTAAACAAAGAACAAATGGTATTAGAAGACACTAAATTAACACCAACTAACTTAGCTCAAATGATTAATTTAATCGCTGATGGAACAATTTCAAGCAAGATTGCCAAGAAATTATTCAAGCACCTAGTTGAAAAAGGTGGAGATGCGAATAAAGTTGTTGAAGAGCAAGGTATGGTTCAACTTAGTGATCCTGCTAAATTACAACCGATTATTGATGAAGCTATTGCTTCAAGTCCAGAGTCTGTAGAAGACTACAAGAATGGTAAAGATCGAGCTTTAGGATTCTTTGTTGGACAAGTTATGAAACAAACTCGTGGACAAGCTAACCCACAAGTTGTTAACAAATTAATCTTAGAAACATTAAAAAATATGTAATACCTTTAAAAGCTTCTAGATGCTTATTGCATTTAGAGGCTTTTTTTATTTGTGTATATTTTAATAGCGAATAAATGTAGATATGTTTAATTTGTTTCACTACGTTAACCGAATGGTCCTTACTAAAATAAGTATTTTCCACTTAGAATTTGATTGAATTACATAAAGGTTAACTTTTTTAATACTTAAAAATGATTAAGTTTTTATTAAGGATAAGTATTCAAATGAATTTTTGAATAAATTGTGAATTCTGCACACAAATCATTTTAAATATGTTACTCTATAAATGCGAAACTTTAGAGAGGTAGGTAAGTGATGAAGAAGACATTATTAATTATCATTTCAACTGTGTTAATTATGGGAGTTGTATATTTTGCAGGTGTTGGATTTTACTCGGAGAAATTTTCAGCTAATTCCACTTTTGGGACAGTTGATGTTAGTAATTTGACACTTGATGAAGCGCAGGCGAAAGTTATTGAAGATTTGAATGACAAAGAATTTGTTCTTGAAGAGGATGGGCAAGAGGTTGCTCGTTTAAAGTTAGGTGAATTAGAGCCTGAGTATAATACTGAATCTAAATTAGAAGCGTCATACTTATCACAAAATCCAACGACTTGGTTGAATAGTTTGTTTGAAGATAAAGAGTATAACGAAGGTTTAGAGGAACAGATTAGCTTCAATGAAGAAGAAATAATTAATACCTTGTCAGCACAAGGGCTTTCTAATGAAGAACGTGAAGCTGCTGTCGATGCGGCTGTGAATTATGATGAGTCTGACGGTTATTATGTTGTTGAAGGCGAAGAAGGTAAGCAAATTGATCCAGAACGTCTTGAATCTGCTATTGTTGATGGTATTCAAAATAAAAATTATACAATTAATCTAGAAGAAGCTTATGCTCAACCAGAAGTGACTGAAGAAAGTGAAGAGATTACGACAGTTATGGATGAGATTGAATCAGTTTCGACTGTTGATATTACTTATGAAATAGCTGGGGAAGAAGTTACTATTCCTCAAACTGAGATTGAAAATTGGATTTATTTTAATGCATCAAACGAACTTATTATTAATGAAGATTCAGTAAAAGAATACTTAAGTGCATTAAACGAAGAGTATTCTACATTCTATAAAACAAGACAATTTGAAAGTACATTACAAGGTGAAGTGAGTGTACCGCCAGGGATATTAGGTTGGTCGATAGACACAGATGCCGAAACTGAAGCCTTGATTAGTGATATTCACGCAGGTGAGAATGTCTCTAGAGAACCAATTTATTACAGTTCAGGTGGTATAGCTGGTGCTTCGGATGATATTGGGTCAACTTATATTGAAATTGATTTAAGTAACCAGTATATGTATTTATATGTTGATGGTGATATTATCGTTGAAACACCAATGGTATCAGGGAAAATTGGTGCTGAAACAGTCCCAGGAGCGAATGCTGTTAATGAGATGTTATATGATACAAACTTAGTTGGTATTAATCCATTCTCAGAAATAAGCTATTCGACGCCGGTTAATTACTGGATTCGATTTGATGATAAAGCACAAGGTATCCACGATGCATCATGGCAAGGATCATTTGGTGGAAATGTTTACCAATCATCTGGGTCACTTGGATGTATTAACACACCCTTAGGTGCTGTTGAAATTATTTATAATAATGTTGATTACGGTACACCAGTTATCGTATTCTACTAATGTAAAGTAAAAAGAGCTGAAAATTATTTTTTCAGCTCTTTTTTTATTTGGTTTCAAATTGCTCTTCTTTATTAAGTGTATCAATGATACGTTGTGCTGTAGGCTGAGGGATACCTAGATGACGAAATTCATCCATTTCAGCCACTTTCATTTTTTGTAAATTTTTAAAGTGTTTAAGTAATTTCGTTCTAGTTTTAGGACCAACACCTTCAATGCTATCTAGTATTGAACCAAATTGAGATTTGGAACGAACATTTCGATGATAACTTATTGCATACCGGTGAACTTCATCTTGAACTCTTTGTAAGAAGTGAAAGACTTGACTCGTTGGTTCTAAAGGAATAATCTCTTCGCTATATCCATCCATTAAAGCAGCGGTTTTATGCTTATCGTCTTTTACCATACCTGCTACAGGAATGGTAATACCCAATTCATTCTCCAAAACGTCTCTAGCTGCTCTTATTTGGACTTTTCCACCATCCATTAGGATAAGGTCTGGTAATTCCTTCTCTTCCCGTAATAGCCTTGTGTAACGTCTACGGATAACTTCTTGTGTTGAAGCAAACTCATTGGCTCCTTCAACTGTTTTAATTTTGAATTTACGGTAGTTCTTACGTTCAGGCTTGCCATCTCGGTAAACTACCATTCCAGATACCGCATTAGTTCCTTGGATATTAGAATGGTCAAAAGATTCAATATAATTTGCTTGAGGGATATTTAATGCATCTGATAATTCATCGATTGCACCTAGAGTTTTTCGCTCACTCATTTCAATTAATCTAAACTTCTCATCTAATGAAATGCGGCTATTTTTTTCACAAAGCTCTAAAAGACTGCGTTTCTTTCCGCGTAGCGGAGTAGAGACTGGTACTTCAAGATAATCGTTTAGTAACTTATTATCTACGTCACTTGGGACGAGTACAGCTTTAGGCATTAAATGAGATTCTTCTTTATAAAAACGTGCTATATAAGTGGTCACTTCTTCTTCAGGGTTGTTATAGCTAGGAAAGATAGCTGCTTTACGCTTCAGAATTGAACCTTGACGCAACATAAAGGTTTGAACAGATAGCCAACCACGATCGAGCGTGTAACCAAATACATCCATATTGTCATAATCTTGGCTCATAATGACTTGGCGTTCGATTGTTTTTTCAATATAACTAATTTGATCACGGTAATCAGCAGCTTGTTCAAAATCTAACTTCTCTGATGCAGTATTCATTTTTGAACGTAAATCATCTTTTATACCATTCACATTACCACCAAAGAATTTTTTTATGTTTTCTATTTGTCTATCATAGACCTCTTTGTCAACCTTGTGATTACATGGTCCAATACACTGTCCAAGATGGTAATAGAAACATGCTCTCTTTTCATTCTTTGAGCATCTGCGTAAAGGATACGCTCGGTGTAACAGTTGTTGTGTGCTCGTTGCTGCATAGACATTAGGGAACGGACCAAAGTAAGTCCCGCCATCTTTTTTGACTTCATTCGTAATAATTAATTGTGGGTCCTCTTCTTTAGTTATCTTTAGATAAGGATACATTGTTGAATCTTTTAATCGAATATTATAGATGGGTTTATATTCTTGAATTAGATTAATTTCAAGAATTAAAGCTTCTTTATCACTATTAGTAATAATTGTTTCGAAATGATCTATTTCAGAAACTAGTTTTGTTGTTTTTGCATCGTGAGCTCCTCTAAAATATGAGCGAACGCGATTTTTTAAATTTTTGGCTTTACCAACATAAATAATTGTATCATTCGCATTTCGCATTAAATAACACCCAGGTAGATCAGGTAATAATTTTAACTTTTGCTCAATCTTATATAGAATTTCACTGCGATCTATTTTGACCTTATTTTCTTTAGGGGTTCCTTCGTTACTTAAATCTTGACGCATAAAGACACCTCCTATTTAATAATCTTTGCGTATGTGTGGATATCATTTATATCCATTTTATTGATTCTGTCATTGTCAACATACAATTATACACGACAATGCCAAGATTAATCTAGTAAAATGCTTATAAATACTGTTGAGAAGTGGTTTTGTATGACTTGATTTTTATTAGTTGTTAGGGTCAATATAATCAAATGATAAGTCTGAAATAGCAAGTTAATACAATAACCTGTGGTATAATAACAATACAGTAAATGAAGGACGTGTGTGCATGAAATTTAAAGAATTTAATTATAGAAGACCAGATTTAGACGTTTTCAAACAAGAATATAAAGAATATATTAAGCAAATTAAAGATGCTCAATCTGTCAAAGAAGCTATGGAAGGTATTCGTAAGGTACAATCTTTACAAAATGAACTAAGTACTCAGTCGGAATTGGCAGGAATCCGTTACTCAATTGATACTAAAGATAATTTTTATCAGAATGAAAGTGATTTTTGGGATGAACATCAACCAATCATCTCGGAGTGGGAAACAGATTACTATCGAACAATTTTAGACTCTCAGTATTTAGACGAGTTAAAAAAAGAAATACCTGAACCATTTTTTGATATTATTGAAAACTCTTTAAACGTTTTCGATTCATCAATTATTCCGTTACTACAACAAGAGAACAAATTAGTGTCAGAGTATGATTTACTTATCGCATCAGCGGAACTTGAGTATAAGGGGACAACATATAATTTATCGGGTTTAACACCTTTTATGCAATCTACGGACCGTGAGGAACGTAAAACTACATCAGAATTGTACTCTAATTTCTTTAAAGAAAACTTGAGTGATTTAGATCGCATCTACGACGAACTAGTGAAAGTCCGCCATGAAATGGCAACGAGATTAGGCTTTAAAGATTTTGTTGAGATGGGTTACGCTAGAATGAATCGTTTGGACTATACGCGTTTAGATGTAGAAGTGTATCGTAAAGAAGTATTAGAGCACATTGTTCCTTTATCTAAGTATATTTTTGACCGCCAAGCAAACCGATTAGACTTAGATGAATTGAAGTATTATGACTTAGGGTTAAATTTCCCAACTGGTAATGCGAAGCCAATCGGAACGACTTTTGAAGTAATTCAAAAAGCTGAAAAGATGTATTCAGAAATGTCTCCAGAAACGGATGAGTTTTTTGACTTCATGATGAAGCATGACTTGATGGACTTATTAACTAAAACGGGCAAGCAAAGTGGTGGTTATTGTACGTATATACCAAATTTAAATGCACCATTTATATTTGCTAACTTTAACGGGACATCAGGTGATGTAGATGTGTTAACCCATGAAGCCGGTCATGCTTTCCAAGTATATAGATCACGGTGGATTACAGTGCCAGAATTAATATGGCCAACCCATGAAAGTTGTGAAATTCACTCAATGAGTATGGAGTTTTTTGCTTGGCCATGGATGGATCAGTTCTTTGGTGATAAAGTTGATAAGTATAAGTATGCTCATCTAGCAGATGGTGTTACTTTCTTACCATACGGCGTCCTAGTAGATCACTTCCAACATGAAGTGTATGAGAATCCAACAATGACTCCTAAAGAGCGCCGATTAAAATGGCGTGAATTAGAAAAACAATATAATCCTTGGAAAGAATACGATGATAATGAGTTTTATGATCAAGGTGGCTTATGGTTTAGACAAGCACATATTTTCAGTTCGCCATTTTACTACATCGATTATACGCTTGCACAAGTAGGTGCATTCCAATTCTGGGATCGTAGTCAAATTAAAGAAGATGATAGTTTCTGGTCTGATTACTTAAAGATTTGTCGAGTAGGTGGGACAAAGTCATACTTAGAAATTGTTAAATTAGCTAACTTAACATCACCATTTGAAGAAGGCAGCCTTGAAGAAGTGACTCGCTCAATCAAGACATACTTAGAAAATATTGACGAAGAGCAATTAATATAAGAGGAGGAGTTCAATGATTAACGTAGGAACCATTGGTACTTCATGGATAACAGAACAATTTATAAAAGGGAGTCAATTGACCAACCTCTATAAGATAAAAGGCATCTATTCTCGAAGCGCCTATCGGGCAAAAGACATTGCGACGATTTATAAGGCAGATTATTATACAGATCAGTTAAATAATATTTTATTCGATCCAGAGATCGATTTAATCTATATAGCGAGTCCCAATAAACTGCACTTTGAACAAGCAATGCAAGCCATCAAAGCTGGGAAGCATGTTCTAATAGAGAAACCGATGTTCTCGAATGTGGATGAGTGGCGTCAAGCTCATGATGAAGCGAAACGTATGAATGTATTCATTTTTGAAGGTGCATTACACATTCATACACGTAACTATCGTCGCATGAAACAATTAATTCAAAATAAGATTAAAGAATCAGAACAACCTTTTTTAGGAGCAAATTTTAATTTCGGACAATATTCTTCGAAATATGTACAATATCGTGATGCAATGGCAAACAGTCAAATTGCACCTAATGTATTCAATCCTGATTATTCAGGTGGTGCTTTAATGGACTTAGGCGTGTATCCAGTATATGTTGTACTTGACCTGTTCGGTTTACCCCAATCGGTTAGATACAATGCTCAAAAAGGTGAGAATGGTATCGATTTATTTGGTACAATTCTATTCACATACGATAAACATCAAGTAACAATTTTCATTTCAAAGGCAGTTCATTCAAAATTACCAAGTGAAATATATATTGATGACGAGACAATTGTAGTCCATGATATAAGTCGTATTAGTAAAGTCGAGTTAATAAATAATGAAGGTCAAAAAGCAGATGTTATTGATTATAAACCAGAAAATTATATGTACGATGAATTATTAAATTTTGCTGAAGTAATTAATGACTCAGATAGCATTCATCAAAAGGTTCGCTATGAAGATTGGAAACAATTAAGTTTACAAGTTGCACAAACAATGGATTTACTGCGTAGATCCGCAAATATTTCATTTGAAACTGAAGAAGATTATAGAAGATAAGAGAAGGGGCATATAATGCTTAATACATTTAGAACAGAACTCCAAGATTATTGGAAAGAAAAAGAATTTCAAGAGCCTACACCGGTTCAAGAACAATTATTTACAGAAGCATCCAAAGGAGGCAATGTGATTGCGGTATCCCCAACAGGTACTGGTAAGACATTAGCCTACTTACTGCCAATACTCAATAAAATTGAAGCGAACAAGACGTTACAAGCCATCGTTTTAGCGCCTTCTCAAGAATTAGTTATCCAAATTGGTGAAGTAGCACGTGAGTGGGGTAAAACCGTAGGAATCAAAACTCAAACACTTATTGGTGGCGCGAATATTAAACGCCAAATTGATAAATTAAAAGAAAAACCAGAATTAATTATAGCTACTCCTGGTCGTTTTATTGAATTAACTAGTAAGACTAAAAAAATCAAAGTTCATCTTGTTGAAACGATTGTGTTTGATGAAGCTGATTATCTATTTAAAGATGAACATAAAGGTACCTTAGCTACAATCCAACAATCACTTATGCGTGATGTTCAAAAAGTTTATGCTAGTGCGACTATAACAGATGCTTTTGTTAAAGAACTTCAAGTTGAGAACCAAGAAATAGAAGTAATCCGCGTTGATTCACAAGAATCGGTGAGCCAAATTCAACATCATTTCATTACAGTGAACAATCGTAACAAAGCAGATGAATTAAAACGATTAGCTCAAATGGATGACATGCGTGCGATGGTTTTCTTTGAACAAATTCATCAAATAGAAGAAGTGGCTGCTAAGTTAATTTATGGGAATGTTCCGGTCGTAGTATTACATAGTGATGCGAGCAAGCAAGAGCGTGAATACGCTATTCGGGCATTCAAAAACCATGATGTAACTTACTTATTAACAACCGATGTTGCAAGTCGTGGGATGGATATCTCTGAAGTTCCATATGTTATTCATTATAACCGTGTACAAGATAGTAGAACTTATACACATCGATCTGGAAGAACTGGACGAATGAATAGTGAAGGTACAGTTATCTCATTATTGAATCAACAAGAATTCAATGATTTAGCAAATATCTTAAAAGAAGAAAATATCACTGTAACTGAGAAGGTTTTAAAAAACAGAGTATTAATTGATCCATCTGAAGCTAACGAGTCAACATCACAGGGAAATCATAAACCAAAACAAATTAAAAATAAGAGAAAACGCAAATAAACATACAAATTTACATAAACTTTACATTCATTTATCCATAAATTTACAATTGAAAGGTATAATCAGTGTATTGCAAGATGAAGTAGCTTGGTAAATGGGAGGATAATATGCGTATAGCAATCATAACAGAAACTTTTGTCCCAGCGACTGATGGAATATGTACTCGCTTGGCAAACTTTGTTGTTCAGTTAAAAGACAGTGGTCATGAAGTCATAGTTATTTCACCGGAACTTGGTATTAACAATTATAAGGGTGTACCAGTTTATGGACTTGAGACCGTGACTTTTCCATTGTATGGTTCTCGACCTTGGGGTCTGCCTTCTCGTAAAGTAAAAACAATATTCAAACAATTTAAGCCAGATGTTGTACATGCAGTAAACCCTATCTCATTAGGGTCATCAGCGGTCCATTATGCCAATAAATTGAATATTCCATTAATAACGTCATACCATACACATTTGCCGAACTATTTAGATCATTACAATATGAGTCTATTGAAGCCGGTATTGTGGGAATACATACGTTACTGGCATACAAAGTCAGACTTTAACATTACTGTCTCACAAAGCTTAATGAATGAATTAAATGATGAAATGATTCCTACACAAGGAGTATTACCTCGCGGTATTGATATCGACGGACGTCATCCAGATTTTTTTGATCAAGAATTGTATGACGAACTCACTTTCAATGAACCGAGTCATAAATTACTTGTATATGTTGGACGTTTGGCACCTGAGAAGGATATTGAACATTTACGTGCAATGTTTGATCATCGTAATGACCTTTGTTTAGCGATTGTTGGAGATGGGCCAGACAGGGAACGCTTAGAAGAAGTATTTGCTGGCACAAAAACCTCCTTTTTAGGTTTTAAGCATGGTGAAGATTTATCTAAAGCATTTGCAACTGGAGACGCTTTCGTCTTTCCCTCTACCTCAGAAACGTTTGGTTTAGTTATTTCTGAAGCGATGGCTTCCGGTATTCCAGTCATTGCTGCTAAAAGTGATCCGACTGTTGAACAAATCACTGATATGGAAACGGGATTAATCTATGAGTCAGGGAATACAGAAAGTTTGATGGAGGCCATTAACTATATCGATAATCCATTGCTTATGCAAAAACTGTCACTTAAAGGCCGTTCAGAAGCAATGAAATATACTTGGGATAATGCCACAATAAATTTATTAGATTTTTATACACAGACGATAGAAACGCATCAATATAAATTTGACGGGATACGTAAACAAGCGTAATTTATGTTTAACTAATGAAGTTTTTCTCATTGCGGGTATCAACTGTCATCTAACAGTTGATACCCGCTTTTTAATGTTATTAATGAAAATACAACTAAGAATTTTGGGTTGTGTGAAAGCGAAATGAACTTGCCTATTCCAGTGAGAACGGTTCGGTCACCGTAGCGGAACATCATATCGACTGTTGCCACACGATTGAGCCTACATCTCGCTGTATTACTAAAATCATATATCATTCTAACACTACTGAACCTCACCGTTCTTACTTCCATAAGTTCTAGTTGAGGTTATAAAACATGGTGAATTTATCGATGAGAATAACCGTCTAAATTACAAATCATCCGGTGTTAATAATCGAATAAAGCATATTCGTGTGGCAATGGAAAAAATATAAGCAACATTTATTTTTAGACAATCATTTGCGTTTGTTAATGAAGCTAGTAAGCAATTTGTTAGTTCATTTATAGTAGGTATAGTAGACTGCTATTATAAGGAAGTAGGGTAAGAAAAGTGAAAAAAGGAAAGTATACTCGAAAAGATTGGCCGTCAGAATGGACAGGTATTGACCAAAAGTTAATGAAATCGTATAGAAAGCATATAAATCGTGAATTGCCTGGTTTCTGTGGTACTTTTTCGGTAGCAGCATTGGTACATTATGTCATTCAACAAGATCGTCAAATATCTTTATCAATGGATAATTTAATCAACGCATTAAAACCTCGAATTGACGGACGCTTTTTTTATAAGGGAACATATCCGTGGGATTTAATTGGAGGGTTAAAGGATTTAATGAATTCAGAGGGCTATTACCCTCGGTGGCATTTAATTAGTAATCCCATTGTTACTAGCCGATTAAATCAAGAATCTCCTTATCCAATTATAGTAGGTACAACAAAAGCTTTTGGTAGCAAGTACGGCAATCATTGGCTAGTAGTTTATGCGTTTGGTTATAACGACGCAGGACAATTATTTTATAAAGCTTATGATAATCATGGAAAAATAAACGCAGTTATTCCTGCTAGCCAAACGATGGCAGCAGTATGGCTTGAAAGAAAGGATTGAATATAAATATGGCAGAATTTGATTATATTGTTATTGGTGGAGGAAGTGGAGGTATTTCCTCTGCAAACCGTGCAGCAGAGCATGGAGCTAAAGTAGCCGTGATAGAAGCTGAAGATTTGGGCGGGACTTGTGTGAACCGAGGTTGTGTACCGAAAAAAGTAAGCTGGTATGCATCTAGAGTTTCAGATAGTATTCATAAATATGGTCCTGGGTATGGATTTCATGCTAAAGAAACTAGTTTTAATTTTGACGAATTTCTTAAAGCTCGTGATGGTTATGTTAGTCGCTCAAAAGCAGGCTATACAAATAGTTTTGAGAAGAATGGTATTACTTTGTATGAAGGCCATGCTAAATTTATTGATGGTCAAACAATCGAAGTAAATGGCGAGCAACTTAAAGCGAAAAATATACTTATTGCTACTGGAGGTCGTCCAGCAAAGGTGGATGTTCCAGGAGGAGACTTAGTTGAAAACTCTGATGACTTCTTTAATTGGACGACTTTACCGGAATCAGTAGCCGTAGTTGGTGCTGGGTATATTGCCGTTGAATTATCGCAAGTAATGAGCAATTTTGGCATTGATACAACATTAGTCACTAGGCACGAAAAACCGTTACGTGCTTTTGATGATATGTTGAGTGATTTATTATTAGGTACGATCAAAGAAGATGGACCTACTTATATGGCGAATACGAACTTTACTGAGTATCGAAAAAATGGCAACAAAATTGAGTGTCTAGTTGACGGTGAAGTGAAGTTAGTAGTAGACCGAGTAGTGGCTGCAATAGGTCGTGTTGCAAATACTGAGAACCTTGGTTTAGAAAACACAGCTATTACTGTTGATGAAAAAGGTCAAGTAAATGTAAATGATGGGCATGAGACGGAAGAAGCTGGAGTGTATGCGATCGGTGATGTAATCGATCGAATTGATTTAACTCCTGTAGCAATTAGAGCAGGTCGTACATTGTCGGAATTTTTATTCAATAATGGCCCAACATCTGCGATTGATTACACAAATGTTCCAACAGTTATCTTTAGTCATCCAGCGATTGGAACAATTGGTTATTCTGAAAAAGATGCTATAAAAAAATATGGCGAAGAGAATATTAAAGTGTATACAAATACTTTTTATTCGATGTATGCTTCAGCTGCGTGGCATCGTGAGCAAAATAAATTCAAGCTTGTGTGTTACGGGCCAGATGAAGTTGTTATCGGCTTACATGGAATCGGAGAGGGCGTTGACGAGATGATTCAAGGCTTTGGTGTAGCAATGAAAATGAAAGCTACTAAAGCCCAATTTGATTCGGTTGTCGCTATTCACCCAACTGGTTCAGAAGAATTTGTAACGATGAGATAACAAACAAACCAGTTAACACATTTTCTGTGTTAGCTGGTTTGTTTTGTATTTGAAAATTTTAATCGTATATATCAGTGTTAGTAGGACATTCATCATTTCCATATACGGAAGCATTCAATGATTACCGCTTAGGATTTTCCTATGCGAAGCTTAGAGTAGAAGGACTGTCTCCAGCTCTGTTTAGACATACTATCGTATGCCACCCTATTGAATCTGTAGCACATTGTTCATTCGTAGAGCATCTAATGAGATAGTACATTCTTTTTCAGAGCACATGAACTACCTATCGTCACTGGAATAAGCGAAAGACTCTCGCTTTTATCCAAGAAAATAATTAACCTTTTAATACAGTTATTGTTTTATCTTTTGTATTCACAGAAACAGTCCCACCGATTGGAAAAGTGAAAATAGGTTGTGCATGACCAAAGTTTATGTTGTACATAACTGGAATTTTTTTTAAGATAGGATGTTTGTCCAATATAAAATGGAGCATCTCTTCAGTTGTTTCAGATTCTTTAGGGAAACGGCCAATTAATACAGCTACCGGCTTTGGATATACTTGTAGAAGTGAGGCAAGGTTTCTAGCAAAATCATAAGCATTATTTTCTTCAGCACTTTCAATAAATAATATCGGCTCTTCTACTTGAGGCATATATGACGTACCTTGAAGTAAATTAAAGGTACTTAAGTTTCCTACAATGGCAGTTCCAACAGCTTCTCCATTTGAATATACATCCCAATTATTTTCTTTTAAGTCACGAGGTTTTTCTGGAATAAACCATTCATCACTGGAATAAAAATCACTTGTTGGCAATGAATAAGAATGTTTAGTCAAAGCTAATAGCCAAGCATTGCTTTGGTAATCTTGCAGTTCATTCATTTTAAAAGAAGAATAGGCTGGCCCACTATAAGTAACTAATCCTGTTTTTGCTAGTATCGCATTTTGTAAAGCAGTAATGTCAGAGTAACCGCACAAAATTTTAGGATTTTGTTGAATCAAAGAATAGTCTAAGTAAGGAAGCAATTCGTTAGAATTAAAGCCTCCAATTGAAGTAAGAATGACTTTGACGTTTGAGTCTTTGAAAGCATCATGTAAATCATTGACACGACTTTCAATAGACGTAGAGTTCATCATATCCGTTTCATCGATATTTTTACTGTATGTTATTTTATATCCTAATTTGTCGAATAACTTCTCAAGATTCTTATTGTCTTCTTTTGAATTTACACGATTAATCGATGAACTTGGACTGAGAACACGAATTTCATCACCATTTTGTATTCGCTCTGGAAAAATAATATTCATATATACACCCCTTAGTTGAATTATAATATTATTATTATATCATCTAAAAAGTTTTCATGAAATTTAAGAGCAACATGACTTATTTAATTATCTCATTTATGGGTAGCATAGCTCCATAAATAAGATAATATATTATGAACTGAATATTAACAAAAGATGCTGATATACCAAGGTTTTAAGAAGCAATTAATATATTTTTTATGCTAAAACCTTATTACCAAGCCTTTATACTCGCATAATTTGCTTCAAGTTGTTATAATAAAGTTACAAAATATTATTTTTGTATAATTTTAAAAAGGAGTTGAATAAAATGGGTTGGTTATGGTCACTAATCGTCGGTGGTATCATCGGATGGATTGCAGGTATGATTATGGGACGCGATATCCCAGGTGGTGTTATCGGTAATATTATTGCTGGTTTCATCGGTTCATGGATCGGGAATCAATTTCTACAAGGTTTTGGACCTGAAGTTGGTGGATTCTTTATTATTCCTTCACTGCTAGGTGCAGTAGTTCTTATAGCAATTGTTTCATTTATCCTACGCCAAATGCGTTAGAAATTATTCTTAAAATGAAAAGCTAGTCGATTATTTAATCGCTAGCTTTTTTATTATGCATCTTCTCTGTTAGTTGGTCGATTTTTTGGTATAATCATTCTTATAGTACTGTTAGGGGGTTACAGAATCGATGGAAGATTCAAAGTTAAAAGTAGTAAGCAACGAGTTAGTTGTAACAGATGATTTGATGATCACTGGAACGACGCAAATCGATTTAACTAAAGTTTTAGATAATGCGATGGAAGTAAGTGGCTTACACGATGCTTACTTACAAAGTCAATTGAATGTTCAATTCATTGAAAACAATCATGCGTGGGTTATAACACAGTATGAGATTCGTATCATTAAAGAAGCTGCTCTTAATGATACACTTGTTATTGATACTCGACTGGTAGAAGTCAATCGGTTCTTCTGCACAAGACGTTATAGTGTTGTCTGCGATGGTGAGTTATTGTATGAAGTTTTTGCTAAATTTGCGGCAATTGACGTTGAAAAACGTCGAATTGTAAGGATTAACCCATCACCTCTAGAATCAGAACAAATAATAGATTCATCTCATTCAATTAATTTTTCAAAAATTAAAGCTTTTACAAATGAAGCAGGGGAAGAAGATATCAATATTGGGATTGATGAAAGTGATATTGATGAAAATTTACACGTTAACAACTTAGTGTATCTGAAATGGGCATATCGTACATTACCTGATAATATTCGCCAGGATTATAAGATGAGCCGAATAGAAGTTAAATATGAGAAAGAAATTCTTCCACAAGATACAGTATTTATCTGCAATAAAATTGATATTAAGGATAATAGTCAAACTCAACAAGTTATAATTAACAAAACAAACAACAAAATAGCTAGCATTATTAATATTCAATGGGAAAAGAACTAGAAGGGGACAAAGAATGATTACATTAAAATCGCAACGAGAAATAGAACAAATGAAAGAATCTGGAGAGATTCTAGCAGGAATTCATGAGGAATTACGTGAATTCATTAAACCTGGTATTACAACGAATCAAATTGACAAATTTGTACAACAACGTATTGAAGGAGCTGGTGCAGTTGCAGCTCAAATTGGTTACGAAGGCTATAAATATGCTACTTGTATTAGTGTTAATGACGAAATTTGTCATGGCTTCCCGAGTGGTTACGTTCTTAAATCTGGAGATATAGCGAATGTTGATTTTTGTGTGGACTTAAACGGTGCTATCTCAGATAGCTGTTGGACGTATGCAGTTGGAGAATTAACTCCAGAGCACCAACGATTAGTGGATGTTACTTACAAAGCATTAATGCTAGGTGTGGAACAAGCAGTAGTAGGTAACCGTGTCGGAGATATTGGACATGCGATTCAAACTTATGCAGAAGGTGAAGGTTTTGGTGTAGTACGAGACTTTATCGGACATGGTATCGGACCAACAATCCATGAAGAGCCTGCCATTCCACACTATGGTTTAGCTGGTAAAGGGTTACGTTTAAAAGAAGGTATGACAATTACTATTGAACCAATGATTACAACTGGAACTTGGAAAATGAAAATGGACAATAATGGGTGGACAGCTCGTACACGTGACGGTGGTTACTGTGCGCAGTATGAACATTCAATTGCCATTACTAAAGATGGTCCAGTGCTTATGACTAAACAACAAGGTGAATAAAAAATAGAGGTTGTCCAATCGGACAACCTCTATTTTTTATGCTTTAAGTGCTTTACCTAAATCAATGATATGTTGACGTAATTCGTCTTTAATTTCTGGATGTTCTAAGCCAATTTCTACACTCATCTCTAAAAATCCGAACTTACTTCCGACATCATATCGTTTACCATCGAAGCGTTTAGCGAATACGCGTTGTGATTTATTCAAAGTATCAATCGCATCAGTCAATTGAATTTCGTTACCAGCACCCGGTGCTTGCTTCTCTAAAATATCGAATATTTCTGGAGTTAGTAAGTAACGTCCGATGATCGCAAGATTACTTGGAGCATCTTCTGGGTTTGGTTTTTCAACAAAGCGTTCAACATTGTATAAACCTTCAGAATATTCACGTTCTGGAGCAATCACGCCGTATTTATTAGTATCTTCATAAGGAACTTCCATCACTGCAATGTTCGATGCATGTGTCTCGTCATAGACATTAATTAATTGTTTAGTAAGTGGAACCTCACTTTGCATCACATCATCTCCAAGCATTACTACGAAAGGCTCATCACCAATAAAGGCTTTTGCTTGAAGCACCGCGTGACCAAGACCTTTTGGATAGGATTGACGCACAAAGAATAAGTTTACATTCGTTGTATCATTTACAATGTCTAACAAATTTTCCAAGCCTTGTTCACGAAGATGGTCTTCTAATTCAATATTTGAATCGAAATGATCTTCAATAGGTCGTTTACTTTTACCAGTAACAATTAGAATATCTTCAATACCTGAAGCAACTGCTTCTTCAACAATAAATTGAATGGTAGGTTTATCTACGATAGGTAACATTTCTTTTGCCATCGCTTTAGTTGCAGGCAAGAATCGAGTACCAAGGCCAGCAGCTGGTATGACTGCTTTTTTTACTTTACTCATTGATATGCTCCTTTGTTATTAATTGATATAAGTCTAAATATTCTTGATTGATTCTATCCCATTTAAAACGTTGCATCAACTCAACCGCTTGTGTCGACAGTTGTGTATAGTTTTGGACGATATAATCAAGTGCATGATTAAAGTCAATTTGGTTTTTATGGTCGACACTCACCCCAATTTGTTTATTGGGGAAGAAATTATCGAAGCCTTCACCTTTAGTGTATATGACTGGCAACCCCTGACTCATTGCTTCAACATACACAAGACCAAACGTTTCGGGATAGGAAAGCATCGCGAAAATATCCATTGAACGATACAAATCTTTAATACTATCCATATTTTGCTCGCCATGATAGGTAACAACGGGGATATGTTTAAGTTGTTTTAGAATCGAGTCATCCCAATTTGGACCGATGATATGTAGTTGGGCAGGGTAAAAAGTATCTGAATAGCTTTGCACCATTTCAGCAAGCTGAACGAAACGTTTTAAAGCCATAACTTTACCAGTTGTAACAATTTTTAACGGATTATGTAATTCGTTCTTCTTTTCAGTGAAACGATTTTCATGCCAATAATCATTCACACCGTTGGGTATAATTTGCGCTTTATCTTTAAAAGAATCTTGAAGTGATTCAGGTACGTATGTTTCAAAAATTTCGTTATAAGTATTTTTTGAAATAAAAATAATTTTTGAAGCGTGTTTTAGTATTTCAATACCCGTTTTTCTCATCCATGGCATTCTTTGAAAAAACGTCCGCATGTCCGCATTACGAACAGCTACAACATATGGAATGCTGTATTTCTTATAAAGCTGCAAGGCCAGCCATCCATTGGAGAACAGTGAGTGTGCATGAACTAAGTCATACGATTTAAAGTCATAATGAGTTAATAAATCATTGAGTATTTTGTGGTGTTTAATAGGGAATACCCATCGAGTCAGTTGATGATGATTACGACTGACCGTTGTATATTCTCCACTAGTTGATAATCTGTCTTCAGGATATTGATATGCAATGGGTACATACACATCTATATCAATACCGGAATCAACTTGACGATTATACAATTGATTGAATAATCCGGAAGTTGAGTAGTATGAATTAATATGTAATAGTTTCATGAGTAAATCCTTCTAAAATTATTCAGCTTCTAAGTCATCAAGACGAATCTCATATGATTCAATTCGTTCTTCAAGACTTTCGATTTGTCCGAGTATTTCATTTGAAGAGGTATATGTATCAACTTCAGGAACTCTAAATATTTGCATAAATAAATACAATGTAATAAAGAAAATGACGATTACAATGACTAAAAAGAACCAACCATTACGATCAAATCGTCGGTCAAACTGTTCTAAGCGTTTTACTAACTCTTGTTCTAATGCGTTTCCGGTTTTATTGTCATTTGACATACAATATACCTCCTAATTTATTAGGACTAAATAGCCCATTCACCATTTCTAAAGATTGGAATAATAGTTCCATCTTCTTTGATTCCATCGATATTCATTTCAGCATTACCGATCATAAAGTCAACATGAACGTTAGAACGGTTCAATCCAGCTTCTTCTAATTGATCGCGGTCCATTTTCGCTCCACCTTGAACTGAAGTAGCATAAGCTTGTCCAAGAGCTAAGTGATTAGATGCGTTTTCATCGAATAAAGTATTGTAGAAGATGATTCCTGATTGAGAAATAGGTGATTTGTGCGGTACTAAAGCAACTTCACCTAAAGATTTAGAACCTTTGTTATCATTAATAAGCGTTTTAAGTGTTTCTTCACCTTGTTCAGCAGTAACATCAACTACTTCACCATTTTTAAAGTGGAATGTCATACCGTCGATAACTGTTCCACCGTAGCTTAATGGTTTTGATGATGAAACTTTACCTTCAGCACGTCTGAAATCTGGTGCTGTAAATACTTCTTCTGTAGGCATGTTTGCAATAAACACGTCGCCTTTTTCGTTTGTGCTTCCAGCACTTTCCCACACGTGATTTTTAGGTAAACCAAGCGTTAAGTCAGTTCCTGCAGCAGTATAATGTAATTGATCAAATTGTTCAGCATTAAGGAATGCTGCTTTTTCATTTAATGTTGCTTCGTGAGCGTCCCATGCTTCAACTGGATTTTCTTCATATACACGAGTTGTTTTGAAGATTTGATCCCACAAAGCATCAACTTGTTCTTCAGTTGTTTCTAATTCGGGGAATACTAACTTCGCCCATTCTTCACCAGCACCAGCACATACCAACCAGCTCACTACATTTGCTTGAGTTGCGTTACGTACTTTTTCTAATGCTTGAGAAGAAGCTAATTGGCTCTCGCTAATTTTTTTAGGATCTACACCTTTTAATGCGTTTGGATTAGATGAACGCAGTGCAATTCTTTTTGCACGTTTATCTAATAAATCGTGTGCTTCATCAACTTTGTATTGAGGAATATCTGTTAAAGTTTCAACATCTTGTCCTTCATAATTAACGCGTGAGATGATATCATCCGACCAGTTAACGATAACTTTTTTCGCACCTGATTGGTAAGCACTCTTTACAACAAGACGTACAAGTGGCGCTTGTTCAATGTCAGCATTGATGAGTACATAATCATCCTGGCTCACTGCAATCCCTTTATTAACAATCAAATCAGCATACTTGTTTAGTAATTTATCAAAATTTTCTAACACTATAAATACCTCTTTCTATAATTAATTTTCAGATTTGGCGACAATGTCATCGGCAAGTTTGCGTAAAAGGACTTCATCTTCTTCTTCAGGATAAAGATTAACTTTTACACCTATACCGCCTTTAACCGCTCCAGCTTTTTCGAATTGTTCTTCAAAGTCATCAACTGCACTACAAAAGACAGGATAGAAGTCGTCACCTGATCCAAAAACACCAAAGACTTTTCCTGAGAGGTCTAAATCACCTAATTCTTCGTGGAATTCTTCCATCTCATCGGGTAGAACACCGTCAACACCATAAGTATAACTTCCGACTAGAACAATATCATAGTTTAAGAAATCATCTGGCTCTGCTAGCATAACATCTTCAATTGTAACCTCGACCCCATGTTCCTCGAGCTGAGCAGCAACAATATCAACACATGCTTCTGTATTGCCAGTTAAACTTGTATAAATTATCAACGCTTCGGCCATGCATTGCCTCCTTTATATGTAATTCTAAATTATTATATCAAATATATGCTTATTCTAACAGTTGTTATTCTTAAGACGAGTAAAACTGTAGTTTGAGAGATTATATTGTTACTAAGAAAAATTATAAAAAGTGTTTTGAAAATGTGAGATTGATTAGCATATTTCCGTGGTAGTGGGACTTATTCATTGTATTCTAGAATAATATATTATGAACTTAGTTATAAATGTATTAAGTCAATTAAAAGATGTGTAAGTTATGCTATAATATGCCAATGAACAAATAATTATGTGAGGTGTGTATATTGGCTATTTTAGTACCAGGTGGAGCAGGATATATTGGAAGCCATACCGTTGTAGAATTATTGAATAATGGATATGAAGTGATTATCGCAGACAATTATAGTAATAGTAGTCCTAACGCCATAGAACGTATTAAACAAATTACAGGCAAAGAAATGACTGTTTATAATGTAGATATTTTAGATAAAGAAGCTTTAGAACCCATCTTTAAAAAACATCAGATTGAAGCTGTACTTCATTTTGCTGCTTATAAAGCAGTGGGAGAGTCAGTTGAGAAACCATTAATGTACTATCACAATAATATTCAAGGAACAGTTTCGTTGCTTGAGGTGATGACAAAGCATGATGTTAAGAAGATTGTGTACAGTTCTTCAGCAACAGTATATGGCACTGAGAACCCATCGCCATTAGATGAGACAATGCCGACTTTTACTGCAACAAATCCATATGGATATACAAAGATTGTTAATGAGAACTTACTAAAAGACGTTGCCTATGCTGACAACGAATGGGGAGTAACGCTATTAAGATATTTTAATCCAATTGGAGCGCATGAAAGTGGCTTAATCGGTGAAGATCCCAAAGGTATTCCAAATAACTTAATGCCGTATATTACACAAGTTGCTGTAGGTAAGTTAGACGAATTAAGCGTTTTTGGTGACGATTACGAAACGCCAGACGGTACGGGCGTAAGAGATTATATCCACGTAGTTGACCTTGCAAAGGGACATGTCAAAGCATTAGAAGAGTTGTTAGAGCATACTGGGACGAATATTTATAATTTAGGAACTGGAGAAGGCTATAGTGTCTTAGACCTGGTTAATGCATTCGAAACAGCAACAAACAAAGAAATTAAATATAAAATCATAGCTAGACGTCCTGGTGACGTTGCCGAAGTATATGCAAATCCAAATCTAGCACAAAGAGAAATAGGCTGGAAAGCGGAAAAAACATTAGAAGAAATGTGTCAAGATAGTTGGCGTTGGCAACAAAACAATCCTAATGGCTACGCTGATTAATAACGAGGCGATAAAGTGGTAAGTAAAAAAAGGTATACCCGAGATAGTTATCCTACTTATGAAGGACGAGTTAAAGAAACAGCAAGACCAAAATGGTTTATCATATTATTTGTGATAATGATTATTGCCACAGCAGTAGGATTCTATATCTACTATCAATATTCTTCGATTCAAGATGCATATCAAACTATGGTATATGAGGAGGAAGTTGTACCTCATCTTGGTGAACAAAATTCAGTTGAGGACAATACACCTTATACAGTACTGTTAGTCACATTAGACAATATCTATGTAGATGGTGCACAAGTAGAAGAAGCCCTGTGGTCAACTTTATACTACATTAATCCTGAGCAATCCACAGTTCAAGCTGTTAATATCCCGCTGAACTTAGTGGTGGATAATGGTGAAGAAGATATTAGTTTATTAACTTATGCTAATAGTGGATTATCTAGTATTAAAGATACTGTTGAAAGGTTGTTTGAAGTTCAATTGAACTACTTATCAGTTATTAGACTACAAAATATTCGTGATATCATTGATCCACTAGCTCCCATTAATGTGAATGTTCCAATCGATATAGAAAATCTATCGATTTATAGGAACCAGTCAATTCAATTGAGTGGTAGAGAAACAATGAATTTAATTGATGAAGGCAATGAATTGCCGGTTTTAGACCAAATTAAGCTTCATCAGTCATTATTAAACAGTATTGCGACGCAATCATTTAAGCTTGAAAACCTTCTTCAATTACCTGAATTCTTTGAAAATGGGGAATATGTATTTGAAACTGAGTTACCTTTTAGAAAATTAGTTGAAATTTATCGCAATGATGATTATAATTTAACGAATGTCGACCTCAATGAGTTGATTACACTAAATCGAACTCAAATAGATAATCGATATATATACTTTGCTGACTTGGAAGAACTAAAAGTAGTGGTTTCAATAATGGCTTCTGCGATCGACGAGTTAGCTACTAAGGACTGAGAGTAATTTGAAACGTTTTTTTACAACAGATGGAAAATTAAGTTTTTGGAAAACTATTCGTAATCTAATCATTATACTCGTATTAATTTTTGCTGCTGTAGGTGGTTATATCTATGGGAATGTTTTAACAGCGATTAATAATACGAATCAAGAAGTAGATGTGCAAACTATTCGTGATAAAGATGTGCAGATTGCCGAAGGAGATCCAATTAATGTATTAGTAGTAGGGACAGATGGGGGAGCGGAACGTAACGAAGACCAAGGTTATGTTAGTCGATCTGATACTCTAATGCTTATCAATTTAAACCCAGAATCTGGAACAACTAAGATGGTCAGCATTCCTCGTGACACCATAGCGAACATCGATGGTCAAGATGAACCAGATAAGATTAATCATGCCTATGCTTATGGTGGAATCGATTTAACAATCGAAACAGTGCAAGATTTTTTGAAAGTACCTATTGATTATTATCTTGTTATTAATATGGACGGATTAGCTGAAATGATTGATGCACTTGGAGGAATTGAAATTGTAAGTCCACTATCCTTTGAGTATCGTGGGACAGAGTTTCATGAAGGTGGACGAAGAGAAGTTGACGGTGTAAAAGCAATGAACTTTGCTCGTATGCGCTACGATGATCCTCAAGGAGAAGTGGGACGTCAAAACCGCCAAAAGATTGTTATTAAAGCGATTATTGATAAAGCGTTAAGTTTAGATGCTGTAGTGCAATACCCAAGGTTGATCAATGTTGCAAGTAATTATGTTACGACGAATATCGATTTTAATGAAGTATTATCGATATACCAACAGTATTTACCAGCTTTAAAGAATATAGCTGCAGTCCAGTTTGAAACTTTAGAAGAGATTCAAATTGATGAGATTGCATATTATCATATTCCATTGAACGCTCGTGTCAAAGTAGCTAATGAGTTTCGATATGTAAGTAACATGCCATCAATTACAGCAAGTGAATTAGAAGATCCATTGGGGATAGATGAAGGTGAACAACGAGCTAAGTCTTTAGCAGTCATTATTAATCAATATCCAACGGGATTAACGGATACGGAGTTACTTGAATTAAACGAACGACAAACGTCACTAGAGACAGCAAGAGAGTCCATTGAGCAACCAGTTCAAACAGCACCCGTTGAGGATTACAATCCAACGCCTAATAATGATTATTATTATGAGCAACCGGAATATAGCCAACCAACACGACCAACTTACCCGCCTACAGAAGAATCTTCTCAACAACCGGAGGCGCCACAAGAATCAGAATTACCAGAAACGAGTATTCCTAGCTACGAAGATGGGGAATACAATCAAGAGAGCGGAGTAATTGAAGATGCACCGCCATCTACTCAATCAAGTGAAGCACCAAGTTCAAGACAAAATGATTCAAGTATTAGCTAAATGACTGTACTTGAATTCAAAAAACGCTGACAACAACACTCACGATGGATTCAATTAAATCATTGTGGGTGTTTCATCGCGTTATGGAGTCAAATTGTTATGTAAATAAAAGTGATTAGTATAAGAGAGTAAGAATTTATAGAATGACGTAAGGATGGGGATCGTTAAGATGAGCCAAAAAGTGAATAAACGTATTCTTCATATTATGAGTAGTCATGGTGGTGGAATATCAACATTTATCCGTAATTTAGCAACAGAGATTCATCGTTTTGGAATTGTGTTTGACGTGGTGACTTATGAGCAATGTCCACAAGAATTTGTAGAGGCCATTCAGCGAACAGGTGGCGATGTTTATCAAATAAAAAACCCTAAAAAAGAAGGGTGGAAGCAATTTTATAAATCTTTTTCTAGGGTTATTAAGTTGTATAACTATGATGTTATACATTGTCATATTTCTGGCTATCGTGCTTTAGCTTATAAGTCTATTAGTACTTTCAAAAGCGATGCAGAATTTATTATTCATGCACATTATTATGTGGATGATAATCAATTAACAGTTCCCAAGCGTTTTTTGCATTATCTTAATCAAATGATTAATCAAACAACTTCAGCAAAATTCGTAGGCTGTAGTCGAAATGCTGTTCAAGCATTATTCAGCTATAAAATCGAACGAAAAGATATGGTTATCATACCCAATAGTATTAACCCCGCTGATTTTTTAATGGAGCCTGATGAAGAAATTAGCTTGCGTGAACAGGGACGAGCTAAATACGCGATTGCTGATGATACGTTAGTAGTTGGACAAGTTGGTAGATTAGCACCAATCAAGAATCATGCGTTGATGATTCAAGTAGCTGAATTAGTTAAGATGAAGAAATTAAACATTAAATTTTTGATTGCTGGTAGTGGTGAACTTGAAGAAGAATTACAGAATCGAATTAAAGTGAATCAATTAGAAGATTATGTTCAATTAATTGGACGTGTTTCTCCAATCGCAGACCTATTTCCAGTAATGAATGTACTACTGTTCCCATCGATAAACGAGGGCTTAGGAACGTCTGCTATTGAGAGTCAAGCTGCAGGAGTACCAGTTGTTTTATCTAACACAATTCCGATGGAAGTAGAACTAGGTATAGACTTGTTATATCGTGTAGACCTAAACGCTACACCAAATGAATGGTTGAAAGAAATTCTTAAAGCGTCTAAAAATAGAAGTGTAGAATCTAGTGATCGATTAATGGCTCTTGAAAGAAATAATTATACAAATATTCAAGCAGCAAAGCTTTATGCATCATCAATCGCAGAATACACGAATTATTAAAGGTGATATAAAAAATGAAACAATTTATGAAACGACTTATGGGATTTAGTATGGGACCCATATTAGGAGCAGCTATTTCGTTGATTCTATTCCCGATATTTACTAATGCCCTATCTACTGTTGAATATGGAAGAGCAGCGACTTTTCAAACTTTAATAGTACAAATTCCAAATTTTATATACATTGGAATGGACCAAGCTTTCACGCGTGAATATAATCATATGAAAGATAAACGGAATTTAATGCAACAAGCAATGATACTACCTTTATTACTTGGTATTTTATTAATAGGTGTATCAGCCATCTTTTCAGTTTCATTCTCTGAATGGCTATTCCAGTCTGGAGAATATTATTACATAGTATGGTACGCAGGAGTATGGGTGTTAGCAACGATTTTAGAGCGTTTTATACTTCTAAGTATACGGATGCAAGAAAAGGCAATTGAATACTCGTTTTACAGTTTACTTCTAAAAATAGGAAACTTTATTATTTCAATGGGAATGATTTTCCTAGGAGTAAGAGATTTCCGTGCTGTTGTATATGGTTTAATTTTTGGTCAAATATTAGCAGATTTAGTGTTATTTATAAAATATCGCTCATTATTAGACTTTAGTGGATTCAAAATTGACCCTAAACTTATTAAGAAGATGTTTATATTCGGTACTCCGATTATGATTGCAACTTCACTTGCAGCGGCATTGAATTCAATAGATATAATTGTATTGACTGAATTTTCAACACTAGAGGATAGAGGGATTTATAAAGCAGGAAGCCAAATTGGGAGTATTATTGGAATCTTGAAGACAGCATTTGCGAGCTTTTGGATTCCGACGGCATATCGTTGGTATGAAGAGAATAAATCTATGAAACACTACAAGTTTATCAGTGATATTATCTTGTTCTTATTGTCAGGCTTGTTCTTTGTAATCTTAGTTCTAAGAAATCCAATAGCCTTAATTTTAAGTCCGAATGGAGAATACTTAGACGTTCAGTACATCATGGGATTATTAGCATTCCCACATATTATGTATACTTTGTCTGAAACAACGACATTGGGAATCGTATTTTCAAGAAAGACACATTATAATATCTTTGTGAGTATAATGTCATTGGCTGTTAGTGTGGTTATCAACTTATCACTGACACCATTTATAGGTTTCCGTGGTGCTGCATTGGCATCTACTGCTGCTTATATGGTTTTCTATCTTGCAAGAACGTATTTTTCAAGTCGGACAGGTTTTTATTTTGGACAAAAGAAACAAGTTATTACTATGCTGATTATGATAACAGCAGGTTTAATTAATTTATATCCATTGAATTATAGTATCTATTATACGATTGGATTAGGTCTATTGGCGTTAATTGTCCAATTACCCACAATTAAAACTGCAATAGAAATTAAGAATAATCCAGCAAATTGGGATTTTACTTAACAGTTAGAAGGTGAACAACATGCGAAAATATTTAATACTGATAGTAGCAACCGTTTTTCTAGGAACAGAAATCCTAGCGATACCTACTCCAGTAGCACAAATTACACTGTATCGATTACTTGTTATTGGCATGATAGCTATTTTGGGTTATCAAATTAATAAACAAGATCCTAACATCAAAATCATGCCTAATAATACTGCCACAGTTATTACAGCGGTCTATCTTTTTTGGTGGGTATGGGGAGCGGTATCTGTTGTTTGGACGTTAGATGTAATGAATTGGTTCCAAGCGATGTTTCTACTTACTTTAGGTATTAGTAGCGTGGTCGGTTTGTACTTGTGGACAAATAATCTTGATACTTGGAAAGTTCTAATCAAGACAATTTGGATAATGATGACCTTACTTGCGCTTTGGGGACTTTATGAGATTTTTACAAATCATTATATTTTCGCAAATTTAGAAGCATTAGATAAGAACAACACATTTACAACGCAACCATCAACGCGAATACCTATCACAACCTTTGCGAATCAGAATGATTACGCTACTTTATTATTAGCGTATTTGCCAGTTAATTTAATAATGCTCAATTTATCGCGTCACTCCTTACGTCGCTATCTGTATGTCATACCAATTCTATTAACAGCATATTTAGTTTATCGTAGTGATTCACGAATGATTTTAATGAGTTTTGCATTATTCTTTTTATTGGTATTGTTATTGCAATTCAGATGGAATATTAAAAGAAAATACGTGGTGACTGGAATTGTCTTGATGCTTATTTTAGTTATTGCTGTCATCATTTTCATTCCAACAATTAACGATACAGTGTCTCACTTATTTTACTTAGGGGGAGACTTCTATAATACGGGAGATTCGCGTAGGATGAATTTATGGCGAAACGGTTTAGTATTTCTAGCAGAAACGTTTGGCTTTGGGGTAGGAGCTGGAAATATTGAAACATGGATGGGACGAGTTCCATTTTTACCTATTGATGAATTTACGAATATTCACAATTGGTGGCTTGAGATTTTAGTAGGGTATGGCGTTTTAGTTTTTGTATTATACGTGATGAGCTATGGACTATTAATTCGGTCATTGAACCGACTCCGTCATCATGAATCAAAAGTTATTCGTCAAATTGCCATAAGTTTTATAGCTTTCCTAGTTGTGTATATATTCGCAAGTATAACGAGTGCGAATAATATGCTGATTGAATGGCATTGGGTATACTTTGGAATCATGATTAGCTTTGTGAAGCTGTTGGAAATGAAAGACATTACGAAACCTAAAAAGAATGAGGTATTAAAATGAGTTTAGCAACAATAATTAGTGAGTTATGGCGCTTTGTTAAAGATAATATTGTAAGGATATTAATTGGTGCTTTAGTTATATCTATCATCACAGTCGGTGCACGTTACTTT
Source organism: Aerococcaceae bacterium DSM 111021 (assembly GCA_020112395.1). NCBI lineage: Bacteria > Bacillati > Bacillota > Bacilli > Lactobacillales > Aerococcaceae > Aerococcaceae bacterium DSM 111021. The sequence goes on along the minus strand of JACCEK010000001.1, from coordinate 776,488 downwards.
ATTACTGACATCTTATTATCTGACCGCCAAGAAGCTGCAGATTATCTTGAGAAAGTTTATACTCAAGAACCAAGTTCGTTTAAAGCAGTTGTAACAATTGAAGACGGGCAAATTTTCTCTAATCCACATCTTTATGATGATTACTTCACTTCACCACAAGTGGTAGCAGCTGTGGAAGAAGAGACTGGAATTGAAATTCAAGAAACTTTAGATAGTGAGCGACTGTTAGAATTATTTAAGACACCAACATTCCGTGGATCGATTTCTGCTGTACGTGATAATGCTTCTGGGGTGTTTATATTCCGAGTTTTAGCAGGACAAACACCTGAAGAAAACTTAGCTATTGCTAACGCATATCGCGACTTATTAGCATCAGGTGAGATTCCTTTTATGGAGAATCAGTTTGCTGATATCACGCTAGAACCAATGATTGGTGAAGTTGTTGATACAGAAGAATATTTAAGTTTACCAACTGTTGATACTTTAAGTATATATCGTTCGAATAATGCACGATCATTAATTATTTACGGTGTCCTTGGTTTAATCGTAGGATTAATCCTAACAACGGGTATTATCTTTTTACAACGACTACGTAAAAATAAAATTAATTATGCGTTTGAATATGCATGGGATCTTGATGATCAGCACATTTTGGTTCATAGTAGTCATACAGATTCTGTCTACAATGTTCAAGATGCGATTCGAATTCCAGCTGTTAATTCTCGTTGGATAATTTCACAAAGTGCCTTATCAGAAGAGATTAACGATGTTGATGAGACATCGGAGCGTTTTATTTCGAAGTTACAAGAAGTTAAGAGTGACGAATTAGCACCCAACCAAATTGTTATCGTCATTCAAGCGAATCACACAGAAAAACGCTGGTTAAAAGATCAGATGACAATGGCCACTTTATATAATGTGCCACTGAAGTTAGTTCATGTGTATTAAAGAAGGAGGCTTAGAGAAGTGCCAACTTTTGAAGAGGATTTAGTATCGATAATAACACCTTTATACAATGCAGAACGCTTTATAAGTGAAACGATAGAAAGTGTAATCAAGCAAACTTACACCAACTGGGAAATGATTTTGGTTAATGATTGCAGTCAAGATACTTCTGTTGAAATTGTTAAAAACTTTGCTAAAACCGATAAAAGAATAAAATTAGTAAATTTAGTTGAGAACAGTGGGGCAGCAGTTGCTCGTAACACTGGGATTGAGAATGCGAAAGGGAAGTATATCGCTTTTATTGATAGTGATGATTGTTGGTCAGAAACGAAATTAGCTGAACAACTTACTTTTATGCAAACAAATCAATATGGCTTTACATATACTGACCTTGCTTTAATTAATGAGAATGGAGAGGTGTTAAAGGATCAAGTAAATGTTCCAGCATCATTTACCTATACTCAACTACTTAAAAACACTGCCATTGCTTGCTCAACAGTAATAATTGACCGAAAATTAGTTGGAGATTTTCGGATGCCACTTGTTCGAAAAGGGCAAGATACAGCTACATGGCTAATGTTGATGCGCGAGCGACAAGTAAGTGCTTATGGCGTTCAAGAAGTACATAATTATTATCGACAAGTTCAGGGGTCAATCTCAAGTGATCGTATTGGCGCCTTAAAACGCACTTGGAATACATATTACAATTTAGAAAAACTCCCTCTACCAAAAGCAATATATTACTTTACATGCTACGTGTTTAATGCGATTGCACGTAGATTATAGTAAAAGGTCTGAAGCACAATTATGTGGTTCAGGCCTTTTTTTGTCATATAATTAAGTAAAAAATGGAGGAATAACATGAGAAAGATAGTATCCTAGAGGCAATCACGTTAGATGAATATTTACCTTCTGAGACTGATAATTTAGAATGGCTGTTTGATACAAATAGGATTCCGTGGCAACAATGAATTTCTCGCTGGCACATTAATATGCAAGTAATTATCATTTTTCGTTAGCTATATACGCATCATAACTATGTATTAAAGTTCTTTAATAGGATGACGTAAAATGGTTTTTAACTTCTCAGGCTGTGCTTTACGTGGGTCAGATAAGTAAATCTCGTGATGACGTCTCGTTTCACTAAAATCTAAGACATAACCTTCTTTTTCTACATAATCATGCATGATAGCAACTGAACGTGGCTCAGCATCATAGGACCCAACATGCATCATTTGAACAGTCAGTCCTTCAGTCATCGTTTCTAGCTTTACAGAAGAACAATCAATCTTTTTCTTTGTGAAAGCCTCAGTCTTAGCCCACTCAAAAACGCTTTGCGTAACAAAATCAGGCATTCTTAGTGTCATAATCCACTGGAAATCTTCTTTTCTAGAGGCATCCACACCATGAACTCCTTCTTGCCACCAGTATCCTTCAAGAGGTGGTACAACAAAAAGGAAGAAATGATCAATGATATAACCATTTCGATAACTCATTCGAATCGTATAAGCCAGACTATATAGTTTTTTGATTGATTTTTGGTATAACCCATCAACCTCATTTGGATCACCATGTCCTTCTATCGTCAGAAAGTTCATTGATGGAATGTTGATAACATCAGGCTTCGCTTTTGGTCTATAAAACTGCTTTTCTTCTTTTTTAAAATCAAAAGGCATATTTTACTTCTTCCTTTACTATTAATGATATATTACTACTATAATCGATTAGTGGAGATTGAACAATAAAGGTATTCTAAAAGAAAAGAATTTAATTTGTTTTTTTTGTTTTTTAGCTTGCAAGCGTTACCTTGAATCGTATAAACTAGTCATATTGAATAATTGGAGGATATTATGAAAATAAGCTTATTAGAACCATTACGTGTACCAAAAGAATATATTGAAGAATTAGCTAAGCCGTTAAAAGAGTTAGGTCATGAGTTTGTCTACTACGAGAATAAAACAACAGATCCAAATGAGTTGTATGAACGAAGTAAAGATTCAGAAGTTATCATTATTGCAAACAATCCATATCCTAAAGAAGTCATTGATAAATTAACGACAACTAAATTTATCGACGTGGCTTTCACTGGAGTAGACCATGTAGATAATACGAGTGCAAAAGAAAAAGGAATCAAGATCGCGAATGCATCTGGATATGCTACTCAAGCAGTTGCTGAGTTATCGATTGGTTTAGTATTAAGTGTTTACCGTGCAATTAATCAAGGAGATAAAGATATTCGCCAAGGAGAAGATTTCCCAGGACTTATTCAAGGACAAGAAATTCATGGTAAAACAGTGGGAATTGTAGGAACAGGAACAATCGGTATTCACACTGCAAAGTTATTTAAAGCGTTTGGTGCGAAAGTAATCGGATATAACCGTTCTGAGAAACAAGAGGCTATTGATGCCGGTATAGAGTATGTCTCACTTGATAAACTTCTTGAAGAAAGTGATATTATCTCAGTTCATCTTCCAATGACAGACGATACTAAGCATACAATTGGAAAAAATGAAATAGAAAAAATGAAAGATTCTGCGATTATTATTAACGTTGCAAGAGGTCCGATTATTGATAATGATGCTTTAGCAGAAGCATTAAATGCTGGAACGATTGCCGGAGCTGGGATTGATGTCTTTGACATGGAGCCACCTATTCCAAATGCATATCCATTACTTCACGCAAAAAATGCAGTTTTAACGCCACATGTAGGCTTTTTAACTGATGAAGCAATGGTGCTTCGTGCTCAAATTGCATTTGATAATGTATTGGCATATATTAATGGTGAAGATAAAAACATCGTATCTAACTAATATAGAAATGACGCAAAGTCAGATAATATTGAGGAAGATCGTTTATTTGATCGTATCAATATCATCTGGCTTTTTAATTAATAACTGAAATATACTTTTGGGGGATAATTTATGGGTATTAAAGTACAAAATAAATTAATATGGCAAGAAAAAGATGAACAATTTGCATATAGTGGACCACTTGGACCAGTTTTACATAAAGATGGAACAGCAATATTAAGACTATGGTCGCCGAGTGCTGACTCAGTTCAAGTGCTCTTATATGATAAAGATGATCAAGATAAACTAATAGCTGAAGTTGAGATGGAGCGTCAAGATAAAGGACTATGGGATATTACTCTGTCAGAAGATAATATCAATGAAGTAACTCACTTTGAAAATTATTGTTATCATTATCAAATTAACCGCGGTGAGGAATCTGTACTAGCTTTAGATCCATATGCTAAATCATTAGCTACTTGGAATAGTCATGATCCAGCTTCTTATATTGCCAAAGCAGCGATAGTAGCTCCAGACAGATATGGGGTGGAATTAGATTTTGCTCAAATAGAAGGCTATAAAAATAGAGAAGATGCTGTTATTTATGAAGTGCATGTTCGAGATTTTACGTCAGATTTATCAATCAAAGATGAATTACATCACCGGTTCGGTACGTTTGAAGCAATGACTGAGAAGCTGGACTATATTCAATCACTTGGTGTAACGCATGTGCAATTATTACCAGTATTAAGCTATTATCATGCGAATGAATATGCAACCGGAGAGCGATTCTTAGAATATAAATCTTCATGGACCAACTATAACTGGGGTTATGATCCCATGCATTACTTTGCATTAACAGGTATGTATTCAATTAACCCAGAGAATCCGTCATCGCGTATTGGTGAGTTTAAAGAATTAGTGAATGAAATTCATAAAAGAGGTATGGGAGTGACACTTGATGTGGTTTATAACCATACAGCAGAACTTCATATCCTTGAAGATTTGGAACCTGAGTATTATCATTTCATGAACAAAGATGGTTCTTCAAGAACAAACTTCGGGGGAGGACGTTTAGGAAGCACACATTATATGACACGACGATTAATTATCGATTCAATGAAATACCTAGTTGAAGAGTTCAAGATTGACGGCTTTAGATTCGATATGATGGGGGATTTAGATGCTGAAACTGTGCAAATGGCATACGATGAGACAGCGAAAATTAATCCTGATATCTTGATGATTGGTGAAGGTTGGATTACTTATGTTGGTGACGAGAAGGCCAACGACGTCCAAGCGGCCGATCAACATTGGATGAAAGATACTGAATCAGTTGGTTCGTTCTCAGATGAGATAAGAAATGAACTGAAGTCAGGATTCCAAAGTGAAGGGATGCCTCGTTTTATTACAGGTGGAAGACGTAAGGTTGAGAAGATTTTTGACAATATAAAAGGACAACCACATAATTTTGTAGCTGATCAACCAGGTGATGTCGTTCAGTATATTGAAGCACATGATAATTTAACTTTACATGATGTTATTGCACAATCGATTAAGAAAGATCCAAAAGACCATACTGATGAAATTCATAAACGGATTCGTTTGGGTAACTTGATCGTTTTTACATCACAAGGTATAGCTTTTATTCATGCTGGGCAAGAGTATGGAAGAACTAAACAATTTAAACACCCTAAGTTCAAAACCATGGTTGAAGAGTGGAATGATATACCTGATAACTCAACGTATTTTACGGATAAGAATGGAGAACCAATTGACTATCCATATTTTATCCATGATTCTTATGATGCGACAGATGTAATAAATAAGTTTGAATGGGAAAAAGTAAGAGGAATTAATGGGTACTCAATTGAGAATGCAACGATGGAGCATATGAAAGGACTTATTAGATTACGTCAGTCAACAGATGCTTTTAGATTAGCTGATAAAGAATTGATTGATCAAAATGTTGAATTATTAAACGTACCGGAGATTCGTGAGAAAGATGTAGCGATTGCCTACAAAGTCTCTGGAACAAAAGGTGACGAGTATATTGTTGTCTTGAATGGTAATAAGAGAGGACGTACATTCACACTTCCAGAATCAGTAGACGTTGGGCACGTTATCGCGGATAAAACGCGTGTAAATACAGAACCACTTAACAATCCAGAAGGTATCGAATTCCTTAGTTCAAATCAAATAAAACTAGCTGGCTTAAGTTCAGTGATATTCAAAAAATAATTTATTAAAGAAAAGCACCCGATTTCGCTAAAAGAAATAGGGTGCTTTTTCGCTAAGTAAATTTATTTTTTCAGATTAAGCATTTTAAAACGTATGTGCATATATATTTCTAGGACTGAATCTGTAAAGAATACACCTAATGCAATAGCACCAGCAATCGAAAGGGTCTGAATCAAATAGTAATTACTTAAGTTGTAATCACCTTGGATAAAGTAGAGTGCTGTTTGATAAATTGCAGAACCTGGTACGAAAGGGAAGAATGCAGGAATATAGAATATAGTAACCGGAGCCTTAAAGCGACGAGCAAAAAACTGTCCAATTAAAGATACAACGCTACAAGCAAAAAATGTTGCCAAAGCGGCACCCATTGGATTTGCTAGTAAAAGATAAACAAGATACCCGGCACCTCCAGCATACCCAGTTTTAAAAATAAGCGAACGAGGTGCTTCAAGTGTAATAGCAGCTGTTATTGTAGCTACATAAGCACCAATAACTTGAATGATTATACCAACCATGAAGTGACCTCCCCGTAGAAGTATAGACCGATTGCAACACCGATAGCTAAACTAAGAGCAATAACGATGGCATCAGCAACTCGAGCGACACCAGAGATATAATCTCCTTTTAACATGTCTCTTAATCCGTTAGTAACTGCCGTACCAGGGTAAAGAGGCATTAATCCAGCAATAATAATTACGTCAGTTGAGATGTCTAATGGAACGGTTGCAACAAGCACATTGGTCAAAAATGCTGTAAGTAAAGTTGAAGCAACGCCGTAAATAAATCCATTCAATTGAAATAATTCTTTAAGAATACGCGAATAAGCTACGAGTAACCCAGTAAAAATAGAAAATACACTATCCCAGAAGCCACCACCGAGTAAAACAACAAAAGCTACTACTAATATAACGGTCGCGATATCTTTACTAAATACGGTGTAATCTGAATCGTCAACAACTTCTAGACGTTCAGCAGCTTCATCAATCGTAATCTCACCACTTGTAAGTTGGCGTGAAATATTATTAACCCGGTATATTTTATTCAATTGGTTGCTACGATCGGTAATCCGGCGGACTAGCGTAATGCCTTCAATTTCAGGATCAGAGTCATCTAAAGTAACATACAAGCCTGTAGTATTCGTGATTACTTCGGTGTTAGAAAGACCACTCGTTTGCAAAATTCGACGAACTGTATCCTCAACACGATAACTTTCTGCATGAGACTCCAACATAATTCTTCCTGCAGTTGTAGCAACTTCAACAATTTTTTTATATTTTTTCTTCATAAAGATATCACCCACCTTTGGTAAATAATTCGTTAAGAGACATCGAAAATATGGTAACATAGAAAGAGTATAATCACTATTCAATTTAGATTAAATTTTAGGAAGGAGTGACCACATGCCATTCGTATATATTTATCTTGTTTTTGCCTTTGAGCGTAAAGATAAGCAAACAATTTATATATCTATCGATGATAACAAAAAGTCATTATATCAGTTATATTTTAAATATGATACAGAATGTGCTAACTTTCAAAGGGTACTCCACATGTATTCATTGGAGATGGAACAGCATAAATATTCTGTAAGAAACCAGCTTGAATTTATTTATAAATTCATTGAAACAAATCCATTTATGTATGAATATCAATATACAATATCAAACAAGAGACAGTAGGATGATATAAATGAAAATAACCAAAATCTCACAACAACAGAAACAATCTAACCGCTATTCACTCTTTATTGATGAAGAATTCTTTATCGGTGTTGATCAAGAAATTCTAATAAAATATGCGCTTCATAAAGATCAAGTTGTTGACCAAGACTTATTAGATAAAGTTAAATCAGCAGAAAATGATCACAAATTATACTCTGCTGCAATTAACTATTTGTCTTATGGAATGCGCTCAATTAAAGAGATGCGTGACTATTTAAACAAGCAAAAGGATAAAAAAGAAAATTATGATCCATCAGAAGAAGTAATTGAAGAAACTCTTGAACGATTAATTCGACAAGGTTATTTGAATGATCTGGAATATGCTAAGAGTTATGTAAGAACGAACTATACATTAAAATCAAAGGGGCCAACGGTCATTCAGAATGAATTGAAAGTAAAAAAAGGGATTAACGAAATGGATATTCTAGAAGCATTAGATGAATATCCTGTTGATGAGCAAAGTGAGAATATACAGAAATTAGCCGAAAAGTTTATTCGCACTAAAAAGTCACTCCCACCAAAGATGATGCGAAATAAATTATATACACATCTAATCAGTAAAGGATTCGATAAAGATATAGTGAATCAACATATGAGTGAGTTAACATTTGAGGAAGCTGTAGATAATCAAGTTGAGATGCTTGAAAAAGAAGCTGAAAAGTATCTAAGAAAACATCAACGCCGTTTTAGTGGTTATGATTTGAAACAAAAAATAACACAAGGCCTTCTTGGTAAAGGGTATGACTATGAATTTATAAAGATCTGGCTTGAGGATAACGAACAAGAACTAGAGAAGTAGAAAGTGGATTAAATGACAAATAAAAGACAAACGTTAATTGAAACATATCCTATTGATTGGGATAATGAAAAAATACAAGCATTCAGAAAGCAATTATTAGATTGGTATGATGCCAATAAAAGAGACTTACCTTGGCGACAAACGAATAACCCGTATTATATTTGGGTAAGTGAAATTATGCTGCAACAAACACAAGTAAATACTGTTATACCGTATTATGAACGTTTTATTAAGGAGCTTCCGACGATTAAAGATTTAGCCGAAGTTGAAGAATCAGACTTGATGGGGCTATGGCAGGGGTTAGGTTATTACTCTCGGGTTCGCAATATGCAATTTGCTGCTCAACAGGTGATGGCAGACTTTAATGGAGAGATGCCTAATACTTTGGAAGGTTTACTCTCACTAAAAGGCATTGGTCCATATACAGGGGGAGCGATAGGTAGTATTGCGTTCAATCTACCAGAGCCAGCCTTAGATGGTAACCTAATGAGGATTGTTGCTCGGTTATTTGAAATTGATCGAGATATTATGCAAAACAAAACAAAGCAAGAATTTACTGGCATACTATATCAATTAATTGATCCAGAAAGACCCGGTGACTTTAATCAAGCGTTAATGGATATTGGAGCAACAATTATGACACCCACGAATTATCAACCCGTAGACAGTCCAATCAAAGAATTTGATCAATCTTATCAGAATGGGACAAGTCATCTATATCCGGTTAAGAAAAAGAAAACAAAAGCAACAGAGCATCATCGTATTGCCTATGCAATCAGAAATAATCAGGGCGAGTGGTTAATGCGAAAGCATAATGAAAAAGAACTGCTCACAGGCTTATGGCATTTCCCGATGGTTGAAGTGAATGTCGTTATGGAAGGAGCGACGAGTGAGGAATTGTTGGAACCCCTTGTCAATCACATAGATGGAAATATTGATACAAATGACCTGAAGTTGGATCAATCTTTAGTCATGAATGTAAAAGAAGGATATGAGCTTCTTCCAACTTTTTCCCAAGTAAAGCATGTGTTTTCGCACCGCATCTGGCATGTACAAGTCATGCCATTCTTGTTAAATCAGACTATCGACCTTTCTGATGAAGATTTCAGATGGGTAAGCATTGAGGGACTCGAAACCCTTCCCGTATCAACATTACAACAAAAATTATTTAATAGTATCGTTTCAGATAGAGAATAAATAAAAAAGTAGAGGTAAATATGAGCAGATTACTTAAATATTTTGAAGGTTATCGACTTAGCAGCATATTCGGACCTTTGATGAAATTAGCCGAAGCGGTTTTGGAATTATTAGTACCTATGATAGTAGCTTTAATTATTGATGTGGCAATACCTACAGGAGATGTTTCGAACATTATCAAATATATCTTAATGATGTTTGGTATTGCCGCAGCAGGTCTTGTATTTTCAATCACAGCACAGTATCTATCAGCTAAAGCAGCTGTTGGTTTTGCTGAGAATTTAACGGCAGATTTATTCAAGTTTGTCCTACAATTACCAAAAGAAGTTTATGGAAGACTCTCACCTGGAAGTATTGTCACACGATTAACGAGTGATACGTTCCAAATCCAAAGTGGATTAAATACATTCTTCCGACTATTCTTACGTTCACCATTTATTGTGTTTGGATCGTTAATCATGGCGAGTCAGATTGATGGGCGAATGACGATGATATTTGTTTTGATGATTGCAGTATTATTTGTAGTTGTTGGAGCAATTATCTATTTAGCCAATCCATTGTATACACAAATCCGTGAACAATTTGATTTACTTGTAACTCTTACACAAGAGCAGATGCGTGGAATGCGTGTTATACGTGCCTTTCAACAGAAGGCTAGAGAAGTTAATGAATTCAAGAACCAAAATAGTAATGTAACAAAAGATCAAATTCGAGTTGGATTTATTAATGCATTCACTAATCCGTTAACTTATGTCGTTGTGAATGTAGCCTTAATCATTGTACTTTGGCAAGGTGGGAACTATATTAATTCTGGCTCTTTAACTCAAGGACAATTAGTAGCTTTAGTGAATTATTTATTAGCTATATTAGTCGAATTAGTTAAGATAGCATTCATTATTACCCAATTAAACCGTGCTTATTCGAGCGCTAAGAGGGTAGTTACAGTTTTCGAACAACCGTTAGAATCGGAAGTTTTTGCTAATAGCAACGAGCAAACTGAACCAGAAAATACAGTTTTAAGTTTCCAAGATGTGACTTTTACTTATCCGGACGCAACAAAACCGTCTTTATCAAATATTGATTTTTCGGTTAAGCAAGGAGACTTTGTAGGTATTATCGGAAGTACTGGATCAGGAAAATCTACGTTACTTCAATTAATAACTAAAACATATGATGCTGAAGAAGGTAACTTATTCTTTCAAACAGATTATTTTGATACAAAATCAAGACGTGATTTGAGAGAGGATATTAGTGTTGTACCAAGTAATGTTGCCATGTTCAAGGGAACAATTCGCTCTAACCTATTAATGGGTAATCCAGAAGCAACAGAAGAGATGATGTGGCAAGCTTTAGAAGATGCCCAAGCATTAGATTTTGTTAGTACCTATCCAGAAGGACTAGATAAGGAAGTAGCGACATTCGGCCGTAATTTCTCAGGGGGTCAAAGACAACGATTAACAATTGCTCGTGCACTAATTAAGCCGTCGTCATTGTTAATCTTTGATGATTCAACGAGTGCTTTAGACTATGTTACGGAAGCAAACTTTCAGAAAACATTGAAAGAAAAGTATAACGACCGAACAATACTGATGATTTCACAACGAACACATAGTTTACAACAAGCGGACAATATTGTGGTGTTAGAAGAAGGAAGACAAATTGGGTATGCAAATCATGATACATTATTAGCTACAAATCCCGTTTATCAAGAGATTTATGCATCACAAAACGTTGAGGAGGTAGCGAATGATGAAGCAAAAAAATAGAAGTAGCTCAAGTATTTTAATGCGCTTATTCTCTGATTTATCGGGCCATAAACTATTAGTATTACTTTCCTTAATTTCGACCGTAGTCCAAGTTGGACTTACTGTTTATCTTCCAATCCTTATTGGTCAGGCGATTAACCAGACTATAGGTGAAGGACAAGTAAACTTTGATGTTTTAGCACCTACACTAATGAATATGGCAATTGTAATTGGTTTGAACGCTATAGTCCAGTGGACTAACCCAATTTTATTCAATAAGATTACTTATGAAGTCATAGAATCACTTCGAAATAGAGTACTTGAGAAAGTCCATTCTTTATCTTTAAACTTTATTGATCAGCGTAGTACTGGTGACTTAGTGAGTCGAATTACGACAGATACTGAACAATTAGGGGATGGATTGATTATGATATTCAATCAATTCTTTATTGGGATTCTAACAATTTTCATTACAATTATCACCATGGCACAACTTGATTTAACAATGATGATACTTGTAGTTGTCCTAACGCCGATTTCACTTTATATCTCGCGATTTATTGCTAAACGTAGTTACTCATTATTCCGTGAACAAACTGCAGCACGTGGACAACAAGCGGATTTTGTTGAAGAGAATATTCAACAAGCAGATATTGTAAGATTGTTTAATTCACAAGAAGAGGCGATTAAAACGTTTAATCAAATTAATTCTGATTATAGTGAAAAATCAAAATGGGCCATCTTCTACTCATCAACGATTAATCCAGGGACACGCTTTATTAATGCACTTATATACGCAGCCTTAACGTTCCTGGGTGCGGTTCGAATTGTGAACGGTACATTTTCTGTTGGTGAATTAACAACATTCTTAAACTATGCGAACCAATATACTAAACCATTCAACGATATCTCGAATGTGTTGGCAGAAATTCAAAGTGCTCTAGCCTGTGCTGATCGATTATATACGATTATTGATCAACCAGAAGAAGTTGAAACAGGGCATCAAATGATAGATGCAGCGAATGTAGACGGAAAAGTTAACTTTAACCTAGCATCATTTAGTTATACTCAAGATAAAGAGTTAATTACTGATTTAACTTTATCAGTAAAAGCAGGGGATACGGTCGCAATTGTAGGACCAACCGGAGCCGGTAAATCAACATTAATTAACTTATTGATGCGTTTTTATGATTTAGATCAAGGACAAATCTTGATTGATAATCAGCCAATCACCGACTTTACCCGTGAATCTGTTAGAAAACAATTCGGAATGGTACTTCAAGAGACCTGGCTAAAGGGTGGAACGATTCACGAAAATATCGCCTATGGTCATCCTGATGCTTCACGCGAGGAGATTATTAAAGCAGCTAAAGCCGCTCATGCTCATCGTTTTATTGAATTATTACCTGAGGGGTATGACACAGTCTTAAGCAATGGTGGTTCTGGTCTTTCAACAGGTCAACAACAGCTGATTGCTATCGCTCGTATCTTTGTATCGATACCAACAATGCTTATACTAGATGAAGCCACATCTTCAATTGATACAAGAACCGAAATTCTTATTCAAGAAGCATTTGACCGCTTAATGAGAGGTCGTACTAGTTTTATTATCGCCCACCGTTTATCAACGATAATGAATGCGGATATGATTTTAGTTATGAAAGATGGTTCAATTGTAGAACAAGGAAACCATGATAGTTTAATGCAAGCACGTGGTTTGTATTACACAATGCAATCATCTAGAAATGTAGAACAATAAAATAATATAGTAATCCTTACTGTATATGCGCAATCATATACAGTAAGGATTTTTATTTTATAAATGAAATTTGAGAAAAACTAATACAATCGGTTGTAATAAAATTTAAAGCTCGATTATAGTGACTTTTAAAGACTTATTATCTTCAGTTACTAGATAAAAATAGTAAATCTACAATTGTCAAATCATTTTGTAACACAAGTGTAAGTATTGTGTTATAATTATCGAGAATAACCAAACAGTCGATTGACTGGAACGGATTTTATTATATAGAAAGTGGGTTAAGTGATGAAACAACCGAAAGAAGGTGAATTCATCACTATTAAAAGTTATAAACACGATGGATCGTTGCATCGGACATGGCGTGATAATATGGTCTTAAAAACAAGTGAACAATCGATTATCGGTTGTAATGATCATACATTGGTTGTAGAATCAGATGGACGTAGATGGGTTACACGCGAAGTTGCGCTCGTCTATTATCATAAGCATTTTTGGTTTAATATAATCGCAATGTTACGTAAAAGAGGCGTTACATACTATTGTAACTTAGCGTCTCCATATGTGATGGATAATGAAGCCTTGAAATACATTGATTATGACTTAGATATAAAAGTTTTTCCAGATGGGGAAAAACGTTTATTAGATTTAGATGAATATGAAATTCATGGACGTCGGTATCATTATTCAGATGAGATAGATCGTATTATTAAATATCAGATACAAGAATTAGTGAGATGGATTGATGAAGGTCGCGGACCTTTTTCTCAAGAATTTATTGATATTTGGTATGAACGTTATTGCCAGCTAACGCATCGAAACAATATAGATAATAACTAAATAGTAGTGAATTCGCTTAAAAGGGAGATTATTGAATCGCCATTTAATGAGCGAGATGCGATGATATCCCACTGTATAAAAGCCCCTTAAAAGATCTTAAGTATCTTTTAAGGGGCTTTTTGTTTTGACAGACATTATATTTTGTGTATTATAGACTAACTAGAAGGATAATATATTAAAAACCAGATACACTAACAAAATACAAAAAAGTAACATATAATGATGATAGATTAGATTAGATTAGATTAGATTAGATTAGATTAGCTGCAATTATTCAAAGTAGAATGAAATTATAGGGGTAGTTTGATGGAACAATATAATAAGACGTCTGACGGAATGTTGAATTATGATTATAAATATTTAAGTAAAATAATTAATCAGATAAGTCACGATTCGGTTTTTGTTGAAAGGAATTATTATCCAGGGAAATTAGGTGCTTTATATAGTATAGAAGCAACTGAGTTTAAGTTATGGGCACCTACAGCTTCTCAAGTTGAGATATTAATTTATGATGGTCATTATGGTGTCTTAAAAGAAAATATCGTGATGAAGCGAACGAGTGGAGATAAGATATTTTCGCATACCATTCAAGGTGATCTTCATGGTCTAACGTATCGTTATCGATTGACGTTTTTTGACGGCAGAATCAACACCACTAATGACCCTTATGCTAAGGCTGTCACAGTAAATGGGCAAAGGTCGGTAGTTGTTGATTTAGAGAGAACGAACCCGTCCAATTGGGGAGAGCGCATGCCTGAGATGGATGATATTAATAAAACAGTTATCTATGAGCTTCACTTACGTGATTTTACAGTTGATTCAAATAGCGGTGTAACACATAAAGGCAAGTTTCTTGGTGCAATTGAAGAGAATGCAACAAACTCGAATGGCTCACCAACAGGCATAGATTATTTGAAAGACTTAGGGGTCACCCACGTCGAGTTTTTACCATTGTTTGATTACCAAACTGTAGATGAAACGGTTGAAAAGCCGAGAGAATATAATTGGGGCTATGATCCGCAAAACTATGGAGCTCCGGAAGGTTCGTATTCAACCAATCCATATGATCCATTTACACGAATTAAAGAGATGAAGCAAATGATTCAAGCATTTCATGATGCGGGACTTCGCGTGATTATGGATGTCGTATACAACCATGTATATGAAGTTGATGATCACAGCTTCCATCTAACAGTACCTGGCTATTTCTTCCGATACAATGATAGTGGTCAGTTTACCAATGGAACTGGAGTAGGAAATGATACAGCTTCAGAGCGGTATATGATGCGAAAATATATTGTGGATAGCGTGTCATACTGGGCTAAAGAATATCATATTGATGGATTTAGATTTGATTTAATGGGGATTCACGATACAACAACGATGAACACGGTTCGAAAAGCGTTAGATGAGATTGATCCTAGTATTTTGCTGTTTGGAGAAGGTTGGGATTTGTATACGCCTTTAAGTAAAAATAAAGTAGCAAACCATAACAACGCTGTATTCATGCCAAGAGTCGGGCAGTTTAATGATGGTTTACGAGAAGCGTTAAAAGGAAATGATTTTGAAGCAACTGCACGAGGTTTCATTAATGGTGCTTGGCATATGGAACAACAAGTTGCTCAAAATGTATTGGCAGGGGTAGACTTTGGTTCGTATAATGATCCGCAACAAGTAATTCAATATGTAGAAGCCCATGACAATTTCACTCTTTATGATAAATTGAGGGCTGCTGATCCGCATATGGAAGAAAATACAATCATTAAACGTCATGAACTAGCTACGACTGTCATACTTTTATCTCAAGGAATACCATTTATTCATGCTGGCCAAGAATTTTTACGCACCAAAAATGGTGTAAGAGATAGTTATAATAAACCTGATAGTATCAATAAAATTGATTGGGCGAGACAAGATAACTACCGAGAAAGCGTGGAACTTGTTAAAAACTTGATTAAGTTACGCCAAAAGGAACCTTTGTTCCACTTATCTACATATGAGGAGATTAAGGAACGTATCGAAGTGACTCGAGCAGATTATCAAATAGTCCAATTAACTTATAAAGGTGACGGATATAAATTATTCGTTACATTTAACGCTCAAGCGAATATGTTAAATGTCCCACTTAAAAAGGGAGAGTATATTAAGAAAGTATACAACCGACGAGTTTACTTGGATGATAATAATCAGACAGAGGAAATCGACAATATCTTAATTGATTCGTATACAACTTTAGTTTTAAAGAAATTTGATTAATCGCACTAAAATAATATAAACTACTACAATTGTTAAGCAATATCTAAACGATTGTAGTGATTTTTTATGCAATTGTTCAATTTTCGATTTTTCGATCTAGGAATAAGCTAAACTATGGATAAACGCTCATAGTTTTCTTCGACTTTATTAATTTAATATAGAATGTTCGTGTTTTTAAAAGAGATTAAATTAAAAGCGTAAATAAAAGTGTTTTTTGAAAAAATCATTACGAAATACTCTGATATTATGGTATATTTTAAGTATAAATAAATATATTTTATGTAACAGTGGATAAAGATAATAACCAGTCGTTATAATTCTATATTAGAATTTTAATCGATGTTATGGAGAAAAGTGTTTGTAAGCTATTAAAGAAAGGGGTAAGATGATGCGATTCAATGATAGAGAAGATGCGGCGAAGCAATTAACAGAAAAAGTAAAGGTGGACGAGCCAAAAAATACAATTGTATTGGCAATGCCACGTGGTGGAGTGCCATTAGGGCTGACAATAGCCAATGAATTTAATGTTCATTTTGATGTCATCTTAGCCAAAAAGATAGGTCATCCAATGAATTCAGAATTTGCGATTGGAGCGATGGCAGAAGGTGGCGAACCATTAATGAATGACGATATTCAAGTGAATTCAACTTGGTTTGAGAAGAGGATCAAACAAATTACTGGCGAGATTGATCGTCGTAGAGCGATTTATAGCGAAGTGATTGAGAAACAAACATTGACAGATAAACACGTCATTTTAGTCGATGATGGAATTGCGACAGGGCATACAATGTTTGCGGCAATTGAGTCTGTTCGCTCTAAGAAACCATTAAGTATTAGTGTGGCGGTTCCAATTATTCCAAATGACACATTTGAAGCCTTAGAAAAAGTCGTTGATAATGTTTATTACGTACAAATTCCGGAAGTATTTTTAGGCTCAGTAAGCGCCTATTATGAAAACTTCCCGCAATTAGATGATTATAGAGTGCAACAATTATTAGGTAAACAGTCCGTATAGTTGATAAAGCATCCCTCTCTAAATATAGAGAGGGATGCTTTTGTTTACAAACATTCTAATCCGTGTTAGATTAAATTGGATCAGAATTAACAAATAAAAAGGGCGGTATAAAAATTGGAAGATAAGACAGTTCAGTTATTTAAAGATGCAATGGCAAATTACCCCTCAGGCGTTGTGATTATTACAACGGCGAATGATGAAGGACTTCCTGTTGGTATTGCTGCTAACTCATTCACATCCCTCTCGATAGATCCGTTATTAGTGTTATGGTCAATCGGTAATAAATCGTCATCCTATGACATATTTAAACACAGTAAACAATTTGCCGTACACTTATTAGCTGGAAATCAATCAGAGCTTGTAAATGTGTTTTCGCGCAAGGATATCAATCGATTCGCTCAGATTGAGTGGAATTTTTCAGAAAGTGGCTTACCAATAATTGAAGGAGCCTATGCGACTTTTGAATGCGATACCTTTGAAACGATGGTGGCAGGCGACCATGCGATTATCATTGGAAGCGTCAAGCAGATCACAACCAATATTCAAAACCCGTTGTTATATCACCAAAGAAGAGTAGGACCGTTACCACTCACATTTCATGGAAATATATAAAGAGAAACCTTGTTACTTCAATAGTCTCTCGAGGTGTTTTTTGGGAAGACATCAGATTTAATTGACTGAAATTAAATAGATTAAAAACGTTGGTAATACTATATTGTTAAGGTTACGAGTTTAAATAAATAAAAAAACATTTTGACAAATAGTCTTCTATAAGATAAAGTAATATAGCTTTTAGAAAATAAATAAAAGGAGTATAAATATATAGGATAGCGCCAGGCCTTAAATATAAGGTGACGAGGATTGAACTTATCGAGATTTCGGCGGATGGTTCAAGGCAGTGTAATCTTTAAAGTTAATTAAAACCATTGTGTAAATATTGGTACAGAGATTAACTTATACACCTAAAAGCAAAATAACTAGGTGAAAAGAGGAAATAAATCAATGTGTGGAATTGTAGGATTTATTGGAGAAGGTAACGTACAAGAAGTTTTAATTGGTGGTTTAGAAAAATTAGAATACCGTGGATATGATTCAGCAGGAATTTTTGTTGTTGATAAAGAAGCTAATGGGTATCTATTTAAAGAAGAAGGTCGCATTGCGAAATTAAAAAGCGAAGTCAACTTTGATTTACAATCTGTAGTTGGAATTGGACATACACGTTGGGCTACTCATGGACCGGCAGCAACTTATAACGCTCATCCACATCGCTCAGCCAACCAACGATTTGTTCTTGTTCATAACGGTGTTATTGAGAATTATAAAGAGATTAAGGAAGAATATTTACAAGGTGTTGAATTATCTTCTGATACAGATACTGAAGTGGCAGTTGCTTTAATTGAATATTTTGTAGAAGCGGAAAAATTATCAACGAAAGAAGCCTTTAAAAAAGCTCTATCAGTGATCAAAGGATCGTATGCTTTTGGTTTAGTAGATCAATTAGATCCAAACGTTCTTTATGCTGCTAAAAATAAAAGTCCTTTATTGATTGGTAAAGGTGATGGCTTCAATGTCATCGTCTCTGATGCGATGGCAGCCATTGAACATACAAATGAGTATATCGAAATCAAAGATAATGAAATGATCACAATTACTCAAGATAAAGTAGTTATCGAAGACGTTGATGGAAATGTTGTTGATCGTGAGTCATATATTGCAGAATTAGATGCCAATGATTTAGAAAAAGGAGCCTATCCTTTCTATATGATTAAAGAAATCGATGAACAGCCTGCGGTATTGCGTCGTTTGGTTCAAGAATATCAAAATGATCAACATCAGTTCGAAATTGATACAGATTTAACAGACGACCTATTAAATAGTGACCGTGTGTATGTCATCGCTGCAGGGACAAGTTATAATGCAGGTTGGGCAAGTAAAGCCATTATGGAAAAAATAGCTAAAGTACCAACAGAAGTGCATTTAGCCAGTGAATTTGCTTATGATATTCCCTTATTAAGTGAAAAACCGTTCTTTATCTTCTTAACTCAAAGTGGTGAGACTGCAGATAGTCGCCAAGCTTTGGTTAAAGTGAATGAATTAGGTCATTCATCATTAACGATTACAAATGTTAAAGGATCAACACTATCACGTGAAGCCAGTCATACTTTATTACTTCATGCTGGTCCTGAAATTGCGGTCGCTTCAACAAAAGCTTATACAGCTCAAATTGCAGTTATGGCAATTTTAGCGGATGCGCTGCGGTCATTAAAAGCTGAAGAAGCAACGTTTGATATGGCAAAAGAAATTGGACTAGCAGCTTCAGCTATGGAATCAATCCTATCAGAGCGCGATGATATCAAAGCTTGGGTTGATTCAAACTTAATGGACACACGTAATGCCTTCTATATTGGTCGTACTGCAGATTATTATGTAGCAATGGAAGCGGCATTAAAGTTAAAGGAAATTTCTTATATCCAAACGGAAGCTTTTGCCTCAGGAGAATTAAAACATGGAACGATTGCTTTAATCGAAGAAGGAACACCAGTCATCGCTTTGATTAGTGGCGAATTAACTTCAGCTCATACGCGTGGTAATATCGAAGAAGTAAAAGCTCGTGGAGCGAATACGATGGTTATTTCAACACATGCTTTATCTAGAGAAAATGATCAATTCATTGTCTCTAACTTGAACGAGTTGTTGGCACCACTAGCTATGGTGGTTGTAACACAAATGATTGCTTATTATACAGCCTTAGGACGCGGTCTAGATGTGGATAAACCACGTAACCTTGCTAAAAGTGTAACCGTTGAATAAGACTCATTTATTTAAATAAAACTTAATAAACATTGCTAAACCCCAGTATAATAGGTACAATAAGAGGCAGTGTGTAAAATATTATATTGTACTGGAGATATGGAATTGGAAAAAGAAAAAAATGTTTTATTTAGTGAGATTACTGCAAACCCAGCACCTTTAGGGTTAATGGGCTTTGGTATGACAACAATACTGTTGAATATTCATAATGCAGGATTCTTTCCACTAGATTCAACGATCTTAGCTATGGGAATTTTTTACGGTGGTATGGCACAAGTTGTTGCGGGTATTATGGAATTCAAGAAAAATAATACGTTCGGAACGACAGCATTCACTTCATACGGATTCTTTTGGATGGCATTAGCAGCGCTGAATATCCTTCCAGAAATGGGATATGGAGAAGCGGCTAATTCACTTTCAATGGCGGCATTTTTATTTATGTGGGGCTTCTTCACATTGTTTATGTTCATCGCTACTTTACGCATTTCAAAAGCCTTACAAGTAGTTTTTGGAACATTGACACTTTTATTCTTCTTATTGGCAATTGGTAACTTTACTGGATCGACTTTAATATTAACAATTGCAGGATATGAAGGAATTATTTGTGGATTTACTGCAATTTATGCAGCGATGGCACAGGTAATTAATGAAACATATGGAAAAGTCGTATTACCAATTGGCGAAGTACAATAAGTTATTAAGTTTATAAAAAGGCTCCTTTGAATCAGTAATATTCTGATTCAAAGGAGCCTTTTTTTGTATTATTTTGAACAATTTGATATAAGGGCTATCACTCGACATCACCATTCATTCATTATACACTTTAAACAGAAAGTTACTTTGTCAATTTTAAAGGAGCGTATTGCTATGAGACAATTAATTTCAGCTCTATGGTTTGATAAGGAAGCAGAAGAGGCAGTCAATTTTTATACATCGATATTTGAAAATTCAAAAATCACTCGAAAAGAAACATTTAAAGATACACCTATCGGTGATTCTGAGGTTATTGCGTTTGAATTGGAAAATTTATCATTTGAAGCATTTAATGGAGGTAAGCGAGCTGACTTTAACTCATCAATATCAATCATGGTTTCAATGGCAACAGCTAAAGAAGTAGATGATTTATATGCAAAGTTATCCGTCGATGGCGTTGATCTAATGCCATTAGATAGTTATCCATTTAGTGAACGTTATGCCTGGGTTCAAGATAAGTTCGGAGTGACATGGCAAATTATAGTAGATGAAAGAAATGCTACTGATCATAAGCTCAAGTTAAATTTATTATTTAGTGGTGAGAGCTGTGGTAAGGCAGAAGATGCTTTAAATTATTATCATGAAGTTTTTAACCAATCAGAAATCGAAGCGGTATCTTATTATAATGAAGATGAAGCTGAGGATAACCGCGCAAAAGTGAATTTTAGTGAATTGAATATTAATAAGCAAAAGCTAGTTCTGATGGATCATGGAATGGGAGGCAACTTTAATTTCAATGAAGCTTATTCATTAATGATTTTATGCGGTTCACAAGCGGAAGTCGATTATTACTGGGATAAACTATCGCATGATTCAGCTTTCGAACAGTGTGGCTGGTTGAAAGACAAATTTGGTGTCCATTGGCAAATAATGCCCGTGAGGCTATATGAACTGATGAAAAATGGTTCTGAAGAAGAGCAGAAGCGTGTCACACAAGCAATGTTAAATATGAAAAAACTTGATATTGAAGCACTAGAAAATGCAATGTATGAATTGAGTTAAGCAAAAAGGCGATCTCCCAAAATGGGAAATCGCCTTTTAATTTGGTTAATTATTCACCGATTACAGTCACGCGTACTTCGTCATCAATATATTCTTTTTCGCCTGGTGTACCTTCAATCGAACCAAATGGCATTTGAGCAACCATTTCGTATGAAGCAGGTAAGTCAAACAGTTCTTTAACTGATTTATCAAAGCCTTGTTCAAAGCCAATATTCATATGCTGTAAGCTAGCTCCTAAGTTTAATTCAGCTAAGGCTAACCACATTGAGAATTGCATATTCGCATCATTATGATGCTTATATGTTTCAGCACGAACCCCTTCACCTAATCCTTCTTTAACTGCATCATGGTCTTCGAAGAATAAGATTGTACCCACTGCGCCTTTAGCACCTTCCATAACTCCTGAGAACATATCCCACATAGCACCTTGCATAACATCTTTTTGAACATCTAAGATATGGTCCCAGAATTTAACGTTATCTTCACCAAATAATACAACTAGACGAGTTGTTTGGCTGTTACTTGCAGACGGAATTTCTCTTGCTACTTCACGAATGCGACTAACAATTTCCTCTTTTGTTAAATCTATGTTGTTTCCAAGACCGTATACTGTACGACGTTGTTTAACTAAATCTGTAAATTGAGACATATATTAAAACTCCTATGATATAAAATATTTATTTTTTTACCACTTGAATCAAACGTATCAATATTTGGATGACAAGTCAAAATATTTAACTCGAATTCGATATAAATCCCAAAAGTGGCTTATTATAGCTGTTTTGTTAACTTTAGTTCATGCGTATCTAAATTTCAGAACTTACGTATAATTTTTTGAATTCATTTTTTAGTATTATAATGAATGTATAATATTATAATTAAATAAAAAATACTCCCGTGAGGGAGTATTTCATTGCTATAAATTATTTAGGTTGGAAGTATAGAACAAAACTTCCTTTAAAGTAGTTCACATAATAATTTACGTGTTCATTATAATCAAAATTCTCTTCAGCATAAGTTACCGCACTGTTAACTGTTGGGAAATATTTTTCTACTAAAGTCATCCCAGACATGTAAGCTAAGTCACCAGGTTCGGGTGCAACAAATTCAGGTGTTTCCGGGACTTCCTCAGATCCGTCAGGGATAAGTAAGACATCGCCAATTTGTAAGTTATTATTAGTTAAATCATTGGCATCTTTAATGGCTTCAACGGTTGTTCCAAATTGTTGTGCAATTTTATATAAGTAATCGCCCGCTTGAACAGTATAGTAAGTTTCAGAGGGTGTTTCTTCGTCGTCATCGTCCTCTTCAGATCCGTCAGGGATAAGTAAGACATCGCCAATTTGTAAGTTGTTGTTAGTTAAATCATTGGCATCTTTAATGGCTTCTACAGTTGTTTCGAATTGCTGTGCGATTTTGTATAAGTAGTCTCCTGCTTGAACAGTATAGTAAGTTTCAGACGGCGTTTCTTCGTCGTCAGTTCCGTCAGGGATAAGTAAGACATCGCCAATTTGTAAGTTGTTGTTAGTTAAATCGTTTGCTTCTTTAATGGCTTCAACGGTTGTTCCAAATTGTTGTGCGATTTTGTATAAGTAATCTCCTGCTTGAACAGTGTAGTAAGTTTCAGACGGCGTTTCTTCGTCGTCACTATCGTCTTCTTCAGAACCGACAGGGATAAGTAAGACATCGCCAATTTGTAGATTGTTATTAGTTAAACCATTGGCTTCTTTAATAGCTTCTACAGTCGTTCTGAATTGTTGTGCGATTTTGTATAAGTAGTCTCCCGCTTGAACAGTATAGTAAGTTTCAGACGGCGTTTCTTCGTCGCCATCATCGTCTTCTTCAGAACCGTCAGGGATAAGTAAGACATCGCCAATTTGTAGATTGTTGTTAGTTAAATCATTTGCATCTTTAATAGCTTCAACAGTTGTTCCGAATTGTTGTGCGATTTTGTATAAGTAGTCTCCCGCTTGAACAGTGTAGTACGTTTCAGATGGAGTTTCTTCGTCGTCATCGTCTTCTTCAGAACCGCCAGGGATAAGTAAGACATCGCCAATTTGTAGATTGTTATTAGTTAAACCATTGACATCTTTAATGGCTTCAACGGTTGTTCCAAATTGTTGTGCGATTTTGTATAAATAGTCTCCTGCTTGAACAGTGTAGTAAGTTTCAGACGGCGTTTCTTCGTTACCATTATCCTCATCGTCATCTTCAGCAGAATCAGAAGGGATGAATAGGACATCTCCAATCTGTAAATTATTACTTACAAGATTGTTTGCTTCTATTAAATCTTCAGTCGTCATTCCAAAGCGATTGGCTATTTTATATAGGTAATCTCCTGGTTTAACAACATAATAATGACCATTTTCCGAAGTAGGTTGCACCGTTTGTGTTTCATCTACTATATTATCAGTTTCTTTATTTGTCGTTTCGTCAGTGATTTCTGAAGAAGTTTCTTCTTCAATCGCTTCCTCATTAGGAGATTGAACAATTAATTGATCTCCAATTTGTAAATCATTTGATGATAAATTATTCCATTCAATCAATTCATCTACTGTCACATCGTATTGAGGAGCAATATTATATAAATACTCCCCAGCTTCAACGGTATGAGTTGTTTGTTGAGCCTGAACATTCAATGGGGCAACGCCTAGTACTGCTACTACCGCCAATGCACTCATTGACGTTGTTAAAATTTTTCTTTGTAATTCCATTTCTATTGCTCCTTTTCTCAAGTTGTATTGTTACGTAAATATTACATAACCGTTACATTTATGTTAACTATAATACAGGATAATGTCAATGGATAAAGATGAAAACTCTTACAATTTTCTTATACTTCTTAAATAATTCATAAATATTAACAAAATATAAAAACTAAGGTGTGCTTGATGAGTGAAAAAGAGCGATGAGCAATCTAATTTCCCTTGTCACCAAATGACCTGTCCCGTTAACCGTTTAATTTCCCTTGTCGCCTCATGACCTGTCCCGTTAACCGTTTAATTTCCCTTGTCACCAAATGACCCGTCCCGTTAACCATCCAATTTCCCTTGTCACTAGATGACAAGTCCCGTTAACAAAAAAATCCCCATTGCCATTTAATGACAATGGGGGATTCAAATCCTAGCCTAATGAATCAACTAACTCTTTTAGTGCTTGAGTAATTTCTTCAGGTAAGCTATCTTCGGGATTTTCTTTGTTGTAATTTTGAATGTAGTCTAATCGAACTTGCATTCTGTCTTTTAATAATTTTGTATATTCAGAATCATCGAATGGAACAGGGAACTTATCTAATGGAAGGAACTCGAAACTTTTGATTGGTCCAAAGTTTTCAAACTCTGCTTTACCTTCAACAATTGCTTCAATAACTCCGAGCGAGTCTTCGGGTGTTACTTTTTCACCAAGAAATTCACCAGTATTGATGATATAAGCATCTACGCCGTCTTCGAATAATGACTTAAATTTGTCAAAATCTTCTACTAATGGATATGCCCGGAATGGATTTGCGTAAGGTTCAATAACTAATTGGTCTAAACTATCTGTTGTATTCTCAGCACTTGTTCGTTTTGTAGCTAAAGTACAACCAAATGTTGATGCAAGTAGTGGATCCGTTATTTTAACTAAAGGTGGTAATGAGTCATCTTTCATAATCCAATAAATAGCGTTAATTGGATCTTCAATCTTATCAACACGGTTAGGTGTCGAATATCTAGACTTCACTGTACGTCCATTACCATTTCGTATATCTTCTGTTACAAGAACGCGTTCATTATTTTTATTTAATGTAACCCCTACGTTTTGAACAGTGACAAAATAATCTTGTTCCACATGTCCAGCAGGGTAGTCATTCGTTTTATCAAAGTATGATGGCTCTAAAGCTACTGATGAACCGTCCTCAGTATTAATAATAAATGCATCGTCGTGAAGTACTTCAATTTCGTATTTGTCGCCATGTTTAGCATGAGTTAAAGTAGATTTACCCGAACCAGAAAGACCGAAGAATGAAGCGACGTGATTTTCGATTTCTTTTGACTTAAATTTCTTTAAACCACCATGACAAGCAACATAATTATTTCGATGCGCTGTTGCCCAGGCAAGCGTTAGAGTTCCTTTTTTTATTTCACCAAAGTAGTTCATACCTAAGATACAGGCAACATTCTGATTTGCGTCAATATAAGATAATCCAAGTGGGTAATCAGGGTGAGTCCAATCCGGATCATAGAAGATATAGATATCGTTTTCATCATATTCTTTTGAATCTTGGTAACGACTTGCATATGTATCATTATAAATTTGGAAGTTCATTAACCAAGAATACATATTGTTACATTCTTTTTCTGGCATCGTAATATGCGCTCTAACCATAAAGACTTCATCTAAACCAACAATACCCGTTGTTTTGATAAAGGGTCTCAAACTAGCGTCATAGATCGCCTCGCGAACAATGGGGAAGAGTTCTTTATCTTCCTTTGCATCTAAGCCTACGACTCGACGGGCTTGGGCTGTTCTACCTACCGTAGCTCCATCATTTACAAGTAGAACTTGAGCGTCTTGCGGTAATTCTAATTCCTCAGCATGTTTAACGGTAGCATCTAATACAATTGTTTGCGGTGCATTTTTAGCCAATTCATACGCTTCTTTGACAGAAGTAATTTCTCGTGTATTATTTGAATAAAAGGCAGTTTCAACAGTTGTCTTTAAAGAAGAGAAGTGCGGGTTACTTTTGCGAATAGTTTCAGTCGAGTGATTCCTAATAGTTCCCATAATTACCAACCTTTCAAATTTTATTTAAATAATATTGCTGACATAAAGAAACGTAAAACATTAGAACATTCCTATATAAATATATTATATCCCTGTTCAAGTCTTTTGTTAAGCGTTTTCACTTATTTCATTCAGAAACACAGCTTAGAAACTGAATTACAAAAAGTTAAAACTATTTTGTTAAAAAGCTTTACATACCCAAAAACTCATGCTATACTATGTCTTGTGGTATTAGTTAACAAATTAATTGGCTTTCTATTCTTTACAGATTAAATCCATTTATTTTTTGAAACGATATATTGCAAATACAACGTGCATAAGCACATAATGGAGGAAATTAGTATGAATACAGGTACAGTTAAATGGTTTAACGCAGATAAAGGGTTCGGGTTCATCGAACGCGACAACGGTGGAGATGTTTTTGCACATTTCTCAGCTATCCAAGGTGACGGATTCAAAACATTAGAAGAAGGACAAAAAGTTTCTTTTGATATTGAAGAAGGACAACGTGGAGAACAAGCAACTAACATCAACAAAATCTAATTTTAAATAAATAGATATTTTGACAGCCTAGTACTAGGCTGTCTTTTTTTTTGGTTATTTTTTCATATATTATGTTATTTTTAAAGAGAAAAGTACAGCTAAAATGAGATGTAAATGAATTATCGAGAAGTAATGTAGGCGATAGAAATCCTAGGTAACGATAGAGTGAAGAAGATGTATATGTCGAATGGAGTTAATGAACCTGTCTTTGGAGTAGCTTCTGGGTCGATGAAAGCGATGCGTAAAGAAATAAAAAAATCAAAAGTTAGCAGAGTAATTATATGTAACAGGCAACTATGATGCAGTGATTGCTGGTCATAATGTAATGACAGAAGAGGATTTTGATTGTTGGATTGATAAAGCTTCATTCTTTATGTTATCTGATGATATTATAGCGGTAACTCTAACTGAATCTGAGTTAACTCCAATGGTATCTTGTAAATGGACTTCTAGTGGTGATGAGTTGAAGATGTTTGCAGGTAGGAGTTGCTATTGTCGGCAACTTGATCGACTTGAAGTTAATGGATTCTCAGAAGACCGGAAAGAACTAAGGATTCAATGACTAATTTTGTTTATATTGTCGGTATTCTATTTACACTTTTAAGTTAAAAGACTGTAGTTACAACAAAAACAATCGATTAAGTTGAAATATATCATGAATGTAGAAAAACAAGACTTAATTACTTTAGAAAATAGATAAAGTAAGACTACGCTTCAATCGTCGTTACGTCAGATGTAAAACAAAGTTAAGTCTATTGATGTTTATATTGGCTACATTATCAATGAATATAATTTGTATAAAAAACACGAATTTCAATGAGAAAAATTCGTGTTTTTTTGTTTCAAATTATTTTAACTATACATGCATTTGATTACTGAATAAATATACAATTCGGGATAAGTTATAAAGGCAAGTTTTTAACACTAGTTATAAATATATTTAATATGTAAATGCAAGTGTATTAATTGATTAAAGCGATTTCATCAAGTATTATTAAGTTATTATAATATAGAGGAGAGTGCCATTTCATGAAGAAAATTATGAATGATCCTAGTCAAATTGTTGACGAAATGTTAGATGGTTTAGCGTATGCGCACAACGATATTGTAGAAAGATTAGATGGGTTTGATGTAATTGTCCGTAAATCTGAAAAAAACAATAAAGTTGCTGTTATATCTGGAGGTGGAGCTGGTCATGAACCATCACACGCTGGTTTTGTAGGAGAGGGTATGTTATCTGCTGCAGTGAGTGGACCGGTATTTACATCACCTGCACCAGATCAAATTGTAGAAGCGATAAAAGCAGCAGATGAAGGTGTGGGAGTCTTCTTAGTAATCAAAAATTACTCGGGAGATGTCATGAACTTTGAAATGGCGCAAGAATTGGCTGAGATGGATGACATCGAAGTTGAGACGATTATTGTAGATGATGATATAGGTGTGGAAGACTCGTTGTACACACAAGGAAAACGTGGTGTAGCGGGTACTGTTTTGGTGCATAAAATTATTGGCTACTATGCATCGCAAGGAAAAACGTTAGCGGAAATTAAAAAAATTGCTGATACTTTAGTTCCAAATATTCATACAATTGGATTAGCGTTAACGGGTGCGACAACACCTGAGGGTGGGAAGCCAAGTTTTAATCTGGCAGATGACGAAATAGAGTATGGTGTAGGTATTCATGGAGAGCCGGGATATCGATCTGAAAAGTTAAAACCATCTAAAGGATTAGCGCAAGAGTTAGTGTCTAAACTATTAGAATCATTTGAAGCGAAAGAAAATGAAAAATATGGTGTGTTTGTTAATGGTATGGGTGGAACACCTCTAATGGAACAATATGTCTTTATAAATGATGTTCGCCAACTGTTAGAAGATAGTAAGTTAGATGTAGTTTATAAAAAAGTTGGGGATAACATGACATCATTAGAGATGCAAGGTTTATCTTTAACATTAATTAAACTAGAAGATAATCAATGGTTAGAAGCTTTAAATACACCTGCTAAGACAATTGCCTGGAAATAGGAGAGGTTCATAAATGGAATTAGAAGTAGTATTAAAATGGATGGACTTGTTTAATGAAAAGATCCAAGAAGAGAAAGTGAAATTAACAGAATTAGATACACCAATCGGAGACGCAGATCATGGGAATAATATGTCTCGTGGGATGAAGGCTGTAACAGAAGCACTAGAGAACGATAAGCCAGAAACAGCGGCTGATGCTTTAAAAGTTGTTGCGAAAAATCTTATTAGCAAAGTAGGAGGGTCGGCTGGACCATTATATGGCTCAGCGATATTAGGAATTGCTAAGGCTGTTCAAAATGATGCTGATCTAGGTGAGGCACTAAATGATGGATTGGAGGCAATAAAGAAACGTGGTAAAGCCACTGAAGGTGAAAAAACAATGATTGATACGTGGGCCCCAGTAGCTAAAGCGGCTCAAGAGGGGGATTTAAATTCACAGGTTATTCAAGATGGTGTCAATAGTACAAAAGACATGAAGGCGACAAAAGGACGAGCTTCTTACGTCGGTGATCGTTCAATTGGGCATATTGATCCCGGTGCATATTCTTCAGGATTATTATTTGAAGCATTTATTGAAGCAGGAGGGATAAAGTAATGTCAGAATATGGAATTGTCATAATATCACATTCAAAAGATATCGCTCAAGGGGTTCATAACTTATTAGATGAAGTAGCCAAAGATGTAAGCATTACTCATGCAGGAGGAGATGAAGACGGAGGGATTGGAACGTCTTTTGATGCTGCGTTTGAGATGATTGAAAAGAATCCAAAAGATAAACTACTCGCATTTTTTGATTTAGGTAGTGCAAAGATGAATCTTGAGATGGCAATAGAGATGTCTGATAAAGACATAAAAGTTTATTCTGTACCAGTTGTCGAGGGAGCTTATACAGCGGGAGCTTTATTACAAGCCGAAGCAAGTATTGAAGCCATAGAATCACAATTAGATGAATTAAAAATTAATAAATAAAAAATGGAGGTAAAGGTTATGGATTTTATAGGGGAATTATTAGGGACATTTATACTTGTATTATTAGGTAATGGTGTTGTTGCCGGTAACGTATTAAAAGGTACTAAAGGCGAAAATACTGGTTGGATTATGATCACACTTGGTTGGGGTCTTGCAGTTACACTTGGGGTTTTGGTTTCAGGGTTTTATAGTCCAGCTCATTTAAACCCAGCAGTATCTATCGCTTTTGCGGTTCTAGGACAAGTATCATGGGGAACTGCATTTATGTATATTATTGCACAGATGATTGGAGCGATGTTAGCACAAGTTGTAGTATGGTTACAATATTTACCACATTGGGATATGACACAAGATCCAGCTACAAAATTAGCAGCATTCTCAACTGCACCAGCTGTACGTGATACTCCATCTAACTTCTTAGGTGAGGTTGTAGGTACGGCAGTATTAGTTATTGGAGTCATGGCTATGGGACCTAATAATTTGTCGTCAGGATTTGGACCATTTGTAGTTGGTGCGATCGTTGCTTCAATTGGACTGTCACTAGGTGGGACAACAGGTTATGCTATTAACCCAGCCCGTGACTTAGGACCACGTATTGTCTATCAATTCTTACCAATGAAGAATAAAGGAACGGCAGATTGGGGTTATTCATGGATTCCAGTTTTAGGACCAATTGTTGGTGGTGTTATTGGTGGTTTAATTTATAACTTAGTTTTAGCAGGGATTTAATTTTTTTGGTACTCGCTGATGTCTATATATAAAAGGAGAGAATATTAATGGCAGAAAAATATATTATGTCAATTGATCAAGGTACAACGAGTTCTCGTGCAATTATAGTAAATAAAAAAGGTGAAATTATCGGAAGCGGTCAAGAGGAATTCGAACAAATTTATCCTCAAAGTGGATGGGTAGAACATAATGCCAGTAAGATTTGGAATAACGTACAAGGTGTTATTTCGAAAGCAATTATTGAAAGTGAACTACAACCCGAAGATATTGAAGCGATTGGTATTACGAACCAACGTGAAACAACCGTAGTCTGGGATAAAGAGACTGGGAAACCAATTTATAATGCGATTGTATGGCAATCTCGCCAAACGGCTCCAATAGCGAACCAATTAATTAAAGATGGACATACGGATTTTTTCCAATCAAAGACAGGGCTAATTATTGATGCATATTTCTCAGCTACAAAAGTTCGCTGGATTTTAGATGAAGTTGAAGGAGCTCAAGAACGCGCTGAAAATGGGGAATTATTATTTGGAACAATTGATTCATGGTTAGTCTATAACTTAACTGGTGGAGATGTTCACGTAACAGATTATTCAAATGCTGCTCGAACAATGTTATTTAATATCCATGAATTAAAATGGGACGAAGAAATTCTAGAATTATTGAATATTCCAGCCTCAATGCTACCAGAAGTTAAATCAAACTCAGAAGTATATGGACATACTAAAACGTATCACTTTTATGGGCAGGAAGTTCCAATAGCAGGTATGGCAGGAGACCAACAAGCGGCATTATTTGGTCAAATGGCATTTGAGCCAGGAATGGTTAAGAATACATATGGAACAGGTTCATTCATGATTATGAATACGGGTGAAGAAGCAAAGTCATCTGAGAATAATCTTTTGACGACAATTGGTTATGCTATTGACGGTAAGATTCATTATGCTTTAGAAGGCTCAATCTTCGTAACAGGAGCAGCTATTCAATGGCTACGTGATGGACTAGAATTATTTAAAGAGTCACCAGAAACTGAAGCAATGGCTTATAGCTCAGAAAGTGAAGATGAAGTTTATCTAGTGCCTGCATTTACTGGGTTAGGTGCTCCGCATTGGGACTCAGATGCACGTGGTTCAGTGTATGGCTTAACTCGCGGCACAACAAAAGAGGACTTAGTTAAAGCAACATTACAATCTATCGCTTATCAATCTCGTGATGTTTTAGATACGATGAATAAAGATACTGGGTTAGAGATTGAAGAATTACGTGTTGATGGTGGAGCTGCAATGAATAAATACTTAATGCAATTCCAAGCAGATATCGCAAATGTAAAAGTAGTTCGTGCAAAATTATTAGAAACAACTGCATTAGGTGCAGCATACTTAGCTGGTTTAGCGGTTGGGTATTGGAAAGACCAAGAAGAATTAAAACGTTTGATTGAAGTTGGAGAGACATTCGAACCAGAAATGGATGACGAAAAACGTAACTCATTATACACTGGCTGGGAAAATGCAGTAGACGCAACAATCTATTACGCTAAAAAGAGCCAAGGAGGAGAAAAATAGTGACAGTTCTATCATATCGCTCAAGATCTGAAGTAATAAAACAATTACAGTCGGATACGTTTGATTTAGTTATCATTGGTGGCGGTATTACGGGAGCTGGACTTGCTTTGCAAGCGGCTGCGAGTGGTTTGAAGACGGCGTTACTTGAGATGCAAGACTTTTCTGAAGGAACGAGTAGTCGCTCAACTAAACTAGTTCACGGTGGCTTACGTTACTTGAAGCAATTCGATGTAGAAGTTGTATCGGAGACAGTTCAGGAACGTGCGGTTGTACAAGGTATTGCACCACATATACCAAAACCTGATCCAATGCTACTGCCTTTATACGATGAACCAGGTGCCTCTTTTACTCGTTTAGAGCTTAAAGTTGCGATGGATTTATATGATCGACTCGCTGGTGTTGAAGAAACAGATTATGCTAATAAGCTCTTGTCTAAAGAAGAAGTATTAGAAAAACAGCCCAATTTAGCGCAAGAGAATTTAATAGGTGGTGGCTTTTACTTAGATTATCGTAATAATGATGCGAGATTAGTCATCGAAAATATAAAACAAGCTAGTGAAGATGGGGCTGCGGTAGTAAGTCGAGTAAAAGTAACAGGATTTGAATACGATGATAATCAAAAGATTCGTTCTGTTATAGTCGAAGATAAATTTACTAATGATACTTTTGAAGTGAATAGTCATGTTGTGATAAATGCTACAGGACCATGGAGTGATACAATCAGAGAGTTAGATACAGAAGTGGATTCAAAACCACAAATGCGTCCTACAAAAGGGGTTCATTTAGTTGTTGATGCCAAGAAATTACCAGTTAACTCACCAGTATACTTTGATAGTGGTGAAGGAGATAAACGTATGGTATTCGTATTACCAAGGGAAACTAAAACGTACTTTGGTACTACAGACACAGATTATGATGGGGACTTAAAGCATCCTCAAGTAAGCTTACATGATGTTGAATACTTACTTGAGATAGTTAATCGTCGTTTTCCCAAGGCGGATATTAGAATTGAAGATATAGAAGCAAGTTGGGCAGGACTTCGTCCACTTATCTCGGGAAATAGTGGTTCAGACTATAATGGTGGGCACAATGGTTCTCTTTCTAACGAAAGTTTTGAGGATTTAGCTTTATTATTTACAGAATATAATGAAGGTAGAGTCCCAAGAGCTGAAGTAGAAAAAGGTATCAAAGAGGCTAATCGTGATAATTCTGAATCTGGTAATGATCCATCAGCTGTCTCTCGTGGAAGTGATTTATCTATGAGTGACTCTGGATTATTGACCTTAGCTGGTGGGAAGATAACTGACTACCGTAAAATGGCTGAAGGGGCAATGAAAGTTATTATAGATGAATTAAAGCAAAAGACAAATCAAACCTTTAGTTTAATTAATTCTGAAACTTATCAAGTATCGGGAGGTCATTTTGATAAATCCAAAGTAGAAGAATCGATAACAAGCTTTGCAAAGCAGTATGAAGAAGTAGGGCTTAATTCTGAAGATGCAGAGTATCTAGCTAATCTTTATGGGTCAAATGTTGAAAGAGTATTGAAATATTTAGACCAAGCAAAGGATTATTCATCAAGATTATCATTGCCGGAGAAAGATGCGATAAGTTTATTATATGCTATTTATGAAGAAGGTATATTAACGAGTGAAGACTTTTTCTTACGTCGTACTAACTATATGCTTTTTAGAACGGATGAGATGGCTGCTTTAGTAGAACCAGTCCAAGCAATCATTACTGAAAAGTTGAATTTAAGTTCAAAAGAAAGTGAACGACAAACAATTGAATTAGCTGAATCAATAAAAGAACATGCACTTGAAGATTTAAAGTAACAATAAAATTAATACAAGATAATCCCATTTAAGTCAGTAAAAAACAGACAAATCAATATTTGATTGTAGGCGTTTTACTTTACAAAATGGGATTATTTATGTATGTTTTATGCAAACGTTTTACTTAAAGAAAGGAAGATTATATGGCAAAGCAAACGAGTGTAAACTTAAGAAAATCTGTAATATATAGTGTTTTCGTCCGTAATTTTACTGAAGAGGGAACATTTAATGCAGTTATACCAGAATTAGATAGACTTAAAGAATTAGGGACAGACATTGTCTGGTTTTTACCTATGTATCCGATTGGCGAAGTAAATCGTAAAGGTGCAGATGGGTCTCCATATGCAATTAAGGATTACCGAAGTGTTGATCCAAATTATGGAACAATAGAAGAATTCGAAACATTAATAGAGGAGATACACAATCGTGGGATGAAAGTGATGATAGATATAGTGTATAACCATACATCACCTGATTCAATTCTAACGAATGAACATCCTGACTGGTTTTATAAAACTGCAGAGGGAAATTTTGGAAACCGAGTAGGTGATTGGAGTGATATTGTCGATTTAGATTATAAACATCCTGATCTGTGGGATTATCAGATTGAGACACTAAAACAATGGGTTAAGCGGGGAGTAGATGGATTTAGATGCGATGTAGCTCCTTTAGTGCCCATAGAGTTTTGGCTTAGAGCACGTAAAGAAGTTGAAGAAGTGAATCCAGAAGTAATTTGGTTATCTGAATCAGTGCATCCTGAATTTATTCGTGAATTAAGATCACGCGATATGGTAGCTTTGAGTGATAGCGAGATTTATCAAGCATTCGACATGACTTATGATTATGATGTACACGATCATTTTGAGTCATATTTAGAAGGGAATATTGATCTTGAAGCATATGTGGAACGCCTTAAGGTACAAGATTACACTTACCCATGGAATTATGTAAAAATGCGAAACTTAGAAAATCATGATCATCTACGTATTAGACATCGTATACCAAAAGATAGTGAATTGATGCAATGGACAGCCTTTACTTTTATGCAAAAAGGTTCGTCACTCGTGTATAACGGACAAGAAGTCTTGGCAGAGATGACTCCAAGCTTGTTTGATCGAGATACAATTAATTGGGAAAGCGGCCATAATATAAGCGACTTTATTGCAAAGTTATCGCAAATAAAAAAAGAATATGTACCATTAGATGGCTTATATTCTCTTGAAGCAGACAATAAGACTAATACTATTATTTTAAACTATAAGAATGCTCAGCAGACGTTTGTCGGCGCCTTTAACTTAAAAGATTCAGAAGGTATGATTGATCTACCTGTACAAGATGGTGAGTATACTAATTATATCACTGATGAAAAAATTAATATAAAAGATGGGAAGATAGATATATCACATACACCTATTGTTTTCATTGCAAATAATTACTAAATATGAAAAAAATATGAATAGTTTATAAAAAAGGCTTGATTTATGCAAACGATTGCGATATTATGATGGTAGTTATTAAAACGTTTACACAAACGTAAAATTAGGAGGAAAATCAATGAAATTTGATTGGAAAAAAATTGTTACTGGCGCGACAACTGCTATCCTTGGGGCATCAGTAGCTGCAAGTGTGTTACTACCAGCACAAGAGGCATTAGCTCAAGAAGAGACTTTAATTATTTCAGCAGCAGGTCATTATGACTATGTTATTGAAAATATCGAAGAGTTCGAAGCTGAACATGGTGTAACAGTTGAAGTATGGGATACTGACATGTTTGAAGTTTTAGACGGCTTAGCATTAGATGGACCAGCAGGAACAGGAGCGGACGTAGTAATCGCACCATATGACAGAATCGGATCACTTGGTATGCAAGGTTTAATTCAACCTGTTACTTTAAATGAAGAAGCAGGATACAATGAGACAGATATGCAACAAGTAACAATGGATGGTCAAATATACGGAGCACCAACTGTTATTGAAACTTTAGTTATGTTCTATAATACTGAATTACTAGATGAGGCTCCTACGACATTCGAAGAATTAGAAGCCATTGGACAAGATGAGCGCTTCGCATTCGAAGGTGAAGAAGGACGTAACGTTGGATTCTTAACTAACTGGGTTGATTTCTATATGACTTATGGTTTATTAGCAGGTTACGGTGGGTATGTATTTGGTGAAGATGGAACAAATACTGAAGATATCGGACTTAATAATGAAGGTGCTATCGAAGCAATTGAATACGCAACTAATTGGTACCAAAATACCTGGCCACAAGGAATGTTAGATGTAACAAGTGCACAAGACTTTATTAACCAATCATTCATGGATGGAAGTACAGCAGCAGTGATTACTGGACCTTGGTCAGCGAATGACTTTAATAATTCAGGCGTACCTTACGCAGCAGCTAAAATTCCAACATTACCAAATGGTGAAGAGTATCAACCATTCGGTGGAGGGAAAGCATGGGCAATTTCAGCATTCACAGAAAAAACTGAATTAGCACAAGAGTTCTTAAACTGGGCAACAAGCGAAGAACAACAAACAGTAATGTACGAACGCTTAGGAGAAATCCCAGCAAACCAAGTAGCTCGTGAAGCTGCAGCACAATCAGACAGCGAGTTAACAGCAG
Source organism: Aerococcaceae bacterium DSM 111021 (assembly GCA_020112395.1). Taxonomy (NCBI): domain Bacteria; kingdom Bacillati; phylum Bacillota; class Bacilli; order Lactobacillales; family Aerococcaceae; species Aerococcaceae bacterium DSM 111021. The sequence continues at coordinate 739,562 of JACCEK010000001.1, read as the reverse complement.
CGGTAATTGAAGTGTATGAAAATGCAATTCCAATGCCAAATATTCCTCAAATGGCAGAAGTTTGGGTTGGAGCTGAAAGTTTAATGTTTGACGCAGCTTCAGGAACAAAATCTGCAGAAGAATCAGCAAATGATGCGGTAGAGTTAATCACGCAAACTATTCAACAAAATTATTAATACTTAAATTACTAACTATGTCTGGTTGGCCAACGCCAGCCAGATTTTTTAATCATTAGTTTGGGAAGTATTAGAGGAGGCTTTATTATGGAAGTGAAAAAAGAGTCAATTCGTAATGAAAATTTGGCAGCTGCCTTATCGATCATCCCAGGTGTAGGGCAATTATATAATCGACAAGTTATTAAAGGTATATTCTTTTTATTAGTAGCTATTTTATTCGTATACGAGTTAAATGTATTTGGTATCCAAGCCATTCAAGATTTAATTTCTCTTGGAGTTACACCAATGGAAGATCACTCATTATTTATGATGATCCGAGGGACATTACAAGTATTGGTCACAGTCATATTTCTATTCTTTTATGCATATAATATTTATGATGCTAAAAAAGTGGCGTCACATTGGAATACTGGAATTCATGTAAATAAGACTTTCAGTGAACTTTTCAATAATGTATATAAAAATGGTTTCCCGTATCTATTAATCGTACCAGCTTATCTGGCAATGATTTTTGCAATTATTTTCCCAGTGCTTGTTACAGTTTTCATGGCATTTATGGATTATAGTATTATGAATATGCCACCAGCGAAACTTCTAAACTGGGTTGGATTACAAAATTTTCTTAATATTTTTACATTGAGTACTTTCCGTGATGCATTTACGTCGGTATTCTCTTGGACAATTATTTGGACATTATGTGCTACAACTTTACAAATTGTTTTAGGTGTATTTACAGCCGTTATTGCGAATCAACCGTTTATTAAAGGTAAACGGATTTTCGGAGTTGTTTTCTTATTACCGTGGGCTGTGCCTGCGTTTATAACAATTATGTCATTCTCGAATATGTTTAATGATTCAATCGGTGCAATGAACACACAAGTTATTCCGTTTTTAAATAACTTTATTCCGTTTGTAGATATTGGTCGTATTGCTTGGAAAACTGATCCATATTGGACAAAAGTCGCGATTATAATGATTCAAGGTTGGCTCGGCTTCCCTTATATCTATGTAATGACAACGAGTATTTTACAAGCCATTCCTGCAGATTTGTATGAAGCAGCAAAAATTGATGGAGCAGGAGCCATTAGACGATTCAGAGATATTACAATGCCGACAGTACTGGCAGTTGCAGCGCCGGTATTCATTACACAATATACTGGAAACTTTAACAACTTCACAATGATTTATCTATTTAATGATGGTGGACCCGGTAGTGCTGGTGGTGGAGCAGGTCAGACAGATATTTTAATTTCTTGGATATTCAAATTGACAACCAATAATTCACCACAATATTCACTGGCTGCAGCATTAACAATCATTGTCTCGTTTATTGTTATTGGAGTATCCCTTATCGTATTCAAACGAACAAATGCTTTCAATATGGAGGATGAATAATTATGAAAAAGAAAGGTTCAGCGAAAACAAAACGTTTAATCGGCCAATTCTTTACGTATCTATTTATGATAGTGTTGTCAATAATTATCATTTATCCATTACTAGTTACAGCAAGTTCAGCATTTCAGTCTGGAAATGTTACTTCCTTTAGTTTGGACTTATCAAGTGAATGGACACTTGATAATTTTAGAAGACTATTCGAAGAGACAATGTATGGGAGATGGTATGGTAACACATTAATCATAGCGACTACGACAATGGTAGCTCAAGTAACTATAGTTACTTTAGCAGGTTATGCATATAGTCGTTATCGTTTTATGGGACGAAAAAATAGTTTAGTGATGTTTTTAATTATACAAATGGTTCCAACAACTGCAGCGTTAACTGCCTTTTTCGTTATGGCTTTCTTATTGAATGCTATTAATGAATTTTGGTTCTTATCTTTCCTTTATATTGGTGGAGGTATTCCTATGAATACTTATTTAATGAAAGGATATTTCGATACTGTGCCTTATGATTTGGATGAATCAGCGAAAATTGATGGAGCAGGACATATCAGAACATTCTGGGAGATTGTTACTCCATTAGTAAGACCAATGATTGCAGTGCAAGCATTGTGGGCGTTCATGGGACCTTTTGGGGACTTTATGTTAGCTAGATTCTTATTACGTAGTCAAGATTCGTATACAGTAGCGGTAGGATTACAAACATTTATTAATGACCCAAGAAATCAGAGTGTATCACTATTTGCTGCAGGAGCAATCTTAATTGCAGTACCTATATCAATTCTATTCTTTATGTTACAAAAGAATTTTGTATCAGGATTGACTAGTGGTGGTACAAAAGGTTAGATAAGGAAGGTTTTTATATGGCACAAGTATTTCCAATTAATTATTTTATAACTGCATTTTCGGCAGTCAAGAGTTTCACACATAGAAATTACTTAAAGCATTGGCAAAAAGTCATTGTTATTATTCTACTCAATTCTTTAATGATGATTCCTTTATCATTACAATTGGGGAGAACGACAAGTGCAGACTTAACAAACTATGTGCCAAAAGCAATGAATTTTATCGATGAATCTGTTGTGCAAGAATTAAACAGTCTTGATAACAATGAATCAAAATTGATTATTACTGAAGAAAAAATCATCAAAGAAAATAATGAACTCATTATTGCATCGGCTCCGACGCAAGAAGAAGCTGAAAAACACTTGCATGAACGAGGAGGTATTATCTATACTCCAGATCAATATATTCTGGGCGAGGATGACTCTCTCTTTTATCAACCTTATACAGGTGATGTATTAATGAATGAAATAGATGATGTATTGAGTTTGAAAGAACTTATGTCACAACAATGGTTCTGGAGTAATCGTACATCAATTGTATTAACAAATTATATTCAATTAAATGTTCTAATTACAACAAGTTTGATATTATTAGTATTAGGATCAAGTTTCTTTCTATCATTAATGAAAAAAAATGACTTGTTCGATATTAAATCATTCAATGAAGCTTTAACAATCGTTTTAAATAGTCTTGGCTTACCGACATTGATAGCAATGTTTATTGGCTTAATCAGTGGGAATCCAATAATGATGTTGACAACACAAGGACTATTATTCGTACTCATGTTAATATGGATTTATTGGAAGACACATTTTAACGATAATTATGTGATGATTAAACAACATAATAATTAATTGATTGCTACTACCAAAAAGTAAAGGAGCTATACTATAATGGTTAAAATAAATTTAAATAATATTCACAAACAATACCCAGGTAATGATACTTACTCAGTTTCTGATTTTAATTTAGAGATTGATGATAGAGAGTTTATCGTATTTGTTGGTCCTTCAGGATGTGGTAAATCGACTACACTAAGAATGATAGCAGGACTTGAAGATATATCAAAAGGTGAGCTTGTTATTGATGATGAAGTGATGAACGATGTTGAACCAAAAGATAGAAATATCGCAATGGTATTTCAAAATTATGCACTTTATCCACATATGACTGTATATGATAATATGGCTTATGGTTTAAAATTACGTAAGTATTCGAAAGATGAAATAAAGAAACGTGTAGAATCAGCTGCTGAAACATTAGGTTTAACAGAATTTCTAGAACGTAAGCCAGCTGCTTTGTCAGGTGGTCAAAGACAACGTGTTGCGCTTGGGCGAGCGATTGTACGTGACGCAAAAGTATTCTTAATGGATGAGCCTTTATCTAACTTGGATGCAAAATTACGTGTTCAGATGCGTACGGAAATCGCAAGGTTACATAATTCTTTAAAAACAACGACAATTTATGTGACACATGATCAGACGGAAGCAATGACATTAGCTACACGAATTGTCATTATGGATAGAGGGATTATTCAACAAATTGGTTCACCTAGAGAGGTATATGATCACCCAGTTAATATGTTTGTGGCTGGATTCATGGGTTCTCCAGCAATGAACTTCTTTAATGTAACGTATTCAAATGGACGCATTACTGATGGAAAAGCGATTGACGTAGCAGTGTACGAACCCGCACGCCGTCTGCTCGACGAAAAAGGATATGAAGGTAAAGAGGTTGTCTTCGGTATTCGTCCAGAAGACATTAATGCCGAGCAAGTGGCTTTAGACTTACATGCAAATGCTCGAGTTAATGCAGAGGTTATTGTCTCTGAATTAATGGGATCTGAGACAATGCTCCATTCAAAAGTGGGAGAAACAACATTTGTAGCACGTGTTGATGCACGTGATACTCATGGAGTAGGAGAACAAGTAGAATTAGCTTTTAATATGAATAAAGGTCACTTCTTTGACTTAGATACTGAAGAAGTGATTAAAAAATAAAAAATCATCCGTTGAAGTAATAATTGACTCTAACCAAAGTTGTCATTAACTTACAAATTCAACGGGTGTTTTTTTTGAAAGTATTATAAAATTTAATTTATTTTATCAAAAAGTAGGAAACTTTTTTTATAATGAAGGCATTTTCAATGGAAAAAATGGTATGATAATCTTATAAGTAAATTGAAAAGAGAAGAGTGAATTGAATGACACAATATATACATGCTAAGAAGATTGTCTTAACTGATGAAGTGATTGAAAATGGCTATTTAGCTATTGAAAATGGTAAATTCAAAGGGGTAACTTTGGATAAACCAACTGAGGGAGATATCTTGGATTATTCTGAGGATACAATTGCTCCAGGACTCGTAGATACTCATATACATGGATACGTTGGGCACGATGTCATGGATAATAACTTTAAAGGAATTCAAGAGATATCTACTGCACTACTGGCGTGTGGAGTAACATCTTGGTTACCAACAACATTAACGGCTCCTACTGTACAATTAGACGAAGTGTGTCAGACAATTGGAGATAATTACCAAGATGTTGATGGGGCAAAGATACGAGGAATATTTTTAGAAGGACCATTCTTTACTGAGAAGTACAAAGGAGCACAAAATCTAGCTTACATGAGTGATCCATCAATAGATAAATTAAAACGTTGGAGTGAGTTATCAAATAACTTAGTCAAAAAAATTGCCATTGCACCTGAGCGAGAGGGAGTTAAAGAGTTTATCAAGTATGCGAATTCTATTGGGGTAAAAACAGCATTAGCTCATAGTGATGCAAGCTATGAAGAAGCAAAGGATGCAGTTGAAGCGGGCGCAAATATTTTCATCCATACATTTAATGGGATGAGTGGACTTCATCATCGTAATCCAGGAATGGTTGGTGCTGCTCTTGGATTAGATGATGTGTATGCTGAATTAATAAGCGATGGCCATCATGTACACCCGGGAGCTGCTCAAGTTGTAGTTAAAGCACGTGGTGCGAAAGAAACTGTGTTAGTGACGGATTGTATGCGAGCTGGTGGTTTAGGCGATGGTCAGTCTATATTAGGAGAACTCGAAGTCATAGTAAAAGACGGACAAGCAAGATTGAAAGAAGGTGGCAATCTAGCAGGTTCTGTCCTTAAATTGAATGAAAGTGTACGTAATATGTTTGAATGGGGTATTGTGTCTCAAGCTGATGCCTTGAGAATGGCTTCGTATTCACCTGCGAGATCAGTAAACATCGACAATGTTTGTGGACAAATACAAGAAGGAATGGATGCAGACTTTATTGTTGTTGATGATAAGTTAGAGTTAAAAGCAACATTCTTAAATGGAGAACTTAAATATAATAAACAATGATAGAGGCGGCTTATATATGGAAAAAATTAAGATTGGATCATCACAACTATCTACTAGTCAATTAGGGCTAGGTTGCATGCGAATGGCTAGTGAATCACTAGATAAAGCAGTTAAAGTGATTGATACGGCATACGAACAGGGAATAACACTTTTTGATCATGCGGATATTTACGGAAAAGGACAATCAGAGAAAATATTTGCAAAAGCTTTAAAAGAAACAAATATAAAGCGAGATGAGATTGTGTTGCAATCTAAGGTAGGTATTCGAGATGGATTCTTTGATTTCTCAAAAGAGCATATTATTAATGCGACTGATGGAATCTTGGAACGCTTAGATGTAGAATATCTCGATATGTTATTACTTCATAGGCCAGATACTTTAATGGATCCTGAAGAAGTTGCTGAAGCATTTGAAGCTTTATATATTAGTGGAAAAGTAAGATACTTTGGTGTATCGAATCAAAATCCAGGTCAAATAGAACTGCTTCAGAAATACTTAAGCAGGCCGTTAATCGCAAACCAATTGCAATTTGGTCCAGCGCATACGCCAATGATTGACGCTGGTTTTAATGTAAATATGACGAATAATTTGTCTGTAAATCACGATGGAGGGATACTTGAATATTGTCGATTGAATAATATAACGATTCAATCTTGGTCACCATACCAAGTGTCATTAAGTGAAGGGCTGTTTATTAACCACCCAGACTTCCAAGAAATGACTAAAACGATTGAAAACTTAGCAGAACATTATAAAGTATCAGTCGAAGCCATTGTGATTGCTTGGATTAATCGTCACCCTGCTAAGATTCAAACTATAGTGGGCTCTATGTCTCCAAATCGTATCAAGTTAATGGCTGAAGCTTTCTCAGTTCAATTAAGTAGAGAAGAATGGTATGATGTTTATAGAAGTGGTGGCAGAGAACTCCCATAAGGGATATCATTTTGTAATATACAAGTTTAAGATTATAATTAATTAGAAAAATAAATTGGAGGTATGACACATGTTTGATTTTTTTAAGAAAAAAGATAAAAAAGAAGTTATTAAAGAAGTAAATGTCTATGCAATGTGTGATGGTGAATTTGTAAGTATTGAAGAAGTACAAGATGAAGTATTCGCCCAAAAAATGATGGGTGACGGCTTTGCTATTAGACCTACAAGTGGTGCAATGAATTCACCAGTTGAGGGTCAAGTAGATAACATTTTCCCTACAAAACACGCTGTTAGTTTTACAGTTGGTGAATTAGAAATTCTATTACACATGGGAATTGACACGGTTTCGTTAGAAGGGAAGCCATTTACAATCCACGTGAATGAGAATACTAAAGTATCTACAAGCGATAATATTGCTGATGTTAATTTAGCAGAGCTTGAAGAAAATGGTAAAGATAAAGATATGATTATCGTATTTACTAATGGTACTGAAGTGATTGAGAACATTGATTTCAAAGCAAGTGGTGCTGTTAAACAAGGCGATTTAGTCGCTACAATCACTTTAAAGTAAACTAAATAATTAAATTAAAACGGTTATTTGTTAGTTTTAAATGTAGCTCCTAACGTAGCTCATTTGCAATGAACATTAATCGTTTTTTTATATTCACTACTATATTATAAATTAATGGAGGGGAAAATATGAACGTTGGGTTTATCTCTGATTTACATGTTGATAATTTTAAATACGAGGTAGCGGACTATTTGAAAGTGGCTACAGAAATAATTAATAATAATCAATTAGATATGTTCGTAATTGGCGGAGACATAGGCAATAGTTATGAAACAACTACGGAATTTGTCGAAAAACTACAAAAATTATCGAATATAGATGTTTATTTTATTCCAGGAAATCATGATTTGTGGGATAGACAATCTGATAAAGCAAACATTGACACAATATCTATCTATAATAAGTATAAAAATCATCCTCAATGTTTAATTGAATCGCCTCTCATGTTAAACAATCACGTTGGACTTGTTGGTCATACTGCTTGGTACAACTATGTAAAATATAATGATGAGAAATTTACATTGGAAGAAATAAAAAAAGGTAAGTATAAAGGAGTCACTTGGCAGGATAAAAAATATATTCACTGGCCTGAAGGAGACCGTGAGATGTCGAGACGGTTTGCAAAGATAATAGAAAGTGATATTCAAAAATTAAACGCAAAAGAATATATTTTAGTCACTCATATGATAACAATACCAGAGTTTACAATGCCCCTGCCACACCGAGTATTCGACTTTTTTAATGCGTACATCGCAACAGATGATTTAGCGTACTTATATGAAAAATACCCGATTAGAGAAAGTGTAATGGGACATGTTCATTTTAGAGGCAAAGTAGAAAGAGATAATACAGTCTTCCTAACGAATTCTTTAGGATACGTAAAAGAATGGCGATCTAATGATATGCATAGTGAAATGAATGATGCATTAGTCGTTATCAAAGTATAAAAGTTACCACATATATTTTGTTCTTTCGTTATTTAACGTAATCAGCTTGAAAGCATTTGCAAACAATGCAAAAAAGTGTAGAATTATATATGAAACATCAGATGATATGGAGGCAAGAAAATGGAAGGGCAAGCAAAGTCGCTAATTGAACAAACAAGCGAAGCAATATTAAATTATATTATTACAAACAACTTAGCCACTGGGGACAAACTACCGAATGAGTATAAATTGGCCGAGGAAGTTAATGTAGGGCGAAGTACACTAAGAGAAGCAGTACGCACTCTAGTTTCACGAAATATATTGGAAGTAAGACAAGGGTCTGGAACTTATGTTAGTGAGAATACGGGTATTGTCGATGATCCTCTTGGATTCAGCTTTGTAAAGGACACATTAAAATTAACCGAAGATTTATTTGAAATAAGATATCTTTTAGAGCCACGTGTTGCAGGACTAGCAGCTACTAATGCAACAGAAGAACAAATTCAAGAGTTAGACAGAATCCGTCTTGATATAGAAGAGAAGATGGGGACATTCAGTGATGAACATTTTGAAAAAGATATTGAGTTTCACAAGTTAGTATCTGAAATGAGTGGAAACGTCGCAATGTCAAATATCGTTCCAGTCATTAATCAATCGATCTCACTTTATAATGACTATTATACAAGTGATCATATTAAGGATGAGACAGTGGTGTCACATAGAGAAATTGTTGATGCGATTAGAAATCGTGATCCAATTCTAGCTGAAGACGTTATGCGTATTCATATAGTAACGAACCGTCGAAGTTTAGCTCAGAATAAGAAAAGACATCTTGAGCAAAATAAAAAATAAAAAAACTTGAAAAACAACATTTTAGAATGCTGTTTTTCAAGTTTTTTACTTTCAAGAGAGTATACCGTTATATATATAGTTCTACTTGTGTTAAAATGAAACCGAATACAATGTGTCTTTGTCAGATTTTAATATGGAAATCGTCAGATTATTTTTTTGAAAAAAATGGCTATTTGTTTGTTTTTAAAAATATAAGGAGGAAAAACTATTTTGAAAACGTTTATCTTTTGTGTTGACGCAGAAAAAAATACCAAGTATAATAAAGTCATCAGATGATTTAATAAGGAGGAACAAAATGAGTAACGTCCTAGAAACATTGAAAAAGAATTATATCTTTGCCGTAGTACGCGGAAAAGATGAAACTGCAGGTTATGAAATTTGTAAAGCTGCTGTCGAGGGTGGAATCAAGAATCTAGAGGTAACATTTAGTACGCCAAACGCTGAAAAAGTTATGAGTGACTTAGTTGAGTTTTATAAAGAAGACGAAACAGTTGTAGTAGGTGCAGGTACAGTTATGACTCTTGAACTAGCAGAGAAAGCTAAAGCTGCTGGAGCACAATTCTTAGTGAGTCCACATTTTGATGCAGAAATCGCAAAATATGCTGTAGATAACGACCTTGATTACATGCCAGGTTGTGCAACTGCAACTGAAATTGTAACTGCAATGAATGCAGGATGTAAAATTATTAAATTATTCCCTGGTGGACAATTAGGTGCTGGATTTATTAAAGATATTCATGGTCCAATTCCAGAAGTACAATTAATGCCTTCAGGTGGAGTTTCACTAGATAACATCAAAGAATGGGCTGACAAAGGTGCCATTTCAGTTGGTGTTGGTAGCGCGTTAAGTAAAGATGTAGATACAAAAGGCTATGAAAGTGTAACAGATATAGCAAGACAATTTGTCAATGCTTTAAAATAAGGAGTGGGATTGTGAGTTTTAACGATAAAAATTTCATGCTAGACAATGAAGCTAGTAAGAAGTTGTATGAAGTTGCTAAAGAACAACCAATTTTTGACTATCACTGTCACTTAGATCCACAAGAAGTCTTTGAAGATAAGCCTTTCGAAGATATTGTTGATGTGTGGTTAGGTGGAGACCATTATAAATGGCGTTTAATGCGTGCAAATGGTGTAGCAGAAAAATTCATTACTGGTGATGCGTCGAATAAAGAGAAGTTCAAAGCATTTGCTGAGACTATTGAATTCGCTGTAGGACATCCAGTATTCCACTGGTCTCATCTTGAGATGCGTGATGCATTTGGTATAGATGAGTACTTAACAAGTGAGAATTGGGAACGTATCTATAATGAATTAAATGATTATATCAAACGTGAAGAATTGAGTCCTCGTAAATTAATCGCTCGTTCAAACGTTAAATTTATTGGAACAACAGACCATCCATTAGATACGCTAGAATGGCATGCGAAGATTAAAGCAGATGAAAACTTTGATGTAGAAGTAGCTCCAACATTCCGTCCTGACGAAGCATTTATAAACCATGCAAACTTTGCAGGGTTTGTTGACCGCTTGAAAGACGAAGCTGGCGCAACTATTACAGATTTCAACTCATTTGTTTCAGCAATGGAAGAACGTATTGCTCACTTTGTGGCTAATGGAGCGAAAGCAACAGACATCAGCTTTGGTGAGATTGTATATCGTGAAGCTGAAGTATCTGAATTAGATGAGATGTTTGATAAAGCTATGAACGGTAAAGATTTAACACAAGCAGAGGAAGAAGCTTGGCAAACAGAAGTATTTGTTGAACTTAGCCGTCTATATAAAGAAAATAATTTAGTATCACAAGTACACTTTGGTGCAATTCGTAATAATAATACGAAATATTCAAGTCAAATTGGACCAGATGCTGGATTCGATTCAATTGATGATCAAGTAGATTTAGGTAAAAACTTAAATGCTCTTCTAGATCGCTTAGCACGTGAAGATAAGTTACCAAAGATGATTTGGTATAACTTGAACCCTGCTTACAACTTCATTCTTGCGAATACGTTGCAAAACTATCAAGCAAATGAAGAAGGAATCAAAAACTATATGCAGTTTGGTGCTGCATGGTGGTTTGGTGATACTAAACTAGGTATGATCAACCAAATGAACGCTTTAGCTGATAGTGGTATGTTAGCAAACTTCTTAGGTATGTTAACAGATTCGAGAAGTTTCTTATCTTACCAAAGACATGACTACTTCCGTCGTATCTTAGCTACTTACCTTGGTGAGTGGGTTGAAAGCGAAGAAATTCCAAATGATGATCATTTATTGACAACATTAATGGAAAACATTAGTTACAAAAATGCATACAATTATTTCAATAATTAATATTAAATAGGAGAGTGTATAAATTATGAAAATGACTTTTAGATGGTATGGAGAAGATGATCCAGTTAAATTAGAAGAAATTCGCCAAATTCCTGGTATGAAAGGAATTGTTTCAGCGATTTATGATGTGCCAGTAGGAGAAGTTTGGTCAAGAGATCGTATTAAACAATTAAAGAACACTGTAGAAGCAGCTGGATTAGAATTATCAGTTATTGAAAGTGTTCCAGTTCACGAAGATATCAAATTAGGTAAACCTTCACGTGATAAATTAATTGCTAACTATAAAGAAACTATTCGTAACTTAGGTGCAGAAGGTGTAAACACTGTATGTTATAACTTCATGCCAGTATTTGACTGGACGCGTACTGACTTAGCATATGAACTTGAAGATGGTTCAAATGCTTTAATCTTTGATGAAGAAGTAGCATCAAAAATGGACCCAGTGAATGGAGAACTATCGTTACCAGGTTGGGACTCAAGCTACACTAAAGAAGAAATGAAAAACATCATGGATGAGTATGCTAAAGTTGACAACGAACAATTATGGGCTAACTTAGAGTACTTCATTAAAGAAATTATCCCTGCAGCTGAGGAAGCTGATGTACTGATGGCAATTCACCCTGATGACCCACCTTACTCTATCTTTGGCTTACCACGTATCATTACTGGTCAAGATGCTGTTGAGCGTTTCATTAAATTATATGACAGCAAAAACAACGGAATTACAATGTGTGTTGGTTCATATGCATCAGATCCAGCTAACGACACAATTGGCATTTTACGTTACGCATTAGAAGCAGACCGCGTTAACTTTATGCATGCTCGTAATATTAAATTAACTGGTCAAGGTAAATCATTCGAAGAATCAGCTCACCCAAGTGAGTATGGATCGATTGACATGTATGAAGTTGTTAAAGCTTTACATGACCATAACTTTGAAGGTGCAATCCGTCCTGACCACGGTCGTATGATTTGGGGAGAGACTGGACGCGCTGGTTACGGACTATATGACCGTGCTCTAGGAGCAACTTACTTACACGGTTTATGGGAAGCTGTAGACAAAGACGCTAAATAATACATTCAATTCAAAAGGAGATTTTTAAAAATGGCAATGGAAATTAATTTTACTGATAAAGTTGTAGTAGTTACTGGTGCAGGTGGAGTTATCTGTGCTGAGTTAGCAAAAGAATTCGCTAAAGCTGGAGCAAAAGTTGCTTTATTAGACTTAAACTTAGATGCAGCACAAGCATATGCTGACGAAATCACTGAAGCTGGTGGCGTTGCTAAAGCATATAAAGCTAACGTATTAGATAAAGAAGCTTTAGAAGGCGTTCGTGAGCAAGTTAACGCTGACTTAGGTAAAACTGATATTTTAGTAAATGGTGCTGGAGGAAATAGTCCTAAAGCAACAACTGATAACGAATTCCACGAAACAGACTTACCAGAAGATACTAAATCATTCTTTGACTTAGATACTGGTGGAATTGAATTTGTATTCAACTTAAACTATTTAGGTACTTTATTACCAACTCAAGTTTTTGCACAAGATATGGTTGGACGTGAAGGTGCGAACATCATCAACATCGCAAGTATGAACGCATTTACACCATTAACAAAAATTCCTGCATACTCTGGAGCAAAAGCTGCTATCGCAAACTTTACTCAATGGTTAGCAGTTCACTTTTCACACGTTGGAATCCGTTGTAATGCAATTGCACCAGGATTCTTAGTAACACATCAAAACGTTGATTTAATGTTCGAAGAAGATCACGAAACATTAAAACCTCGTGGACAAAAAATCATTAACAATACTCCAATGGGGCGTTTCGGTGAAGCAAGCGAATTAGTTGGTGGTACATTCTTCTTAGCATCAGAAGAAATGTCAAGTTTTGTTAACGGTGTTGTTTTACCAATCGATGGTGGATTCAACGCTTACTCGGGTGTTTAATTCTAACTAAATTCATAAGAGGTTTAAAGCCTCTTATGTTATTTTTGAGCGTACTATTACTATTAGTGAGGAGTTTTTTAAATGAGCAAATATATTTTTTGTGTTGACTCAGACGGTTGTGCAATGGATACAATGACATATAAGCATGAGTTGTTCTTTGGTCCTATAGCTGCTGACAAATACGAAGTAAAAGATAAAGAAACATTCCAAAAAAATTGGGAGAATATTAACTTATATTCTAGAACCCGTGGTGTAAACCGATTCGTTGGATTAGTTATGGGATTAGAATCAGTTGGTTATCAAGGTATTGATAGCTTAACAAAATGGGTTAATGAAACTAGTTCATTATCTAACGATTCTTTAGCAGAAGAAATTGCTAAAAATGATTCTGAAGATCTTAAATTAGCTTTAGAATGGTCGAATGAAGTAAACAAGCAAGTAAAAGAAGCTGAAGGGCATGATGAAGCTTTTGATGGTGCACTCGAAGGACTTGAGAAATTAAAAGAACTCGGTACTGTGTACGTTGTAAGTTCAGCGAACCGTGAGGCTGTAGAAGATGAGTGGACTCGTCATGGTTTAATGGAATATGTTGATGATTTATATTGTCAAGACCGTGGTAAGAAAGCGGATGTGATTGCAGGTTTCATTAAAGAGGGTAATAGCCCAACTAACATCGTAATGATTGGTGACTCACCAGGAGACTTAGAGGCAGCTGAGTTAAACAATACTGCATTCTTCCCAATTATTGTTGGTGATGAAAAAGCATCATGGGACAAAATTCGCACTGAAACTGCAGAGCAATTTGTTGCTGGACAGTTCGCTGAAGAAGATCAAGAAGCATTCAATAAAGCATTCTGGACAAACTTGGATAAATAAAGAAGGAGAAAATTAAGAATGACTAATTTAGTAGACTTAACAAAAAAACCTTATAACTTAGATCAAGAAGCGATCAATTGGGTTGAAGATACATTATCTAATATGACTTTAGATGAGAAAATTGGACAATTATTCGTAAACATGGGTGCTGATCGTACTGAGGAATACTTAACTGGGGTAATGGATGAATATCATATCGCAGCAGTGCGTTATAATAAAGGTACTGCAAGTGAAGTGTATGATCAAAACAAGATACTTCAAACAAAAAGTAAGATTCCATTAATTATCGCTGCTAACACAGAAGCTGGTGGTGACGGAGCTGTTACTGACGGAACTAAAGTTGGTGATGAGGTAAAAGTTGCTGCAACTAATGATCCAAAATATGCTTATGAATTAGGTCGTATTTCAGGTGAAGAAGCTTCAGCTGTTGGATGTAACGCATCATTTGCTCCAATTATTGATTTAACTCGTAACTGGCGTAACCCAATCATTGCTAACCGTACTTGGGGTGATGATGTTGACCAAACGATTGAATTATCTAAAGAATACATGCGTGGTATTATGGAACATAATATTATGCCATTTGCAAAACACTTCCCTGGAGACGGTATCGATGAGCGTGATCATCACTTATCATACGCATCAAACCCAATGACAGTGGAAGAATGGGATGAAACATTCGGTCGTATTTACGGTGAATTAACAGAAGCCGGATTACCAGGAATCATGGCTGGACACATCCATTTACCAGAATACGAAAAAGCATTACATCCTGAACGTGATGAAGATGATTTCTTACCAGCATCTTTAAACAAAACATTATTAGATGAATTATTACGTGGTAAAATTGGATTCAACGGAATTATCGTAACGGATGCATCTCACATGGTTGCTATGACTGCGGCATTACCACGTCGTGAAATGTTACCAACTGCTATTGAAGCAGGGTGTGATATCTTCTTATTCTTCAATGATCCAGTGGAAGACTTCCAATGGATGAAAGAAGGACTAGAAAACGGTATATTGACTGAAGAACGTCTACACGATGCAATTCGTCGTACATTAGGATTAAAAGCGAAAATTGGCTTACATAATACTCCACGTGAAGAGATTATGTTACCAAAAGAAGAAGCTTTATCAAGAATTGGAACTGAAGAAAACAAGGCTGT
Source organism: Aerococcaceae bacterium DSM 111021 (assembly GCA_020112395.1). Taxonomy (NCBI): domain Bacteria; kingdom Bacillati; phylum Bacillota; class Bacilli; order Lactobacillales; family Aerococcaceae; species Aerococcaceae bacterium DSM 111021. Next base: position 724,175 of record JACCEK010000001.1, on the reverse strand, counting down.
TGTACGTGAAGTTGCTGATAAAGCAATTACATTAGTTAAAGATAAGCAAAAAGATATCTTCCCAATTACACCTGAGCGTTACAAACGTATCTTATTAGTACCAGTATCTGGTATTAAAGGTGGATTCGGTGCCATGATTGCAGGTAATAAACCTAAAGCTCATGACCACTTGAAGAGTCTATTAGAAGCACGCGGACATGAAGTTTCTATCTGGGAATCTACAGAAGAGAAAATCATGAAATTACCAGAAGAAGAGCGTGGAGCAGCAATTGCTAACGTTTATGCACAAAAACAACCAATCTCTAACTTAACTGACAACTATGACTTAATCATTAACGTTGGTGACGTTAACAGTGGTGGTACGATTCAACGTACTATCTGGCCAGCATCGAAAGGTACTCCAGATATTCCGTTCTACGTACATGAAATCCCAACTATTTACGTATCAGTACAAAATCCATTTGATTTAGCAGATGTGCCACAAGTTGGAACATACATCAATACATATGATGGAATGCTAGTTACAATGGAAGAGCTAGTTAAGAAATTAGCTGGCGAATCTGAATTCCAAGGCGTAAGTTCAGTAGACGCATTCTGTGGTCTATGGGATACAAAACTTTGGAAAGATAAATAAATTCTTAAAACATTCAAAATCTCCGAACCAAGCAGACATCTCCCCCGGTGTTTGCTTGGTTTTTATTATTTAGAACGATTCCTAAATGACCTTTATTCAAGTCTATGTTAAGATGTTAAATGAATTCAAAGTTAAACTGTTCAGTGTATTTAAGAGTAAATAGTTTAATATGAAAATAGGAGGATATATTTATGGCAAAAGTAGAAAGTTTTTCATTAGATCACAACAAAGTACAAGCACCATATGTAAGGTTAGCGGGTAAAGAAGAACATGAAAAGGGTGCAGTCATCGAAAAATATGATTTACGATTCTTGCAACCTAATCAAGATGCACTACCAACCGGTGCAGTTCACACATTAGAGCACTTTCTAGCAATTCATATGCGTGATGAGTTGGAAGGATTGATTGATATCTCTCCAATGGGTTGTCGTACAGGTTTCTACATGGTGATTTGGAACGATCATACACCGGAAGAAATTGCAGAAGGATTAAAGAATGTTTTAAATATCGTTATTGAAGCAGATGTAATTGAAGCAACAACCGCAATTGAATGTGGAAATTATAAGGATCACTCATTATTTGCTGCAAAAGAATATGCTAAACAAGTTTTACAGAATGGAATAAGTATCGATCCATTCGAACGAAAAGTAATTTAAAATCAAAAAAGCAATTCCCAATTATAAGGGAATTGCTTTTTTACTTGTTAATTAGTTTTGAATATTTTTGATGCTTTGCTCTAAATGCCAAATGTCACGGTTGTACTCATTGATTGTTCTATCTGATGAGAAGAAACCAGCTTTAGAAATGTTAAGTAAAGCCTTACGTGTCCACGTATCATGATCTTCATAATCTTCATACATACGCTCTTTAATCTCAATAAACTCTTCTAAATCAATTAACGCCATGAAGTAATCTTTATTAATCATGTCATAGTGTAGACGAGATAGACGTCCCTGGTTGCCTAATTCAATCATCTTAGGATCCATTAAGAAATCAACCAATGGTTTGATTGTTTTACGTTCATAGTACGAACGAGCATTGTATGCATTATTTGCGTATAGGTCCACGATTTCTTCACTACGTTTACCGAAGATATAAATGTTTTCTTCTCCAACTAACTCAGCAATCTCAACGTTGGCACCATCTAATGTACATAATGTTAAAGCACCATTCAGCATGAATTTCATGTTACCAGTTCCGCTTGCTTCTTTAGATGCTAGTGAAATTTGTTCAGAAATATCTGTAGCTGGAATTAAGTATTGTGCATGCGTTACATTGTAGTTCTCTACCATAACAACTTGGAAATGCTTGTTAACATCTTCATCGTTGGCAATCAACTCTGATATAGTTAAAATCGCATGAATAATATCTCGAGCTATCGTATAGGCAGCTGCAGCTTTACCACCAAATAGAATTGTAATTGGTGTTTTAGGGATGTTACCATTCTTAATATCATTGTATTTATGAATGATGTAAAGTAATAGCATTTGTTGACGTTTGTACTCGTGAATACGTTTGATATGAACATCAATAATTGAATGTTCGTTAATTTTAACACCTTGCATTGTTTCTAAGCGATGACTTAGACGTTGCTTGTTATTAAATTTAATCGCACGTAATTTAGTAATAACACTTTCGTCATCTTGGTGATCTAATAATGGCTCAAGGTTTGCTGAAGTTCTCCACTCATCAGTAATAAGTTCATCAATGAAGTCAGCAAGTTCTTTATTTGCATCCATAATCCAACGACGGAATGTAATACCATTTGTCATGTTGATGAATTTATTAGGATAAATATCATAGAAAGCTTTTAATTCAGAATTTTTCAAGATATCTGTATGTAAAGCAGCAACTCCGTTAATACTGTATCCGTAATGAATAGCCATGTGAGCCATATGAACTCGGTTATGTTCATCGATAATCGTTACAGCATTATTACTAGGGAATTCAGCCTTTTTACGACTGTCTAATTCACGGATAATCTTAACGATGTCTGGCATAACTTGTTCTAATTCATCTACAGGCCATTTTTCTAAAGCTTCAGCTAAGATTGTGTGGTTAGTGAAAGCAGTCATTGTTTGAGTAATTTGAACTGCTTCGTCGAAATCGATTCCACGTTTTGTTAAAAGACGAATCATTTCTGGTATAACGAAAGCAGGGTGAGTATCATTAATCTGGATAACAGCATACTCAGGTAAGTCGTGTAAGTTACTTCCACGCTCAATAGCTTCGTCAATAATTAATTGAGCACCATTTGATACCATGAAATATTGTTGGAAGATTCTTAATAATTCACCTTCGCGATCGGAATCGTCTGGGTATAAGAATAACGTTAAGTTTTCTTTGATATTTGTTTTGTCAAAGTGAATTGTACCTTCATCGATGATATCACTTGTAACCGTGTCTAAGTCGAAAAGTCGTAGTCGGTTACGTGTATCGCTATTGTATCCTAAAACATCAATATCATATAAAGTAGATGATAGGGTAAAGTTTTTGAATGGAACCTCATATGTTCGTTCGTTTTTAATTAACCATGAGTCTTGTGTAATCCAAGGATCAGGTGTTTGAGTTTGTTGATTGTCTTTAAATACTTGTTTAAATAAACCAAAATGATAATTTAGTCCAATTCCATCACCATTGATACCTAAAGTTGTAATTGAATCTACGAAACAAGCAGCTAAACGACCTAAACCGCCGTTACCTAATGAAGGCTCTGATTCTGCTTGCTCAATATCCATGATATTTTTACCGTTGGCAATCAGCTCATTATTGACTTCATCATAAATACCTAAGTTTAATAAGTTATTTGATAATAATTTACCAATTAAGAATTCCGCACTAAAGTAGTATAATTTCTTCTTTTTGTCATCATTTGTAGGTAATTCACGAGATTTGTCACGAACAAGATCTAATAACACCTTATACATCTCTTGATCCGTACACTCACGAATCGGCTTATCAAAGTTATCTAAAACATAATTTTCTAAAATACTCATTTTGAACTCCTTTATGGGTTGATCTATTTTAAGTAACGAACTACATTTATTTATTACTGATTATAAAAGTAAATAGATAATAATAACTCTTATATATCGGTTTCCACATCATCTAATTCTGGTGCTGGGTGATACTCACCTTTAGCATCTGATGCTTCCAACTCAACGTATTCATCTGTGTTTTCTTCAGTTTGCTCAGGGTTATATTGTTGAGGTGCACGGAAGTACTCGACAGTGAGTTTAGTTAATGACTCTTTAAGAGGTTCATCAATCGCACCGTCTAACATACGCCATTGCCAGTTATGCCCAATGGTAGATGGTTCATTCATTCGGGCACTATTATCTAAATCGAGTAAGTCTTGCATTGTGTAAATGGCGAAATTACTCACAGAAGAAGCGATTCCACGGTTTAATGCTTCAGATATTTTTTCTCCAGGACGTCTGTTTAAGTAAGAATCTAATTGGTCTCTCATTGCTTGGTTCGTAGTATCTTCGTACCATCCACGAGCAGTCATATTGTCATGTGTTCCCACATAGGCTGCAGTATTTGGAATATAGTTATGGGGTAGTTCGATACTATCTTCGAAACCATTGAAACCAAATTGTAAAATCTTCATACCAGGATAACCAGTCTTATCACGCATATCAATAACTTCTTGAGTCATGAAACCTAAGTCTTCGGCGATAATATTTAATTCACCAAGGGCATCAGTAATATGTTTGAATAAGTCATAACCAGGACCTTTTGTCCATTGACCCGCTGCCGATGATTTTGATCCGTAAGGAACTTCCCAGAAAGATTCAAATCCACGGAAATGGTCAATACGAACAACATCGTATAGATTAAAGCTTTCTTTTAATCTCCAAATCCACCAGTCATAGCCATTTTCCTTCATATATTCCCAATCATAAATCGGATTCCCCCAGAATTGCCCGTCATCTGAAAAGCTGTCTGGCGGTGTTCCAGCAACGTGCGTTGGTTCTACTTTGTTCTTCATTTTGAAGTATTGAGGTGTTGCCCACATTTCTACACTATCTCTAGATACGTAGATAGGGATATCCCCAACAATTTGAATATGATTGTCATTCGCATATTTCTTTAATTGATTATATTGTTTAAAGAATAAATATTGAGTCACTTTATGATAAGTAATTTGATCACTGAGTGTCTCACGATATTCCTTCATTGTTTCAGGTTCTCGATTAATACTCGCTTCATCCCAATTATACCAAGGTTCTTCATCGAAGCTTTCTTTGATACTCATGAATTCACTGAAATCAACGAGCCATTCACGATTTGCTTCTTCGAAACGGTAGTAATCATCGAAGTCACCGCGTTGAATAAAATTAGCAACAGCTTTTTCTAAAATAGGGCGTTTAACCTTATAAATTAAAGCGTAATCAACTTTTTCAAGGTCGTCTCCGAAATTAACTGATTCATAATCTGTTATATCTAATAGGCCATCCTCTTCTAAGAGTTTATAATCTATAAAATATGTATTCCCTGCAAAAGCTGAGAAGGACTGATATGGAGAGTCTCCGTAACTTGTTGTTGTTAATGGTAAAATTTGCCAATATGTTTGTTTGGTTTCTTTAAGAAAATCTACAAAGTCATAAGCGGATTGTCCGAACGTTCCAATACCAAAAGGACCTGGTAATGACGAAATGTGCATCAATACACCGCTTGTACGTGTCATATAATGTAACCTCCTACTATAAATGTTATTACCTCATCCTTCCCGTTATGTAAAAAAGATATACTGTTGTAAATACGCACTTTTTACATAATGAGAAGGGATATTTGATTAATACAATTCTATTATAGAAGAGAAGTAGTAAAAAAACAAACGTTTTCGCATTGAAAGCGATTAATTATTTTAACAACACTCTGTAATTGCTTTAGTGGCGATGTTTTAGTATAATAATAAAAACGCAATCGTTTGCGTAAAGAGTGGCAAATTATAAAGTTGAGGTGTATAAATGTCAGTAACAATAAAGGATGTTGCTAGAGTAGCAGGAGTTTCTCCCTCTACTGTTTCTAGGGTCATATCAAATAGCCCATCAATCAGTGAAAAGACAAAGACAAAAGTTAGAACAATTATGGATGAATTAAAGTATTTTCCAAATATGAACGCAAGAAGTCTTGTTAATAGTACCTCACGTATTATTGGCTTAGTATTGCCAGATAATACAGATACATTCTATCAAAATCCATTCTTTCCAACAGTTTTACGTGGTATGAATGAAGTAGCAGATGACCAAAAATATTCGTTATTGTTAAGTTCGGGTAATACTGAAGAAGAACGATTAGACCGAATTAAGACAATGGTTTTTGGTAAGCAAGTGGATGGTCTTATATTTTTATATTCAAAAATCAATGATAAGATTATAGAATTTTTAAAAGAAATAAGCTTTCCATTTGTAGTTATTGGAACACCTTCGTTGAAACCTGTAAATTCTGTCGATAATGACAATGAGTTAATGGCCTACAAAGTGACAGATGAAATTATTAAACAAGGTGGTAAGAGAATTGCTTTTGTTGGTGGGGACAAGACATTAAACTTTATTGAATTGAGATATGAAGGTTATCGAAAAGCGCTTGAGGAGAATGAAATCAAATTAGATACATCTTTAGTATTTAATGATTTTCAATTCTTATCAAACGTCGGTTATGAACTAGTCAAAGAATTACTGAAATTATCGAATCTAGATGGTGTGGTTATCGCTGATCAACTTGTTGCTAGGGGGATACGTTCAGGATGGGAAACAGCAGGTAAAGAACCGATTCCAATGGCCACATTTAAAGCTTATGAATCCCAAACAACACGTGAGAAGCATGAATTATTTATGGATATACATGCTCAAAAATTAGGGAATAGTGCTTTATCAATGCTTCTAGATATTATATCGTACAATACTGAAGAAAATTCAACGCAGCGATACTTCCAAGAAATTGTTGAAGCGGAATTAGTATTGTAATGAAATTTTAAACAATCAAAAAAGAGAGTGGAAATTCCACTCTCTTTTTTTTGATATTACTTGTAACGATTTTCTAATTGAGACATCCACCAACCTAAAAAGGCACCTAAAGAGAATAATACAAAACACATAAAGTAATTTAAAAAAGTAAATCCGTTATAAGCAGAACCAACTGGAATAATCATCATAGTAGAAGCTAATACAATTCCTACAATAAAGTGGAAAAATTCACTATAATTAGTAGAGAAAATTTTCTCGATGACTTTAGCTAACAATAGTACAGTAAGTAACCCACCAATACCAATTGGAATAATGATGCCAAGATTTAATGTTTTGAAGCCATCTGCCATTGCTTGGTATAACCCCATATAAAAGATGAAGTTAGATGGACTCATTCCTGGTACTAATATACCTAGTGCTATTAGTGCACCACATACCATCCATGCTATAAAGCTAGGCTGCACCGAACCATCAAATAGTTGAATTCCAAAACCAAGTAAGACAATACCGAATATAAAGGCTGCCACTAAAATGATGTAGTCTCTATTATTGCGTCCTTCCTTTCCAGCCTCGCTCCATAATGCCGGAGCAGTACCCACGATAGCACCGATAAAGAACCAAGTGATAATAACTTCGAATGAACCTAATAAGTAGCTGATACCCCAAGATAGAATCGCAATACCAAAAAGGGCACCTACACCAACTGGAATAAAGAATTTAACATTCTCTTTAAAATCTTTTGTTAAATTTGCTAAAAAGTTAATAATTCTTTCGTAAATTCCAAATATAGCAGCTAATGCTCCACCGCTAACCCCTGGTATGATAAAACCAGATCCGACAAACATTCCTTTAACGAAACGAAGCCACCATCCTTGATTGTCATTTTGTACTTTATTTTCCATCTCAACCTCCATTAATATGAACTAAAAATATATTATTAGAATTAGTACTTTATGTCATCTGACTAAAGGCTTACTAACCTATAATATTTTACCATAACTTGTGTAATTATACTGAAAAGTAGAAAGATGAGCAAATCAAAATATTTGAAATTATGATGAATTTAACGTATAAATAAAGTAGGCAAAAAATAGGAGTGAAAAAAATGGGAAACAATATTTTATATTACAGTGATGTATGCCCGGATACAAAATCGTTTCTTAGTGAATTAAACAGATTAGGAGTTCGTTTCCAAAGTGTTAATATTACAGAATCGATGTCTAATCTTAAAGACTTTTTGGTAGAGCGAGATAATCAAGACGTATTTGATGAGAAAAAAGCAAATAATGAAGTTGGTATACCTGTCTTAATTACCAAAGATAAAGAATATCTTTTTAATGGGAGTCAATTGAGAGAGAAATTTGAACAATAGATATAAATAAGGTTTTTTAAATAAAGAAGTTATTCTTTATTTAAAAAGCTTTTTTTTATAAAACTTTATTCTTTTAAGTGAATGTAAGTTATAATAGAGCTACAACTTTAAGGATGGTGTTAGTATGAATAAACAACAAATAGATAAGTTAGTAGAAGAAGCAAAGAATATTAAACCAAACTCTTATTCTCCTTATTCAAAATTTAGAGTAGGTGCAGCAATTAAGATGGATGATGGAGAAATTATTACTGGTGTTAATATTGAAAACGTTTCCTTCGGGGCCACTAACTGTGCTGAGCGTAGTGCGATTTTTACAGCTATAAGCCAAGGATATTCACCTAAGTCAATAAAAGGTATTGCTGTTTCAGGAGATACAGAAGATTTTTTACCACCATGTAGTATTTGTAGACAAGTAATGGTTGAATTTTGTGATCCAGACACACCTGTATACTTAACTCGTAATGATGGTAAAGTTCTAGAAACGAATTTAGAAGAGTTAGTACCATATGCATTTTCTACAATGGATATGTAAATAATCTATTAACCCATAAAATTTGTTAGTAAGAGAGTAATTTGATATATTTAAATTATTAAACTAGAGGAGTGACATAATGGCACAAACATTATTACATGCATGTATTCGTGTACAAGATTTAAAAGCAACAAAAGAATTTTATATGGGTGTATTTGATTTTGAGGTAAGTCGTGAAAAAGATTATCCAGAAGATAAATTCACTTTATCATATCTAACGGTTCCAGGAAGCGACTTCGAATTAGAGTTAACTTATAATTATGAATCAGGTCCATATACAGTTGGAGATGGCTTCAGTCATTTAGCTTTAGGGGTAGATAATCTTGAAGAAACATTTGAAAAAGCGAAAGAATCTGGTTATGAAATGACTGAGATGAAATCACTTTCTGATGGTTCAGCAACTTACTTCTTTATTTCGGATCCAGATGGATACCGACTAGAAGTTATGTCAAATAAATAATAAATTCAAAAACCGTTATAAGCATCGAATGCTTATAACGGTTTTGTTATGTATTTAATTAATCGAAGACAACTTCGTGAACATCAGTCTCTTCAGCGTTTTGGATTTCAATCATACTCACAACGTTTTTAGTTGGATTGTGATTCTCATCGAAGACAAAGTCCCCTGTTATACCTGAGAATTCACCGAGATTTTCTAAAGCCTCATTGACAGCAACTGGATCATCACTTTCTGCTTGCTCGATAGCTTGTTTAACCATATAAACTGTGTCATATGCTAGAGCTGCGAACATATCAGGTTCTGATCCGAACTCTTCACGGTATTTTGTAACAAAATCATCGTCATCTTGAATAGGGTATAGAGAAGCATAATATGCATTATTCATGTTCTCCGAACCAGCTAATTCATAAATAATATCATTACCGAATCCGTTTGATCCAAGAATTGGAGCATCAATACCAAATTCACGAGCTTGTTTGACAATTGGTCCAGCAGTTTGATAAAACGCAAGTACTGTAATAGCATCAAAATCTTGTGCAGCGATATTAGAGATAATAGCACTAAAATCATTCATCTCTGGAGTGAACGTTTCAGTATGAACGATTTCTCCTTCGTATCCTTCAACAAAGTTATCGTAAAGACCAGTTCCATAGTCACTAGAGTTATCATATAATACAATCATTTTCTCTGCGCCAAGATTTTCATAGCCAAATTTAGCAATACCTGCTCCTTGGAATGAATTTGGCCATGATGTACGGTAAACGAATGGATGAACATTACCTTCATCATCAAATGTAATATCATTGTTAGTCACCGATGGAGCAATTAATGGAATTTGGTACTCATTTGCGGCGGGGATAGCTGCTTGCATTTGACTTGTTGTAGCCGGTCCGATCATTGCAACAACATCATCTTGAGTTGCTAGACGCGTTGCAACCATTGCTGCCTCTGTATCATCAGACTTCGTATCATATTCAACAATATTAAAAGGACGTCCCATGACGCCGCCAACTTCATTAATTTCATCAACCGCCATCTTGATAGCATTAGATTGTGTTACACCATATGCAGCAACCGCACCAGATAATTCGTATATAACACCAAGATTAATTGGATCTTCGTCCTGGGCATAGACTGAATAAGAGGGAGCGATAGCACTTGCAGCGATAGTAGAGACGGTAATTATTTTTGCAAAGTTTTTTCTAATTGATTTGAACATTTAAGTTCCTCCTAATTTTTGTATGATAATTTGTGTTTTCAAAAGTAATGTATAAATTTGATAAATCCGATAAGTCAGATAAGCTATCCACTTTTATCACCTCTTTGTATAATTAGTCAACAAAAAACGAGCCTGAGGTTTCTCAGGCTCGTCATTAGTCATGAGCCCGATTCACGAGGAAGAGGACTCTAATCGTAAGATTAAAATCCTATCACATGTCTAATAATAATAATAAAGCTGTTAATGGGATGACAAAGCGTAGTGAGTTTTGAAACTGTGTGGTTATAATTGTTTTATTCATAGTAACTTTGCCTCCTTTTTGTTGGTGAATATATCTTATATGATAGTAAATTAAAAATCAACCCCTTTTTTTAATTAAATTCTAATAAAATGCATTTTAACTCAAAATGAATAAAAATTCATAGTAAATTGTTTTGTAAGGCTTATTTATGAGATAATATAGAAGTAGGATTACAAATTTATTGGTAGCAAATGTCAGATGATAAATAAAATTCATGAAAATATGTGAGGATTTAAGTAGTGAAATGTTGAATTAAGATCAATAAAATGAGCAAGATTAATTTTCAAAAACATTCTTCTAATCAAAAAATAATTTAAAAGAATCAAAAATAGTTTGATAAAAAATGATAATGCTATATAATGGTATTATGCGATGAGTCGAAAAGCAATCTGATAGATTGCAAGGTGATATACTATGGATTAATTTCCACGTCGGGAAGACGAGTATAGTAAGCACTCCGCTGTGAAGGGAGCCTTCGATTAATTTTATTAATTTCACCGCTCGAATAAAACCAAGAAGAATTTATTCTTCTTGGTTTTTTTTATGTAAAAATAAATATAATTGTTAAGAAAATGTAAATATTTCTAAAATATATTAAAAAAAAATGGGATATAGGTTATAATGAAAATAGAAAAGCTATTATTTTTATATTTTTACAAAATATTGTTACGGGAGAAGAAAGAATGGTTCGTTATAAAACGCTTTCGTGTTACAATGATAGCAGAGCAAGAGTAGCTGCTAAAGAGGAGGGGAGTTAATGAACAACGAACTTGCTAATACTTCGAGTTTTGAAAAAGATATTTATTACTTCAATCAAGGGACTCATCGACAAGCTTATAGATTTTTAGGGAGTCAACGTGTAGTTGATGGTGAAAATGTTGGATATCGATTCAATGTTTGGGCACCAAATGCAAGTAAAGTCTTCATACAAGGAGATTTTACCAACTGGGACTTGAGAGAATTAGAATTTATCGATGGTGGCATTTGGACGATTTATTTTAATAAAGATCTAAAAGGTCAACATTATAAGTATGGTATTGATAATGGGATGGGTCATATCGAATATAAGATGGATCCATATGCATTTAGACATGAGGTAGCACCAAAAGATGCCTCGATTGTATGGGATTTGCCCGATTACCAATGGAATGATTCACGTTGGTTTAAAAAACAACGAAATAAAAATTTATTTGAACAACCTTTACAAATTTATGAAGTACATTTTAGTTCATGGCGACAACATTCAGATGGACGTAACTATAGTTTTAAAGAACTTGCACAAACTTTAATACCTTATGTAAAAAAGATGGGGTATACGCATATTGAATTTATGCCACTCATGGATCATCCATTAGATGCTTCCTGGGGTTATCAAATTACTGGATATTTTGCTGTATGTGGACGCTATGGAACCATTGATGAATTAAAAGAATTTATAGATATGGCGCATCAAGAAGATATCGGAGTTCTTGTAGACTGGGTGCCAGGACATTATTCACGTAATTCAAATGGTTTAGCTTACTTTGATGGAACACCAACTTATGAATATCAAGATTTGAATAAAGCCAATAATGTAGGTTGGGGTACATTGAATTTTGATTTAGGGAAGCCACAAGTTCAAAGTTTTCTAATCTCTAATGCGTTATTCTGGTTAAAAGAGTTTCATATAGATGGAATTCGTGTTGATGCTGTATCAAATATGCTTTATCTTGACTTTGATGAAGGGCCATGGGCGCCTAATGAAAAGGGAACGAATCATAAGCTAGAAGGCGTAGATTTTCTGAGGAAATTAAATTCAGTTGTACATGAAGAATGTCCGAAAGCATTAATGATGGCAGAGGAAAGTACAAACTGGGAAGGTATTACTAGGAGCGTTGACGAAGGTGGTCTTGGCTTCGATTATAAATGGAATATGGGCTGGATGAACGATACATTGAAGTTCTTTGAGATGGATCCCTTATATCGTCCGAAAAACTTAACATTAATTACATTTGTTTTTATGTATCAATTGAAAGAAAATTATATACTACCATACTCACATGACGAAGTAGTCCATGGAAAAAATTCGATGCTTGGTAAGATACAAGGTGATCGATACAATCAATTTGCAACACTACGTTTAATCCATGGTTATATGATGGCGCAACCTGGTAAACTATTACATTTTATGGGGAATGAAATAGGTCAATACTTAGAGTGGCGTTATTATGATGAATTAGAATGGAATGATTTGGAAAGAGAATTTAACAGTGAATATCAACACTATATGAGTACTCTAAATCATCTTGGAATTAATGAGAAACCGCTACATCAATTAGATCATTCAGCTGATGGAATTACTATTTTAGATGCCGATAATGTTGAAGAAGGGGTTCTGACCTTTATCAGACATGGTAAAGATATAGAAGATTTCTTAGTTATCGTCTGCAATTTTGTTCCTGTCCAAAGAAATGATGTACGAATTGGCGTGCCATTCAATGGTACATACGAAGTTTTATTAAATTCTGAAATGAAAGAATTTGGCGGTGAATGGCTAGACGCAATACCAGATCTAAAAGCTGAGAAAATAAAAGAAAATGAGCAACCTTATTCAATTAAGACAATTGTTCCTGCTACATCTGTAATGTACATCCGTCCCAAACGTATTTTAGGCGTAAAGAAATAGGAAAGGAGATAGAATATTGGTTAACTTAGTTAAACCGTTTCGCCGACGTTCAACAATATTCTAACTGTATAATGAAACATGAAATGATAGCAATGATTTTAGCTGGTGGGCAAGGAACTCGATTAGGAGTTCTTACAAAGGACATTGCTAAACCAGCCGTACCTTTTGGAGGTAAGTATCGTATTATTGATTTTGCTTTAAGTAATTGTGCTAACTCAGGAGTTAAAAATGTTGGAGTCGTAACGCAGTACCAACCTTTAGAATTGAACGAGCATATAGGTAAAGGAGCACCGTGGGGCTTAAATAGCCGTAATGGTGGAGCAACTATTCTTCAACCTTACTCTAGTTCAGATGGAGAAAAATGGTTTAAAGGTACTGCTAATGCTATTTATCAAAACATTAGTTACATAGATTCATTAAATCCTCAAAATGTACTTGTCTTATCAGGTGACCATATCTATAAGATGGATTATAGTGAAATGTTTGATTTCCACGTAGAAAATAACGCTAGTCTAACTGTAGGGGTAATTCCAGTAGACATGGATGAAGCATCAAGGTTCGGAATTATGAATACGGATCATAGCCAACGTATTATTGAATTCGAAGAAAAACCAGCAGAACCAAAGAGCAATTTAGCATCTATGGGTATCTATATCTTTGACTGGCCAACATTACGCAGGTATTTAGTGAATGACTCAGCTAAAGATCGTTTATTAGAAGACTTTGGGCATGATGTTATTCCATCGTACTTAGATAATGGCGAAAATACTTTTGCTTATTCATTTGAGGGTTATTGGAAAGACGTTGGGACTATTGAAAGTCTTTGGCAAGCTAATATGGAATACTTAAACCCAGAGCATCCATTAAATCAAACGCGTAATACGTGGAAAGTTTATACTTCTAACCCGGTAACGGGTGCACAGTTCTTGACCGAAGATGCTGAAATATCTAACGCATTGATTGTAGATGGAAGTTATATTGCTGGGAAAGTCAAAGACTCGATTATTTCACAAGATGTGACAGTGTCAAAAAATGCAGTTGTAACCAACTCAGTTATTATGTCGAATGCAGTCATTGGTGAGAATTGTGTTATAGATTATGCAATTATTGGTGAAGGTGCAGTTATTGCAGACGGAGCTAAAGTTGTAGGGACTAGAGATCAAATAGCAGTTGTTGGATTTTTCGATAAGGTAGGAGGCCCAAAAAATGATGGTGAAGAATAATATTTGTGCAATTATAAATTTAACTGAGGATGCAACGGAACTAAAACCACTAACAAATAACCGTCCAATCGCGGCACTACCATTCGCAGGACGTTATCGTATTATTGATTTTATGCTTTCAGACTTAGCTCATGCTGAGATTAACTCTGTCGGTTTATTTATTGGTGAATCAGGTCGATCGATTTATGATCACGTTCGATCTGGAGGTGCATGGGATTTACAATCTGAAGTAGCTGGAGGTATATTTACTTTTTCTCATCAAGATTGGAAGCGCAATAATCCAAATGCGCATGAAAATGAAGATTTTTACTATAACCATCGTTTATTCTTAGAAAGATCAAAATCTGAGTATGTTTTTGTAGCAGGAAGTAAAATTATTGCTAATCTAGATATAATAGCAGTGAGAAAACAACATATTCAAAGCGGAAAAGACGTGACAGTTGTTTATAAACACTTTGATAAAAATCAAATTTCTGATCAAGAATTACTAGCTCATGGTATCGTCTTTGACGGTGATGACATCGAAAAATTCACAGATTATGTTACACCTTCAGAAGATGGAAAAGTAAATCTAAGTTTAAATATGTATTTATTAGGTGTTGATAAAATGCTTAGTATTATAGACAAAGCTACAGAAGAAGGAGTTTATCTAGAACTAAATGAATTGTTACAACATTATTCAACTACTTGTTCGTTGAATAGTTTTGAATATACAGGATACGCATCAAATATTGACACAATTGATAAATATTATAAAGCGAACATGGAGTTATTGAGTTTCCCGACATTCGCTTCATTATTCCAAACAAGTATTCCAATCTTAACAAAAACGAAACACGGTTCGCCTACTTATTATTCACCTGAATCTGAAGTAAGAGAATCATTTGTCGGAAGTGATACGTTTATCTCAGGAACAGTCAAACGCTCGGTTTTAAACCGTCGTGTTGTTGTTGAAAAAGACGCTATTGTTATGAACAGTATTCTTTTACAAGGAACTAAAGTCGGTGAAGGTGCGCAAATCGAGTATGCAATTCTTGATAAGAATACAACGGTAGAAGCAGGTGCCAAAATTATCGGATCACCTGACGATATAAAAGTAATCGGAAAAAACTCGCACATTTATGCTGACTAGGAGGGGAAAAATGAAGGTTTTATTTGCTTCAGCCGAAGCAGCACCGTTTTTTAAGTCTGGAGGACTTGGAGATGTTGCCGCTGCACTACCTAAAGAATTAGTCAAACAAGGTGTTGATATTAGAGTCGTTTTACCAAACTATACTAAGATGCCAGAAAAATATAAGAGTCAACTAAAAGAACATTCACATTTCCGTTTTCAATTAGGGAATAAAAATGTTTATTGTGGTATAAAAACTTTATCACATGATAATGTGATGTATTATTTTATTGATAACTTAAGTAATTTTGATCGTCCTGATCTTTACGGAGAATGGGATGATGGAGAACGATTTGCATATTTCTCAACAGCAATAATTGAGATGATGGAAGTTGTTGACTTTATTCCAGATATTGTTCACTGTAATGATTGGCAAACAGCTATGATTCCAGTAATGTTGGTGGATAGATACCATTGGAAGGATGCATTGAAATCAATCCGTAAAGTTATTACTATTCATAATATTCGCTTCCAAGGAATATACGAGCCTAGTATATTAACGAATGTCTTTGGAACGAGCTTCAATACATTTACTGATGATGGAGTTAAATGGAATGAATTAGTGAATTATTTAAAAGGTGGAATTAATTTCTCTGACCGTGTCACAACAGTGAGTCCTACTTATGCTGATGAGATTACAACAGCAGAATTTGGCGAAGGACTTGATGAAGTGATTCGTCACAATAGATGGAAGTTGCGTGGCATTATTAACGGAATTGATTATGATTCAAATAATCCGGAAACTGATCCACTCATTCCTCATCATTTCTCGATTGATGATATGAAAGGGAAAGTAGATAATAAGCGCGAACTGCAAAGACGTTTAGGCTTGCCTGAGAATCCGGATGTACCAATTATTGGGATGGTTAGTCGCCTAACTGATCAAAAAGGGTTCCAGTTAATTGAAGAAAAATTAAATGATCTTTTACAACAAGACGTTCAAGTTGTGTTACTTGGTACAGGAGAAGAACAATTTGAACATTCGTTTAGATATTTTGAAGATGCATATCGAGACAAGATGCGTTCTTGTATTATGTTCGATATCGAATTAGCTCAACTTATCTATGCTAGTAGTGATATGTTTCTAATGCCAAGTGCCTTTGAGCCATGTGGTTTATCTCAAATGATGGCAATGAGATATGGAACATTACCAATTGTTCATGAAACAGGTGGACTGGTTGATACTGTTGAACCATATAATCAATATACAGGTGAAGGAACAGGGTTTAGCTTCGCACCATTTAATGCTAATACAATGATGGAAGTTATTAATATAGCGTTGAATGTATACCGTAATGATAAACAAGCTTGGGAAAAGTTAGTTCAACAAGCGATGAGTCGTGATTTCAGTTGGGAAGGTCCAGCGAAAGAGTATATTAATCTATACAACGAATTGATAACTGAATAAATTTATAAATAGAAACTGTTGGAGAGTGAATAAGGTTTTACACCTTATTCACTCTCCAACAGTTTCTTTTGCATACACGTAAATCAAGACACTATTCTTGTGTAAAAGCGAAAGTGAATCGCATATTACCATGGCCCGGACAAAACAAGTGTGATGTATACCGTATTCAGCTATCATCTTTTGAAACATTACCTATTAATATAGCTAATATTTCATTTATTTTTCACAATTATTGCTTATAATGAGCTTAAGTTAAATTAGTGTGATACAACTTGTGTTGGTTAATTTTATCTATATAATAGATAAAGCTATCAGCCTAAGGGCTGATAACAAACTATGTAGAATGTACTATATTATTTACAACAATAAAAAATGAAAGGAGGCAAACTATGGAAGAAAATAGAAATCAGAAAATAAACCGAACTCCCAAAAATAATATGACATGGGACAAAGTAAAATCAGTGTGGCAGTATTATCGTGGTTGGAAGTGGTTAATCTTTCTAGGCTTAACGTTTGCCTTACTACTATCAAGTTATTCCGTTTTAATAGCGAAAACGACAAGTGTCGCAACGTTGCAGGAAGGACTCATGTCGCAAACAACTATTTATGCTTATGATGATACAAGCGCAGGGACACTGATGGCCCAAAAAGGTTCATACGTGCCATTAGAACAAATATCCCCGCAGATGCGTGAAACGCTCGTAGCTGTAGAGGATAAACGGTTCTATGAGCATAATGGGTTTGATACGATTGGTATTGGCCGTGCGTTTGTCCGTTTATTAATGAATCAAGATACGAGTGGAGGTGGGGGGAGTACTATCACCCAACAACTAGTTAAGAATGCCTTCTTAACACTTGATCAAACTTTTCAGCGGAAAATTAAAGAATTATTTCTTTCTATAGAAGTTGAAAAACACTACACGAAAGATCAAATAATGGAGATGTATTTGAATAATTCATATTATGGTAACGGTGTATGGGGGATAGAAGATGCGTCTCAGAAATACTTTGGACACTCTGCTTCCCAATTAAACTATAATGAAAGTATGGTTTTAACAGGTACACTCAAGGGGCCATCGATATTTAATCCTATTGATGATTATGAAGCGGCTATTGATCGCCGTAATGTCATAGCTCAATTAATGGCTGATGATGGTGTTATATCTCAAGAAGATGCTGATGGGATAATGGCTGAAGGGATTTATCTCTATGATAATTATTTTGTAGAAGATAGTTATACTTATCCGTACTACTTCGATGGTGTAATCAATGAGGCAGTAGCACTCACTAATATTCCGGAGGATGATTTGCTGTCTAAGGGTTATAAAATTTATACAAACTTAAATCCGGCGTATCAAAATGCCATTGATAGTTCATATGAGAATACATGGATATTCCCAGATGACGGAACGGGTGAACCGTTAGTTCAAAGTGCAAGTGTTGTCATTGATCCCACGACAGGTGGGATTATGGCAGTGTATGGAGGTCGTGGAGATTATGTTTACCGTGGTTTTAATCGAGCGACAGATATGTACCGCTCACCAGGGTCTACAATCAAACCAATGGCAGTGTATGTACCGGCATTAGAGAACGGATATAATATGCACTCTATTGTTCCAGATGTCGTACAAGGATATGGAACTAATAATTATGCACCAGAAAACTACAATCATTACACAGAACCAGGTGGAGAGACCGAATTGTATTATGCTTTAGCTCAAAGTAAAAATACAACGGCTGTACACCTTATGAATGAAATAGGTATTAATGAGGCAGTTAGAAAATTAAGACAGTTTGGAATTAATGTTCCTCAAGAAGATCAACAATTGACCATGGCTTTAGGAGCATTTAGTCAAGGAGTAACACCATTACAACTAGCCAATGCTTATTCTGCTTTTGCTAATGAAGGTATTAGATATGACAGTAACTTTATTCGTCGAATTGAAGATGCATCCGGACGTGTCGTTTATAACAATGAAAAACCTGCTAAACATATGGTTATGACATCGAATGTCGCTGCTGATATGACAAGCATGATGTTAGATACATATGGAGGATACGGTACTGGTTATGGATCAGGGCCTGACTATGGTATGTTAGCGGGTAAAACAGGAAGTACTGAAGTTGGTGAGGGGAATATGGATACTCGTGACAGATGGATGGTTGGGTATACTCCAGACTTTGTGATTGCATCTTGGTCAGGGTTAGATGAGATTGGCGATGTATCTCTGGATGAAATAATGCCTACGGGTATGGGTGCTTTGTTCAATCTACAGACTACTGCTTTAATGAATCAATCACCGCAGACACCTTTCAATGTAACTTATGCATCTCAAACGCAAGAAACAACGAATATTGTTGAAACTGCTAACAATTGGCAAGAACAAGCTGCTTACTTCTTAGATGATGCAGGTGAGTTTATCACAGAACATGGAAGTAATCTTATCGATCAGATGGGAAGAATTGGATCAAATATTGTTGATGAAGTATCAGGTTGGATTAATTAATCTATTTGATTAAGCTGTGACAAAACGGTTTTGAAAGTGATTAAGTCATACTTTTAATTAAATTAGAATATATAACCGTTTCTGGTAGTAAAAAGAGCTTAATTTTGCTAAGATTAGGTTAGAAGTTAAGAAGGAGAGAGATTATGACAGAAAACAATAACATTTACGATACAGCGAATCAATTAGAGCGTGACTTAAGAACATTGCCAGCATATATTGATTTAAAAGAATCAGTTGAAGCAATTGAAGCGAACGAGGAAAGTCGTGCATTATTTAGTGAATTCCGTGCGATTTCTCAGCAATTACAACAGAAACAAATGCAAGGTGAAGCACCAACAGAAGAAGAGATTGCAAACATTCAAGCAATGTCTGTTAAAGTTCAAGAAGATGAACATATTAATCGTTTAATGGCTAGTGAACAACAAGTAAGCCAAACGATTAACGATATCAACCAAATTATTACTACGCCATTAAATGAAGTATACCAAAACATGAGCCAGTAATTATTTGCTGAACTTTATTGCCAGCTGGAAGTTTTCGAGACGCTCGATGCTTTTGGCTGGTTTTTCCTTTACGTAAATTTTCTCTCTTATATAAAAATGATTAAATGAAAGGAGCAAGTAAGTTGAAGTTATTACATGTTAGTGATTTACATCTAGATAGTCCCTTTGTCGGGATTGGTAATGATTCACCAAAGTTACAAAAAGAATTGATTCATGCTCCCTTTAAAGCGTTTGAACGATGTGTCAGTATTGCAATCAATGAAGACGTCGATGTAATGCTTATTTCTGGTGATATTTATAACAGTGAGCGACAATCAATTGTCGCTCAACATTTTTTTATGAATCAAATGGAGCGTTTAGATAAAGTAGATATTCCTGTTGTGTTAATACATGGAAATCATGATTATTTAAGATCGGATAAAGCACGAATGGTTTATCCACAAAACGTTCATGCATTAGACTCACGTCAAGTATCTAGCTTTGATTTCAGACTAGAAGACGGTCGTGTTGTACAGATACATGGTTTTAGCTATACAACTAAGTGGGTTCAGGAACGTGTCATTAAAGAATATCCTGTTAATCATAATGCAGAAATGTTTAGCATTGGATTACTACACGGTGCATTAGAAGGAATTGAATCTGAATCAGGAAATTATGCTCCTTTTAGTTTAGAAGAGTTATTATCTAAAAACTATGATTATTGGGCACTAGGTCATATACATAAAGCTGAAGTATTGAATCAGGAACCTTTAATACAGTATGCTGGTACAATTCAAGGGCGTCATATTAATGAATCTGGAGATAAGGGTTGTTATATCATTGAATTAGAGAAGGGCCAAAAATCGACGAACACGTTTTATTCACTTGCTTCTATAGTCTGGGAAAGTGCAAAAATAGAATGTCAGTCTGATTGGCAAGCATCGGATGTCATAGAGCATTTAAAACAAATTATTGAAAACTTTAAAGATGAAGCACATGCAAATCAACAAACTTATTTCGTGCATGTTGAATTAACTCAAGCTCAAAGACTTGATGCTCATCTCCTTGAACAAGTACAAGAAGGTGAATTCTTCCACGTATTAAATCATGACTATGACGAGAGTCCTTTTGTAATGATTCACCGCATGACTCCGAAGTTGAATGTGTCTTTAGATGTCTTTGATTTTGATAAAAGCTTAGAAGAAAGTTTTGATAAAGTTATTGAAGAATTAGATGAAGGGGATCGTTTTAAGGCTGTTGTATCTGACTTATATAGTCATCCTCTAGTGAAACGACATTTTAATCTTGAACATAATGAGGAAATTAGAAAAGATATGATACATTCGGCTCGCCAATTAATCGCTCAAATGATTGGGTTAGATACTGAGATGGAGGTTGAGCCTGATGAGGATTAAAACATTAGATATATACGGATATGGGCGTTGGGTGAATCAAAAGTTTGATATAAACGATGATATTCAATTGTTTTACGGACGTAACGAATCAGGGAAATCAACTTTGCAGTCATTTATCCGATCAATTTTATTTGGTTTTCCTAGCCGCCGTAAACGAGTGAATCAGGCGAATCGTTATGAACCTAAGAACAGTGATATTTACGGGGGACGTATTCTATTAACTGAAACAAATAATGGGGACGTATGGATTGAACGTACGGATAAACACTTGAAACTGTATAATGATACAGGTGAAGAACTCGATATTTCTAAACTGAATGAAATATTAGGTGGACTGGATGAGAATTTATTCGATAACTTTTATGCGTTTAATTTAGCTAATCTTCAAGCGTTGTCTAATGTCGGTGCAGATCAATTAAACGATTACTTCCTAAGCATTGGAACACTTGGAAGCGATAAGTTTTTAAGTATATCTAAAGATTTAGAGAAGCAAACGAATGAATTATATAAGCAAAAAGGTGTTAAGCCAGAATTAAACCGTTTGTTAAATGATTTCGATAATCTGTCTGAGCAAGCGAATGAAGCCAAGCGCAATATGGGCCGCTATAATGATTTAGCAAGACGTCGAGATAAGATTGATGTTGCAATCAAAGAAACCAATCAGCAATTAAATCAAGTAGAGCAAGATATCCGTGAAAAAGATAAACTTATCTCACGGTATGACGCTTACTTAAAATTAAAGGCGACAGAGAAAGCTTTACAAGGACTAGTATTCACATCAATTCCTGAGAACGCACCGAAAACAATTAAAGATAATGTTGAATCAATTCAGAACTTAGAAGAAGAGATGACAACTTTAACAGAACGTATTGCGCATATCCAAAATGATTTAGCACAATTGACTCGGTATAACTGGGCGAATAATCACGAACAAGACCGGAAAAAATGGTTGGCAAATACAGAACAGATTAAAGAAATCCAAACTAAGTTTGAGCAAATGAATCAACGTATTCATGAAACAAATGAAGCGATGGCGCAATTAGCTCATAAAGGACAATTTTATCCAGAGAAGATTGAAAACAGCCAGGCATATGAAGTGAAAGTTGAAAAAGGGCTACTAATTCAAACGAAATTAATCGATATGAATTCTGAAATCGAAACAATTCGTATCCAACGCAAAATGTTGTTAGAGCAAAGAAAGAATCTTCAAAACAAAAGTGCGAATCTTCGCCAAAATGTGGCGAAGATTGAAAGCCAACGGGTGAATGAAGAAGAGATATTAATTCAGAATACCCGTCTATCTGAGTACTTTATCGGCTTAACTCTGCTGATTGTGGGGATTATTATCGTATTTTTCAATCTAGTAAATAATGCGAGTATGGCGAATATTATTTTTTGGTTAGGTGTCATTATGACTATCGTTGGGTTAGCTTCGGTATCATTTGTGTTCGTAAAACATCGAAACTTAATGAATGATTTTAATAATAGCCCAGTGTTAGATAAGGCAAATTATTTAAAAGATGAAGAGAAACAAGTGAGCGAGCAAAGTCGTGAACTAGGTACTGAAATTAACGAAAAAGAAGACATGATTAATGAAAAAGAAGATCTGAGAGCTGAAATTATTAAAGAGCAAAATCACTGGTTGACAGACATTGGATTTTATCCAACGGCTGACCCTGAATGGATATTAAAAACTAATCCAGTTAAACAGTACTTTATGGAAATTGAAAAACGCGAAGCTTATGAAACTGAGTTAGCAAAATTAAATTCTCAGATTGAAGATTGGAAAGACTCAATTGAACCATTGTTAGAAAGGTTCCCTGCTAATGATTTATCAACACGCGTTCTAATACGTCATGTTGAAGAAGTAGAAGCATCACTCGTTCAATCACAACAACGTGGTAACAGCTTGAAAGAGCGTTTGGTTGAATCATCAAATCGTATAACGAAGAATAAAGAACGAATCGATGCGAAACAAGTTGAAATCCAAGCAATTTATAACGAAACAGATGTTACAAATCGCTTAGAATTCGAGCAACGTGTCTCTATCAATCAAGAGATAGAGGACTTAACAAGCAAGAAAGAAATTTATAAAGAACAAATAATTGGTTTTGAAAATGAATTAGCGATGATTGAAAGTAAGCAGAGTCTGAATGAATCATTCAATGAATCAGAACGCGAACATGCGATTCTTAAAGGGAAGTTGGATCCATATATTCGTGAGCGTGCGAACTTAATTGTTGAAATTAGACACCTTGAACAAGATGGCACACATCAAGAATTAACTCAACAACTTGAGAATAAAAAGACTGAAATATTAGAAGTGATTCGTGAATGGGGAACAAAACGTCTAGCAATGGATATGATTAACCAAACATTGCGTAAGGGATTGGATAACCCAGTAAGTGAAATGAATACTATTGCGGACCGAATATTTAATATCCTAAGTTTTAGCCGTTACACACAAATCAAGATGAATAAAAAAGATATCAAAGTGAAGCAGTTCAGTGATGTGTTGTTCTCACCGCATGAATTATCACAAGGTACTTTAGAACAATTGTATGTTGCCTTAAGATTAGCTTTTGTTATCAGTGCACAGACAATGATCAAGATGCCGATTATTATTGATGATGCTTTTGTGAATTTTGATGAGTTCCGAAAAACAAGCATGTATAAAGTGCTTCAAGATATTAGTGATGATATTCAAATTTTATTCTTTACATTTGATCAACAAGCTAATGATACATTCCATCCAAAATATATTATTAACCTTGAAGACATTAATTCGATTGATTTACCTGAAGAGGATACGAATGAGTACAAAGAAGCTTTAGATGAAGCAATGGAATCAACAAAAGAATCAGTTACTGATTAATATAATGAAGTATGATGCGATATCTGAGCCAGTAGATAATAATGAAATCATTATTATTTAAAAGCTCGGATATTTTTTTATGAAGATAATATGATAGAATAAGAGTGTGATTATTATGTATATCTGTTTAAGGAACTATAATTATTTGTATATATACAAGGAGGTATATTGTGGCACAATTATTCGAAATTAAAAACGGAGAAGAATTCGGGATTTTTGTCTTAATTAAAGCAGCGGATCTTCGTACAGCACGTAATGGAAAGCCGTTTATAGCATTCAGATTCCAAGATCGTTCGGGGTCTATGGATGGTATGTTTTGGTCAGCTACAGATGAAGAAATTAACTTATATCAAACTGGTAAAGTTGTGTTCTTGCGCGGAAAACGTGATACATACCAAGGAACACCACAAGTGAAGATTGATTCTATGCGACTTGCAGAAGCAGGAGAGCCAGACGATCCAACATTATATGTTGAGAAGATTAATGTAAAGCGCGAGGACTTAGAAGCAGAATTAGATGATGCGCTATTATTAATTACAGAAGCTAACATTGCACGAGTAGTCAGAAAAATACTTCACCAAACACAAGAAGATTTCTTTGTTCATCCAGCAGCTAAGAGATTACATCATGCTGTTGCGGGTGGGTTAAGTTATCATACTTTATCTATGGTTAAAATCGCTCGAAATCTATTATCAATCTATCCACAAATTAACCCAAGCTTACTGATCGGAGGAATCATTCTTCATGATATTGGTAAGACTGTTGAATTAAGTGGAGCTATCTCTACAGAGTATACCCTTAAAGGTAAGATGATGGGACATATTGTTATCATCTCAGAAATGATTGACAGGGCATGTGCTGATATCGGAATTGATTCAGAGAATGAGTCTATTCTGTTATTGAAACATGTTGTACTAGCGCACCATGGAAAGATGGAGTTTGGTAGTCCAGTTTTACCACAATTATTAGAAGCAGAATTAATTCATTATATTGATGATATGGATGCTAAAATTAATATGATTACGGATGTTTTAGATAAGACTGAGCCTGGCGAATTCACTCCACAAATATTCGCTTTAGACCGTCGTCAAATCTATAAACCAAAATTTAAAAAGTAAGACGAGAAAAGAGGACAGTTATGGACATTCATGAAGAAGAACATCATCACCATGATCATAATCATTCACACGACCATGAACATCACGACCACCATCATCATTCTGAACTCGATGATTTGAATCACAATCACGGTACAGATATTGTCTTGCAAGGTGATTTGGATGCACCGATTGAAAAAGTCTGGGAAGTTTTGACCTCGAATGAGTATGTTCAACAATGGTTTCCAGAACTACAATTTGAATCATTAAAGTCAGGCGGAAAGCTTGTATTTGATTCTAAAGATATGCATATTGATATGATGGTTTATGATGTTGAAGTGCCGTCTCACTTGTCATTTGAATGGGGAGAAGGAAACATTGTAACCTTTGACCTTGTTAGCAATGACGACTTAACGACGCAACTGAATTATACTCAATGGATTCATCATATTGATGAAGAGCATAGTCCGAAAGACGTGACGGATTGGTTAATTTGTATGCAAAAAATTGCTGCGATCATTGATAACAAACCTATTCCAGATACAATGGAGTTATACAATGAGTATTACGATGAAGTAGAACAGTTGATAAAAGAACAAACGTCGGCTGAGTTTGAATAGAGATTATTTAAGAAGTGTTGTAGCTAATGTACAACACTTCTTTTTTATGACTATTTTTATGAACAACTTATGTATAGGAAAGTTAAAATTCTATGATATACTTAGAATAGTTTCGCTTTAACACAGCGTAAGTTAAATTAGAACGGAGAATCATGATGGAAAAGTCAAATTCGCAAAGTTTATACCAAGCATTATGGAATTCAGCTGATATATTAAGATCTAAAATGGATGCCAATGAATACAAATCATACTTATTGGGTCTTGTCTTTTATAAGTATTTATCTGATAGAATGTTAGTACATTCTACAGAGTTACTAGAAGAAGAGTCACATGATTTAGAAAAAGCTCAGTTGATTTATGCTAACGCATATAAAGATGCGGACACCCACGAAGATCTAAGGGAAGCATTGAAAGATGATATTGCCTATGATATTAAACCAGAGCTAACTTTCTCTGCACTTATTGATGAAATTAACAATAATACATTCCAACGAGAGCATCTACAACAAGGATTAAGAGACATTGAGCAATCAAATCCTATCTTTGAAGACTTATTTGAAGATATTGATTTAAACTCAAGAAAGCTAGGACCTAATCCTCAGAAACAAAACCAAACAATTTCATTATTAATGAAAGAACTCGCTGATTTAAATCTTGTTGATTATGACGGAGATG
Source organism: Aerococcaceae bacterium DSM 111021 (assembly GCA_020112395.1). Lineage (NCBI taxonomy): Bacteria > Bacillati > Bacillota > Bacilli > Lactobacillales > Aerococcaceae > Aerococcaceae bacterium DSM 111021. The sequence continues at coordinate 697,544 of JACCEK010000001.1, read as the reverse complement.
CGCTCGGAGATGCATATGAGTACCTAATTGGTCAATTCGCTTCAGAATCAGGGAAGAAAGCGGGAGAATTCTATACACCGCAACAAGTAGCTAGATTAATGACGCAAATAGTATTAATGGGTAAAGAGGATCAAAAGGGATTCACAATTTATGACCCAACTATGGGATCGGGATCGCTTCTTCTAAACGCACAACGCTATTCCAATGAACCATTAAGTGTCCGCTATTTTGGACAAGAATTAAACACTTCTACCTATAACTTAGCACGTATGAATATGTTTCTTCATAGAGTGCCTATTGAGAATCAGAAGTTACGTAATGGTGATACACTTGATGAGGATTGGCCAACAGATGAGCCGACAAACTTCCAAGGTGTATTAATGAACCCTCCATACTCAGCAAAATGGTCAGCATCTAAAGGCTTTTTAGATGACCCAAGATTTTCTTCATTTGGCGTATTACCACCGAAATCTAAGGCTGACTTTGCATTCTTACTACATGGTTATTATCATTTACGTAATGATGGAGTTATGGCAATTGTACTTCCACATGGCGTATTGTTCCGTGGTGCATCTGAAGGGAAGATACGTAAAGCTCTACTAGAAAACGGAGCCATTGACGCGGTGATTGGTTTACCAGCTAATATTTTTGTGAATACAAGTATCCCAACTACAATCATTATTCTAAAGAAAAACAGAGTAAATCGTGATGTGATGTTCATTGATGCATCAAATGAATTCACAAAAGAAAAAAATCAAAACATATTAACTGAAGAAAACATTGAAAAGATACTTGAAACTTACAAGAAGCGCGAATTTGTAGATAAGTATGCTTATTTAGCACCTTATGATGAGATTGTAGAGAATGACTATAATTTAAACATCCCACGTTATGTAGATACTTTTGAAGAACCAGAACCCATTGATGTGGTTCAATTGAGTAAAGATATTCGCGAAATTGATGCTGAAATTGAGCAAACTGAGAAAGAATTACTTTCAATGATTGATGACTTTCAAGTGACGGATGAAACACGAGATATCATTCAAGCGATGAAAGAGGTGTTTCAATAATGGCTAAGGAAGAAAGAAGACAACCGGAACTTAGATTTAAAGGATTTACGGCTGATTGGGAACAGGGTAAATTGGGGGATTTAGGAAAAGTTTCAATGAACAAACGTATATTCAAAGATCAGACCTTTGAATCAGGCGATGTGCCTTTCTATAAAATTGGGACATTTGGGGGAGTGCCAGACGCATATATTTCTCGAGAATTATTTGAAGATTATAAATCCAAATACCCGTATCCTACAAAAGGAGATATACTAATATCTGCATCTGGAAGTATAGGAAGAACCGTCGTATATCAGGGTGGAGATGAATACTTTCAAGACTCTAATATTGTTTGGTTGAATCATGAAGGACGAATAGACAACAAATTTTTGAACCAATTTTATTCGATTGTTAAATGGGAAGGATTAGAAGGAAGTACGATAAAGCGTTTATATAATAAGAATATACTAGAGACCAGTATAAAACTTCCGACTCTTACTGAACAAAAAAAAATAGGGGGTTTTTTTGATAAATTTGATAAAATTATAGATCTTCATCAGCGTAAACTTGATAGATTAAAAGATTTAAAGGAAGCCTATCTACAACAAATATTTCCTGAAAAAAATCATAGTGTTCCTAAACTAAGATTCAATAATTTCTCAGAAGTATGGGAAAATCATAAACTAGGAGAAGTATTTGAGCAGACAACTAATTATGTTAATCCTAAAACTGAAAAGATCGAACTTTGGAGTTTAACTGTTGAAAAAGGGCTCACTCCAAAAACAGCAAGGTATAATAGAGACTTCCTCGTAAAAAAAAATGATAAGTTTAAAACCGTAAACAATAATGAGTTTACTTATAACCCAATGAATATGACACTTGGTGCAGTAGATTTAAATACATTAGGAAAAACAGTGGCAGTGTCAGGATATTATATCACTATGAAAACTACTATTTACTTTGACAGTAAATACTTTAATTTTTGGTTGAAGTCACCTATAGCTATTAAAAAATACAAAATATATGCGACTGGATCGTTAATTGAGCGACAAAGGATCCAATTTCCAGCTCTAAGTAAAATCAAAGTAAAAGTACCTTCAATTAATGAACAAAAGAAAATAGGTTTATTCCTGATGAAGTTAGAAATTGCAATAACCAATTGTCAAAAAAAATTAGACTTGTTAAAATATTTAAGAAGAGCATGTTCACAACTACTATTTCCCTAATCAGACTATTAATATCTATCTAACTTAGATTTATAATTCTTTTCAATTTAAAAAACCAATAAATACTTCTAATCTTATTTAGAAGTATTTATTGGTTTTCTTTAAATTAGTGTGGATAAATGACGCATGATTTTATCATTATCCTGATTCTCTAATTCATGAATGATATGTAAATAGGTTTCTTGTGTAGTTGTCATGCTAGAATGACCTAACCTTCTAGCAACTGAAGCAACAGATACTTCGGCATACAATAACAAAGAAGCATGTGTATGCCGTAGACTATGAATAGTTATTTCTGGAACTCCAGCATCATTACAGAGCTGTGAAAGTTTTTTATTAATCGTAGTGTTAAAGATTCTCTCTCTTACAAATATCAATTGATCAGAAGGCAGATTCCGTACAAGCTGAGAAAACTGCATAGCTGTTTGCCAATCTAATTGAATTGTTCGCACTGATGATGGATTTTTTGTTGGCAAATATTTTCCTATAGGAGATTTATAATCCCACGTTTTGTCTACTTTTAATTTTTGAGTAGAGAAATCAAAGTCATTTGGAGTCAATGCAAGTGCTTCTGAAAAACGTAATCCTGTTTTTAAAATTAATAGAAAGAATCAGTCCCAATTAATTTCATTTGTTAATTCAAATTCTTTGATTAAAGATTGAACTTCAAATTGATTTAAATACTTTATTTTTTTGGTTCTAGGTTCTTTGCCTTTAATTATTACTTTACGAGTTGGATTATGGGGTAATATACCTTCATCTACAGCATCTAATATCGCACCTTTGAGTTGGTGATGGAAATCCATTGTAGTTTGTCTTTCATGTGTTAATGCATAATCATTCAATAATTGTTGATATGAAGTTCGAGTTAGTTCACCCATTTTTAAATTTGGTGCTAATTCTTCAATTCTTCTTTGATTAATATAATATTTCTGAAGAGTTACTTGCCTAACTGCAGCTTCCTTGTAAAGCGCCACCCAATCTTTAAAATAGACTGAGAATAATTGATTTGTTTTTCTATTTTTTACCAATATAAAACCTCCTTGAATATTTTAGGAAAAATCCTGATATCAATTATCAAGGTTTTAACGGCATTTTGTATATAGTAAAGAACTCCCAATTTTAAATAGTTATTTCTTATAAACTAAACAAATAATAATTGTAAATATGTATTTTTAAGTTCTATTAAAGTATCTAATTTTCTCTGATGAAGCTCTACAGCTTTATCTAAATGATTTAAAAGTTTACCAATTCATCTTTGTTCATTATTTCCAGGACAACTAATTATTGCATTCTTCAAATCAGTTGAGTTTATAGATTCAAAAGTCGATCCTGTACTAACTTTTGTCCAGTAACCGAACATTTTCATCCATACTAAAGCTTGGTATAAAAACTCATTACCTTTAATACCGGCGACACCTCTGCCTAAGACAGCATGAAAATCTGTTTTTCCCACATCACCAACGGGTGCGCGTACACTTAATATAATATCTTTAGGGTCTGCAGTTTTAGTTACCTGCGTAGTCCATACTCGCGGAGCTACTTTCCCATTTTTCATATCAGCATTTCCTTGAATTAATATGTAATCATTTGGATTATCAGTATAATTCTTACCATTAGGTGATTGTCCCATCGTAATCACTGCTTCTTCACTCAATTTACGCTGTTCCCATACTTCTGAGAAATTATTGAATCTTAGTTTGGGAGCACTATGATTTTTTTCAGGGAACATAAGCTGTAGGATAGCCTTTTTTAAGTTTTTTAATCTATCAAGCTTACGCTGATGAAGAGCAATTGATTTATCAAGAACTATTAGTAATTTTCCAATTCTATTCTGTTCATTCAGTGTGGGTATGTTTATGCTAATATTATTAATTGTATTTTTTGAAAGACTAGGTACACCAGTCGATTCATCCATTTTCTTCCAATTTATCTTTTGAAAAACACCATATATAAAAAATAAATTACTATTAATTTTTGGAATACAATAAAATAATGTATCAACAGTCCAAAATGGTGATTTAAGAAGAAACAGTTTATCTATTGTTCCTTTTCTACCTATTCCAATTGCATCTTGATCATAAGATAACGCCTCATTTACTTGAAGCATTAATCCACCTGTTCCATATACTGGAATATCCCCATCATTTAAATGCTTATAGTCTTTCCCTGAATTTACTTCTAAAATATTCTGTAACTTACGCTGTTCCCAAAAATAGGAGAGGAATCGCAGAAAATTCCTTGTACATCAAATATATTTCCCAAAAAATTCTGTTTCCTTCAATCGAGCGAAAATACTACTCTTAAATACTATTTTGCTAAGCTTTCCATGCTATAATGAGATAAATTAGACTATTAAAAATGAATGAGGGAGAGCCATGCCGTCTTTTACTAGTGAAGCAGAATTTGAAAAAAATATAATAAATCAATTAATTCAAGGTGAGTCACAGTGGACATATCGAGATGATTTAAAGACTGAAGATCAATTATGGGACAATTTCAGACAAATTTTGGAAGCAAATAATGTAAGCGTTCTGGATGGTGTTCCATTAACTGACCAAGAATTTGAACAAGTTAAAGCAGAATTGAACTTTAGCTCTTTTTATGCTGCTGCAGTTTGGTTAACAGGAGAGAATGGTGTTGCTAAGGCGACGGTTCAACGAGAAGATGCTAGCAAGGGAACCATATTATTGCAAGTCATTCGTCGCCAAGATATTGCAGGTGGTACATCTGTCTATGAGGTGATTAATCAGTATCGGACTACACAAGTGAGTCCTGTTGATCGTCAAAGGATTTTTGATGTAACTTTATTAATTAATGGGCTACCTATGATTCATATTGAATTGAAAAACAAATCTGATGGGTATATGTCTGCTTATGAACAAATTAATAAGTACTTAAACGAAGGTAAGTTTAATGGAATTTATTCAACGACTCAGATGTTTGTCGTTACAAATGGTTCCGACACACGGTACATTGCAGCAGGTCGAGGAGAAAAACTTAATTCTAAGTTCCTTACAACTTGGGTTGATAAAGATAATAAGCGAGTGAATAATTATTTAGAATTTGCGGAACATGTTTTATCGATTCCGCATGCGCATAAATTAGTCACACAGTTTACTGTAATAGATAACGAAAAGAAATCACTAATTTTACTGAGACCTTATCAAATCCATGCTATCGAAGCAGTGGAAAGGGCATCTAGAAGAAGAGAGTCAGGTTATGTTTGGCATACGACTGGATCAGGAAAGACTTTGACTTCTTATAAGGTAGCGAGAAACTTACTTCAAATACCTTCAATAGATAAGACAATATTTATCGTTGATAGAATAGATCTTGATCAACAAACGACGGCATCTTTTACTTCTTATGCAGAGAATGATGTTATTGATATAGATCAGACTGATAATGTCTCTGATTTAGTAAAAAAACTAGTTTCAAATGATAGAACACTTATAGTGACGACCATTCAAAAATTGAATTATGTTATGAAAAGATATGGAGATAACGAAAACAATCGGAATTATAAAAAGTTACGATCATTGAATGTAGCCTTTGTAGTAGATGAATGTCATAGGGCGGTCTCACCAGAAAAACAACAGGAGATTAATAAGTTCTTTCCTTATGCTCTTTGGTATGGTTTTACAGGAACACCACTTTTTGTAGAAAATGCTCGTCAAGAACAGGGAAATTTAGCACGAACTACTGAAGAACAATATGGCCCTAGATTACATGAATATACAGTCAAAGAAGCAATTAACGACAATGCAGTGCTTGGATTTCAAGTTGAATACAACAATACTATTAGTGATGATGATTTAATAGATATTGTCAAAGCAGAAGCAAAAGTTGATAATGTGCTCCATATGGATGAAGTTCAGAAAGAAAGATACATTCCATCACGAATTTATTCTTCTGATGAACATAAATTAGAAGTTATTGATACAATTATTAATCATTCAAAAAATAAATTTAACCTGGATCAAGGAATCGGAAATACTTACAGTGCAATATTGACGACGAGTTCTATTAAAGAAGCTCAACGATATTATGATTTATTTAGAGAAGTCCTCGAGGGCAGAAGTTCAGTTGTTATTTCTGACAAAGTGAAAAAAGCAGTCGTTGACTTTCCTAAAGTGAGTGTCACTTATTCAGTAACAGAAACTGAGGAGAGTTCATTTGAGAACCAAAGTCATTTAAAAGGTGTCATAGAGGATTATAACAAGATGTACAATACGAATTATGATTTAAGTAATCTTCGAGGATTCAATAGAAATTTAAATGATAGATTAGCTCGGAAAAAGGAAATATATAAATATAGAGAAGAACAAATTGATATTGTTATAGTTGTTGATCGACTATTAACTGGGTTCGATGCGCCTTCTTTAGCATTACTTTTTGTCGATAGACAACCGATGAGACCACAAGGTCTGATCCAAGCTTTTTCTAGAACCAACCGTATTTATGACCATACTAAACAATACGGACAAATCATGACATTCCAATCACCAGCTACATTTAAAGAGGCAGTTCAAGAAGCTTTTCTCTTGTATTCTAATGGAGGCGAAAATGCTATTCAAGCTCCAGATTGGGATGAAGCGTTTAGTAAATTCACTTTTGCTTTAGAGGAGTTAAGATTTATAGCTCCCAATCCAGATAATATTGATATGAATGATGAGACAGAAGCACTAAAGCTCTTTGTAAAAAACTATCAACAATTTGATAAAACGTTCAGTTCAATCAAAGTATACTCTAATTATGATGAAGATTACTTTAGAGAAGAATTCGGATTAAAAGTAGAGTTGATTGAAGATTATCACGGTAAATACGAAAATGCATTGCAAGAAATTAAAGAACGGATTGGCGAGAATGATGTAGAAGAAATATTATTCGATATTGACTATAAATTATCATCAATTGGAACGGATAAGATTGATTACGAGTATCTTATTCTACTCATTCAAAACTTATCGAATGAAAGATACAATCAAAAAGATGATAAACCAAGTAAAAAGAGAGTTAATGAAATTGAAAAGTATATTTCTGACTTTAAACAAACAAATCCAAAATTAGCTGTCATTATTGACGATATCTGGAATGAAGTTCAACATTTACCAAAAGAAGAATTGAAAAACTTAGATGTATCTCAAAAACTTCAGTTAAAGATTGAAGAAAAGATAGATACGATTGAAGAGAAGATTACTAAAGAATATTTCTTAAATAAGGAAGATTTCGCTTTCTTAGTAGAAAACTATAACCCAGCTAAGAAAAAACAAATCGGTGAGACAGAATTAAAAAGAAGTGCTGATTATAATGCCTATAAAGAAAACACTGAAAATGGAGTTAATCGATTAAAATTCTGGAAACATGTAAAGAATGAATTTACAGACGTTATTGAAGAAGAGATACTACCATTAAACTGGCGTTAGTAAATTAAAAAGGAACCTGCTACAAAATAGCAAGTTCCTTTTTTTAATACAATCGTTTCTCTGTTCCGTCCAATTCAACATACATTGAAGCATCTTGAACAGTCTCCACAATACCATGATAATTATCATTTTGATCTTGCGCACCAATATATAAGATATAAATAAGTTTATTCCCAGGTGAGAACCACATAGGTTCAATAAAACGACGTTGTGCTTGAAGGTCTTCAGATAAGCGTTTAACCTTTGGCCAAACTCTAGCTGGGTGACAATATTCTAAGTCACGCCCAATTTCTAAAGGCGATCTTTGGAATAACATCTCGTCATAAGGACCAATGTTATTAAAGTATTTGAACTTATGATCGCCGTCAACGTAAGTAATCTCAAAGGGCATTGAATCCAAAATGAGTCTCACTTGTTTTAAACTTAAATATCCTTCGCCGATACTAATCAATTGTTCGTTAGAAAAATCCTTTGGATCATTGACTACTGTCTCATTGCTTACAGACCAGTTGAACTCCAACTGTCCTTTACCAAATTGAAGTACTTGTGATTCTGCTTGAGACTGATGTTTGTGATTAACCTGAGTTAAATTAGCTGGATCCTTAAGTGTTAAATCAACCTTACTTTGAGGGAGTAAATTACGCCATTTATCCGTTTGAATATCTAAGATAGGTTGGATGTTTTGTATTATTTCAACGAACCCTTGATATTGCCCGGCTTCATTAAAGAGTGCTTTATACGAAATATATAAGAATTCTGATTCATGTTCAAACCAAAAGTTTTCTTCAGTTAATGTGTTATTTTTGAAAGCTTGAACAATGGGTTCTAATGTATCCCAGACAGCTTCTGGATAGACATCTTCTACCTGAGCACCGATATCTTCAGCATGTCGTGGTAATATTGATGACTCCTTCTTGTGATTGAAGTATTGTACGATATCATCTTGATCAACAAAAGTAACTTTCACTGGGATGTAATCAAAGATGACTTTGATTTGTTCTAGGCTCAAGTAACCATCACCGACCGGAAGAGGCACTGTTGGGTTCATGATTTGGTTACTGCTTGAGTCAAGCGTCTCATCTTGTTCCCAAAGTACTGTAAATTGACCGCCATTAACGGTAATTTTTCGTGTTTCGATTGTTTTACTTTCCACTTTACTCACAGCTTTTTGAGCTGTCTTAGTTGGTATCGGTACTTCTTGAATCGACAATTCTTCAGCTTTTTCCGAATCTTCTTTAAGTAAGTCTGCCAGATTTTCTGGTTCCCAAGTTTCGCGTGGACGAATAATCGCATAGCCGTAATTATCACTTTGCTGGGCGATGTTGTACCAATCCAATTGATTGAAACTCTCCAGTAAGATATTAATTAATATGGCTTCTTCTTTAAAAATCATTTCATTGAATTCAAATTGAAAAGCCTCATAAGTGTCTCTTACTTTTGAAAACTTAATATCTGGGAATTTTACCATGGCTTTGTATGCGCGTTTGAATAGGTCACGAATCTCATCATCTTTTGCCCACATAACTTTTGGTGGGGCATCATGGCCGTAACTTTCCATGACCGAAAAGAATAAATGTTCTTTACGTTTGTAGTGGTTATCAAACTGCCCGATGATATCATATTGACGTTTAAGTCCTTTAATCATACCCTCAGTTAATTCTTCAACCGGCATATCTTCAAAGGTATCTAGTATATTGTTAATTCGAAGTAGGGCAGAGCGTAAGGCCATATTCTCTTCTTTGAATACAGTCACTGGGTGTCCGGGTTGGTCAGCATCTGGCGCTTTACCATCTTCAATCGCACCTTTGAACAGATTCGCGTGAACATTACATAGCTTTAGAACATCTTGAAAGGTAATCACACTATCACCATACATTAATTGATGTTCCATCATGGAGATTTCAATGGCACTCACACCCGTGAAATGCTCATTAAACTCATCCTGAACTGAGTCAGGATCTGCTCCGTGATGCAATTTAAGAAGAATACCTTCTAATATATCTATGCGATTATCTGTATTATTACTCATTCACGTCACCTCCGATGACAGTATAGCCGTTCCATTGTAGTTCATTTATTAATTGTTCTAATGGTAAGTTGATTAATTTGCAGCCTTGTTTTAATGTGACAACTTTTCCAACCGATTGTCTCATAGCTGGATTAGCTAAAGGTTTAAAGCCTAGATCGACAAGTATGTCGAGAAGTTCAGGGTGTGAATCAAGGACATGTTTCACAGGTTGATTAAGGTCCACTTGATTTTCCATTTTCTTACTCCTTATAAAATTCGATTGATATTAAATCTATTTATGTATAAACTAAACGTACTATATTATATAATACTAGCGAACAAAAACTTCAAAAGCAATATGAATAAAATAAATATATTATTTAAACGAAAGGAACATCTTTTATGAATGAAGAATTTGGTATTCTATTCAAAAACGAAGCATTAAAGTACGAAGAAGAATTACTAGAGCAATTAACAGGAGTCATCGATCCAGAGTTAGGCATAGATATTGCGAACTTAGGCCTAATATATGAAGTAGATATGGATGAAGCAGGGAAGGTTGAAGTCATAATGACTTTAACAACTGCCGGTTGTCCTTTAGCAGACTTCATTGATAGTGACGTGAGATATCAATTAGCTAACTTTGATAAAATTACTGAAATCGATATAAAAGTTGTCTTTGAACCGCATTGGGATTTATCTCGCATCTCTCGATTTGCTCGTATTGCTTTAGGTATTCCAAGTGAATAAATAAATAAGTAAATATTTACTACGAATTAAGTTCTGTTAAGATAACAGGGCTTTTTTTGATAAAAAGAACAAAGTTAATAAATAATACTTATAAAGGATTGATTTAGGTATAAAAATAGTTTATCATAAATGTGTAATGATTCACAAGTAATAATGTTGTTTTGATATAATATGGAGGGGATAACCATGGAACAAGTAGAAAAAGAAAGAGCAAATTTAAATCCTTGGGAAGGATTTATTGGAACAAAGTGGCAGGAAGCAATTGATGTTAGAGATTTTATTCAAGAGAACTATACACTTTATGAAGGTGATGATACTTTCTTAGAAGGCGCAACAATTGAGACTTTTCAATTATGGGATCAAGTCATGGAACTGACTAAACAAGAGCGTGACGCAGGTGGAGTCCTTGATATGGATACGAAAGTAGTATCAACGATTACATCACATGATGCAGGTTACTTGAATAAAGACATCGAAAAAATTGTGGGCGTACAAACAGAGAAACCATTTAAACGTAGTTTACAACCATTTGGTGGAATTCGTATGTCTGTCCAATCAGCAGAAGCCTACGGTTACAAAATCGATTCAGAAATTGAACATGTTTTTACAAAATACCGTAAGACACATAATCAAGGTGTATTCGATGCTTACACACCAGAGATGCGTGCAGCTCGTAAGTCAGGTGTTATTACTGGACTTCCTGATGCATATGGTCGAGGACGTATTATTGGAGATTATCGACGTGTTGCTTTATACGGTGTGAACCGCTTAATGAAAGAAAAACAAAATGACTTTGCGAATATCGGAAATGGCCAAATGAATGAAGATGTGATGCGTTTACGTGAAGAAGTAAGTCAACAGTACCGTGCTTTACAAGACTTAATTGAATTAGGTAATATTTATGGTTTTGATTTAACACGCCCAGCACAAAATGCTCAAGAAGCTTTCCAATGGTTATACTTAGGTTATTTAGCTGCAATTAAAGAACAAAACGGAGCAGCAATGTCGTTAGGTCGTACGTCAACGTTCTTAGATATCTATATTGAACGTGACCTACAAACTGGAGCTTTAACGGAAAAAGAAGCACAAGAATTAGTAGATCACTTCATTATGAAGTTACGTTTAGTGAAATTCGCACGTACACCCGATTACAATCAATTATTCTCCGGAGATCCAACTTGGGTAACAGAATCAATTGGAGGTGTTGGAATCGATGGGCGCCCGTTAGTAACGAAGAGTTCATTTAGATTCTTACATACGTTATCAAATTTAGGACCAGCACCAGAACCAAACTTAACAGTGTTATGGTCGCCAAGTTTACCAACACACTTTAAGCGTTTTGTAGCGAAAATGTCGATTGATACATCAGCTATCCAATATGAGAACGATGATATTATGCGTCCTATCTATGGTGATGACTATGCGATTGCATGTTGTGTGTCTGCTATGGAAGTCGGAAAACAAATGCAATTCTTTGGAGCGCGTGCAAACTTAGCAAAAGCTCTACTTTACGCTATTAACGGTGGAGTAGATGAGATGTCTAAGGCACAGGTTGGGCCAAAATATCAAGCAATTACATCGGAATACTTAGAGTACGATGATGTCATGGAAAGATACGATGACATGTTAGAATGGTTAGCTGGATTGTATATTAATTCACTAAATATCATTCACTACATGCATGATAAATACAGTTATGAAAGTATCGAGATGGCTTTACACGATACAAATGTAAAACGGACAATGGCAACAGGTATTGCCGGATTCTCAGTGGCCATCGATGCATTATCAGCAATCAAATATGCGAAAGTGAAAACAATTCGTGATGAAAATGGTCTAGTAGTAGATTACGAAATCGAAGGTGATTTCCCACAATATGGTAATAATGATAAACGTGCGGATCAAATTGGAATTGATTTACTTAAAGCATTCATGAATAAAGTGAAGAAACATCCTACATACCGTGATGCAATGCATACGACATCAATCTTAACAATAACGTCTAACGTAGTGTATGGTAAGAAGACAGGTAACACACCTGATGGGCGCCGTAAAGGTGAGCCGTTTGCACCTGGAGCAAACCCAATGCATGGTCGTGATACTCATGGTGCCTTAGCAAGTTTATTGTCTGTAGCTAAATTACCTTACGAATATGCTTTAGATGGAATATCAAACACATTCTCAATCATTCCAAAAGCATTAGGTAAAGATGAAGATATTCAACAAGATAACTTAGTGAATATGTTGGACGGGTATGTTAAAGAAGGTGGACACCACTTAAACGTTAACGTTTTTAACCGCGAAACGTTATTAGATGCAATGGAACGACCAGAAGAATACCCTCAACTAACAATTCGAGTTTCTGGTTATGCCGTAAACTTTATTAAGTTAACGAGAGAACAACAAATGGATGTTATTAACCGTACAATGCACAGTTCAATGTAATTAGTTAGGAGTTAAAATTCTTGTTGAAAGGGGAATACATCTTGTCAGAAGTTAAAACACCAATAATAGGGAATGTTCATTCGACTGAGAGTTTTGGATCGGTTGACGGTCCTGGGATACGATTTATCTCTTTTATGCAAGGATGCCGTCTCCGTTGTCAGTTTTGTCATAACCCAGATACGTGGAATATGCGAGGCGGTACTCAATACACACCTCAACAATTATTTGATGAAGCAGTTCAATATCGCTCTTTTTGGGGAAGTAGCGGTGGCGTAACTGTAAGTGGAGGGGAACCATTACTTCAGATTGAATTTTTAATTGAGTATTTCAAAATCTGTCGAGAAAATGGTGTTCATACAACCATTGATACATGTGGAGCACCTTTTACTTTAGAGGAGCCATTCCGTTCACAATTTGAAGAGCTAATGAATTACACTGATTTATTTCTGTTTGATATTAAGCATATCGATCCAAAAGGTCATGCGAAATTGACTGGCGTTCGTAATGAAAATATCATGCAGATGGCTGAGTTACTCTCAGAATTGAATGTACCTGTATGGATTCGCCACGTCTTGGTACCAACTCGAACCGACTATGATGAGTATTTGATTAGGTTGGGGGATTATGTTGAAACACTAAGTAATGTGCGTAAATTTGAAGTTCTACCATATCACAAGCTAGGTGTGTATAAATACGAAGCACTTGGTATACCTTATCGCTTAAAAGGGGTAGAGCCGCCTTCAGTCGAGCGGGTTGAGAATGCGAAGCGATTACTGAGAACAGAGCGTTACAAAGGTTATCTAGATGATTAAATAGGTTTTACTATAGAAAGCGTAGCACTGACAGAGAGTGTTACGCTTTTTTTGTGATTAAATTTTTCCTCTTAGTAGCTTGAATGTATATTGATATCTTATGGTGCTGACGATTTTCTATTTTCTAGTTTTACGAAGATATCCAAATGTAATAATAATTAAAACAATGTTGTTATATAACAGATCAAAACAATGCTCACACAATCACATGATATAAGGGATGGATAATGAAACAGAATTAAAAACTGTATTATATGTTGGTAAAACAATGATGTGTAACAATTTGTATTGTAAAAACTCTTTACATCCATTTGTGAAAAAGGTAACATGTAAGTATAAAGAAAGCAAAGGGGAGCATTAAAATGACTGAACTGATTGAAAAAGAAGTAGTACAAGGTTTAGGTAATACGATTAATAATTTAGTTGAAAACGGTTTGAAAGCTCTAGAGACATTTAAAGATTTTAACCAAGAGCAGATTGATTATATTGTTGCAAAAGCATCGGTAGCAGCATTGGATCAACATGGGGTGTTAGCGAGGCATGCAGCAGAAGAAACAGGTCGGGGAGTATTTGAAGATAAAGCAACGAAAAATTTATTTGCTTGTGAACATGTTGTAAACTACATGCGTAATATGAAAACAGTGGGTGTTATTAGTGATGATCCTGTCACTGGTATAACTGAAATTGCGGAACCAGTCGGTGTTATCTGCGCAATCACACCAACTACAAACCCAACATCAACAACTATTTTCAAAGCACTTATCGCTTTAAAAACACGTAATCCAATTATTTTCTCATTCCATCCTGCAGCATTAGAATCATCAGCTCATGCAGCACGAATAGTACGTGACGCAGCGGTCGAAGCAGGTGCTCCTGAAAATTGTATTCAATGGATAACCGAACCATCGTTAGCAGCAACCGATGCTTTAATGAATCATGATGGTATCGCTACAATCTTAGCAACAGGCGGGAATGCGATGGTTAAAGCAGCATACTCATGTGGAAAGCCAGCTTTAGGAGTTGGAGCAGGAAATGTTCCAGCTTATGTAGAAAAAACAGCCAATGTAAAACAAGCAGTTTATGACATTGTATTAAGTAAATCGTTTGATAATGGTATGGTTTGTGCATCGGAACAAGCAGCGATTGTTGACAAAGAGATTTATAAAGAATTCAAAGAAGAGATGCTAAGTTATCATGCATATATCGTTAACTCAAAAGAAAAAGTGATGTTGGAAGAGTTCTGTTTTGGAGCAAAAGCAAACAGTGAAAACTGTGCAGGAGCGAAGTTAAATAGTGCCATTGTTGGTAAACCTGCCACATGGATTGCTGAACAAGCTGGTTTTACAGTACCTAAAGAGACGAATATCCTAGTCGCTGAAGTTTCAGAAGTAGGGCCAAATGAGCCACTAACACGAGAAAAACTATCACCAGTTCTTGCTTTGCTAAAAGCAGAGTCTACAGATGACGGAATAGAAAAAGCAGCTCAAATGGTTGAGTTTTATGGTC
Source organism: Aerococcaceae bacterium DSM 111021 (assembly GCA_020112395.1). Classification (NCBI taxonomy): domain Bacteria; kingdom Bacillati; phylum Bacillota; class Bacilli; order Lactobacillales; family Aerococcaceae; species Aerococcaceae bacterium DSM 111021. The sequence goes on along the minus strand of JACCEK010000001.1, from coordinate 682,319 downwards.
TAGGACATTCAGCAGCCATCCACACACAAGACAAAGAGTTAGCAAAAGAATTTGGTCGACAAGTAAAAGCTATTCGAGTTATATGGAACTCACCATCAACATTTGGAGGAATTGGGGATGTATACAATGCATTCATTCCTTCACTGACATTAGGGTGTGGTTCATATGGACGTAACTCAGTTGGTGGAAATGTCGGAGCATTGAATTTATTAAATATAAAAACAGTAGGGAGACGTCGAAATAATATGCAATGGTTTAAAGTTCCATCAAAAATCTATTTCGAACGTGACTCAATCCAATACTTACAAACGATGGAAGATGTAGAACGTGTCATGATTGTTACTGATGAATCGATGATGAAGTTAGGCTTCACGCAACGAATAATAGATCAACTAGAGGCACGTTCAAACAAAGTAAACTATCAGATATTCCATAATGTTGAACCAGATCCAGATATTACAACAGTAAGAACAGGTGCGGAAGCGATGAGACAGTTCCAACCCGATACGATTGTAGCCTTAGGTGGTGGATCAGTTATGGATGCGGCCAAAGTAATGTGGCTCTTCTATGAACAACCAGAAGTGGACTTTAGAGATTTAGTTCAAAAATTCTTAGATATTCGAAAACGAGCAGTTAAGTTCCCAGAACTGGGTGCCAAAGCAAAATACGTTGGGATACCTACAACTTCTGGAACAGGAGCTGAAGTAACACCATTTGCGGTTATCTCAGACAAGAAAAATAATATGAAATACCCTTTAGCAGATTATTCATTACTACCAACGATTGCGATTGTTGACCCTGCTTTAGTTGAAACGGTTCCAGACTTCGTCACAGCAGATACAGGGATGGATGTATTAACACATGCAATTGAAGCATATGTGTCAGTTATGGCTAATGACTTCACTGACGGACTCGCTTTACAGGCGATTAAACTTGCATTTGAGTACTTAGAAGCATCAGTAAAGTACAACGATCCAGAAGCTCGAGAAAAGATGCACAACGCTTCTACAATGGCAGGTATGGCTTTTGGTAATGCTTTCCTAGGAATCAACCATTCAATGGCTCATAAAATTGGTGGAATGTTCCATACAGTTCACGGGCGTACGAATGCGATACTTTTACCATTTGTTATTCGCTACAACGGCACACGCCCATCTAAGCAAGCAAATTGGCCAAAATATAATTACTATAAAGCAGATATAAAATATCAAGAGATCGCTAAGCTTCTTGGTTTAACTGCAAACACGCCGGAAGAAGGAGTAAAGAATTTAGCTCAAGCAGTTTATGATTTAGGTGAGCGTGTCGGTATTAAAATGAGTCTTAAAGATCAAGGCATTGATGAATTAGAGTTTATGAGTAAGACTGAAGAAATGGCTTACTTAGCTTTTGAAGATCAATGTACTCCAGTGAATCCAAGGTTGGCATTAGTGAATGAGATGAAAGAAATACTTGAACATGCTTATTATGGATACAAAGAAAAACAAGTAGAATATGATTAATCTTCTAGCTTGTTAATGTATCTCGGTTTGAAAAGAGATATCTAAATTTGATCCCCTTTTAAACACGTTAATGACTTGAGTTGTATAAACAATTCAAAATCATTAACGTGTTTATTTTTGATTTGTAAGTAACTTACTCATGTATAAATAATTTCATTGTGTAAAATATGTGAGTATATCGCATACTTCTGTATCAGCGGGGAATTCATTCCACTACGATCACATAAACGTTTTCACAGAAATAAGGGGTTAATTCTTATTTATCTTAACTCAGCATCAATACTAGAAGGTTTCCCTTTTAGTCTGAAGGTTTATATATTACTATAGTTATATAATAAAGAGTTAATAATAAGGAGATGGTTTAATGTCACATGCTTTACCAAACATAGGGAAACCAGCTACAAATGCATTGAAATCGATTGATGTTACTAGTTTAGAACAAGTTTCAGTGTTTAGTAAGGATGGATTATTAAAGCTCCATGGGGTAGGGCCAAAGGCGGTAGAGACTTTACAAAAGGCTTTATCAGACAATGGTTTAACGTTTAGTAGTAGTGAAGCACATCCATACGGACCAGACTTCTTATTATTAGGTGACTTAAGTTGTGACAACGCTCCAAAACGACGCGTAATAAGGGACTTTGTGATAGGGTTATGGATAGGAAATAAAAGCCAACTTGAAGAAACGGCCAATCAAGAAATTCATGTTGAGATTAATGGCGAACAGTCTTTAAATGGCTTAGATGAACTGGCTGACTATCTTTTAAAGCACAAGGTGAAGCTGAGTAGTTTGAATTTGATTAGTATATTATCCCATGGAAAGTATGGAGCTGCTGATGGTGTAGCAGTGACGACAAAAGGGGAGACCATTCACTTCGGCTCGTTTTATACGTTTGAGAATACTAAAAAAGAAGCCTTAATCAAAGAAATAAGATTATATTTAAAATAAAAATATTAATAAAGGGTGAATTATGACTAATGAACACAAACAAGATTTAAAGATAATCGTTAAGAATAAAAAAGTATCAGAATTAAAACAGCTAAATCAAGCAGTTCTTATGATAGATAACCAAGAATTTGTATTGAGAACTGACAACCATTCGAGTAATCATCAAAAACTCGCTTTAAGGTTTTTCTTAATTCCAGCAATAATTGGAACCATTTTCTATTTTATCTTTTTTAGCACGAGAGATCAGTTATTTATACAGCTCGTGGGGAGAATATCCGTTGCGAGTGCTATATTATTAATTGGTTCCATCAGTGGAATTATAACTTTCGCAGTTTTTTTTATAATTGGAAAAAAGAAAAAAATAGCTAATTTAGAAAATGTCTATTGGCGAAACTTCCCTACAATATTGTTTTCTTTTGCGATTATTATAGCATTAGTTATGTTGTTCTTCTTCTATTTACTAGGTTTGCTTTTTGAGGGACTTGTATTAGATATTTATTTATCAACTTTACTTACATTTATCTTTTTATCAATTATTAATTATGCCATGATTAGTTTTGTTATGGTGCTATCTCCTTCATTAATGACAAAGTTGCTAGTCGTAGTTATTTTAAGTGGTGTGATTATCTCAATGATTACGAATAGTGAAGCGCAGTGGTGGCAGAGAAACTTAAGTTTTTTAGGAACACAAGAAGCAAGTGGCTCTTGGCAGTTTAACTTAACACTGATTCTATCAGCATTAATGATGATTGCTTTAGTCGATTATTTATTTGTCGGACTTAAAAAAATGTATCCAAAACATCGAGGTTTAACAGTTTTGCGAATATTACTCACGATTACAGCGATAAGTTTAGGACTAGTAGGCTACTTCCCCAGTGATGGACCTGGGAACATGCCAGAATATCATAATCAATCAGCCGCTATGCTTGTGTATATGGTTATTGCAATGATTATTGGTATAAAGTGGCTCGTTCCAAACATATCACGTGAATTTATGATTACGTCTTATGTTTTAGGTATAATGCTTTTTGCTGTTACTTATTATTATATAACAGGCTGGTATATTACTTTGACTGGTTTTGAAATCGTAGCTTTTGTTCTTGCTTTCAGTTGGTTAATGTTACTATTACAATCACTTGAAAAGGCAGGGCGTTCACCGATACCCATCTATCACGTGGAATTTGAATACTCTCATAAATAATTCATTCATAGTCTGTAAGTTACTAGACACAAAATATTTAACTGAAGCAACTAATTCTGTTTTGAATTAAAATAATAATATAGGATAATAAGACTATGAGATACTTTCATAGTCTTTTTTTTGAGAACTTTATTTGAAGGGAGGGGTTAATGATTAAAAAGATATTGAAGCTTTTAGAATTATGTGTCTTAATAAGTCTTTTGTATGGAATGAGTCAAGAGAGGAGTGTTGAGGCATCAAGTGTTGAGGATGAATTGAGATTGTGGGTCATTACTGATCTTCATCATTTGTCTCCCACTTTATATGAGGAAGGGCCTCGAATTCAAGAGATGCAAACAACTGGTGCAGGACTTGAAATATTTTACTCAACTGAACGGCTCCAAGCACTAACATATCAGATAGAACATGCTGACAACTTGCCTCATGCCTTAATCATTTCGGGAGACTTGACGCTTAATGGAGAATACATGAGCTTAGTAGAGCTTCAGGAAATATTCTCGGAAATTGAACAATTAGGTACAGAAGTATATGTAATACCCGGTAATCATGATATTCATAATGGATGGGCGAGTTCATTTACTGAGAGTAGAGCAGTGAGAAATAAACAAATTACACCACAGGATTTCAAAGAGTTGATGAGTTCATTCGGTTATCAAGAGGCGATTTATCATGATGTATCAAGTTTAAGTTATATAACTCAACTTAGAGATGACCATTGGTTAGTTATGCTGGATAGTAATATTTACTTGAATGAGTTTAATAATCAACCTCCTGAATCCAAAGGGAGACTTAGTGACGGGACACTTGATTGGTTGAGCGAAAGATTAGACTTAATTAAGGAAGAAGATGTTCGAGTAACCTTTGTCTTACACCATAGTTCTATATCTCATATCGAACAGTTTGGGGAAAGATTTGTTGTGGAGAATAGTGACCGACTCACTGAGATACTAGAAGAACACCACATACCAGTCACATTAAGTGGGCATATGCATGCACAACATATTGGGCAATATACATATCAGGATAATACTGGAAGTATAGCAGATATTGCCACCGGTGCATTTTCGGTTCAACCGAGTGTGATTGGTGAGATAACCATAGGGGAATATGGTGGATCCTATCACCAAGTGTTATTAGAAGTGGAGCACTGGGCACAACAGACAATGCAAGTGGATTCAAACATCTTAAACTATAATAGTTATATTCAATCAGTTTTTACGAAAGCCAATGAACATATTAACCAAAATAATGAAGATAGTGACGATATGACGAGTCTAGCTAAAGAACTCAACCTAGCTTTCTTCGCAGGGAATATATCAGAAATATGGGAAGCAACCGTATCATCATATGGAGAAACAATCGAATCAATCACAAGTGAAGAAGTGAGTTTCCTAAATAGCTATCTTCTACTACTCATTGATCAAGCAGAATTAAATCATAAAGAGTATAAATGGAACTATTAAATTTAAGCAGAAATAGTTAGATTAGTAATGTCTTTTGTAAAAGTTTTTCTACTCAAAATGATTGAGTCAATCTGAACAGTATGGTTGCGAAATACAGGTCCGAGTGATAATAGAGTAATAATTTACATGTGAATTTAAAAAACTAATCGAATTAAGTAACAATTTAAGAAGTAATAAGCTATGATTAAAGAAATAGCGGATTAAGAAGGGACGTCACAATGGTTGAAACAATTATTAAAGCATCAGTTTTAGTTTCTATTATTATTATCGCAAATGTCCTAACGGCACGAGGTCTTTTTGTAAGAGAGCGAGATTTTGATACGATTTCAAAACTAATTTTTTATCTTACTTTACCTAGTGCGATTATATCTAATCTAAATGGTTTAAGCTTTCCACCAACCTTAATTATAATTAGTATTGTTGGATTCTTGTGTAACTGGATTTATATTTTCTTTTCGAACTGGGTGGGGAAGACACCTACTGAAAAAGGCTTTTTAATGCTTAATATGAATGGATATAATATAGGGAATTTCTCGCTACCGTTCATTTCATTTTTCTTCTCAGAAGTAGCTATTCTGGCTGTAAGCTTGTTTGATGCGGGTAGTGCTTTTATGGTACTTGGCGGAAATTATGGAATGGCTAAAGGAGTGCGTGATGGTGAAGCAAAAATAGATGTTGTATATATTCTTCGAACAATGATGAGTTCTCCATCGGTTATTGCCTATATTGTTATGATAATACTTTCACTACTGTCTCTTCAATTACCGAGTTTTGTCATTGACGTTACAAAAATCATAGGTAACGGGAATACATTTTTATCAATGTTTATGATTGGTGTGGCATTGGATTTAAAAGTAAATAGCAATCACTTTCAACTTTTATTTAAGACGTTATCAATGCGTTATATTATCGCTGCAGGAATATCGGTGTTGCTTTATTTCTTTTTACCATTTAGTTTAGAGATTCGCCAAACATTAGCGATATTAGCTTTTGCGCCTGTATCAGGAGTAGCTACTATGTATACAAGAATGTATGGTGAAAATTTTGAGTTGTCAGCTGTTATTAATTCACTATCGATTATTATATCAATTATAATTATGTCGATTTTACTCGTCGTGTGGCAAGGATAAAATAATGTCATTTTGTAATAAAACTGTACGAAATAATCAACAGAATCGTGTTATATTATATATACAAATAAAGGGGGGGAATGAATGGATAAATTAGGTCGTTTAGATCGAATGGTCATGAAATATGTTATTTTAGGTGCTGTATTTATTTTAGTAATCTTTAATTATCAGCATATATTTTATGGGATAAGTGAGTTTTGGAATATAATTTCTCCAGTTGTTTATGGTTTTGTGTTTTCTTATATATTGAATTTAATTATGGTGATGTATGAGGGGGTTTGGTTTCCCGAAACGAATAACGAACATTTGCTTCGTTTAAGACGTCCAATCTCGATATTGTTAGCACTTATTACGGTTATTATCGTAATTGTACTAGTGCTATGGCTCATCATTCCGCAATTGATTTCATTGGTACAAACCTTATTAGAGAACTTACCGCTGATGATTACTTATATTCAAAGATGGATTGAGGATTTGGAACAAATTTACCCTGAGATTGACACGTTAATAAATAACTTAAATATCAATTGGGAAAATATCGCTCGTGATGCTGCGAGTTTTGCAAATAATATCCTTGGATCTACTTTTACTACGTTTCAAATATTAACCTCATCACTATTCCGTCTGGTCATTATTTTAGTCGTTGCAATTTATGCATTATTCTCTAAAGAAAAACTTCAAAACCAAGTAAAACGGTTGGCAAAGGCTTATTTAAAGAAAGACCGTTATCGCCGATTAGGATATATAATGCGGGTGACAAATGAATCATTTTCTGGCTTTATTACTGGTATGCTTATTGAGGCGATTATATATGGTTCCTTAGTTACGATTGGAATGATGATATTTAATTTCCCATATGCCGGTATGATAGGTGCATTATCAGGCGCATTAGCTCTAGTCCCAATGGTTGGGGCGATATTATCTGCTATCATCGGAACATTGTTAATCTTTGTACAGAACCCAATACAAGGCCTGTTCTTCCTGTTATTCAATATTATTTTACAACAAATCGAAAGTAATGTTATCTATCCACGTGTAGTTGGTGGTTCAATAGGCTTACCTGGTATTTGGACCTTTATCGCTGTGACAATTGGTGGTGGAATTCTTGGACCAGCAGGGTTTTTCTTGGGTGTGCCGATTGCTTCGGCAATCTATAAACTAATAAGTTCGGATATAGAGTACCGAGAGCATCAACTCATTGTTAATCCAGATAATAATTTACGCCAAATTTAAAAATACCTACTGAATGACTTCCGTCTTTCAGTAGGTATTTTTTTTGAATTAGCTAGAACAATCTGAGCTAATCGTTCTAGTTGATTGAGTTAGTTCCGACAATTCTAATAAAATCATTAAGTGCTTCCATGTTGACAAGTATATGAGATTTTGATAAGATTAAAATCAAATTAGACTAGGTATTGGGCGAGGCGCGGATGACAAGAGTACAGTGTTAAAACTGGAAAGGGGAATTCGCCGAAGCAAAACGCTGGGGGCAGGCCATAATAGGTTTGTCACTGTATTAATTAGCTGCCCTGCTAATTATTACGTGCAATCAACTACCGGGCAAAAGGAAGCCAAACAAGTTTTTAGGCCACGAACCTTTTGTTCGTGGTCTTTTTTTGAGCATTATTTTAGGTGCTTTGAAGTTTCGATTCTCTTATTGTCAAAAGAAAGGAATGTATTCAAATGAAAAAGTTTTTCAAATTGTTATTAGTACTTGTGATGTTACCGCTAGTCACATCAATTAATTCCTCACACGTTGGTGCTCAAGATAATGAACCATTAATTGTCGGTATGGAAGGGGCGTATCCTCCCTATAACTGGACACAGTCAGATGATTCCAATGATGCGTTACCTATTGCTGATTCAAATGATTTTGCTAATGGGTATGATGTTCAGATTGCTCGCCGTCTTGGTGAAGCACTAGGACGAGAAGTGATTGTTGCTAAGTATGAGTGGGAAGGGTTAATTCCAGCGTTAATGTCAGATCGTATCGATATAATTGTTGCAGGTATGTCTCCAACAGAAGAGCGAGCACAAGCTATTGACTTTACAGATCCATATTATGAATTACAGTTTGCAATTGTTGTAAATGCTGATTCAGAATATGCGAATGCGACAAGCTTAGAAGATTTTTCAGGAGCGCGTTTAACTGGGCAATTGAGTACACTCCACTATGATTTAATTACACAAATTCAAGATGTTCAACAAGAACAAGCGATGCGTTCATTCCCGATTATGCGTGTTGCACTGGAGTCAGGTCGTATTGACGGCTATATCTCTGAAGTACCAGAAGCAGAATCAGCGACTTCAGTGAACGAAGAGTTAGCTTACATAATACCTGAACCAAACTTTGATGTAGACACTGCGGATAAGACTTTAGCAATTGGTATTAAAAAAGGCAATACTGAATTATTAGACCTAGTGAATGAGGCTTTAGCTTCTATTACAGATGATGAGCGTGCAGATTTCTTAGAACAAGCGATTGTTAATCAACCAGCTAATCAAGAATAATATTAACCTCATTCAGCTCACCTTAACACGTTGTGGTTATGGTGAGTGTTTCTATGTTGTACGTCATTATCATAAAGGAATGTGAAATAAAATGAGTGAATTTATAAATACGATGTATCAAATCTTTATGGATAATAGAGAAAACTTTATCCGTGGAGCTGGAATGACCTTACTTATTGCTTTAACCGGTACGATTGTTGGGGTAATCATTGGTTTATTTGTTGGGATTGTTAGAACCATTCCAACTCCCAAAAATAAGGTAATGCGAATTGCAGTTGGCTTTATCAAGTGGTTGTTGAGTGCTTATATCTCTATCTTTAGAGGGACACCAATGATTGTACAGGCAATGGTTATTTTCTTCGGGACGGCTATTCTCTGGGATTGGAATATAACACCTTTAACTGCATCATTATTAATTGTATCTGTTAACACAGGTGCGTATATGTCAGAAGTGATTCGTGGAGGCATTCTATCTGTTGATGAAGGTCAATATGAAGCAGCACAAGCGATAGGGATGAGTCACTGGCAAATAATGCAAAATGTTGTTATGCCACAAGCCTTCCGTAATGTACTGCCATCAATCGGGAATGAATTTGTCATAAACATTAAAGATACTTCCGTATTAAATGTTATATCGATGAATGAATTATACTTTACAACAAATACAATTGCAGGACAAAACTACAGATATTTTGAGACCTTCTTTGTTACAGCAGTTATTTATTATATACTAACTTTTATTGTAACTCAGTTATTACAATTACTGGAAAGACATTTAGCTGGAGATTCTAGTTATGCATTAATTGGAGGCAATCAAGTACAGGTTACGGTACCTAAGGAAAGTGGTGAGTAAGCATGACAACAATTATTGAAGTAAATCATTTGAGTAAGCAATTTGGTCAAAATGAAGTATTGAAGGATATTAATTTGACGGTGAATGAGGGGGAAGTAGTGACTGTCATTGGCTCATCTGGTTCTGGTAAGTCAACAATGCTTCGCTGTATTAACTTATTAGAAGAGCCGACTTCAGGTGAGATTGTATACCGTGGAAGTAATGTATTAGATAGTTCTTATAAGGCAACAAACTACCGAAGCCGTATTGGTATGGTATTTCAATCATTTAACTTATTCAACAATATGACTGTATTAGAGAATTGTACAGTTGGCCCAATAAAAGTATTAAATAAAAATAAGTTAGAAACTGAACGAGTTGCGAAAGATTATCTCGAAAAAGTGGGGATGTCGGCTTATATTAATGCCAAGCCAAAGCAACTATCTGGTGGGCAAAAACAACGAGTAGGAATTGCTCGGGCTTTAACTATGGAGCCAGATGTGATCTTATTCGATGAACCGACATCAGCTCTGGACCCAGAGATGGTTGGGGAAGTTTTAAAAGTCATGCGAGATTTGGCTGATAATGGTTTAACGATGGTTATTGTAACGCATGAAATGGAGTTTGCACGTGATGTATCTGACCGAGTTGTTTTTATGGATCAAGGCGTGATTGCGGAAGCAGGTAGACCAGAAGATTTATTTACAAATCCGAAAGAAGAACGGACTAAGTTATTTTTAGAACGGTACTTAAGTCGATAGGATATTTGCTTGGAAATAATCAACAGAAAACGGAAATCACTTACCTTAGTGAGAATGATACGGTGGTAGATGCGGTACCTTCCCATACTCACTTCCATAAGCTTAACTGTTTTATCACTATTTAAATAATATAATTTATTGGCTATTTTAATAACACGAGTTTAAAGTATTCTACTTCAGAAAAAAAGTATATTGGAAGGGGAAATTCATGTTCCGACAAAAAGGAGACCCAACGGCTAAAATGGATTTCGCCTTCCACCGGAAATTTGAAAAAGTCTTTCGTTTTTTATACAATGACAACTTTTTATCATCAAGAGCACTCTCAGTTAACTGAAAGTGCTTTTTTGTTCTAATAAGGAAGATGAACTAATTTTATTGTATACTTTTTTTATTTAACTTATACTTACTTAAGAATTTAAAAAGTAGGAGGATTATAAGTGTGAAAGATATGACATCGGGGTCACCGATAAAGCGAATTTTATTATTTTCAATTCCTTTAATCATAGGTAATATTTTTCAATTATTCTATAACATGGTTGATACTTTTATTGTCGGTCGAACAATGGGAGTGAATGCTCTGGCAGGTATTGGTGCAGCAGGGAGTGTCATGTTCTTTGTGGTTGGTTTCTCGCAAGGGTTCACTGCTGGAACAGCGATTCCAACGGCTCAAGCGTACGGAGCGCGTGATTATGAAAAAGTCAGTCGTAGTGTAGCAATTAATTGGGTATTATCCACGTTGGTTGTTTTAGTTATGACGGCATTGAGTATGTACTTTTTATGGGATATTCTTTATTTAATGAATACACCCGCTGAAATTATTCAATACACCTATGATTACTTAATTATTATCTTTGGATTTATGGCAATCACAATTCTATTCAATATGTTAAGTAATTTAATGAGAGCTTTAGGAGATAGTCGAACACCGGTGATTGCATTAGTCATTGCGGTTATAATTAACATTATCCTGGACTATGTCTTTATCCTAGTATTTGATATGGGAGCAACTGGGGTAGCTACTGCGACAATGGTATCGCAATTAATTGCCTCTTTAATTTGTTTAATCTATATTCATAAGAAAGTTTATTTATTAAAAGTCAAAGCAAGACATTTTAAAATGCGTAAAGATGAAGTCATTCACCATTGCCGAATTGGATTTCCGATGGCGTTTCAATCTTCTATTATTGCGATTGGGTCAATGTCAGTAACAATTGCCTTGAATACACTGGGAGCTGAAGCAGTTGCAGGATACTCAGCAGCTCAAAAGATTGATCAAATTGTCGTATTCGTCCTAATGTCATTCGGAGTGTCGATGGCAACCTATGTGGGTCAAAACTTCGGTGCTAAAAAATACGACCGTATCTTAAGAGGCGTTAAGCAAGTGCTTGTTCTTTCAGTATCAGTTTCTTTAATCTTTACTGTCGTTTTAGTACTTTTCGGTGGTGAGTTAACAAGTATCTTTGGAGATAGTTCATCAAAAGAAATTCTAAGAAGTTATGGTCAGTACTTCTTCCAATTAACCGGTCCATTTTATTGGATTCTAGCAATTCTCTTTGTCCTTCGTTACACTCTCCAAGGGTTGGGAGAAAGTTTTATCCCAACAGTCGCAGGGGTGATGGAATTAACGATGAGAATCATAGCGGCGTTTGGTCTAAGTGGACTCATCGGCTTTGCCGGTCCAGTTATTTCCAATCCAATGGCTTGGTTGGGTGCTGTGCTAGCCTTAGTTCCAGCTTACTATAGACGCAATAAGAAGTTAGTTGAATTACAACATCAAAAAGCAACCCAATAGAGTGATGATCAGCCTGTGCAAGTTAATGCACCGGCTGATTTTTTATTTTTTTGGAAAATATATTATAAAATGTCTTGACCTTGACGTAACGTTAAGGTGTAATCTGTATGAAGAGGTGAGGAAATGAATTATTCAATTGGAGAATTAGCAAAACTAGCCGGGATTAGTACAAGGACTTTGCGTCATTATGATGCGATTGATTTATTAAAACCAGCTTATATCGACGAGAATGGTTACCGAATTTATAGTGAAAACGAAGTGAAAATGCTACAACAAATTATGTTTTATCGAGAATTTGACATCACACTTGAGGAAATCCATGAGATTATTAATTCCTCAGAATTTGATCGTCTTAAAGCGTTGGAAACACATTACCGCCACCTCGAAGCAGAAAAAGACCGTATTGGTCATTTGATGAATACAGTCAAAAAAACTATTAGAATATACCAGGAGGGTTTAACTATGTCTAAAAAAGAATTTGAAGGATTTAAACAACAAAAAATTAAAGTGAATGAAGAAAAATACGGTGAAGAAATTAGAGAAAAGTACGGTGAGAATATCATCGATGAATCGAATAAGAAATTCGGTAATTTAACTCAAGAACAGTACGAACGTATTGAAAAGCTTAATGAAGAAATCAGTGAAGCTTTAGTAAATGCCGTACCAGAAGGGAAGCCTGAAAGTGCAGAAGGGCAACGAGTTGCTGAATTACATAAAGAATGGCTAATCATGGTTTGGCCAGATGATCTATACTCTGAAGAAGCACACATTGGCCTAGCTCAAATGTATACACAAGATGAGCGTTTCAAGAAATATTATGAAGATATAACAGAAGGTGCAGCAGATTACTTATACGAAGCAATCAAGGTATTTTACAATAAATAAGCGAAGACCTTAAATATTTAGAAAAATCGAGGCCTATGCTATACTTGTCTAAAGTAACAATCTGAAGTGAGGATGGATAGAGATGAGTCATAGAAATAAAGGTTTTTTAGCAGCGATGTTATTCGCGATGCTATTCAACCCAATAAGCATAACAGCATCAGAAAGTAGCTCTAGTACAAGTGATGAAGAACTGGAACAGGTAGAATTAACTGAAGAGGATAAAGTGAATTATATTCGCTGGTTTGGAGCCTATGACGATCTGCCCCAAACACCTTTAGATGAATTGAAGTCTACGTTTGAGACGCTCATTTCCGAAGGTTCAACCGATATGACTAAAGAAGAAGTGATTGAATTAGCGGGCGAGCCTGCTGAAACGTTTGATGCAGATGCAAGTGAATTCTTATTGTATTATTCAATGAATGATGATGAATCAGCTATTCTATATGCACAAATCTTCTCAGAAGAAAAGGCAGCGGAAGCAAGTAGTGGACAGGCAGCTTCGACAGATTCTGTGGAAAGTACAGAAACAGAAGAGGACTTTGCTACGCCTTATTTAACAGAAGTGAATTTCTTGTTAGTGAATGAGACGGCCTTTGAGCCATTAAACATTACCTTAGAAGAAATTGAAACTTGGCAAGATGCAGAGAGTGACAATCGTGAGTTTAATACGTTTGAAGAGTTACAGGAAATAATTGGTGAACCTTCAGAAGTAACATATCGATTCGAAGATGAAAGTTGGCTATATGCTTGGGTTCGAAATAGTGATGACACTGACTCGTTAAATTATGTCATGGCTGAAGTCGATGCTGACGGGAATATTGTGGAACTCAATACAATTGAAGAAAGCGAAGAGAGTAGCGAAAGTGTCGAGATTTCGAGCCTAGATGAATCAAATATTCCAGACAAAACAGCTGAATAAGCAGATAGAACTGATTATCGCTTAGGTTTACAACAATCATTGTGTAGGCCTAAGCGTTTTTTTAAATAAATGAATAAGGGAGTCATGAATATGAATCGAATTAACTTAATTGCTTTAGGTGTCAAAGATATCGGTAGGGCAATGAAATTTTATAAAGATATCGGCTTTAAAACCTATGAAGAGGCTGACAACCCACCGATTGTATTTTTTGATAATGATGGAACCAAACTAGAGTTATTCTCACTTGAAGATTTAGCCAAAGAAATAAATCCAACCAACCCTCCAGTCATTAATACAGGTTTTAGTGGAATCACATTAGCAATCAACTTTAAAACTAAAGTTGAAGTGAATGAATTTGTTAAACTGGTTGAGTCTGCTGGTGGGCCGATCGCGAAATATCCTAAACCTACGGATTGGGGCGGGTATAGTGGTTACTTCCAAGATCTTGACGGTTATTATTGGGAAGTTGCATATGGTGATAGCTGGAAGTTCGATGATAATAACATGCTAGTCATAGAATAATAAGTGTTGATTGAAGGAGCTGTGGTTGCAGCTCTTTTTTTGTTGGGAAAATGGGTAAACCTGCATTCGAATTCAATTCGAGTCCTAGATTACGACTAAACACGCATTCGAAAAAAATCCGAGTGCTAGATTCCGGCTAAACGTGCATTCGAATTCAATTCGAGTCCTAGATTCCGGCTAAACACGTATTCGAAAAAAATCCGAGTACTAGATTACGACTAAACACGCATTCGAAAAAAATCCGAGTGCTAGATTCCGGCTAAACACGCATTCGAAAAAAATCCGAGTACTCGATTCCATCTATATACTGGTCCTATAAACGTGGACAACTAGAGACATGCCCGTTTCATTCGTGGACTAAGTTCATTTCTGTCATTATCATCGTAGACAGAGTTTTATTGCACAAAAAAATATCATCTCCAATCCTTTCACATCGCAGTTACTTACAATTTTAAATAAATAATATTTATGAAAACGGTAAAAACTCCTCGACTAACACAATATATGTGCTATTATTATTAAGTGAACACTATATATTGTGTTGGAGGAGGATGGAAATGGAGCAAACATTTAAAGGTATTAAGGAAAATATAACAAATACAATCGTTATCAAACGAGATGGGCGAGTTGTAAACTTTAATCCGAATAAGATAAAAGCAGCGATTAACAAAGCATTTACTCATGTATATTCAAGCGAGGATGCTGAAATATCGGAATTGGTTAAAGACATCATCACAAAACTATCTACTAGATATGGTCAAGAATTGACGATTAATCAAATACAGCGAGTAACAGAAGAGGTACTAGTGGCCTCTGAATACAACGAAGTTGCCCAAGCTTACATTAGCTACCGGGTACAAAGAGAACAAGAACGCATGTTATCTGTCGATATCAATGAAAGTATTAAAGCCCTAACTGCAAAAGAAAGTACACTAGTGAATGAGAATGCGAATAAAGATAGTCGTGTCTTTAATACACAAAGAGATTTGACTGCAGGTGTCACGGCTAAAGCAATTGGGTTAAAAATGCTTCCTCCTCATGTAGCTAACGCTCATTTAAAAGGACAAATTCACTACCATGATTTGGACTATCAACCATATGCACCGATGACAAATTGTAGTTTGATTGATTTTGAAACAATGTTTAATGAAGGATTTACAATAGGAAATGCCCAAGTCGAGTCACCCCAATCGATCCAAACGGCTACGGCACAAATGGCTCAAATCATTGCCAACGTTGCAAGTAGTCAGTACGGAGGAACTAGTGCAAACCGAATTGATGAGATTTTAGCTCCTTATGCAGAGAAAAATTATCATAAGAATTTAAAGATGGCGCATGAGTGGATTGAAGATGAGGATAAACAAAAAGCATTTGCGATGAGTAAGACGAAAAAAGATATTTATGATGCGATGCAAAGTTTGGAATATGAAATTAATACACTTTATACTTCTCAAGGACAAACGCCTTTTACGACACTTGGTTTTGGTCTAGGGACTTCATGGATTGAAAGGGAAATCCAATTTGCCATTTTGAAAGTTAGATTAGAGGGCTTGGGTAGCGAGAGAAGAACTGCCATTTTCCCTAAACTTGTCTTTACTTTAAGAGACGGAGTGAACTTAAAAGAAGCAGATCCGAATTATGACATCAAACAGTTAGCACTTGAATGTACTGCTAAACGAATGTACCCGGATGTTCTAATGTATGACAAATTAGTTGAGTTAACAGGCAGCTTTAAAGTGCCAATGGGGTGCCGGTCATTTCTGCAAGGATGGAAAGATGACAATGGAAATGAAGTCAATGACGGTCGAATGAACTTAGGGGTTGTCACATTAAATTTACCGAGAATAGCGATTGAATCTAGCGAGAACAAAGAGCAGTTTTGGTCAATATTAGAGGAAAGACTCGATATTATGACTGATGCTTTAGTATATCGCGTTGAAAGAGTGAAGGAAGCTTTACCAGAGAATGCCCCCATCTTATATCAATATGGAGCATTTGGTGAGCGATTGAATGAAGACGAATCCGTTGATAAATTATTTAAAAACAAACGCGCAACGGTATCACTAGGCTATATAGGTCTATATGAAGTGGCAACTGCTTTTTATGGTCCCGATTGGGAAAGGAATAAAGAAGCTAAAGATTTTACACTAGATGTGATTAAAACTCTTAAAGCCAAGGCAGACGAGCTTGGTGATCAGTACGGCTATCACTTCAGTGTGTACAGCACTCCTTCAGAGAGTTTAACAGATCGATTCTGTCGGATGGATAAAGAACGATTTGGATCGATTCCTAATATTACCGATAAAGATTATTATACGAATTCTTTCCATTATGATGTCAGAAAAAATCCAACCCCTTTTGAGAAAATCGAATTCGAAAAAGATTATCCACAATACTGTAGTGGCGGGTTTATTCATTACTGTGAGTATCCGAATATGCGCCAAAATTTAAAAGCGTTAGAAACAGTTTGGGACTTTGCTTATGACAAGGTTGGTTATTTAGGAACAAATACACCAATTGATCATTGTTATGAATGTGACTTTGATGGTGAATTTGAAGCGACCGAACGCGGTTTTAAATGTTCACAATGTGGCAATCAGAATCCTGACACCTCAGATGTAGTAAAGAGAACTTGTGGTTATTTAGGAAATCCACAGAAAAGACCTATGGTGCGTGGAAGACATAAAGAAATTAACGCGCGTGTGAAACACATTCCCGATAGCATTGTGAAATTGAAACGCAATCAGAAAGCGAAAATAGCAAACGACTCAAGGAGCGTACTCGAATGAAAAATCCAAAACCAAAAGAATGGCTAGCTGAAGATTTAAGTCTAGGTAAGATTGCGGATTACAAACCGTATAATTTTGTGGATGGTGAAGGAGTCAGATGCAGCCTTTACGTCAGTGGTTGCCCCTTTGCCTGTGTGGGTTGTTACAACCGTGTCGCTCAAAACTTTAACTACGGAACACCTTATACGCAAGAACTAGAAGAACGAATCATTGAAGACCTCGCTGCATCATACTGCCAAGGCTTAACATTACTAGGTGGAGAGCCTATGTTAAATACTAATATCGTAGTCCCTTTATGTAGATCAATCCGAGAAAAATACCAACAAACAAAAGATATTTGGTCATGGACGGGTTACACATGGGAAGAATTACTGTTGGAATCAGAGGATAAGTTAGAACTATTATCATTAATCGATGTGCTAGTCGATGGTCGTTTTGACATTAATAAAAAAGACCTCACAAGGCAATTCAGAGGCAGTACGAATCAACGCATTATCGATGTCCAAGAAAGTTTGGCTCAAGGAGAAGTTGTGCTTTGGACACAATCGAATGGACAACCATATTATTGATAAACAAAAACAACAGTTCGAAAAAATCGGACTGTTGTTTTTTGTTTCTTATAAAGCATCTTTGAAAAAGGCAGTACCTACACGTATGAAAGTAGCTCCTTCTGAAACAGCGATGGGATAGTCTTGGCTCATGCCCATGCTAACTTCTGTACAAGGAGCATTTGTAAAGTTACTTTGTTCCACTTCAACTTGTAACTCTTTTAAAAAGCGGAAATATTCATGAATTTCCTCTTGGCTGGCATCAATAGGAGCCATTGTCATTAGGCCAATGATATTTAACTTATCATATGCTTCTAACTCTTTTAAAGTGTCAGCCAACGCGTCGGGTTGGAAACCAGATTTACTATCTTCACCACTCACATTAACTTGAATGAAACAGTTAACCGGCTGCTCAGCGCGTTTTTGAATTTCTTTTGCTAAAGAGAGACGGTCCAGAGAGTGGAGATAATCAATATCATTAATAATCTTCTTCACTTGTCTCGTTTGTAAATTACCAATAAAGTGCCATTGGATATCTTCATTAATATCTACCAAATTTTCATATTTCTTTAAAAATACATCCGGGCGGTTCTCCCCAAAGTGTTTTACTCCAAGAGCGTGCAAATCACGCATCGTATCTTCATCAACGGTCTTAGTCACCGCAATCACCGTTGGTTTTTCGTTTCCAGCAGGCAGATGATTTTCAATTGTATTTTGAATTACATTAATATTTGTTTTTAAAGTTTGTTTCATAGTCACTTCGCTCACCGCTCCTTTAATTATTTCTCTATTGAATTTATCAATTATAGCGAAGGGTGTCAATTTGAAGACATTCAAATAAAATCAAGAATAACTCTTGCATCCAAATGATATCCATGTTATTATTTCGAAGTCGAGATAATACTTCGTCATTCATTAATAAAAAAACAACAGATTTGACCTCTAAATTTATTCATGTTATTATTAATTCGAAATCGAGATGTAAACATATAAAGTAAAATTTTAAATGCTTCAAATCGCTTATAATTTTCAACATATAATTCGAAAACGAGATGTTTTAATAAGAACAAAATCTTAGGAGGAGCAATAATGAACAGAACCGTAGAATCATTAAAAGCGTTCGTAGGTATTCAACGAACTAGCGAGATATTAGATAGAATAGTCAGAAAAGACTCAAGAAAACACGGGTTAAACTTAAATGAATTTGCAGTACTTGAATTATTACTTAATAAAGGACCACAACCTATTCAGCAAATTAAAGAAAAAATATTAATTGCTAGTAGTAGTACAACTTACTTAGTTGATAAGTTATGTGACAAAGGACTTGTTGAACGGATTGTAGATTCACAAGATAGACGTGTTATATACGCGTCTTTAACACCAAGTGGTGAAGAATTGATCGAAAGAATCTTTCCATCACACGCTCAATTAATTACAAAATCATTCGACAAATTAGACGATGAAGAACTTGAACAATTACGATACTTACTAAAAAAATTGAACGGTTTAGACAATTAATAAAGGAGAAATATAAATGACACAAACAGAACTTAAAGGAATCCACCACGTTACAGCAATCACAAATAGCGCAGAAAGAAACTATAAATTCATTACAGATACACTAGGTATGCGTCTAGTTAAAAAGACAGTCAACCAAGATGACATCCAAACATATCATACATTCTTTGCTGATGATCTTGGTTCACCAGGAACGGACTTAACATTCTTTGATTTCCCAAATATTCCATCAGGAACATACGGATCGAATTCAATTTCTCGAATTGGTTTACGTGTACCTAACGACGCAGCAATAGAATATTATGCAGATCGTTTTAAAGAGTTTGACGTTAAACATGGAGAAATTACGGAACTATTTGGGACAAAGGTTTTAGAGTTTGAAGAAGAAGATGGACAACGCTACCGTCTATTCTCAGACGAAACAAACGAAGGTGTAGAAGCAGGAACTCCTTGGCAAAATGGACCTGTACCAACTGATAAAGCAATTTACGGTTTAGGCCCAATCGAAATTACAGTAAGTTACTTTGAGGACTTCAAACAATTATTACAAGTTATCTATAATATGAAACCTATCATTGAAGAAGATACAGTTGCTGTATTTGAAATGGGTGAAGGTGGAAACGGTGCACGTGTTATCGTTCGTAAAGATGAAGAAACACCTGTTGGAGTACAAGGATACGGTGAAGTTCATCACGTATCGTTTAGAGTCGAAGACCATGAAGCAATCAAAGCATGGGAAGCGAAGTATAACCAAATGGGAATTCGTCATTCTGGATGGGTTGATCGATTCTTCTTTGAAGCTTTATATGCACGTATTGGACATATCCTAATCGAAATTTCGACAGATGGACCTGGATTCATGGGAGACGAGCCTTATGAAACACTCGGAGAGAAATTATCATTACCACCATTCTTAGAAGAAAAACGAGATGAAATCGAATCAATGGTTCGTCCGTTTGATACAACACGTAACAAATAATTAAAATTAAATACTGGCAAGAGATTATTACTAAGATAATTTCTTGTCAGTTAAATTTTAAATAGGAGAGATTAATATATGGAACCAATCAAACGCATTCACCACATTACTGCTATTGCTGGACCACCGCAAGAAAACTTGCATTTTTATCGTGATGTTTTAGGCTTAAAATTAATAAAACAAACAGTCAACTTTGATGATACAAATACATATCATTTTTACTTCTCGAATAAAGATATGGATGATGGCACGGTTCTGACATTTTTCCCTTGGGATACACGTAATCGTGGTGTAAAAGGGAGTGGACAAGTCGGAAGAATCGCATTCTCTGTACCTAGTGGGTCATTGAATCACTGGAAGAACCACTTAAAGACACATAATATTGATTTCAATGAATCGAATATGTTTGGCCAAGACGGAATTATTTTTGAGGATAATCATACATTACGTTTAGCTATCGTTGAAACAGATAAAGTGAAAGACAGTAATGACATTATTGGCTTTTATGGGGTAGAATTGCTTTCTGCTAAACCTGAAGAAACGCATGATACACTGAGAAAAGAATTAGGTTTAAATGAACTAGATTCAACAACTGATTTCTATCATTTAGAAACTGATGGTGAAGAACGTCATCATATCGTTATACCTCGAGTAGCACCACAAAGAGGTAGAGATGGTGTAGGAACAGTTCATCATATTGCTTGGTCAATGCCTGATGACGCTAGACAACTTGAGTGGCAAGAATACCTTGAAAGCCAAGGGCATCGAGTGACTGAGGTAAAGGATCGAAACTACTTTAAAGCAATATATATGCGTGAAAAAGGGCATGTATTATATGAATACGCAACTGACGGCCCAGGATTTGCAGTTGATGAGCCAATTGAAACACTCGGACAAAAGTTAATGCTTCCTGAACAATATGAAAGTCAACGGGAAGAAATTGAAAGTACACTACCAAAAGTCGAATTGTAGGAGGGATTATGCATTATTTTAACGCAGATAACTTGTCTTCAAAAGACAAGAAAAAGAAATTAGCTGGCACTGTTATACCTAGACCTATTGCCTTGGTGATGACACAATCAGATGAAGTCATTAATATAGCACCGTTCAGCTATTTTAATATTGTCTCAAATGATCCACCATTACTTTCGATTGCAATCCAACGATCGAATGGGGAATTGAAAGATACATCAAGAAATATTCTTGCTAAACAAGAAGCAACAGTTCATATAGTTGATGAGGATATAGTCAAAGAAGCGAATAAAACTTCAGCTACTTTACCGGCAGATGAAAGTGAATTAAAGGTGTCAAATTTTAATTTAGTTGAATCGAATATCATTGGAACACCGGGGATTAGAGAAGCTGCAGTCCGTTATGAAACAACTCTATACAATGCTATGGAAATAAAGAACTCAGAAGAACTTATAGTCGCTGACTTGATCGTTTTAGAAGTTGTTGGTTTCCATCTTGCAGGGAAGATTTATGATGAAGAAACCGGTTATATTATTGCAGACAAGTTAAAACCAGTGAGCCGTTTAGCTGGTGCTGATTACGCTAAATTAGGCGATCAATTCGACTTAATACGACCAGATTAGAAGGAGTTAATAATTTATGCAACATATATTTAAAGAAGGTAAAGCAGATCATCCAGTATTTATCTTACTTCATGGTACAGGTGGCGATGAGACTAACTTATTACCACTTGGTGAAGTGTTAGATTCTGAAGCAACAGTTTTATCAATCCGCGGTGATGTGAATGAGAACGGAATGTTACGTTATTTCAAACGTCAAGGCGAAGGGCGATACGATATAGATGATTTAAACCAACGCGGGGAAGCATTACATAAATTTATCGTTGAATCGAGTGAAGAATATAATTTTAAATTAGATGATGCAATCTTTGTAGGGTTTTCTAATGGGTCAAATATTGCACTAAACATCTTGCTAAGAGAAGACAGTCAAATTAACAAAGGTGCATTATTTGCACCAATGTATCCAGTTGATGTATCTCAAAACATTAAAAACATGAAAGATGTATCTGTCTACTTATCGATGGGTAAAAATGATCCAATTGTTCCACTACATGATAGTGAAAATGTTATTGATATATTTGAAAAACGTGGTGCAGATGTGACTAAATTTTGGGTGAATTCTCATGAATTAAATGGCGATACAGTTATGCAAGCAAAAGTATGGTTAGATAAAGTATCGAAATAAGAAAAAACAGACGAACGTGTTCTTCACTGAACACGTTCGTCTGTTTTATTATTTATAAACGAATGGTTAACAAATCGGTAAATCTGTTCTATGATAAAAAATAATATGATAGAAACAACAATGGCACCCGGATAATAAATGATATTAGGCAAAGAAGCGAAAATCGGTTTGTCTCTTAAATAAAAATAATTTCCATTAACTAAAGGGTTAAAAAAGGCAACAAAAATAAAGTATAATAAAAACCAACCGATGACTGTTTTACGAGCAGAAGCTTGAACTTTGTAACCGTAAGCAATCATGCCATAAAAAGGGAGAAGTAATGTAATAACATGATTTGTTAAAAAACTAACGCCTCTAGGATGAGTAATTGGTTCGATATTTGCTGGAACTATAAAGCTTAACCAAGCAAATACAGAAAAATAGGCTACTATATTGAATAAAGTTTTGGATTTGGTAAATAAAAAGATAATACCAAGTATCGTATTAATTCGACTAATGTGGAATGGAAGTGATTCTTGCAATGTAAACTCACCGAGTAAGGCATAAGAGCCGTACAATAAGAATTGTTGAAGTATAGAAATTACGACAATAACTTTTGAGATAGTATTGCTGTGTTTTCTGATATAAGTTTGATTTGTAAATAATAAAGCTGTGAAGATAATCAAAACAATAAAATAAAATAAATGATTAGGACCGAATATTTTAATATATTCCATTTGTTACATACCTCATTTTAAATTGATAAATAATATAATTTTATTAATATCTTATAATCTAACTTCATTTTAAGAACCTCCTTCCTATTTGTCAAATTAATCTTTCTTTTGCGCTTTGCTCATTTTATAGTTAAAATTAAATTAAATTAAAAGTAGAAAGGAGTTGTGAATCAGTGTTTTTAGAAGAATTGATTCAAATTGTGAGTCCGCCAATTATACATGTTTTAGAATTAATTGGAATTTTCATTATTTTTTTGGGAAGTTTAAAGGTCTTGTGGATATTTCTTAAATCTGGTTTTAACTTTCATGATAAAGCCATCACGATTACGTTAGGTGAAGTATTAGCTTTGAGTTTACAGTTTAAGCTTGGGGCAGAGGTCATTAAGACTGTGGTGATTCGTGATTTTCAAGAATTAATTGTTTTAACTGTTGTCGTAATATTAAGAATTGTACTGAGTTTTGTTGTTCACTGGGAAGTGAAGAATGCCAATATGGAAGAAAGGCAGCAGCTTATGACAGATTCAGACAATTTCGATTAAAAAATCAATGTAAAATAGAGAGTATAAAAGCGTAATGGTCTCGCATATTTCCACTAAGGAGCTTGACATTCGACTATCTATTGAAACTGTAACCCATTGCTCGTTCATACAGATTCAATTACAGTCGTTCGTTTTTTTCCTACGTGAATTCCCTAATGACTCTCTAATCTGGTTTAAAATAAAACACCCCTTACTCATCAGGACAATTGTCATTGGAGTAGTAAGGGGTGTTTTTTTGTTAAAGTATTAATCTAAATTGAATTCATCTTTAAAGAACTGTTCACGTTTTTCAAAACTAATTTCTTCGTGGATTTCATGTAACATCCAAATATAATTAGACTGATCTAGGAACATTGCATTTGTTACACCCATCTCTGGCAGATGAGAAAGCTCTTGAATGACAGAAGCGCCATTATCCATAGCGCGTTGATATGTACTTTTAATATCAGCAACCATAATATTGAACCATAAAGTTTTTGGGTCTTCTTCAGTTGGAGCAAATAATTCGTATTCAGGGTTAGCATCTAATAGATGAAAACGAGTGCCATATAATGTGAATACCGCTTCATTTAAGCCAGTTGGAAAGCTTGTCTTCTCGACAACATCTAAAGCATCTGCGAAGATAGCTTGATACTGTTCTAAAGCTTTTAGGGAGTCTTCAACAACGAAATCAATTTCTACACCTGTAATCATATAGTCATTCCTACTTCCTTATTCATTATCAAAGTAATCTGCTACTAAAGTAGCCATAGCTTTTGCCGCAATCATCATTGAACCTTCTTCAATATCGAATTTTGGATGGTGATGCGGAAATGCTTCTTTATCCACAGGAGCCGCACCCACGTAAAAGAATGAACTAGGAACTTCTTTTGCATAATAAGCAAAGTCTTCTGATGGTGACATAGGACCTGCTTTTAAAACTTCTGTAACATCATTGATGTTAGCATTGGTTAGTACTTTACCAATATGTTCTGTTAATTCAAGATTATTAAAAAGGACAGGATAGTCGTTAGCGTAATCTAACTCACAAGTTACGTCATACATGACTTCAAGGCCTTTGACGATACGTGTTACTTCTTCTTCAATTTTTTTCCGAACATTTTCGGACATAGCACGTACATCACCTTCTAAAACAACTGAGTCTTTAATGGCATTAAATGAACCTTTACCATCAAAAGAACCAATTGTAACAACACCTGTCTCGAACGGGTTAAGTCGGCGAGATACAACAGTTTGAATAGCAGTAACAAAGTAACTTGCCGCAACAATTGCATCGTTTGCTTCGTGAGGACTTGAACCATGTCCACCAACACCTTGGACTTTAAGGACAAATTTTGCACGACCACTTTGGGCCTCACCAGGAACATAATGAATTTCTCCGTAAGGTTTGTTAGACATAACGTGAATACCATAGACATTATCAACGCCGTCTAAGACACCATCTTTAATCATACCAATTGCTCCACCAGGTGGAACCTCCTCAGCATCTTGATGAATGATAACAATTTTACCTTCGAATTGATCTTTCATTTCGATAAGAGCATCTGCTAGTATAAGCATGTATGCCGTATGAGCATCATGTCCACAAGCATGCATCACACCAGGATTTTTAGAAGCAAAAGGTAGACCTGTTGCTTCCTCAATAGGTAATGCGTCGAAGTCAGCACGTAAAGCTAATGTTTTGCCAGGTTTACCAGAGTCAATTGTAACTTTAACTCCATGGTTTCCTACATTAGTTTGAACATCAACATCTTTATCTTTATAAAAATCAGCGATATATTTAGATGTATTCACTTCTTCAAAAGATAGTTCTGGATTTTCGTGCAGGAAACGACGAATATCAATCATCTTATCTTTATTTTCTTCTATTTTAGTTAGTAATTTTTCTAACATATGTATCCCTCCTACGGTTAATTCTTTCTTAGTTCATATTAATCCTAAACACGTACATTATCAAGTTTAGTAGCTTTCAATTACTTTATTGTTAGTCATTTGAAAGTTAGATATACTATAATTAGAAATAAGAAGTGCAACGTTTTTTCTCTAATATATTGTGTAGACTTTATATAAATACAAAAGAAAATTGTGAAACTTATTGAATAAAAGCTTTGTCGATTTAACGGTTACAAATCAATGTTTATAAGGTTGTAAGCTAGTGAAATGAAAACTTAAATATTAAAGAGGAGGTATGTAATTAACAATGGTCGAACAAGAATTAAAACAAACACCACTCTATGATTATTACATAGATAAGGGATTGAAGTTGACTGACTTTGGAGGATGGGCTTTACCTATCCAGTTTACTAAGATACAAGAAGAACACGATGCAGTGCGTCAAGCAGTAGGTATCTTTGAAGTATCACATATGGGTGAGATATTAATTACCGGTCCTACCGTACTTGAATGGTTTAATCAAATTATCACGAATGATACACTAAAAAATAAACTAAATGGTGCTCAATATACAGCCATCGTGAATGAAGATGGGTATACTTTAGATGATTTGATTTATTATTATATCGATCATAATCAATTATTCGTTACACCTAATGCGGGAAATAAAGATAAAGTATTGGCTTGGTTGAATAATCATAATACAGATGGTGTTGTAGAAATTATTGATCAATCAAACGAATATGGTCTGATTGCTGTACAAGGACCTCAATCTGACGCAGTCTTAAAAGAAATCACGGATGGGGCAGCGACTGAATTAGGTTATTATCAGATTCTACAAAATCAAACAGTTGCTGGGGTGGGATCTGTACATATCTCCAAAACAGGGTACACTGGTGAATTAGGTTATGAATTATATATACCTTGGAACCAAACAACTACAGTGTGGAAGACATTGCTTGAAGTGGGCGAGCGTTATGGCCTAAAAGAATGTGGGTTAGGAGCAAGGGACACATTGCGCCTTGAAGCGGGTATGGCATTATACGGGAATGATTTAAGTGAAGAAATCACTCCGATTGAAGGCGGAATCTCATTCGCTGTGGACTTTAATAAAGAGAACTTTATTGGTAAAGAGGCATTAGAAAAAGTAAAAAACGATCCGAAACGCTTCATGTCTCGTGGTTTTGAACTACTTGGAAAAGGAATTGCTCGCCAAGGCTACAAAATCTATGAAACAGAAGATAGTACCGAAATTATCGGTGAGGTGACATCTGGAACGAAATCTCCAACCTTGAAGAAAGCACTTGGCTTTGTTCAAATAAGAAAACCATATGCTAAATTAAACAATAATTTCTTTATTGAAATACGAAATAAGCGGATACCAGCAATAATTACTAAAAAAGATTGGTTAAAAAATAAATAATAGGGGGAATTAATAATGGAAAAGAATAAATTATTTTATACAGAAGATCATGAGTGGGTTCAATTATTAGATGACAACAAGGTACGTATTGGTATTACTGATTATGCAGTGGAACAATTAGGTGACATTGTCTATGTAGAAGTACCAGAAATGGACGAAACATATGACTTAGAAGAGTCTTTTGCAAATATTGAATCAGTTAAATCAACATCAGAAATCTATGCACCTATCGCAGGAACAGTTACATTAGTTAACGAAACACTCGAAGATGAACCTGAGAATGTAAATGAAGACCCATACGAAATCGGGTGGATTTGTGAGATGACAAGTGAAAATGCTGTAGATACATCGCACTTAATATCATTAGAAGAGTACACTGTGTTTATTAATAAAGATTAAAATTTATACCATATACAGTAGAGCATAAACAATGCTCTTTAATGTGAAAGGATGAATTATTTGAAAAAGTTTCGTTATCTGCCTCATACAGAGGAAGACAGAAAGAAAATGTTGGATACTATTGGAGTTACATCCGTTGATGAATTGTATGAAGATGTTCCACAAGCAGTAAGAACGAAGGAAGTTATGAACTTACCAAAAGAGTTGAGTGAACTTGAATTACTTAAGCATACTAGACAATTAGCTGGTAAGAATACAAATGCGACTCAAGTGCCGTATTTTATTGGAGCAGGAACTTATGATCATTACATCCCATCAATTGTTCAACCCATTATATCAAGACAAGAATTTTTAACTGCATATGTTCCGTATCAACCTGAGATTAGTCAAGGGGAGTTACAAGCTTTATTTGAGTGGCAGTCAATGATTTGTGAACTAACTCAAATGGAAGTGTCTAACTGTGGTATGTATGATGGTTATAATGCAATTGCTGAAGCAGCTAACTTAGCAATTGGATCTGTCAGAAAATCATCAAAAATCTTAATTTCTAAAGGAGTGAATCCGCAAGGGATTGACACCTTAAAAACGTATGGTTTTGGTAAGGAATACGATATCGAAGAAATATCTTTAAATAATGATACGACAGATATCAATCAACTTAAAGAGCAATTAGATGATTCAGTAGCAGCAGTGATTATTCAATACCCTAATTTTTTAGGTTCAATTGAAGATCTTAAAGAAATAAAAGAAACAATGAGTCACACAAAAGCGTTATTAATTGTATCTGCTAACCCGTTAGCTTTAGGTGTCTTAGAAGCACCGGGTAACTTAGGTGCTGACATTGTTGTTGGGGATGTTCAGCCGTTTGGAGTACCAATGTCTTACGGGGGACCACACTGTGGTTACTTTGCTACAACTAAAAAACTTATGCGTAAAATTCCTAGCCGTATTGTTGGACAAACAAATGATGAAAACGGTCAACGCGGCTTTGTTATGACTTTAGCTACACGTGAGCAACATATACGTCGGGAGAAAGCAACGAGTAACTATAGTTCTAACCAAGCATTATACGCACTCGCATCTGCGATTGCTATGTCTGCTTTAGGCCGAGAAGGAATTGTGGAAATGGCAAGACAAAATATTAATAAATCCCATTATTTAAAAGCTCAATTAGAAGCAAAAGGATTTAAAGTATTGAATAAGTCACCGTTCTTTAATGAGTTTGTTGTTCAGTTAGAACAATCTGTCAAAGAGGTTAATATCGCACTTCATCAAAAAGGCTTTATTGGTGGTTATGATGCATCTGATTCAACCGGCGTAGTGAATTCATATTTACTATGTGCGACTGAGAAACGTACAAAAGAAGAAATTGATGCGTTTGTATCAAGTTTAGTGGAGGTGAATGGCCATGCTTAAAGAATACAATGATTTAATCTTTGAAATTTCACAGCCAGGCCATGTCAGCTATGATCTCCCTGAAAATGACGTACCAACGCATGATTTAACAAAAGACTTGCCAGAGTACTTAATTCGTCAGGATGATGCGAAATTACCAGAAGTGTCGGAACTACAATTAGTAAGACATTATACAGCTTTGTCGACTAAAAACTTTGGAATTGAATCAGGACCTTATCCACTTGGATCATGTACGATGAAGTATAATCCAAAAGTGAATGAAACGATTGCAGCGTTAGATGGATTCAGTCAGATTCATCCACAACAAGAAATGGAAACGGCTCAAGGCGCCCTGGAATTGTTATATAACTTACAAGACCATCTTGCAGAAATTACGGGAATGGATAGTATTTCCTTACAACCTGCTGCAGGTGCCCATGGAGAACTCGCTGCGATTTTAATGTTTAAAGCATTCCATGAAGCAAATGGTGAAGGCGCACAGCGTAAGAATATAATTGTTCCCGATTCAGCCCATGGAACAAATCCAGCAACCGCAACAGTTGCTGGTTACGAATCAATTGAAATTCCATCTACAAGTGAAGGAATTATCGATATTGTAGCCTTAAAACAAGTAGTTAATGAAGAGACAGCGGGAATAATGTTAACGAACCCGAATACTGCTGGTCTATATGAGCGAGATATTCAACAAATTGTAGATATTGTTCATGAAGCTGGTGGTTTAGCTTACTATGACGGAGCCAATTCCAATGCAATTATGGGGATATCAAATCCTGGAACAATGGGATTCGATGCGGTTCATTTGAACTTACATAAGACTTTTACTGGACCTCATGGTGGTGGAGGACCAGGGTCAGGACCTATTGGAGTAAAGGCGTTCTTAGAACCTTTCTTACCTGTTCCTAGAATTGAAAAGGCAGACAATCTGTTTGTGATTAATTCAGAGTACCCTCAAAGTATTGGTCGAATTAAGGGGAACTTTGGTAACTTTGGAGTCAATGTTCGTGCATATTCTTATATTAGAACAATGGGAGCAAAAGGTCTGACTCAAGTTTCTAAAGATGCAGTCCTAAACTCAAATTACCTTAAAGAACGTATCAAAAATTATTATGATGTACCATTTGCTCAGCACTGTATGCATGAGTTTGTAGTGAGTTGTAAGCAACAAAAAACTCAGTATAATGTGAATGCGAAAGATGTTGGTAAACGTCTCTTAGACTATGGTATTCATTCACCTACGACCTATTTCCCGCTTATTGTAGAGGAATGCCTGATGATTGAACCAACCGAAACAGAATCAATCCGAGAATTAGATCAAATTGCAGATGCGTTTATTAATATAGCTAAAGAAATTATGGAAGATCCAGAAAAAGTTAAACAAGCTCCTTACTTAACATCAGTAAGAAGATTGGACGAAACAACAGCTGCTCGTAAGCCAATCCTAACTTACCAAGCAAGTTTACAAAATTAATATGCATAAAAAACGGCAGATAATCATAATCTGTCGTTTTTTCATAGTTCAGTATATGGAACATATCGTTTTGTATTAGTTAAAGTTAGGTGCTTATTTCAATGAGAACGGTTCGGTAACCGTCTTTGAACGCCTACATCTCCAGTACTAATGTGCATACAGTCGTCCTGATACTGTGGTTCCTCACCATTCACTCTTTCATAAGCATAATTTCAGATATTTGAATTAATGCAACATACAATAAAATAGAAAAAATACATTTGAAGAATTATCTATAATTAAAATACGAATAAAGCATATTGGAGTAACAGCGGCGATGAATTCCACGCTGTCAGTGGAATTCTTTCGTTTTCGCACAAGGATAGCTTCTTTAGAGAAGATGAGTTGTTCAAACTACATTTGAATGATGATATATTGGTATATATATTAGAAAAGACTTTTAAGTCAAGCTTTATCATGGTATCAAAGCCGATACTATGGTAAATTAATCCATAAGTAGTTTTATTTACTTAAGGAATAATTAATTAACTGATTACTTAATAAGAGGTGTATGGATGACGATAAGGTTAGCTACAAAGAAAGACTTTGATGAAATAATGGATAATTATTTAATTATGACAGAATATCCAGGACAAGTGGATTCTGGTGCTGGCTGGGTCAATGGTATATATCCTGATGATAATATGATTCAAGATGCTGTTGATAACAACCAATATTATGTCTATGAATTAGACAATACAATAGTTGGTGGAATGATTATTAACGAAGCTTATACAGATGGCTATGAGAGTGTAGAATGGCAAATAGCAGCTCGTGAGGGTGAATTTATATCTATTCATGCGCTGGGTGTTATGCCAACTGCTAGAGGAAAAGGAATCGCAAAGAAACTCGTTAAGTTTGCTCAAGATTACGGGAAGACCCATAATTATAAAGCAATTCGAATCGATGTTTACGGTGTTAATGAAGCAGGGAAGAAATTATATCCATCTACTGGTTTTGTATTAGTCGATACAGTGGAATTATATTACGAGGATACTGGTTTAGCAGAATATTTAATGTACGAATACATCATTTAGGAGGATTATTACTATGAAAATTACAATTTGGTCTGATTTTGTTTGTCCGTTCTGCTACATAGCGGAAGAGCACTTGAGGCAAGCACTAGATATATTTGAAGGAAAAGATGATGTAACTGTAGAATATAATAGTTTTCAATTAGATCCTACTGGAAAGCATAATCCAGACTTAAACTATTACGAGACTTTTTCACAATTAAAAGGAATGCCGAATGAGAAAGTTCAACAAATGATGGAAAGTGTTAAAAACATGGCTAAAGAAGTTGATTTGCCAATTAATTATGACAATGCAAAGTACGCTAATACATTGAACGCACACCGAGTATTTCAATACGCTAAAGTAAAAGGCTTAGGTAATGAGTATTTTACTCGTTTCTATAAAGCTCACTTTGTAGATGGATTGAATCTTGAAGATAGTGAGACAATCGAAATGTTAAGTGTTGAAGTAGGACTGAATCTGGATGAGGTCAAATCTATTTTAAATGATAACCAAGTGAATCATCAAGAAGTTCAACGAGATATTTCCACTGCGGGCTCAATTGGAGTTCAAGGCGTTCCTTTCTTTGTATTTAATAATCAATATGCAGTTTCAGGTGCTCAACCTGTAGAGGTCTTTAAAAATGTATTAGACCAAGTTGCATCAGAATCATAATATCCAATATATACAGGAGGTGGATTTATTGGATAAAATTAGACAATTTCCTAAGCGATATGTCATTATTGCGATTGTAATTCTTTTAACTTTACTGATTTATTTTGTTGGTGCTTTTTACTTCAATTCACATTTTTTACCGAGTACTTATGCAGGGCCTGTTGAAGTTAGTCAGATGACATCACAAAGAGCTGCTGAGGCCGTAGAAGAAGATATTGAAGCAAGTACTTTGATTTTTAACGAAAATGAAAATAATATCGGGTATATAGAATTAAATCAACTAGATATAAGTGCTGAAGTGAATGAGTTGATGTCTCAGTCATTGGATAATCAGAACGGCTGGATATGGCCATTTGCGTTCTTTACTGGGGAAAAAATTGTTAATATACAAGATCAAATTCAAATCAATGAAGATATTGTGGCAGGGCTTGTTCCTAGTTTAGGAATTAATAATGACGATCGAGATCCAACGGTCGATGCTATGTTAGTGAAGAGTTCTGATGGTACTATTAATATTTCTCAAGAAGAATATGGAAATCAAGTAACAAAAGAAACGTTAACTCAAGCTATTATTCAGACAATTGGTAAAGGGAGCGGACAGTTAAATATTGAAGAGGCTTATGTTAAACCTAAGGAATTAACTGAAAGTGACAGCCTGATTCAACGAGCAGATACTATTGAAACAATGAAAGGTACATCGATCACTTTAGAAATTGATGGGAATTCAGTGAAGATACCTCAAGATCAAATTGTATCTTGGATTTATCTGGATGAGGAAAATAACCCACAAGTGGATCAAGAAGCAGTTGAAGAATATATTTTATCCTTAAATGAACAGTATGCAGGTTTATTCTTACCACGATGGTTTAATAGTACATACCAAGGTGAAGTACAGGTTCAACCAGGAACTTATGGATGGTTTATTGATCGTTATGATGAAGCGGCTTTAATTGTTGAAGATATTCATAATGGTGCTCAAGTTACTAGAGAACCGGTCATTGGTGGTAGTGGCTATGGTATGGGGGACTATATTGGTGAAAATTATGTCGAAGTGGATATAGCTTACCAAATGATGTTCATTTATAGGGATGGACAACTTGTGCTCGATACACCAATTGTTTCAGGAATCATTGGTGCTGAAACAGTTCCTGGAGCGTATCAAGTCTGGAATATGGAACGAGATACAGATTTAGTTGGATACAATACAATTACAGAACAAGATTACGTTCAGCCGGTTTCGTATTGGATTGCATTTGATGACCAAGCGCAAGGTATTCATGATGCTGGATGGCAATCTTCGTTCGGAGGAAATGCTTATCAAACTGCGGGATCACTAGGATGTATTAACACACCGCCGGGTATGATGGGGCAAGTATTTGAATTAGTTGAATATGGTATGCCAGTTATTGTATTTTAAGTCAGTTAAATAAATAAAGAGCCATATATAAATTAGCTTGATCTAATTTATATATGGCTCTTTATTTAAATGGAATGTAAATAGTTTAGAAATGTTCATTACCAAGTTGTTCATCTTCATCATGGTATTCAATGTAACGTTCTTTATAGATTCTAATAATATTATTCAGCTTAATCAGAGATTCTTCGTAATTGTAAGTAGCTGACATAATATGAATAACACCGTTACTATCATTTTCATAACTACTATCAGCTTCCAACTCATCCCAAGCTTGATCAAAGAATCGCTTCATAAATTCTAATTTAAAGTCTTTTTGAGAGTGAATATAATTTACTTCACTCGCTGAAACGCGACCACTGAATTTAAGAAGGATTTGTTCATGACCTACCATTAGTGTTTCGATATGCTCACGAAGCATAATGCGCAAATCAACTGGGAAACTTTGGAATACATGATCATTGGAATGAAGTGCGTCCAATAAATCGATGACAGTTTTAGTAGTTTTTATCATCTGACGGTATATCACTAAACGTCTAGCTTTACCCATTCGTTCAGATTTTGAAAATGTCACTTCATTGTTCATCAAATCAAACAAATTAGTTAAAGACGAATATTCTTTTCTGGCCCACTGAATATCTCGATGTAAAATTGAAAAGGTTACATTCTTTCTTAAAGTAGCTCGGATAAATATTAAGACTTCGTTTGTTAGATTGACTAAAGTTGAATAGAAGGGTTTATCATGTTGAGGTGGGTACACTAACCAATTAATGATAAAAGATACAATTACCCCAATCGTTGTTTCTAAGACACGGTATAGGGCAGCTAGGTAGTAATTATCAAGTGAAGACAACATCACTGCTACCACAGTGATGACTGCTAAAGATAAAACATCAGACAAACCTAAGGCATTTAAAACTGCAATTGTTACTACAGCAGCAATACCAATTGCAACTGGATTACTACCTATTGCAAATAACATAAATACAGCCACGAGACCACCGATAATATTACCGACTAATCGACGAGTAAACATATCGAAAGACTTTTTTACAGAGGGCATCGTTGTTGTTACTGCGGCAATCGCAGCTAAAGCTGCACTATTATCTGGAATGAGTAGCATGGATAAGTATGTCGCAAGTGAAATCGCTAGTCCTGTTTTTAAGACCCGCGCGCCAATTTTCATGTTTTTATTCTCCTAATGTAGATTTTAATTAACTTAATATTACTCGTTTTTCAGAAAAATTCAAGAAATAGAGTTAACTAAATATAATGTTACTGATTATAATGAAAATTTGAGTAATAGTAAAGGTTCTTATCGTTATAAAGATATTACAAAAAAGGAAGTATAAATAGGTAATTAGAAAATAAAACAATACGTTCGATTGGATTTAAATCAATCGAACGTATTGTTTCATAGTTAGTAATATAAGAAAGTTAATAAGTAAGACCGATTGCTTTCTCAACACGAGCTAATGTAGTTTCTGCAATAACCGAAGCTTTTTTAGCACCATCATGTAAGATGTCATCTAAATCAGAGCTCGTCAATAAAGTTTCGTAGCGATCTTGAATAGGTTCAAGATTAGAAACAACAAGATCAGCTAAATCACCTTTAAAGTTTCCGTAACCTTGTCCACTATAGTCAGCAACAATTGAATCAATTGATTTACCACTGAAACTTGCATATATTTGGAGTAAATTTGCGATAGCAGGTTGATTTTCTTTGTCATAGTTAACTGTACCTAGTGAATCAGTCACAGCACTCTTGATTTTTTTAGTAATTTGTTTTGGAGTATCTAACATTGATACGAACGATTTCGTATTAGTATCAGACTTACTCATCTTGCTCGTAGGGTCTTGCAGACTCATAATACGTCCGCCTTCTTCAGGAATAAGTGGTTCTGGTTTCACTAATAAGTTGTCACCAAAGCGTGAGTTAAAACGGTCTACAAAATTACGTGTTAATTCTAAATGTTGTTTCTGATCGTCACCAACTGGTACGAACTTAGCATCATATAAGACGATATCACCTACCATTAATGTAGGATAAGCAAGTAATCCAGCATTGACTGCTTCTTGTTTTGTTGCCTTGTCCTTAAATTGAGTCATACGTTCTAATTCACCTAAACCAGTCATACACTGGATAATCCAAGCGATTTGTGCATGAGCAGGGACATCAGATTGAACGAATAATATAGCTTTATTTGGATCAATTCCGATGGCTAAGTACAATGCAGCAAGTTGACGGGTCATTTGTTTTAAAAGTTTAGGATCTTGTGGGACTGTGATTGCATGTTGGTTTACCACAGAATAAATAGCATCATAAGAATTTTGTAAATCAACGAACCCTTTCATTGCACCTATATAATTTCCAATTGTTGGTATCCCAGAAGGTTGAACTCCCGAAAAAACTTTTTCTTTCATAAAATAGCCTCATTTCAAATGTTAAATATTTCTTAAATTATAGAATTATTATAACGTACTTATTGAAAAAGGACAAAAATAAAAATAATTAATAAGTTGTAAGGCCTATCATATTAATCATAGTTCGACTTTGTGAATTGTTGTTAAAAACTTAATAATACGATAAGACAACATTAGAAATAAAATTGATTTTATCATTTAGAAATGCTATAATGATAAACATAAAGCGATACAAATTGTGAAAACACATTAGAAATAAAGTGTAATTTTATTGTCTTTGTATCAATTTATTTTTTCACAAAAGAGCTGCTAGTGTACTAAACAGGGGCCGCAAAGTTTAATATAAACTTTGTCTTAAATTGAAAGGAGCAACTATATTATGGTTACTTTATACATCACTCCAAGCTGTACTTCATGTCGAAAAGCTCGCACATGGTTAGAAGAAAATGAAATTCCTTACGAGGAGCGTAATATTTTTACTGAGCCATTATCAACTACAGAAATTAAGTCAATTTTACGTATGACAGAAAACGGAACAGAGGATATTGTCTCTACACGTTCAAAAGCATATTCTGAATTAGATGTAGAATTAAGTGAAATTCCTTTAAATGATTTCTTTGGTATGATCCAAGAAAAGCCTGGGCTATTACGTCGTCCGATTATCATTGATGATAAACGACTACAAATTGGATATAACGAAGACGAAATTCGTCGTTTCTTACCACGAGCAGTTCGTGCATTAGAGTTACAAAAAGCACGCGCATTGGTTAACGAGTAAAACCTATAATTATAACTATGACCGATTATCTCATAATCGGTCTTTTTTTTGTTTCTTTTACTTGAAACATGACATTCTGATTGGTATGATAACGTCACACTATTGAGTTGTATATTGATAGATAACTCGTATAATAGAGGTAAGTAGATTTGAGGAGGTGTACGGATATGGAAATGGAACACATTAATGAAAATTTAATTAAGGTGTTAATACGACAGGAAGATTTGGAAGAGCGTGGAATAGACTTTTTAGATTTGATAGGTGATCAATCGAGTATTGAGAGCTTTTTCTACTCGATATTAGAAGAGGTAGATGTTGATAAGCATTTTCAAGGCTCAGAAGCTGTCACTTTCCAAGTAATGCCTAATCAAAATGGTTTAGAATTATATATAAGCCGAACAAATTTTGATGAAATGGATGAAATATGGGAAGATGAATTAACAAAACATCTCATAGAGCGTAAACGAAAAATGAATGATAAAAAATCAAACCAAGATGAGAATAAATCAGAAAAAACAATTTTAGATTTATTTGATAACCAAGATAAGAACAAAGATGCTGAAATCAAACAATCTGTTGAAGGTGAAATTATAAAATTCGCTAACTTAGAGGATTTTCTTAATTTATCACGAGAAGTAACTACCGATTTAATTCATGCTGATCTTTATCATATGAATTCAAATTATTTCTTAGTAATTGATTTTGTCGATTCTTCAATTGTTGAGGAGTATGCATACAATAAACTATTAACAATGCTTGAATATGGTGAGAAAGTCAAAGTGACTGAGTCAGTACTCCAAGAACACGGTGAAGTGTTAAGAAGTAAAGATGCTTTGAAATATTTTGGAGAGAATTTCTAAGACTATATTAAAGAGCCAACTGGATTTATCTGGTTAGCTCTTTTTTTTAACAAAAATTTAATAATGGAAACAGCCTTTTTTTGTGTATTTATACATGAAGGAGGAATGATAATATGTTAGTCGCTGTATCAACAGAAGGTGAATTAATTTACGCAAGTGAAGTTAAATCAAAGTATACAAGTACAACAGAGTTCTATTGTCCACACTGTTCACAACGTGTATTTTTTAAAGTTAGTCATAGGGGAAAGTCATTTTTTAGCCATCTTACAAAATGTAATCATAACGAGTCACGGATAAAGCCTCTTGAAACAGAGGAACATTTACTTGGTAAAGAGATAATTTTAAGTGAGTTACAAAGTGTCGATAATCAATATGTTCAATCGGAGTTCTTTTTTTCACAGATTAACCAACATGCGGACGTTTTTGTTAAAACAACGGGACATAGTATAAACACAATAATATTTGAATTTCAGCGTTCAATTATACCGGCACATGAAGTATATTTGAGGAATTATAATTATGAACAAGAGGTTGATCAAGTTCATTGGCTAATTGATTACCATGCAACTAAAAAGTTACAGATAAACCAAAGATGGATACAGACAATGTTAAATTACTGTGCAGATGACGGATTTCATCTTAAGCTATTGGATTTACACAGTAAGGAGATTGTTATTCAACATAACTTACCTGTAATATTCAAAAAGGATAATATTGAATATAAAGAAAGAAGAGTAACTTTAGAAGATTTTCAGAAAATTAATAGAGCAAAGAATAGTCATAGCAAAATAATTAGAGTATCAAGTTCAAAAACTAAAGAAAAACAATATTTCCGTCAGCTAAACAGCATAA
This sequence comes from Aerococcaceae bacterium DSM 111021, assembly GCA_020112395.1. NCBI lineage: Bacteria > Bacillati > Bacillota > Bacilli > Lactobacillales > Aerococcaceae > Aerococcaceae bacterium DSM 111021. The sequence goes on along the minus strand of JACCEK010000001.1, from coordinate 643,897 downwards.
CGAACAGTGAAACATATCGACAGAATATATACCTATTATATCAACATGGTACAATTTTGGCTGAGTTGCCAAAGTGGGTATTTATAGATGAGTGGCAAATATTAATAACAAAAACACCAAGTTGGTTAGTTTTTTCATGGATATTGACATTGCTTAAACAGATGAATGGCACATTCAATACTGAGGAATTTACTGAAAAAATTAGAACATGTACTGAAATCCAATTAGCTGATACGCCACTCATTCATGAAGATGTATATTCAATCTTATCAATGTCGATTCTAGTATTGTTTATGAGAAAGGGAATAATCGAAATGAAAAGTAAACACATATGGATTGTAAAAAATTAATTCATCAAATTGGTTTAGAAAAACGGCATATGATACACTAGTCTTATGATTTTTAACAAGGGGGATAACGATGACAGAATCAAAAGTAAAAGCAAGAGAACAAATTGATGCGAAAGATCAATGGGATTTAACGCCATTATTTGCGTCAGATCAAGAATTTGAAGATGGTTATGTTAAGGCCGAAAAGAATTTAGATAAGATCACATCTTACCAAGGTAAGCTTGATGAAAATGCAGAAACACTTAGTGAAGCCATTGATACTTTATTAGATTTAGGACGTGAAGTTTCTAACTTAGGTGTGTATGCACATTTGAAAAATGATCAAGATCAAACAAATCCGATATATCAAAAAATGAATGCGCGAACTGATCAACTTTATTCTAAATATAGTCAAGTTACTTCATATTTCCGACCAGAGTTACTAGCAATAGAAGAAAATCAGCTTCAAGAAATGATTGCTAAAAACGATAGACTTCAAGAATTAGGGCAATTTATTGACGATATTGCACGTAATCGTGAACACGTATTACCGCCAGAACAAGAACTTTTATTAGCAAGTGCTAGCGAGGTCTTTGGTGGAGCAACACGTATTTTTGGTTACTTAAATAATGCTGACTTTCAATTTCCTACAGTTAAAGATGCTGAAGGTAACCAAGTTCAATTGACTCATGGTTTATATGGTAAATTGTTAGAAAGTACTGACAGACGTGTGAGAAAAGATACGTTTGAAGGATTCTATTCAGTTTATAAACAATTTGAGAATACATTAGCTCAAACATTAACAACTGAAATTAAAACTCATAATTACTACGCTAAAGTAAGAGGGTTCGAGTCAGCGCGAGCAGCTGCCTTATTCAAGAATAATATTCCAGAATCAGTCTACGACACATTATTAGATACTGTAAGTACGCGTCTTAACTTATTACACCGTTATGTAGATTTGCGTAAAACATTACTGAATATTACTGATTTAGAAATGTACGATATGTACACACCATTACTTGGAGAACCTCCAATTACCTTTACTTATGAAGATGCGAAAGAAATCACATTAAAAGCTCTTAAACCTTTAGGTAAAGAATATTTAGAAATTATTCAGAATGCTTTTGATGACCAGTGGATTGATGTTTATGAGAATAAAGGTAAACGTAGTGGAGCTTATTCATCAGGAACTTACGATAGTAAACCTTATATTTTATTAAATTGGCAAGATACCATTAATTCATTATATACATTAGTTCATGAACTAGGCCATAGTGCTCATAGCTATCTAACACACGAGAATCAACCTTATGAATATGGAAGTTATTCAATATTCTTGGCAGAAATTGCATCAACAACGAACGAAAACTTATTAACGAATTATCTGTTGAAAACGTATGAAGATAAAGAAGTTCAACGTTATGTTCTTAATCATTTCTTAGATGGATTAAAAGGAACAGTTTTCCGTCAAACACAGTTTGCAGAGTTTGAGCACTTTATGCATGATCAAGATGCGAAAGGACAGCCTTTAACAGCTGAGTTTCTTTCAGAAAGTTATAAAGAATTAAACGCTAAATATTACGGACCTTCTGTGAATTCAGATTCAGAAATTAAGAACGAGTGGAGTCGTATACCTCACTTCTACATGAATTACTATGTTTTTCAGTATGCAACTGGTTTTGCTGCAGCGACTGCTTTTGCTGATCGTATTGCAGAAGGTGATTCTGAAGCATTGAGTAGTTATTTAGGCTTCCTAAAATCAGGTAAAAGTCAATACGCGATTGATACTATGAAGACCGCTGGTCTAGATATGACCCAATCTGATTATATTGAACAAACATTAGATGTATTTGAACAAAGATTATCTGAGTTTGAAGCACTATTAGACTAAATCCTTTTATGATGATACGCAGTAGAGAGTTATAATACTTTCTACTGCGTATCATATTTTTTTACGTAAATTAAGCACATATAAAAATATATATAATTTGATAAAGTAATATTATTCAATAAGAATAGGATGAATAATACATTTTTAACTAGAAGTTATAAGTAAAAACAAGAGCGAGCTTGTCAAAATTAAGTAAGTTATATATAATTAAATAATAATTAAAATTAGATGTTATAATCACAATTTCTTCATCTAAAATTAACATGAAATAAAGAGGTGTTTAAATGGTTGCTACGATGGGATATTCGTTAATAATTGTTTTCATGATTTTAATCATGTGGAAAAAAATCTCGCCATTTGTTGGGTTAGTTTTTCTACCAATTATATGGGCGATAGTGGGCCAACTGCTTGGTCTATGGAATATTGATATTGGACAAGCTGCGATGGATGGTCTGATGACTACTGCGCAGACAGGTATTATGTTATTTTTTGCAATTTATATGTTTACTATTATGATTGATGCGGGGCTATTCGATCCATTGTCCAATGCAATGATTCGCTTTGCTAAAGGGGATCCATTGAAAGTGATGTTAGCTACTGTAGCTTTAACTGCAGCAGTTTCATTGAATGGTGATGGAACAACAACAATGATTATTGTTTGTACGGCTTTTGTACCGATATACAAACGATTAAATTTAAAGATGTTAGATTTAGCTGTACTAACTATGACATCACATTCAATAATCAACTTACTACCATGGGGTGGGCCAACAGCACGTGCGATTGCTGTTATGAATGTAGATGAAGCTGAGGTTATGCGAGGATTAACACCAATGATGATTGCCGGTGTGATTTACATGTTTATTGTTGCTTATGTTATTGGACGTGGTGAACGTAAGCGTCTAGGAGTAGTAAATTTATCATCTAATGATTTAGAGAAATTAATGGTAATTGAAGATGAAGAAACACTTGAAATTCGTCGACCTAAAAATGTTTGGATAAATGCTATTATTGTTTTTGTGGCAATTGGTTTACTAATTGCAAACGTTGTGCCATCTGCTATTATTTTTATGGTTGGGACAGTGATTGCTTTACTTGTTAACTATGGTTCGATGTCTCTTCAAAAAGCACGAATTGATAATAACGCTAGTGAAGCGAATCAAGTTGTTATGACTGTGTTTGGTGCGGGGGTATTCATGGGAATACTACAGGCTACAGGTATGAATGATGGGATTGCATCAAGTTTAATTGCTGTGGTACCAGAAAGCTTGAGTCGCTTCTTTGGAATTATCGTTGCTCTAATATCAGCTCCTGGTACTTACTTCTTACATAACGATGCCTTTTATTATGGTATGATGCCGATCTTAGGAGAAGCGGGAACTGCTTATGGGTTTACAAATTTAGAATTAACATTTGCTTCATTAATGGGGCAAGCATTCCACTTATTCAGTCCATTAGTACCTTTCGCTTACGTATTATTAGGTATGACGGGAGTAGAGTGGGGCGAGTGGCAGAAAAAAGGTTTGGTTGTGTCACTAGGAATCTTTATTATTTTTGTTATAGTTGGAGCATTTACAGGTGTTATGCCAATATCTCTATAAATAATAATATCTAGAAAACGAAGGGAGCAATTAGTGTGAATATTACATTAATACCAGGTGACGGGATTGGTCCCGAAATAACTGAAAGTGCACGGAGTATAGTTGATGCATTAGACTTAGGCATTCAGTGGGATGTTGTTGAGGCTGGAGAAGCAGTTTATAATAACTCTGGTGAGTTGATACCTAATGAAGTGTATGAAAGTATTGAAAAGAATAAAGTTGTTTTAAAAGGGCCAATTATGACACCCATTGGAACAGGTTTTAGAAGTGTCAACGTATCATTACGTAAAAAGTACGACTTATATGCTAACATTAGACCAGTAAAAAGCTTAGGTACAGTTCCTTCGTTGTTCGAAGGGCTTGATCTTATACTCTTTAGAGAGAATACTGAAGATTTATATGCTGGTGTGGAGAAACAAATTTCAGATGATGAAGCTCACAGTATAAAAATAATTACTCGTTCTGCCTCAGAGCGTATAGTGCGTGAAGCTTTTGAGTATGCAGTGAAGAATAATCGTGAGAGCGTGACAGTGGTTACGAAAGCGAATATTATGAAATTAACAGACGGACTATTTCTAAATGTCGCCCGTGAAGTAGCGAAAGAATACCCATCAATGTTATTCAAAGAGATTTTAGTTGATAACATGGCTATGCAATTAGTTATTAATCCAAGACAATTCGATGTTATCGTTACCGAAAACTTATACGGTGATATCTTGTCAGACTTAATGGCTGGATTAATTGGTGGTCTAGGTTTGGTTCCAGGCGCTAATATTGGGAATGATATTTCGATATTCGAAGCTGTGCACGGATCTGCACCTGATATTGCAGGAAAAGGTGTAGCGAATCCGACAGCACTTCTATTAGGCGTATGTCAGATGTTGGACCATATTAATGAGAGCGACGCAGCTGAACAATTAAGAAACGCATTAGACGTTGTTTTAAGCGACTCAACAAACTACACAGGTGATCTTGGAGGTAGCATGTCTACGAAAGGATTTACTGAAGCAGTCATTCAAGCGCTGTAAAATTAAAATTAAGTAGAGAAAGAAGTAGTTATATAATTTACTACTTCTTTTTTTGTATCTTGATAAGTAAGGGGAAGACAGATATAATAGAGTAGTTAGGCCGCCATAGTGTAATGGATATCACATAAGATTCCGATTCTTATAATGAAGGTTCGATTCCTTCTGGCGGCGTTCGATTTATTAATGATTTAAGACACTTTCCCATTTTGGAAAGTGTCTTTTTTCGTGTATGGCTAACTTTATCAGTTTAAATTATATACAACGGTTAACAATATAAATAAATATGTGTATACTATGACAATAGGTGACTAAGTTATATAGTCATAACTAATCGAGTTAAAACTTTTAGGTGTTATTATAATCAAAGGTGTTTATTGGAGGAGTAAGATGAGACGCAGTCGTTATCAAATTATGGTTTATATTGCTATGCTTGCTGCACAAGCAGTAGTCATAAGTATTCTAGAAGGAGCAATACCTTCACCTCTTTCCTTCGCTCCAGGTGCTAAAATAGGCTTAGCTAATCTAATTTCAGTTATAGCTATATTTACTTTACCTTTTACCAAAAGTATACAAGTCGTCTTTATACGTATCATATTAACTGCTTTAATTGGAGGGAATTTATCGACGTTCTTTTATAGTTTATCAGGAGGGTTATTGAGTTACTTTGCGATGCTATTCTCGAAGAAATTAGGACCCAAAAAAGTAAGTATTATTGGTATTTCTGTACTTGGTGGGGTCATGCATAATGTTGGGCAACTAAGTGTTGCGGCTTTGTTTGCCAGATCATTCTCGGTTATGAATTACTTACCAGTACTATCATTTTCTGGAATTTTAGCTGGGTTTGTCGTGGGCTTTTTGGGTAATTTTCTTCTAGAGCGAATTACAGTATTACAGATGTATCATAAGGAATTAGTAGCTAATACGGAACAAGAGAATTGGCTCTTTGATAAGAAATGATGAGAAAATAAAAAGAAGTCAGTGTCATGAGCTCATGACACTGACTTCTTTTTATAATTAGTTAATTGAACCTTGTGCAGATATCAGTTGTAGTACACGCTGAGTCGTACCATCAGTACCAGTTCGCTCTACAACAATTATACCCACTGTAGGTGCGAAATAGTAATTATAAGTGACTGGGCCACTCTCATCTTGTGCTTGTTCCTCAATCCGAAGAACATCATTAAATGTTTGTCCTCCAACTGCATAAGAATTAATCACTTCAGATACGGTACGTCTATTTTCATTATTGTAGCCACTTGAAAAGCTTGAGCCAATTGATAAATCACTTGAAAGAACAAGCGATTCACTGTTGTCACTTGCTTCCGGTGAGTATCTCAAATCTTCTACGACATAATAGTCATTAAAAGATGCTAATTCATAAAAACCTGTTTCACGAATCTGATAAACATAGGCGATTGCCTCTTGACCACTGAAAGATGTTACTTGGAAGATACCATTATTATCTGGAGCATATTCCATAATAATATCTTGAGCACCGAAGTACACGTGATCACCTTGGTATTGATAATTCGTGAAATTTGCATAAGGGATAAAGTCTTCAAAAGATAAATTAGATTCTGGATTAGTAATCACAGAGTTTTCCACATCATCGGAATCCTCATCCATAGAGGTTTCGACTAGTTCTGATTCCTGTGAACGATCAAAATCATTTTCTTGGGCGTGAATAACTTGCTCATTATATATACTTAATAAAATTACTGTTAAAAAAACGGTTAAACATTTACGCATGTTGACATCAAATTTGATGCGCAAAATAGCCACCTACTTTCCATTTACTTCTACTGTGATAAAAGTATATCATATACAATCTATATGTGTGTAAAGATTTCGGGTAATAAATATTGAACTTTTTACTAAAAATATTAAAGTTTATGAATAAACTGTGAAATTAATTTCTATTTTAATATATTATTTTTTGTAATTTCAATTAAATCTAGTATGATTAACAAGGAAAGTAATATACGAGAGGAAGATTAAGATGACAGACTGTATTTTCTGCAAGATAGTAAATGGTGAAATACCATCAGCAAAAGTATATGAAGATAATGAAGTGGTTGCATTTTTAGATATGTCCCAAGCTACACCAGGTCATACTTTAGTAGTTCCAAAAAAGCATGTGGAGAACATTTTTGAATATGATGAATCTGTTGCGGTGGAGATTGCAAAACGTTTACCAAACGTTGCGAATGCAATTAAAGCAGCGTATCCAGAAATGAAAGGTATGAATATTGTCAATAATAATGGGGAATTAGCTTATCAATCTGTATTTCATACACATTGGCATCTTTTACCACGATACAGCGAAGAAGATAAATTTTCAATAGAATTTAGTAATAATCAAGATAGCTATACACAAGAAGAATTTAATGAGCGAGCAGCATTAATTAGATCATATATTAAAGAAAATTAGAGAGGTGTATATTTATGGCTAGTTTTAAATCAGGATTATTTTGGGGAGCGTTCTTCGGTGGCTTAGCTGGATTAATGAATGCACCAAAAAGTGGAAAAGAAACGCGGGAAGATCTAAAACACTATATAGAAATAACAACGGATGACGTTAACGATGTTCGTTATAAAATAGATAATTTGAGAGTGTCCGTTCAAAAGCTAACACAAGAAGGTATGGAAAGCGTGAAGACTGCTACTGATGGTATTCAAACTTCCCTACAACACTTCGAAGAAGAAACTTCGCCACGCATTAATCGTATACAACAACATATTGAAGACTTGACGGAAAATCTAGAAGAGCAAGCTGAAGAAATTAATATAACTAAAAACTGAATCAAATGAACTTAAAGCAATATGTTTGAAGTTTTCTAGACTAATATATTAACATAGAGTTCAAATATGAAATGTATGATATATTATAGTACATATTTAAAAATAGTTAGGAGCAAAAAACTTTATGAAAAAAACGCTAAAAAAAGTGACATTAGTTGCTTTAACATCAACATTGTTACTTGCAGGACTAGGTAATATTGCACCTGTAATGGCACAAGAATCAACAGACGAGGTCATTGCAACTGTAGGTGGACAAGATATTACAAAAGATGAATTATATGAATCGATGAAAGCTATCGCTGGCGATACAACATTGAGAACGATCATCCTTGAAACTGTCCTAGAACAAAATGTATCTGATGCAGAAGCATTAAGAACAGCAGCGGAAGAAGAAGTTCAAGCTCAAATTGATGAAGCTGGTGGAGAAGAAGTCTTCCAACAATTACTTGCTTACCAAGGTTTAAGTGATATTGAAACATACACTTACCAAATTTTTGTTAGAAATATGTTCCAAGAAGTAGTGGAAAGTCAGATTGATATGTCTGACGAAGCAATTACAAACTACTACGAAAACGAATATTCACCATTAATGGAAGCTCAACATATCTTAGTTGAAACTGAAGAAGAAGCTTTAGATGCGATTGAACGTATCAACAATGGGGAAGAGTTTGACGCAGTTGCTCAAGAGGTATCATTGGACTCAACAGCTCAAAATGGTGGTTTATTACAACCATTCCCTGCTGGTCAAATGGTTCCCGAGTTTGAAGAAGCTGTTAAGAATTCTGAAAACGGAGTAATGACAGAAACTCCTGTAGAATCACAATATGGATTCCATGTTATTCGTACTATTAACAATGGTGAAAAGCAACCATTAGAAGATATCCGTGAAGAAGTTGAAGAGCAGTATGTTACTTCTCGCTTTGCAGATAGCCAATTTGCTTATGGAGTAATTGGTAACTTAATTCAAGATACTGGTTATGAAATTAACGACGAAGATCTTCAAGGTGCTGTACAAGATTTAATTGATTTAGCAAATGCTAACAATGAAGCTGCAGCAGAAGAAACTTCTGAAGAATCAACAGAGGAAACGACTGAAGAGGAAACTACAGAAGAAGAAGCGACCGAAGAAGAGGCTGCGGAAGAAACAACTGAAGAAGAGCCAGTTGAAGAGTCAGCAGAGTAATTTTTAAAAAGTTTTAAAGGAACAGCTGTATTTTACAGCTGTTTTTTTCTTTGCCAATATATGGGAAAGAATGAGCAAATAATAAGCATATATAAGAAAATCACATTTTGTAATAAAAATATTTAATCAAAAGAGTAGAGGATTCTTATTATACTTTAAAGAAAGACGTCAGACCTATATGGTAAATTATACATTGTATTAAACTAGCAAAAGCAGGAGGATTTAGAATGAATACTAAATATTTTTCAAGCATAATTAAAGGTAAAGATGTCGCTCAAAATGCAATTATAGAAAACTATCGTCAATTATATCGCAAAGACTCACGTTTTACTTATCCTGAAGCAACACTTATTTTACCTAAATCAGAAAAGAGTAACAGACGCTAAGATTAGAATAATACTCCAATATAAATTGATGAAAATTTGTAGTGGAGCTTTTTTATAAAGCTACTTGTGATTTCAAACACAAAAAGCGGGTTTAGGATTTAATTGTAGACTTTGTGAAAACATAATTAACGGATTAGTCTAATATACATAAGATGTTTATTTGCATTATAGCGGTCTCAGGAATATGATAATCGGTAGATTTACGCGAAAGTTTGTATGTGAAAACTTGAACTATAAAGCTTGTTGTTATAATATAAGTAATAAGACGTATTGTGAAAACATTATTAAAGAAAAAAAAGACATTGTAAAATCAATGTTCTAACGGTATACTATGAACGAAATTATTTGATAGGATGTGAATTCAATTGGCAAAAGAAATAGTTGTTGTAGGTGCTGGCTTTGCTGGTGTTGCTGCCGCAAGAAAATTAGGTAAGAAATATAAAAAAGATAAAACAGTAAATATCACTTTAATCGATCGTCATTCTTATTTAACATACATGACTGAATTACATGAAATAGCTGGTGGACGTCTAGAGCCAGAATCAATTAAGTATGACTTACGCCGTATTTTCCATCGATTACGTAACGTTAAGTTAGTAACTGATGATGTTTCTGAAATTGATCATGACAATAATGTTGTTGTTGGAGAGCATGGAAATTATAAATTTGATTATTTAGTATTAGCAGTAGGTGCTGAGCCAAATGACTTTGGTATTGAAGGAGTTAAAGATAACGGCTTCACATTATGGTCAATGGAAGATGCAGAACGCGTACGTGAACATATTATTGATATGGTGTACAAGGCGGCTCGTGAACATGATCCAGTTAAACGCCGCGCTTTATTATCATTCTTAGTATGTGGAGGAGGATTCACTGGTGTTGAGATGATTGGTGAATTAGTTGAGTGGTTACCGATTCTGGCTAAAGAGCACAAACTAAATCCGGATGAGATTTCATTCCATCTAGTTGAAGCAGCACCAAAAATCTTAAACACTGTAACTGAAAAAGAACAAGAACGTGCAATGAATTATATGCGCAAAAAAGGAATCGATATTACTTTAGGTGATGGGATTTCTAAAATCGCAGATAATCATATTGAATTAGCTTCAGGTAAGAAAATTGATACGTATACATCTATCTGGACAGCAGGTATTAAAGCGAATACGGATGCTAGTGAATGGGGCGTTGAACAAGCTCGTGCTGGTCGTTTAGTAGCTGATCAATACATGCAAGCTAAAGGATATGACGACGTATTTGTTGCTGGAGACTTGGTGTATTATGAAGATCCAAACAACAATAACATGCCAACTCCTCAAATCGTTCAAGCGGCAGAACAAACTGGTGATATAGCGGCAACAAGCATTATTTCAGAAATCAGTGGAACTGAAAAAGAAGAATTTGAAGGTAAATATGATGGGAACATGGTATCTATCGGTTCAACCTACGGTGTAGCTTACTTATACAATAAGTACAGTGTACAAGGATTTATCGCAATGTTTATCAAACATGTTGCGAATGTCATTTACTTCTTAAGTATTGGAAGTTTCTACTATGCTTGGTTGTATGTTCGTCACGAATTCTTTACAATTAAGCACAAACGCAACATTTTCCGCGGACACTTATCAGCTCATGGAAACATTTTGTGGACTGTTCCATTACGTGTTTTCTATGGTGGTATGTGGCTAGTAGAAGGGTTGAAGAAGACGTTTGGTATGTTCGGTGGGCAATCATGGTTTGAAGATACGGTTGTATTTCCATTCCCATGGCTACAAGAAGATGTAACTAGTGCAGCTTCAGCAGTTGCTGAGTCTGAAGAAGTTGCTGCTGTGGCTGAGCAGATATTCAGCTTAAACTATGTCTATGGTGAAGAACCAATGTTAGTTTTTGATGGGATGCCAAATTGGTTTGCAACTATTATGGAATTCATGATGCCAAATCAAGATATTGCTTTATTCATGCAAAAAATGATGTCTATTGTCGAATTAGGTATTGGTTTAGCTCTAATCGCTGGATTGTTTACATTCTTAGTAAGTGGCTTAACAATTGTCCTTGTTGCAACATTCTGCTTGTCAGGAATGTTTGTATGGGTTAATATGTGGTTCATCCCAGTTGCAATTGCATTAATGCTTGGAGCAGGTCGTTCATTTGGATTAGACTATTATGTAATGCCATGGTTAGGTAAATTATTCGATGGATGGATTTGGGGTAAACCTAAACACATTTATACAGATACAATAGCATAAGTGAAATAGATTTAGATAAATCGAAAGCTAGGATTTTAACAGATAGAAAGTAAACCTATCTTTGTTAATTCCTAGCTTTTTAATATTTGCGAAGATGCTTAAGATGGGAGAAAGAGACATTGATACATGAGATTTGGCGTGAGTATCCTGAAATAGAAAGAGCCTTAAATGAGACAAAAAAGACAATGCGTGAAGGTATTTCTATTCGCATTCCTGAGATAGAAGAAAAAATTAATGAATATATTGATGCTCCAGGTAAATATCTACGTGCAGGAATGTCATTAATGTTCTTCTATTTGGAAAATGGTAGCATTGATAATAAAGCAATTAAATATGCAGCAGGAATTGAACTACTGCACTTAGCGACATTAATTCATGATGATGTGATTGACCTAGCTCAATCACGTCGAGGGATTGAATCAATGCATATAACATATAACAATAAGATAGCTGTTTATGCTGGAGATTATCTGTTCAGTTATAGTGCGCGGTTAGTATCAGAATTAAAAGACGAAGTGACATTAACTCGACAAAATGATTGGATACTAGAAAACATCATGAGTGGAGAGTTACGTCAACTTGCTAATGCGTATAATAAGAATATGACGATGATTGATTACATAAGGCAAATTCGGGGTAAAACAGCAATGCTTTTTGCAATGTCTACATCAGGTGGCTATTACTTAGCCAATAATGATGTTAAAAAGGCACACAATGTGAGGTTATTGGGTACCTACTTAGGCATTGCTTTTCAATTGCAAGATGATTTGATTGATTTTACATTACCAGAGAGTAAGTCTGGGAAACCTAGTATGCAAGATGTTAAAAATGGTATCTACACAGCTCCGTTACTACTTGCAATGGAGAAGAGTAAGTTAGTTTCAGATTATATTAATGAAACTGAGAATTGGAATGAAGCGTCACTAGAACAATTGTCAGTCATGGTTGAAGAGACTGGAGCTTTTGATGATACAGAAATATTAATTGATCGTTATGTTAAAAAGGCCTTAAAATATTTAGAGAAAGTAAGTAACTCCGATTATAAAAAACAAATAAAAGACATTATTTTATTAATTTCTAGTAGAGACTTCTAATTTTAGTGTCATTACTAGACAAAAAAAAGAATATATTATAAACTGATTTTAAGTAGAATTTGCCTTCGTTACACAGAGGTAAACACTTACAAAAAAAGGAGATGACTTAAATGAAGAAAAACTTATTAAAAGGTACTCTATTATTAGGATCTATGTTTATCCTTGCTGCATGTGGGGCTGAAGAGGAAGCTCCAGAAACTGTAGAATCAGAAGTCACAAGTGTTGTCGAAGAAGAAACAACTGAGGAAGTAGAAACATCAGAAGAAGCTGAAGAGACTACGGTAGAAGAGACATCAGAAGAATCAGATGACTCAGCAGATGAAGAAACATCAGAAGAATCAGATGACTCAGCAGATGAAGAGACATCAGAAGAATCAGACGATTCAGCAGATGAAGAGACATCAGAAGAATCAGACGATTCAGCAGATGAAGAGACATCAGAAGAATCAGACGATTCAGCAGATGAAGAGACATCAGAAGAATCAGATGACTCAGTAGATGAAGAAACATCAGAAGAATCAGACGATTCAGCAGATGAAGAGACATCAGAAGAATCAGACGATTCGGCAGACGAAGATACATCAGAAGAATCAAGCGATGCTGCTACTGTTGTTGGAACAGATGAATCAGCAGAAGCAGGTGCATTAGTGGATGGTGACTACGCAGTGGTTGGTAACCCAGATGATCGTGGTTGGGCAGTAACGCACACAATCACAGTTGCAGATGGAGAAATTACTGACTCTAATTTTGACTATGAAAATGCTGATGGCGACTTAAAATCAGAAGATGAAGAATATAACACTCAAATGGAAGAAGTTACAGGAGTATCGTCTGCAGATGCAACTCAAGAATTAAATGATGCTTTAGTTGAAACTCAATCAGCTGATGTAGATGTTGTAACTGGAGCGACTTCAACGTCAACTTCATTCCAATTCACTACACAAGTTTTATTAGAGTTAGCTGCACAAGGTAATTCTGAAGAAGTTAATGTGGATGAACTAGAATTAGCAGATGGTGAATATACTGCTGAAGACTTAACAATCACAGTTGAAGGCGGAGAAATTACTGATGCTACATTTGAAGCAGAAGATCAAGACGTTGCTGACGAGTTAGCAGCAGCTTTAGTTGAAGCTGGAAATGTTGAAGATGTTGAACCTGTGGAAGGGCAAGAAGAACTTTCTACAACATTCATTACATTAGCAACCGAAGCAACAAACGAAGCTAAGTTAGCAAGCTTAAAAGCTACAGAAGCTACAACGGAAGAATCTAGTGAAGAATCAGATGAGTCTACTGAAGAAGAATCAGACGAATCTGAAGAATCGTCAGAAGAGACAAGTGAAGAAGAATCAAACGAAGAAGAGTCTTCGGAGGAAACTTCAGAGGAATCATCAGAAGAATCAGACGAGTAATAATCTACAACTACATAAATTAATAAAAAGTGAGCTAATTGATTCAATTAGCTCACTTTTTCACTTTTACAGAAGTGCTTTGAATAGTATAATAGGAACAAGGAATTAAAATAGCTAGGAGTCTGGTTAATGAAAAAGGTAATAAAGAAAATATTAATATTAAGCACATCACTGATTTTATTCGGCTGTGCGAAGAATGATGATACTGAAGATGTTACAACAGGTGCTAGTCCAACGACTTCGACAGCAATGACTGAAGATGGTTTACCGGTTGTAGAAGAACCCACGAGTATAACAGAGACGATGTTACATACTGTAGTTCAGATGCAAGTATATCATGAGAATGTAGATGATGTGATGCAAGAAGCGATTGCTTATATGTCAGAGATGGAAGAGCGTTTTTCGACGAATTTAGAAGAATCTGATGTGTACAAAATCAATGAAAGCGCAGGGATAGAACCAGTAGAAGTTCATCCAGAAACAATGGAAATAATTAAACGATCAATTCAAATTGCTGAAGAAAGTGATGGTTTATTCGATATATCAATTGGCGCCTTAACAAACTTGTGGCAGATTGGTAGTGAAGATGCGCGAGTTCCAAAAGAGTCAGAAATCAATGAAGCAACTGAATTAATTGATTATGAAAAGATTCGTTTAGACGAAGAGAATATGACTGTTATGCTCGAGGAAGAAGGAATGTCACTTGAATTAGGTGGTATTTCCAAAGGATATATTGGTAGTGGAATTGTAGAGATATTCAATGAACATAATATTACAACTGCAATTATTAATCTTGGTGGTAACGTTGTTGTTATGGGAACGTCACCCTCGAATGACGAAGGGTGGAATGTAGGTGTTCAAGATCCAGATGAAGTGCGCGGAGAAATTGTCGGAACACAGCGTGTTATTAATGCCGCAATAGTAACGAGTGGGATATATGAACGGTACTTAGAAGTAGAGGGGGTAAAATATCACCATATTATGGATCCTCGAACAGGCTATCCCTTAGATAATGAAATATCAGGAGTCACAGTATTTGCCCCTACATCATTTGATGGAGATTCATATTCAACAGCATTATTCTTAATGGGAATTGACGAAGGAATTGAGTTTATTAATTCAAAAGATGGCTTCGAAGTTGCATATGTTGATAAAGACGGTGGAGTGCATCTTTCTGAAGGTATCAAAAATAGTTTTAATTTAACAAATGAGGAGTATTACATCGCTGATGAATAAGAAAAATATAAAAATCTTTTTAGAGTTTGTTGAAATACAAACAAAAATTGCTAGTTTCTTTCCGATGATGGTTGGTTTCTTATGGACAAGCTATTATTTTAAAGAGTTTAATTGGTTGAATTCAATTGTGTTCTTCTTAGCCGCTACAATTTTTGATATGACTGTGACTGCTATTAATAATACGTTAGATTATCATAAAGCCATTGATAGTGAATATAAAGAAGAAGAGAATGTTATAGGGAAGTACAAGTTGAATTACAGAACAATGGTAATTATCGTGTTCGTCCTATTAGCGATTTCACTAGCACTCAGTTTGACTCTAGTTTGGTTGACAGACCCAATGCTTTTATTTATTGGGGCGGCACTTTATTTTATTGGTATTATATATACATTTGGTCCATTACCGATATCTCGAACACCATATGGAGAGATTTTTTCGAGTTTAACGATGGGATTTGGGATTACTTTCTTAGCTGTTTTTATGACGAGATATGAAGTGGTGTTATCAAGTGAATGGACAATGACATATTTGAGCTTGAACATTGGTTGGTTAGATATTTTGACGATTTTATGGTTTAGCTTGCCACAAATACTATTGACTGCAAACATTATGCTAGCAAATAATACACGTGACTTAGACACAGATATTCAGAATAACCGTTGGACTTTAGTTTATTATATTGGAAGGCCTAATGCGATAAAGTTATATCAACTGCTAAGTATCTTACCTTGGATAGTATGGCTTACTTATATTATCACCGGGGTGTTACCTTGGTGGGCTATTCTTACTTTAGGAGTAGGGTACTTCCATTACCAAAGCGTTAAAAGGTATACTGAAAGAGTACCTCAACCAATAGCTTTCAAAGAAGCCATTCAAAGTTTCGTCTTATTTTTAAGTATGTATGTGTGTGTATTAATTATTTTACAATTTATATAAACAAACAACCTCGATTATGATGTGACCCCCGAAAGTTAGAGTTTAAAACTAATTTTCGGGGGTCACAACATTATTCAAAATCGGGGTTGTTTTTTTACTTAGGATACTTATTTAAAGTATGTGCAAATGAATTTTCTAACATAGTTTTTAATATATTAAGATCAATATCAGCTAATTTATTTACATAAATACACATCTTTCCAGTAGTGTGTTTTCCGAGTTGTGATAATAAATCATCTTTATTTTCAAATTCGGTAGAAAGATATAAGCTGAATTTTGCTTTTCTTGGTGAGAAAGCTAAGTATGAGGCATCGCCTTCTCGCCCTGAATCATATACATAATGATAATTACCAAAACCGATTATATTTGGATACCACATCTGCGGATCCTCTCCGGTAACTTCTTTAAATAAATCTAACAACACATAAGAATCAATCTGTTTTTGTTTTGAATCAATTGATTCGATAAACTCATGAACATCCTCACCAGTTGGTTTATACTTTGCTTCTGACACTGAAAAACCTCCATAATATTAGTTTGATTGATTTGTTATAAGTACTTCTACAATGGCAATATCAATTCATCTTCAGCCATTTTTCCAGTTATTTCTAAGACAAATCCGTGAGGCAAACAAATGGCAGTTTGGCCTGGGCGTTCAATCCAGCCAGTGTTTACGCCGACTTGATCAGGACTGTTATCTTCTTTAATACGTGCTTGATGATTATTGATTTCTACAATATTATATTGATCTTCGTTAGGATAGTAAGTCTTTTCAATTTGCATTCCGTCGGATAGAGGGAATTCATCAATGACTTCACCGTGAATCTTTACTATAGCAATGGCATCACCAGAATCATTAAAATGAGCATTCGTTATGATGTTAGGGATAAAGGAAATGGCTATTGATAATATAATAAATACATAATCAAAGGGTTTAAAATAGCTTAATATTTTTCTCATTGAACCTACCTCTCTATTGCAACGCAATTAATCTTTACTCATTGTATTAAAAAAATTCGTTTTTATCTAGCTTTTTAGAGAAAAATTTGATACCATAACGTATGTGCGAAAATTACTATTTGAAATGCATTAAATAAGTTATAGATAAGGAGTTTTAATTATGAAATTAAAAGCAGAACTTAGAGAAACAACTGGCTCAAGTGCTTCACGTAAAGCGCGTGCTGAAGGGAAAGTACCAGTATCTTTATACAGTAAAACTGTAGAAGCTACATCATTATTAGTTAACCGTCGTGACTTCGAAGGTTTATTAAAAGCAGAGGGAACAAACGCAGTATTCGATTTAGAATTTAATGACGGTACTCAAAAAGTTTGGTTAAAAGATTATGTACGTGCTGCAATGAAAGATGAAATGTACAGTATTGATTTAGAAGCTATCTCAGCTGACCAAACATTAACTGTAGAAGTTCCATTATACGTAGTTAATGAAGAGACAGTAGAAGAAGGTATCGTTGAAATCATCGAAAACGAAATTACTGTTGAAACTAAACCAGATTCAATCCCTCAATACTTTGAAATTGATGTTAAAGGTTTAACTATCGGAGATACATTAACTGTAGCTGACATCACACTTCCAGAAGGTGTTGAAGTAATGATGGAAAGCGATACAACAATCATTTCAGTATCAGTACCAACTGAAGAAGCTGAAGATGTTGATCCAGACGCAGAAGCAGCTGAACCAGAAGTTATTGGTGCAACTGAAGAAGACGCAGAATAATTTTCATATAACACTAAAAAGACACGTTGCATACGTGTCTTTTTCTATTTAAAATTAAAGTATATAACATGAAAGAAAGGATGGGTTTGTTTGAAAAACCATATAGCTTTATACGAACCATTAATGCCAGCTAATACTGGTAATATTTCACGAACATGTGCAGCAACGAATTCTACACTACACTTAATTCACCCCTTAGGATTCTCAACGGATGATAAGATGTTAAAAAGAGCTGGATTAGATTACTGGAATAGTGTTGATATTATTGAACATGAGAATTTAGAGTCGTTTCTATCATATGTTGGTGAACGTAAATTATATTTAATCACTAAGTTTGCGCCGCATATTTATTCAGATGTTGATTTAGCTAAGAATGACAGTGATGAACAATTTTTCCTTTTCGGAAAAGAAACAACAGGACTCCCAATTGAACTAATGGAAGCGCATAAAAAAGATAGTTTGCGCGTACCGATGAATGATGAACATGTTAGGTCACTAAACCTATCTAACACTGCTAATATCATTATTTATGAAGCATTACGCCAACAACAATGGCAAGGGCTCGAAGTAGTTCATCATTATGATGACACAGATAAGGCGCGAAATCTGAATTGGTAGGTTTGCTTGACTTTATTGATGGTTAATTTATAATATATCTAAATGAGAAACGAATAGTATTTGAGATAGCTGTTAAGAGAAGTGATGGTTGGTGAGAATCACTCAGTTTAATCAAGGAATCCGCGTTTTATTCAGCCTACGAAAGCCAGATTAAGTAGTGCCGGCCTCTCCGTTATTGAATTTAAGAGCAAGTATCCATCAACTATGGGTTTATTTGAACTTGGGTGGCACCGCGAATGAGAACCTTTCGTCCCATGATTTCATGAGGAGATGAGGTTCTTTTTTATGGTTATTTTTAAAGTGAACAGCAAAAATATGACTAATTAATTTAAATTAATAGGGGGAAATGCTATGTTAGACCGTAAATTATTAAGAGATGAATTTGAGTTAGTAGCTGAGAAGCTAGCAACACGAGGCGTTGAACGAGAAGTATTAGAAAGATATCGTGAATTAGATACTCAAAGACGTGAGCTTATTGCTAAAACAGAAGAAGCTAAACAAACACGTAATGAAACAACAGAAAAAATTGCGCAACTAAAACGCAATAAAGAAAATGCAGATGATCAAATAAAAGCAATGCAAGAAATTGGTAAAGAAATTAAAACAATGGATGAACAATTAGAAGCAATCCAAACAGATTTAAACAACATTGAGTTTACTTTACCTAACATTCCACACGAGGATGTTCCAGTTGGAGAAGATGAAGATGATAATGTAGAAATTCGTCGCTGGGGAGAAATTGAAGAGTTCGACTTTGAGCCATTAAACCATTGGGATATTGCTGAGGATTTAGGTATCTTAGATTTTGAACGCGGAGCAAAAGTAGCAGGAGCTCGCTTTGTTTATTATGTTGGCTTAGGAGCTCGTCTAGAGCGTGCAGTATATAACTTCATGTTAGATACTCATGGAAAAAATGGCTATCGTGAAATGATTACACCTTATATGGTAAATGAAAAAGCAATGTTTGGTACAGGACAATTTCCTAAATTCAAGGAAGATGTATTCCAGTTAGAAGATGAGCGTAACTTAACTTTAATACCAACTGCTGAAGTACCATTAACAAATTACTATGCAGATGAAATTCTTTCTCTGGAGCAATTACCTGTTCACTTTACTGCATTCTCACCATCATTTAGATCAGAAGCAGGTAGTGCTGGTCGCGATACACGTGGATTAATCCGTATGCACCAATTCCATAAGGTAGAATTAGTTAAACTAGCTCGTCCGGATGAATCATATGCAGAATTAGAAAGCATGACCAAAGATGCTGAAGGTATTTTAGAAGCATTAAACATTCCATACCGTACAATTATCTTATCAACAGGAGATATGGGATTCTCAGCAGCTAAGACTTATGATATTGAAGCGTGGATACCAGCTCAAAATACATACCGTGAAATTAGTTCATGTTCAAATACAGAAGCGTTCCAAGCTCGTCGAGCTAAAATTCGCTACCGTAATGAATTTGAAAAAGTAGAGCATGTTCATACACTAAATGGATCAGGTCTTGCAGTAGGGCGTACAGTTGTTGCAATTTTAGAAAATTACCAACAAGCTGATGGTTCAATCAAGATACCTGAAGTTTTAGTACCTTATATGGGCGGAGTCACTGAAATCAATAAAGAAAATGCAATGGGATAATTAAATAATAAAACCGAAGGCCTTAACTGAGAATGATTCTTTGTTAGGAACTTCGGTTTTTTTATGTGAGTATACTTAAACGTTTAGATCTATTTAGTGATTGGGTCGTCGTGAACCTAATGACGATCTGCAAATGGGTTATCGGGTTATCGTGTTATCGTGGAACTGACGACAATCCGCAAGAGAATTGACCATCTTTAAACAAGAAACCCCCTAGTTATTAGTCAATCTGACTAATAACTAGGGGGTTAAAATATGTATTATAGTTGGAATAATGAGTATAGTATAACGATTGCACCCAGAATGATACGGTATTTACCAAATCCAGTAAAGTCATTACGTTTCAAGTAATTCAATAAGAACTTAATAGCAAAAACTGAAACGATGAAAGCAACAAACATACCAAATAATAAGTAAATCCATTCAACTGAAGTAAACGCGAATCCAAGGTCAAGTAGTTTGACTAAACTTGCACCAAACATTGCTGGGATACTTAAGAAGAATGAAAATTCTGTCGCAATATGACGAGAAGTTCCAACTAACAAACCACCAATAATTGTTGATCCTGAACGAGAAGTTCCGGGTATAATTGATAAAGCTTGGAATATACCAATTTTAAATGCTGTCGCAAAAGATAATGAGTTAAACTCTGTTACCGTAGCTGCATGTTTTGATTCTCCAGTGTTCTCAATCCAAATAAAAATAATACCATAAACGATTAATGCGATTGCTACAACAATAGGGTTATAGAAGTATTCATCCATATAATCTTTTAGTGCAAAACCAAAGATTGCGACGGGGATACTAGCAAAAGCAACCTTAAACCATAATACCCAAGTGTCTTTACGTTCCTCTGATGTTTTCTTTGGTGAAAAAGGATTTAATTTATTAAAGTAAAGTAAGATAACTGCAAAAATTGAGCCTAGTTGTACTAATACTAAAAAGACTTCAACGAATTCTGAAGATAAATTCAAAGGAATTAAATCTTCTAAAATAATCATATGTCCAGTACTACTGATAGGTAGCCATTCTGTGATACCTTGTACCACACTTAAGACAAATATTTTTATTAATTCAATAATATCAATCATTTGATCCATGTTTCCTGTCCTCTCTAGAAATTTATTCAATCCATTATAACGTAAATTATATAAAAAAGTATAGCTCCCTAGCGAAAATCAACTTAAGAAAACGAATTTATACTAAAATATGAAAATTAATAGTTTAAACCAATTAAAAAACCGAATTTTTAAAATTCGGTTTAAAATTAACTATATGATGTTATGCTGAGGCAATACATACACATTCAGGTGCTTGAGTTTCATTTTGGATAAATGTTAATTCACCAGTTTCAGCGTTACGCTCAAATACAGATAGGTGATCTGTATCTTGATGTGCTACAAGAACGTATTTCTCAGTTTCATCAATGTTGAAATCACGTGGAATTTCTCCTTGTGTATTAATTTCTTGGATTCTAGTTAAAGCACTACCATTTGCGCTAATCTCATAAACTGTCAATACATTATGGAATCGTGTAGACACGTATAAGAAGCGACCGTCGTTTGTAATGCGGATAGCAGCGCCAGCAGATTTCTCTACATGTTCTTCTGGGATGTTAAGTTGTGTTTCAACTGCTGCCATTTCACCAGCGGCATCTACAGAGACAACCGTCGTTGTATTTGCTAATTCACCGATAATATATGCGTAAGGTTCGGTTGGATGCAATACCAAGTGACGTGGGCCAGTTCCTGGTGTTAATTTAATCTCACTAGAATGTGTAAGTGTCCCATCTTCTGCAATGTCATATGTTGTTACGTAGTCTGTACCTAGGTCACAAACAAATAATAAAGTTTGTCCATCATTGAAGTCAGCATAGTGAACATGAGATGCATCTTGGTTTTTATGAACACTTGAGCCTGAATGTTCTACAGTTTGCACAACAGTTAATTCCTCACCATCCAACTTGAATACATCTACAACTCCAGCGTGATAATTTGATACGTAGATTGTTTGGCTACTCTCACGATAGCTTACATGACAACCACTACCATTATCGCCGTATCCACTAGCTAGTTTATCCCAAGTATTAGCATCTTTCTTTTTGAAAGCAACAATTCCACCTTTGTCACCTTCTTTGTGGATTGCAAAAAGTAAGTCTTTTGCTTTAGATAAAGCAACAAAAGTAGGACCGTTTAATTCGCTAATTAAACTTGGTGTAGAAAAAGTTCCTTCTTTTGGATCGAATTCAACATTATGAATTCCTTTATTATCTCGTTTTGTATATCCACCTAAAATAAATGATTGAGTCATTTGATTTCCTCCCAGTATATTAATACATAAAGTATAGCATAGATGACGAAATTCATGTATGAATTAGATTCTTGAGTTTTTTTATTATGAGTGTGTTAAAATATCATTATCTTAAGTCATTGGAGTGAATTTTATGACAGATAATAAACAGAACCAAAAGCGCAAAGAGAGTTGGTTTGTTAGTCAGTTTTTGAACAATCAGTTTGTTATTTTCTTATTTAACACACTGTTAATTTTATTAATAATTTTATTATTTACACGTGTTTCCTATCTGTTTACCCCGATAGTTACATTTGTAAATTTAGTTGCATTTCCTATTATTGCTGCAGGGATATTATATTATCTGTTTTATCCTTTCGTAACGAAATTAATGCAAAGAGGTCTTTCGAGAAATATATCGATATGGATTATCTTTATTATTATTATCGCACTTATTAGTTGGGGGATTTCGACATTAATCCCATTGCTTCAAGAGCAAGCTACAGCATTTGTAGGTAATATTCCAAATTACCAAGAATCGTTTGCTAGAACGATAGAATCGTTCCCAATTGAAATAGAATGGGGACTATTCGATCCAAATATAGTAGAATACTTTAGAAATATTGATTGGAACAATGTTACAGACCAGTTGAATACAATTATTACCTCGACATTTGGCGGATTAGGAAGTGTTATAGGAACAGTAGCACAAGTTGTAACAGGATTAATTACGATGCCTGTTCTACTGTATTATTTGCTACTAGAAGGTTATAAAATACCCCAATATATTTTATACCATGTACCTGATAAGTACCGGCCGAAAGTACGACGGATTTTATTCCAGTCGAACTATCAAATATCTCAGTATATACGAGGACAGATTTTAGTTGCTTTAGTCGTTGGTTTTATATTCGCAATTGGCTATTCAATTATCGGTTTAGATTATGCTATATCACTATCTGTAATAGCAGGGATATTTAATATTATCCCTTATTTAGGATCAATCATGGCAGTCGTTCCCGCATTAATTATTGGGCTTTTGATATCCCCATATATGTTTATAAAAGTGGTGATTGTTGTAGCTATTGAACAATTGCTTGAAGGACGTTTTGTATCACCTCAAATCTTAGGGAATAATTTAAAAATACATCCTGTGACCATCCTTTTAGTTCTATTAGGAGCAGGACGATTATTCGGTTTATCGGGGGTTATATTAGGTGTGCCTGGTTACGCAGTTATTAAAGTGATTGCAACAGAATTGTATAAAACATTCCGCGAATCATCCGGATTGTTTGAAGAAGAATACGAATTGGTGCCATTAGACACAGAAGTTATAGCAACACCAAGTGAAGAAAAAGAAAAAAATTAAAAGGTTGAAGTATATGAATAAAATTAAATTAAGCAAAGTCACATGGCTAGCATTTGTCGTAGCCATTTTCCTTGTCGGTTGTGGCAAGATTGAAGAATCAAACGAAGCAGTAGCATCTGAACAAGACCAGAATCAAGTTGTAACAGATTTAGAACCGCCTATAGATGAGGATAATGAAAATACTACAGTGATAGATCAACGATTTGTTCCTGAATTTAGCCAAGTTATTGCGGACTTGAGTGCAAGCGAAGATTTAACGATTGCTGATGAAGTATTCTTTAGTATTAATGAATCATTTATTCAAACACAAAATAATTTTCAATTGAGTGTTGGTAATATGCAAGTATACGAAGTTGAAAAGGCAGCTGAATCTGTAATAAGTGAGTTTAATTATGAAGAAAATCCAGGAGCAGTCGTTCTGATGGAAGTAGCAATTACAAACTTAACAGACGAAACAATCTACTATCCGATTGAAGGCTTACGCATGAGTTACCAGTCGGGTGATGTACAGATGCATCCATCATCAGCTTTATATCCATCACGAAGTGGAGACTTAACTAAGATTTTAGAACAAAATAATGGTGAAATAGGGCCAAGTAGAACAGTAAATGGTTATATAATTTATAGTTTTGGTCAGGATGAATGGGAAGAAGCTTCTGAATTAGGGAATGTCTATTTGACAGTTGTTCCTCCTCAATCTGATGCGGATGCTATTTCGGGTGTAGGAGCGAGTTTGTTAGGCGATGAGCGGATTCTCCACTTGCCTTTAGATGAAGAAACTCAGACTCAATTATCTGAAAATAATCAAATGATTCAAGATCGTCTATCATCAGAGTGGTGGGGAAATAAAACAATCTTAGCTAAGGAAGAACTTAATCAGGTGAGTGAAGATGAAGATAATGATGTGTCCGTTGAGTTACTCCGTGCTGAAATAAGTGACTTTGAACCAAGAGATATATATGAAGAAAACTTTCAAAACTTTGGCTATGGCCAAGTCATTGTCTCAATTGAATATGAGATAACAAATAACAGTGAGAATAAACTTCTTCCAGTAGATGGAATTGCAACTTTACAAATTGGTGATGATGCGATTAATAGTGATTATGTGTTAATCAATGATTACAACGGAACTGTATTAGAGCCAGGTGATAGTTATACAACAATCAAAACATTTGCCTTAGACAAACTACGCTATCAAGAAACTTGGCAAGGAGAACCAATCTATATAGCAGTCAACACGCCAGTAAAACATGAAGTTGAAGTTGCTATAGATGAGGAAGATGATATTGCTCAAGAGGTGGATAGCCTCGAATCAACAGATGAGTTAATTCATTACTTTGATTTTAGTTGGACACCAAGCTTAATAAAATATATTAATGAAGAATTAGAAATTGTAAGTGATAATCCTGATCAAACTGAAGAGAGTGAACTTGATGAAGATGAGACTCAAGAAAGTGAAACTCTATCAGCAGATGAATCAATGGAATAATAATGATTTTTAAAGTAGGAGATGTTCAATGGGAGCACTAGTAAATGCAATAATAATTATCATTTGTTCTGTGATTGGAGTTCAAATTCGTTCTGGAATACCCAAACGAGTACAGACAAGTTTGATGCAAGCAGTTGGACTATGCGTACTATCCATTGGAATAGCTGGAGCTATTCAAGGAAATAACACAATGGTTATGATTTTAAGTATTGTTATTGGTACATTAATTGGAGAATGGATTGATATTGATCGCCGTGTATTGACTGGCATCAATAAATTGGAGCAAAAAGTGAGTAAAGGTAGTACAAAATACGGAGACCTTTCTCACGGTATGATTAGTGCGGCCATGATTTTTTGTATCGGATCGATGGCAATTGTTGGTTCGTTAGAAAGTGGCTTGGTTGGTGATAACACAACACTTTATACTAAAAGTATTCTAGACGGAATTACCTCAGTCTTGTTAGCATCGTCACTAGGTATTGGAGTGGCCTTGTCAGCCATTCCGGTTCTCTTTATACAAGGAAGTATTATTCTTTTTGCAGGTCTATTAGAACCTTGGTTACCCGCAGACGTTGTTACAGAAATTATATGTGTAGGATCAGTCCTACTTGTAGGCTTAGGTTTAAATATGATTGATGTTACTAAGTTCAAGATTATGAATTTTGTACCAGCGATTATTTTACCAGTGTTTCTCATGATGTTTTTATAATAGAAAGTGATTGAAGAAAGGGCGTTAAAAAATGTATGAATGGCAATTAGATGATTTATATGTGAGTTATGAAAGTGAAGATTTTAAAGCAGACTGGAAGAAATTAAATCAATTCAAAGAAGATTTTTCAGAATTAAGTTTGAAAGATAATCTTGAATCGATTAAAGCAGCTGTGAAATTTAAAGAAGACTTATTAATTACAGCACGACGTATTGGAGCTTATATTAGTTTGACTTTATCGACAAATACGACGGATGAAATATCAACGAACTATCGAGGCCAATATTCACAAATCTTATCTGAGTTAACGAAAAGCCAAATTCTATTAGATCGTTTTTTAGGAAGTGTAACATCTGATATCACTCAAGATAGTGAGTTGTCAGAATATACGTTTGCGTTTAAAGAACTTAAAGAAGAAGCAGCGCATTTATTAGACGAAGAGACTGAAGCAGTGATTTCTAAAATGAATATTTCGGGTGCGAGTGCGTGGTCTAACTTACACACTTTCTTAACTTCAACTGTAGAGACAGATGTTGAAGGTAAGACATTCACATTGAGTGAAATTCGAAACCTAGCTTATGATGCTAATCAAGATATTCGTAAAAAAGCCTATCATGCTGAACTTGATATGTATAACAAAATTAAAGATCCAATTGCTTTTTCCTTAAATAATATTAAGCAACAAGTTTTAACAACTTCTTCGCTTCGTGGCTACGAGTCACCTTTGGATGAAACTTTACAAAAATCACGTATGGACCGACGTACTCTAGAGAGTTTAATCACAGCAATTAAAAAGTATCTACCTGAATTCAGACGTTATTTAAAACAAAAAGCGACATATTTAGGACATGAGAATGGGTTGCCATTTTATGATTTATTTGCTCCAATGGGCGAGACAAGTCAACAATTCACGGTTGAGGAATCTGGGGACTATTTAGTGGATCACTTTAGACCTTTTTCTGACAAGTTAGCTGATTTAGTAGCTACATTCTATGAGAATGATTATGTTGATTTTATTCCAAGAAAAGGTAAACGTGGTGGAGCGTTCTGTTCAAACTTACCGTTTATTGGTCAATCACGTATTATGACTAACTTCGATGGTTCACTTTCTAGTGTTATCACGATGGCCCACGAATTGGGACACGCATATCACGGATCTATCATTCAATCTCATAAGCCTTTAAATTGGTCATATTCAATGCCAGTAGCTGAAACTGCATCAACATTTAATGAAACATTAATTATGAATGATTTATTAAACAATACGAATGACGAAGTAGAAAAACTTGCATTGATTGAATCATTGTTACAAGATACAACTCAGATTATCGTAGATATTTATTCGCGTTATTATTTCGAATCAAAAGTGTTTGAAGCTAAGGAAGACACATTCTTATTCAGCCAACAACTTGAAGAGCTAATGAAAGAAGCTCAGTTAGAAGCTTATGGTGATGGCCTAGATTCAAACTATTTACATCCATATATGTGGGTCAATAAAGGTCATTACTATTCAGCGGGATTAAGTTTCTACAATTTCCCGTATGCATTCGGTGGATTATTTGCTAGAGGATTGTATTCAATCTATGAACAACAACCTGAAGGATTTGTAGAGCGCTACGATGAATTATTAAAGTTAACAACAGTATCAACAGTTGAAGATACTGCGAAAGTAATGAATATCGATGTAACAGACGTTGCTTTCTGGGAGAAATCTTTAGATACATTTGTCGAGTATATTGATCAATTTGAAACTATCACTAACAAATTAATGTCAGATAAATAATTACTTGTAAAAAACCGTGAGCCATTAGAGAATTAATATTCTCTAAAGACTCACGGTTTTTTGAGTTGTATTAAGACATATATTTTTTAGTAGGAAGCTAAGCAAAACACACATCACCCACTTAGACTTTAGAAGTGGGTGATGTGTGTTTATTTGTTTTGTATAACTAAATCAATAATATGTTTAGCAAGCCATTCATTGCGGACGAGTAGGGGGCCGTGGAAATAAGATCCAAATGTATTTTTGTAACGAACACCTTCTGTCTTATCGACACCATTGTTACCATTACCTGAAACAACACGACCTAAAGGTTTCAAGTCATCGCCTAAGTGAGTAACACCATTGTGGTTTTCAAAACCATAATACGTTTTGTTATTAATCTCATCGTAAATTTCAATGTCACCTATAAAACGGGAATTAATTTGTCTCTCAGTGTGATGGGATAATATTTTCATGCCTTCTAATTTTTCACCAGCGGCATTGATATAATATTGTCCCAATAATTGAAAGCCTCCACAGATAGTAAGCATTACACCGTCACCTTCAATGTACTTAGCTATTTCATCGCGAATACGCGGTAAATCTTGAGAAACGACTTTTTGTTCATAATCTTGTCCGCCACCAAAGAATACTAGATCATAATCATCAGCTGAAAAATCATCATTAAGACTTATCATTGTAGTGACGATGTCATATCCAGCTTCTTTTGCGTAGTGCTGAAGCATGAGCAAGTTTCCATTATCACCGTAAGTATTCATCAAGTTCCCATATAAGTGACATATTCGAATTGTTTTCATAAAGGCTGCTCTTTTCTTAGGATTATTTTTTTATATAGCCTGCCTGACTAAGTTCTTTGCGTAAATCAAGCATGGCTGTATATGTTGCAAAAATATGAACGTTATCAGTTGTTGCTTGTCGAGTGGCATCAATAACATCTTGTATAGAGTCTAGTTGTTGAATATCTCCGTTGAAAACATTCGCTACTTCAAGACGTTTAGTCATATCTTCTTTACGCATACCTGAAGTATAGACCGCTTCTATAGGGAAATCTGCCATCTTTTCAAAGTCACCATCCCAAATCCAACTCACGTCAGTACCATCAGCATAATGATTATTTAAAATGGCAATAAAAGTAGAAGGGTTCTTATCAAGACCAACAAGGTCAATGACTTGATTTAAGCCGACAGGATTTTTAACTAAATTAATTAAAACTTGTTTACCCTCAATATCTAGAATTTCTTGACGACCAAAGACGCGTTCAGCTTTTTCGAAACCACTATGTATCTGTTCAGGTGTTAAGTCAAAGAAGCGACTTAAGCTGTAAGCAGCCAAAGCATTGTAAATATTATATAAACCAGCAATAGGGATTTTGAATTGATGGTCATTAATTGTAAAAGTTGAATCAGTTAAGTTTAAGTCATCTAAACTTGATACTTTGAAGTCCAATGCAGGACGTTTAAAACCACAGTGATCGCAATAGTACTTACCTTGATTAGCGTAAGTTAAAGAATGATATTTTAGTGTGTTGTTACATTTAGGACATAAGATACCGTCAGTGTTATGATGCGGAACCACGTCATCATCCATTTGGTCTTCAAAACCAAAGTATAAGCGAGGATTTGGTAAGTCAATTGAATTTAAGATAGGTGAGTCAGCATTAGAAATAACTGTTGCCTCTGGAACTTCTTTAGCAGCATCAGCCATTAATTTATAGATTGTATAGATTTCTCCATAACGATCCATCTGATCTCTAAAGACGTTGGTGTGAATAAAAACTTTAGGTTTTATATGTTTTACAACATGTTTTAAAGACCCCTCATCTACTTCCAAAACTGCGATACCCTTTTTATTTTTTTCAAGTCGGGGCGCAGCTAAGAATGTACTAACAATACCTTGATGCATATTAGATCCAGTTGGGTTTGTTAATACGTGAGGATATGCTTCATTTAATGAATATACACTTAACGCAGTCGTTAAGGTTTTACCATTTGTACCAGTGATAATAGCTACATCATAGTTTTCCCCTAACGCAGTGAGTATTTCGGGGTCAATCGTTAGGGCTAATTTACCTGGCAGACTGCTTCCGCCACCAGTAAATTTAGTAAGAGCCCAACGAGATAGGCGGCCAACATGTGTGGCAATATTACTTCTAAAGCTCATTAATAATTCTCCTTTGGTGAGTAAACTTACTCTTTTAACATTAGTATTTTAGCAATCATTGGGGTGAAAATAAAGAGTTATATTTTAAATGGAATGTCAAAAAAATCGAACCTTAATTGTAAAAAAACAATAATGACTGTATGATATTCTTATTAAGGATTTAATATAGTATATCCTAAAATTCAATGAAGTAGTTTTTATTATAATTTTTCATACAAGTAATTGACTAAGAAGCTTGGTTATTTTATTATTAATAGTTGAGAGTAGAAAAGAAGGAGTAATGATCATGGCGAAATTGTACTTCAAATACGGTGCGATGAATAGTGGGAAGTCAATCGAGATTGTAAAGGTTGCACATAACTACGAAGAGCAAAATAAACCAGTTAAGATTTATACGAGTGCGGTTGACACACGTACAAAAGTAGGGTTAGTTGCAAGTCGTACTGGTTTAAACCGTGAGGCAACTCCGATTACGGATGACATGAACTTATTCGATGAAATTTCAGCGATTGATACAGACTTATATTGTATTTTGATTGATGAAGCACAATTTTTAAAGAAGCATCATATATTAGAGCTAGCACAAGTAGTAGACCGATTAAATATACCTGTGATGGCATTCGGATTAAAAAATGATTTTTCAAATGATTTATTTGAAGGATCAAAATACCTTTTAATATATGCTGATAAAATCGAAGAACTTAAAACAATTTGTTGGTTTTGTCACCGCAAGGCAACAATGAACTTAAGAATTAATGATGGAAAACCAGTTTATACTGGTGAACAAATTCAAATAGGTGGAAATGAATCTTATTTACCAGTTTGTAGAAGTTGTTATCATAATCCATCAGTCACAAACAAGTTATAAGAAATGGGGAAAAGTAATGTTTGAACAATTAGATACGTTAATTTTTCGCTATGACGAAGTCAATGAATTACTAAGTGATCCAAGCGTAATTAGTGATACAAATCGTCTACGAGAACTAACTATTGAAGAAAGTGATTTAAGACCAAAGGTCGAAAAAATCAAACGCTACAAGCAAGTTAATGAAGAAATCATTGAAACTGAAGAGATTCTATCTGAGAAT
Source organism: Aerococcaceae bacterium DSM 111021 (assembly GCA_020112395.1). Lineage (NCBI taxonomy): Bacteria > Bacillati > Bacillota > Bacilli > Lactobacillales > Aerococcaceae > Aerococcaceae bacterium DSM 111021. The sequence continues at coordinate 612,874 of JACCEK010000001.1, read as the reverse complement.
ACAGATGATGAAATGGCTGAACTTGCTAAAGAAGAATTATCAGATTTAAAAGCTGAACTTGCAGAATTAGAAAGTAAAATCAAAATTATGATGATTCCAGAAGATCCTAATGATAAAAAGAATATTATTATGGAAATCCGTGGTGCAGCCGGTGGAGATGAAGCACAATTATTTGCTGGAGATCTTTTAGATATGTATACACATTATGCTACTAACCAAGGTTGGAGAGTAGAAGTAATTGACGCTAACATTACTGGAATTGGTGGGTATAAAGAAGTAACAATTATGATTTCAGGAGATAAAGTGTACTCAAAACTTAAGTATGAGAATGGTGCACACCGTGTTCAACGTGTACCAGAGACTGAGTCTCAAGGGCGTGTTCATACTTCAACTGCAACGGTTATTGTTATGCCGGAAGCTGAAGAAATTGATTTCAGTATTGACGAGAATGATATTCGTGTGGATATTTATCATGCGAGTGGAGCAGGTGGACAGCACGTTAACAAGACTGCTTCTGCTGTTCGACTTACGCATATCCCAACGAATACAGTTGTCGCAATGCAAGATGAGCGTTCTCAATTGAAAAACCGTGAAAAAGCGATGAAAATCTTACTCGCTCGTGTCTATGATAAAGTTCAATCAGAAGCACAATCTGAAATCGATGCCGATCGTAAGTTAAAAGTTGGAACTGGGGACCGTTCTGAGCGTATTCGAACGTATAACTTCCCACAAAACCGAGTAACTGACCACCGTATCGGTTTAACAATTCAACAATTAGATTCTATCTTAAGTGGTAATTTAAATGATATTGTTGATGCACTGATTGTCTATGACCAAACTCAACTATTGGAGGAGTTAAATGGTCAAAACGGTTAATTTAACTTTGGGTGAAGCTTTATTTAAAGCTTCACTTTTTTTAAAAGCTCATAATCTAGATGAGGATTTAGCTAGAACTTACTGGATGATGACCTTTGATCTAACTTTAACGGAGATTGTATTAGGCCTTAATAAACCAGTTGAGGAAGAGATGTATAATTATTATATGCATATTCTGAATCAAATTATCCAAGATAAACCAATTCAATATCTCTTGGGCTATGCTTATTTTATGGATGAAAAATTCAAAGTAACTGAACATACCTTAATTCCACGTGAAGATACAGCTGGGATTGTCAGTATGTCCAACGAATATTTAGAATCGAAACCAAATGCTAAAGTATTAGATATTGGAACTGGTACAGGGATTTTAGCGATTATGATAGCCAAAATGAACCCAACAAATCATGTATCAGCATCAGACATATCATCAGATGCACTAGAAGTTGCCAAAGCAAATGCTTTAGCACATCAGGTTGATATAAATTTCATGGAAAGCAATTTATTTGAACAAATTCCACCACAAAGATATGATCTGATCGTATCTAATCCACCTTATATTAGTGAAGATGAGCTAGAATTAATGGATGAAAGTGTGAAGAAATTCGAACCATCACTTGCATTATTTGCTGAAGATAATGGTTTAGCGATATACAAACAGATGGCTCGTCAGATGCAAGCATATGTAACGAACACGAGTATGATTATCGTGGAGATTGGGTTTCAACAAGGTAAAGCTGTAAAAGACATCTTTATAGATGTGTTTCCACAATCGACCGTTAACGTTCAAAAAGATTTGAACGGGAAAGATCGTTACGTACAAATTGAGTTATAAAGTAGGTATAAAAATGAATGAATTTAAACAGAAGCAAAGAAACACAAAAATTTTTGGGCGTGACGAATTAAATCTTGCGGCAGATTCTTTAAAACTAGGAGAATTGGTAGCTTTCCCAACTGAAACTGTGTTTGGATTAGGGGCTATAGCCAATAATGATCACGCTGTAAAACAAGTATTCAAAACAAAAGGGCGTCCAGCAGACAATCCTTTAATTGTACATGTTCATAATATTGAATCGGTTTATGATTATGTTGCTGAAGTAAATGATGTTGCCTTAAAATTAATGCAAACTTTTTGGCCGGGTCCATTAACTATTATATTTCCAATTAAAGAAGGAATCTTTGCTGACAGTGTCACGCCTAATCAAAAAACAGTGGGAATTCGGATGCCGAATCAATTAGAGACCTTGCTACTCATCGAGATGGCAGGTTTTCCATTAGTCGGACCTAGTGCAAATTTATCTGGTAAACCAAGTCCGACAGCTGTTGAACATGTAATCAATGATTTTGACGGGGAAATTGCTGGAGTCGTTAATAATTACTCAGAATTTACGCAAGTCGGTGTAGAATCGACAGTTGTCTGGCCATCAGATCATCGGATTGACATACTAAGACCAGGTGCTGTTACGCAAGCGATGTTGACCGAGGCAACAGGAATTGAAACGATTGAAAAGTCTAGTGAGGAACAAATATCTGACACAACAATTGCTAGTCCTGGTGTTAAATACACACACTATAGTCCAGCTCAACCCGTTAAAATGGTTCAAACGCTTACTTCAACTGAAGAGTGGAAAACACTGATACAACAAATGGATTTAAAAGTTGGCATTCTTGCACAAGATAATATTATAAGTGAATTAAAGAGTGATAATATTGGCTTCAGTTATTATTCATTAGGAAGCAAAGACGAGCTAGAACAAGCGACACAACGTTTGTTTGCAGGGTTACGTTACCTTGAAAGCAGTGAGTGCGATATCATTTTCGCGCAATCGTTTCCAGAAACAGATAAGACCCATGCATATTTAAACCGTCTTTCTAAAGCTTCATCGAGTATGATATAATAAAAAAAATAACCTGGAGGTGTCTCTATGACCTATAACGACGATACATTTGTATTTGCACAGATTGAGAATGAACGCTTACGCCAAACAAATGGTGTTGAATTAATTGCTTCAGAAAACTTTGTTTCACCAAGTGTTTTAAAAGCTCAAGGAAGTATTTTGACAAACAAATATGCTGAGGGTTATCCTGGCAAACGATACTACGGTGGCTGTGAATTTGTTGATAAGATTGAACAGATTGCAATCGATCGAGCGAAGGAATTGTTTAATGCTGAATATGCTAACGTACAGCCCCATTCGGGATCAAGTGCGAATTTAGCTGTATATCGTGCATTTTTAGAGCCCAATGACAAAGTACTTGGTATGGATCTGTCACAAGGAGGTCATTTAACACATGGCTCACCAGTGAATTTTAGTGGTCAATCTTATGAGATGTATAGCTATGGTGTTGATCCTGAAACAGAGTTAATTGATTACGATAAATTAGAAGAAATCGCAAATCAAGTAAAACCAAAGATGTTAATAGCAGGTGCAAGTGCTTATTCTCGTGAAATTGATTTCGAACGTATCGGAAAAATTGCAAAGAGCGTAGGGGCAATTTATTTTGTTGATATGGCTCATATTGCAGGTTTAGTCGCAGTCAAAGAGCATCCAGATCCTGTACCATATGCAGATGTGGTAACGACAACAACGCATAAAACACTTCGCGGACCTCGCGGGGGACTTATCTTAGCTAAAGAGAAGTATGGTAAGCAACTCAATAAAGCGATCTTCCCTGGAATTCAAGGTGGACCTTTAGAACATGTAATTGCAGCAAAAGCAGTTGCATTACATGAAGCAATGCAACCAGCCTTTAAAGAATACATTCAGCAAGTTAAGGTTAATGCAAAAGCAATGTCACGCATATTTGATTTGAGTCCATTAAGAATTGTTTCTGGTGGAACGGATAATCATTTGTTTTTAGTTGATGTTACTCCCTTAGGTGTAACAGGTAAATGGGCACAAGAACGCTTAGATGAAGTTGGTATCACAGTAAATAAAAACTCTATACCATTCGATAAAGAGTCTTTTGTTCAAACAAGTGGTATTCGAATTGGTACAGCAGCAATTACAACTCGTGGTTTAAAAGAATCGGATGTAGAATTAGTAGCGGATTTAATCTTAGATGCTTTATCTGCAGAAGAGTCAGAAATGTTAGAAATAAAAAACAAGGTCAATCAATTAATGCAAGATCGACCATTATTTAATGAATAAATTTTCTTAGGAGGAATAGTATGGCAAAATTTGAGGTAGTAAATCATCCATTAATACAACATAAATTAACAATTATTAGAGATAAGGATTGTTCGACAAAAGTATTTCGTGAGGTAACAAATGAAATCGGAATGTTAATGGCTTATGAGATTACAAGAGATCTTCCTTTAGAAGATATCGAAATTGAAACACCAATTATGAAAACAACTCAAAAACAAATTGCGGGTAAAAAATTAGCAATTGTACCAATTTTACGTGCTGGATTAGGTATGGTAGATGGTATCATGGATATGATTCCAGCAGCTCGTGTTGGTCATATTGGAATGTATCGTGATCCTGATACATTAGAAGCAATTGAGTATTTTGCCAAATTCCCACAAGATATCAATGAACGCCGTGTGTTTGTAGTTGATCCAATGCTTGCAACAGGAGCTTCTGCTATTGCTGCACTTAAGCAATTAACTACAAAATACAATGTATCTGAAGAAAACATTACATTTGTATGTTTAGTTGCTGCACCAGAAGGGATTAAGGCTTTACAAGAAGCACATCCAAACGTAGATATCTACACAGCTGCATTAGATGAGAAACTAAATGAGCATGGGTACATCATTCCCGGTTTAGGAGATGCTGGAGACAGAATCTTTGGAACAAAATAAATAACTTAATACTCGTTTAAAAACGAATATACTATTCTTGATGGTTGAACACTGATGAAGTTTAGAATTACACTAGAATATAAAAAATATTCATAGTATAATTAACTGCTGAAACGGTAAGTGTACTTGTCAGTACATCATAATAGTTATATTCGTTTTTTTGCTATTTTTTTAAACAAAGGTTAGAATTAACTAAAGTCATTAATAGTTAAAAGATGTCTCACATAGGCTTATCAATAATATTTTATGTATGATTAAAAACAACTATATAAATAGTATTAAATTATGTTGTTAGTTTTGTCATCGTAAAAGTTTTAAGGAGCAATTTTATGGACCAAAGTCAGTTTTTCTCAGGGTTTTATAAGCATTCCATCTCAAAACGGATTCAACTAATAGAATCATGGGTAGATTTAAAGATAGAAAATTCGAGTACCGTATTACCTGAAGAATATGCGAATCAAATGATAGAAAATTATTTATTTAACTATCATTTACCTTTAGGTGTAGCGGTAAATCTAACTGTTAATAATACTAATTATATCGTACCTATGGCTATAGAAGAGCCTTCAGTTATTGCTGCAGCCAGTTTTGGTGCGAAATTATTAGGAAATATAAAAGCTGAAACAAAAGAGCGTTTATTAATTGGACAAATAGTCATGACTGTTCAACAACCCTTTGAAGAAATAAAAAGTATTATTGAACAAAATAAAATAATGCTATTAGACTTAGCCTCTAAAGCTAGCCAATCTATGGTAAACCGTGGTGGTGGTCCAAAAGATATATGGGTTGAAGAAAAAGAAGATCTAAGACATAAATATGTAAGTCTCTACTTATCACTTGATCCTTGTGATGCAATGGGGGCCAACGTTATCAATACTGTTTTAGAAACACTATCCCCAACGATAGAGACTTTAATTAATGGGGAAGTTTTAATGAGTATACTATCCAATTATCAACCTCATGCCGTGACCATTGCTAAGGCAAAAGTACCTTTAAATCATTTGAATAAGAATTACGACGAAGCAATTAAACTTGCAGAGCGTATTGAGATGGCGTCTGACTATGCATGGATTGATCCGTATCGTGCTACAACGCACAATAAAGGGGTTATGAATGGGATAGATGCAGTTGTTCTTGCAACTGGTAACGATTGGAGAGCCATTGAAGCTGGAGCACATGCGTATGCCGTGAAAGATGGTCAATATCGTAGTTTGACAAAATGGCAAGTTAACTATCAAGATAAATCATTAGAAGGAACGATTAGAATCCCCTTACAAGTAGCGACAGTTGGAGGAACATTATCATCTCACCCAACAGCAAAACTTGCTTTATCATTGTTAGATATCACTTCAGCAACTGACCTATCGGATATTATCGCATCAGTTGGTTTAGTGCAAAACTTTGCGGCACTACGAGCTTTAGTAAGTGAAGGGATACAAAAAGGACACATGCGTATGCAAGCACGAGCCTTAGCTATGCAAATTGGAGCGACAATAGAAGAAATACCTGAAGTCGTAGCTCAATTAAATATAGCACCTCAAATGAACCGGGACACAGCAAGAAAAATATTAAATAAAGTACGAAATTAAAGATAATAAAAGGAGTTGATTCACATCATAACGGTAGGAATCGATCAAATGGCTTTTCATGTACCACATCACTATGTTGATATGGTTCAGCTAGCAGAGGCTAGAGAAATTGATCCAAATAAATTCTTAATTGGAATAGGCCAAGAAAAAATGGCAGTACCAACAATTGAAGAAGATATCGTAGCTATGGGTGCCAATGCAGCCAGAAGAATCGTAACAGAAGAAGATAGAGATTTGATTGATCAAGTCATCTTTGCAACTGAAACAGGCGTGGATTTCTCAAAATCAGCGGCGACATATATACACCAAATGTTAGGAATACAACCATTTGCTAAAGCTTATGAGGTTAAACATGCTTGTTATGGAGGCACTGCAGGACTCCTTTCAGCTTGTGATTATGTAAGACTTAATCCAGAGCGAAAAGTACTTGTAATTATGTCTGATATTTCGCGTTATGGACTCAATTCTGGTGGAGAAGCGACACAAGGTGCAGGAGCTATCGCAATGTTAGTTACAGCTAATCCACGTGTTCTAGCGATTGATAGTGAAACAATCAGTTTAACTGACAATCAGTTTGACTTTTGGCGTCCGAATTATGCAGAAATACCTTTTGTTGAAGGGAAATATTCAACTGAACTTTATATTTCAATGTTTAATACAATTATAGAAGAGTATTCGAAACGCTATCCTGAACGACTGAGTGAAGTTCAAGCCATCGCATTCCATTTGCCATTTACAAAGATGGGAAGAAAATGTCTCCAATCATTAGAGAATAAAGAAGAATCGAACATTGATTCAAAACCGGTGGAAGAGTGGCTAAGCCATTTCGAAGAGTCAACATACATTGGTCGCCAAGTAGGGAATGTATATACTGGTTCTTTATACTTAAGTCTAATTTCATTACTTAACTTTGATGAAAAACTAGAAGCAGGACAGCGTATTGGGATGTTTAGCTATGGTTCTGGAGCGGTTGCCGAATTATTTACAGGTGTTCTACAACCGGAATATAAAGAAAGAATGTCTAAAGAAGGAACGCTCTTACACTTAAATCGCAGAGAAGAATTAGACATTAGTGCTTATGAAGATAATTTTAATCAAACTATCTCAAATGAGGGTGGAATAATTGAAATTGCTAAAGACAAAGAAACTTTACACCCAGGTTTTTATTTAGATCGTATCGATGAACATCGTAGATATTATGGAGAAATTAAAGAAGCATAAGTCATGTAAAAAACTAGAGCAAAATAATATTTTGCTCTAGTTTTTTTATGTACAAAAAATATTGACTATCCAAAATATTGATAGCGCATACAACGAAAGTCTTAAAACCTAAATGTAATTTAAGTGAAGGATTTTTAGTTCTTGAAAATTAAGATTTGCTTAAATTTGTATAAAAGGTGCAGCTGTAATATTTGTAAAAGTATAATGTACAAAGTTATTAGAGCAATGTTTGAATTATTACACTTGTCTTTATTAAAACTTAATTTTGACAAGTTTGAAATTAGGATAAAATAAATCAGTTTAATTCAATTTGTATTTGTGCTATGATAATTTCGAACTAGAAAGGTGGGCGTAGTATGGCGATTTTCAATGGTATGGCAGTACTTGTTGTCCGATTTACGTTTATCCTATTGAGTTATATGGTCTTTAAAGATATTAATTGGCGTCAGTTTTTTACTGATCGCAAATATTACATGGCACAGTACGCGTGTATATTAATTAGTATTGCAGTTGGACATGTAGCAGGTTCGTTCGTACTGACGATCATTGAAGTACTTCAAAATTTATTTTTGAGTAGCTTTCTATAAATATTATATTTTTCTATCGTAAGCTCCAATGCGATAGAATACTTAAAGGGGATTATTTTAAAATGCAAGAAATTATTGTTCAAGGTGGAAATCGCCTAGAAGGTACGGTAAAAGTTGAAGGAGCAAAAAATGCCGTCTTACCTATATTAGCAGCATCAATTTTGGCAGAAACTGGTGTCACTGAATTAACTAATGTACCTATTTTATCTGACGTTCTGACAATTAATGAATTATTGACGAACATTAACGTAAAAAATACATTTAACGAAGAAGAAAACAAAATGGAAATCGATGCGACTGGTGAGGTAATGACAATCGCAGATTATGATTTTGTTAGTAAAATGAGAGCATCGATTGTGGTTATGGGACCGTTATTAGCTCGTTTTGGTCATGCAAAAGTAGCTATGCCTGGTGGATGTGCAATTGGAACTAGACCAATTGATTTACACCTAAAAGGATTTGAAGCATTAGGTGCTGAGATTAATAGCCAAGCAGGTTATGTAGAAGCAACTGCATCAAAATTAAAAGGGGCAAGAATTTATCTTGATTTCCCAAGTGTCGGTGCAACTGAGAACATTATGATGGCTGCTGTTTTAGCAGAAGGGGAAACTATCCTTGAAAACGTAGCACGTGAACCTGAAATCGTTGATTTAGCAAACTATCTTAACAAGATGGGTGCTAAAGTCATTGGTGCTGGTACAGAAATGATTAAAATTAAAGGTGTAAAAGCACTTCATGGTGCTAAACACTCTGTTATTCCAGATCGTATCGAAGCGGGTACATTCATCGTTGCTGCAGCAGTAACACAAGGAGATGTATTTGTTGAAGGTGCAATCCGAGATCATAATAAACCATTAATCAGTAAATTAACTGAAATGGGTGTTAAGTTTGAGGAATACACAACAGGTATCCGTGTCATTGGACCAGAAACATTAAAAGCAACAGATGTTAAAACGTTACCTTATCCAGGTTTCCCAACAGATATGCAAGCACAAATGTCAATTGCTCAATTGTTGGCTGGTGGAAGTAGTGCGTTAACTGAAACTGTATTCGAGAACCGCTTCATGCATTTTGAAGAATTACGCCGTATGAGCGCTAAATTTACAATTGAACGTCAAACAGCTGTAATGTACGGACCAACTGAATTTAGTGGTGCAAGTGTGAAAGCAACTGACTTAAGAGCAGCTGCAGCATTAATAATTGCAGGATTAGTAGCAAAAGGTTTAACGCGAGTTTCAGAATTAAAAAATTTAGATCGTGGTTACTATAAATTCCATGAGAAATTAGCTAACTTAGGTGCAAATATTGAACGCGTAGAAATTCAGCCAATTGTTTCTGAATCTAAAAAAACAAGAGTACTCGCTTAAAGTACGGAAAATAGATGGGTGAAAACATATGAGCAGAGATATCGGAATTGACTTAGGTACTGCGAATGTTTTGATTCATCTTAAAGGTCGAGGGGTCATATTAAATGAACCTTCAGTCGTTGCTTTAGATAAACAGACTCAAGAGGTCATCGCTATTGGTAAAGAGGCGTATGATATGATTGGTAGAACTGCGGATTCGATTGAAATCATCAAACCACTAAAAGGCGGTGTCATTGCAGATTATGACATTGCCGAGGCACTTCTTGTGCTTTTCTTTCAGAAAATTCATTCACAACGTTGGTTTACAAAACCGAACGTACTTATTTGTAGACCATCAAGTATTAGTGAAATAGAACAAACCGCTCTTGTAGAAGCAATTGAAAAAGCAGGTGGTGGTAAGATATTCATGGAAGAAGAGCCTAAAGTGGCAGGAGTTGGCGCTGGAATTGATTTACTTGATCCATCTGGGAATATGGTAATTGATATTGGTGGAGGAACCAGTGATATTGCTATAATATCTGGTGGTGAAATCATTCAAAGTACATCGTTAAAAATTGCCGGGGATGATTTTGATGCAAGCATCATTCAATACTTTAAAGATAAGTATAAACTTTTCATTGGTGAACGTTCTGCTGAGCAAATTAAGATAGAACTTGCTTCAGCATTGTTTTACGAGGATCAATCACAGTTAGAAACAAAGACGTTAAAAGGACGAGATTTAGTTTCTGGACTACCAAAATCAATCAATGTCACATCAAACCAGCTTTATGAAGCGATTCATGAACAATTAGCTATGATAGCAAGAGCAGCTAAAGAACTGCTTGAAGATACGCAACCCGAAATTGCGTCTGATATTATGGAAAGAGGCATACTACTTACTGGTGGTGGCGCATTAATTGGATCAATTGATATTTTTCTATCCGATTATTTAAACGTCTCAGCTATTCGTGCCGATCAACCTATGAGTTGTGTAGCGATTGGAACGGGTATTATGCTAGATTTAATTCAGTCTGGTAAATTACAACGAACTAATTTATCTTGGCAACAAAAAGTTGCACGCTATTTCTCAAGAATGAAGCGCCGTCTCATTGGATAATCTAACGATAGGGGATCGTAATATGTCAGATAAATATATTGAAGACAATGTTTTATTAACTGTCTTAAAAACACTAGGTAAAATAATATTATTTTTATTATTTGTCATTTTGTTTTTCGTTCTTGGTTTATTTGTTGGATATTCCATAGTAGGTGACGGAAATTATTGGGAAGTGTTAAATCAGGATACATGGCAACATATTCTTGACTTTATAAGATGACAGAATGTTACAAGCATAAAAATTAATTTAGTCGAATGTTAAATCAAATGTTATCTTTTATACTTACAAACTAGTAGGTGTACGAGTGATGAGTTTGATTTACCATTCGATTTTTTTTATAATTCGCTTTAAAAGTAAATCGTACCTTGCTTTACGCACAGTCATCCTGATACTACTGAACTTCCTTTACCTCACTTTTGTAAACCATATTTTCGGTTAAAATTAAAATTATCGCTGACATGGAAATATGTATTTTATTTTTACAAAGTAATGTAGTTTGAGATTTTTAAAAAATTAAAGAAATTGTTGCTTATTTAATGAATATAATTAAACATGATTTAAGTTAGTTGATAAATTGTGTATAATTGAATGAGTCAGTATTTTATTAGAATAAAAGAGAAAGCCGAGGTGTATTAATGTCAAATTCATTTGTGTTATCAGAATTACTTTTATATATAGTACCACCAGTGATTATTTTTCTTGTTCAGAAATATATGAAATCTTATCTGAAATTTTTTGATAAGTATCCATTGAACTTGGCTATTTTGTTGTTGCCACTTTGGTTAACATTAATTCATCTTTTTTCAACTTTAATATTTGGCTTTAGCCTTATACCATATATACTTTTCATTACAGCATTTTCATTAGGTCTTCAATTGTTCGATTATATTCGACGAATAGAAGAATTTACATTTCGCGATTATTACTTACCAGCCGCTCAATTAGCCTATTCAGTTTTTAGTGCATTCTTAGTCGGTTTAGTTATTTTGAGAATTTATACTTACTTTTAATGGGCAAATCCCCCACTAAGTACCCACCAGCTACCACCATATGTAAATATTGATTTGACAACGTTTAGAACTGTTGCTCTTTTGAGTAACGGTTCTTTTTTTGCTTAAAATTGGTAAAGGGTGGTACGAAGTGGGGTGATGTGGTAGAATGAAAATAACTAAAATGGAGGAGGTATAATTAGTCGTGCTTATTGGTGAATATCAACATAATATTGACGCAAAAGGACGAATAATTATGCCATCAAAATTTCGTCCAGATTTAGGTCATAACTTTATTATTACTCGTGGATTAGACGGATGTTTGTTTGGATATCCATTAGAAAATTGGAAAAATATAGAAGAAAAATTACAACAATTACCTTTAGCAAAAAAAGATGCACGTAAATTTACTCGCTTCTTTTACTCAGCTGCCACTGAAGTAGAAGTTGACAAACAAGGACGCATTAACTTACCACAAACATTAATAGATTTCGCTAAAATTGATAAGAGCTGTCGTGTGATCGGCGTATCAGATCGTATTGAGATTTGGAGTAGCGAACGTTGGGAAGATTTTGCAGAAGATGTTGCAGAAGATTTTGAAGATATTGCAGAGGACATGATTGATTTTGGATTTTAGAAACGGAGGGATTATGAATGTCATTTGAACATGAAACAGTTCTATTGCATGAAACGATTGATATGTTAGAGATTAATCCAAATGGGACTTACGTTGACTGTACCTTAGGTGGAGCAGGACATGCTAGTTATTTATTATCTCAACTATCAGAGCGTGGACATTTATATGCCTTTGATCAGGATATTACAGCAATTGAGAATGCAAAAATTGTATTAGCAGAAGCAGTAGAAGCAGGTAAAGTAACATTTATACATCGTAATTTTAGAGAAATTAAAGAAGGTTTATCTGATCATGGTGTTAATTACGTAGATGGAATCTATTATGATTTAGGAGTTTCATCACCACAGCTAGACATTGCTGAACGTGGTTTTAGTTACCATCAAGAAGCACGATTAGACATGCGTATGGACCAAGCTCAAGAGTTAAGTGCATACGAAGTGGTTAATGAGTGGGAATTCAATGATTTAGTGAAGATTATCAGCCGATATGGTGAGGAGAAATTTGCAAAAAGAATCACGCGTTCTATTGAATCCGAGAGAGAAAAAGCACCAATTGAAACAACAACTCAATTAAGTGAAATCGTTAAGTTAGCTATACCGGCAGCTACTAGGAGAACTGGTGGCCATCCTGCTAAACGAACTTTCCAAGCAATAAGAATTGCAGTTAACGATGAATTAGGAGCACTTGAAGAATCGCTAGAAGATGGATTGAAGTTGTTGAAAGTTGAAGGACGCATGAGCGTTATATCATTCCATTCTTTAGAAGATAGACTTGTTAAACAACTATTTAGAGAGAAATCAACACCACCAGAAACACCACCGAATTTACCAATATTACCTGCAGAGTACCAACCAGAGTACAAATTTATTAATCGTAAACCAGTTACAGCTAATACTGAAGAACTAGAAAATAACAATAGAGCTCGCAGTGCAAAACTTAGAGTTATTGAGCGAACGACAATTAAAGAATAGACAGCTAGGAGGCATAGGATGTCAGAGTTATTAGAAAAGACAAATTATAATGAAGAACAATATTTTAATCGAAAAATGGTGAATCATTATGATTACAACAAACCTACTGCCTCGTCAAATTATAGTGTGTCTGATACAGATGAGTATATTGAGGAAGTATCTAGGAATGTTGTAAAATCGAAACGTAAGTTATCTAAATTTGAAACAATTTGGTTATCTCTTTGTAGTATAATTGCAGTTGGAGCAATCGCATTTAGTTTTCTAATCAGAGTAGATATAATTGAACAACGTCGTTCAATAAATAACTTAGAAGATTCGATCACTGAATATCGTTCTAATACAGATGTTTTAAATAGTCAGATCACTGAGCAGTTTAATTATCATCAGATAAAAGATGCTGCAGATACTAATGGAATGACTATTGAAAAAGACAGAGTAAGGACTGTTGAGAAATGACTGAAAAAAAAGGCAATAATTCTAACTTAAATATATTAATACTGATAGGCGTAGCAGCTATAACATTCATGTTGTTAGGTGCACGCTTCTTTCAATTAAACATAACTCAGTCCTCACATGGTGAAGATTTGGTAGAGTATATAGAAGATTCAGAAGACCCAAGAAGTAGTATCATGGAAGCAAAACGTGGCACGATTTATGACATTCAAGGTCAGCCCATTGCTATTGATACTACTTCTTATTCAATGTATGCAGTATTGCAAGAAGGAAATGGTTACGAAGCTGTTGAAGATAGAGATCATACTGCAAAAGTATTGAGTAATTACATAGATATGTCTCGCGATGAAGTACTCGATATTTTATTAAACTATGAGGCTGTTCAAGTGGAATTTGGTACAGCTGGAAATAATATAACACAAGAAGTTCGTGAAGCTATTGAAGCCGAGAACTTACCTGGTATATATTTTGTAAGCAAAAGCTCAAGACAGTATGTTAACGATTATTTTAGTTCACATCTAATCGGGTATGCTGTGAATGAAGAACAAAGTAATGAATGGATGCCCTCAGCTAATATTTTAACAGGACAAATAGGGGTCGAATCAGCGTATAATTCTGAATTAAGTGGGCAAAATACAATTGAAAATAATCCAGAACTTGTTGAAAGAACACGTACTTTATTAGGTGAAGATGTTTATCTCACATTAGATAGTCGTCTACAACATTATATGGAAGAATTATTAGATTATTCATATAACAAGTATCAACCTGAAGAAATGAGTGCGTATTTAGTCGAGGTTGAGACTGGAAGATTATTGACAGCAGCTCAGAGACCGACATTTAACTTGAATACACGTGAAGGCATTGAGACTCAATGGACCAATCAATTAGTTGAAGAAGTCTATGAGCCAGGATCAACAATGAAGATATTAACTCAAGGAACAGCTTATGATATGGGTGTTTATGAACAAAACGAGTTAACAGAAACAGGTTCGACGGATATTGAGAATGTTACAGTGCGTGATTATAACTTGTATGGATGGGGACCAATAACTTTTGATGAGGGTCTATCTAGATCGAGTAATGTTACGATTGTGGAATTAGTTCGCCGAATAGGTTTAGAGAATTGGACCAATCAGCTGAGTGAATTTGGCTTTGGTCAATCAACTTCCTCAGGCCTTGCGAATGAAGCAATAGGTACTGTAGAGTTTGATAATCCAGTATCAGCTACGATGTCAGGGTTTGGACAAGGATTTGCAGCTTCACCCATTCAGTTATTACAAGCATTTACATCAATTGCTAATGATGGAAAAATGATGAAAATTCAATACTTAAATGGAGTTGGGGAGAACAATGAATTTGAACCTATTCAAGTTAACCAACCGATATCGGAAGAAGCGGCAAATCATATACTTCAATTAATGGTGAATACAGTGAATGAAGATTACGGAACGGCTCAAGAATATAGTGTTCCGGGAGTTCAAATTGCTGCTAAAACAGGTACAGCACAAATTGCTAACCCTGATGGATTAGGTTATTTAGAAGGAGCGAATGATTATTATTTTTCAGTCGTATCATTCTTTCCAGCCGAAGATCCTAAGTATATGTTGTATTTCTCAATGAAACGACCAACAAATGATCATAATTTAATGGGTTCTCAAATATTGGCAGAGATATTTAGACCTTTCGTTGAATATGTATCAGTTTATGAATAGAAAGTAGGAGTACGATGCAACAAAAAGACTTAATGAATGTATTATATGACGCTAATATTATTAATACAAAGTACTTAGATAATAATGTGTCGAGTATAGCAAATGATTCTCGTAAGGTAGAAAATAATACATGTTTTATCGCTATTAAAGGTGAAAACTTTGATGGTCATAATGCCATTGAAGACGTTATTAAAAATGGAGCAAGAATGGTCATTGTTGAAGAATTGCCAAATGAACCTGAGAAGTTAGAAGCAACGATTGTTCAAGTATCTTCAACATTTCGTGCACAAGCAATTTTGGCTAATCAATTCTATGAAGAGCCATCCACAAAAATTAATGTCGTTGCTGTAACTGGAACAAACGGGAAAACAACAACAAGCAATATGATTAGTCAGTTACTTGAAAGTTTAAATAGACGAACTGGCGTAATCGGAACACTACATTATAAAGTAGGAGAAAAATATTACCCTGCAGTGAACACAACACCTAATGCCTTAGAGTTGCAAAAGTTATTTAATGAAATGGTTGAGGATGATTGTACCGATGCAGTTATTGAAGCTTCCTCACATGCATTAGCTTTGGGACGTTTATCGTTTACTGATATTGATTGTGCTATTTTTACTAATTTAACGCGTGAACATTTAGATTTCCATTCAACAATGGAAGGGTATGCTAATGCCAAAAGCTTGCTATTTAGTCAGTTAGGTCAAAGATTTCATAATCAACGGCCAAGATTAGCTATCTTAAATATGGATGATGAATATCATAAAAATATGGCTGAAGTAACGAGTGCTGATATTGTAACGTATAGTTTAGAGAGCCAATCAGCGACAGTTTATGGACACACAATTAAAGAAAAGAATGGTAAAACAGAATTTGTTTTAGATTATAATAATGAATCATACACGTTGGAGATTCCAATGCGTGGTTCTTATAATGTATCAAACTATTTAGCAGCATTTTTAACATTGAGTAAATATTACCGGTATACAATAGAAGATATTCTAAAAGCGACAGAAGAATTTAATGGTGTACCTGGACGTATGCAAGTCGTTGATGAAGGCCAAAACTTTGAAGTGATTGTAGATTTTGCACACTCACCGGATGCACTTGAGCGAGTAATGCAAGAGCTTGTTCAAAACAAAGATGAGTCCCAAAGCTTAATTGCGTTAATGGGTCATAGTGGGGGGAACCGCGATAGTGGTATGCGTCAGCCTTTAGGAGATATTCTATTCAAGTATGCAGATGAAATTGTGTTTACTGCTGATAATCCCAGATTTGAACCTGTTGAAAAAATCGTTAATGAGATGATTGGTATTCATCATAATGATAACAAACCATATTCAATCATTAAGGATAGAGCAGTCGCAGTTCAACATGCCATTGATATTGCTCGTGAAAATGATATTGTCTTATTCGCAGGTAAAGGTGGAGAACCATACCAAGTTATCGGAAACGACAATATACCGTACGATGAAGTACAGACAGTTATCGATGCAATCCATCGATCTAAGTTATAAAACTAAGGAGTGAATAGAAAGTTGAATATTATCTTACCAATAGTGACTAGTTTTTTATTAACGGTCATTACAATGCCTTTTTTCATCCAATTCTTTAATAAAAAGAAATTAGGTCAAACTACACGTGAAGATGGGCCATTATGGCATGAGGTAAAAACAGGGACACCAACTATGGGTGGGACAGTGTTTATCTTAGCTATCTTACTATCGATGTTAATCTTTGGATTTATCCAAACATCAATGTCGGGTGAGTTTTGGATGATCTGGTTAGCATTCCTATTATTCGGAGCGATAGGATTTGTTGACGATTTTATTAGTATTTTCAAAAAAAGAAATGAAGGCTTAACAGCCAGACAGAAATTTTTGACACAATTATTATTTGCCTTTATCATTGCTTTAATAGGAATGATTACAAATCAACAAATCCTCATTCCTTTCTTTGGATTTGAGATTTCAAATATTGTCTTAGTTGGAATGTTTATGTTTATCTGGATTACTGGTTTTTCAAATGCGGTTAATTTAACGGATGGGTTAGATGGTTTAGCAACTGGATTGAATATTATCGCTTATGGGGCATATTATTTTATCGCTGCTGCTGAAGGTAATTCAACAGTGGCTACAATGTCATTAATTGTAGTTGGATCTTTAATTGGATTTTTAATTTTTAACCGTAAACCAGCCAAGATATTTATGGGTGATGTTGGTTCTCTAGCTTTAGGAGCAGGACTTGCCGTCATCTCTTCAGTACTTAATAATCCATGGAGCTTACTTATTATTGGTTTCGTCTTTGTTGTTGAAACTGTAAGTGTAATGCTTCAAGTATGGTCGTTCAAGACTCGTGGAAAAAGAATATTTAAGATGGCCCCAATACATCATCACTTCGAAATGATTGGATGGAGTGAAGCAAAAGTAGTGAATGTCTTTTGGGCTATCGGATTAATTAGTGCATTGATTGCGCTATTTATCTTTTAATAGGGAGCGATTATTAGAATGGGAACGAATGAGAATTTATCAGATAAAGCAATATTAGTCTTAGGCTACGCCTTAACGGGAAAAAGTGTTGCTGAGTTTCTAGTAAAACAAAATGCGAATGTAACAATCAATGACCGAGGGGATCTATCACAAGACCCGTCGGTTACTTTACTTTTAGAAGAGAGTGTCAAAGTCGTAGATGGAGGACATCCCCTAGATCTATTAGATAACCATTTTGATATGATTATCAAAAACCCTGGAATACCTTATTCAATCCCTTTTTTACAAAAGGCAATTGAAAAAAATATTCCGATATATACAGATGTAGAATTAGCGTCTTGGTTTAGTAAAGGATCGATTATTGGAATAACAGGTAGTAACGGAAAAACTACTACGACGAGTTTATTAAGAGAATTATTAACACACCGAGAAAAAGGATTGGCGTATCTAGCTGGAAATATTGGTGTGCCAACATTGGATGTCATCGAAAAAGCTACTGAAGAAGATGATATTGTAATGGAGTTATCGAGTTTTCAATTAGCTGGAACAAAGCACTTTCATTCAGATATTGCAGTTATAACGAATATATATGAAGCTCATTTAGATTATCATCATACAAGGAAAGAATATGCGGCAGCAAAATTAAAAATCTTAGCAAATCAAACTGCTGAAGATATGGTCGTTTATCGTTATGACAATGCTGAACTACATCAATGGGTAGAAGGCTTTAGCGGTCAGCTAGTTCCTTTCTCGATTGAAAATACTGATGAATTTGTAAGAAATAATGGGGCTTATATTGAAGGAGATTGGATCTACTTTAAAGAAGAACAGATAATACCATTATCTGATATCCAAATCCCTGGTAGTCATAATGTTGAGAATGTCTTAGCTGCTATTTCAGTAGCTAAGTTAAAAGAAATATCAAATGAAGATATATCTAAAACAGTTAGAGAATATAAAGGTATGCGTCACCGGATTCAACCAATTGTGAAGGTCAGCGAACGTAGTTTTTACAATGACTCTAAAGCAACGAATACGACGGCGACAATTACTGCCCTAAATAGTTTTAAGCAGCCAATTAGATATATTGGTGGTGGATTAGATCGTGGGAATGAATTCGATGACTTAATACCATATTTAGAAAACGTAGCTGGAGCCTATCTTTACGGTGAAACGAAAGAAAAGATGGCTAAAGCATTTAGAGCTGCAGGAACCAATTCAATTGAAGTTTTTGACGACTTAATTCAAGCAACAACAAAAGCTTATAGAGATGCAAGACAAGGTGAGGTTGTATTACTTTCTCCAAGTTGTGCAAGTTGGGATCAATATAAGAATTTCGAAATACGCGGAGATGTATATATTGATACAATTGATAAGCTACTAATAGAAGAACCATATACCAATGAATAGGGGAGTCAAATAATGAAAATCAATCGAATCATCCTATCTGGGGGAGGTACTGGTGGACATATCTATCCAGCGCTTGCTATCTACAATCGAATGAAAGAAATTAACCCAGATTTAGAATGTTTGTATATTGGAACCGATACAGGCTTAGAAGCAACAATTGTTCCAAAAGCAAATATTGAATTTAAATCAATTGAAATATCAGGCTTAAAACGTAGTTTATCACTAGATAATGTTAAAGTTGCTTGGCAGATGCTAACAAGTACAAAAAAGGCTAAAAAGCTAATTAAAGACTTTAATCCAGACATAGTTATTGGAACAGGTGGATTCGTGTGTGCTCCAGTACTTTATGGAGCGACACAATTAAACATACCGACATTAATCCATGAACAGAACAGTGTTGCAGGTGTGACAAATAAATTCTTAGGCAAATTCGTAAATAAAATTGCGACATCATTTCATGATGTACATGAAGACTTTGAGAAAGTGAGTCATAAAGTAACGTTTACAGGAAACCCAAGAGGGCAAGAAGTAACAAACTATGCTAAAGATAATCAAATCTTATCGGCAAATTATGATTTTGATAATCAAATTCCAACTGTATTAATTTTCGGCGGTAGTCGTGGTGCACCAGCAATTAATAAAGCAGCGATAGAATCGGTAAAAGCTTTTGCAGAAAAAGACTATCAAGTTATTATTGGAACTGGTTCTGTACATTATTCAGAATGGTTGACATATTTAGAAGAAAATCATATTGAAATTCCAAAAAATGTTAAGATAGTTTCATACATTGATAACATGCCAGCTTTATTTCAAGCTATTGATTTAGTGGTTTGTCGAAGTGGTGCGACGACTTTGGCGGAGTTAACAGCACTTGGTTTACCAAGCATTTTAATACCAAGTCCATATGTAACTAATAACCATCAAGAGATGAATGCCATGGCATTAGTGAACAAGCATGCTGCGGAAATAATTAAAGAGAAACAACTGGATTCAGACCAATTAGTTAAAACCATTGATCGAATTATTCTTGATCAACAAGTATTAAAAGAAATGGCAGAAGAAGCTAAGAAATTAGGCACACCTAATGCAATTGATGATATTATTAAGCTGGTTGAAACAATTAACTCATGATAATTAGTTTTAGTCTATAATATTGTGTGAAATTAAAGAGCAATTAAATGCGTTAATTTGTATAATACTATAGATTTGAACGAATATTTTTCAAGGAGGTGAAAGCTATGAGTAATAATGGACAACGAGGAAATTATCGAAAAGATTACCAAGAAAATCGCGAAACAATTAAGTCACGTGAACAACAACCGATACAACCTATCAAACCGACACAGTCAATTCCAGGCAATTATCGTATTGATAGTAATGGGAATCCAATTATACCAAAGCAAAGTAGCATGCGTAATTTTGATGAGCTTGAACAAGATTACTTTAGTCGTAATCAAGTGAAGCAGTCAGAAGGTAGTTTAAGTAGTGAAGAACAGTATCAACCTAATCAAGTCATCCATCCATTACCTCCACAATTGGATCATAATCAAAGGCGAGTTTATCATATGGAAGATTATAATCGAAGAGAGAATGAATTGAGTGGACGGATGAGGCAACCGAATACCCGAAATTATGTACCACCTCGCCAATTTACTGAGACAAGACAAACAAGAAACCAGAATCGTCATTATTCTAGCAATCAGCCACCAAGAAGAAATAGTTATCAAGAGAATAATTCAAAAAATACAAATTGGTATTATAAGCTGCATCAATGGGTAAATAGACAGGGGCAAAAGAGTTCCAATGCGAGTCTACCAGAAGGAAAAACTGTACTATTTGCTGTGTTTGCATTAATATACTTAACAATGCTTGTAACAGGCTGGCATTTGATGCCTTTTAATAAAGTTAACAATCTTGTTGTTACTGGAAATGAGTTAGTACCTGAAAGCTTTGTTAAAGGATCATCACGTATATACAGTTACGACGAAGTAGATGAAGTGATGAGTCAACGACAAACAATCGAAACAACTATTAAGAATGAAAATCCATTAATAGAAAGTATCGTGTTTAATCGCCCAGATTGGAAACAACTAGAAATTAATGTGGTTGAGCATGAATTAGTTGGATTAATTAATCAAGATGGCTATCATCCAGTGTTAAATAATGGGGAAGTGCTTAATGTGTCTAGCAACCAAGAATTAGCGGATATAGCTAACGATGCTTTGCCGGAATTAATAGGCTTTGATACAAGTGGTAAGCTTAAAGATGTGGCACAAGGATTGCGCCAAATTGAACCTGAAATACTCGCCATGATGGAAACAGTCACCAATGCTGATGATCCTAACAAGCCTAATGCGATTGAAGTACAAATGAAAGATGGTAATATTATTAGAGCAATTATTTCTACTTTTGCTCAAAAAGTACAATATTACCCCAGCATTTTATCTCAATTAGAAGGTCAAACCGGAGTTATCAATTTTGAAGTGGGTGCTTACTTCACACCTAACGATGTAAATGCTAATAGTGTCAAACTTGACAATAATTAAGATAAGTTATATGTGATTATATTTACATTCATCATTTTTTCTTCTATTAAAATGAAGTTTGTGCTAATATAAGGTATGTGAAATTGAAAAAATAAATAAAAAATATAAAAAAATAAATTAGCCAGAAGGGGGTTAATACCTAAATGAGAAATCAAGAAATTTTTGTTAGTTTAGATATTGGTACGACCTCGATTAAAGTCGTTGTGGCCGAGTATATTAATGGAAATATTAATATAATTGGTGTGGGAAATGAGAAGTCGCGTGGATTGAGTCGTGGAGTTATCGTCGATATAGATGAAACAGTGAATTCAATACAACAAGCGATCTCTCAGGCAGAACGCAAAGCAAATGTTAAAATTAACGAAGTAATTGTTGGTGTTCCAAGTAATCAAATTATGATTGAAGATTGTCATGGAATGATTGCTGTCTCAAGTGATAATAGAGAAATCACTGCCCGAGACGTGGAAAATGTTATCTCAGCGGCTAAAGTACGATCAGTACCCCCAGAGAGAGAAATCATTTCAATCATTCCAGAAGAATTTATTGTTGATGGGTTTAACGGAATTAAAGATCCAAGAGGAATGATTGGAGTTCGCTTAGAACTTTATGCACGTTTAGTGACTGGACCTAGAACGATTATTCATAACATTCGACGCTGTGTTCAAAAAGCTGGCTTATCAATTAGTGAACTTGTTGTACAGCCACAAGCAATTGCATCTGTTGCCCTTACTGCAGACGAACGTGAGTTTGGTACTGTAGTAGTAGATATGGGTGGTGGACAAACGAGTGCATCAATCTTGTATGATGATCAAATGAAATTCTCATTTGTAGATCAAGAGGGTGGAGACTTTGTAACTAAAGATATTTCAGTTATCTTAAATACATCGCTCGATTCAGCAGAAAGAATTAAGCGTGAATATGGTTTTGCTATCGCAAGTCAAACTACTGATGATGAGTACTTCCCTGTAGAAACAGTTGGGAAGAAAGAACCAGTTCGTGTTGATGAACATTACTTAGCTGAAATTATCGAAGCACGTTTAACTCAAATTTTTGAGACTTTATATGAAGAATTAGACCGAGTAGACGGACTTGATTTACCGGGTGGATATGTTTTAACGGGTGGAGCAGTTTCTTTACCTGGTGTATTAGACTTAGCAAAACGTTACTTTGGAGGTAAAGTTCGACTTTATATTCCGGAAGAAATGGGTATGCGTAATCCTATCTATACAACAAGTCTTGGAATGATTGAATACGCTGCGAACCTCGATGATGTTCATCGAATTGCACAAGGTACTTTTGCAGATCAACCGCAATTTGACCCAAGACAATCTATGCCTCAACAAGGTGGGCAAAGACGTCCAGCATCTTCAGCTGGTCGTGGTCAAGGTCAACCTGCTAGAGGACAAACATCAGGTGATTTATTCGGCGGTCAACGTCGTCAGCCTGCTAATGAAACTAGACCAGTGAGAAATGAACAACATCCAGTTTCTGATAATATGCCTAATTCAAATCAACAAGAAGATTATCAGCAATATAGTTCATATGATGATGACAGTCGTTACGAAGATGCTGCATATTATGATGACTATTCACAAGAAGATGAAGCGAACAACTATTCAGAGCCTGTTACTGATCAAAGTAATGGGAATGGCATAACGGCAAAAGTTCGTGACTTTTTCCAAACATTTTTTGATTAAGACTTGATAGATAAACAGGAGGAATATAAATGGAATTATCATTCGATTCAACAATGAGTTATGATGGTGCAGTAATTAAAGTAATTGGTGTAGGTGGAGCTGGTGGGAATGCCGTTAATCGTATGATTAAAGATGAGGTTCAAGGTGTTGAATTCATCGTTGCGAATACGGATACACAAGCACTACAAGGATCTGAAGCGGAGATCAAAATCCAATTAGGCCCAAAAGTTACTAAAGGATTAGGAGCAGGTTCGTTACCAGAAATTGGATTGAAAGCTGCTGAAGAAAGTGAAGAGCAACTTCGTGAAGTATTAGAAGGAGCAGACTTAGTGTTTGTTACTGCTGGTATGGGTGGAGGTACAGGTACAGGTGCTGCACCAGTCGTCGCAAAAATCGCTAAAGATTTAGGTGCATTGACAGTAGGTGTTGTTACACGTCCATTTACTTTCGAAGGACCAAAACGTGGTCGCTTTGCAGCTGAAGGGTTAAAAAACTTAAAAGACGCTGTAGATACATTAGTAATCATCTCCAATAACCGCTTATTAGAGATTGTTGATCGTAAGACTCCAATGCTTGAAGCATTTAGCGAAGCAGATAATGTGTTACGTCAAGGTGTACAAGGTATTTCAGATTTAATTACAGCACCAGGATACGTAAACTTAGACTTTGCAGATGTGAAGACTGTTATGAAAGACCAAGGTACTGCTTTGATGGGTGTGGGTCAAGCTTCAGGTGAGAACCGTACTGCTGAAGCAACCAAGAAAGCTATTTCTTCACCATTACTAGAAGTATCTATTGATGGTGCAGAACAAATCCTATTAAATATTACTGGTGGAGAAGACTTAAGTCTATTCGAAGCACAAGATGCAAGTGATATTGTTGCCAACGCATCAAGTGGTGATGTGAATATTATCTTCGGTACATCAATTAATAATGAATTAGGTGACGAAGTTATTGTTACTGTTATTGCAACAGGAATTGAAAACGAAAAGACAGACCGTAACAAAATGAGCACACCACCAAGACGTTCATTTAATACACCGTCGACTGAACCAAGTCAACAAACACATGGTCAACAAGAAGAAGCAACTAAACCAACAACTGAATCATCGCCACGTCGTCAACAGAAACGTGATTTATTCAGCGATTGGGATATTAATAGAGAAACAAATACGCGTGAGGTTGAAGCAACTGAAGCAGATTCAAAACCAAAACGCCAATTTGAACGAACAAATACAGATGGTACTCCGAATCGTCAAAGTGAAGTAAACGATTCAGACGAACTGGATACACCACCATTTTTCCGTAAGCGTCATCGTTAATAATATAGATTCTAATGAATGAACATTAGAACCGAAATAGAGGAATCAGAATTGATTCCTCTTTTTATTTATTAAAAAACGAAAATTTATGTTATAATTCATAAGATAAGAATTTAGAGGAGTGTTATAGTTTGGGCCTTTTGAGCTTAGTTTCTAATTTATTTCAGGCATATACAATGGTTTTAGTAATATACGCACTATTATCATGGTTACCAGGTGCCCGTGAGAGTGCATTAGGACAATTTGTTGTTAAATTAGCACGACCATATTTGGATATATTTGATCGTTTAATCCCATCATTAGGGGGCATTAGTTTCAATGTAATCATTGCAATTTTTGTATTACGATTTATCCGAGATGGTTTAATCTGGATATTGGCGGCAATATTATTTTAAAAAATGTGGTGAATTAAATGATACAAGATATATATCAGCATTATCGACCTGAAGAGCAACCGTTTATAGATACGGTCTTTGGTTGGCTGGATCAAGTAGATTTAACTTATGCACCTTATACAACTGTTTTTTTGACTCCACGTGAAAAAATGATTGTCGAACAACTTGTCGGAGGAAGAGAAGAATTATCTGTTACGTTCAAAGGCGGATATGAAGGCGCTGAACGTAAGCAAGCATGTATTTATCCTCAATACTATGAACCGAATGATGAAGACTTTTCAATGATTCTATTTAATATTAACTTCCCAGCAAAGTTTGGTAAGTTAACTCACGGTAGGATTCTTGGAACGTTTATATCAACGGGGATTGAAAGAGAGCGTATTGGAGATATTATAACTGATGGAACTAATTGGCATGCACTTGTAGATGCGTCAATAAGTGAGTATCTTAAAGGGCAAGTAACCAAAATCGCTAACGTTGGAGTACAATTGGAAGAGCTATCTTTTGAAGAGATATTAACTTCAGAAGAACAATGGGAATCAAAGCTTGTTATTTCTAGCTCATTACGGCTTGACACTTTATTAAGCAAGGTCTATAATTTTTCTAGACAGCGTGCGAAAAATTCAGTATCACAAGGTGATGTGAAAGTGAATTTCGTTCCAATGGTGAGACCAGATGTTGAGATAGGAATTAATGATATCGTCTCATTACGTAAATTTGGACGCTTCTGGATTAACGATATTGAGGGTATGACTAAGAAAGATAATTATCGATTAAACGTCAATGTACTTTTAAAATAAGAAGTACCTAACTTGAATATATTTGAAAGGATTTGTAAATTCATGGCATTAACACCAAATGAAATATTAAATAAAGAATTTAACTCAAAGTTTCGCGGATATGACTCAGACCAGGTCAATGATTATTTAGATATAATTGTAGCGGACTTTGAAAAACTGATTGCTGATAACAACGAGCTTAAGAAAGATTTAGCTTCAGCAAGAGAGAAAAATGAATACTTCGCACAATTACAAGATTCATTAAACAGTTCAATCGTAGTAGCTCAAGAGGCTGCAGATCGATTGAAACAAAATGCGCGTAAAGAAGCAGAACTGATTTTATTTGAAGCAGAACGTGAAGCAGATCGTATGATTAATAGCGCGTCTGATACAGCTAAAAATATCGTTACAGAATCTGACGCATTGCGTCGTTCAAGCAAGTCTTACCGTACTAAGTTAGAACAAATGATTCGCCAACAACTTGAAGTTGTAACTAGCGAAGAATATCATCGATTATTTGATGAGGAGATTGAATCAAAATTCAATCCTGATCACTTTCATGAAGCAGCAAATCAACGTGCAACGCACCGTGTTGACCGCCTCGAGGAAGAGAATAGTGCTGATTTTGAAGCAGCTCACCAAATTACTAACGATCGTTATGCAGAAGAGATTCAAGACTTACCTGCACCAACACCTGAAGTAGATTATCCAGCGACATACGGAATGTATGATGACGTTGAAGATACTAATGAGGATGTTGCTACTGAAGAATTGCTTAATGACAATAATATTCAGGTCGAAGAGTCTGATTCTAAACATGCTGAGTTAGAAGCAATGATTGATGCGGAAGCACAAGCTGAAGCAGAGAGAGAAAAGCGCGCTGCACAACGTCGTGAAAGCGTACTTGGACAAACAATTAGAATAGAATTACCTAAAGATTAAGAAGAACACATTAATGATAGTATACTTTTAGCGAGTCAAGAGCGGTGGGAGCTTGGCAGTCACTACTATTATTAATATCATCTTCAGTTATGTAATGATGAAATAAGTAATCATTGCCGCTTAAATAGCGTTACCATGAAGAGTGAATAGGTGCTTAAATTAGGTGCTTATTAATTTGGGTGGTACCGCGTTTATAACGTCCCTTTTTGAGGGGCGTTTTTTATATATAAATAATTAGATAAGACAGGAGATTATAATGAAATTAAAAGATACATTAAATCTTGGTAAAACAGCATTTGCAATGCGTGCTAATTTACCAACTAAAGAAGTAGAATTACAAAATGAATGGGCAGAGGAAGAAATGTATAAGAAGATTCAAGAAAAGAATGCTTCTCGTCCAGCTTGGATTTTACATGATGGACCTCCTTTTGCTAACGGTAAGTTACATATGGGACATGCGTTAAATAAAGTAACTAAAGACTTTATCGTTCGTTACCATTCTATGTCTGGACACCGTGCACCATATATTCCAGGTTGGGATACACATGGATTACCAATTGAACAAGCTTTAGCGAATGCAGAAGGCGTAGACCGCAAGAGCATGACAGTTGCTGAATTCAGAAAATTATGTGAAGAATATGCACTTAAGCAAGTCGAAAGTCAAAAAACTGACTTCATGCGTCTTGGAGTAACGGGTGAGTGGGATAACCCTTATATTACACTTAAACCACAATATGAAGCACAACAAATTAGAGTGTTTGGTGAAATGGCTGAACGTGGTTATATCTACAAAGGCTTAAAACCTATTTATTGGTCACCATCAAGTGAATCTACTTTGGCTGAAGCAGAAGTAGAATATCAAGATATTACTTCACCATCTATTTTTGTGAGCTTTGATGTGAAAGATGGTGGGGATGTACTTCCAGCAGATGCTAAGTTCGTCATCTGGACGACGACGCCTTGGACTTTACCAGCTAACTTAGGTCTATCAGTTAAGGCCGATGCAAATTATGTGTTAGTAAATGTTCAAGACAATAAATATATTATCGCTGAAGCATTATTAGAGTCAACTGCCAACAAGATTGGTTGGGAAGATTATACAGTTGAAGCGAAGTATAAAGGCGAACAATTCGACCGCTTAACAGCACAACATCCATTCTATGACCGTGAATCATTAGTGATGTTAGGTGACCACGTTGAATTAGATGCAGGTACAGGTGTTGTTCATACGGCTCCTGGACATGGTGAGGATGACTACATTATTGGTAGAAAATACGGCTTAGATGTTCTTTCTCCAGTTGATGATCGTGGTCATTTTACCGAAGAAGCACCAGGTTACGAAGGTATGTTCTACCTTAAAGGGAACAAAGTAATTGTTCAAGAAATGCGTGAGAGTGGAGCTTTATTATTCCACGAAAATTATAAGCATAGTTACCCACATGACTGGCGTACAAAACAACCCGTTATTTATCGAGCAACACCACAATGGTTTGCTTCAATTGATAAATTCCGTAAAGAATTACTGAATTCAGTTGAAAATGAAGTGAAATGGTACCACCCATCAGGTCAGCGTCGTATCTTTAATATGATTCGTGATCGTGGTGACTGGGTTATCTCACGTCAACGTGTTTGGGGAGTTCCATTACCAATCTTCTATGCTGAGAATGGTGAACCAATTCTTACAAAAGAAACAGTTGAGCATGTAGCAAACTTAGTAGAAGAATTTGGGTCGAATATTTGGTTTGAAACAGAACCAAAAGATTTACTACCTGAAGGATTCACTCATGAAGGAAGTCCTAACGGAACATTTACTAAAGAGAAGGACATTATGGATGTATGGTTTGATTCAGGTACATCTTATGCAGGCGTTCTACAAACACGTGAGGATCAAGTGTTTCCAGCTGACATGTATTTAGAAGGATCTGACCAATACCGTGGTTGGTTTAACTCAAGTCTGACTACTTCTGTAGCTGTTAACGGGCACCCACCATACAAATCAGTGCTATCACAAGGATTCGTTATGGATGGTAAAGGACAAAAGATGAGTAAATCAATTGGTAATGTCATTACACCAGAAGAAATTATGAAAGAATTAGGAGCAGACATTATCCGTTTATGGGTATCAAGTGTCGATTACGAAAATGACGTACGTATCTCTAAAGATATCTTAAAACAAGTATCAGAGTCATACCGTAAAATCCGTAATACAGTTCGTTTCATGTTATCGAACGTATATGATTATAACCCTGAAACAGACAAGATAGCTGAAGAGAACTTAGATAAAGTTGATCAGTATATCTTAGCTAAATACCGCGTATTAGTTAACGAAGTTCGTACTGCATATGATAATTATGAATTCTCTAATATCTTCAAGAAAATTATTAACTTTATTACAGTTGATATGTCTGCTTTCTATCTAGACTTCGCGAAAGATGTTGTCTACATTGAAGCTGCAGAATCTAAACCGCGTCGTGCTATGCAGACTGTAATTTATACAATTCTTGAAGGCTTGATTCCATTAATGTCTCCAATCTTACTTCACACAATGGAAGAAGCTTGGCGTGAGTTACCAGGAGTTACTAGTTTTGTACAATTACAAGATATGCCTGGTTTCGAAGATGTTGCTAAAGACAAAGAAACAATCAAAGAGTGGGATGTATTCTTTAATGTTGAATCTGCTGTCGCTAAGGGATTAGAACAAGCTAAAAACAATGAAGAACATCCAATTAAGAAATCATTCGAAGCAAAAGTTACTGTTTATACTGATCAGGATACAATCAATCAGTTAAATGCTTTAAGTGACCATTTAGATCAATTATTAATTGTGTCAGCTATTGACTTAAAATTAACTGATGAAGCGAATGATTCAGCTGTTGATTACGATGGATATGGCATTAAAGTAGAACCAGCTCAAGGACATACTTGTGACCGTTGTCGTGCAGTTAGACCAGAAGTTGGGACAATTGAAGAGGCACCAGAATTATGCCACCGTTGTCACACAATTGTGGAAGCAAACTTCCCAGAGTACTTTGCAGAAGCTGCTGAATAGTTAGAAAATTTAAAAACCATCAATTAGACAATATCTTGTCTAATTGGTGGCTTTTTTCAAATGTAAAATAGAAATTAAGCAATTTCTATCATTCAATTCATTCATCTGTTATATTAAAAGATGAAAAGAGATGAGGTGAGTCTGTGTTAGTCATTAAGTACATACTGTTATTATTAAGTATTATCCAATTTATTCCTTTAGAAGAATTTTGGCGAATGAACTTTTTTTGGTTTTTTATATGGATTGTTAGTTTTCATTTAGGTTGGTTTTATACTGAAAGTAAGAAAAATAGACAAATAAATAGCATGATATTATGTATCATGGCTTTAATAAATATCGCGATACTGCCTAAATTTCCATTTTTGATGTTAGGTCTTTTGACGATAGAATTGCGCCAATTATATACTAGAAAAAAGACAGCCATATTATTGGCATTCTTATCGTTATTTACAGTTATTATCTGGACAAGTGTAACGGTTTGGCCGAATGCGGACTATTTGATCTTTACAGTTGGAGTGATTATCTTATGTGTAAATATGACTGAGAAATATATGTTAGTGGAGGAACAAGAAATATCTCTATACAACTTCCGTAGTCAAACTGATGAACAAGAAAGCAATCTCATTGCTTTAAAATCTCAGATGATCGCTATGGAGGAAATCCATACTTTGAATGAGAGAAATCGTATCTCAAGAGATTTACATGACTCAATTGGCCATACCTTATCAACCATTGTCATTCAATTAGCTGCCATAGAGAAGTTAACTGAAGATAATGCACCACAAGCATCAGCTATGTTAAAGCAACTGCATCAGTTTACCAAAGATGGTTTGGCTGATGTTCGCCAAGTCATTCATAAATTAAAACCACAGCATTATCAAAAAATCGCATTCATTGAGAATATACATAATATTATTTCTGACTTTGAACATAATAGTCCAATTAAAGTATACTTTAATAATAATCAACTGTTATGGGAATTATCCCCAGAGCAGGAGTTACTATTTGTGCGTGCGATTCAAGAGTTCTTAGGGAATAGTAATAAGCACAGTGATGCCAAAGAAGTGAGAATACAGTGTCATTTTACTGACTCCACTGTAATTCTGACCATGACTGATAATGGAAAAGGTACGGATGTTATTAAGCCTCAAATGGGTATTACTGGCATGAGAGAACGTACGAAGTTATTAGGTGGGAAAGTTCATATGCATTCTGCCATTAATAAAGGTTTTAAAATTAGAATTGTTTTACCGAAGGGAGGCTATACTAATGACTGATTCAATAAAAGTACTATTGGTCGACGATGAACAGCTAATTAGAGGCGGTTTAGCTATCCTATTAGGAACTTTTGATGATATCGATATTGTTGGCCAAGCAATCAACGGAAAAGATGCTGCAAAATTTTGTAACCAAAATGAAGTGGATGTCGTACTCATGGACATCCGGATGCCAGATTCGAATGGAATTGAGGGAACAGAGTTAATTAAGAAAAATCATCCCAAAATTAAAGTATTAATATTGACGACATTTCAAGATGTGGAATACATATCCCAAACTATGCAGTTAGGTGCTTCAGGCTACTTATTAAAAGACAGCAGTCATGATGAAATTCATGAAAGTATTCGCATTGTTTATAATGACAATGTCGTACTCGATGGAAAGATTAGTCAAGCCATGTTATCAAAGGTTTCTGGTTTTCAAAGCAAAGATTTTAGCAGTAATGATTTTGAATTATCAGAGAAAGAAGTAAATATGATTACACTCATTGCAAGTGGGTTGAATAATCAAGAAATCTCTGAGAAGATGTTTCTCTCAGTAGGTACGGTAAAAAATAATATCAGTACGATATTAAATAAACTTGAATTACGTGATCGTACCCAGCTCGCAATCTTTGCCTTCGAGAATGGAATGATGAATTAAGTGTTAACCTTATTTGTTGCTACAATTTAAGCAACAAATAAGGTTTTTTTGAACTTGTGATTAGAAGGAGTAAGACAGAGTATACAGAATTGTGGGAGGAATTGTACTCCATACATTCAGATGGCGGTTATCCAGAACAAATATTTTGTATTAATTAAGAAGTAATGACTTTAGTCACTTTAGAGAGTGACTTGAGTGAATAGGCATAGAATCAAGATTCGTTTATACTTAAGTTACAAATTAAGAGGAGGTCACACAATGAGCTATGTAGAAATTAATAATATTTACAAGAGTTATGGAAAAGACCAAGTGTTGGAGAATATTTCTTTTGCAATTGAAAGTGGAGAGTGTTTTGGATTAATCGGACCAAATGGAGCAGGGAAATCTACATTAATTGATATCATAACTGGATTAGAACAATATAATTCGGGAGATATTTCTGTAGGTGGACAGGTTGTACCTAAAGATATAGTAAAAGTTCGTAAGCAAATTGGTTTAGTGCCTCAAGAAATTGCATTGATGCAAGAACTAAATGCTACATCGAATTTAGAATATTTTGGGGGCTTATACGGCTTATCTGGAAAGCTATTAAAAGAACGTATAAAAGAAGCGCTTGAAGTTGTTGGTTTAACGGAACATACGAAGAAGGCAGTCAAAACATTCTCAGGAGGAATGCAAAGACGATTAAATATTGCTGCTGCAATATTACATCATCCAAAATTTTTAATCCTTGATGAGCCAACAGTAGGAGTTGACCCACAATCGCGAAACAAGATTTTTGAATTTATTAAACATATGAATAGCGAATATGGAATGACAGTTTTATATACATCCCACTATATGGAAGAAGTTGAAGCCTTGTGTGATCGTTTATTCATTCTTGATAACGGTCAGCGCATTGGCTATGGAACTCAAGAAGAGATTAAGCAATTAGTTCAAGATACTGTAAAATGGTATATCGAAGTTGAACAAGCGCCCCTTGATTTTGAAGAGAAACTATCCACTCATTTAACTGGTATTCAACAAGTCGTTAGTGAAAATAATAAGTTCCACTTAATAGTGGATCCAGTAGATTTCAGTACAAAAGAACTAATGTCTTTAATCAACGAAAATAATATTGAGTTAACCACATTAAATAAAGAAGCCTTGAGTCTGGAAGAAGCATTCTTGCAACTAACCGGAAAAACATTACGAGATTAAGGAGGGCGTTCTATGAGCCAATTATGGATTTACATTAAAACAAACATGCGAGCAAATGCTAAGCAATGGCCGGCGCTTCTAGCAATGTATGTTGTCATGCCAGTTTTTTTCTCTTTTTTAATGGGCTTCTCCTTTAGTTCGCTCTTTGTACCTGAAGAGACAAGTGATCCTATTGAAGTTAGTATTAATAATGGAGACAATGGAGGAACAGGGCAAGCATTAGTAGATACGCTCAATACTGAGGCTATGCAGAATTATGTTGATATTGTTGAAGGTGGCGAAGAAGCGGACTTTATCATTCATATTCAACCAGAATATAGCCAAAGATTAGAAGAGACTTTAGTTGAGGTTGAATCGAAAGAAAATGCTTCAGCTTCCCAAGAGACAATATTAGTTCAAATGATTACCGAATACCAAAATGTACTCGTGAATCAACAAGCGTTAGCCAATGAGATGGCAACAATCAATGATCAAGCGATAGTCGAACAACTCGTAGTGTCATTAGACCGAGTCGCTAGTTTAAGTGCGGAACAGGTTTTTGAAAAACAACAATATGAATCGCAGTCCTCATTAACAAGCAATCAGTTCACATCTGTTTCGGGGCTCATTTATATATTCATCTTATCACTCGCTGGGAGTGTGGGAATGAAGACCAAAGAAGAAATGAAAGGGCTCAGAAAGAGAATCGGTGTCTTACCACTGACGCCAGCTAAAGATGTTATCTATGGCATTACAAGTGATACGATAATGTTTGTTTTATTGGGAGCTATTTATATGATTATTTGGCACTTAATTGATGGGAACACCTTTGTGGGTAATCCATTATTTTATCTCGGATGGCTGACATTATATGCCTTTTTATTCCAAGTATTAAATAATGTCTTGTTCTACTTCATACCAGATAAGTATGCCAATGTGGTTTATCAAGTGTTCACAATGATATTTATGATTTTTGGATTTATGCCAATTGATCGACTACTAGGTGAGAACTTTCAAGATTTTTTAAGTACGAATTATTACCGGGAGATATTTTCCGAACCTATGTATGATTACATTATCAATCAACAATGGAATAATCATATAGGGTTGGCTTTCGGGATAGTGATTGTCGGTGTTATCTTAACACTCATCGTTATTCAACTGAGAACAAGAAGGGAGTTGAAACCATCATGAAATTCATCCAATTAACGTGGTTTCATTTTAAACGGATTTTTCAAAGTATGGGTCTTGTGGCTATGACATTTATAATGCCACTGTTTATGATTAGTGGGTTGATTTTCATTCAGACTCCAGATTCAACCGCGAGTCTAGGAGAAAACGTTGTGGTACTTAATCATTCTGCATTTGTGGAGGAAAATGTCTATCCAAAACTGAGTGAGACTTTTCAAGCTGGTTTTACCGATGATGAGATCGAAGTTTTTGAACAATTAGACCAAAGTGAAATATCTATGGTCTATGAGATTCCTGCTGCCTTTCCTGAAGAAGGGGTGAGTATAAAAACGCATAGTATTAATGGAGAGAACAATGACATTTTCTTTGAATCAGAGTTTACGGCAATATTGAGCGAAGTAATGACCGAGAGTGCACTTGCCGAGGCGGGTGTGAGCTTTGAAGCTATTCAAGTAGCTCAGCCAACTATTAACCAAAGTTATACGCCGATTGATGGGCGACTGGTTCTTATCATCTTTATGGCGGTTTTCTTCATGAGTTACTCAAGTAGTCTGATCGGAAGTGATTTAAATAAATTGAGAAGTGATGGTGTCTTAACTCGAAGTATAGTAACCAATGCACGTAGTTGGCAAATACTAGGAAGTGTTTTAAGTGCCTATACACTGTACAATTTTATATCGTCTATCTTGGTAGTCCTCATCATTTGTCTATTATTTGGAATTACAATCAGTCAAATTCCATTGATAGTCAGTTCAATTCTGGCATTTTGTATTTTTAATGTTGGATTAACCATGGTTCTATTCAGGTTATTCAAAAATGAGCAGATGATTTTGATTGTAGGGATCGTATTATCAATCATGCTAGCCTTCATGGGAATGGGCGTAATTGACATGACGTCATTTTCGTTCATTCAATATCTCTCCCCATTTTATTGGTTGTTCGAATCATTAGATACAGGAGTTATATTACCAAACATTCCAATTATCGCCTTATACGGACTTGTTTTATTTACCGCCGGGAGTTTTAAAGTTGAGAGATTAGTGAGAGTATAGAGAAAAGCATGTAGCTCGTTTGAATTTGAACGAGCTGAATATTACGTTGTGGCGGAGCCACTTAGTTCGTTTTATAGAGAGCCACCGTTTCGCTAAAGGAGAGCCGCCATTTCGCTGTGTGAGAGCCACCTCTTTTTATAAAATATGTATGTAGGTATTATCCTACGACACATTTTATAGAAAGAGGTTTTTGTATGGAAAAATATAAACAGATACTTCGGTATGAACATGCCGGTATCTCTCAACGAGAAATAGCGAAGATACTTTCTGTCTCTCGTAATACTGTCTCAAAAGTAATCAATGCGAGGAAAGCCGCTCAATTAGATTGGGATCAAATCAGTGGACACACTGAAGCGGAGCTAGAGTCGAAACTTTTTCCTGAGGTGAGAGGCGACAGCGCAAGCTTTTATTATCCAATGGATGTTGAATATCTAATGGGTGAATTAAAGAAGCCAGGCGTCACTAAAAAGTTGTTATGGGAAGAGTATGTGAAAGAGTGTCATACCGTGGGTAAGCAGCTTCCTTATCAATATACGCAATTTTGTACCCACTTAAATCGAGGGATTGAACAGTCTAAAGCCACGATGTATTTTGAGCATACTGCGGGTGAAAAAGCTGAAGTTGATTGGGCTGGTACAACATATCATGTGGTTAATTCAGAGACTGGGGAGACACAAAAAGTGTTTTTCTTTGTTGCCACGTTACCTTACAGTCAGTTGACTTACGTAGAAGCCACATTAGATATGAAAGAAGAACAATGGATTAATGCGCATGTTCATTTATTTGAGTTTATCCAAGGTAGCCCTAAAATAGTTATTTGCGACAATTTAAAAACAGGTGTAATTAAGCATCCTAAACGGGGTGAAGTTGTTTTAAATGCGGCTTATCAAGAGATGGCTGATTACTATAGAACTGCGATTATCCCAGCGAAGCCTCGAACACCCAAAGGAAAAGCATCGGTTGAAGGCGCTGTCGGTCAAATCACCACTCAAATTATCGCTAAGTTAAGACACGAAACTTTCTTTAATTTATATGATCTTAATCAGCGGATCCTTGAGTTATTAGTCAATATCAATGAGAAGGGGTTCCAAAAAAGGAAAGGGTCCCGACTAGAGGTTTTCTTAACTGAAGAAAAAACGTATCTTCAACCACTACCCAAAGAAGCGTATGAATATGGTGTCTGGAAATCTGCCCGAGTCCAGTATAACTACCATATCGCCATTGATAAGATTTACTATTCGGTCCCCTATCACTATATCAAAAAAGATGTGCGAGTTCGAATAACACAGAATCGAATCGAAATTTTTCATCAACATGCACGTGTATGTAGTCATCGGCGTCGCCATGGCCGACCAGGTCAATACGTTACAGTGGAGGAGCATATGCCTATCAATCATCGTCAAGCAGGCGACTGGAATCGACATCGTTTTATCAAGTGGGCAAATAATATAGGCCCGCATACCGCGTTAGTCATTGAGCGCTTACTTGATCATTATAAAATAGAACAACAGGCCTTTAATGGTTGCCTTTCGATACTTAAACTGACTGATAAATATACCGAGAAGCAATTAGATTCTGCTTGTGAACAAGCAATCAGTATTATCCACACCCCTAGGTATCGCAATATTAAAAGAATCATTGAAGCACAGTCAACAAATCAACCGGGTTACAGCCAGCAGCCGACTAATCAGTCTGATACCAGCCAACATGTCTATTTACGTGGACAAGATTATTACGGAGAGAAGGACTAAATCATGAATGAATAAACTTATGAAAAGATGATTCAATTACGCCTAAAAGGCATGGCAGAAGCTTATCAAGAACAAAATAATGTGTCCGAATATACTCAGTGGACATTCGAAGAGCGCCTTGCTCACTTAATTGATCGTGAAGCAGACGTGAAGTACGATTCGAAAATTAAACGACTCATACAAAATGCCCACTTACCAGAAAACCAAGCATACATCGATGGGATTAAATATTATTCAGACCGTGGACTTAATAAGGACTTAATCCAAGAATTAAAGACCAACAAATACATTACAGCGCCTCACAACGTGATTATTGTTGGTCCCACTGGATCTGGAAAGAGTTATATCTCCTGTGCACTCGGTTATGAAGCTTGTTTACATGGAATGCGCACGAAGTACGTTCGGCTTCCTGATTTATTAACAGAAATTGCTTTAGCCAAAGCGGAGGCCACTTTCAGTAAGCTATTAAATCGGTATGAACGTCTCGATTTACTCATCATCGACGAGTGGGTCCTAATGGCCATAAGCACTGTTCAGGCAGCCGAGTTGTTGGAAATTATTGAAAGAAGATACCGTACGAAAGCAACTATTTTATGTTCCCAGTTTTCAGTAGGAGGTTGGCATGAACGACTAGGAGGTGGCGCGGTTGCAGATGCAATATTAGACCGTTTAGTCAGTAGATCTAAAAAGATAGAAATTCAAAGTGAGCGTTCGATGCGCGAAAGAATCGACTAATTAAAAAGAGAATTGACTTATTTTGAGTCAATTCTCTTTTAAGTTTACCCTGATGAAAATGATAAAGAGAGTGGCTCTCGTTGTCCGAAACGGTGGCTCTCAACATCCGAAATGGTGGCTCAAAATCGGCCGAAATATTCACGAGCCACATGCTTTTTTTATAATATAATTTTTTTGTGTTGAGAGTTTTCCTTTAGTTCAAACTCAATGGAAATTATGAGTTCATTTAAAGATTTTTGATGAGATCGGCCAAGTGAATCATTTTTTAATTGATACATGGTATCGATTGCCTGTTGAGCTAATTTTTTGCCTTTATCAATCTTTCCATCCGCAATCATTGCCTTGCCTTTTAAATAATGGAGTTTATTAATCTCGTAGAAATAGTTTGTATTAATTAAATCGTCAAGTAATTCATCAATTAATTTTCGAGCCAATAATATGTCTCGTTCGTTAATTAGTTTGGATCACGACAACATTATGTTTATAACTATCTTTATTAACGTAATGAGCAGCAGAGCTTTTGGCTTTCTTTAACAGTAGCTTGTTTACATTCAAAGGAATAAACTTAATAAAATTTGTATAGAGATATACTTCATAACTGCCCCAATGTTCATTGGACATTAAATAGTTGATGATTGTGTTAGTATCAGTCTTACTATAATGAAAAATTAAAGACTGCGGAAGCATATATCATGAGTTCAAGTTAAGATAGAAAATCAACAAAAATAGACTTAATCAGTACTATCTATGATAAACAAGTCTTCACCTGTTCTTCTGAGTAAATAAAATATTATGATGTATAAGTAATTTTGTATTATGTTTGAACTATAGTTAAATTACAAGCCATCACTAAATTAAACGTGGTAAAGTATATCCATAATATATCAAGGGGGATAATAATAAAAAAAACTATGTTATTTATTTTTTGTAGCTTGTTAGTAAGTGGATGCTTTACTTATTTAAATTATAGTCTGCTGAATCCATTTGGGGATGATGAATATATTATTATTATTGAATAGTTTAGAC
Organism: Aerococcaceae bacterium DSM 111021; assembly: GCA_020112395.1. Taxonomy (NCBI): domain Bacteria; kingdom Bacillati; phylum Bacillota; class Bacilli; order Lactobacillales; family Aerococcaceae; species Aerococcaceae bacterium DSM 111021. Next base: position 574,075 of record JACCEK010000001.1, on the reverse strand, counting down.
AAATATAAGAATATGAATTAATAGGAGAAATATTACAACAGAAAAATATTCCGTTATTTAATTTAATAAGAATCAATAATAATTTAAAAGTTAATTATTTAAAGTGAGTTATCAGAAGGTAAAATCAGAAATGAGGAATCGGAATGTTAAAACGAAAATTAAATAAGTTGTTCTTAATTACAGTTTTGATAATGAGCACATTAACTACTTCTATATCAGTTAGTGCTCACTATAATAATGATACCACTGTAATTGAAACTGAAGAAATAGTTAATTTTGAAGAAGTAAATATTTTAGCAGAATCAGAAATATCGCCGTTTATGAACTTTGAATACATACAAACTTTTTATCGAAATGGTAGTATTGCTAATTATACAATTAATGGTATAGCAATATTTTTATCAAATGCTGCAGGTGGAAATTTTTTGGTGAGTTCCTTTATTGACCTTGCGACATATATATATAATTCAAATGTAAATACGGTTTATACTACTGAATATGTATATAGGTCATTTGATTACAGGGGGCCTATACCGATAATAATGGCGGAACAAGTTATAATTTATGCTTATTCAGATTCAGCAAGAACAAACTTAATTGGAGTAGAGACAGTGTATTACTATCCATAAATGCTTTTTTTTGATTATAACTATAATTTTCAATTTAAATTTACGAGTACATGATTTTATTCGTGTTAAAATTTAATTAAAGTATATTTTTAGGATAATAAAAAAATCATAATATTTACAATAAGAAATTAGTTTTATAAAAATTTAAAAGTGGATATGACTCTAAATATGTAGACTAGAGTTGTATTCGCTTTTCTAAAAATAACTTAATTAACGACTTCAACTTCATTGAAAAAATGAATACTTAAATATAAAACAGAACGATGGCCCTATGCACATTGCTCCTTTCTTTACTTTAAATTATAATAGGAAGGAGTTTATAAATTCATCTAAAGATTTTTTATGTGCTCGAGCAATTTTACTATTTTGCAATTGATACATTATATCAATTGCTTTTTCAGCTATTCTTTTACCTTCAGTAATTTTACCACTAGCAATCATTATTTTTCCTTCTAAATAATTGAGTTTATTAATCTCGTAAAAATATTTAGTATCGATTAAATCCGGCATGATTTCCTTAATAGTATCACGAGCAGCAAGCAATTCATTATTAACTATCAACATATTAATAAAGTTAATATATAACAGTACAACGGTATGTTTATAACTCTCTGTTCCAACGAAAGAACTTGCAGCATTTTTCGCCTTCTTAATCAATATTAAATTAGTGTGGAGTGGTAAAAATTTAATGAAATTTGAATAAAGATGTAATTCATAGTTGCCCCAATTTTCATTATGAATTAAGTATTTGCTGATAGTGTTAATATCCTTGTTATTATAAGGTAATTTGCTATATAGGTTTATGTACTGTTCAATTAGGATTTTGTAATGAAGGACAAAAATGCTATCAAAAGTGTATATATTAAAGGATAGTTCATCTAATTTTTTGTTTAAAAAAATAATATCGTTATTTACTAAGCCCGGTAATAAGTCCTGCAAAAACTGATACATAGGTGTTGAATTGTATCGAGAGGTTAATCGATAAAACTCATCTGGACTTATCTTTAACCGTTGAAGTAAAGCAAATAAATTCGAAACAGATATATCATTTTTTTGATTTTCAAACTTTGAAAGAAAAGCAATTGATATAATCCCTTCAGAAGTTTCTTTTAAAGTAAGTCCTTTATCTAATCTAATTCTCTTGATTAAAGGTCCAATATGTTGCATAAAAAAATCCTCTCCTTATGTTGGATCAATTGTTAATTTTTAGAGCATCGATTTATCACTTATCCTAAAGTAAATTTGTATTATGTCAAGTTCAAAAATAAGAGATATTGTTCAAATATAAATGTAACTGATAGGACGAGAAAACGATATTTTAATGTTTTTTAGGAAAAGTAAAGTTCTCAAGAGTCAATCTTAAAAAGAAAATTGTAATGTTTACTCATCGCAACTAGAACAAATGCGTAAATACTTTAGTCTGAAATGAAAATAACGAAGAAACGTTAGAAAAGACTGGCAATCAAACTCTTTTATCTCTGAAGCATTTTATCAGGAATTTAGTCATGAAAAAATAATGATAATATTGATTTATATGAAGTGTATTCTTTATGCTACAGATTAATTGGATAGTGCAATTAATGAAGTTTAAGAATTTATTCTTAGAGCAAAAAATAGAAAAGCATTAGTAATTCATTTATAATGAAAAAACGTAATGAAAAATAAGTGGCACTAAATAATTACATGAATAATTTTATACATAATATTAACTATAGTAGTAATATCACTTCTTAATCCAGTTTAAGCTGTGATATTATATTTAGCGTTAGACAAACCATATTTGCATAGGTAATTAGTTAAGAACTTATTACTGTTAATCAAGATTTAACTGATTTTGAAAAAACCTCAAAAAGGGAAACCACCATTAATAGTGATATTATAAAAATAGGATACAACAGCCATATTAAATGATATTGTTACAACAAATAATTAGTGATTAACAAAGTTAAACTAATAAATCAAAAAACTAAAATGAGTCATTAAAATTTATATGAAAGGAGCTTTCAATTGATAGAAACTTTGAAAGCATTAATTAATCCAAAGAGTGCATTGAATAAATTTCATAAAGAAACATATTCCTGGGAAGAGGGAATTGTGCATGCTATTTTTTTAATTATGATAATTGATAACAAAAGTACAGGTATATTCAGTTATATTAAAATAACAGTATTAATTTTTCTTTTTCATTATTTTATTTTACAAATGAAAAAGAAAATAGTATTACATGCATCAAAAGAGTCTAAAAAATAGTTAATGATAGATTGTCTTAATTAAAAAAAATCAAATGAAAAAGTCAGCCGTTTTTTTCGGCTGACTTTTTTTAGATATTTTCTTGATCCCCTTGGCGTTGTTTCTTTTGCTCATTTGAGATGGCTAATAATTTATCGCGTAAATCATTTTCCATTTCTTGAAGTTCATGTTCGGCCAATCGACGTTGTTGACGGCCTGTTTGTTGAATTTCTAAGGTTTCTTCTAATGTACTAATCAAGTTACTTTGAGTCTTACGTAATGTATCGATATCAATCACGCCTCGTTCAGCTTCACGAGCAATATCAATGGTACTTTGTTTCAACATTTCTGAGTTTTTAAGCAACAAGTTATTTGTTGTTTCGGACACTTGTCGCTGTGACGTCGCAGCATTTTGCTGACGAAGTAGGGCCAAAGCGATTGTAATTTGGTTCTCCCATAACGGAATAGCCGTATGGACAGATACTTGAATCTTCTCAGCTAAGACTTGATTAGTGTTTTGAATCATTCGTATTTGTGGTGCTTGTTGAATAGTCATTTGTCGCGTTAAGCGTAAGTCGTGTGTTCGCTTATCTAAACGATCTAGAAATTGGTTTAAGTCATTGACTTTTTGAACTTCCATTTGATCTTGAGATTGTCTAGCCGTATCGATGGCTTTAGGAATAACTTCGTTTTGGAGTTGTTCCATCTTAACTTCACCAGCCGCAATATAGACATTTAGTGCATCAAAATAATCTTTATTTTTACTGTAAAACTGTTCTAACATTTGATTATCATTAAGTAATTCTGTTTTCTCACGTTCTAAACGAATAGCTACACGATCAATTTGACTACCAATTTGTTGATAACGCATTTGTGTTTCTGTAATTGAGCTTTTTACACGTTTGAAAACGCGTTGGAAAATATTAGGTTCTGCAGTTAGTTGACGTGGATCAGACTCTTGTAACTTTGTCATTAACTCAGTCAAAACATCTCCAACTTCTCCAGTATCTTTTAACTGTACTTGTTGTAAGATTGAACGAGAGAATTCACTTAATTTTTTCTGTGCATTCGATCCATAAGCGATAATTGCACTCATGTTGTCCTCGTCAATTTGATTAGCTAAGTCTTTAGCTTGCTTTTGGCGATGTTCTGGTAAGCGTTCGATAAGTTTTTCGTTTGAAACTTGGCGTTTAGCTAACATTTCTTGATCAGCAATATCTTTTTCAATTGTTTGTTCGATTGTTTCATCAAAAGGATTAGCTAGTAATTCATCGAATTCTGATGATTCTGGTTGAACTGACTGAACGGCCTCATTGATCGAACCGTGTTCTTGTTCTAACAACTCATCGAATAAATCTTTTTCTTCACTCATATATATCTACTCCTTTGTATCTGTATTATCTTCATCATTCATATTGTTCCAATCTTCTAAGATATCATCGACAGAGCGTGATGGTTCAATATTTTGATTCCGATTTAAGGTACGATTTGCTAAATTAATCTCATCATCCAAATCTTGGTAAGTCGCTTTATGAAAGTGAATGTAATCTTCTGTTAATCGTTTTGCTAATTCTTCAATCGTTTGTGCACTTTTTTCTAAGATTAGGTAAGTTTGTTTATTCTTGGCAATATGTTCGCTCACTTCATTGTATTTTTCAGTTAAATCATTTAATGATGGGAGGATACGGTATATTACATCGCCTGCTTCACTAAAACGTTTAGGCTCTTTGACTATATCTTGGAAGAATTGTTTACTAATTTCAATTGTATTATGACGCACATCAATCGCACGTAGTTTTGCTGTAGCATTCATTTGTTTTTCTATCGATATAATATGCTCACGTGCTTGCGCTAACTGTTCTCTTAAGTATGAAATTTCTTCATCAGATAAGCCGGCTTCATGGTAATGTTGGAGCTTATCTTTAGAGCTTGTTCGTGCAAAAGAATTTTTTGAAAAAGGTCTAGAATTAGATTTGAATAATTTCCCGATAAGGAATGTAATAACAGTGAAACCAATAATTATACTCACATTTGAAATGAAAAGTAAGATAATATTTTGAATGATTTGATAGTCTGCATCAAATACTGAACCGAGACCAGCTCCACCAATACTTAAAATTGAAAACAAATAGACAATTGTTTGTAGAGTATGAGGTGAATCTTGAGTTAAATGATTATACAAACGCGTTAACAGTGAAATTGATCCAAATGTAATAATCATCAACACAAATACGCTAATCAACGAATAAGGTATAAATGACGCACCTGAAAGTATTATCCCTATGAGAAATAATATAATAAAAAAGATGGGAACACCTTTGCTTATATTGTTTGATTTTTTTGAATGTGGTCGTGTCATATTTATGATTATACTAAGTAAAATTGAGCCTATACCAATAATAAAGAGTATATTTAAGCCTAATGCTAATAATCCGAACATATTTATCCCTCCATTTGTTTTTTCTTGTTCATCTTAACTAAAGTTTATCATAAAGTATCGTGTCATTTATCGGACTGGAGTCCCATATTTTAGAATCATGCATAGAAATGTCATAAAATAGTCATTTACTGATCATAGATCTCGTCTATAATAAACAAAAGAAAGTGATTGAATTATACATTGACAGTCTTTGCTTGTTTTATAAAGTGAGAGTCGCTACAATTTGTTTAATATTTATCAGGAGGTATATCATGTATTCAAATCCAGAACATATCCCATTTTTGCAAGACAAAGTCCTAAGACAGAGTGAGTTAATCTATGATGGGGCAATTTTACAATTATATCGTAACCAAATAGAGTTAGAAAATGGACAATTAGCTTACCGTGAATTAATCAATCATCAATCTGCGGTAGGTATATTAGCTATAACTCCACAAGACACAGTACTACTTGTTAAGCAATATCGCCCAGCAGTTGTTGAGCATATTATCGAAATACCAGCTGGTTTAAGAGACTTTATTGATGGAGTAGAGGAAGAGGCATTAACTGCTGCAAAGCGTGAGTTGGAGGAAGAGACAGGCTATCAAGCCAGTGATTGGACTGAGTTAGGGAGTTATTATGTATCCCCAGGCTTCGTGAATGAGAAAGTAACAGTCTTTGTTGCGGATCGTTTAGTGAAAGTAGAGACACCTCTGGCTCAAGATGAGGATGAACATATTGAACTAGTTGAGTTTACACGACAAGAAGTGAAAATGATGCTAGAAAATGATGAAGTAAGAGATATGAAGACAGCTATGGCATTAAATTACTGGCTATATCAAAAAGGATGATGAGAATGTTTAAGAAGAAACGAAATGAAGACTATCAAGAATATATCGATTATGAAAGTGATTCAGAATTCGACAATACAGAAATGGATGAGCAGCGAGAATACCGAATGGATTCAAGAGAACCGGTCCAAGGTAGTGAGTGGCAAAATGAAGAGAATCACGATTACTATCAAGGCCAAGGCTATGCTGAAAATTTAGACGACTATTCTGAATATGGAACACATGAACAAGAAGGTGAATTTGGCAATCAGTATGTTTCTAGAAGCCAAAGAAGACAACAGAACACTTATAATAATGACCAAACTCAACATTCATCAGAATATCATGACCAAGATGAATTTAACTACCAACATGATAATCCTGAAGACTACGATGATTATGGTTTAACGCAAGAAGAATCACGATTCAAGCAGAATGAAAATATGCCAAGACGAACTAAATATAATGCGCGCATCGATAGATTTTTAAATAATGGTATAATCATTGTTGGTGTATTATTGATTATTGTATTAGTTATTGCATTCTTATTATAAAATTTGTAGAAAAGAGGATGAATATGATTATTGGATTAATTGGAGCGATGGAAGAAGAAATTCGCGAATTAAAAAAATCAATTACTGAACAAGAAGTATCTACACAATTTGGTGTAGAGTTTATTAAAGGTAATTTAGAAGGTAAGGAAGTTGTGCTTGTCTTATCGGGCATAGGTAAAGTAAACGTGACAATCACAGTGACATTATTAAAACAATTATTTAATGTGACTCACATTATAAACACTGGATCTGCAGGTGCTTTAGATTCTGCATTAGAAGTAGGGGACATTGTTATTGCACATACATTAGCTTATCATGATGTGGACGTAACTGGGTTCAATTATGAACTAGGACAAATGGCAGGTATGCCAGCATTGTATTACCCAGATACTGAAATGGTAAGAGTGGCACAGAATGTATGTCGTGATATGGGCTTAGAGCCTTACATCGGACAAATTGTATCAGGGGACCAATTTGTTGGAACTCATGCTCAAAAAGCTGAGATACTAGAGAATTTTCCACTTGCAAGAGCTGCTGAGATGGAATCGACTGCTATCGCTCAAGCTGCTTATGTCATGGGGATTCCATTTGTCATTGTGCGTGCTATATCAGATTCAGCGAATGATGAAGCATCAATGTCATTTGATCAGTTTATCGTCACCGCTGGTAAAGTATCAGCGACAATGGTTAAAGCCACAGTCGGCGCACTATAAGTTAAATACAATGAGTTTTCTAAGCTTCCTAAATAATGTGGGAAGCTTTTTTTATACGGTTAATCAAGATGTCTTTGTGTAAAAGCGAGGGATTTGCACACATTCCCGTATCAATTGGGAATTCATTGTGTCCGTGGGAATGTCTTCGGTTACCTCTTTCGGCGATGAGCGACGTATAGATTCAGTAGTACAGCGAGATGGAAGCTCAATCACGAGGTGTCAGTCGAGGAACTAGTGGAGCTGTGTTCCTAACCGGGGATTAAACCATTCTCAATGGAATAAGTATAAAAGAATGGTCGCTTTTACACAAAAAATGATTAAACATAGAATTTCGGTTAAATTATTAGTATACGATTAAAACACTTGACTTAATGCACGGATTAACTTATTATAAACTCATAAATAAAAAAAGATTGTTTCAAAGGACAAAGAGATAGGTCATGTTATGAAAGAGAATTTGCGGTAGCTGAGAAGCAAAGCATAACAGCCTATGAAGACACAGCCTTTCGTATTACAATCAAGGTTGACCCTTTATCGTCTAAGTAATCGTATTACTTACTGAGATAATTATTGAGAAATAATTATAAACAAAGGTGGGACCACGTCGTAGACGTCCTTTAATCCATATGGATTAAAGGGCGTTTTTTGTTGCTTTAGTTTACAAAAGGAGACTTATAAAATGAAAAAAATAGTATCAAAAATAATCGTCGCTTTTATTGCGTTATTAACATTAGTGTCTGCATCAAGCCCAGCATTTGCTCAAGAAATTAATAAAGATGAAGGTGTAGTCATCGGATTTGATGATACGTTCGCACCGTTCGGATTCAAAAATAATGAAGGAGAGAATGTTGGTTTTGATATTGATTTAGCTGAAGAAATCCTTGGTCGACTAAATGTTGACTATACTTTCCAACCCATTGATTGGAGTATGAAAGAAACAGAATTGAATACAAACAACATTGATATGATTTGGAATGGGTATTCTATCACACCACAGCGTGAAGAAGTTGTATTGTTCTCAGAACCATATATCCAAAACCGACAAGTTATCATTGTTAAAGCGGATAGTGATATTCAAGCAAAAGAAGATTTTGCTGGAAGATTTATGGCAACCCAGGAACAATCAGCATCGTTTGAAGCAATTATGAATGAAGAAGAGTTTGCTATGGGCTTGGATGGTGGGCAACCAGTCACGTATCCAACCTTCGTAGAAGTGTTTAGCGATTTAGACAATGGTCGTGTTGATGGCATTGTCGTTGATGAATTATTGGCAACCTATTTCTTAGAACAAAATGGATCAGCAGATCAATACCGTATTTTAGATGATAACTTTGGTGAAGAGGATTATGGTGTAGGGTTCCGTAAGAGTGATGAAGCATTCGCTGAAGAATTTAATACTGTATTGGCAGAAATAATTGAAGACGGAACATTCGATGAGATTAAATCTCAATGGTTCAGCGATGTAGAGAGCGAATAAAATAATATTAATGTAGGCTATAAGGAGCGAAAAAGAGATGGATTTATCAATGATACAACCACTATATAATGGATTCGTTACGACGTTTCAATTTTTCATATTTACGCTAATACTAAGTATTCCGCTTGGATTAATAATAGCGTTGTTAGCTCAAAGGTTTTCGAAAACATTAGGAGTTATAATTAGGGGTTACGTCTATCTTTTCCGTGGAACACCATTACTCCTTCAAATGATGTTTATGTTCTTTGGCCTACCTTTTATTGGAATTGTATTAGGGCGTTTTGAAGCAGCCCTAATTACTTTAGTGTTGAATTATGCAGCGTATTTTGTTGAAATTTTTAGAGGTGGCTTAAACGCTATACCCAAAGGTCAGTACGAGGCCTTACAAGTTCTTTCAATTGATCGGATTACTGGATTAAAGAATGTTATTCTTCCTCAATTATGGAAGATTGTAATGCCCTCAGTCGGTAATGAAGTCATTAGTTTAATTAAAGATACATCATTAATTCATATTCTTGGTTTGGAAGAATTATTGAAAGTTGGTCGAACAATGTCGAATCAACAAGCTAGTTTATTGCCATTTGTTTATGTAGCTGTGATTTATTTATTATTTACAGGAGTAACAACAATGATATTAAGATTTGTAGAAAGAAGAATTGAAGACTAATATTAAAATAACATTAACATATTGACTTTATAATCATTTTCTTTTACCATATTCTTAACAAAAAGATATTTATGGATAGGATATCGAGTCGTCACCTTCATGAAAGAGAATTTGCGGTAGCTGGAAAGCAAAGCATGAAGCCAACTCATACACGACCTATTAATTTAAAACATAAAACGGTAGACTCGTTATCGTCTCACTTATGATTAGTTTAGCTTAAGTGATTAAGTTAATTATCGTGAGGTAATTAAAAATGAAGGTGGAACCACGTCTCAACGTCCTTTACTCTAAAAATAGAGTGAAGGGCGTTTTTAATTTGAATATAAGGAGTAAGTAATAATGAAAAAATGGTTTAACTTGTTGATACTTAGTGTTTTGGTGTTCGTTCCTTTACAAGCGAGTGCTCAGTCGAATATAACGATTCAACCAGATGAAACAGTTACGGTAGGGTTGGATTCAACGTTCGCACCATATGGTTTCTTAAAAAACGGTGAATTCACAGGATTTGATGTTGAATTGGCTGAGGAAGTCTTTACTGAAATGGGTGTAGATTACGAATTTCAATCAATCGATTGGTCGATGAAGGAAGCTGAGTTGAATAACGGGAATATTGATATGATTTGGAATGGCTATTCGAAAACCCCGGAACGAGAAGAATTAGTTCTTTTTTCGGATAATTATGTTGAAGGCCGAGTAGGAGTTTTGGTTAAACAAGACAGTGATATTCAATCAATTAATGATTTAGAAGGATTGAAAGTAGCGACTCAAGAAGGTTCTTCGCAGCTCGAAGCAATTATGCAGCAACCAGGGCTCGTCGAATCATTAGATGGTGGACGTGTTATAACGTTCTCTTCCTTTAATGAAGTTCTTCAAGAATTGGCTACAGGAAGAGTTGACGCAATTGTAGTTGCAGACTTAGTAACACGTTACTACTTTTCACAAAATGGTCAAGCAGCTGATTATCGAATGCTAGATGAGGATTTTGGTATTACCCCAACGGCAGTTGGATTTAGAAAGAGTGATACAGCGTTTGTTGAAGAGTTTAACACAGCTTTAAATACAGTGATGAATAGTGATGTTTATGATGAGATAGAAGGTCGATGGTTTGCTACACTAGGAGGGGATGAGGCGGCTGATGAAGCAAATATGCTTGCTCCTTTGCTTGAGGCAGCTAAAACGACGTTATTCGTATTTTTTGTTGTTTTAATTATTAGTATCCCACTTGGTTTGTTGATTGCATTATTAGAACAAAGAGCACCTACTTGGATAAAAGCTATTATTCAAGTTTACGTTTATGTGTTTAGAGGATCACCATTATTATTACAATTGATGGTTGTATATTTTGGTTTACCATTCTTAGGAATAACCCTTGAACGTGTACCTGCAGCATTGGCTACTATGATTATTAACTATGCCGCCTATTTGGTCGAGATATTCCGAGGTGGGTTAAATGCTATCCCACAAGGACAGTATGAATCATTGAAAGTATTATCAATTAATAAACTAACGGGTTACCGCCGAGTGATATTACCTCAATTATGGAATATCGTGATGCCATCCGTTGGTAATGAGATTATAAGTTTAGTGAAAGATACATCACTTATCTATATTCTAGGTTTAGATGAATTATTAAAAGTCGGGCGATCATTATCGAATCAACATGCAAGCATGCTACCGTATCTTTATGTTGGTGTGATTTACTTGGCATTAACAGGGATTGTCACTTTAGTGTTAAATCAAATTGAAAAGAAACTGGACTATTAGGAGGATAACAAATGAGTTTAATCGTAAAAGACGTAAGTAAACAGTTTGGCAACAATGTTGTTTTAAGTAATTATAATATGGAAGTGAATCCAGGTGAAATTACAGTCGTATTAGGTGAGTCCGGTAGTGGGAAGACGACATTACTTAGAATGATTAATCATCTTGAAGAAGTAGATAAAGGATCTATATCAATTGATGATACTTTCTTAGTTAAGGATGGACAGTACCAAGATAATCAATCAATTAAGGATTATCAATATAAAATTGGCCTTGTATTTCAAGATTACCAATTATTCCCTAATTTAAGTGTACTTGAGAATTTATTACTTGCGCCACAGTCGAATAAGTTTGATTCAAAAGCAGTGTTGGAAGAAAAAGCAAATTCATTATTAACACAAATGGGCGTAGGAGATAAAGGTGACTCGAAACCCGGTCAACTGTCTGGTGGACAGAAGCAACGTGTAGCGATTGCGCGTGCTATGATGATGAATCCGAGTTTATTATGCTTTGATGAACCGACATCAGCATTAGATGAGAAGACAGTAGGAAAAATCGCAGAATTAATTACTCAATTATCAAATCAAGGGATAATGATTTTAATTATCACCCATGATAATGAATTAGTGAAGTTACTAGGGAATGCAAAAGTGATTCGATCAACGGAATTTATCAATTAATACTTGATTTGGACTCACTTATTTGTTAAACTATTCCTTGTGTAAAATAATGCAGCGTTAAAACAGAAAGCGCGTCAACATTCTAAAACCTAATGAAATAAGTAGGGCGTCGAGTAACCGCGGCTGCTAATGGTGAAAGTGGAAAGCGGAATGCACGCATTCGAGTTTTAAACAGAATTATTTTACTCCAAAAAAATTATTGGAGGAATTAAATTATGTCAAGATATACAGGACCATCATGGAAATTATCACGTCGTTTAGGAATCTCTTTAACTGAAACAGGTAAAGAAATCGCAAAACGTAACTACGCACCAGGACAACACGGGAACAACTCTCGTAGAAAGATTTCTGAGTACGGATCTCAATTACAAGAGAAACAAAAATTACGTTTCATGTATGGATTAAACGAACGTCAATTCTCAACATTATACCTACGTGCAGGTAAAATGGAAGGAAAACACGGTGAGAACTTCATGGTGTTATTAGAAACTCGTTTAGATAACTTAGTATACCGTCTAGGATTTGCTAATACTCGTCGCCAAGCGCGTCAATTAGTAAACCACGGTCACGTTACTGTTGATGGTAAACGTGTTGATATTCCATCATACTTAGTATCACCAGAACAAGTTGTTGGATTACGTGAGAAATCTCAAGATTTAGCATTAATCAAAAACAACTTAGAAAACGTTGTTTCACGTTTAGACTTCGTTTCATATGACGAAAACTCTAAACAAGGTACTTTAACTCGTTTACCAGAGCGTAGCGAATTAAATGCTGAAATTGATGAGTCATTAGTTGTTGAGTACTACAACAAATTAGGTTAATTTTAATACTAATTTTGTAAGTTTATCAAAACAACGATTGAACACAGAATTTAACATAACGAGTGTTAGTTTGGAGCCCTGCTTCGAACTGCACTCGTTATTTTGTATAATAAGGTAGAAATATAGAATAAGATGAATCAATTTATGATGAGTCAGAAACGCCCAAATAAAAATACGTTAGTATATTATTTAGAGCTGAAGATAATTCAATGGCCACAATGGAAGTCTTCCTTACACGGAACAATGCGAACACCTTTCGCATTTTCAAATCAAATTGATTTCGGCTTTAAATGATGCAACAAAAAAAAGTTAGTATTGCCTAGGCAATACTAACTTTTAGTCACTTTAATTATTGTTCTGGAGCATCTGGAACTTCAATGTCACCATGAATGATTTGTTGTCTGAAGTCTTCAATAACAGATAAAGAGTCATCAGATAAACGACCATCTGCTAAACCAACACCATCGTTAGCGAGGTTAAACCATTGAATACCTGGTTCAAAGCCGTTTTCTAAAACACCATTGCTAAAGGAATGGATTGCATTACCGGTGTTTTTTAAGGTAGAAGTTAAATTGATATTTCGGGTTTCACCATTTATGGTTGTTTTCCCTTCAGCACTTTGATCCAAATCAACACCAATCACCCAAAGCTCTCTATCTGGTTGGATGCTTACTAAATCTTTAGCTTCTGAAAAGACGCCGTTACCGGTAGGTCCTGAAGCGTGGAAGATAACATCGACGTCGTTGGCATACATCGTAGCAGCGATAGTACGTCCGATCGAAGAGTCTGTGAAGCTTCCAGCGTATTGGATGTCGATATCGATAGAATCGTCAACAGCTTGAACACCAGCAACAAAACCGGCTTCAAACTTATCAATAACAACACCTTCAACACCGCCAACAAATCCAACTTTATTGGATTTAGTAGTTGTAGCCGCCGCGACACCAGCAAGAAAGGCTGCTTCTTCATCGGCAAAGTTTAAAGAAGCAACATTGGGTAATTCAATTACCGAATCGACCATCCCAAAGTATTGATCTGGATATTGTTTAGCAATTTCTTGTACAGCGGGTTGTAATTTATAGCCGATAGCAAATATAAGATCGATGTTATTTTGAGATGCTAAGTTTAAGTTTGTTATGTAATCAGCTTCGGTATCAGATTGGAAATAGGTAAAGCCATCTAATCCTTGTTCTTTATTATGCTCTTTACCCCAGCGATTCATGCCTTCCCATGCACCTTGGTTGAAGGATTTATCGTCAACTCCACCGACGTCTGTGACCATCCCAATACTGAAGTCATCTTGAGCATGGACATTAATAGAAGAGAGTGTAAGTAAACTTGAGAGTAGTAATAAAATTTTCATTTATCTACCAAACCTTTCTAAATATAATAGACATAGTATATCATGTTTTATTAAGGGGGATAAAATTAAATTAGTAGGTATAAGTAAATTTTTAGTATAAATATATCGTTTATTTTCATATATAGTGATAATTAGTAATTATTTCTGTTATTATAGTAAGTGTATGGGTGTACTATAGAGCAATTTGACATTTTTGGAATGAATTATATATACAAGTAGTAATATTTTAAGTTACTTTTGTTGTCTATTTTAATAAAGGATGAAGTTGATTTGGATAGAATCTATTGAATATGGGTGTATTTCACTACAACCTTTACGCTAATGCCTTTATTTATCGCGATAAATACTTTAATTAATGACTTGTAAATGCTATAATCGAGATTGACAATTTATGTAGTAAATTTAAAACACATATATATACTGATTGATGAGGAGCGAGACAATGAATTTAACCTTTACTGATATTTTATTTATCATCGTTATCCTCTTTCTTGTTGCATCGGGGGTTATTTTTTATCTAAGAACGCAGCGTGCGAAAGAGATACGAGAACTAGAGAATCGTAAAGACGAAATGATGAGCATTTCGATTGCTGATCAATTATTTACGTTAAAGAATATGGATTTAGCGGGCCAAACGAAACGTAAATATGAGAGCCTTGTTGCAACTTGGCAAACACTAACAAATTTTCAATTTACAGAGATTGAGGCAATGTTAGTCGGAGCAGAGCAATACAGCGAACAAATGAACTTGATGAAGGCTAAAACTGCGCTAGATGAGGCACGTGATTTACTTGACGAAACGGAAGTACAAGTCCATGACTTACATGATGAGTTAACAGCTTTACTACGTATTAGTGAAAATAATCATGACCGTAATGAAGCTATGCTTGAACGCTATAACACAGCGCGTAAAAGCATTATGAATCATTCTTTCGATTACGGGCCAGCTATTGAAACGTTAGAGAAAAACTTACAATATTTAGAGTTAAACTTTACACGTTACAATGAGTTAACAACTGCTGGTGATCACATTGAAGCCGACGACATGTTAGATACAATCGAAGCAGATTTAAGTAGCTTAGAAGAAATTCTTGAAAAGCTACCATCTATGTACAACAAGATTAAGAAAGATTACGAAGATGCTTTGGAAGATATTCTTGATGGGCATCAAAGAATGCTTGAAAGTCACTTTAATTTCGAAGGTGTGAATGTGCCTGAGAAAGTAGAAGAGATTCAAGAAAGATTGAATGAAGCTAAAAATCACATTAAAAATGCTGATTTAGTTGATGCACAAACTTTAATGGACAAAGCAGATCGAGAAATCAATTCACTATATGACTTTATGGAAGCGGAAATCGAAGCAAAAAATTATGTGAACACTCATATTAATCAATTGCGTTCGCGTTTTGACGAAGTAAGAGAAAATAATCGTTATGCTAGTATTGAGGTAGATCGTATCGCTCAAAGTTATATCTTGCATGAGAACGAAGTGGATCAGATTAGTGAATTAACTGATCAGATTAATGCAGAGTTTGGTCGCTTCACTAACACGGCTGGATCAATTGAAACAGACGGTGCAGTGTTTACTCAAGTAGCGGAACAATTAAGCCGCATTGAAAAGAATCTTAATGATTACGATAGTAAGCAACAAAAAATTGTTAAAGATTTAGGTCAACTAAATCTACGCGAACGCGAAGCGAAAAGCAATTTAGATACTTATGAATTAGATTTACGTAATATGAAACGACGCTTGGAGAAACAACATCTACCAGGTTTAAGTTCGAATTACTATGATATATTCTATAAAGTAACAGATGAGATTGAAAACTTATCAAAACAATTAAACCGAGTACGTATTGATATGAGCGAGATTGAAGTGTTAGAGAGACAATTAACTGAACATCTTGGTCAATTAGAAGATCTGACTGAGACGACAGTAGATAGTGCTACACTTACTGAATATATGATTCAACATAGTAATCGATTCCGCTTTGACTATCCAGAGATGGATCAAGCCATTCATGATGCAGAATACTTATTCTACGATGAATTCAGATATGATGAAGCTCTAAATGTCATTGAAAAAGCTTTATACCGTGTTGATCGTGATGGTCCAACTCAAGTTAGACGTATGTATCAACAAGAAAAGCAAAACCGAGTATTTTAAAATAAGTTTTAACCTTTGAATTGGTCGTCAAGTGACAATTCAAAGGTTATTTTTATGTAGTGTGTTAAATATGATAAAATCACTGACATCCAATCAAAGCTATGTTATAATGTTTGGTGCTGTTTTTAGAAAAAATTGATAAAATAAATTGTAGAAGGAGAAATGAGATGTATTATTTCGATAATAGTGCAACAACAAAACCCTTTTCAGAAATACTTGATGTATTTCAAAAAGTATCATTAAGTTACTTTGGAAACCCTTCGAGTGCTCACAAATTAGGAGAAGAAGCCAAGGCTTTAATGACATCAGCTAGACAACAAATTGCTGACATATTGTGTTTTCAAAGTAATGAGATTTTCTTTGCTTCTAGCGGGACTGAAGTTAATAACTGGGTTATGCAAGCAATATTAAAAGCAATTAAAGATATTCATCCAAAAAGAAATAAAGTGTTAATCTCATCCATTGAACATCCAGCTACAATGAAACAAATCCCGTTGTTAGAATCAATGGGGTATCAAGTTGAATTGATAAACGTTGATTCAAATGGACAAATTGAGCTAAATCACTTTGAAGAATTACTCAGTGATGACGTTCTACTCGTATCTATTATGGGTGTTAACAATGAAGTCGGGGCTATTCAACCAATTGATGGAATTGCTTCATTATTAAAGAAATATCCTCAAGTCATCTGGCATATGGATGGCGTTCAAACTGTTACAACTCAAATTGACTTATTACGGGAACCAAGAATTGATATGATTACATTATCCAGTCACAAATTTCATTCGGTAAGAGGTGTTGGGATTTTAGCGCAACGCAAGCGAGTACCTACTAAACCCTTATTATTTGGTGGGGGACAAGAAACTGGTCGACGTAGTAGTACTGAGAACTTACCGGGAATCGTGGCAACAAGTCGTGCTCTACGAAAGATGGATGAAATTCAAAGCGAAACAAAAGAGAAATTGGGTAATTACAGACTTCAACTGATTAATGAAATGAAAAAACTTGGCTGGAATGTTTTTTCTGAGGCAACAGGTAGTGAACATATAGTATGTGGTGCGTTAACTCCAGTACCAGGTGAAGTATTGCTACATGCATTAGAAGCACACAATGTGTTTGTTTCCACAACGAGTGCTTGTGCTAGTCGTTCCCATAAAGAGCATGCAACGTTAAAAGCGATGAAAATACCCGATAGTATCAGTAAATCAGCTATCAGAATAAGTATGGCAAATACAACAACCGATGAAGAAGTTGAGTTTCTAATCAAGACACTACAACAAGTCACTGAACAATTTAAAACTTATGCTTAAAGAGGAGATATAATGAAAGAAAAACAAATCAAAATTCACTATGGTGAATTGTCAACTAAAGGAAAAAACCGAAAAATGTTTCAACAAAAAATGGCTGAGCAAATTCGCCATAAAACGAAACATATTGAACGTATTAAGATTTTACCTAATCGTGATTTTATGTTTGTTATTTGGAATGAGGCAAGCTATGAAGACATTATAGATGTATTAAAAGATATACCAGGTATTGCAAGATTTGAACCTGTCTATCCAGTTGCCAAAAATATGGATGCAATTAAAAAGCGTGCTTTAGAATTGTTTAAGGAATTGAATATTCAGGATAATGAATCATTTAAAGTTGTCGCAAAACGCTCTGATAAGGAATTCGCGTTGGATACTTATGAGATTCAACGTGAAGTAGGGGATGTCATTGGTGAAGCGTATCAAAATTTAGAAGTGAAGATGAATAAACCAACCTATAAACTAACAGTGAGTATTCACCTTAAAGACGAAGCTTATTTGAGTTTGTTATCTTATCCTGGACTTCAAGGAATGCCTTATGGTTCTAGTGGAAGAGGAATGCTAATGTTGTCAGGAGGATTTGATTCTCCAATTGCAGGGTATTTAATGATGCGTCGTGGAATGGAGATTGAAGCAGTTCACTTTAGCAGTCCGCCTTATACAAGCCCACAAGCATTAGAAAAGGCTAAAAAATTAACTGCAAAATTAGCGCATTTTGGAATGCCTATAAAATTCCATAATGTACCATTCGCTAAAATTCAAGAGGAGATTAAAGCGCACATTCCAGATAGCGAATCGATGACTGTAATGCGTCGTTTTATGTTAAGAATTATGGATCAACTTATTGAACAGAACAATGCGGATGCAATTATTAATGGAGAATCACTTGGACAAGTTGCATCACAAACAGTTCAAAGTATGCGTGTCATTAATGAGGTTACAACAACTCCGGTACTTAGACCATTGATTGCAACCGACAAAAATGAAATTATAGCTTTAGCAGAGCGAATCGATACGTATGATGTATCTAATGAACCATATGAAGATTGTTGTACAGTATTTGCACCAAGTGCACCACATACGAAGCCGAAAATTGAAAAAATCAAAGATTACGAAACAGCTTTAGATATCGAGGCATTAGTTCAAGATGCTATTGAAAATACAACGATTGAAAAAATAGATGAGGGTTATATTCAAAATCTACAAACTGACTTTGCTGACTTACTTTAGTCTGTAATCAGATTCTTTGAAACTTTGATCCGTAAACGATATAATAACTTTAGAATTGAAATATGAAAGGGAGTTATATCATGCAAGTAACATTTAAAGGCGATCCAATCGAAGTTCAAGGTACTCAACCCTCAGTTGGTGAGAAAGCACCTAA
Source organism: Aerococcaceae bacterium DSM 111021 (assembly GCA_020112395.1). Taxonomy (NCBI): domain Bacteria; kingdom Bacillati; phylum Bacillota; class Bacilli; order Lactobacillales; family Aerococcaceae; species Aerococcaceae bacterium DSM 111021. The sequence goes on along the minus strand of JACCEK010000001.1, from coordinate 555,068 downwards.
CGCAACAGTTACTAATAGCAAAGGCGAAAAAGTAGAATTAGCTAATATTATTAGTGGTAATGTAACGATTTTAAGTGTCGTACCGGATGTATTAACTCGTACATGTGAATTGCAAACTAAGAACTTTGCTGAAAAAACAGCAGATAAAGGCTATAAATATATTACTCTTGGTCGTAATACTGTTGATGAGTTCAATGAGTGGAACAAAGAGAACGACTTAGAAGTTGATACTTTTACTGACGCTGATGGAGAGTTTGGTAAAGCCTATGGCTTAGATATTGATTTAGGCGGAAACACTCGCACAACTCGTGCTGTATTCGTTGTCGATAAAGATGGAGTCGTTCAATATAAAGAAATCGTCAGTGAAGTAGCAGATGAGCCAGATTATGATTCTGCTTTAGCTGCTGCGGATAAATTATAAACAAAATTTAATAGATTAGCACTTTAGTTAACCACTAAAGTGCTTTTTTGTATGAACATAAATATTATTCAATTTTGTACTGAAAAACTTATAATATAAAGTAAAATAAGAATGATACCAAATAATAAATATTTTTTATTGCAAAAATGAGGCCTTTTCACTAAAAATGTACTATTATATATAAGAGGGGTGATTTTGGATGAATAATAAGTATTATGCACTTTTAAAGGAGAAATTCCCAACTAAAGAAAGTGTTTTAACAGAAATTATTAATTTGGATGCTATTATGCAATTACCTAAAGGAACTGAACACTTTGTGAGTGACTTACACGGTGAGTATGTAGCGTTCAATCACGTTATGCGTAATGGTTCAGGAAGTATTAAAGAGAAAGTATCTAACTGTTTTGCAGGCCGTAATGATGTTGATATAGATGATTTAAGTGTATTGATATATTACCCTACTGGCAAGATAACAATGGAAGAAAATCGACTGAATGACAAAGAAATAACTGAATGGTATCAAAAACAAATTCATTTACTATTAGAAGTAACACTATTTTCAAGCTCAAAATACACCCGTTCAAAAGTGAGAAAGTCTTTAGACACTCAGTATCGCTATATAATTGAAGAGCTACTTTTCGAAGCAAATCCTGATTCTAATAAGAGAGATTATTATAATACAATTATTAATAAAGTTATTGAATTAGGGCAAGCAAAACAATTAATTCGCTCACTTTGTATTACGATTCAGCATTTAGTTGTTGATCATCTCCATGTCGTAGGTGATATTTTCGATAGAGGGCCTGCACCGGATAAGATTATCGATCGATTAATGGCTGTACCTAGTATTGATATTCAATGGGGAAATCATGACATTATTTGGATGGCCTCGATGGCAGGGTCACTCGTTTCAATTATGAATGTTGTTCGAATATCTGCGCGTTACAATAATTTAGATATTATTGAAGAGTCATATGGAATTAACCTTAGACCCCTCATTGAGTACGCGGATAAATACTATGAGCCTATCGATAAATTCAAACCAAAAATTAATGATGAGAGCGAAATATCTGACTTAGAACACACCATATTAAATATTATCCAGCAAGCGACAAGTATTTTACAACTCAAATTAGAAGGGCAGTTATACAATCGACGCCCTGATTTTAAGATGAAAAATCGTGATATGCTAAGTGCGATTAACCCTGAGGAAGAAACAATCAGAATTGATGGGAAGGATTATTCATTGACTAATTTTCATGCACCAACAGTCACTTGGGATAACCCAAATGAGCTCACTGAAGAGGAAGAAGTGTTACTTGAAAAGTTGAAAGACTCTTTTCAAGGTAGTGAAAAGTTAAGACGACACATTAACTTCTTATTGGACAACGGTGGAATGTATTTAGTTTACAATAATAATTTACTTATTCATGGTGGCATTCCAATGCATGAAAATGGAGATTTCAAATCCTTACGAATTGATAATAAATCTTATGCGGGCAAGGAACTCTTAGACTTTTTTGAAACACATGTTTTCAAAGGGTTCAGCGATAGAAATAAAACGGGTGATTTTTCGACAGATTTAATGTGGTATTTATGGTGTGGAGATTCATCTTCATTATTTGGAAAAGGTGCAATGAAAACTTTTGAGCGTTACTATATTGAAAATAAAGAAACACATAAAGAACCTAAAAATGCCTATTATCAATTAAGAAATAATGAAATAAATTGTTTGGATATTCTACATGAGTTTGGCCTTGATGAGACAGCACACATCATTAATGGCCATACACCAGTAAAAGCTAAAGATGGTGAGAGTCCAATTAAAGGTAATGGAAGATTGATTGTGATTGATGGAGGTTTTTCTAAAGCTTACCATTCTCAAACTGGGATTGCGGGTTATACGTTACTATCTAATAGTTGGGGAATGCAGTTAGTAGCGCATCAACCTTTTGACTCTATTGATGATGCGGTCATGAATAAAAAGGATATTGTTTCTGTAAAACGTTTAGTCGATCGAGTAGAAAATCGTACTAAAGTTAAAGAAACAACGGTTGGAGAAAGGCTCCAGAAAGAAATTACAGATTTAGAAGAGTTATTTAAAAATTATGAACGTTACTAAATTAACACTCTACTTTTCAGCAAAGCTGATTGCATAAAAAGTGGAGTGTTTTAATAGTATACAGCAAGAAGGCTTATAAGGAGGCTGTCATGAAAAACATTCAAAAGTTACAACAACAAATTAATGAATCGCAACGCATCGTCTTCTTTGGGGGAGCAGGTGTATCAACAGAAAGTGGCATACCTGATTTCCGTTCAGCTGAAGGGATTTTTGTCCAAGATACAGGCTACCAGTATTCGCCTGAAGAAATTATTTCTCGCTCTTTTTTTGAACAACATCCAAAAGTATTTTTTGAATTTTATTTTGATAAACTCATATATCCTGATGCAAAACCAAATTCTACGCACCAATTTATTGCTGATCTTGAATCTGTTGGTAAAGAAGTGAATGTCATTACACAAAATATTGACGGTCTTCATCAAGATGCTGGGAGTACTAAAGTTCATGAATTACATGGTACAGTGCGTGATAATTATTGCTTAAATTGCCATGAGCATTTTACTGTTGAAGAACTTGAAAGAGATTCTAATGGGATTCCAAGATGTCCATATGATAGCGGTATTGTTCGACCGAATGTAGTTTTATATCAAGAAGGCTTAGATGAAGATGTACTTAATAGTGCGGTTAAAGCTATCCAGAAAGCTGATATGTTGATTATCGGGGGAACATCCCTTGTTGTATATCCAGCAGCTGGTTTAGTCAATTACTTTAGTGGTGATAATTTGGTCGTAATCAATAAAACGTTGATACAAGCAAACCACCAAGGAGTGCTAACGTTTGAAGACACATTATCAAACGTTTTTAATCAATTAGAGTTAGATAATGTTTGAGAACGACATCGGATTTATAATTAAGCGTGAATGAATAACCGAACAATATTAACTTAAAACTAGCGAAAATGAAGTCATCGTCTACTTGTAGAATGACACTAGATTTGATACACTGTTACTATATTTTAATACTTTGCGATGAAGAGAAGAGTAATCAACAAACACTAAAGAGAGGGAACGAATGGTGAAAGTTCCTACTGTTGATGAAGGTAGCTTGGAGCAATAAAGTGCGATGGATTTCCTGAGTGCTTTACGGAGATGTCACTTCGATAATAACAAAGAGAATGAGCAATCATTAAATTAGGTGGTACCACGATAACATCGTCCTATGTTTAACATAGGGCCTTTTTTATTGAAAAAAATCATAAAGTACCGTCGAAATAAAGTGCATAAATAGGCATTCATACAAAGAAAGGACTGAGATAATGAGCAAGAAAGAATTATCTACAAAGTATCAACCGCAAGAAGTTGAAGCGGGTAAATATGAACAATGGCTAGAAAAAGGTGTATTTAAACCAAGTGAAGATCCTAATGCGGAACCATATTCAATCGTTATACCACCACCAAATGTCACAGGTAAACTCCATTTGGGACATGCATGGGATGTAACGTTACAAGATATGATCATACGTCAAAAACGTATGCAAGGATTCGATACATTATGGTTACCAGGGATGGACCATGCCGGAATCGCTACTCAAGCAAAAGTTGAGGAAAGATTACGTGAACAAGGTGTATCAAGACATGACTTAGGTCGTGAGAAATTCTTAGAGAAAACGTGGGAATGGAAAGAGGAGTATGCTTCTCATATTCGTGAACAATGGGCCAAAATGGGCGTTTCCGTAGACTATTCTCGTGAGCGTTTTACTTTAGATGAAGGTTTAAACAAAGCTGTAAATAAAGTATTCGTTAAATTATACGAAAAAGATTTAATTTATCGTGGTGAATATATTATTAACTGGGACCCAGTTGCCCAAACAGCGTTATCTGATATCGAAGTTATTCATAAAGACGTTCAAGGTGCATTTTACCACGTGGAATATCCAGTAGTAGGATCAGATGAAAGAGTAGAAATTGCAACAACACGACCAGAAACAATGTTAGGTGATACGGCGATTGCAGTTCACCCTGAAGATGACCGTTATCAACACTTAATTGGTAAAACAGTTATGTTACCACTTATGGACCGAGAAATTCCAGTTGTTGCCGATGAGTATGTTGAACGTGAATTTGGAACAGGGGTTGTAAAGATAACACCCGCTCATGATCCTAATGACTTTGAAGTGGGTAATCGTCATGACTTACCACGTTTAAACGTGATGCATAAAGATGGATCAATTAACAAAAATGGTGGTAAGTACGACGGAATGGACCGTTTTGAAGCACGTAAAGCAGTGGTTAAAGATTTAGAAGAACAAGGTTACTTAGTTAAAATCGAAGAAATCGTACATAGTGTTGGACACTCTGAGCGTAGTGGAGCGGTAGTAGAACCTTACCTATCAACTCAATGGTTCGTTAAGATGGAGCCGTTAGCTAAACAAGCGATTGATAAACAAAGCTCAGAAACAGCGGTAGAATTCTTCCCAGAAAGATTTAATTCAACATTCATCACTTGGATGGAAAATGTACATGATTGGGTTATTTCGCGTCAATTGTGGTGGGGACATCAAATTCCTGCTTGGCACCATAAAGAAACCGGTGAAGTATATGTTGGTGAGGAAGCGCCCGAGGATGAGTCCAATTGGGAACGTGATCCAGATGTGTTAGATACATGGTTCTCTTCTGCATTATGGCCATTTTCTACTATGGGTTGGCCGGAAGAAACACCAGATCTAGCTAGATATTTCCCTACAAATACCTTAGTAACTGGTTACGATATACTACCATTTTGGGTTAGCCGAATGATTTTCCAATCATTGGAGTTTACTGGAGAAAAGCCATTTAAAAATGTTTTGATGCATGGATTAATACGTGATTCTGACGGACTTAAGATGAGTAAGTCCCTAGGTAACGGAATTGATCCAATGGACGTTATTGAAGAACATGGAGTAGATGCATTACGTTGGTTCTTAGCTAATGGATCAGCACCTGGTCAAGATGTTCGTTATATTCCTGAAAAAGTATCTGCGGCATGGAATTTCATTAATAAGATTTGGAATGCGAGCCGTTATGTATTAATGAACGTTGGTGACATGACTATTGATGAAATTACCATTGGGGATGACATGACACTTGCAGACCATTGGATCTTATCTCGTTTACAGACAGTGACTGAGACAGTGACACGTTTATTCGATAAATTTGATTTTGGTGAAGCTGGAAGAGTATTATACCACTTTATCTGGGATGATTACTGTGACTGGTATATTGAGATGACGAAAGAAAACTTACAAGATGAGAGTACTGATAATACAACAACTAAGAGTATTTTAATCTATGTATTAGACCAATTCTTACGCTTATTACATCCAATTATGCCATTCGTAACGGAAGAGATTTGGCAACAAATAGCTCCAGCAGACGAATCAATTGTAGTTTCAAGCTATCCAGTTGTTCAAGATAAGTTCATGGATAAAGATAGTGAAGAAGCGATGACTAAACTGATTGAGATTATTCGTTCAGTTCGTCAAATTCGTAATGAAATGAATACGCCTCTTTCTAAAGCTGTTGATTTATATATTAAAGTAAGTGACGATTCAACTCGTAAAGTTTTAGAAGAGAATATTGCTTACATTCACAGGTTCTGTAATCCAGAAAAATTAGAGATTGGTAGCGAGGTAACTACGCCAAGCGAAGTTGTAACACAAACATTGGCATTTGCTCAAATCTTAATGCCGTTAGAAGGATTAATTAAAATCGAAGATGAAATTAAACGATTAGAGCAAGAAAAAGCTAAATTAGAAAAAGAAGTTGAACGTTTAGTTAAAAAATTAGGTAACGAAAACTTTATTAAAAAAGCGCCTGAAGCAGTTGTTAAAGAAGAACGCGAAAAGGAAGCTGATTATAACAAGCAATTAGCTGCAGTTACTGAAAGAATTGAAGAATTAAACGCTTTATAAAAGAACGCAACACGAGTATTCTCCAAAAAGTAACAATTGGGTATTGGACAATATATGTAGTAATGAATGAATTGTAATTACTAAATGAACCCAGAGGGTAGTCATTCACAAAAAATTGAACAAGAGCAATCATTTTAAGGGGAGTTAATATTCGAATTATATTAACGAGGAGTCTTGATGATAAAATGAAATTAACTACTGTTGACCAAGCAGTCGCTTGGCTTGATGCACAAACTAATTCAAAACAAAGAATAGGAATCAACAAAATACGTACAGCAATGGCATATTTTGATAATCCACAACTTGGACTTCCAGTTATTCATATAACTGGAACAAATGGGAAGGGGTCTACTACAACTTTTCTTAAAGAATTATTGCTAAGCCAAGGATTAGCTGTAGGTACGTTTACTTCGCCTCACATTATGCGTTTTAACGAAAGAATTAGTTATAACGGTCGTAATATTAGTGATGAGGATTTAATTCGAATTACAGAACAGATGGTTGAATTGAATGAATATATGGAAACAACGGAGTATGGACGATTAGTCTTTTTTGAACTCTATACGGTCATGATGGCATTGTATTTCCATGAAAATCAACCAGATGTTTGTTTAATTGAAGTAGGAATTGGTGGCGAGAATGATTGCACCAATGTTTTTGATGCTGACTTAGCTATTTTGACTACAATCGGCCTGGATCATGAAGACTTATTAGGAGATACAGTAGAAGCTGTGGCAACTGAAAAGTCAGGCATTATTAAGAATGGAACAACTGTAGTAACAGGACCGATTCTTTCATCCCCTCTAAGTGTTGTAAGTGACCGGGTAGAGCGTATGGATGGCACACATCTACAATTTGATGTGAATTATGGTTTCGAAAACGTCACTAACTTGAAAGAAAATGGCTCTTCATTTGATTTTTGGATTAAAATAGATGGGCAGAAGTTAGTCAAAAATTGGCAAATTACCATGCTTGGACATTATCAGATAGATAATGCGACAATTGCTCTTAGAGCATTTCTTGCTTGGATGTCAATGCAAGGTGAAGCAGTTGATTTCGAGAATGCTTATACGGCTTTGAAGTATACAAAGTGGATGGCTCGTATGGAGAAAGTATCGAACTTCCCAATTATTTATATTGATGGGGCTCATAACGCTCACGGATTGACAGCATTAAAACGTTTAGTTGATGAATATTTTTATGACAAATCAATTACAATTTTGTATGCAGGACTATCAACAAAGAATCAAGATGATCAGTTACCAATATTACAATCATTTAATGCAGAAGCACTTTATTTAACTCAGTTTGATCATCGTAAATCAATGTCCATTGATCATTTTTCTGAGTTGGCTGACAGAATGAATAACACATCTTTTGAGATGGTTTATGATTGGAAAGATTTTATCTTAGATTATACTCAAAATGAAGGTAGATCGAGTAATAATATCTTGTTAATAACGGGTTCTTTATATTTCGTATCAGATGTAAGACAATTAATTTTGAATAAAGTGAAAATAAAATAATGGAATCGCCTCTTTTTCGTGTATCTATATATATACGAAAAGGAGGTATTTTTTTTGAAAATTATAAATTCATTTATACGTGAAGTTCCTAAAGATGTTCAACCTAGAGAGAGACTATTAGCATACGGTGAAAAGGCACTGTCAGACCATGAATTACTAGCAATACTATTTCGAACTGGTACAAAAGATGAGAACGTACTAAAATTAGCGATGAGTTTTATTAATCATTTTGAAAATCTAAACGAACTAAAACATTCGAGTATCGAAGCCTTTCAACAAGTAAAAGGAGTAGGACCAGTTAAAGCCATTGAACTCAAAGCTGCGATTGAATTAGGGTACCGCATCGCGACCAGTGCTATTCCAAAATACGGTCACATTGTATCAACGCGATCTGCTGGTGAATGGCTCATGCAAGAAATGTCTGATTTGCATCAAGAACATCTTGTCGTTTTGTTCTTAAACACAAAAAATGAAATTATTAAGAAGCGAACTATCTTTGTCGGATCAGTTAATAGTGCAGTCGCGCATCCTCGAGAAATTTTCAAAGAAGCAGTAAAGTATCCGACTGCTCGGATTATCATCGCTCATAATCATCCTAGTGGAGATACTAAGCCGAGTCCGGCTGATTTACATTTTACAAAGCGTATGATTGCTTGCGGAGAACTGATGGGGATTGACGTATTGGATCATTTAATTATTGGACAGGGAGAGTACTTAAGTTTACATGAAAGCACAAATTTATTTGATTAAATTTTAATATAAAATGTAAAAATATTGCATTTTTTTCACATTGTGATAATATTAACATATGTTTTTGTCAGAGGTAAGAAAGATTTTAAAAATTCGATTCGTACCATCAGCAAGAATATAATACATGTGCTAGGCACGAAGAGGAGGCTATGAAAATGGCAGAAGGAAAAGTAAAATGGTTTGACGCTGGTAAAGGGTTCGGTTTCATCGAACGCGACGGAGATGCAGACGTATTCGTACATTTCTCAGCAATCCAAGGTGATGGATTCAAATCTTTAGAAGAAGGTCAAGAAGTGACTTTTGATATTGAAGATGGAGCTCGTGGACCACAAGCAGCAAATGTTAACAAAATCTAATTTTCGTTAACAACAAGCAAGTTAAAACTCTTTAGAGAGTTAAGCTCAAGACAACGAGTCTTGAGCTTTTTTTGCATGCATATAAATTGAATGTAAGTGGTTACGATGATAAACTAGTTTATATAAAGCGAAAATAAATAGTCATTATATTTATAGTGGTATTCATTTAAATTTGCACAATATAGTGACATGGTGTGAAGTGAATGGCGAAAGGAGAAAGTAAATTGAAAACGTATAAAATGTATATTAATGGTGCTTGGACCGATAGCCAGAGTTCAGAGAAAAAAGATGTTATAAACCCCACAACAGAGGAGGTAATCGCACAAGTTCCAATAGGGAATCAAGAAGATGCAAATAAGGCGGTATCTGCAGCAAAAGATGCATTTCCTTCTTGGAACGCCTTAACACCAAAAGAGCGAGCGGAGTATGTACTAAAAATAGGCAAAGGTATTCGTGATCGAGCGGAAGAGATAACTGATTCTGTTATTGCTGAATTAGGATCTGCGCGTAGTTTTAGTGAATACTCGCAAGTTATTCGCTCAGCAGAAGAACTTGAAGCATCTGTAGCGTCATTAGATCATTTTGAATTCACTGAAGAGATAGAGAATGCGACAATAGTTAAAGAAGGTGTAGGTGTCGTAGCCGCCATCACGCCTTGGAACTATCCATTGAATCAAATTCAACGTAAACTGACTCCAGCGCTTCTCGCAGGTAACACAGTTGTTGTAAAACCAGCTTCGGATACGCCAATTACAGCAATGTTATTGGCCGAGATTATTGATGATGTTGGCTTACCAAAAGGTGTATTTAACTTAATTACCGGAAGCGGTAGTGATATGGGTGATTACTTAGCAGGACATAAAGATGTGGGCTTAATTTCATTTACTGGATCGACTGATGTTGGTAGTAGTCTATTTGACAAAGCGAAGCACGGAATCAAGAAGCTCGTCCTAGAATTAGGAGGTAAATCAGCCTTAGTATACTTAAAAGGTGGTGATTTACAAACAGCTGTTAAAACATCGATGGATACCGTTGCGAATAATACTGGCCAATCGTGTTCAGCACTAACTCGCTTACTAGTTCCCGAAGTTGAACTTGAAGAAGTAAAATCAGCCCTAATTGAGTATGTAAAGAGTGCAAAAGTAGGCGATCCAAACGATAAAGAGACTGTTGTAGGCCCACTTGTATCTAAGGGGCAAAAAGAAACAGTTTTAGAATATATTGAAAAAGGAAAACAAGAAGGTGCTGAAATATTAATTGGTGGGAATGCAATTGACCGTAAAGGTTACTTTGTTGAACCAACCGTTTTTGTCAATGTCTCAAATGATATGACAATCGCTCAAGAAGAAATATTTGGCCCAGTTCTTGTTGTCATTACATATAAAGATGTAGAAGAAGCGATTCGAATTGCGAACGACTCAGAATATGGTTTAGGTGGAGCAGTCGTTGGTCCAGCTGAGGAAGCGTTAGAAGTAGCTCGTCAACTTAGGACAGGGAATGTTATAATTAATGGAGCGAAAGTAAGTAATGCTGCTCCGTTTGGTGGGTACAAACAATCAGGAGTTGGCCGTGAAAAAGGCCACTACGGCATTGAAGATTACTTAGAAATAAAAGCGATTTTTAAATAGTTTTATTAGCACACGTATTTAACAGATAAGTGTGCTTTTTGTTTGCAATTGATAAGATGTGAAAAACTGACAATTCTATTACACTTATTTTAGTGAGAATGGTTCGGTAAACATAGTTGAATGTCTCCAGAAAATCATTTTGGCTGTCGTCTTGATACCAAAATGTGTGAAGGCTCTTTTTTTACACATCGTGATCACTTTTCCATGTAAAATGTAGGAACGTAAAAGAAGTTATTGTTATTCATTGATATTTTGTTTACAATTCAAAAATAACTTATATAATTTTATTAAGAGTGTGAAGATTGGTAGCTTTTTGACCAATGGATTTGCTATAATGTTTTGGTATGTTATATTCTTGTCAAAAGGAGGGAATGCAATGTTTTGGAATAAACAAAGACTCGGCATTGACCTGGGAACCGCTAATACCATCATTTATATTGAGAAAAAAGGTATTGCACTTAGGGAACCTTCCATAGTTGCTAAGCAAATTGCGACAGGTGAGATTGTTGCTTTTGGAAAAGAGGCTGAACAATTAGTTGGAAGAACCTCTGACAAATATGAAATTATTCGTCCGATGCGTGACGGTGTGATTGCAAACTTTGAGTTAACAAAACAAATGTTATCTCATTATATTAAACAAGCAGTTCATCGATCTTTTTCGCGGCCAGAAGTTGTTATCTGTGTGCCTAGTAATATATCTAAAGTTGAAAGACGTGCAATGATTGACGCAATCAAAGACTTAGGTATTTCAAGAGCGATGATTATTGAAGAACCATTTGCAGCAGCGTTAGGAGCTGACTTATCTATATCAGAGCCACGCGGTAAGATGGTGGTGGATATTGGTGGTGGTACGACTGATGTCGCGACTATCTCATATGGAGAAGTGGTTGATGATATTACATCGCGTGCTGGTGGGAATCGAATGAATGAAGCGATTCAAGCATATGTGCGAGAAAATTATCAATTAGCAATCGGATATGGTGAAGCTGAAGCATTAAAGATCGAAATTGGTAATGCTAAATTTACTGAATATGATAAAAATGATAAGATGGTAGTCAAAGGTCGTAATATCGCAACGGGTGTGCCTGATGAACGTATCATCTATGCAAAAGTGATTTCTGAAGCATTAGATGAAGTCATTTCAATGATTGTAACTTCAATTAAACAAGTCCTAGAAGTTACAAAGCCTGAACTGTCCGCTGATATTATGGAATCTGGTATTGTCTTGTCAGGTGGTGGCGCATTATTGAAGCGTCTACCAGAAAGATTGTATGATGAGATTGGTATTCCAGTACACTTATCTAAGATACCGTTGGATAGTGTTGCAATTGGTGCAGGAAAGATGCTAAAAGAATTAAATAAACAAGGTAAAGAACACGAGCGTCGTTCACGCTAGAGTTTTTTAGGTAAGGAAGAGGAATGAATGTTAAATAATAAGAAATTAATCGGATTGCTTATCTCTAGTATTGCCGTAATTTCATTGGTATTCTTTTCACTGAATAATGGAACTACTAATGTTGTCAGTAGTGCAGTCAATGAAACCGGCGCATGGGTAGGTAGAGTATTCTCTGCCCCTGTAAATATTGTCGTAAATTTTGTGAACTCAGTCGATGAGTTAATAAATACATTTGAGGAAAATCAAAGTTTAAAATCTAAAATCAGTGAGATTGACGAGTTACAAGTAAGAATTGCTGATTTGGAGACTGAAAACGAAAAAATGCGTCAAGAATTAAACTTATCAGAAACATTAAGTGATTTTACTCGTGTAAATGCAACTGTTATCTCTAGAAACCCAGACCAATGGATGGAAACATTAACGATCAATGTTGGTTCGAATGAGGGAATCAGAAAAGACATGTCTGTCATGGCTGGTAATGGTTTAATTGGACGTATTGTTGAAGTTAACCCAACTAGTTCAAAAGTAATGTTATTAACAACACAACAACAATCCGAAAGTATGGTCTCGGCTCGAATTCAAACACAAGGTGATTCATCAGCGAATGGTATTTTGAGCTCTTATGATCCTCGAACTGGAAATTATAAGATGACACAAGTCGATCCAGCTGCAGAAGTTGCACAAGGTGATATGGTTATTACATCTGGTTTAGGTGGAATCACTCCTGCAACATTATTAATTGGAGAAGTTGCTGAATCTTATATGGATGATTACGGACTATTTCAAGTAGTAGAAATTGAGCCTGCTGGAGAAATGACTGATATTCGTTTTGTAACAGTAATCATCGGCGAAGGGCAGAGTGAGTAGATGAGAATCAATCGTTGGCAAAGATTAAAATGGACTATACCTTTAGTTTTATTTCTAACAACAATTATTGATGCTGCTCTACCAGCAATATTCCCTTCAGCCTTTTTAGGGCACGGGCAGGTTATTGTTTCTCACATTACATTGTATTATGTTGTGACCTTTGCCTTTTATTTCCGTGAAAGTAATATTTTGATGTACAGTTTTATATTCGGATTATTTTATGATTCATATAATACGACCGTATTAGGTGTTTATGCTACGCTTTATTTCATCATTGCATATTTAATAACTAAAGTTAAAGTATATTTCCCAAAAAAAATGCTATTTCATGCAATGTTATTTATTGTAGGTGTTGTGATACTCGATGTCTTAGTCTATGTCTTTTATAACGAAATAGGGACATCGATGATGTCTATGACAAGCTTTTTAGTATCTAGATTGAGCCCAACATTAATATTCAATGTTGTTATGGCAATTATTCTTTATTTCCCAACACGAAGTTTATTGAATTGGTTAGGATATGAAGACTACATCATTTTCTAGTAAATTAGAAAACGATGATAGAAAAAACAATATTATGAATATATTTTTAATGAAATGGCGAAAAAGTATTGACTTATCTTAAAAGAATTGCTAAAATCGGTTCAAGTTAATAAATTAAGTCTGAGATTAAGAGAGTAGACAATTAAAACATCAAAGCGAGGTAAGACAGAGTGGAAGCTTGCCGTTGGATGATTGTTGAACCGCACTTATGAGACAGGCAAGTGAATAAGTAGCTTGCTTCGCTATCTGAGCGTTAACAATTAGAGGGAATGACTCTAGATTATCTAGAGTTATTAACTAGAGTGGTACCGCGGTCTCAAACCCGTCTCTATGTTCGAAAGAACTAGGGACGGTTTTTTTGTATACTTTTGTATTCAGAATTTAGTTTTTAACAGTCAAATTGCAAAGTGAATTATATATAAAAGGAGAAATTAAAATGAAAAAAATGGTAAAAGTATTTCTAACATTCGTAATGGTATTGAGTTTATTTGCTTCTATGAGTCCAGTTCAAGCACAAAAAACATTAGCTGATATTCAGGAATCTGGTGAATTAGTTATGGGAACGAGTGCGGATTTCCCTCCATTCGAATGGGTAATCTTAGATGGTGGTGAAGCACAAATTGTGGGGATTGATGCAGATTTAGCTCAATTAATTGCCGACGAGATTGGTGTAGAACTTGTCATCGAAGATACATCGTTTGATGGATTAATCCCATCAGTAAGTTCTGGTCGTGTTGATGTTGTACTAGCAGGGGTAACTTATTCAGAAGAACGTGCTGAACAAGTTGATTTCTCAGAAGTTTACTATGAGACAAATAGTAAATTTGTCGTTCCAATCGGACAAGAAGGAGATTTCGAATCATTAGAAGACTTCGCCAATCTAAAAATTGGAGTTCAAAAAGGAACAATTCAAGAAAATTTATTAAAAGAATTATTACCGGATGCTGAGTTAGTATCAATGAACAAAAATGGTGATTTAATTGAAGCAATTAAAGCGAAGCGTGTAGATGCAGTATTAATGGATGGAATCGTAGTAGAAGAGTTTGTTAACTTAAACAGCGATGCAATTGTATTAATGGAAGATATCCAAGTTGAAGAAGAAAGCGAAGGATTCGCAATAGTAACAGCCAAAGATAACACTGAATTAATGGAAGTCATTAATAAAGTGATTGCAGATGTAAAAGAATCTGGACAAATGGAAGAGATTGTTACTAAAAATACTGAATTAAATGCTGAATCATCAGAAGCAGCAGCAGAATAGTAAAAAGTATATCGTTCGACGATACTAGGAGGTATAACTATGAAAAAATTAATTAAATATTTAACAATAATGTTGCTTGCAGCATCAATCGTATTCCCATTAACAAATGTGAATGCTCAAACTACACTCGAAAGTATTAAAGAAAAAGGGCAATTGGTCGTTGGAACGTCAGCTGATTACCCACCATTCGAATGGGTTTCCATTGAAGATGGTAAAGAAGAAATTATTGGAGCTGATATCGACTTAGCTCAAGAAATTGCTGATGAGTTGGGCGTTGAATTAGTCATTGAAAATATGGGCTTTGATGGTTTAATCCCTTCATTAATGACAAACCGCGTTGATATTCTAATTGCTGGAATGGGTTATACTGAGGACCGTGCAAATCAAGTTGATTTTTCAACACCTTATTATGAAACAACAGATTATTTTGTCGTTCGTGCTGAAGATGTAGATCAGTTTCAAGATGCTTCGGCTTTTGGTGAGAAACGTCTAGGAGCACAAAAAGCATCAATTCAAGAAGGGATTATTTCGAGTGAATTTCCAGATGCTGATTTAACTTCATTAGGCAAAAATAACGATTTAATCCAATCATTATTAACAAATCGTATCGATGCTGTGTTACTTGATGAGGTAGCTGCTGCTCAATTTATAAAACAAAATGAGGACAAATTAGTTCTTCTGGAATCATTCCCGTTCGTTGATGAAGAGGCTCAAACGGGTCAATCAGTTATTATCAACAAAGATAATGAAGACTTATTAGAAGTTATTGATGGAGTTATTGAAGAAATGGTTGAAAGCGGCGAGTATGAAGAGTTAATCGAAAAATACATTGAATTAATTTAATGTAAGATATACAAGGAACCGTTTGTAATACTACTTACGGTTCTTTTTTATAATAATAATTATGACTATGTTACACTAATATAGATAATAAATAATTTTTAAAATAAGGTATTATTTTATACAGGAGGATTTGAATAGATGGATTTATCAAAACAAATTAAACAATGGACAGAAGAAAATAATTCAATGATCATTGAAGGGATGGTTCAGTTACTGAAAATACCAACGGTTTTTGAACCCAAAACCGTTTCTGAAGAAGCGCCGTATGGTGCAGGAATAGCTAAGGGTCTAGCATGGATGAAAGAACGAGCTGATAAAGACGGCTTTGAAACATTTATTGATAAAGGGCAGTATTTAGTCATTGAACTTCCAGCAACGGAACCTACAGATCAACGTATTGATGTGGTAGGACATATGGATGTTGTATCTGTTGGGGCCGGATGGAATTACGATCCATTTGGTGCTGAGATAGTAGGAGATTTACTATACGCACGTGGAGCCCAAGATATGAAAGCATCAGTATGGCTTTCGTATATTTCTTTACTACTTATAAGAGATCTAGGATTGCATTTATCACATAATTTACGCATTGTAGTGGGAACTGATGAAGAAAGCTCTTTCGAAGATATTATTTATTATGTTGAACAGAATGGGTTGCCTAATTTTATGTTCACACCAGATGCATCATTCCAAGTGACACTTGGTGAAAAAGGAGATGCGGCATTCTCATTAGAGGGACCTGTTGCTTCAACGATTGTTGATACAATTGAGACTTTCAACTCGGAAAATGCCATTAATGATCGCGTAGATGTACAACTTAAAGATGATGCTTTAGAAAAAGTAAGCCAAGCTTTAGATAATATAACATTCAAGCATGCGTTAGTTGGTAATAGTTTAACAATTTACGGGAAATCGGCACATAGCTCAAAACCAGAGTTGGGTGAAAATGCGCTAGCACACTTATTTAAGTTGCTTGATGAAGAATTGAATGATGAATGGGCAGTAGCATTTAATGATGCGTTTAATGATTACAATGGCGCTGGGCTTGATTTAAAACCGCATTATGAACCTATGGGCTCACCAACTGTAAATCCATCGCAATGTCACTTAACAAATGGTCATATGCGATTAGTTGTGGACATCCGCTTTCCAAATCCTGTAACCAAAGATCAATTACAGGAGACACTTGAAAGTAAATTCCCAGAATTTTCAATTGGAAATCATTTCCATTTCCCACCAACGGAAGTATCCTTAGATAGTCCATATGTTAGTCAATTATTGGATGTATATGATTTATGGATAGGTGAGAATCAGCCAGCCTTTTATAGTGGAGGAATTACTTACGCAAAATTATTCCAAGGCGTTGGAGTAGCGTTTGGGACAACTTACCTGAATGATGGTATGGAAAACCGGGCTCATCAAGCTGATGAATATTTTAATTTGACAGCAATACCAACAATTGTAGGAGCACTTACAGATGCGATGGTTCGATTAAGTCAATTATAGAAAGAAGGAAGATTGAATGAAATTCATTGATTTACACGCAGATACACTAATGCATACTTCTTTGACAGGTGTAGATTCATTAATGCAAAACTCACAAACTCATCTCGATATTCAACGTTTAAGTCAGGGTGGTGCGATGGCACAATTTTTAGCTGTTTTTATGTTGAATGAAGCAATATTCAAAGGGTTAAATCGACCTGTGATAAGCGATAAAGAGTATATTGATGAATTATATCAACACTTACACAAAGGGCTTAAATCATACAGTAATAGCATTCAATTAGCGACAAACTATGAGACGCTAGCTAGTAATCAGATGGCAAATCGTATTTCAATCTTTTTGACATTAGAAGATGGTAGACCGATTGGTCAAGACTTGAATCGGTTGGAAGAACTATACGACATGGGCTTTAGATTGATGACACTAACGTGGAATCATGAAAATGCGATAGGGTATCCGAATAGTTTAGACAAAAATGATATGCGAAAAGGTTTAAAGAAATTTGGATTTGAAGTGGTGGAATTAATGAATAGTTTAGGCATGGTGATAGATGTATCGCATCTTTCCGACGGGGGCTTCTATGATGTAATCGAAACGTCAACAAAGCCAATTGTTGCGAGTCATTCTAATGCAAGATCAATTTCACCACATTCTCGTAACCTCACGGATGATATGATTAAAAAAATTGCTAATTCAGGTGGAGTAATTGGTTTGAACTTCTTTGGAAATCTTTTAAATAAAGACATCACACAGGATAAGTCTACTATTAAATCAATGATTGAGCATTTAAACCATATCCGTAATATTGGCGGGGCTGAAGTCATTTCGATAGGAACAGATTTTGATGGAATAAGTGGTGACTTAGAAATTAATGGACCAGATAAGATGAACCTTTTATTTGATTCTTTATGGCATGCTGGATGGGATTATGGAACGATTGAAAAGTTAGCTTATCAAAATGCCATGCGAGTTATTAAAGAAGTAATGAAGTAGGAGTAAATAATGGAAAGAAATTTTAATGAAGACATATTTAATATCTTTAATGTTGAAGGTTTAGATAACAGAATGAAATTAATTCGTTCAGATATACAACCTTTGTTTCGACATTATGGAAGTTTTATTTCGGAATATGTACAATCTAAACTTGGACTCAATGTACCTTTGCCTGTTCATGTGGCTAAACACATTCAACGCTCAGTCCACGAGCCAGAAGCTACTTGGTGTGCAATTGGGGGAGACAAGCGAGGTTATAAAAAATACCCCCATTTTCAAATTGGTATTAATGGCGAGTATCTTTTTATAACATTATCTTTTATTGATAATATCTTGTACCAAACGGAAATTGCTAAACTTTTCCAAGGAGAATTGGAGCTCTTCGATGAATTATCTAAAGATATAATGATTATTCCAGATCATACAAAGCTTAATTATTCTAGCATTGATGAAGTTGACTTGGAGAAGTTATTTAATCGATTAGAAACAGTTAAAAGTGCTGAGTTTATGATAGGAAGAGTCGAACCGAAACTAAACCATCAATTAGTAACGGAAGAAGCTTATAAAGAGTGGATGAGACGAACAGTTGACCAACTATTACCATTCTATCAAAAAGCGATGGAATTGTATTAATTTCATTGAAATATAGTTGACGCTCTACTTATAATTTGCTATGATATTACTGTTGTATTTGTGCACCCATCTGCAACCGCACATATTAAGTATTTAAGTGATGTTATCATCCACTTAACATGGCGAGTCTCGGTGTAGGGGTAAGAGATTACCCTGATAATATAAATATAGGAGGTGCTTGAATGTACGCAATTATTAAAACTGGCGGAAAACAAGTAAAAGTAGAAGTAGGACAAACTATCTTCATTGAGAAGTTGGACGTTAACGAAGGTGACAAAGTCACTTTTGACGAAGTTGTATTTGTAGGTGGAGAAGACACTAAAATTGGTGTTCCATTTGTAGAAGGTGCTACTGTTGAAGCGACTGTTGAAAAACAAGGTCGCGGTAAAAAAGTAACAATCTTCAAATACAGACGTCGTAAAGACTCTCATACTAAGCAAGGTCACCGTCAACCGTATACTAAAGTTACAATTGACTCAATCAACGCTTAATAATGATTAAAATTTCATTTTATCACGATACAAAAAAGCGAATCAAACAAATCTTAGTGACTGGACATGCAGGTTATGCAGATTCGGGTTATGATATTGTTTGTGCAGCTGTATCGAGCCAAGTGATTTCAGTTGAAAATTCACTTGTTCAATTATTGAACATTGAAGTTCAAACTGAAGTTAACGAAACTGAAGGAGGTTACTTAAAAGTAACGCTACCCTCAGATTTAAGTAAATCGGTGACTCATGATGCGCAGTTATTACTTCAACATTTGCACTTTGCATTTGAAGTACTTGCAGATAGTTATCCTGAATTTATTCATATATACGAAAAAGAATTCATATCATAGGAGGTGCATTGGAATGTTAAAACTTAATTTACAAATGTTCGCTACGAAAAAAGGTGGAGGTTCTACTCAAAACGGTCGTGACTCAATCGCGAAACGTTTAGGTGCGAAAGCATCTGACGGACAAACTGTTACAGGTGGATCAATCATTTTCCGCCAACGTGGTACTAAAATCCATCCAGGAAATAACGTAGGTCGCGGTGGGGACGATACATTATTCGCACTAGTTGACGGCGTTGTTAAATTCGAGCGTAAAGGGCATAGCAAGAAACAAGTTTCTGTTTACCCTGCAACGGTTGAAGCTTAATTTAGCCACATAAACGTTGGTGTAACAGCGTTTGAAGAAGATCTGCCGATTTATCGGCAGGTCTTTTTTTGTCTTCGCTTTGTGAGTGTTAACACCCACTGTATTATTATTGAAATCCAATAACTAATGTTACACTTATAGTGAACATTTACGATTAAAACAAATAATTATAGGAGGGGTTATCAATGAATTTAATGGATTATATCATTGATTTTCACGTCAGTGCCAAAAGACAAGGGCCGGGATCGACAGAAGATACACTCAAAGCGCTTGGATACTTACCTCAAATGACAGATAAAGCAACGATATTAGATATTGGAAGTGGAACGGGCGAGCAGACATTCACTTTAGCTGAGCATTCACCAGCAAATATTGTTGCCGTAGATATGTTATTGAATTTTTTAGATGAGTTAGTAACTAGACGTAATGTATTAGGTTTAGAGAATAGAATCAAAACTGTTGAAGCTGATATGGATAATTTAGACTTTCCAGAAGAATCATTTGATGTGATTTGGTCTGAGGGAGCAATTTATAATATTGGTTTCAAACGTGGCTTAACTGAATGGAGACGATACTTAAAGGATAACGGATATATTGTTGTATCAGAAATCTCGTGGACAACAGATGAGCGACCGGCTGAGATTGAATCGTATTGGATTGAAGCATATAGTGAAATAGATACAATGGAAGAGAAGTTAAAAGTCATTTGAAACTCTGGCTATGAGCCGATTACACATTTTGAACTATCTGAAGAGGCTTGGTTGGAAAACTATTACAATCCTATGGAAGAGCGGATAGAGTCTTTTTTACAAAAATACAATAATAGTGAAGATGTAAAAACATTTATAAATTTAGTGCATGAAGAGATTGAAGTATATAAACAATATCACGAATACTTTAATTATGTTTTTTATATTGCGAAAAAAATCTAAATATTAAATAAACTCGTAATCATGAATGGTTAACATAATCAAAAAATACGGTTATATTACAATAACGGAACCATTGGAAATGGCCTAAAAATAAGTATTATATACACAACGTTTATTCAAACTTATAAAATAATCTCGGAGGCTTTTTCAATAACTGAGAGTGTTCCGTCCGTTTCGAGTACAATAGCTGTTATATCTTCAATGGATGCAAAACCAGAATTTCGAACTGCTTGTTTGAGTTCGTCTAATGCAATTCGTTCCTTTTTCAGAGAATCATCAAAAAACTGGCCATTATAATAAAGTAAGGATGGTTTAGATTTAGTAATGTTCTTAAAATTTTTAAATCTGACGCTCAAAAAAGTGATAATAAATTGATAAAAAACTAAGGAAATAATTGCAGTAAGACCACTCATTAAACTGATAGACGAGTCTAAGATAATAGTAGCGAATATCGAACCAAGTGCAATGGTTATAACAAAATCAAAAGCATTCATTTTCGACAAAGTACGTTTACCTGATATTCTTAAAATAATTATTAAAGAAATAAAAAATAATAAAGAAACAAGACTAATTCTGATTACTTCAGATAGATTGATTAATGTAACCATAAAGTAAAACACCCTTCCAGTATAATTAGTTCATTAGCCTAATTATACCGGAAGGGTTAACGAGTTACAAAATTCTGAAATAGCGAAAAGTTTATAATAAAAAAGTGGCATTATTAGCTCATTTAATGAGGCTCGTTTTTATTCTACTTCATTAAATAAATCACTTCGATCAACAAATCCAGTTGGAGTCAACTCTATAATCCGACTACATACAGAACGTAAAAACCGACGGTCATGTGATACAGTTATTATTACACCAGGAAAGTCTTGAAAGACTTGTCTTAATTCACCTTGGGATGTGGGAGAGAAGTTCCTTGTGGGCTCATCTAGAAGCAATACATTTTGACCTTGTAAGTCAAATTTCAGTAATAATAGTTTAGCACGTTGTCCACCAGATAATGCGTTAATTGGATGCGCCATTTCTTCAGGAAGAAACTTCATGCTCCCTAAGTATGTCATAATCTGAGTTCTTTCATCTGTTGAGCCAATTTCAGTTAGAAAACTAATCGGTGTGTCTTCTGGTGAAAGAATTTCGTCATAGTTTTGAGGCATATATCCTACTTTAAACGTGTCGTTGTTAGCTAAGACTTTCCAAATTTTCTTTAAAAAGGTGCTTTTGCCAATTCCGTTTTGCCCGATAATTCCGATCTTATCAGTACCATTCACAGTTAATTCGATATTTTGAGCTAAGATAGTCTCGTCAATTTTTACCGATTCATTATAGATATGTATAATTTGCTTGCCTGTTGGAACTGGCTGAGTGTTAGTAAATCGAATATCAATGGCATCTTCTTTAATAGGAATATCTTCAAAGTGGTCTGCTTCTCGCTCAAAACGTGAGCCTGTTGATTTAACGGCTTGCATTTTCTTCGCAAGTAGGCGACCGGCAGAGGCATCTTTTGTTGCTCGAAGTTGGTGGGTCACACTTTGTTCAATGCGATGATGACGCGCCATCTTCTGATCATGTTCTTCACGTTGTTTTTGTGATACCTTCATTTGATGACTGAATTTTGCATTCTTTTGTTCGACATACTCAAGATAAGTCAGGTTAGCGAAAGTTGCAACTGGACGTTCTTTATGCTGCAATCTTTCAAGGTGCAACACGCTGGTAGCAGTTGATTCAAGCAAAGCTTCATCATGCGAGATGAAAATAATCGCTTGGTTCGACTCACGAATAAATTTCTCAAGCCAACTTAAAGTATCAATGTCTAAGTCATTTGATGGTTCATCTAATAGTAATAAATCAGAGCCTTCAATTAATAATTTAAGCAACTGAACCTTAATCCGTTCCCCACCCGATAATGACTTTAAAAGTTGGTCAGTATACAAGCGATCAATATCAAAAGCAAGTTGACTTCCGTATCGATATAATTCTGTATAATCTATTGTCGCAGGGTCTAATCCTGCAAAGAAGTAACTTTCAAGTGGTTTCTGTAAAGTTTCTTCTGGGAGAGTTTGAGGTAAATAGCCTACTTGATTAAAATGATTAATCATTTCTCCATTAATATCCAAATAACTATGAATTTGACTTAGTTCTAGAATATAGTGAAGTAGAGTAGACTTACCATTACCTTCTTGACCAATTATGGCAAGTTTATCACCAGAATTAACGACAAAGTTTACATCTTGCATTAATATAGACAAATCATAACGATGCCTAATGAATAAATTTTTTATTTGTAACATATATTTACACCTCGTATTCAAAAAAACGGCCGACTACAAATAATTGCAGCACGGCCGTTTTTAGGAAAGAGCATTATAATAGGGGGAATATACGCAAAGTATATTAAATAAACCCATTTATGCACAGTAAATATCTAAAAAAGACCGCAGAAAATACTCTTATAATAGAATATTTTCAATAAGCTGCTTTTTTAGATTGTTAACATGTGCACACCACCTTTAATTTATTAGCTAGAGTATATCATGAAGTATTCTGAAGTACAATTTTATTTATTTAATTTTTTAATTGTATATTGATTTTTAAACCGTTGATATTCAAAAATAAAGTATCCAATACCAAAAATCATTGCAACGCCAATCCCTAACCAATTATCTAGATTAAAAGCACTGACGAAACTAACAGATTCTCCAGTCTGAACTATTATTGAATCAAGTCGATATAGGTATTCTTCGATATTCATAAAAATATCGCTAAAACTATAACCAACAAGATTAGCTTCAGTAAATATTTCGGAGAGGATATAAGTATAGACGGCTCTATTTGTTAACAGCAAGATGGATATGAGTATGATAAGTATTCCAATGGCTCCTGTTATATTAATAGGCCCACCGAATTTCCGATAAAGATAAAATGCTACTATCACTCCGATAACAGCAGCAAACCAACCATAGTAACCAAAGTATAAAAGAATACCCCAGATAAGACCTCCAATGAGTGAGCCAATAAAAGCTCCGACTAAGCCAAAAATTAGGCTGTTTCCTTTAGCATTTTTATCTGTTTGAATTTTTTGAAATTCAGCATGCTTTTCTTCATAAGCAACACTCGATACGAATGCATATTCTCCTTCTAATTTCATGAGCTCAACCGTATTGTCATTAATACCAGTTAAGAAACAACCAGTTGTTACGTTTAATTGAACTAAATCATCTATTAATGGATCTATAATTTGTTGAATATGTTCTTTAAATTTTCCGGTTCTTGCATATGTATTAGCGTAAATCTCAATCGTATGATCTTTAATTGTGACATGTTTAACACGTTTAATGTCCAATAAATTTTCTTTCGATTGTTTTAGTTTATTAGAATCTACCGTCGCTCCAATTGTGATATACAAATCGCGCTTATACCTTGATTCTTCTATGGTTATAATAGTTAAATACCCATTAATAATGCCAGTATAAGTAGTTTTACCAAAATTCTTTTGTTTCTCTAAAGCGTAAACTTCTGTAAAAACACTAAATCTTCCCATATTAATTCCTCTTTTCTATGACTTCTATGAAGTTTACTTAATATAATATCATAGGTCAAAAAATTACTATAGAAGTTAGAAGAAATTAATGTAGAGTCAATAAATGAATGTTAAAGTAATTGATGGACATGATTTACATGAGAATTAATTTAAAATATATAAAGGACGTGTTAAAATGCTTGAGTTGAAAAATCTCAAAAAAATATATGAAGTTGGAGATACGGTCACGAAAGCTTTAGACGGTGTATCAGTTTCATTTCGTCAGAAAGAATTTGTAGCAATTCTTGGGCCAAGTGGTTCAGGAAAGACGACATTCTTAAACGTTGTAGGTGGTCTGGATCGTTATGACAGTGGGGACATGATTATTAATGGCCAATCAACTAAATTATTTAAAGATACAGATTGGGATGCCTATCGAAATAATTCAATCGGATTTGTATTCCAAAGCTACAACTTAATCAGTCACTTAGGAATTACTGATAACGTGGAATTGGGTATGACTTTGAGTGGTGTCTCTAAAGAAGAAAAAAGAAAAAAGGCAGAAGATGCGCTGATACGAGTTGGTTTAGGCGAACATTTAAATAAAAAGCCAAATCAATTATCAGGAGGACAGATGCAACGTGTTGCTATTGCCCGTGCATTAGCGAATGACCCCGATATTCTATTATGTGACGAGCCGACAGGTGCATTAGATTCAGATACTGGTGTTCAGATTATGGAACTAATTGAAGAGTTGTCACATGAAAAATTAGTTATTATGGTGACACATAATCCAGAATTAGCCGAAAATTATGCAAATCGCATCATCGAATTCAGTGATGGTCAGATTGTGAATGATTCAAATGCATATGACAATACTGTGGCTGCAGATAAATTAAATCTTAAACGAACTAAGATGAGTTACTTTACGGCACTGAGTTTGTCATTTAAAAATATTTGGACGAAAAAAGGTCGAACATTCTTAACAGCCTTTGCATCAAGTATTGGAATTATCGGTATAGCTATCGTACTTTCCTTATCTAATGGTTTCCAAAAGCAAATTGATCAAACACAAGCCGAAACTTTAGCACAGTTTCCTATAACGATTTCTCAGATAGCACAAGATACGTCAACTGAAAATCTTTCGGGTATGGAAAATACAGAAGTAACGTTTCCAGATACAAATGAAGTTATAGTAGACGTAGATGCAAGAGAAGCTTTACAGCACATTAATCCTATTGATGAAGATTTCATAGAGCATGTGGAAAACATTGACCCGGAACTCAGTCAACATATAAACTATGCACGAAGTACTAAACTTAACTTGATGCGTGAGATAGATGGCGAACCTCAAATGGTTCAATTCTCTAACGTAAATCCTGACAATCAAGCGACGGGTGAAATGATGAGTATGATGTCTAATATGACAGGAGTGGGAGTATCAACATTCCCACATAGTTTAGATGAAGACCAGAATACTTTCCTACAAGATAACTACGATGTTTTAGAAGGAAGTTATCCAGAAAATGAAAACGACGTTGTATTGATTGTGGATGGTCGCAATCAAGCTAATTTACATGGTTTAAACAATCTTGGTTTTGAAGTTTCAGAAGGTGACACAATACCGTTCGAAGATATAGTAGGAACGGAAGTATCTTTAATTTATAATGATGCTTATTTCCAAGAGTTACCAACGGGAAATTTTGTGCCTAATCAAGATTTAGAAGATGTTTATAATAATGAAAACAACGAAACTATTACGGTAACTGGTGTTCTTCGTATTAAAGAAGACTCGCCAATGGATTTATTGGCACCTGGTATAGCTTATAGTGATTTATTAGCTCAAAAAGTAGTGAGCCAAAACCAAGAATCAGAAATTGTTCAAGCTCAGGAAGAGTCAGATGTCAACGTAATGACAAATGAAACTTTAGAAGGTGATTCAAAAGATCAGTTTATGACTTACTTAGGCGCAAGCGAGATTCCGAATACGATAATGATTTATCCGAATAACTTTGAAGCAAAAGATCAAGTTTTAACTTACTTGGATGAATTTAATGAAGGAAAAGAGAGCGAAGATAAGATTATATATTCAGACTTAGCAGGAACAATGACTGAGTTGACGGGTGGCTTGATGGATGCAATCACGTATGTATTAATCGCATTCGCCGCAATCTCTCTAATCACAAGTATGATTATGATTAGTATAATTACTTACACATCTGTATTAGAAAGAACGAAAGAAATTGGAGTTCTAAAAGCCTTGGGTGCACGCAAGAAAGATATCACACGTGTATTTGATGCTGAAACATTAATTTTAGGAGTTTTCTCAGGTGTTATCGGAGTTGCTGTAGCATACTTAGCTACACTCCCAATTAACACAATTATTGAATCTTTAACTGGACTTACAAATGTAGCTCAATTAGATCCAATGCACGCAATGGCATTAATTATTATTAGTACGATATTAACGGTATTAGGTGGTCATATCCCAGCTAGAATGGCAGCACAGAAAGATGCTGCAATCGCGTTAAGAGCAGATTAAATAATTTGAAGATACGTCCTTTAATTAGGGCGTATTTTTTGTTGTATTATGGATTTGAGAAAGTTTCAAATCCAAATTCAGAGGTTTTATGGATTTGAGAAGATTTCAAATCCAAATTAAGGGGTTTTATGGATTTGAGAAAGTTTCAAATCAAATTCAATGGTTTTATGGATTTGAGAAGATTTCAAATCCAAATAAAGAGGTTTTATGGATTTGAGAGGATTTCAAATCCAAATAAAGAGGTTTTATGGATTTGAGAAAGTTTCAAATCCAAAATTAGTGAACTATCCCTGACAAAATGTCATTTCTGAAGTAAATCATAAACAATACATGTAATGTGGGCTGCCACATGTATAAATAATAAAAAATTCACCTAAACATTATTCCAAATGTGTTTAGGTGAATTTATATTATATCTCTGGTACTATTTAAATTCTTTAAAGTAACTTGATTTATCCTGTTCAGTCAGTTTACGAAGTTCATCGCGTGTTTCTTGGGGGAGTGATCCACCAAAGTCCATAAATTCCACTAAATCTTTAAAAGCACGATGGGGAATAGCTAAATCAGGTAATTCTTCAAGTGTGAAACCAAGATTGATGTCTGCTTCTTTACCTTTTTCAAGTTTTTGGACAAAGTCTGGTTCTGTAACAAATACAGACGACATACCAATCATATCAGCATTCTCTAGAGCTTCTAACGCTTTATCAGGGCTATTAACGCCACCCGTCGCAATGACTGGAACACGGCCGTTTACATGATCATATACTGCTTTATTAACTAGTTCACCTTCATGTTTTCCAGCTCGAGCAGTGGCTTTATATATATCACGTCCCCAGCTAGCGATGGCGTAATATTGAATATCCGAAACTTCCATTAACCAATCAAAGTATTGATTAAATTCATCAACTGTATAGCCAATTTCAGATCCACGAGTTTCTTCAGGCGTACCGCGAAAACCTAGTATAAAGTTTTCTGCACCAGATTCATCAATCGCACCTTGAACAGCTTTCATTACTTCGATACCAAAACGAGATCGATTTTCCAATGATTGTGGGCCGTATTCATCATCACGCTCATTAGAGAAAGGCGAGAAGAATTGTTGCGGTAATAATCGTTGAGCATTAGAAATTTCAACTCCATCAAAACCGGCTTTAATCGCACGTCGTGTAGCTTCTACATATTGTTGAATAACATGATTAATTTTTCGTTTAGACATCGGTAGTACTTCGTGAACAACTGGAGTATTCAAACTCATATGACTTGGCCCGTAAACAATACCATAGTCTTGTAATGTGATTTTGGCAAAACGGCCCGCATGAGTTAATTGTAAAATTGCTTTCGCGCCATCTTTTTTCATTGCTGCGGCCCATTTTGATAAGCCGTAGATATAACTATCATCACGAACACTCGGTCCAAATTCGAAGAGTTGAGCATAATCTTCAATATATGTGGCAGTTGTAATTTGAAGAGGTGCAGATAAGCTACGTCTTTCAGCATATAAAGTCTCTTCTTCAGTAACATAACCTTCAAGAGAAGAAGCATTAGTAGTTAGCGGGTTTAATGAAAAACGATTCGCGATTTCAATACCATTTGGAAAACGAAGGGACTTGAAAAGCGGAGCATATTTCTGATTAATTTGGTAAGACATTGAATCCTCCTATAAAATTAAATTATTCTAATTATATCATAGAGCTTTGAAAGCAACTAACAACTTGTTTAGTAATACTAAAATACATATCATTACCAGTATGAAAAGGCTTTCTGTATAATAGAATATAGATAAGCTGTTTGGCAATTATAATAGGAGGAAATAAAATGAAGTTATTAAAAAAAAGCATTGTCATGTCACTCCTTTTGACATTATTCCTATCGTTATCTACACAAGTTAACGCAGCATCAGAATGGACAACTAGTGGAGAGACGTTGATACCTGAATGGACGGTAGAACTTTTTGAAGATAAAGCCCAAAACAATACCATGTTAGAAAGAGCTTGGGAAGATTATCAAACTGCTACAGAGTCATATCAACTAGCAGATATGGGAACGATGGAGCAGGGAACTTTCTATAATCAAGTGCTTGAATCATACGAAGCAGGCAGTGATGTCGAAGTTTCTGAGGCAGATGGTGGTGATGGTACGGCAAGTATTAGTTATGTTTACCGTGCAGAAGAAGGGGATATGAATCCTACGACTGGTATTGAAGATTGGGCTCAAGTCGACTTTTACTTTGTAAATGATAATTTGATTTATACAGGAATTACGACTTTATCATTAGCTTTTATGTCAGATAAATTAGTGTCAAACCAAGAGCATTCTGATCTTATATCGAACAATGCAACAACAGAAGAACTTCTGAATATTGAAAATCTGGAATTAAATGGATTTGGTCAAATACTTGTTGATGGAGAATATGCTTATGGGATTGGATATCCAAAAGAAGCATCAACTATTGGGGAAGGTGGACTTATAATTATTCAGGATGGAACTGTAGTTGATGATACGACCGTTCCTTTCGAAGAATTAATGGCTTATAGCTTTTCAGGTTATATTTACCTCATGTTAGTGACTCAAGTTGACAATCAGATATTTGAACCTGGACAATAGTATGATAGTTAAGCTACTAAACGTTTTGTTTAGTGTCTTTTTTTAATACTTATACTTGAAATTCTATTTCAGAAAGCGCATACTTTAATAAAAAAGTGATGTTATTATATTAGCCAATGAAACTCTGCAAAAGAATCCATCCAATGCTCCAAGCGCCACTGGAGCGTCAAAGCAAGCTGTTTTAGGCAAAATTCAATACGCTCCGTAAATATGATCTTAAACTAGGGAAACGATATTTTTTTATTTTATAGAAAAACATTTCATAAAAATAAATAAAAAACGAAATATGATTTCAATATATAAAAAAGTATGCTATTATCTATAAGTGAAAACGTGTTCAAAATACGGCACCAGAACCTTTTTATCAATGGTTTATTTATATCGGAGGTGCAACAATTGTTTAGCATTGTTACGTGCCATTTCTATTAAATCAACCTATGGAAGAACTTTAGGGAAAACTGCCTTAGTACCAGCAATATTCAATATCAATGAGCCTTTAATCTTTGGGGCTCCCGTAGTATTAAATCCAACGTTAATGATACCATTCACTATTGCTCCATTGGTGAATGCTGTGATTGCATGGTATGCGACAGAATGGGGGCTTGTAAGTCGAACAGTAGCGAGTGCACCTTGGACACTTCCTGGCCCAATTGGTGCCTTTCTTTCAATGGGTAATGACTGGCGAGCAGCAGTGTTAAATATTGTCTTAACACTTATTGCTGTGTTAATCTATTATCCATTTGTACGAACTTATGATAACCAGATGTTAGCAGAAGAACAAAGTGAAGTAAGCGCAGAATAATAATTAAATCAATGTTTATTAACGTCCTAATCACCTAGGACGTTTCTTAATAAAAAAAGGTAGGTATTTATGAGAAAATTAGGTATATCAATTTACCCAGAAAAAGATGATAGTCAACGAATTAAAGAGTATATCAAAAAAGCTTCAGAAAGTGGTTTTTCACGCATATTCTCGTGTCTTTTATCAGCAGACGGAGACAAAAACGAAATAGTTGCTGAGTTTATCGATGTAAATAGTTACGCAAAAGAATTAGGCTTTGAAGTTATTGTTGACGTTGCCCCACGTATTTTCGAAAAGCTTGAAATTAGTTATGCTGATTTATCATTCTTTAAAGAAATCGGTGCAGATGGTCTTCGTTTAGATATGGGGTTCACTGGAAGTGAAGAAGCACTTATGACTTATAACGAACACGATTTACTTATTGAGATTAATATGAGTAACAATGTTCATACGATCGATACCATAATGGATTACCAACCTAATCAATATAATTTGATTGCATGTCACAACTTTTACCCACATCGTTATAGTGCACTTGGAATAGAATTTTTTAAAGCTTGTACAGAGCGTTTTACTCAACATGGGCTAAGGACTGCAGCTTTTATCACGAGTCAGAATGAAAATACATATGGACCTTGGCCAGTGACGGATGGTCTTCCAACATTAGAAATTCATCGTGAACTGCCGTTAGATGTTCAATTAAAACACTACATTACTTTAAACCTAGTAGATGATATAATAATATCAAATTGCTTCCCAACCGTTGAAGAATTAAATAATGTCAGCAAGCTTGACTTAAAAATGCCAACATTCAATGTTGATCCGATTGAAGGACTGCCTGAAACGGAGACAGCTATTTTATTTAATACTTTACACTTTAATCGTGGAGATGTAAGTGAGAACATGATTCGTTCAACGCAAAGCCGAGTGAAATATAAAGGACATCAATTTGATGTCTTTAATACACCAGAAGTCATCAGACGAGGTGATGTTGTCATTGAAAGTAGTGAGTATGGTCATTATGCTGGTGAATTACAGATTGCATTAAAAGATATGAAGAACAGTGGAAAGAGTAATGTTGTTGGCAAAGTAAGAGAAGAAGAAGTATTTATATTAGATGATATTAAGCCTTGGCAAAAATTTAAACTGCAGGCTAATCGATAATAACTGATGTTTTTCACTATTAGTTAAAAGCGAAATGAAAAATAGAAATGTGGTGAAAATAGTTTGAATGAGACGAATATTATTGGTTTGATTAAATCTATCAAGGACAGTTTACCCAAGGCTGAAAAGAAGATTGCTCAAGCAATTATTGACGCCCCAGAAGATACCATCTATCTATCTGCCAAGCAATTAGGAGAAAAGGCGGGAGCGAGTGCTCCTACAGTTGTTCGTTTTTGTAGACGGTTGGATGTGGATGGGTTCACACAGTTGAAATTAATGATTTCGAGTGAATTATCTAAACTAAAAGAACCAGGCTATTCAGACATTAGTGAAGATGAAAATTTTTACGAAATTAAAGAGAAATTATTGGGTAATGCACACCAATCTCTAGTAGATACCTCGTCGTTAATTAAAGAAGAAGAGGTAAAAGCTTCAATCCAACAGATTGAAGAAGCAGATGTTATCTATGTATATGGAGTTGGATCATCTCATTTAGTTGCTGAAAACTTTGCCCAGAAATGGCGACGTATCGGCAAAATTTGTATTGTTGAAAAGGATGCACACGTTATGATTACAATAATAACGGGTAATACGAAGAAAGCACTGTTTGTTGGTATATCCAATTCAGGCGAAACGAATGAAATCATAAAACTTATGCAGCTTGCCAATAAAGTAGGTTGCCAAACAATGTCAATTACTCAGTTCGGGAAAAATAGTGTCTCTGAAGAAGCAGATGTTTCAATTCGTCATGTGAGAGCGAATGAACAATTATATCGTAGCGCAGCCACAGCATCATTGCATGTGCAATTCTACGTTGTAGATATTTTGTTCCATACTTACGCGACAAAGCATTACGAAGTTGCGCTCGATAAAATCTTATCATCACGAAAAGCAACGAAAGAATACAATCAATAGCATAATTGAACAGCTTTTGATATTAGAATGCATACTTATTCTAATATTAAGGGCTGTTTCTTTATGTGCTTATAAATAAGATGCATTTAATCATCATATGTCTTTTATATAATGCGTACTATATAATGGAATGCATGATATATAAAAACTTTAGGGGGACATTATGATGAAACATGTATACGCTTTTAATGAAGGTCGATTAGATATGAAAGAATTACTAGGTGGTAAAGGAAGCAACTTAGCTGAGATGACACGATTAGGTCTACCAGTACCGGATGGTTTTGTTATTACGACAGAAGCGTGTATGGATTTTTTAAAACTTGGAGAACAGTTAAATGATGCACTTCAAGCGCAGATTAATGCTGCACTCGTTCAATTAGAAAAATCGACTGAAAAAGCATTTGACCAAGCAAATAATTTACTTCTCGTTTCAGTAAGAAGTGGTGCAACAATCTCAATGCCCGGGATGATGGATACGATATTGAATGTGGGCTTAAATGATGCGAATGTGGAGCGTTTCTCTGAGATGACTCAAGACACACGATTTGCTTTAGATTGTTATCGCCGTCTTTTACAAATGTACGGGAATGTTGTTTATGGAATTGATATGGTTCATTTCGATAATATCCTAAATGATGTAAAAATAGCTAAACGCTACAGCAATGATTCAGAATTAACAGCAGAAGATTTAAAAAATATTATTACAAAATATAAACAAGTATACTTAGATTTATGTGACAAACCTTTTCCACAAGATGTAAAAGAACAAATAGTGGGTGCTGTTGAAGCTGTCTTTAAATCATGGAATAATGACCGAGCGAAAGTATACCGTCGTTTAAATAATATACCAGATTCAATTGGGACTGCAGTTACAATCCAAGAAATGGTTTTCGGTAATAAAAATGAACAAAGCGGGACAGGGGTACTTTTTACAAGAAATCCATCAACTGGAGAAAATGAATTATATGGTGAATTCTTACTTAAGGCACAAGGTGAGGACGTCGTAGCAGGAATTCGCACACCCATCGCAATTAATCGATTAAAAGAAACGATGCCACAACTCTACGATGAATTATTAACAATGACAAACAAGTTAGAACAACACTATAAAGATATGCAAGATGTTGAATTTACGATAGAAGATGAGAAACTATATTTACTACAGACACGTAATGGTAAACGAGTAGCTAAATCAGCGTTTAAAATTGCAGTGGATTTTGTCAACGAAGGTGTTTTAACGAAAGAGGAAGCATTATTAACGATTGACCCAGAATCAATCAACCAACTTCTTCATCCGACCTTTGACACTAAAGGATTAAGTAAAGCAGAATTGATTACTGACAACGGCCTACCTGCAAGTCCAGGAGCAGCCACAGGGCATGTCGTTTTTGATGCTCAAACCGCTAAAGAATGGACGGCTTTAGGTAAACCAGTTATTCTTGTGCGCCATGAAACGTCACCTGAAGATATTGAAGGGATGAGCGTCAGTGAAGCAATTGTTACCAATCATGGTGGAATGACTTCGCATGCTGCTGTAGTGGCACGTGGTATGGGGAAATGTTGTGTAGCTGGATGTGATGTATTAGAGATTAATGAAGAAAGTAGAAAAGTACGTTACCCTGGAGGAAGTTTAGATGAGGGTGACATCATTTCGGTTAATGGTGATACGGGATCGATTTATGTAGGAGCTATCGAGACGACAAATTCTGATTTAGACGAGAATTATCAGACAGTCATGAGATGGGCAAATGAAGTTGCTAGGGTACAAGTGCGAATGAATGCTGAGACACCTTTAGATATTAAAACAGGTTTAGATTTTGGCGCGACAGGTATTGGCTTAGTTAGAACAGAGCACATGTTCTTCCAACCAGAGCCACTAAGTGAAATTCGTCGATTCATCTTATCAAATAGTGATAAAGACCGGAAGAATGCACTCGAAGCTATATTAGTCCATCAGCAAAGGGACTTTAAGCAAATCTTTGAATTGATTCAAGACAAACCAACGGTAATTCGACTATTAGATATGCCTTTACATGAATTCTTACCGAATTCAGACCAAGATATTGAATTGGTTTCGCAACAACAAAATATGGCAATTGAAGACATATCACAAAGATTAATAAGCCTTAATGAATTGAATCCAATGCTTGGACACCGTGGATGTCGTTTAGCCATGACTTTCCCAGGTCTATATTTAATGCAAGCCGAAGCAATCATATTAGCTGCGATTGAATTATATAATAAAGGTATAGCCGTGAAGCCAGAAATTATGATACCATTAGTGAGTACAGAACGTGAAATTGCTTTCTTAAAAGAAATAATTCAAGAACGAATTGAGTCGCTATTAGATCAAATGGATGTTCAGATTGCTTATACAATAGGTACAATGATTGAAACACCACGTGCGAGTTTAATCGCAGATCAAATCGCTCAGCACAGTGACTTCTGTAGCTTTGGAACGAATGATATGACTCAAATGACATTCGGCTATTCACGTGATGATGCAGGGAAATTCTTAAATCAATACGTTAATGAAGGTGTTCTAGCTTATGACCCGTTCCAACGCGTTGATGAGGATGGGGTAGGAGAATTACTTAAAATAGCCATCGAAAAGATACATGAAGTGAATCCTGAGATGAAGTTAGGAATATGTGGAGAGCATGGAGGCAATCCAAAATCAGTTGAATTATTCGATTCTTTAGGGTTTGATTATGTATCATGCTCACCGTACCGAATCCCAATCGCTCAACTGGCAGCAGCACAAAGTGCGATAAAATTAGCGCAATAACAGATAATAATGATGATAAAGTGAGGAACTAAAATGAATTTCACATCACGGCAACAACAAATAGTTGAAATTGTTAAAGAGAACGAGCCAGTTAGTGGTGACATTATTGCTGAGAAGATAGGCTTAGCTAAGTCAACATTAAGAAGTGATTTAGCTGTCTTAACAATGACGGGTGTTCTAGATGCAAGACCAAAAGTAGGCTATATATATTCGGGCTTAGAACCTCAATCACTCTTATTTGAGCATTTTAATCGATATAAAGTTTCTGATGTGATGATTCAACCTGTCATTGTCTATCCAGATACAATGGTGAATGATGCGATTACGTCTTTGTTTATGTACAATGTCGGCTCATTATATGTTGTTGAATCAGAGTCTAAAGCTTTAATTGGTGTCGTATCAAGAAAAGATTTATTGCGAAGTTTAATAGCTGGCCAGGCTGACAAGACTGCTGTGGCAATTGTTATGACACGAATGCCTAACATAATTGCTGTAACGCCAGAGATGACAGTGTTAAAAGCAGCCCAGTTAATTTCAAAGCACCAAATTGACTCATTACCCGTTATTAGTTCTGATAATCAAGTAATAGGTAAAATGTCTAAGACAAATATCGTAGATTTATTAGTAGAATTGAGTTCGGGGGAGGATTCTTAATGCAAGAAGAAAATTACCAAACAATTTATGTTATATCAGATTCTGTAGGTGAAACAGCTATTCGAGTGACAAATGCTGCTCTTGCACAGTTTCCAACATTGAATGAAATGAGCGTTAAACGATTTCCGTTTATTAATACCTTAGATGAATTATCAGAAATTTTAGGAGATGCGGCAAAGCATGAGGCGACAGTCATCGCGACATTGGTTAATGAAGAATTACATCAATTCGCACAAGAATTTACAAATAAAGAAGATATGTATTATTTTAACCCAATTCATGGATTGATTCAGCATATCGCAACTTTAACTGGTAAAAACCCATCGGAACAAAGTGGTAGTTTACATCAACTTGATGATCAATATTTCAGACGAATTCAAGCAATAGAATTCGCAGTAAAGTATGATGATGGACAAAACAGACGAGGGTTTAAGTTAGCAGATATTGTTATTCTTGGTGTATCACGTTCATCAAAGACACCATTAAGTATGTATTTAGCGAATAAAGGATATAAAGTAGCTAATTTGCCAATTTTTCCTGAAGCGAATATTCCTAAAGAAATATATGATGTGCCAAGTGGAAGAATATTTGGTTTAGCGGCTTCACCTAAGTATATTAGTGATATCCGAAAAGAACGAGTAAAGTTTCTTGGATTAGATGAGAAAGCAACGTATTCAAATATTGAGAGGGTAAAAACAGAATTAATGTTCGCCAATGATTTGTTTAACAAAATTGGCGCTCATATTATTAGCGTAGAAAATCAATCGATTGAAGAAATGGCTGAACATGTTATTCAAGAATTTAAGAAACATCAAATTGACTTAGATGATAAGTAATATAACGAACTAGACTAACAATGTCTGGTTCTTTTTTTGAATATATTTACGTGCTAACTAATCCTTAGTATATTATAATAAGAAGAAAAATTAAGTATGTGAGGTATTAGTTTGATTATTAGAATGGTGGAACAAAAAGATTATAAAAACATTTGGAATATATACAGACAATACATAGAGACACCAATAACGTTTGAACACAAGATGCCAACACCTGAGGAGTTTGAAACTCGTTTGGAAAGCATTATACAAAATTACGCATGTATTGTTTGTGAAGTTGATGATGAGATATTAGGTTACGCATATGCACACCGATTTGCTGAAAGAGCAGGATATAATTGGACAGCGGAGTTGAGCGTCTATACTGATTCTAAAGCAAAAGGTTTAGGGGGAGGGCGTCAGTTGTATGAAAAGTTGCTTGAACTTTGTAAGTTACAAGGTATTCATACAGTGTACGGTCTTGTAACAGAAAACAATAGTGCAAGCGAAAACCTTCATGAAAAATTAGGCTTTAGATTGGCTGGAGTCTTTCGTAATGTTGGGTTTAAGGAAGGTCGTTGGTTATCATGTTCATACTACGAAAAAGACCTCGCTTCCTACAATGATAAACCAAATCCAATGAAATCAATTTCAGACATTAAAAAAGACGATATAAAAGAGCTTTTATCTAAATAAGATGTCACGCACATTGCGGAAATTATGGTGATGTGATTTTTTGTAGTCAAGTGAAATTGTATAATACAAAATTCTACTCTTCAAAGCAAAAATAAACTACAGATAAGAGCTATTGTGTCGCTCGAAATAGGAACGAGGTGTAAAGTATCAGATTAAACCAGTTACCGTTATCTTTATTTAAAAATGAAAATATATTATAACAAATGAACAAAGACATAATGATTAGGAGGGAGACAATGATCAGAGAGTTTTGTGCTGAAAATTTTACGAATATTCCTAAAGCAATTGCTGCTGGGGCAAATCGGATTGAACTTTGCGATAATTTGGCTGTAGGAGGGACGACACCATCATATGGTGTAATCCAAACTACTATTGAATATGCTAGTCAACATGATACTGAAGTAGTGGTCATGATTCGTCCAAGGGGTGGCGACTTTAAGTACACTAAAGAAGAAGTATTAACAATGTGTCGTGATATCTTAGCACTTAAATATACCGGAATTAAAGGTGTTGTCTTTGGAGCGGTTCGCGATGGATGGATTGATGAAGAAGTTATGAATGAACTGCTTAAGGCAGCTAAACCATTTGAAGTAACCTATCATATGGCTTTTGATGAAATTAAAAAGTCATTACAAAATGACGCGATAAATTGGCTTGCAGAGCGTGGAGTCATGAGAATACTGACTCATGGTGGACAAGAAGGGTCGACAATTGAAGAAAATTTACCATATCTCTTAAAATTAGTTGAATATAGCGGACAGCGAATCACAATATTGCCTGGCGGAGGGATTACTTATGAGAATAGTCAAACCATTGCAGACGCTTTATCAGTGACAGAATTACATGGTACAAGGATTGTAAAAATTTAAGATAGTGAAGTGGCTCAATGTAATGATTAATAAGTTGCTCAACGAAGGATTTTGATAATATCCAACGAAGTGATTCCAAACACTCAATTAGGCGCCAATATAACAATATTATTTGAATTATAAACGGTCTTTGTTATAATTATGTAAGCGGTTTAATGAACATGTGTTCACACTGACTATCAAAAATAAGGAGGATACAATATAACAAAGCTGTGTCTCTATAGAATTGATATAAAAGAAATTATGTTTTTATTGATTTAATAATAACGTTACATGGAGAATAGGAGATGTATAAAATGATGGGATATTTACAACGTCTAGGACGTTCATTAATGTTACCCGTTGCTGTATTACCTCTTGCTGCACTTATGTTAGGGATTGGTTATGCTATTGATCCCAGTGGCTGGGGTGGAGAAAGTCAAATTGCAGCATTTCTGATTGCTGCCGGGGGAGCTATTCTTGATAACCTTGGAATATTATTTGCGATAGGTGTATCACTTGGAATGACTAAAGATCGAGATGGAGCATCTGCAATTGCTGGATTAGTTGCATTCTTGACTTTAATTACAATACTGTCATCTGGAACTGTAGCAATGTTAACGAATACACCACTTGAAGAGGTTAATATTGCTTTTGAGCAATCAACTAACGGTAACGTATTCTTTGGATTAATATCAGGTGTAGTGGCTGCAGAAATTTATAATCGCTTCAGCAGAACAACACTACCAATGGCATTTGCTTTCTTCTCAGGGCGCCGTTTAGTGCCAATATTAACAGGAATAGCTATGTTGGGTGTATCACTTATCTTACTATTCGTATGGCCAATCTTATTTGGTGCATTAGTTTCATTAGGGGAAGCCTTTACGAATCTAGGCTGGATCGGTGCTGGTCTATACGCATTCTTCAACCGACTATTAATTCCAACTGGTTTACACCATGCTTTAAACGCAGTATTCTGGTTTGACTTAATTGGTATTAATGATATCGGTAACTTTTGGAGTGGAACAGGGGAACTAGGGATAACAGGTATGTATCAAGCTGGATTCTTCCCAGTCTTTATGTTTGGACTACCAGCAGCAGGTATTGCAATGTGGCAACAATCCAACAGTAAGTATAGAAGCCAAGTATTTTCTCTATTCTTAGCTGGTGGTGTCGCAGCCTTTGTTACAGGAGTTACTGAACCGATTGAGTTTGCATTTATGTTTGTTGCACCGGCACTTTATTTTGTTCATGCTGTATTAACAGCATTATCGGTTGCATTTGCGGCATTTATGCAATGGACTGCAGGATTTGGATTTTCAGCAGGGGCCATTGACTTTTTACTATCACAGGGCTTGCCACTTGCGAATAACCCATGGATGTTAATGGTACAAGGGGCTGTCGTGGGGCTAATCTATTATGTAGTCTTTACATTTGTTATAAAGAAATTTGATTTAGCAACACCAGGACGAAAAGGTCCGTTAGATGAGCAAATGAGTGTAGCAGACGAAAGTCCTACAAAAACCACAACAACAAGTTCAAAACCACTAACAAAAGAAGAGAAGCAAGCTGCAATAATATATGACGCTTTAGGCGGTAAAGAAAATATTGCAGATATTACCAACTGTGCCACTCGTTTACGCTTAACGTTGAATGATACTGATACAGTTGATGTGAATAAAATTAAAGGAACAGGTGTACCCGGAGTTAACGTTGTAGATAAGAAAAACTTACAAGTTATCGTTGGGACAAATGTTCAATCTGTAGCTGATGCACTACAAGATATAGTCGACACTCAGTCTTAATTTATAAGCCTTAAATTAGAGTACCTTCCCCAGTAGGAGGTGCTCTTTTTTTATATATTTTATTGCGAAGTTGAACTTAATAATTTTAAATGATTTGCTTGATTCCAATATTGAACTAGTCTATAATTAACAAGGTTAACTATTAACGAAGTTAAGTTATTTGAGGAGGTGTTATAGTGAACAAGCGCCAGTTAGTACATCAAATGTACAGCATGTCGCAAATGTTTTCTCGAGCTGCTGAGGTCCAAGGTCGTACAGTTATGTCGAAAAGTGAGTTTAAAGTGTTATATCATCTACAGAAAAACCATAATGAAGACGATACATTACTGACATCTCGCGAATTAGCTAATTTGATGAATGTCTCTTCGCCAGCAATATCAAGAACAGTTAAAGGATTAGTCCAAAAAGCATGGCTCATCCAAGAAGATAACCCAGAGGATCGACGGAATATTTTCCTTAGATTATCCGCGGATGGTATTAAAAATTATGAACAAGTAACTCAAAATATGGAAAATTCGATGAAAATCATTTTTGAAGAATTTACCGAAGATGAGATTCGTGTGTTCGTTGATACTGGGAATCGACTAACTAAAGTTATAAATAAAATAAAAATAGAGAGTGAGGAAAAGTAGTATTATATGAAAAATTTAATTAATCATTTAAAACCTCATTGGAAGTGGGTAATTATTGCTCTTGTTGCTCATTTTATACAGGCTTTTACAACATTATTGTTACCAACTTATACATCAAATTTAGTAGACGTGGGGATACAAAATAGTGGGGTAGAATTAGCTGTTCCATTAGAAATGACATCAGATTCCATGACAGAATTTGAGATGTTACTTCTACCGGAAGAACAGCAATTAATTGAGGAAAATTTTACACAGAGTGATAATGGCAATTATACAATAAAAGATACTGTCAAAAACGATGAAGATAAAATGGAATCGCTAAGTCAAAGTTTTGAAGTTCCATTAGCTATGTATCAAACAGTATCTACAATGTCTGAAGAAGAGTTAGAAGTTGCAGCACAAGAAAATACGGGTTCTGAAACGACTGATTTATCTGGTATGCGTGATGAATACGTTGAACAGATGAATACACTTGGACCAGCGATGGTCCATTCTTCAGCAATTCAATCTGTTATAGCAACAACTGAAGAAGCAGGTGGGGACTTAAGTGGAGCTCAAATTAACTATGTTCTGACCCAAGGTGGGCAAATGTTGCTTATAGCATTGGTAGCTTTTGGTGGTGGAGCATTAGCTGCTTATGTAGCAGCTGTAGTTGGAGCAAAAGTTGGTAGTGGATTGAGAGCGAAATCTTATGAAAAAGTGCTTCAGTTCTCTAATGAAGAGATGGAAAAATTCTCAACTGCTTCACTAATTACGCGTGGAACGAATGATGTGCAACAAGTTCAAATGGTTATTACCGTATTCTTTAGAGTTGTACTATTCTCACCAATGTTAGCAATTGGTGCATTAATCTACGTGTTCCAATCACAAATTGCAATGTCTTGGATAACAATCTTAGCATTGTCTCTTGTTGGAGTATTAATGGGAATCTTAATGAGTGTTGTAATACCTAGATTCCAAATTTTACAAAAGCAAATTGATAAGGTTAACTTATCCGCTAGAGAAATCCTAACAGGATTACAAGTTATCCGTGCGTTCGGACGCCAAGATTTAGAATCAGAACGTTTCGATGGTGCAAACAAAGACTTACGTAATAGTTATATCTTTGTTGGACGTACAATGGCGTTAATGAACCCTATTTTATTGCTTATTGCAAACGGAATTTCTGTTCTAATTATTTGGGTAGGTAGTCACCGAATCGGAGACGGGCTAATGCAAGTAGGGGAAATGATGGCATTCATAACATATACAATGCAAGTTATATTCTCTTTCTTCATGTTAACAATGATGTCAATTATGATTCCACGTGCAATCGTTTCTGGAGAACGTATCCAAGAAATATTAGATACACCTTTATCTATTAATGACAAAGAAGAAGTGACATTGATTGAAACACCTAAAGGTGTTGTTGAATTCACTGATGTCAGTTTCAAATTCACTGGAGCTGATAATAATGTAATTAGTGACCTTAATTTTATTGCTGAACCTGGAAAGACAACGGCCATCATTGGTGGTACAGGAAGTGGTAAGTCAACGATTCTTAACCTTTTAATGAGATTCTATGATGTTTCAGAAGGATCAATCAAGATTGATGGTGTTGATATCAGAGATATTAGTCAACATCAATTACGAGATATTATCGGTTATGTACCGCAAAAAGCAGTATTATTCTCAGGAACTATTGAAAGCAATATTGGATACGGAGTCGAATCACTTTCTGATGATGTTCGCGAAGAATCTGCTGAGATTGCGCATGCAACTGAATTCATTGAAGATAAAGAACGTGGATATAAAGAGCGTATCTCTCAAGGTGGAGGGAATATTTCAGGTGGACAAAAACAACGTTTATCTATCGCTCGTGCGATTGCAAAACAGCCTAAAGTGTTTATCTTTGACGATAGTTTCTCTGCTCTAGACTACAAAACTGATGCATCACTTCGTCAAGCTTTAAATGAACGTGTCTCTGATGCAGCAATTATTATTGTTGCTCAACGTATCAGTACAATTTTAGATGCTGAACAAATCATAGTTCTTGATGAAGGAAATGTCGCTGGTATTGGTAACCACTTAGAATTAATGGAAACAAGCCAAGTTTATCGTGAGATTGCAACATCCCAATTATCTCAAGCAGAACTTGATGGTTATGAAGTACAAATGAAACAAGAGAAGGAGGGAGAATAATGGCTGAAAAAGATACTCAACAGCAAGAAGAAGTAAAGGTACAGAGTCAACCTAAAGGCGTTGGGCCTCGCGGTCAAGGTGCAGTAGAAAAAGCCCATGACTTTAAAGGGAGTTTACTTCGAATTTTAAAAGAAGTATTAAACTTTAAATGGGCGATGATGCTTGTTCTGTTTACAACTATTCTCTCTGTATTATTTAACATCATAGGCCCCCGCGAATTAGGTAATGCTACTTCTACATTATTCGATGGAGTTTTAGCGGAAGTTCAAGGGACGGGTTCAATTCAGTACGATGTAATCGGAAGAATTTTACTGACTGTATTAGCTTTATATGTCGTCAGTTCTATATTTAACTGGATACAAGGATTTGTAATGACAGGTGTAACAGAGAATGTTACGTACGGTTTACGTAAGAAAATGTTAGACAAGATTGATGACATGCCGATGAAGTATTTTGAATCACATTCGCATGGTGAAGTTTTATCGAGAATTAGTAACGATATTGATACGTTAGGTGCTTCACTATCACAAAGTTTCGCTCAATTAATCAACTCAGTTATGACAATGATTGGTATCGCGATTATTATGTTTACAATCAATTGGATCTTAGCATTAGTCGTGTTAATCGTTGTTCCAATTAGTTTACTTACAATCCGTATTCTAATTATGGTATCTCAAAAATATTTCCGTCAACAACAAGTGTCACTTG
This sequence comes from Aerococcaceae bacterium DSM 111021, assembly GCA_020112395.1. Lineage (NCBI taxonomy): Bacteria > Bacillati > Bacillota > Bacilli > Lactobacillales > Aerococcaceae > Aerococcaceae bacterium DSM 111021. The sequence goes on along the minus strand of JACCEK010000001.1, from coordinate 511,579 downwards.
GTGTTATAAACGGACAAATTGAAGAAAACTTTTCTGGACAAAATATTGTTAGAGCCTTTAATCAAGAAGAGAATGCGGTCGCAACATTCCATAAAGATAATGCAAAACTAGAAGAGTCTGCATGGAAATCTCAGTTTTATTCAGGAGTTATGTTCCCGTTCATGCGCTTCTTACAAAACTTTGGTTACGCTGCAGTTGTTATGGTTGGTGCTTACCTAGTAATTCTCGGAACGATTCGTGTAGGGGTTATTCAATCCTTCACTCAATATGTTAACCGATTCACACAACCAATTACTCAGTTAGCACAAATCGTAACATTGTTTCAAACAATGGTTGCAGCAGCAGAGCGTGTGTTTGAATTCTTAGATGAAGAAGAACAAGATCAAACAACTGGTAGTGCTTTAGATGTATCAAAAGTTGAGGGGAAAGTTTCGTTCAACCACGTGCAATTCGGTTACGACCCTGAACAAATTATCATTACGGACTTTAATGCGGATGTTTTACCAGGACAGAAAGTTGCTCTAGTTGGACCAACTGGTGCTGGAAAATCTACGATGGTTAAGCTTTTAATGAGATTCTATGATGTTGACAAAGGATCAATTAACTTAGACGGTGTAGATATTAAATCATACAGCCGTGCAAATTATCAACGATCAATGTCGATGGTTTTACAGGATACTTGGTTATTTAATGGATCAATTATGGAGAATATTCGTTATGGTCGTTTAGATGCTACGGATGAAGAAGTCATTGAAGCTGCCAAAGCAGTTCATGTTCATAATTTCGTGAAGAACTTACCCGATGGTTATAACTTCGAAATTAATGAAGAAGCTTCAAACATCTCACAAGGACAAAAACAACTTTTGACAATTGCAAGAGCATTGCTAGCTGACCGTCCAGTATTAATTCTAGATGAAGCGACAAGTTCGGTAGATACTCGTACTGAGATTCTGATACAAGAAGCAATGGATCGTGTTGTTCAAGGTCGTACAAGCTTTGTGATCGCTCACCGTCTTTCTACAATTAAGAATGCTGATCTAATCTTATATATGGAAAATGGTGACATTATGGAACAAGGCAGCCATGATGAATTAATTGCTAGAGAAGGTAAGTATGCTAATTTATATAATAGTCAGTTTGCTTCAGGAGCTTCACCTTTTGAAGAATTTTAAGGTTAATGATTAGCCTAGTAAGACTTATGACATGGACAATTTTGTTCATGTCTTTTTTAATGATTTCTAATAAATTTGGAAATTAATTATATACTTATTCTAACTTACTAACAAAACTGAAACCGATACGAATCCTCAGCGTAGTTGGTTATATAAAATTATGAATAAACATAGAATAAAACTCGATTTGTTTGAACTTTAGTTCATAAAAAGCTTATAATATAAGTATCAAATATGATGGGAGCGTATGCTTATGAAAAAGTTTACGAAGTTTTTACTCGCAATTTTACTTTTAGTATCAACAATGGCACCGTTATCAGCTAAAGCACAAGAAGTTGCTCCAGACGAAGCATTATTAAATGTTATTAATGGATTGAAAGAAATCGAGTCATTTAAAGGTAATTACGAAGGTAACATGAATATGGTTTATACAGATGGAACAGCCGATTTTACAACGGACGGTGATATACAATTTAAGATTTCACCTGAATTAGAATTAGGATTTGATTTGAATCTGGCAATGGATGCAGAACATCATGATGGTTCTACTGAAAGTGAAACATATGATTTAATGTATTACATAGTAGACCAAACAATGTACATGTTAGAAGATGACTCATCTGAGGAAGAGGACGGCGAGTGGGTTACTGAAGATGTATCGACCTTGCTTGGAATGGATGCTCAGCAAATCGCATCACAATATCAGATGCTTATCTCACTGCTTGAAGGAACAATTCGTAGTTACTATCTACCTTCGAAAGTTAATCAGTTACTAAGTGAGAAAACAACGGTTGAAGAGAATGGTGACGGGTATACTATTACGATCAATTCATTTGAGACTGAAGAAGAATGGGTTGAATTCTTTGAAGCACTACAAGAATTAGAGCATTCACTGACTCAAGAGACAGTCGCAGCAGATGTTGAATTAGATAGTCAATTAAGTGAATTTGAAGAGGATGCAAAAGCACTCGCAGCTGGATTAACATATACAATTACTATCGAAGTGGATGCGAACTACTTTATTAATTCGATTCATGTTATTGTTGATTCTGATGTACAAGAACTTGAAGCTGAGTCTGATTCTGACACACCGGAATCAGTCCAAGCGGAATTCAATTATGAAGTGACAGAAACAAACTTTGAAGAATCTATTGAAGTACCAGCAGAAGTACCAGTAAATTAAACGTTAAATTAAAACGAACTTTAATCATTATGATTGAAGTTCGTTTTATTATTAGAATATAATTAGAATTTGATATTGATTTAATGTGAGAAGTCCGTTATACTGTCTTAAACAAAGAAATGAGGATTCTATGATGCAACAATTAAAACAAACAATTCAACTTGTATATTTTAGCTACTTTAGATAGCGTTCATGCTCACCTTAGTATGAACGCATGACGAAAGTTCATATCTATGGTGGCTTGTAATTGTTGTGTCCTAGCCGCTTAGAGTATAAATTAAGCGGATCATCCGATTTTGGCCAGTTTGTGAGCTGCTTAGTTTATGCTAAGCAGTTTTTTTGTTGAAAAAGTTATAAAAAAGGGGAGTGTAAACAATGTCAAATTCTATATCAAAAGGATTTAAAACTAGTGAGATTATCTCAATCGTCATTAGTTTGCTTATATTAGCTCTAGCTGTTTTAAATTCAACCATGCAAATAGGTTTTTTCAATATACCGACCGTGACCTTTTCCGTTCTAGCTATTTTTGCTAGTAGCTTGGTGTTATGGCTGTTCGTTGCCATCGATTGGCCAAGTATTTTATGTTTAATTTGTTTAGGTTTTCTACCTGAAGTCACTTATGGACAAATTTTTCAGCAGTCATTTGGTAATACAACGTTTGTCTTTTTATTCTTTACGTTCTTAGTGACACATGCCTTAGAACAAACATCATTTTTAAAACGGGTTTCTGCATGGGCCATTAATAGTGCTTGGGCTCAAGTGAGTCCTTGGAGATTTGTTTTTGCATTTCTATCTGTTATGCTATTAATCAGTACTTTTGTTTCACCAACGATTTTATTTATGATTGCTTTTCCAATCTATGAAGAAGTCATGACACAATTTGGTTTAGAAAAAGGGGATAAACAAGCATCAAAATTATTAGTCGCGCTATATGCTTCTATAGCTATTGGAACGGCAATGACACCGATTAACCATGTGTTCGCAATTACTGCGATGGGGCTATACGAAACAGCCTACGGAACGGCGATTACGAATGGTCAATATATGAGTTTTGCAGTGCCAGCGGGCTTAACAATTTTCTTAATTCTTTTAGTCTCTCTAAAGTGGATTTGGCGAATGGATTTATCAGGCGTAAAACTGGGTGAGATTGCTTCATTATCAGATTTACCAAAAGCGGATAAAAAGGAAAAAGCAGTCGTTCTGATCTTTGGTGGGGTTGTGGCTTTATGGTTATTACCAGAAGTATTAGGCTATATCTTACCGGGAGTGGCAGCATTTCTAAAATCAGCAGGAATTGCATTTCCACCAATGATCGGTTCTTTAGCTTTAGCAGTGGTTCACGTAGATGGGAAGCCATTAGTTAAGTTACAAGAGGGAATTTCTAAAGGTGTGTTCTGGCCGAGTTTATTAATTGTAGCGGCGACACTAACTTTAGGTAGCTTCTTATCGAATCCTGATATGGGTGTGATTACATTAATCGAATCATTCTTAACACCACTGTTAGTTGGCTTGTCACCATTATTAATGGTATTAGTCTTCATCCTTTGGGCAGGCTTCCAAACAAATTTCTCATCAAACTTAGTAACTGTGTCGGTTGTTACCACTATTGTTATTACAATTGCAGGTTCACAAGTAGATTTACCAATTAACGTGGCTGTGGTTGCGAGTTTAATTGGATTCATGGCGTCCCTCGCATACATGACACCACCTGCAATGCCTTATATTGCTATCTCAATTGGATCTGGTTGGACAACAGCTAAAGATGCTTTATTATATGGTTTATACTTATTATTATGGAGTGCAGCAAGTGCGGTATTAGTAGGGTATACATTAGGAAGTGTATTTTTGAGTCAATTATCATAGGAGGAATAATATGTTAGAAAAACAAAGAGCAACCATCGACCGAATTGATCGTGAATTGGTAAAATTATTTGAAGAACGAACAAAAACGGTGGAAGAAGTGGCAGGAATTAAATTAGAGAACAATATGGAAATCTTAGATAGTGGCCGTGAAGCGGTCGTTATCGAGAAAGTACAAAGTTACTTAGAAGATGATTCTTTAAAAGGTGAGTTAGCAGATTTATATGAGAACATTATGCGTATCTCCAGAGGTCATCAACAAGAATGGATGAGTAACAGAAAGTCGTAAGAGATATGATAAAGGAGCAGTTTTATGAAAATTAATCCGAATTTTAATCGCTTACCTGGGAATTACTTATTTAATCATATTGCCGAGAAAGTCTCGGCATTTAAAGAAGACAATCCACACTCAGAAATTATCAAATTGTCTATTGGTGATGTCACTCAGCCTTTACCAAAGGGCGTGATTGAAGCAATGACTCAAGCTGGTCAAGAACAATTGAATTCTGAAACCTTCAAAGGATATGGACCAAGTACTGGCTATCCATTTCTAAAGCAAGCGATTATTGAGAATAGCTATCAAACATTGAATGTCGATCTATCAGAAGATGAATTATTCATATCAGATGGTTCAAAGACAGATGCGGGTGCAATTCAAGAATTATTTAGTCTGGATGCTAAGATAGCCATTGGTGACCCGGCGTATCCAACTTATATTGATAGTAATGTCATGGCCGGACGCTTAGGAAATTATGATGATATGAGTCAAAGCTGGTCTGAATTAATAACAATTCCGATGACGATTGATAATCACTATCAAGCAGTGCCAGATTTTGACCAAGACAAGCAGCCAGATGTGATTTATATTTGTTCACCGAATAATCCAACAGGTGTCGCTATGACTAAAGATCAACTGCAACAATGGGTTGACTATGCGATTGAGCATGAAAGTGTCATAATTTTTGACGGGGCATATGAAGCCTTTATACAAGATGATAATGTCCCGCATTCGATCTATGAATGCGAGGGTGCTAAGCAATGTGCGATTGAAATGCGTAGCTTTTCTAAGACAGCGGGCTTCACGGGTATGCGTATAGGTTATACTGTTATTCCAAAAGAATTAGTGATTGAAGGTCAATCATTAAATGCAATGTGGACGCGTCGCCAACCAACGAAATTTAATGGAACCTCATATATTATTCAACGCGCGGCATTAGCAACTTTCGAACCGGAAGTTAAAGTAGAACTGAAGGATAATTTTGTGTATTATCAACGTAATGCTCAGCATATCGTTGATGCATTCAATGATGCAAAGATTGAACATTACGGTGGGGTAAATGCGCCATATATTTGGTTGAAAACACCAAGTGGCTTGTCTTCTTGGGAATATTTCGATGAATTACTACAGGATAGTCAAGTCGTAATTACACCAGGCTCTGGATACGGTGCTAATGGTGAGGGCTTCATGCGGCTAACCGCATTTGGGACATACGAAGATACAATAGAAGCGACCCAAAGAATTGTCGAAACTTATTATAAATAATAAATACCGCTTGAAATTCAATGGGAATTTCAAGCGGTATTTATTTGTTTAATAGTTAGCAATGATATCTTTTACTAGTTGATGGCTCACAGATTGAATATTATAAGTTGAATTATTTAGATAAACGGCACCACTCACTAACATTCCATGGGCATGAAATGCTGGAAATTCACCCCAACTAGGTGAAATCACACATTGAGTTGAGACATTGAGACTCAATCCACCCGAAGTGTCAGGCATTATGTAGCGTTTATTTAATAGGGAATGAATCAAAGGATGGCCGCTTAAATCGCCTTCTAAATGAAGGTTAACACCTGTTGCGTTAATAACCCAATCCGCGCGTAAAATATCTTCATTCTCATCATTCTTCATAATGTATTCTCGTGTGTTGTCATCATACTCAACAGTTTCAACTTCTTTGAGAATGGTTAATTGGCCACGATCCTCACCTTCAATAATTGCTTCAGCAGACTTCATCGGAAGCTTCCCTTTAGCTAAGTTAAATGGCTCTTGATATTTATCTAAGTATTCTTTTCGTTCTGATTCTGGCATATATTGCCATAAGAAATTCAAAATTCGCGTTGTAGAAACACCGATACGTTCTGTCTTTGCCATTAAATCCGAATGATTTAAGGACTCTCTTAGACCTGCTGTTCCTGTTTGTAAGGCAATGTTGCAGAAATCTACAAAGCGAATATTTAATTGATCAAACTCTTTTTGGATGAGTTTATCCAATGCATCGAAATAGAGTATTTTCTCATTGGGATCCATAGTTGCTTTAACCTTATCCATCGTAATATGCGTCATCTTTAAATCACTGTAATTTGCTGTCCCAACTGTTTGGAAAAAGTTATGGCGTGAGAAAGCATATACGGATTCAATTTCGCGTTCTTGTAATAGATATTTGAGAACATCGATCGCAGTTAAACTTGTTCCAATGACAACGATACGGTCGTCTTTAGCGAAGTCGTGAGTTAATTCGTTTAATGGGTAAGGATTACTAATGTAATTTGGTTTACCGTTCAAATTGTAAGGGTCTAGAACTGGTAGAGAACCAGAGCACAGATGAACACGATCATATTGACGAACCTCATTTGAATCAGTGACTAATTCCCATTGTTTTGTCTCACTTAACCATTGCATATCTTTGATGGTTTCATAGTGAACATTTGCGTTCAATAGTTCAATTTGCTTCATTGTTCGATCATTTAAATACTCACCAAACAAGGCACGCGTCGTAAATTCAGGAATATCGCCTTCAATCTTAGCTTCTTCTTTCAACCAATTTTCATACTCACCTGGTTGCTCATAGTCATAAGTAATATCAGTTGTTCTTGTATTTACAAGTGCTAAAGATGAATCCTCTCTAAAAGGTAAACCGCGTCCAAAGCTATGAGATGTATCGTAACAATCAATAGTAATATTATATTTTTTATCTTTTAATTCTTTTGCATAAGAAGTGAGAACAGCAGACCCGCTAATTCCCATCCCAATAATTGCGATATGTTCCATAATATCCTCCATATATAAAGGTTTTAAACTTTTATTCTAAGGTTAATAATATCATATTCGAGTCAAGGTTAACAATTATCTAAAGTAACAAAAAGATAAGGGGTGTAATTTCATTTCATCAAACACAAAAATTAAACAAAGGTATTGAAATTTCATTTCATAAGTTGTATGCTTTATTTAGAAAACGATTACAATGGAGTGAAGACATGTATGGAATATCAGTATATTTAAACGAAGATGTGACAGAAGAAGTCAAACAGTACATAAGACGCATGCATGAGATTGGTTTCAAAGGAATATTCTCGTCAATTCATATCCCTGAAGATGATTCAGAATTGTATTTAGATCGTTTAGGGCAATTGGGTTCGGTAGCAAAAGATTATGAAATGGATTTAGTCGTTGATGTTTCTGGAGATGCTTTAAAGAACTTAGGTATATATTATAAAGATTTAACTCCATTGATTGAGTTAGGTGTGACTGGAATTCGAGTCGATTATGGAGTCAGTCATGAAGAGATTAAACTTATTAGTGAGCAGCTAGATGTTATTTTAAATGCGAGTACAATTAGCGAAGAAGATTTAAACATTTTAAAAGAGTTAGAAGTGAATTTCACGTCGATTGAGGCTTGGCACAATTACTATCCGCGTCCTGAAACGGGCTTAGATAAAGCAGAGTTTATTAATATTAACAAATGGCTGAAAGAGCAAGGAATTACCGTCATGGCTTTCGTCGCTGGAGAGGGTGATTTGAGAGGTCCCTTGTATGAAGGATTACCAACTTTAGAAGATCACCGTTACAAACAGTCTTTAGGTAGCGCGCTTGAATTAAGGCAAACAGCTTATGTTGATAAAGTTTATATTGGCGACCCTGGTATGAGTTCTTATAGTCAAATTCAGTGGGAAAAATATTTAAATGAAACAGTCTTGTATTTTGAAGCAGTCGCAACTTCCACCAATGTCGAACAACTCAAACACATTGAAGGTCGACACACTCAAAGAATGGACGCGGCTCGTGATGTCATTCGCAGTCAAGAGGCAAGAGTGAGACGAGATTTCATTGTTAATCCTGAACTAATGACTGAACGACCTGTCGGTTCAATTACGATAGATAATTCCGATTACCTTCGATATGAAGGCGAAGTTCAAATAACAAAAACGAATTTACCAGCTGATGAAAAGGTTAATGTGATTGGTTATATACAATCGGGTGATTATCTATTACTTGAGGCGATGAGACCAGGACAACCGTTTGAAATTCAATGGAAAAGAGGATAGATAGATGAAATTAGACAAGCTAACAACAGAAACGAGAAATGAAGCCTCGATGGCATTAGACCAGATGAGTGTTCAAGAAGCTATTGCACTGATGAATCAAGAAGATCGTCGTGTACCTGAAGCGATTCAACAAGTTTTACCACAAATAGAAGCAGCGATTAAGCTAATCGTGAAATCTTTTAATCAAGACGGTCGCTTAATTTACATGGGAGCAGGAACGAGTGGACGCTTGGGCGTATTAGATGCAGCGGAATGTGTGCCAACCTTTAGTACACCGCCTGAGATGGTCGTTGGTTTAATTGCTGGCGGAGAAAAAGCCATGTTATCAGCGGTTGAAGGGGCGGAAGATTCTGCAGAGTTTGGGCGAGATGACTTAAAAGAATTGAAATTAACTGATAAAGATACAGTCGTCGCAATTGCGGCAAGTGGTCGAACGCCTTATGTTAAAGGTGGTTTGGCTTATGCTCAAGAAGTTGGTGCATCTACGGTATCGATTGCTTGTAACAAAGGCGCTGAAATCAGTGAATACAGTCAAGTTGCGATTGAAGTTGATGCAGGAGCAGAAGTATTAACAGGTTCTACACGTTTAAAAGCTGGAACCGCTCAAAAGCTCATCTTAAATATGTTATCAACGGTTTCAATGGTACAAATCGGTAAAGTCTATAAAAACTTAATGGTGGACGTTCAACCAACGAATGAGAAATTAGAAGAACGTTCCAAACGAATTATAATGCAAGCAACAGAATGTGATTATGAAGTAGCTGAAAAAGCATTTCAACATGCGGGGAATAACGTCAAATTAGCGATTGTCATGGTATTAACTGATAATGATGTGTCAAGTGCCAAAGAGTTATTAAGTCATAACAACGGGTTTATCCGAGAAGCTATAAAAGAAGAGGAGGAGCAATGATGAATACAACAAAAGAACACTTAATTGCTAAAGAAATATATAAATATATGGGTGGAAAAGACAATACTACTGATATTTATAATTGTATGACACGTGTAAGGATTGACTTGAAGGATCCAAGTGTTGTTGATGCAATGGCATTGAAAACAGTTAACGGAGTTATGGGTGTTGTTCAAGATGGTAATAACTTACAAGTAGTTGTTGGACCTGGTACAGCAAGTAAAGTTGCGACTGAATTAGCGAGTATGTCTGGTAGCGTTAAGAGCGCAGAGGTGAATGAAAATCTTGACCCAGAATTAACATCTGCACAATCTAACACAGAGCAAATAACAAAAGAGAACAAAGAAAAATATAAAAAAGGGAATGATAATGCCTTCAAACAAATTACACGTTCAATTGCGAGCATTTTTGTGCCGTTAATTCCGGCTTTCGTTGGTGCGGGTATTATTGGTGGGATTGCCTCAATCTTCCAGAACATGATTACAGCTGGCCAAATTGATGCAATGACTTGGGGACATGCCGTTGATATCTTAAATATTATCAAAAATGGTCTGTTCGCTTATCTAAACATCTATGTAGGGATTAATGCTGCTAAAGTATTCGGAGCAACTCAAGGTTTGGGTGGAGTCATTGCTGGGATTATTTACCTTACAGGTATGAACCCTGAGAATCCACTCATCAATATCTTTACTGGGGAACCTCTACTAGCGGGACAAGGTGGTATCATTGGTGTCATCTTGGCGGTATTTATCTTATCATATGTAGAGAAATCAGTGAGAAAAGTTATTCCAGACGCTTTAGATATTATTTTTACCCCAACAATCTCGTTACTGGTAGTAGGATTACTTACGATTTTCGTTATTATGCCTGTTGCAGGAGTGATTTCGTCGTCATTAGTTGGTTCGATTAATTGGGTGTTAGATATCGGAGGTGCCTTCTCAGGATTTATGTTAGGCGCATTCTTCTTACCACTCGTTATGTTTGGTTTGCACCAAGTGTTAACACCTATTCATATTGAAATGATTAACACAACAGGCCAAACGAATCTCTTACCCATCCTTGCTATGGCAGGTGCTGGACAAGTTGGTGCAGCAATCGCTGTAATGATTCGTGCTCGTGAGAACAAACAATTAACAAATATGATTAAAGGTGCGTTACCTGTAGGTATTTTAGGAATCGGTGAACCATTAATTTATGCTGTAACATTACCTTTAGGTAAAACATTTATCACAGCGTGTATTGGTGGAGGGATCTGTGGTGCAGTTATCGGCTTCTTCGGCAATGTAGGAGCAACGGCTATTGGACCAAGTGGTGTGGCTTTAATTCCATTAATTGCTAACAGTAATTGGATGCCGTATGTTTTAGGATTAGTCGCAGCTTATATTGGTGGATTCGTTGTCACTTATTTCTTCGGTGTACCGAAATCTGCTATGGAACCAACAGAATTACAAGGTTCTGGATCTGAAGCAACTGATCCATTAGCTGGATTTAACTAATAAGCTATAATTAACTGGGTATGATGAGACTTACAATCTCATTGTACCCAGTTTTTGTTTAAATTTATTAGTTAGTGTAAACTATAATTAAAAACCATTTAATCAGTCTAATAAGGAGAGATAGCAATGAAGAGGAAAATAATCATACTAGGTTTATTAAATCTAATCGTTGTTCAAAGCGTTCAAGCTCAAGAACAAACTGAGAGAGCATCAGTTCCAAGAGATTTAGCTACTCAAATTATGGAGGGTGAATTTAGTGATGAGTCTAAGGAAAGTATCTATAATAAGGTAAAAGATGTGTTAGATATAGTCGTTGATTCCATAGAATTTGGTGATAACTTAGAGGGAATTATTGGGGTAGATGTGATAATTGATCAGTTCGGCGAGGATTATACTTATACCGAAAATTTACTCAATTATGACTTCTGGGTAGGCGTCGATACATTTAAGATGACTGTGTCTATGAATGAAGAAAATAATGTGGAATATTTATATGGGAATTTAAATCCAACGTTTGAGGCAGCAGAAACAACGGAATCCGAATCAGATTTAGTTAAGGTGCGAGAGTTCATCGAAAAACCTCATAATTTACCTAGTTTTGAGGAGGTTAATGAACATTATGCGTCATATAATTTTGAGTTTATACAAGATGAGATGACTTATATTGATGGCACACAAAGTATGACTTATGATTGGGCCACGAAAGATTTAATAAAATTAGAGATTGGTCAAGCTAATTATGGGCGAGCCAGTCTTAATGTGACACAAGTGGATATTGATGAATTAAATCAAATAGAGGATTTGAACATCCAAGGTGTGATAGATGTTGTCGGAGATAAATGGGTGTATGTTTATAATCTTAAAGAGAACACCAAAGAATTTATCTGGGAAGACCCATTAGGTGGCAATGTCACTGTTGATGTAACAGATGAGCTACTGGTAAATAAAATCGAAACATTAAAATTAAACGAATAAAGCTAAGATTAGGAGAACTTAAATGTCGAAAAGAGTAAAAAAATGGATTGCGATTCTTTCGTTACTTGTTATTGTAAGTATTGGCGCTTACTTTATATATAATGTCCAGAATTCATTACAAGCGAATTCTGGACGGGACCAACAAGCATCTGAAAGTAGCGAAAAACCTCAAGAGGAAGTTGTAGAAGAATCACCAAGCGAACCGATAAAGCATGACTTTTTGTTTGCTGATTTACCAAAGAAAGAAGGTAAAGAAGAATTTCAATCAGAAGAAGGTGTATTAACACTAAGATCGGTTGGGGATGTATTAATACATGATCGTGTGAGTTATTTAGCCGATACGTATTCGCCAATCTATCAAGAGACAGTATCATCGATGATAGAACAAGGTTTTCAACCAAGCGACTTTAAGGCGGATTCAGCCTATGATTTCATGCCAATGTTAGCTCATATTCAGCCATATATTGACTATGCAGATATTTCAATGGCGAATCTAGAAGTGATTGCTGCGTCGCCGCAATTACCAATGTCAGGGTACCCACAGTTTAACGCACCGAGTGAGATTATTTCTGCACTTAAAGCTATCGGAATTGATATCGTAAGTAATGCGACGAATCATACACTTGATTGGTTTGGTGAAGGAGCACATTATTCACTCCAAAACTTGCAAGAAGAAGACATGATGTATGTTGGGAGTTATGATTCATGGGAAGATTACAATACTCATCGGATTATTGAGGAAAATGGGATCAGCGTTGGGTTTTTAAATTACTCTTATGGAACAAATGGCATACCAGTTCCAGTTGGAGAAGAATATTTAATTAGTTTAATTGATGTTCCTTTAATGGTTGCTGAAGTGGACGCACTATCCAAACAAGTTGATGCGGTCGTTGTGAGCTTACAGTTAGGAGAGGAATACGCTACATTACCAAATGAAGATCAATTTTATGTGTTTCAATCATTAAGTGATGCTGGTGCCAAACTTATCTTAGGTGGGCATCCACACGTATTACAACCCGTCGATTGGTATAACGGTGGTGAAACATTTGCTATATATTCTCAAGCTAGTTTTTTAACTGGACAAAGAGATTTAGATAATAAGCAAGGTGGAATTACAGAAGTAACCTTTAAACGTGACGAATCGGGTGAAGTTAATGTAATAAATCCTAAATTCATGCCGATATTTAACTTAGGAGTGGAAGCAGAGAAGATGTATCAAGTCGTACCCTTTGCAGATATTGACCTTCATCAAATACCAGATGGGCGATTATGGTGGAATACGATTGACGAACGGATGCATACTTACATTGATGACTTTGAATTAGTGACACATCTAGAAACAGAAGCGACTCAAGAAACGCATGATTCATTTAGATAAATAGTGAAAGTTAGGACTACTTCCATAGGAGGTAGTTTTTTTGTGAATACTATTGAAATAAGATTAGGATTTATTTTCAGAATGTGCAAACTATAATAATATAATCATTGTATATCGTTTACAACTTCATTCAATAATATATTATAAAGGATGCAAAATGGTATATTTATTAGTTTTGAGTTTAAGAAATTTAAAGAAATAAAGCTGTGGATATTACTCATGTTGAATGGGGAGACGATGTTGGGGAAGAGGCAGTAGAGTAATGAATCATTATGAACAAGGAGATATTGTTTACGTCGATTTAGACCCATCAAAAGGGTAGAAATGAAAAAAATACCATGTGTGGTCGTAAGCAATAAGAATTATAATCGATTACTTAATACTATAATTGTTGCGCCCATAAGTAGTTCAGAAAAGTACTTAACTGATAAAAAATATGTAGATTCTCCACTTTTTATCCAAGTCCCAGAAAATTCAAAGATTAAAGGCACTATTTTAATGCAACATTTGAGAAGTGTTGACCCAAATTTAAGAATGAATGGAAAAATTATCTTTAGATTCAAAAATGATTAATGTGATTCAAAATGTAGTTATAAACTTTTTCTGATAGAAAGTGTTCTCCTTGTTATGAGTTGAACACTTTTTTATATATGCACGAATTAGAAGAAGAAAAAGTCCATATATTGTATAAATATTTTACATTCATCTTGAAGTATTATAATATAAATCTAATATTTGGATTATATTTATAAGGAGATTCTAATGATGACTAAACAAGGACAAATTGATTTTTTATATTTGAATGAACAAGATATGATTGATGCTGGTGTTTTAGATATGCAATCTTGTGTCAATGTTATGGAGGATGTTTTTCAAATTTTAGGTACAGGTGACTACCGAATGGGTGGGCGAGATAGTAACTCTCACGGTATGGTTGTAGCATTTCCAGATGAACCCGAACATAATACAATGCCTTCAAACGGTCCCGACAGAAGATTTTGTGCCATGCCTGCTTATCTTGGGGGAGAGTACCGTGTAGCTGGTTGTAAATGGTATGGATCAAATATTGACAACAAAGATAAAAATCTGCCTCGTTCGATTCTGACAATGAACTTGAATGATGCGGACACAGGTGCGCCGTTGGCTTTTATGTCAGCTAACTTATTAAGTGCTTGGAGAACGGGTGCAATACCTGGAGTGGGCGTTCGTTATTTAGCGAAACCTGACTCAAAAGTAGTCGGTGTATTAGGTGCCGGAGCGATCGGAAGTTCAACGGCCGAAGCACTTCTTTTAGAAGCTAAGCAGGCTGAACTATTCAAAATTTATGATATCGATCCAAAGCAATCAGACATCTTGAAGCAAGAACTAGAAACTAAGTTCCCTAAGGTGAGAATAAGTATCGTTGATTCAATTGAAGAAGCGGTGAGAGAGACAGATATTCTAAACTTAGCAACCTCAGGAGAAGCGAATCCAAAGATTGAGAGTGAGTGGATTAAACCAGGAGCATTAATTATTGGCTCTTCATCCGGGCAGTTTGATCCGAACTTTGTTATCGAAAACGTTAGATTAGTTGTGGATAATTGGAAGATGTATGAAGAAGTAAAATATGAAGATGTTTATCCGTACAATACACTAGAGATGGGTGTGCTCGGTCGATTATTTCTTGATTGGATTCAAGAGGAACGAATGACAGATGATATAATAATGAATGTCGGAGATATCATTAATGGAAAAATTCCAGCAAGAGAAAACGACGATGATATTATTATTTTCGCTTTGGGTGGGCAACCTTTATATGATATTGCATGGGGATACACTATTTATCAAAATGCTTTAAAGAAAGATATTGGTACAAAACTTAACTTATGGGAGACAGCTTACCAGGCTCGATAAAGACTTCAAACAAAAACAAACATACAAGACTGGCATTGCAAATTTGCCAGTCTTGTATGTTTGTTTTATAAATTTATTCCCAATCCTCAGATTGATAACCAACAGGATAAGCAATTTCTTCTGTGATTAACACACCATCTTTAATAACCGGTAAATCAACAGGTAATTGCCCACTTGGACCGTCATCAGAATTAGTGACACCAAATATAACTTCAACAACAGCGGGAATATTAGGTCCGAACGAAGCATCAGGTTCTTGGCCACCTTCGGTTGGATCCATACCGTTATAACCATAGGAGATTAATATCGCATCATTGTCTGTAAAGTTCACTGAATCATAAGGTTTATTAATGCTCACTTGAACTGTAGGAATCCCTTGTTCTCTTGCATAAGTGAATATTTCTTGAGGGATAGCAGTTCTAAAGTTATCTGCTGCAAGAGACGAATCATCTACCATGCTCGTGTAGACAACGACATGGCTTGCTTGAGCGAAAGCATCAGAAAAGTCATTAAACGTACTTTCTTCATTATAAGTTAATATCTTATACGAAAAATCAGAAGAAAGTGATTCTTCTAAGCGCATCCGCTCAATACTGAACTCAGTCCCAGGAACCTGATTCGGGTCAGCTGTAATGAATAAGATATGATCATCATCCTTTGGCTTAATCGGAAGAGTAGCTTGACTGTTTTCAAGTAATGTTACTGCGTGGTTGGCAATCTCACGTTCACTCGCTCGGTTAGAGTCAGATCCAACGACTTCTTGAGCGTTCGAAATAACTTCTTCTTCAGATTGGCTTAAGAAATTCTGATCGAGTAATCCTAATTCTTCTTTTAGTGTTAGTATACGACGAACTGAGTGGTCGATATTCTCCATTGGTATTTCTTCGCGTTCTACCGCATCAACCAGACCTTGGATGACTTCGTCTAATAAAGCAAGGTCATCATTTGATCTAATTATAACGGGCATCAGTAAGATATCCGCACCAGCTTTTTTAGATAAGATTGATGTTTCAACTTCACCAAAGTTATTCGTAATAGCTTCCATATTTAGGGCATCCGTGATAACAATGCCATCATAGTCCATCTCATCACGAACTAAGTCAGTTAGGATGGCTGGTGACAATGTCGCAGGAAGTAAGATATCAGATCCGTCTTCATCTGATACTTTTGTTTCAGTTTCTAGTTGAGGGAATTGAATATGTGCTGTCATAATCATATCAGCATCTGCGTCCATCGTCGCTTTAAACGGAATTAATTCATTATCCATCAGTTCATCTAAACTCTTATCTACGACAGGTAATCCATAATGAGAATCTACATCTGTATCACCATGACCAGGGAAGTGTTTAGCTGCAACTGCAACATTATGTTCTTTAATACCGTCAATATAGCCTAAACCAAATTCAGAAACAATATTTGGATCCGATGAAAATGACCTTAAACCAATCACAGGATTTTTAGGGTTATTATTGACATCAACAGAAGGAGCGAAGTTGACATTAATACCTAAAGCTTCAAGTTCGCTACCAATAATTTCACCCGCTAACTTAGCATATTCAGGGTTATTTGTCGCTCCAAGAGCCATGTTCCCAGGTAACTGTGTTCCAGAGCCAAGACGATTAACAATCCCACCTTCTTGGTCAATCCCAATGAGTAGGGGAAGGTTGTCACTCTCAACTTGTGTCGATTGCATCTGATAGACGAGACTTGCGGTCTGTTCTGTCTCTACGACATTTTCCGCGAACAGAATGACACCACCAAATTGATAGTCTGATAGAATCGTTCGAATATCATCATTTAGTTCTGTGACCCCAACTTCTTCCTCGCCATCTAGCCAATTTCTAAAATCGGGCATCAAAGTTTGAATAATTTTCTCCTCAAGTGTCATCTCACTGATCATTTCATCAATACTCCGTGTACTGTCACCTGATTCTGCATATGCTGCTTGCAGGGGAGAAGTAATATTGAATAATAACATTCCAGATAGAAATAATTTTTTTAGTTTTTTCATGTTTTTCTCCTTTGTTTATTAATTAACTGAATTTATTCTTATTCACCTCCATTATATTGTGTGTATTTAATGATATCATAAAAGCGTTTTCCATCCGAAGGATTACACTTCAATACAGGTTTTTATAACCCTGATTCTCAAATTCAAGTTGTGAAAATCAAACTATTGACAAATAATTCAATCCATTATAAAGTGAGAGTACAATCTAAAACTGAGTCACATCTTTAGCGATGTGAAATCATCAGTAGACTGATCAAGCGGTAATTGCTTTAAGCAATTATGCAGCCGGGCCATTTGGCAACAAATGTGTAATAATCATGCATTTGTGGGACAGCAATGTTCTGCAAATGCTTTTTATTTTGGAACAAGATTGTGGATTCATGAGATCCTAATAAATTGATCTACTTTAATGAAAAGTGAGGCGTGTTATGTTTAAGCGATTAATCGAAAAATATTTGGCAACACAATCAAAAGAAGAAGCTCGAACGAGGGTTGGTATTATAGCTGGAAGAGTCGGACTCGTATCAAATTTTATGTTGTTTGTTATTAAGTTGATAGCTGGAACGATGTCGGGGAGTATCTCTATTGTGACGGATGGGATGAATAACTTAGGGGATTCCGCATCATCATTATTAACATTATTTGGTTTTAGGGCAGCATCAAAGCCAGCGGATAAAGAACATCCATATGGTCATGAGCGGTCTGAATACATTAGCGGGTTATTGATTTCGGTTATTATTATTTATGTAGGAATTCAGTTTTTTACCTCATCCATTCAACAAATACTGAATCCAACGAGTTTAAATGCTTCACTGATTGTATTTGTAATGTTAATCGTGTCGATTATTGCCAAAATAATCCAAGGGAAATTCTACCGTACAGCAGCTCAATCAATTCATTCGAATACATTACATGGAGCAGCTCAAGATAGCCTTAATGATGTATATGTAACAATCATCGTTCTGATGTCAGCAATGGTCGAAACCTTTACGGGTTGGCAAATAGATGGTTACGCAGGAGCATTGTTATCTATTATGATTGTGTACAGCGGGATTCAAGCAATTAATGATTCAATTAATGATTTATTAGGGACACGACCGTCTAAAGAAGAGATAAAAGAGATGAAAGTCTTATTGGATCAGTATGATACAATCGTAGGATATCATGACTTGCTAGTTCATAATTATGGTCCGAATAAAACATTTGCCACTATTCATATTGAAATTGATGATAGTTGGGATTTGAAACATTCCCACCGTGTCATTGATAATATAGAAATTGATTTTGCTGAGAAGTTAGGGGTAGAACTGGTCTGTCACGTGGATCCCATTGCGATTCAAAATGAGGAGCACACAGCAATATACCGTCAAGTTAAACACATCCTCAAATCATTTCATTTAGCTTTAAAGTTTCATGATTTTAAAGTAGAAAGTATTAATGATGAAAATCATATAACGTTTGATGTTGTTGTCCCAGATAATGTCGAGGAGACAAATGCTGAGCTCTTATTGATGATTCAAGAAAAAATTCAGCAAGAAATTGGTTCTTATGAATTAATTATTGAGTTTGACCGATTGGATTTATTGAAAGAAGTTTAATAAGGGGATGATATTAATGCTTCGATTGCAAGTTAAACAATGTGGAGATAATCACGTCATAGAGTTACCTAAAAATATATTAGATGTTTTAAAAGTAGAGATCGATGATAAACTAAACTTAGAAGTCATTAATCAATCAATTGTGTTAACCAAAGTCGAAGAAGAACTTACTTTTTAAGAACTTTTTAAAGATTATGACGGAGAAAGGTTCACTACAGAATTACAAAGTTTTACCTCAATAGGTAATGAAAAATGGTAAAACAAGGTGCCATTTGTTAAAATGAATCTGGTTCCTATGAAAGGCATGGACAACAGGGATTTAGGTCTTATATCTATTTTATAAACGTTTCATAAAAAAACCTCCATTTTAATGGAGGTTTTTTCTATGGAACTAATTATATCCTTCAGTCATACAACGATTTAGAATCTCAACAACATCATCCGCTTTTAATGGTACATAAGCTCGCGATAAACGTTCTTCTGTCCCTTTGGCCATTTCTAAGAAGTGCTCATCCGTATCAATACCAACTTCAGGTAATATCATTGGCAAACCATTATCAACAAAGAATTGGTACGTTTTTTCGATTGCTTCTTCTGCCATCGCAAACTTGTCATCAGATTCTTCTATATTCCAAACATTGCTCGCATATCTTGCAAAACGATTGACAGTATTGTCGTTTAGAATATATTTCATCCAACGTGGTGTAAGAATTGCTAAACCTTCAGCATGTGTAATATCATAATAAGCGGATAAATAATGCTCAATTGGGTGAGTAGACCAGCCGCCACCTTTACCCATAGAAGTTAAGCCGTTTAAGGCCATGGTTGAAGCCCACATTAAGTTTGAACGTGCTTCGTAATTATCAGGCTTCTCTAAAGCTACTGGTAAGTATTTAATACATGCACGCAAGATTGTTTCACTTAGACCATCTGTAATAAATGCATTGTCTTCTTCTTGGAAATAATTCTCAAACGTATGTGACATAATATCTGCTGTCCCTGCAGATGTTTGATTAGCCGGTACTGTATAAGTGTAAGTAGGGTCTAAGATGGATGCGTATGGATATGTATGATAGCTTGCAGTCCCTTTTTTCATTTTTACATCGAAGTTAGTAATCACGCCGTTAGTATTCATTTCAGTCCCAGTTGCTGATAATGTTAAGATATCAACTAAAGGTAGTGCATCTGTAATAAGACTGCCATCCATGACTAAATCCCACGCGTCTCCATCGTATTTAGCTGCAGCAGCAATGACTTTAGAGCAGTCGATTGTCGAACCGCCACCCACTGCTAGGATAACGTCAATATCGTGCTCCTTGCATAATCTTGCACCTTCCCGAACGGTTTCTATCCGAGGGTTTGGATCAATGCCACTTAGTTCAAAAATCTCACAATCTTTGAGTAACTCCTGAACTTTATCATAGATACCATTTCGTTTAATACTTCCTCCTCCATATGTAAGTAACACTTTTTTACCAAACTTATGAATCAAATCTGGTAAGTGCTTAATCTTACCTTCACCAAAGTATACTTTAGTAGGAATATCATAATTAAATGCTCTCATTAAATAAGCCTCCATGTGTAATTTTTATAAATCACTACCATTGTAACTGATATCGCTTTCAATTCAAATTAAAAAAACTACCAAGTGGTAACTTGGTAGTTGATAATCTTTAATCAATATCCTCAAAATCAGTTTTATTTGGTGCTTTAAATTGTTCCATATCGAAGTTTCCTTCCCAACGGTCAACAACAACTGCACTAACCATTGAACCTGTAACATTCAACATTGTACGACCCATATCAACGATCGGATCGATCCCAAATACAGCACCAATCTCACTCACATAAGCACCTAAGCCAATACCATTCAATGTTACTGTAGCAGCAACAGTTGCTGTACCAGGCACACCCGCAATACCAATTGAACCAATTGTAACGACGGTAATCAGAAGAACTAAGAATGAGATGTTGACATCTACGCCTGTAGAATAAGCTAACATAACTCCAAGCATAGCAGGGAATATACCAGCACACCCATTCATACCAATCGTTGATCCCATCGTCGAAACGAAGTTAGCTGTTTGACCAGAGACACCAATATTCTCGTCTAGATTGGTAATCGTATAAGGTAAAGTTCCGACACTTGAACGACTTGAGAAGCCGAGTACCATCGTTGGAAAAGCTTTTCGATAGAATTGAATGGGATTCACGCCAACAATTAATAAAATCACAACATATACAAGCAACATAATAATTACCGCAGAGTATAAAGCTAAGATAAAGTTAATCATATTCATGATAATCTCAATCCCATGTGAAATAATTGTATTCGCAACCAAAGCAGAGATCCCATATGGCATTAATTTAATAACATTTGTTAAGACACTATTAACTGCAACTTGAGCTGATTTGATGAACTCATCGAAAGATTTAATCGCTTCTGGTTTTTTATTTCTTAAGAAGCGAATCGAAGCTGCAAAGAATGCACCGATAATCACAACTGATACGATGCTACTATTCGTTGTCATAACAGCGAACATATTATTAGGAATCAGTTCCAAGAAGAATTGTGGGAAACTTTCAGCCGCAATCCCTTGCATGCTTTCAATTTTTGCTGGATCCAAGTCACCTGCAAAAGACGTTGAATCTAAATTGAATGCTTGTACCATCAACACCCCAACAATCGCTGCAATAGCCGTTGTACCTAGTAAAAGGGTAAAGGTCTTAGTCGTGAGGGATTTAATATTTCCCGAAGCGACATTGGTTAAAACATCAATAATTGATAAGAATACGACTGGAACAGCTAACATCTGAACAAAACGTAAAAAACCTGTTCCTAATAAGCCAAACCATGCTGATATCTCATTTTGTGCAAATTCAGTATAGATGCTTCCCAAATTCGTTCCGACGAGATCAACAGCGACTCCTAAAGCAAGTCCTAAGACTAAAGCAACCATCATACGAATTGAAAAGGATGTCTTACGCTTTGACATAGTACGTATAATACCAACGATGATAAGTAAGAAAATAATTACTGCAATAGTGAACCAATTGCTCACTTTTAAAAAATTTGTAAAAAAGGGTTGGTCAATCATATTTTTCCTCCTTAAATGGATTTAGTTAATAAAGAAGTAAGAAATGTTCACAACTTTACATATTCTATTATATGAAATAATTTTCAAGTATCAAAGAGATTCGTTCTAATTATAAAAATACTATAAAAGTTTGACAAAGGTTCGTTTTTCAGTTAATCTATCAGAGTTAATTAAATAAAAGAACAATACAGTATTGAGGCCGCTAGTAATATCAGTAGTAAGGAATTACGAAAGGATTGCTAGCCGAAATATCAAAATGATGTTGGGGGTAGATTGAATAAGTCTATCACTGTCTTGTGGAGTTGCCCAAACTCTACATAGTTGAGCGTGCTGTGTTGTGGGCAAAAGAACCTGTCAAATTGTGGCTGTGAGCTTTTGCTCGCAGCCTTTTTATATACATTTTTTGTAAAAGTGTATAGATATAGTGAATTGAGGAGTTTAAAGGTGTGAAACACTGCTTCAAAAAGAAACTCATGATCAATCTGTAAAAACGTGTTCGAAATAATTGGAGGAAAAAAGTGAAAAATATATTCAAGGCATTAGGAAAAGTCCGCATGCCACATACTTACGTACTGTTGTTTAGTTTTATTATTATTGCGGCGATATTATCATGGATAGTTCCAGCAGGGCAATTCGAAAGAGTGATGGTCGGTGAGCGTGAGATTATTAATCCGGATTCTTTTGCCCACGTTGCACGTAATCCACAAGGGATTTTTGAAGTGTTGAAGAGTATTCCTAGAGGGTTTGCTAGAACACAAGATATTTCTTACTTCTTGTTTGTGACGGGTGGAGCATTCTTAATCATTAATAAAACGGGCATGATCGAAGCGGCATTAAGCCGAATCGTTAGTTCGTTAAAAGGGAAAGAGGCTTTAGTTATTCCAGTTGTCGTATTAATAATGGGACTAGCTGGATCAACGATTGGGCTAAGTGAAGAGACAATCGTCTTCATCGCATTAGGTGTATCTTTAGCTCGAGCGATTGGTTATGACTCATTAATCGGGGTAGGAATGATTGGACTTGGAGCGGGTGTTGGATTCACCTCTGGTTTTATGAATCCATTCTCTGTTGGGGTTGCACAATCTATTGCTGAATTACCCCTATTTTCGGGGATTGAATTAAGATTAGTACTGTTTATAGTCTTATGGATTGTAACGTCATTATACTTAATTCTATATGGTAAGCGAGTGAAAGCAGACTTATCGAATAGTATCGTCTACGATGAAGAAATGGCAGCTAGAAGTCATTCAGATTATCAAGACTTAAACTCAGCAGATAATATTGAGTTTACAACGAAACAAAAAATAATCGCAGCTGTTTTCGTCGGAGGCTTTGTGATTATTGCTTACGGTGTGATGAGTTTAGGCTGGTTTATTACAGAAATTGGAGCAGTATTCTTAGGAATGGGCTTACTGAGTGGTTTAATCTACGGAATGAAAGCAGACGAGTTAGCTGATAACTTCATTGAAGGTGCTAAAGATATGATGTATGCAGCGTTAATTGTTGGATTAGCACAAAGTCTAGTGATTATTATGGAAGATTCGATGATCTTAGATACATTGATTAATAGTTTAACAGGAGCAATATCTAACTTACCAGCGGTACTATCAGCTGCCGGAATGTATATCGTTCAAATTATTATTAACTTCTTTATTAGTTCAGGTAGCGGGCAAGCAGCTGTGACGATGCCAATTATGGTGCCATTAGCAGATGCATTAGACGTTACACGCCAGACAGCTGTATTAAGTTACCAATTAGGGAATGGTTTCCTAGATTCAATTATGCCAATGTCAGGTATCTTGATGGCTCAATTAGCCATTGCGAATATCCCTTATAAAAAATGGGTGAAATTCGCGATGCCATTAATGGGAATTTGGTTGGCAATCGGTTTAATCTTTATTATCTTTGCACAATTAGTTGGCTACGGGCCGTTCTAAAAAAATATCGAGAGGGGAAATTTATATGTCAAAAGAACAATTACACGAAATCGTTACAGGAATGCGCGAGGAATTACAGGGGTTAAGTGATTATATTTATGAGAATCCAGAATTAGGATTGAATGAATACAAATCATCACAAGCTCATGTTAACTTGTTAAAGAAACATGGTTTTGATGTTGAATATCCTTATTTAGGATTCGATACTGCTTTTAGAGCGACTTTCGATTCAAACAAGCCAGGGCCAACGATTGCATACTTATCAGAATACGATGCCTTACCAGGAATTGGACACGGATGTGGCCACAACATGCTTGGAACTGTAGATACAGGGGCTGGAATTGCTTTATCTAAAGTATTGGAAGAAACGGGTGGACGTGTCGTAGTATTAGGTACACCTGCTGAAGAAACAGATGGTGTAAAAGTAGACATGGCCAATGCGGATACATTTGATAATATAGACATTGCGTTATGTACACATCCATCAGACCAAAACTTGATGAGTAATGTATCATTAGCGATGGAAGCTTTAGAATTTGAATTCTTTGGTAAAACAGCCCATGCTGCTGGAGCACCTTGGGAAGGGATTAATGCTTTAGATGCTGCAATCAACATGTTCAACTTAGTGAATGCCAGTCGTCAACAATTACGTCCAGATGCACGAGTGCACGGAATAATTGTTGAAGGGGGAGTGGCAGCGAATATTATTCCAGAATATACGCGTGTTCAATTCTACGTTCGTTCATTAGATATTAACTACTTACAAGAAGTCAAAGCAATGGTTATTAAAAGTGCAGAAGCAGCAGCGGCTGCAACAGGATGTACTATGAAATATAATTACTTCGAAAAATCATACTTCAATATGATCACGAACCAAAAGTTAAGTGACACATACAACGAAAATGCGAAAGCATTAGGTATTGAAATGATTGACGGTGGAGATGACTTATCAGGTTCGATTGATATGGGTAATGTTAGTCAAGTTGTTCCAGCCATTCACTCTTATTATGATATTACGGAAGGTAAACCAACTACAGGCCATACAGTAGAATTCCGTGAAGCCACTCGTACAGAGTTTGGTTACCAAGCTATGATGCGCACTGTAGAAATACTTGCTCGTACAGGATATGATGTGATTACACAACCAGAACTACTTGGAGAAATTACAGAAGAATTTAACAAGATTGAAAAAGTAAACTAATTTAATATTTTTGAGTTTTGGTATCAGCGAGATTATTCTTGCTGATATTTTTTTTGGATAAAAATTAATAAAATCTGTAAAAAATATAATATATAGTGTAAAATTAACATAACAATATTAACCGTTTTTATTGTTTGCGTTAGGCATCTGTTAAGTTACTTGATACGAAGGTTTAGTTTTTTATACGAATTATAGAGGAGCTGTATATTCTAATGAAAAAAATAGTTAAGTACGTCATGCTAGTTGTGTCACTATTAGTAATCTGTCAAACACCCGTCTCTGCCAACGATAATCAAAGTTATGTCAGTGATAATGAAGAAAGTCCGATCAGTCATATTGTCTTTACGCCAGACAATGTTCAAATAACAGTAAATAATGAAGCAACTGAGGCAAGGGAAATTATACTATTATTATCTAAGCATACAGATGAAGCCTTGCTTGCTCAAGTGGATCCAAATGCCGAGTCTGATGCTTTACAAGTTTTACAAGATGAGTTAGGAATTAGCTTTAACGCGATTGAAGATCAACTTGATTTAGAAAAAAATCCGACTGTTTTTAATGTGATTCAACAAATTCAACATGCGTCATCCGGAATATATTCATCGATTGACCCTATAGGGAATGTCGTATTCATTATTTATAACCCTGAGATTGTCGAGTCTGATGAGATGATTCGTGTAAAACTGTTTAATGAAGACCTCATTGAGTTCAACCGTGCAGAAGATAGTACACTTGAATATAATTCCTATAACTTTGTGTTAGAGGAGTAGTTATATGAAAGCTAATAAAAATATCTGATAAATTCCTCAAAAAGGAATCTATCAGATTTTTTTATTTGGGCAAGTTCATCTGAACAATATACCCATTTTGATAGTAGAAGAGGATGGGGGCATTGTATTTATTAGCAATCTGGCGAATAATTGTCTTGCCCATGCCTTCAGAAGGATCTTGATTCTCATCGTAATCCGTACCATTATCTTTAATCAGCAATTTATTATGCTCTGGAAATTCTTGGAGGATGATATTCATTTGCGTGCTATTAGAATGCTTAATACTATTAATGATCGCTTCACGAATAATCGACAAGATATCTTTCTTCTGATTATATTTAAATTCAGTTTCAGTATGCAGATCAAAATTAATCATCAGCGGTGCGAATTCCTCACGCATATTGTCAATACTGACTTCAAAGTCTAGACTTTCATGGTGGATATGGTGAATGGTATGGCGAATGTCATCCATTCCGTGCCGTAAATTAATTTGCAGTTGATTGAGTTGCTTTTCAATTTTCTCATTATTATTCACAATTATTATCGCTTCAATTTGAATAATACTTCGGGCGAGCGAGTGCCCAATCGCATCATGTAGTTCATTCGAAATCCGATTACGCTCAGACAAGATGCTAATATCGATGTCTTTTTGGTTAGATTGAATCAAATCTTTCATTTGATTTTTCATCCGTAATTGTTCTTCTGTTAACGTATCTCTCACTTCATTTAACGTGGCTTGTTGTTGAATGATTTGTTGACTTTGATCAGCGATATATACCCCTAAAACCCCAATCAATAACATATAATAACTCCCTGGATTAATGATGAAAGCCAGTAGGAGTACCAATAGACTGTAAAAACCAATATCAAAAGTCAATAAGTATACAAGCGGTAATAACAAAATATATGATGGAGCGACGAGTACACCTAAGAGACTAACAACTATATTTAATATAATCCGAATCCGCTTAGTGACAATGATTCCACTTAATGCAATGAAGCAAATGGATAATAGTGATTCTAAAACAATCGTTATAATTTCATCTTGTGTCATCATTAATCGCAAACTGAGTGTAATTAAGAGCATCCATAAAGCCTCTATAATAAATGTTTTACTTCTCATAGCCGCCTCCTTTATTTGATATTTCTTTCATTCTACCAAACTCATGACAAATGTCATATCAAAATTAGCGCAATGACACTACTGCATGAAAGAATATACCTTTATACTTAAGTTAACAAATCAAGTAAGGAGTGAAAAAAATGACAGATAATATTGCAGTAGAAGTAAAACAACTTGTAAAACGTTACGGCAAATTGGTTGCCTTAGATCATTTTAATTTATCGGTATATAAAGGTGAAATCCTTGGCTTACTTGGTCCAAATGGGTGTGGTAAGACGACATTAATTAATTCGATACTCGGCTTACTCACTTATGATAAAGGTGAGATCGATGTATTTGGAGAAGAATTAAAACCTAACAGCTATAAAATTAAGCAACGAATAGGCGTGGTGCCTCAGGATGTTGCTTTGTTCGAAGAATTGACAGTATTTGAGAATATTGATTTCTTTTGTGGTTTATATATTGAAGATAAAGCTGAGCGCCGTCGTTTAGTTAATGAAGCAATTAAGTTTGTAGAATTAGATAAATACAGCAAATTTATTCCAAAGAAATTAAGTGGAGGGTTAAAACGGCGTTTAAATATAGCCTGTGGAATCGCTCACCAACCAGATTTGATTTTTATGGATGAGCCAACAGTTGCGGTTGATGCTCAAAGTCGTAATTTTATCTTGGAAGGGATAAAACGCTTGAATGAAAATGGCGCCACCATCGTGTATACAACGCACTACTTGGACGAAGCGGAGCAAATTAGTGATCGCGTTGTGATTATGGACTCAGGTCAAAACATTGCTGATGGGACTTTAGAACAATTACAACAAAAAGTGAATCAAGGCGAGATTATTAATATCGAATTGTTTGATATTAGTCCCGAACAAATTGACGAAATGAAAGAATTACCAAATCTCAATACGATTGAGAAGACAGGTAAAAACAAATGGCGACTCGTCTTTGACGAAGGAAATAATCATGTCGTTCAATTAGTAAAATTCATTGAAGAACATGAATTGTCTTATACCCAATTATATAGTCAAATGCCAGATTTAAATTCAATCTTCTTAGAACTGACTGGGAAGGAGCTGCGTGACCAATGAGAGTAGCGCTAACGCAACTAAAGTATTATTTTCTGAGATTTATTCGAACACCAGATATATTATTTTATACTTTTGGTTTGCCGCTAATTCTTGCTTCTCTGTATTTCTTCGCATCATCAGGTTTAATTGAAGGTGACATAGAAGCTGTACCTATTGGAGTGACAACTGAATCAACTCCCTTTTACAGTTACGGCGAAATTTTGTCTGACATAGAAGTTCTCGATGTGACGACGATGAGCGAAGAAGAGGCAAGAGAACTGTTGGAAGCAGAAGAAATAGAAGTCTATGTAAAGCAAGATGGTAACTTATTAATGAATGAAAGTAATGTTAATACATCCATCGTCAAAAGTATCATGGATCAAGTGAAACAAACCACAGCGATGGGATTGGATGCGTTGAACATAGATTACACTACGGAATTTGTCAAAATGGAATCGACACCTGGTTCGTTTATCGTGATTATGTTCTTTGGTTTAATCGCAATGGTTAGTTTATACGGGGGATTTTATGGCGTGCAAATCTCAACTGAAATTCTAGCTCCCTTAAGTTCACTCGCATCACGGTTGACCATCACACCATTAAAACGCTATCGCTATATTGGGTTAAATGCTTTAAATGCTGTTCTCGTAAACTTTGCTGCGAATATCATCTTAATTGTCTATATCCAATATGTGCTCGGAATTCAAGTCGTGAATCATTTCGGTTATAGTTTCCTGCTTATTTTCCTTGGGAATATTTTCGGGATTATGCTGGGAATTGTTGTCGGACTTGTTCCAAAGTTGAAGATTGATGGAAAAACTCAAATCGTTGTCGCATTAGCGCTGATTTTAACCTTCATCTCTGGGGGAATGGTGACTGGTGTGAAGCAATTTGTAAACAACAGGATTCCATGGTTCAACAAAATTAATCCAGTAAACATTATTACTGAGAATTTCTACCGCATCAATTTACTGAATGACACGACCATTCTTTCACAAGGTATCTTGATTATGGTAGTTTATATCATACTTATGTTTACATTCTCAGTTTATTACTTAAGGGGGAAACGTTATGACCATCTATAAAATGATCATCCACATCTTCTCAACCTATTGGAAAGAGCTGATTATTTACTTCCTTATTTTCCTTGGTTTCGTATTTGTAGCCATTGGACAACCAGAAGCAGGTGAAAATCAAGAATTCTCAAGTGTAACCTTAGATATTGCAGTTGTGAACCACAGTGACGATCAACTGAGCGAGCATTTAGTTGATTACTTGAGCGCATCGCATGAAGTAGAAATGCTTTCCGATGTCACTATTGAAGACGTTGAAAATGAAGTCTTTTCTGGAACTTACCAGGGGATGTTATATATTCCTCAAGATTTTGAAGAATTAGTAATAAATGGACAAGCGGGCCAAGTTGAGTTACTTTTGAATGAACGTGATATGAGTAGTGCGCAGCTTAATACAGAGGTAGATAACTACTTACGCTTAGCTAATGAACGAGTCGCTTCTGGAGTCAGTGATACCTCAGAGTTAACAAATCAGCTCGATTCAACTCTGAATGAAACAGCCGAAGTTGAAATGGTTGGTGGACTTGATAATCAAAACATTCTCTTGGCTTATACAACCGGGATTGCATTAGTGGGTTACTTTGTCCTCCAAATTATACTTGGAACAGTTGGTATGGCTATGTCAGAAATTAAATCTGATAAAATTCAAGACCGCATTAATTTGAGTGGAATTTCAAATCTAAAATATAATACCCAAGTTGTCTTAGGACAAATAACGTATGGTGGGTTAATTCTACTCGTTACTATCTCAGTTCTTTGGTTCTATATACCGAGTTCTATTCCGATTGATTACGTTCGAGTCATTATTTCACTTACCTTGTTCATTCTAACAGCCTTATCGATGGCATTTTTAATGACATCAATCACGAACAATCGCAATATTATTAATGGACTCACAACCGTCATTAGTTTGGGACTCGCATTCTTGTCAGGCTTATTCATCCCTTATGAAATTATGGGAACGGCCATCCAACGAATTGCTCATTTCTCTCCTTTGTTTTACTTTAGACAAAGTGTCATGAAAGACATCAATTCGTATTCAGATTTATTAACCGAGTGGGGCTTACTATTAGCCTTCGCCGTTGTCTTCACCTTATTAGGTGTAGCAATATCACAACAAAAGCGTGCAGGTAAACGATAAACTTTAAGTCCTTGAGGAAACTCTTGGACTTTTTCATTTTATAAAATGGAAGTCTCCATTTTTTCATCTAAACAAAGAAACCCGTCCTAAATTATTAAAATTTGGGATGTTTTTTCATTTAATTATTCTTTTAGATTTTAAATAAATCATTTATGGCTTCAGCCATAGTTGGATGTGTAAAAATTTGATCTCTGAGTTGAGTGTAATCCATATCAGCAATCATCGCCGTCGAAACAATATTAATAACTTCATGTGATACTTCGCCGAATAGGGTAGCGCCAAGAATCTTATTCGTTCTGTCCTCAATACTCACCTCTTAAATCTATTGCACTCACAAATATCGAGAATCGATAATTTTTTGCCTAAAGAAAAAGACTTGCTCAGAATAAGCAAGTCCTTGGGAATTTAATTTTTTAAACTTTGAAGTGGAGCAGGAATTCGTCCGCCACGATTGATAAACACTTTTGGAGAAGTTGGATTTAAAGGCATAACTGAACCTTTACCGAACAAACCACCAAAGTCTAACCATTCATCATCTGAGCGTCCAATTGCTGGGATGACACGAACTGCTGTAGTTTTAGAATTGATCATACCTATAGCTGCTTCATCTGCAATAATAGCTGAGATCACTTCAGGTGGCGTTGTACCTGAAATGACAATCATATCTAAACCAACTGAGCAAACTGCGGTCATCGACATTAAAGTTTCAATGTTCAATGTCCCATTGGCAGCAGCAGCAATCATACCAGCATCTTCACTGACAGGGATAAACGCACCTGATAAACCTCCAACGTGAGAAGAGGCCATGACGCCACCTTTTTTGACTGCATCATTTAGCATTGCTAAAGTTGCAATCGAACCATGTGCTCCAACTTGATCTAAACCAATCTCTTCCAAGATATGAGCGACTGAATCGCCCACTGCAGGTGTAGGAGCTAGGGAAAGGTCAACGATACCGAATGGTACACCTAACATTTTTGAAGCTTCGGTACCAACTAATTGCCCCATACGAGTAACTTTGAAAGCCGTTTGTTTAATTGTATCGGCTACTACTTCAAGTGAAGCTTTTTTATCAAGATTCGCTAAGGCATTACGCACCACTCCAGGACCAGATACTCCAACGTTAATAACAACATCAGGCTCTCCAGCACCATGGAATGCACCAGCCATGAATGGATTATCTTCAACAGCGTTACAGAATACGACGATTTTAGAAGCACCCATACACTCATTATCTTGTGTTAACTCTGCTGCTTCACGAACAACTTTACCCATCATAGCGACGGCGTCCATATTAATTCCCGCACGAGTTGAACCGATATTTACAGAAGAACATACATGATTAGTTTCGGCCATTGCTTGGGGAATTGATTGGATTAATTCTAAATCACCTTTACTAAAGCCTTTATGTACTAAAGCAGAATAGCCACCAATATAATTTACACCGATATCCTGTGCTACTTTATCTAATACACGTGCATATTTTAATGGATCCCCACCGGATGCAGCGAGTAGCTGAGAAATAGGTGTAACCGAGATGCGTTTGTTTACAATCGGAATACCAAATATTTCTTCAATTTTCTCACCAGTTTTAACTAAATCTTTAGCAGAGCTATAAATTTTGTTGTAAACCTTTTCACACGAACGGTCGATATCGCCGTCCGCACAATCAGCAAGGGATATACCCATTGTGATTGTGCGAATATCTAAATTGTCTTCTTTAATCATTGAAACTGTTTCAATTACATTTTGCATATCTAACATGGTTTAACTCCTTAAATTTGGTGCATAGAATTGAAAATATCTTCATGCATGACGTGTATTTCCATCTCAGGGATGCTTTCTTTAGTGTTTCTTTGGAATTCTTCAAATTCGACTGAAAGATCATCGATATTTACTAGCATAATCATAGTAAAGTAATCTTGCATAATTGTTTGTTCAACGTCAACGACGTTGGCATTATGCTCAGCACATTGTTTTGCTACTTCAGCGAGAATACCAACCTTATCTTTACCGATAACAGTAATTACAGCTTGCATTGTGTGTACCACCTTTTGATTTATTTCGTAAATTATAACACACATTCTCCGCTTAACCCATAAAAATGGGTATTTAATTAGAGAACAACAAATATTCACTTTCCTATACATTATCTTCTAATCTATTATAATTAAAGTATACTAACAGAAAGGGTGGGTAACTTAATGAAAAAAGTATATTATTCTAACAAAGCACCAAAACCTATGGATCCCTATTCACAAGCAGTTCGTGTAGGAGATGTATTGTATGTCTCAGGGCAAATTGGCATCGATCCAGTAACTAACAAGTTAGTGAATGGTAACGCTGGAGAAGAAACAAAGCAAGTCTTTAAGAACCTTTCGCATATCCTAGATGCTGCTGGATTGAATTTAACAAGTGTTGTAAAGGTTGTGCTATACATGAATGACATTGGAGATTCATCTATGGTGAATGAAGTGTATGCAATGAATTTTCAGAAACCCTATCCAGCTCGAAGCTCTTTTGCAGTTGGAAGCTTACCACTAGGAGCGAAAGTGAAAATCGATGTGATTGCCCATTATGAGTCGTAACAAACCTTTAATGACATAAAATTAAGCTTTTCAAGTTAACCAGACACAATCTACCGATTTTTTAAAAAAAATGTAGCGCTTTAACTTAAGGGTTGTATTAAAATTAATTATCATTTAATAGAGAACTTCTAATGCAATCTGTTATAATAAATGTATAATAGTAATATGACTTATAATTATAGAGGAGAGAATATATTAATGTCTAAAACATTTGCGATTAACGCTGGGAGTTCAAGTTTAAAGTTCCAGTTATACAATATGCCAGAAGAATCAGTTATTGCTAAAGGTTTAGTGGAAAGAATTGGTATCAACAATTCTGTATTCACAATCGAATACGGTGATGACCAAGAATTTACAGTAACAGAAGATATTGCCACTCATGGTCAAGCAGTTGACATGTTATTTGATAAATTAGAAGAATTCCAAATCATTACAGACTTAACTGAAATCACAGGTGTAGGACACCGTGTTGTAGCTGGTGGAGAAATCTTTAAAGAATCAACATTAGTTACTGCAGAAGTTATTAAACAAGTTGAAGATTTAGGTGATTTTGCACCGTTACATAACCCAGCAGAAGCAGAAGTTATGCATGTATTCGAAGAACGCTTACCTCACGCAACTGCGGTAGCTGTATTTGATACTTCATTCCATACGACAATGCCAGAAGTAAACTACTTATATAGCTTACCTTACGAATATTATGAAGATTTCCAAATCCGTAAATACGGTGCTCATGGAACTAGTCACGATTTTGTAAGTAAACGTGCTGCTGAATTAATTGGTAAGCCAATTGAAGACTTAAAAATTATCACATGTCATTTAGGTAATGGAGCTTCTATTACAGCTGTTGACGGTGGTAAATCAGTAGATACATCTATGGGATTCACTCCTCTAGCTGGTGTAACAATGGGTACGCGTACTGGTGATATTGATGCTTCAATTATTCCATTCTTAATGGATAAATTAAACATCACTGACGTGAATGATGCTATTACAATCTTCAATAAAAAATCTGGATTATTAGGTTTATCAGGTGTATCAAGTGATATGCGTGACGTTGAAGATGCAGCAGCAGAAGGAAACGAACGTGCACAATTAACATTAGATATCTTTATGAATCGTGTTCAAAAATATATTGCTCAATATATTGCTGTAATGAACGGTGTAGATGCAGTTGTATTTACAGCTGGGATCGGTGAAAACTCTGGAATTACTCGTAAAATTATCATGGACGGAATTACGTTCTTTGGTGGAGAAATTGATGACGAGCGTAACGATACGCGTAAAGAAGCTTTAATTTCAACTGATGACTCAAAATTCGCAATCTACAACATTCCAACTAACGAAGAAGTAGCTATTGCTCGTGACGTTGAACGTTTTAAAAAATAATTAATAGAAAAAAACCGCAATCCTATAGGGGTTTGCGGTCTTTTTTTACAGGAGGGTCAATATGAGTGAAAGAGAATTAATGGATCAAAATGGGATGCAAAGAACGTTAAAACGCATAGCTCATGAAATACTAGAGAAGAATAAATCAACAGATAATCTTGTCATACTTGGTATCAAAACCCGAGGTGAATTTTTGGCGAAGCGACTTCAAGAAAAAATAGAAGAAATTGAAGGTATTAAATTACCTTTAGAAATATTAGACATTACTTTTTATCGAGATGATTTGTCTAAGAAATCGGTTAGTCCAGAAGTAAAACCAGTTACGTTTATAAATGATTTAAGTGGCAAAAAAGTAGTCGTCGTTGATGATGTACTTTATACAGGACGTACTGTAAGAGCAGCGATGGACGCAATATTAGAAAATGCCCGACCATCACATATTCAATTGGCAGTACTTGTTGACAGGGGACACCGTGAACTACCTATTAGACCTGACTTTGTTGGGAAAAATATACCAACATCTAAGCAGGAACGTGTAAAGGTAGAAGTTGAAGAAGTCGATGGAAAAGATCTTGTTCGCGTACTAGATTAAGATAATAAAAAAGTGGATGTCTATCTCTGTAAGCACAGAGTAGATATCCACTTTTCTATTTTTTGTTATTATTGGCTTTAAATAACCAATAAAAGACAAACACCATGAAAAAGACAACAATTAGAGCAGCTAACATCCAAATTAACATCATTCCAATTAAATTATTTAAGACGAGTACTAAGCCTAGTATACCGACTAAAAACAGCAATACACTAAAAGCTATAATGACTTTGTTGGAATAATCACCAAACACTAGGAGTAAAGTTTGTCTATAAACCAATAAATAGCCTCCTAAAATAATAAACATAGCTGGAAATGCATAAATTAAAATATTAAAAACCATGAATAATCCTTCCTTTATCAATTTTATTTAGATTCATTGCTTTTATAAAAACTAATAGCGAGTTGTGTACGATCGCGTAAGTTTAGTTTAAGCAATAATTGTGATATATAATTACGAATTGTTCCTTCACTAAGGTATAATTTTTCAGCAATTTCTTTATTGTTTAACCCCTCTGCGACAGCTTGATAAATATCTAGTTCACGTGGAGTGAGATCATTTATCATGTTGTTATTCGTGTTTATAACAGACTGTGCGACATTATTCACAATTGTATTGTCTAAGACAGTCTGATTGTTAACCACAGCTTCTATAGCAGGGAGTATGCTTTTGATGTTTTGCTTTAATATATAACCTTTACAACCAAGTTGAAGGGCAGTCTGAATGTATTCTGAGTCTTCAAACGTAGTGACAAGAAGAATTTTTGCCTGAGGATATTGAGATAGAATCGTAGAGGCAGCATCGATGCCTGAATGTTCACTCATCCTAATGTCCAATAATGTAATGTCTGGTTTGAAAATTGAGTAATTAGCAATTGCTTCTTCAGCAGAATGACCTGTTACAAGAACATCATAGCCTGCATTTTCAGTAATTAAACTTAAAGATTCAACCACAATTGGATCGTCGTCAATTATCATTAATGTTGTCATCTCATTCACCCCAATAATCATAGTAGTTTAATTGTAGATGAATTAGATAGGTTTGTCACGAGTGATCGCAAAAAAGTACCCTAGATGAAGTATTATCATCTAGGATACTTTATATTGCCAAATTAAATGACAATAATAACTAGAGTCCACTAGCTTATTTTTTCAGCTTCATCGCTCGTCTTTTTGATAGCGACAATTATTAAAATGACATACCAAATAATTTTTAACCAAGGCCATTTACGCATGTTCATTCCTCCTATCTTTGTATTTATAATTATACCTAAAAAACAATTATTTTACATTTAATTTGGTCTGTTTTAAGTCAATAAGTTTATAAGACTAGCGTGAAAACTATATTAAGATATGATAATACTGTATAATATGAATGAAAAATCTGAGGAGGTATATTATGAGAATAGAGCATGTAGGATTGTGGGTTAAAGATTTAGAGGTTACGCGTCGATATTATGAAAAATTCTTCAATGTCACGGCTAATGATTTATATCATAATGAGAAGAAAGGGTTCAAATCATATTTCTTAAGTTTTAAAGATGGCTCGCGTTTAGAAATAATGCATCGCGATGATATTAAAGAAGCAAGCGGAGAACTGTTTGGTTATGCTCATTTAGCAATCAGTGTAGGAGATAAGACCGATGTGGATCAAGTGAACAGCCGACTAAACAAGGATGGATATGAAACATTGGATGGACCTAGAACAACAGGAGATGGATATTATGAAGCCGTAGTGGTAGATCCAGATGGAAACCGAATTGAAATAACCACGAATTAATAACGTATAAAAAAGCCGATAGTATCTGGAAATCAGATGTTATCGGCTTTTTAGAATATGAAAGTACAAAAAAGTCGGCTGTTA
The DNA here is from genome assembly GCA_020112395.1 of Aerococcaceae bacterium DSM 111021. Lineage (NCBI taxonomy): Bacteria > Bacillati > Bacillota > Bacilli > Lactobacillales > Aerococcaceae > Aerococcaceae bacterium DSM 111021. The sequence continues at coordinate 474,928 of JACCEK010000001.1, read as the reverse complement.
AGCCGACTAAAAAGCATCCGGTGGTGCCGTTTCCGTACATATATGTTATTGAACCTGCAAGTAACTACAGGTGGGCTCCACACAAGTTTGTTCTGACTTCCAAATGTAAAAGGCTTGTCATAGAAACATGATCGTAGGATCCCAAGATAAAAAGAAATGTTCGGTCCACACAATATATATACAACGTACACCTCAGAGAACCTTTATTAACTATATTATAGCACTTATATAATATAATGCAACAATTAAACTTTCATCGAACTAACAACATTGTAAAGGGTTACTATCAAAATATTATGTGATTATTTTTGCTTAATTTGCTTATATATTTGAGATAAAGCTTCTTCGTATTTCCCAGTAGGATCGGGTTCAAAGTATTGGCGATTTTTTAAGTTATCAGGTAGATATTGTTGATCTACATAATGGTGTGGATAATCATGTGGGTATTTATAATCAACGCCACGACCTAGTTTCTCAGCACCAGAGTAATGGGCGTCACGAACATGGTCAGGAACTTGACCTACCTTCCCAGAAGAGATATCAGAGATTGCACTATTAAGTGCTCGGTATGTTGTATTTGATTTAGGACTTAAAGCCAAGTCAGCCACAGCAAAGGCTAAAGGTATACGTGCTTCTGGCAGGCCGACTTTTTCAGCCGCAGTTACGGCAGAAACTGTTCTTGTTGTTGCTCCAGGATTCCCCAAACCGATGTCTTCATAAGCAATAATAAGAAGACGCCTACAAGCAATTGTTAGTTCGCCAGCTTCTAATAATATGGCCAAGTAATACATAGCAGCATCGACATCGCTGCCTCTTATCGATTTCTGAAGAGCAGATATCACATCATAATGTGCATCACCGTCTTTGTCATGTGTCATTCTCTTGTGTTGAAGACACTCTTCAGCAACGTCCTGAGTAATGTTGATAATATTATTTGAATCCGGTTTTGTTGATAATACAGCTAATTCTAAGGCATTGAGAGATGAACGGATATCTCCATTTGTTACATGAGAAAAATGGTTTAAGATGTCGTCAGCAATCTCAATATTATAATTCCCTAAACCTTCTTCTTTATCAGCGATTGCACGAGTTAAACCTAATTTAATATCTTCAGGTGATAATGGCTTCACTTCAAAAATTTGTAATCGACTTCTGATAGCTGGGTTTATCGATATATATGGATTTTCAGTAGTCGCTCCAATTAGAATCACGCGCCCGTTTTCCAAGTGGGGTAATAAGTAGTCTTGCTTCACTTTATTTAAACGATGAATCTCATCAAGTAGCATAATGACAGTACCAGACATTTTTGCCTCTTCTACAATAACTTCCATATCTTTCTTAGAGTCCGTTGCAGCATTCAAGATACGAAATGCGTACTTAGTACTCCCGGCGATGGCACTAGCAATACTTGTCTTTCCCGTTCCAGGAGGACCATAAAGAATCATTGATGACAAACGTTCAGAGACGACCATTCGACGTATAATTTTACCTTCACCGACTAAATGTTTCTGTCCCAAAACTTCATCTATGTGTTTTGGACGCATGCGAAATGCTAATGGTTGTTGCATAAGATACTCCTTTCCCAATAATTCGACTTAAATATCAATAATATATTACTAAAATAATTAAAAGAAATAATATTATAGCACGCTTGTTTATATTTTAAGTTGAAAATTTAATAGTTTCCTTACAGTTTGTTCTACTGACTAGTCAAACAAACTAAAAGCTTAAATAATCCTAATATATTATATATGATATTTGAATAAATTGATAATATCCAGTTTATAGTGAATATTTAGTTACTTAGAATGAAACATTAGTTATAACAAATTTTTTATTTTTTATTTAAATTCAAAAAGGATACTTTTATATTGTAGATATTCAAATTTGTGTTATAATGTTAAAGTTGTATTTATATACAGTTGAAAGGAGGGTTTAAAATGGTTTATTTAGACAATGCAGCTACAACAAAAGTACGTCCAGAAGTAGTGAAAGTGATTCATGAATCTTTAATGAATGATTATGGGAATCCATCGAGTACATATCGAATAGGAAAAACAGTCAAACATTCAATGATTCAAGCACGTAAGCAGTTAGCAGAGCTTTTGAAAGTGTCAGAATCAGAAATATATTTCACGAGTGGCGCTACTGAGTCAAATAACTGGGCTATCCGTTCTCAAGCAATGAAGTCACGAGAGATGGGTGAGGGAAATCACATTGTGACGACAGCAATTGAGCATCCGTCTGTTTCGAATGTTACGAAATATCTGGAAACGCAAGGATTTGATGTCACATATATTCAACCAAACGAAAAAGGTGAGATAACAGTCCAGCAGTTCTTAGATTCAACAACTGAAAAAACAATCGGATGGATTGCGATGGCAGTTAACAATGAAGTCGGATCAATTCTTCCAATTTATGAGTTAGGTGAACAAGCATACGAACATGAGCTTTGGTTCCATGTTGATTCAGTTCAAGCAATTGGACCCATTGCTTATGATTACTCTAAGTTAAAGTGCACAACATTTGTTGGGTCTGCTCATAAATTTAACGGGCCAAAAGGGATAGGTTTTTTAGTTTATCGTTCATATCAGGAACATAACCATCTTGAACCCTTTATGCAAGGTGGAGGCCAAGAGAACAAAATGCGTTCTGGCACTGAGAATGTACCATATATATTAGGCATGGTAAAGGCATTAGAATTAACACTAGCTGAGCAAGAAAGTACGTATTCTAAATTTAAAGACTTGCGTCGTTATTTATTAGATTCATTAAATCTTCATAATATTCAATTTGAAATAAATGGTGATGAAAAGAATCGAGTACCATATATTAATAATTTGTGGTTTAATGGTAATATAGCGAGTCAAATGCTAATAAAAATGGATTTAGATGATGTCTATATATCAGCAGGCAGTGCATGTTCGGCAGGTAGTTTAACTGAGAGTGCGATTTTAAAAGCCTATTACCCTGAGCAAACTGAAAGATGGAGCCAGAGCTTACGAATTTCTTTTGGTTACGAGACTACTAAAGAAGACATCGATCAATTTATCCAGAGTTTAAAGAAAATATCAGAGGGGAAGATCGATTTATGGCATTCAAACAAACTGCAGAATTAAAAGGTTTCAATCGTACATTTAGTGTTAACCCGGAGGTACGTCCATATACGTTGCGCGATAACGGCTTTGTAGATACAAAAGGTGGAAACTATATTTATAAGCGCCCATTAGATTCAGCGCACAAACAAGGACTTGTATTAAAAGTGACTATAGATAGTGACTTAAAAGGTCTAAAAGTATCTACTGTTAACGAAAAAGGATTATCAACGGTTGATATCTCAAAATTAGATAATAATAGCATGGTTGTTGAAAAAGTAAACTTCATCTTTGATGGATTTATTGACCGTGATGTATTAGCTGAACAATAAAAAATATAATAAATAATATAGTCAATAGAAAGGAAATGACAATGTCAGATAACAGCAATACTAGAGTTGTCGTAGGAATGAGTGGCGGGGTAGATTCCTCTGTCACGGCGTTACTACTAAAAGAACAAGGTTATGATGTAATTGGGTTATTTATGAAGAATTGGGATGACACGGATGAATTCGGTGTCTGTACTGCAACAGAAGATTATAAGGATGTGGCTTTAGTAGCTGAACAGATTGGCGTTCCTTACTATTCTGTAAACTTTGAGAAAGAATATTGGGATCGTGTCTTCGAGTACTTCTTATCAGAATACAAAAAAGGCCGGACACCTAACCCAGATGTCATGTGTAATAAAGAAGTGAAATTTAAAGCATTCTTAGATTATGCATTAGATTTAGGAGCAGATTATGTAGCAATGGGACATTATGCACAAGTAGAGCGCGATTTAGATGGAACAGTTCATTTATTACGCGGGGTGGATGATAATAAGGACCAAACATATTTCTTGAACCAATTATCTCAAGAGCAATTACAAAGAAGTTTATTCCCACTTGGTCATTTACAAAAATCAGAAGTTCGTGAGATTGCTGAGCGAGCTGGTTTAGCAACTGCTAAGAAGAAAGATTCTACAGGAGTTTGCTTTATTGGTGAACGTAATTTTAAAGAGTTTCTATCAAACTACTTACCAAATAAACCAGGTAAAATGGTTACCCTTGACGGGGAAGTTAAAGGAGACCACTCTGGTTTAATGTATTACACAATAGGTCAACGCCAAGGATTAGGAATTGGTGGAGGCGGAGAGTCTAACGAACCATGGTTTGTAGTTGGTAAAGACACTGACACTCAAACATTATACGTAGGTCAAGGCTACCATCATGAAAATTTATACTCTGATTACTTAGAAGCATCAGATTTAAGTTTCACAAGTCCTTTACCAGTTAATAGAACGTTCGAATGTACTGCAAAATTCAGATACCGTCAAAAAGACGTTGAAGTTAAAGTGGAAATTGATGCAGATACTGATAAAGCAACAGTGTTCTTTAAAGAACCTGTTCGTGCAATCACACCTGGTCAAGCAGTTGTATTCTACGATGGCGAAGAATGTTTAGGTGGCGGAACAATCGATGCTGCGTTCTCAAACAGTGTGAAAAGACAATATGTATAATTAAAACAGCACGAGTTCGAAAGAGCTCGTGTTTTTTTTGCGTTTAAGTGGTACAGGGTGAATAATATATTTAAATTGTTCCACTTAAACAAAACGGAATCGGTGTAACCTTTAAAAAGAAGTTATATACTCGAGAAACAGATTTAAAAACGTGTTTCAATTATGATATGATACATTAGTTAGAAAAATAAATGGGAGGTGAAGTGAATGTCACAAGATGAGGAATTAGTCGTAGGTGTCGTAGAGGCGATCTATTTTGAGAATCCATCGAATTTCTATAAAGTAGTAAGAATAAGTGTCGATTTAGATGAGACGGACTTATTATTAGGAGACGAGTTGGTTATTACTGGAATGTTTGCTTCACTTCATCTCGATACTGAATACCAGTTTTTTGGTAAGTTAACCAATCACCCAAAATATGGAGAACAATTTGCAGTCACAAGATACCAACAAAAAGCACCAACATCCTATGAAGGGTTGATAGAGTATTTGTCTAGTAGCCGATTCAAAGGGGTTGGAAAAGTTTTAGCAGAACGGATTGTTGATGAGTTAGGACAAGACGCGATTGATACAATAATATCGGATTCGAATGCCTTGGCTAACGTAAACGGCTTATCCAAAGTTAAAGCAGAAGATTTACGTGATAGCCTTTTACGTCATCAAGGAACTGAACGTATCTTTATGCAATTAAGTGAATGGGGATTTGGACCAGCTCTATCTGATAAAATATATCGTGCATATGAAAGCGAAACAATTACTATAATTAAAGAGAATCCATACAAATTAATTGAAGATATTGAGGGGATTGGGTTCAATAAAGCAGATCAATTAGCAGAGCAATTAGACTTCGATGCTGAAGATATTAATCGAATTGTCGCTGGTATATATATATCTGTATCTGAATTATCAAATAGTGATGGGGATACATACGTTCCAGAAGAAGTTGCTAAACGCAATGGTCGGAAGTTGTTAGAATCGAGTCGACGCTTCTTAATTTCCGATGAATTATTAGAAAAAGCAGTGGAATTAGCCGTAACAAACGAACAGCTAATGCGCTTAGTCGATAACTTGATGATTCCAAGTTTATACTTTGCAGAACTTAATATCGTAAAAAAAATCGATAATTACTATCAATATGAACAAATTGAACGTTTTGAAGAAGACGAGATAGATGAAGCTATTGAAGAAGTCATTAAGATAAGTGGAATTAAATATGATGAGAGTCAACAAAAAGCTTTAAAGACGTCAATACAATCACCAATATCAGTGATTACTGGAGGTCCCGGTACGGGGAAAACGACCTTAATTAAAGGTGTTATTCTACTACATTCTATCTTACACGATTATGATTTGGACCAAGCAATGAAGAAAGTAGATGAAAATCCTGTTTTACTCGCAGCACCAACAGGACGAGCAGCTAAACGTATGCAAGAAACAACCGGCCTGCCTGCATCTACAATCCATCGATTAATTGGGTTTAATCGTGATTCACAAGTAGACGAGTTTCATGCGACAGAGCTAGAAGGATCTTTGTTAATTGTTGATGAAATGTCCATGGTGGATACTTGGTTGATGAATTGGCTTGTTCAAGCGATACCGTATCATCTTCAAGTTGTTTTTGTAGGGGATAAAGATCAGTTACCATCAGTTGGCCCTGGAAAAGTTTTTAGTGATTTGATTGAATCGGATGTATTACCCGTTCTTCGGCTGGAAAAAATATATCGTCAAGCTCAAGATAGTACGATTATTAAACTAGCTCACACAATTCGTCAAGGTCAATTGCCGGAAGATTTTTTAATGAAACAACATGATCGTTCATTTATACAATCACCAAGTCAACAAATTGGCCACGTCGTAAAGCAGATTATAGTTGCGGCAAAGAAAAAAGGATTTGATGCGACAAACTTGCAAGTTTTAGCACCAATGTATAAAGGACCTGCCGGAATCAATGCACTAAATACATTACTACAAGAATTATTGAATCCACCTCAACCTAGAAAACGCGAGATAAATCATTTTGATACAGTGTTTAGAGTAGGGGATAAAGTCTTACAATTAATAAATAATTCAGAAGATGGCGTTTATAATGGAGACATAGGTAGAATTGAATCCATTCATTTTAAAAAAGAAACTGATTCAAAAGTTGAAGAAATTACGGTCTCTTTTGATAATGCTGAACTTATCTATAAAAAGTCGGATTTAGATCAATTAACTTTGGCATATTGTACATCTATCCATAAAGCACAGGGAAGCGAATACCCACTTGTCATACTGCCACTTGTAGACATGTTCTCTAGATTGCTTCAAAAAGATATCTTATACACCGCAATCACGCGAGCACAGTCTAGTTTGATTATGATAGGGAATCCAGATAGTTTCTACAAAGCAGTAACGAGTCAAAAAGAACCACGCAGGACATTTTTACGTGACTTATTGAAGGTTCAGTTTGATGAAGAAGATAGTGAAGAGCCTGAAAGTGATGAAGAAGAGAAACGCGATATATCAGAGCTGCCTGACCAGTCTGAAAAAGAGTCAGAGATATCTTCTGTAGAAAAAGTAAAGATAGCCGAAGAAGAAGAAGAAGAAGAATTAGAGTTAAAACTAAACGAAGCTACCATAAATCAGATTGATCCAATGATAAACATGGAAGGGGTCACACCTTACGATTTCATGGATTCATTAAAATGATAAAAAGCGAGAAAACTAGTTTATTGTAACTAGTTTTCTCGCTTTTTTATTAAATTATAAACTTTCGATAAAAGTTTCGAAATGATCGACATCATACTCACCGTGATTATCCACGACAGTATGAATTTCAACATTCACAACGCCTTCCATATTAAAATATACAGAATTTAAAAATAAGCTATCCTTATCTAATGAAATAATAACCTCTTTTGACAAATCCTCTTCAGTAACATTATCTAATTCCAAGCTGTATTCAGCTCCAAAGGCATCCATCACACTTAAATTTGTATCTTCTGAGTAAAATAAATATGTTGAATCTGTTTCATAAATAGCGTAATCGAAGTCTTTATTTTGGGCATTTTCGAATATACTACTAACACCACCAACTAATCCAAAGTAATCGGGGTTCATTGTGAATTCATCAGGATTAGGAAATTCTTGTTCTATCCAATCAGAATCTTCGGATTCAGTTGTATAAATTAAGTAAGGGTCATAGTTCTTAGAATATGCTACTTCCTGAGATGTTGAACCTGTACCACTATTTGATTCGAATAGTGCAATGATATCATTCAAAGCTTGTTGGTCATCATAATTGACTTCAGCATCTGCAAGTACAGAAGATTCCTCTGGGCCAGCTTGAAACAACATGAAAGTGAACGATTTACCTGATTTAAAGTCTTTATTCTTTTCATCAAATGAAGAAGCTAAGGTATCTATAATTTCTTCAGAATTACCAATTTCTGTCTGACTTCCTATAGTTTCATACAATGAATCACGTACACCATTCGCTTCATCGATACTTTCCACTGCGCTGACTTCAACACCAGTTAATGATATTGAAGAAAGTAAAAGACCACTAGTAATAATGTATTTCAAAAACTTTCTCATTTAAAACGCCTCCTATTTGTTAATTAAATTATATGGCTATAAGTTTTAAATGGCAAATAAATACGATAATCTATGGAAATAAAAATAAATCCCATAAGATAATCAAATAAATGAATGCCTTATGGGATTTAATTCTAATTAGATATTGTCTACATCCTTACCTTGTAAATAGAAAGCTTGCATATCAACATCCGGAACCATACTGCCGCCTGTGGCCCAAGCGATATGTGTAGCATTCTCCAATTTAGAATGGAGTTGATGCTTAGTTAAAAATTCTTGACCAGATTCTGTCGTTAGCATTCGAGCTACACCGACAACACCAGCTAATGCAGCAGGTTCTAAAGAAATAGCTTCTAAATCAATCATTTTGGCTAATAAACGCATCGACTCATGCTCAGTAATAGTGTAGCCACCATCAAAGTAATATTGCATTATGCGTGAGATAAGCCCAGATGTTCGAGGGACGGCTAAGCCATCCATTATTGTTCGTGATTCAATACCAAAGTCATCAACAGTAACACCATCAAATTCTCGCGTAGCCAAACCTAATAGCATAGAAGGCATTTGAGTTGGCTCTGCAAAAATACAGTGAACATTATCTCCATAAATTTGTTTAAGACCAAAACTAATACCACCAGGACTTCCGCCAATCCCACAAGGTAAATACACAAACAGGGGATGCTCAGAATCTACTTTGATATTTGCATCTTCTAGTTGTTTGGCTAATCGATTCCCAGCAACTGTGTAGCCAAAGAATAATTCAATAGAATGTTCATCATCGACAAAGTATGATGGATCATTTTGAGATTCAGCTCTACCTTGAGTGACTGCTTCTGTAAAGTTAGTTTGATGTTCAACGACATTCACACCCCTAGAGCGTAGTAAATCTTTTTTCCATTGCTTAGCTTCAGTAGACATATGAACAGTTACATTAAAGCCTAATTTCGCACCCATGACACCGACACTGATACCTAAATTACCTGTCGTTCCAACCATGATTTTATGTTGGCTAAAAAAATCATTGAATTCTTCATTTAAGAACTGCTCATAATTGTCCTTAGTTGACTCAAGTAAGCCGTTTTCTAAAGCAAGATTTTCAGCATGTTTTAATACTTCATAGATGGCACCACGAGCTTTAATTGTACCAGCAATTGGCAATGTATCATCACGTTTTAATAGTAGTTTCCCACTAATATTTATGTCATATGTATCTTCTATGAACTCTTTCATTGTATTAATTTCAGTAAAGTTTGATTCAATCAAACCATTATTAATAGCTGTTTCAGGGAAAGCTTTGCTAATGAAAGGAGCAAACCGTTTTAAACGTGCCTCAGCTTTATCAACATCTTTTTTTGAATATTCTACCTTTTCAACCGCTTCATCAAACGGAATCTTAAGTTCATTCTCCCAAAAGACAGGTTGTGTTGCTTGGATATCTTTAATCAGATTTGTATCTAACCATTTATTTTGTAAAATTTCGTTCATAACTTTTAAATCCAACTCCTTTTATTTAGGTAAATAAAATGGATAAGATGATAAGGTTACCTCAATATTAACAGGCATTTCAGGTATCACCTCTCCATCTACGTGACCCCTTATTGGATCAGTAATGCTTAATCTAAGATTCTGACCAGTAAAGCGGTCAATATTTTTAGATTCATACGTTTTGTTAGTGACTAACACTTTAGCTAATATATCGAATATCGAAGACCATTTTATTTCGTGATATATTACAAGAGCTATTTCATTATTTTCTGGCTTTGTAAGTTGGTCAATGTTAATCCCACCGCCTAATGTCGGCGAATTCATAATCGTAGCTAAGCTGACATCATTATAATGAAATTGATGATTATCGATTTCACCAGAGACGTCAAAATGACGAATATTAGGTAAGCTAACTAGTAGACCAATTAAGTAAGATAGTTTTCTAAGACCAAATTTATTCAGAAAGGAGTTATCTAAAAGATTCTGCGCACGGAAATTTGCCTCAGCATCAAATCCATATCCCATGTTATTTAAAATAAGACCTTGACGCTCAGTGATGAGATTTTTATAAGTGAAAATTGGGATTGATACTGGTGAATCAGAGAATAACATCGTTTCAATAATCTCTCTAATTGAGTGGTTTTTTTGCCAGTTTCTGTAAAAATCATTACCCGTTCCAGCCGGAATAAACGTAACGGGAATAAGTTTATTATTCTTTAATAAAGATTGAACCACTTCATGCAATGTACCGTCTCCACCGACAACCATTAAGTATGAGTCATATTCTTTATGACCACGGTTGACTAATTGTTCAGTTAAAATTTCAGCGTGAGTTGAATAATCAGTTAGATAAGTTATATATTCCATTTGAAAACTATCTAATTCAGCATGAAGTTTTTTTAATACGATTTTGCCATTTCCTCCGCCAGCTTCAGGATGGCAAATTATATGTACACGATTTGTCATAGGACACCTCATTATTTCTATTTAAATATCTATTTTTGATTATACTGAAAGTTCAAGCTTTAATAAAGAAGTAGTTCTATTGTCATATTTTGTCATCGTTTTGACAATAGGGTTTATGTAAAAATTAAATGATAAAATTTGTTATATTCTCATTAAAGAGCATAAAATATGGTACAATATGTCTGATTTAACTTGATAAAAGAGAGTAAACTATTATTTGTTACTTTATAGGGGAGTTAAATAAAGAGATTAATTAAGGAGTGTATTTATGTCATACAAAATGCTTGTCTTAGATATTGATGATACTTTATTAAATAGTAATCACGAAATGAGTTCTGTAACTAAAGAAAAATTAATGAAATTCCAAGAGGATGGCTTTATATTAGTATTAGCGACGGGTAGACCAACAAAATCTGCTGTTGAAAAAGCTGAAGAACTGTTATTAAACCAATATAAATCTTATGCTGTATCTTTTAACGGAGCAGTAGTAACGAATATGGAAAGTGGTGAAGAACTATTCAGTCAACGCATGGAGTTAAAAGAGCAGAAATCACTTGTTCAGTATATCCATGATACTGGTTTAGCATTGATTGCCTACGGCGATAATGAAGTTTATCTAAGTAAAGAAAATGATTATAGTCACATTGAAGGAGAATTAACTGGATTAGAAACAATTTACGACAGCGAGTATGCAAATAATCTTGAAAAAGAAGATTTGAAGTTCATTGCAGTTGGCGATCCTGAGATTGTCGCAAAACATAACGATGAATTAAAAGGGAAATTCGGACAAGCTACAAATGCTGCAACATCTAAAAATTATTTCTTAGAATTTATGCATAAAGATGTGTCTAAAGGTCTGAGTTTACAACGACTTTGTGATCATATGGGTGTTGATATCAGCGAAGTAGTTGCTGTAGGCGATGGTAATAACGACGCACCAATGATTGAAATAGCAGGAGTCGGTGTTGCAATGGGGAATGCATCTGATTATCTTAAGAGTATTGCTGACGATATAACCGGAACGAATGACGAAGATGGTATCGTTCAAGTCATAGATAAATATTTTTATTAAGTAAACGTCGAATACAGTCTACTTATAGTTGACATTAAATAGACTAATTATGTATAATATAAGCGATTTGAGACTATATCACACTTAAATACAGAGACGTTTCGGTTGGTGGAAGAAACGACAAGTTTGATGCTCCTCATGTAAATCTAATTGAAAAATTAGCGTAAGTCGGCGTTAACGGCAATTGAGATATAAGAACTTGAGTTGTTATAAGCGAGGTGGTACCGCGATTGTCGCCCTTGCATATAACGGCTCTTTTATTATTTTAGGGAGTGATTAGATGAAACAATTGACAAGTACAGAGATTAGAGATTTATTTTTAACATATTTTAAAGACAAAGGCCACGGTGTACGTCCTAGTGCATCATTAATTCCAGTAAACGATCCCACTTTATTATGGATTAACTCTGGTGTAGCAACTCTAAAAAAATATTTTGATGGAACTGAAACACCAGAAAATCCAAGAATTACCAATTCTCAAAAAAGTATCCGTACCAATGACATTGAAAATGTAGGAGTCACAGCAAGACACCATACTTTATTCGAAATGTTAGGTAACTTTTCTATTGGAGATTACTTCAAAGAAGAAGCTATCGAATGGGCATGGGAGTTTTTAACAAGTGACAAATGGCTAGGGTTCGAACCAGAGAAGTTATATGTGACTTACTATCCAGAAGATTTAGAATCTAAAGAACTATGGGAAGCTATTCCTAATTTTGACAGCTCACACTTGGTTCCAGTAGAGGATAACTTTTGGGATATCGGAGCTGGACCATGTGGACCTGATACGGAGATTTTTTATGATCGTGGTGAAGAATACAATAATTTATCACAAGACGATCCAGAGAACTATCCAGGAGGAGAAAACGAGCGTTGGTTAGAAATTTGGAACCTAGTATTCTCTGAATTTAACCATATGCCTGACGATACGTATGTTCCATTACCACATAAAAACGTTGATACTGGTATGGGGTTAGAGCGTTTAGTCTCAGTTATTCAAGATACTCCAACAAACTTTGAAACTGATTTATTTATGCCAATTATCGAGCGCATTGAAACGTTAACAGATGGTATCAAATATAATGAAACCAGTGATAAAAAAGTTAGCTTTAAAGTAATAGCTGACCATATTCGTGCTGTAGCATTTGCGATTAGTGACGGAGCATTGCCATCAAACGAAGGGCGCGGTTATATCATTCGTCGTTTAATCCGTCGTAGTGTTATGCATGGTCGTCGTTTGGGAATTACGACATTATTCTTAAGTGATTTAGTACCAACAATCACAGAAATTATGGGTGATTATTATTCAGAATTAGTAGAGAAAGCTGATTTTGTTCAAACAGTTATTAAGAACGAAGAAGAACGTTTCCATGAAACAATCGGAGACGGTGAACTACAATTAGAAAACATCTTGTCACAATTGACAGAAGAAGGAAAAACAATCGTATCTGGAAAACAAGCTTTCCAATTATACGATACATTTGGTTTCCCGTTAGAATTGACAGAAGAAATGGCTTTAGATAACAATTTTACTGTTGATAATGAAGGCTTTGAAGTTGAGATGAACAAACAACGTGAGCGTGCGAGAGCGGCAAGATCTAATGAAGATAGTATGTCAGTGCAATCAGAGGCTTTAAAAGCTGTGACAACTGACTTTGAGTTTGTTGGGCATGGTCAGTTATCAAGTGACGCGACAATTAAAGCAATCGTTAAAGATGAAGACAACTTAGACCATCTGCCAGTCAATGAAGAAGCATGGGTATTCTTTAATCGCAGTCCTTTCTATGCAGAAATGGGTGGACAAGTAGCTGATTCAGGTGGCATCTATGATGGTGATGAATTAATTGCTCAAGTGAATGATGTCCAAAAAGCACCTAATGGTCAGTATATGCATAAAGTAAAACCTATTAGTATGCGTCTGAATCAAGGACAATCATATACCTTAGTAGTGAATAGCAAAACACGTCTAAAAACAAATCAAAACCATACGGCTACTCACCTATTACACCAAGCTCTTAAGACTATTTTAGGAGAACATGCTAACCAAGCTGGTTCGTATGTTGGTCCAGATCGTTTACGTTTTGACTTCTCGCACTTTGGTAAAGTGACTGATGAAGAATTAAAACAAATCGAAATGTATGTAAATGACTTTATTCAAAATGCAGTAAATGTGGATATTACAGAAATGTCTATCGACGAAGCAAAAGCTTTAGGAGCAATGGCACTATTTGGTGAAAAATACGGTGATGTCGTTCGAGTTGTAAATATTGGTAATGAATCAATTGAGCTATGTGGTGGAACGCATGTATCGAATACAAATGATATTGCTACATTCAAATTAGTAAGTGAATCAGGAATTGGCGCTGGTATCCGACGTATTGAAGCTTTAACAGGACAAGCTGCAATTGTATATTACCAAGAAAAAGAATCAATGCTTCAAGCGGTTCAAGCTGAATTAAAAGTTAAGCAAGCTCAACAACTATTACCTCGAATCAATCAATTACAAGATGAGCTAAAAGAAGCTCATTCTAAGGTTGAATCACTTTCTGCAAAATTATTGCAAGAAGAATCTGGAAACTTATTCAATGACGTACAAGAAGTTGAAGGCGTAACATTTGTAAGTGTTAGTCAAGACAATCAATCCGTAGACGGTTTACGTCAATTAGGTGACGTATGGCGTGAAAAACAAGTTTCTAATGTTTTAGTTGCAGTTTCGAACCAAGAAGATAAAGCGACGTTATTAGTATTCGTCGATGATGAGACCATAGCAAAAGGAACGAAAGCAGGAGACATCATTAAACCATTAGCGAATCTAATTGGCGGTGGTGGTGGCGGCCGTCCACAGATGGCTCAAGCTGGAGGGAAAAACCCTGCAGGTATTCCTGATATGATTGCTGCAATACCAGAAGCAATCATATCTACTCTATCTGAAGCATAGTTTTATCTAATATAAAAACTCATTAATGTGTGAAAGCAACGATATTAACTAGGGAAGGGTTCACTATGAATTTCTATGCTATCTTTAGATAGATTGCAAATGAGCCGTTCTAATTAAAGAAAATAGTTTTTTCTCATTGCGCTTCACACAACGATTTTGAATCTATTAGTTTATTATAAGGGAATTATGACATTCTCTTTACAAAATCTATTTTACAATTGTATTTGGTGAGTATTTATACTCAAAGTATGTTAGAATGTTGTTAACTTGAAGTACATCGCAATGGTCAAAAATCGATGGCTTTACAGATATGAAAGGTTTGGTGAAAGCGATGCAATCATTAGATGAAACAATATTATTCAAACTGGACGATATAAATAAACACACAGTTAGAGAAACATTGGAGATAGTCTATAGCGCACTTGAAGAAAAAGGGTATGACCCAATTAATCAAATAGTTGGTTATTTACTTTCTGGAGACCCTGCATATATACCTCGTCACCGTGATGCACGTAACTTAATACGTCGCCATGAACGTGATGAGATTATGGAGAAGTTAGTTGAATTTTATCTAACACAAGAAGAACGTTAATGAGCAAATATCAAAGATCTATGGGACTAGATGTTGGTTCTAAGACTGTTGGCGTTGCTTTAAGCGACTTACTCGGTTGGACAGCTCAAGGCTTGGAAACGATACGAATTGATGAAGATGCGAATGAATTTGGGATTGACCGTCTTAATGAAATTATTAAATCAGAAAATGTCAGTACAGTTGTCATAGGCTTGCCAAAAAATATGAATAACTCGATTGGGCCAAGAGCAGAAGCATCAATGCGATTTGGAGAACTTGTTAAAGAACATCATCCAGATATTAAAATTGTTTATCAAGATGAGCGATTAACAACTTCTCAAGCTGAAAAAATGTTGATTAATGAGGGGAATGTTTCTCGGAAGAAACGTAAACAAGTCATTGATAAAGTAGCAGCTGTTATTATTTTACAAAATTATTTAGATTCACAACCACAACTATAATATAAGGAGATTACTTAAATATGGACAACGAACACAACCACGAACATCATAATGAACATGAATATATTACTATCTTTGATGAAGAAGGGAATGAGTCTCTTTATGAGATTTTATTCACTTTTG
Organism: Aerococcaceae bacterium DSM 111021; assembly: GCA_020112395.1. Classification (NCBI taxonomy): domain Bacteria; kingdom Bacillati; phylum Bacillota; class Bacilli; order Lactobacillales; family Aerococcaceae; species Aerococcaceae bacterium DSM 111021. Next base: position 459,143 of record JACCEK010000001.1, on the reverse strand, counting down.
ATTCGGAAGACTTCAAAAAGAGTTATGTCTTAGTATATCCAGCAGGTACAATTGATGAAGAAGATGTTGAATTACAAGCATTTTCATACACGGAAGCTGCTGATGGAACGACTGGTGCTCTACAACCTATCCAAAATGAAGAAGAATGGGATATGGTTGAAGAAGTTCTGAATACGTTCTTATTGGATGAAGACGAGTAATTAAAAACAATAGAATGATTTATAATACGTCACACATTTACCAGTCGGTAAAAGTGTGATGTTTTTGTAATAGAAGTTTTATGGTAATACTAATGCATATTTGTTATAATCTTTCAGTATAAAATGTTCACAATAAAGGAGAGACTATGTCAAAAGAATCTTGGGAAGATATAAAACAACGAGCCAAGGAGACTGAGACCGAAAGAGTCAAAGAAAGATTATGGACGAATCGGATCGTCCGAATCATAATTTTACTTATTATAGTTATTACAATAAGTACAGTTGTTTTTGGATATTTTTATATAACAAAAGCTTTAAGTCCTGTTAATTCGGATAATAATCAAATAACAGAAGTAACAATTCCATTTGATAGTACATCCGATGATGTAGCTGATATTTTAAAAGAGAATGGTATTATACGCCAAGCCGATATTTTCGGGATTTATATGAAGGCGAATAACGAAGAAGCACTACAAGCTGGACATTATGAGTTTTCACCGTCAATGGATGCAGAGCAAGTTCTAGAAACTATCCAAGCAGGTGGAGAACCTATCTTTGTAGATGCAGATACAACAGTTACAGTCATTGAGGGAGCAACCATTGAGGAAATTGCTTCAGTAGTTAATGAAAATACAGCTATTACTGAAGAAGAATTTATGGAAACTGTGCAAGATGAAGAGTTCATTGCTTCACTCCAAAGTCAATTCCCATCATTGCTTGAAGAAGTTACCCAGTTAGAGAACCTAATCTATACATTAGAGGGCTATTTATTCCCCGCTACTTATGATTATTTTGTAGGAATGACGGCAAAAGAATTAATAACTGAAATGGTTGGAGCATCTAACTTAAATTATCAACGATTAGTGGATGATTTAGATAATACTTATCTTTCTTATCACGAGGTATTATCTCTTGCATCGATTATTGAGCGGGAAGCAATTACAGAAGAGGATCGTGGCATTGTCTCAGGCGTGTTCTATAACCGCTTAGAAGTGGGAATGCCATTACAATCTGACGTCACAGTATTGTACGCTCTAGGTGAACATAGAGAGTTTGTTACATATACAGATTTAGAAGTTGATTCTCCATATAACTTATATATGTATGATGGAATCACACCGGGTCCAATTGGAACACCGAGTTATCAAGCAATTGTTGCAGCTATTTATCCTACTTGGAATGATTATTACTATTTTGTTGCTGATATTGATACGCAAGAAATTTATTATTCAAGTACGATCGAAGAGCATGATGCCTTAGTCGAAGAGTATGTTAATAGCCGACAAGCATCTATCGAAGCTGAAGTAGCTGATGATGAGAGTGTAAATAACGAAGAAGATGTTGAGGTCGAAGAAATTACAGAGGACCAAGCTGAGTAAAAAATACAAAACTCATCTAAAGTAATAATTAAATATAGAAAGCGAGATTGTTTATGGGGACGAAACCAGTAGTAATTGGCGTTTCCGGTGGTTCTGGGAGTGGGAAGTCGAGTGTAAGTAGTCGTATACTTGAGACTTTCGAAGGACTATCAGTAATGTTGTTACAGCAAGATCATTATTATAAAAACCAAAGTGAATTACCGTTTGAAGAACGACTAAAAACAAATTACGATCACCCTTTAGCGTTTGATAACGATTTGTTTTATGAACATTTAGTAACTTTGATTGATGGGGGAGCTATCGAGAAACCTGTGTATGATTTTACTAATCACACGCGCAGTTCTAAAACTGTCAAAGAAGTTTCACGAGATGTAATCATTGTTGAAGGTATATTAATTTTGGATGATAAACGCATCCGTGATCTAATGGACATTAAGGTATATGTCGATACAGACGATGATATCCGTCTAGCGAGAAGAATACTTCGTGATATTAATGAACGAGGTAGAACGGTTGAATCAGTCATTACGCAATATGTTGAAGTAGTAAAACCGATGTTTCATCAATTCATTGAACCTACTAAACGTTATGCTGATATTATTGTGCCAGAAGGTGGTTACAATCAAGTTGCAATTGACTTATTAACAACGAAGATTGGAACAATCTTGAATCAAAAATAATGAGATAAATGATTGAAGCCTATAAGTAATATTACGGTCATTTATAATTCTTTTTTATAAAAAAACTAAATATATATTGAAATATGGAATGTAACGTGCTATCTTATTCCTATCGTTTCAAGAAGGAGAGAATCACATGGATCAAAAGGTCTATCCAATGACTTTAGAAGGTAAAGAGAAATTAGAACTAGAATTAGAAGATTTAAAAGTTAATAAACGTAAAGAAATTATCGAGCGTATCAAAATTGCAAGAAGTTTTGGGGATTTATCAGAGAACTCTGAATACGAATCTGCTAAAGATGAGCAAGCATTTGTAGAAGGTCGTATCTCGAGTATCGAGAATATGATTCGTTTTGCAGAAATTATTGACGATAAAGATGTTGCGAAAGATGAAGTATCTTTAGGTCGTAAAGTAACTTTCGTTGAAGTGCCAGATGGGGACGAAGAAACGTATACAATTGTAGGTAGCGCTGAAGCAGACCCACTAGATTATAAGATTTCAAATGATTCGCCTATTGCACAAGCTATTTTAGGACGTAAATTGAATGATGTTGTTTCAATTCAAACTCCAGGTGGATCATTTGATGTGAAAATCATCAAAATTGAAGCTGCTGATTAGTAGTCTGTATTGAATGAATAAAAGCAGGTTTGTCCTTTTTAAAGGGCAGACCTGTTTTTTATATGAAAACAAAACAACTCGCTCACTGCACTGAGAATGAATCGGTTACCGTAGTGAGAACGACGACTACAGTTAATCGCCTAGGTTACCGCCTACTTATTGTGCTTACGTCTCACTGTGTTACAGAATCTGTACATCGCTGTTCGCTCCTTAGAACTTATATACGCAAAGTCGACCTCAACTCTACCGTACCTCACTTTAAGTGAAAGCAGGTGACTATAACGCATCATTATTAAACTGTTCTTGCCGCAGAAATATAACGATTTATTTTATTTTTACATACTGATGTATTTTGGGCTATATTAAAATTAAGGAAGATTCTTTTTTTACTCAGGAATCTGTTATAATATTTCTAGAGAACAGAGGTGTTTTTATGCAAAAATTTTTGAAACAAAACATTTTTATTGTATTTTCAATTAGTCTTGTCATTATTTTATTTGATATATTGTTAGATTGGAAAACTTTTGGACTCGTTGGACTTTCCTTTATTTTTTTTATTTTCGGATTATTTATTGGAAATCGGATTATTAGACTACTTATATTTGTTGCTGGATTATTTTTATTAATACTTAGTTTGCTTTTGATTCGATCAATCTGGGTATTGTTACTAGCAATAGTGTTATTCTTAATATTATTTAAAAGTAAGGACGGCAATGAATTAATACACTTTAGAGATGCTTTAATCCTGCCTAAGAAAACTGAAAGTAATTATTATGGTATTCAACTTATTGAACCTCAGAGTGAGCAAAGAACGATATTAAAACAAGAATCAATATTCGAATCTTACAAAGAGAAGATGTTGAATTACGAATGGGATGATGTAAATATCGTTATGTTCGGAGGCAGTCATATTTTAGATTTTGGAAATACTATTTTACCTCAAGGTGAAACAACCATCGTGATCAGAAAGATGTTCGGTCGAACACGGTTGATAATCCCAAATGAAATTGGAGTGAAGTTAAATATCAGTACGATTTCTGGAGGGGTTGTTTTTGAATCGCAGAGATACTCTTTAACTGCTGACAATTTCCGTTGGATGAGTCCAGATTATAGTAATTCAAATCGAAAAGTTAATGTGATAATATCGGTTACGTTCGGAGATGTTGAGGTGATTATATTATGAATTTCCGTTTATGGACACATTTATTCTTATTTCAATTTCTTAGCTTTACGACAGTTATCGTTATTATCTTTAGTTTATTAATTTATGAGTTAAAATTAATAACACTATCTGAAGTATTCACCGTTGAATTCTTCCAAATACCAGTTTATCTAATTATACTCGCATCTATCTTAACATTGAGTATTGTGCTTGCTATTATACTAACTGTGGCTTTAAGTTCGCCATTTGAACAAATTAGAGCTCGAATAAACTGGTTGTTATTAGGTAAGTATCAAAATGAAATTTTTCGCAAAGAATTGCAAGGAGGCAATTGGTTTGACGCTTCACGACAAACTTCGAAAGATATAAATCGTTTACGAGATAAGATTGTTGAATTATCCTCGGACTTACAAGAGTACACTGCTGCTCCTGTTTTTGTTGGTGAAGATACAAAAGAAGAAATTATAGAAAATGAACGAAACAGAATTGCTCGAGAGCTACATGACTCGGTTAGCCAGCAACTTTTTGCTGCAACAATGATGATATCAGCTATTAGTGATGTTACTAAGAGAGAAGAATTGCCTATATATGATTCAGTTATTCGAGTCGAAGAAATTATAGGTAATGCTCAGACTGAAATGCGAGCTCTATTATTACATCTGAGACCTGTAGATTTGTTGGATCAAAGATTGGATCAAGGTATTAAACACCTATTACAAGAATTGGATACTAAGATACCTATGGAAATCCACTGGAGTCTAGCACCAGTTAAAGTTGATAGTGGAATCGAAGATCATCTATTCCGTATTGTCCAAGAAGCGATGTCTAACACAATGAGACATTCAAAAGCGACAAAATTCGAAATCTATTTAACTCAAGATATCCATTCCATTCAATTGAAAATCATTGATAATGGTCAAGGTTTTGATGTGAAAACAGCTAAACAAAAAGGAAACTATGGACTTCGTAATATGGAAGAACGTGTTAAAAGTCTAGGAGGAACGTTGAATCTAATTAGTTCGAATGGCAAAGGGACATCTATAGATATACAAATACCAATTTCGAAAAGAGAGGTTAATTTATGATTAAAGTATTACTAGTGGATGATCACGAGATGGTGCGTTTAGGTGTATCATCTTATCTAAACGTACAACCAGATATCCAGGTTATAGGTGAAGCTGAGAACGGATTAATGGGTTATCACCATGCACTTGATTTAAAACCAGATATCATCTTGATGGATCTCGTTATGGACGTGATGGATGGCGTTGAATCAACACAGAAGATAATGGAAGAGTGGCCCGAAGCAAAGATAATTATTGTCACATCTTTTATCGATGATGAAAAAGTGTATCCTGCAATTAAAGCGGGAGCGAAAAGTTATTTATTAAAAACGTCATCGGCAAGTGAAATTGCCGATGCAATTCGTGCAACTTACGGTGGAGATACAGTGATGGGACCCGAAGTGACGAGCAAGTTATTAGAATATGAAGATAAGTCACGACAAAAACAAGCACATGATGATTTAACAAATCGAGAATTAGAAGTATTACTTTTAGTATCTAAGGGATATACGAATCAAGAAATTGCCGATGAGCTATTTATTACATTAAAAACAGTAAAAACGCATGTTTCAAATATATTATCAAAGCTTGAAGTGAATGATCGAACACAAGCAACAATATATGCTTATCAGCATGAACTTGTTTAATAATCAAAAAAGTGGTTATTGTCATAAAAGTCATTTATACTTTAACTAAAGATATTTATAAAGGAGGAAGTGACTTTTTTAGTCGCGCACATACATATGGAATTAATTATTGAAGATAAAGCAATCAAGTGGTTCGAAGAAGAAGTGGGTCGTGCTGAGGGTGCAGGGATTCGATTTAAAGCAATGATTTATGGAAGTAGTCCCGTACATGAATCATTTGCTCTACAAATTGAACCATCTGAACCACGTTCTACACTTGTAGAGTTTACTTCAGAGAATGGTTTATTATTCTTTGTTGAGAAAGATGATGAATGGTTTTTCCGAGAGCATGATTTAGTTGTATCTTTTAATGATGAATTAAATGAACCAAAATACATCTATCGCAAAGATGGCGTGGATTTAAACTAATATTTACCAGAATTTAATTAACGTTATAGCTATCGTTAACTGCTTTTTAGCTAACGGTAGCTATTTTGTTGTTGCTTTATATCGCTAATCAGTATAAGATAGCTATCCGGCAATTTCGCAACAAGATACAGTAAAGAAAAGGGGAATGTAGTATATGACTCAGAACAGTACGCATGATTACGAGAAAGAATTTGCTTTTGAAGCTGATTATTTAGACTTTGTATACAACAAAATGTTACAAAGCCGAGAAGAGTTAACAGCATTTATAAAAGAAGCACGTGAAGATGGTCTTGCTTTTGTTCAAAAGATGTCCGAAGATGTTAGAATTGATTTCAGTAGTTTTGCTGACAATATGGATACTTTCTCGACAATTGAGATGAAGAACAGAGAAATAGACCAAATGAATTCTAGAATTATATCTTCTGAAAGGATATTAGAGAATGTACATAGATCGCTTGAAGCCCCATATTTTGGAAAAATAAACGTTGATTTTTTAGATGGAGAAGCGGCAGAATCATTCTATATTGGAATTAATAGTTTTGGCGATGATAATAATGAAAAGTTTGTATATGATTGGCGTTCACCTATAGCGGAATTATTTTATAATAATACAACGGGCGAATCCTCGTATGTGGTAAATGACCATACAATAGACGTTGAAATCGATAAACGTAGACAATTCGTTATTGAAAAAGATACTTTATTGAAGTTTTTTGATACATCAGTTGCTATACAAGATGATGTGCTATTAGAAGCATTAGAACAGGATAGTTCTAACTTGATGCAAGATATTACATCAACGATTCAAAGTGAACAAAATGTTATTATTCGTGACACCCAGCATCCCATTATTTTAGTCAATGGTGTTGCAGGAAGTGGAAAAACATCTACAATTATGCAACGTATAGCTTATTTACTTTATTCGTATCGTAAAGAAATAACATCGGATAATATCTTAATCCTTTCACCAAATGAGCATTTTGTATCGTATATTTCGAATGTTTTACCTTCCTTGGGAGAGAGAACACCTTTAAATATGACACTCCTTCAATTCGTTGATAAAAACTTAACGTTGAAGCTTGAAAGTGAACAAGCATATTTCCATCGTATTAGTCAACATGATGTACCTCAACAAACTGAAATTATTCGCAATGAATCTTTTGTTGATTTTATTGATAATGCTGAGGAGTTAATTTTGAATCAGATGGATTTTTTTGAGCCAATATTACGTAAAGACAAAGTAATTGTCTCACCTAATAGGATATTAAGTACTTTTAAAGAAACGCCGGACAGCTCACCGCTAATTGTCCGTATGCAAGCAACTAGACAGTTGTTAGCAAGTAATTGGCAAAGAAGAATGACAAAACAAGCTAAGAAAACAACGATTATTGATAGAGTTATGTCCTTACCAGAATCTTTACAGCAAAAGTTCTTTAATGAATTAATCACTGATGATTCAGAACATACAATTAATAAATATGCGAATAGGTACGTGCGTATTCAATACAGTAAAGTAACGCGAGAACTGAATGATTTATCATGGATTAATTTACGAGCTATATTTTCAAATTTATATACTCAATATACGAATGAAGAGTATCAATTCAATCAAGATGGAACAGTGAATATGGATGAGGGAGTAGTCATGCTATACATCTATAATCGATATATCGAAAAGATAGCTATACCAAAAATGAAATTTGTTTTAGTTGATGAAGTTCAAGATTACACAGCAGCACAAATTAGATTATTAGCTAGTCTATTCCCGAGAAGTGCGTTTACTATGGTTGGGGATGAGAACCAAGCGATTTTTAATGCTAACATTCAGTTTAATGATATTATAGCTAACTTCTCAAGTCGATCAGAACAAGTTAAACTATACCAATTAGTTAACAGCTACCGTTCAAGTGGATCAATAACTAGACTATTCAACCGCCTAGCAACGAATAATGAATCATGGGAAATAGTACCAATCCGCCCAGCTGGAAGTGAACCAAAGATGTTTGAAATTAATACATCTGAAGATTATTTAAATCTACTTAAAGATATCAATCATGAATTAGACGAAATGAAATTAACCATTATTACAAAAACAATGGAAGAGGCTGAATATCTCGAGGCTTTAATCGACAAAAAACAACTCGAAAAGTTAAATATGAATGTTATACCTATTAGTTTGTCGAAAGGATTAGAGTTTGATAATGTTTTAATTCATAATGCATCAGACGATAATTATATGACACAACGTGATAAACGAATTTTATATACTGCTAGTTCTAGAGCTATGAAAAATCTTTACATCACTTATAAAAATAAGTTAACAGATATATTCAAGTAAGCAACAAAAAAAACGACACAATTGCCTTTTTTAAGAGGTGAATGTGTCGTTTTTAATTTTATTATATTATTTCGCGTTTGATAAGAGACTCAGCAATTTGAACAGAGTTTGTTGCCGCTCCTTTACGTAAATTATCAGCAACAACAAACAGATTTAATCCATTTTTTACTGATTCATCACGGCGAATTCGTCCAACATATACATTGTCTGTTTCTTCTGCAACAGATTGTAGAGGGTAATCTAATTTTTCGGGGTTGTCTGCAAGAATTACACCGTCAATGTTTCCGATCTCAGTACGAATTTGTTTAATATCAAATTCTTTTTCTAATTCAATATTTATTGAGACACCATGGGATGTTTTGATAGGAACACGTACTGCAGTTGCAGTTACAGGTAATGAAGCTTTACCTAATATTTTACGTGTTTCGTCAATCATTTTTTGTTCTTCTTTTGTATTTCCGTTTTCAAGAAAGACATCAATTTGTGGGATAACAGTTTTGTTAATTTCATAAGGGAACGTATTCCTTGTTCCGTTCTCTAAATCACTGATTCCATCACGCCCAGCCCCTGAAACTGCTTGGTAAGTACTATAAACCACGCGTTTGATACCATAATTATCTTGTAATGGTTTCAAAGGAACAACGGATTGGATTGTAGAACAGTTTGGATTCGCAATGAGCTTATTATCTTTTGTTAGAACATCTGCATTAACTTCAGGCACTACAAGCGGAATGTCTTTATCCATTCGCCATGCAGAACTATTATCTATAACAATGACTCCATTTTTCGAAGCAATAGGGGCATAATGTTTAGAGGTCTCACCACCAGCAGAGAAAATCGCGATTTGAATTGGAGCTTTCAAAGCGTCCTCTGTTAACTCTTGTATAGTAACGTCTTCACCATTGAATTGAATTGCTTTACCAGCAGAGCGACTCGAAGCAAATAAGCTTAGTTGACTGACTGGGAATTGACGTTCCTCTAATACTTGTACGATTTTACGACCAACTACGCCTGATGCGCCAACAACGGCAACATGATATTTTTTATTCATAATTGGCTCCTTTCATTATTTGTGTTTATGAACGATAACTGAATGATTAAATAGTGAAGCACTCTTTAATTTCAGAATATACTCATTAAACTTAAGCATTCTTGCTTTAAAAGTCAAGTTAAAAGTAGAAAAAGCTAATAATTCACAAAGTTATTTTAATCATATCTTAATACTGTTGACATTGTTATATACCATTGTTATAGTATATTTAAGTTATAGAGGTATTGTGCGAGGCGCGGTTGACAAGAGTACACGTATGTGGAAAGGGGAAATCGCCGAAACGACATTCGTTGGGGACTGACTTTAAGAGGTTGGTCACTGTTATTATCAAATAGCCAAAGTGATAATAAGGTGCAATCAATTACCGGGCAAAAGGATACGTCATCTCAAATCAATGTTGATTGATTAGTGAAAGCGACCACGAACCTTTTGTTCGTAGTCGCTTTTTGTTTACTTTTATTTAGGGAGTGTTTTAATGCAATTAGAATCGTATCAATATATTGAGAATAATGAGCTTGTTCATTCGAATCATAAGTATTCAGATTTAGCTCAACAGTATGGAACGCCACTTTATATTTTTGATGAGGAAAGTTTTAGAGATCGAGTGTTTAATTTTAAGGCAGCATTAGAGAATCCGTACTTTGAGACTGAGTTGTTATTCGCATCGAAGTCAGTATTAACACTAGCCATCGCAAAGTTAATAGGTGAATATGGAATTGGACAAGATGTTGTAAGTGCAGGGGAGATTTTCACAGGAAAAAAAGGTGGAGTTGATCCATCTAAGATGTACTTTCATGGTAATAATAAACTGGATGATGAGCTTGCATACGCAGTTGATCAACAAGTAGGTACTATCGTTATTGATAATCAAATGGAAGCGGAACGCTTACATGCTATATTGAAGCAAAAAGGTAAGAAACAACGAGCATTACTCCGACTTAATCCAGGAGTTGAAGCACATACACACGAATATATTAAGACAGCTAGTTTAGATTCAAAATTTGGTGAAAGTGTCTTTGACGAACACATTGAAGATATCATTAAGAAAATTTATGATATGGAAAATATTGAATTAGCTGGATTGCATTGCCACATAGGGAGTCAGATTTTTGATTCGGATTCTTTCTTAAAAGCAGCTGATGAGATGATTTTATTTGCTCATCGTATTCAGAAAAATTTAGATATACCTATTAGAGAGATTAACTTTGGTGGAGGATTTGGGGTTTATTATACTGAGGAAGATACACCATTTGATATTGCAGGTTTTCTACCCAAATTTATTCAACATGTCTACGCTAAAACTAAGGAATTAAATATTAAGTTAGAAAAGGTAACGATTGAACCTGGTAGATCTTTAGTAAATAATTCTGGAAGCACATTATATACTATAGGAGACATCAAACAAACTGTGGGTGGGAAACAATATGTCTTTATTGATGGTGGTATGACTGATAATATCAGACCTGCTTTATACCAGGCTGAATATGAAGCTGTATTACCAAATAAAGTAAACAAAGCACTGGAAGAAAATTACACAGTTGCGGGTAAAGCGTGTGAGAGTGGAGACGTCGTCATTAATGATATTAAGTTACCTCGTGCCAAAACAGGAGATTTATTATTAGTTAACGGTACTGGAGCTTACAATTATTCTATGGCGAGCAATTATAATCATATGCCTATCCCAGCAATGATACATATTGATGGACAAAAAAGTTACTTAACAGTCAAACGTCAATCATTTGAAGACATTATAGCGAATAATATTTTATAGGAGGATATTCATAATGAGTATTTACGAAGGATCAGCTGTTGCATTGGTTACACCATTTGTAGAGAATACGACCGATATCGATTGGCGAGCTTTTGAAAGTTTATTAGATTTTCATCTTGAAAATAATACAGATGCTTTAGTTATAACTGGAACTACAGGTGAAAGTTCAACGTTATCAGATGAAGAGCAGATTGAACTTATTAAGTTTGCAGTAAAACATGTTGATGGTAAGTTGCCACTTATTGCAGGTACAGGGATTAATGATACACGCCATGCGATAAAGTTAAGCCAACAAGCTGAAAGTGTGGGGGCAGATGCACTGCTAATCGTCACCCCATATTACAATAAAGCGTCGTATGACGGTATGTTAGCTCACTTTCACGCCATTGCAGATGCGGTTACAGTTCCAATTATTCTATATGATGTTCCTTCTAGAACAGGTACATCTCTGACACCAGAACAAGTTGGTATATTATCGGAACATCCTAATATAGTTGCCTTGAAAGATGCTGTGGGAAACTTAGACTATACACGAGCAGTGCTTGATATTGTGCCTGAAGACTTTGCTGTTTATTCAGGTAATGATGATTTAAATTACGATATTATTGCTATGGGTGGTAAAGGCGCTATTTCAGTAACTGCAAATATTTTACCAAAAGAAGTACATGATCTATGTCGTCTCACTTTAGATAAGCATACAGAAGAGGCGCAGCAATTGAATTATAAATTAGAAGATATCAATCGTGATCTTTTTGCTGAAGTAAATCCAATTCCAGTTAAATATTTAGTTCATTTAATGAATCGTTGCGCATTAGCGTACCGCTTACCGATGGTGCCTCCGTCAAAAGAAGTAATAGAGATATTGGATACATACTCTGAGTTAATTCAGCCATATACTGTAGAGAGATAGGTGCGTTAATTATGAAAATTATTCTTATTGGCTCTGATGGTGCTATGGGGAAAGTAGTCATTAACTTAGCATCAGAATTAGACTACACTGTTGTTGCAGGCTTACAAGCTAACAAACAAACTGTGACATCCTTGCCGGTTGCGACAGATTTCAATGAACTTACAGAGTTAATGAATCAATTAGATATTAAACCAGATGTTATCATTGATTTTTCTACTCCAAAGCTAACAGATAACTTACTGACTTTTGCACTAGAACATAATCTACCAATTATGCTTGCTACAACAGGTCAGACACAAGAGCAAGAAGCGTTAATAACGAAAGCTGGAGACCAGATTGCTATACTTGACACTCATAATACAAGTATCGGTGTTAATGTAATGCAACGTGTATCACAACAGCTTAGCGAAATATTATATCCATTAGGTTATGATATTGAAATAATTGAAAAACATCACCGATATAAGAAAGACGCACCGAGTGGAACAGCAAAAATGTTACTACAATCAGTTGCAGAAGGTATGGCAGAAGGCGCAACACATATTTATGGACGTGAAGGTGTTGGTGAAGCTAGAAATCATCAAGAGATTGGAATACATGCTATTCGTGGCGGCGATATTGTGGGAGAACACACAGTGCTCTTCGCAAATAATCAAGAGACGATTGAATTAACTCATCGAGCAGGATCCAAAGAATTGTTTGCCAGAGGAGCAATTGCAGGAGCAAGATTTTTAAAGACTCAATCAATACCTGGTATCTATTCAATGAATGATATATTTTAATTTATGTAAGTAGGCTTCGCTTTTAAGCGAAGTCTATTTTTTTATTAATTAAATTAAATAATGATTAAAATCTTCTTTACTTTTAGAAAGACATCGTGTAATCTTAAATTTGTAAAAACTATGAGAGGAGAATGTCAGATGAAACAAGTAGTGCAAATACCATCAAAGATATTTATAATGACATCACCTTTAATAGTTCATAATGTTGGGAATTACATTTAGACAAGCAAAATTTATGTTGTTTATTTTTGTAATTATAAAAAACCCCGGTATTTTGTGAGCCCTTTCTTGTGGTGATAAAATACCGGGGTTTTTTGTGCTATTTGAAGGTTATATCAATGAAAATTAATGAGAGTAGGAGAAACATGCTTCAATCAATGTGGTCATATATTAAGAAACATCCTGTTCAATACATTGTTGGTGGTACAACAGCCGTTGTATCAAGTTTATTATATATCTTTCCTAATTATATTATCCAGTTATTTATAGATGATATCGTAACGAGTCAATTGACACAGAGTGGTCTGTGGCAATATCTAGCTTATTTTTTAAGTCTAATGGTCGTTATATATGCTACGGACGTGACGTGGGTTCTAATCTTATTTGGACAATCTTATCAATATCAAAAAGAATTAAGACAAACAGGGTTTAGAAGGCTCTTAGGATTCCGTTCTTTGTTCTATGAAGCATTTCGTTCAGGTGATTTAATGACTCGAATGACTTCTGATATAGATACAATGGGTATGTTGTTAGGTTATGGTTTAATGATTATTCTAGCTGATGGTGCAATGCTACTGAGTTTTCTTGCTGTGATGATTTTTACAATATCTTGGCAAGTAACGTTTGTTAGTTTAATACCATTAATTATTTTTGGGGTAATTATTTATTTTATTAGTAAAGAAGTCGACAAACGATATGATGCGATAAGAGATTCTGTTGCAGAATTAAGTAACGAAGTCTTAGAAGTGGTCGATGGCGTCAGAGTGATGCGTGCCTATGGGCGAAAAGATTTAGAACAGAAAAGGTTTCAAGAAAAAACTAAAAAAGTTGTGGATAAAGCAAACCATCTTGTGGTAGTAAACGGATTGTTTGGCCAAATAGCGAAAGTATTCGGTGGCTTAAGTATTGCGATTGGGCTTATGTATTGTAGTTATTTAGTTAATCTTGGGCAATTGTCTGTAGGGGAATTAGTCTCATTCCAATTATATCTGTCAATGTTGAACGGAACAATTTGGGGCATGTCTGAGATTGTAGTTATTTATCAACAAGGTAAAGTATCATTTAGTAAAATCAATGATTTAATTGAAGCGAGTGATCAAATGGAAGCAGACGGTCACTTAAGTTTAGAAGGCATTGATTCTATTGAGTTTAAAGACTATTCATTTAGTTACAATGGTGATAATAGTGAGACATTAAGCAAAATAAACTTCACTTTACATAAAGGGCAAACTTTAGGCATAGTCGGTAAGACTGGAAGTGGAAAATCAACAATTATACGACAATTATTAAGACAGTATCCGTTAAGTGATACAGGAAAAATTAGTATCAACGGGCATGTTATAAGTGATTTTAAGCGAGAAAGTTTAGAAGCAATGATTGGTTATGTTCCTCAAGAGCACATACTTTTTTCTCAAAGTATAAAATACAATATTTTATTTGGTAATCGAGAAGCGAGCGAGTCAAACGATTTAGAACAAGCCATTGAGCAGGCTTCGTTTACAAAAGACTTGAAACGGATGCCAGAAGGACTTTATACGCTAATTGGTGAAAAAGGTGTCGCAATTTCTGGTGGACAAAAACAAAGAGTTTCTATTGCGCGTGCATTAATTAAAGAGCCGGAATTATTAATATTAGATGATTCATTGTCTGCAGTTGATGCCAAAACTGAAAGAGCAATTATTGACAACATCCAAAGTTTGCGTGCTAATAAGACGAATATCATTGTGACGCATCGATTATCTGCGGTTAATCAAGCAGATATAATCATAGTAGTCGAAGATGGGCATATCATCGAACAAGGTACACCAAAAGAATTACTGTCCAGTTCTGGTTGGTATTTCCAACAATTCAAAAATCAACAATCAGAAGGGAGCTCTGACAATGAAAACATTTACTAGATTATTGAGTTATCTGCGCTATGAATGGGGATTAATTATATCAGGGTACCTATTACTTATTATTTCAACAGGATTATCAATTTATACACCGGTTATTGCGAGTCACATTATTGATTATGTCTCAGAACAAGTGTCTTATAATGCTTCAATTAATATGATATTAATTATGGAACAGTTTGGGTTGTTTTTAATCATTACGTTTATCTCAGCAATTCTCGGTTATATCGGTTATATAATGTTAGCCTACGGCTCGAACAAAATCAGCAAAGTAATCAGAGACGAAGCTCATGAACATATGCAAAAATTACCCGTGAGTTACTTTGATGATATACCGGCTGGGAAAATTGCTGCACGTATTGTTAATGATACAGAAGTATTAAGAGAAAATTTCTTTGCTAACTTTACAACACAAATACTCATTAATACTTTAACGATACTAGGTGTTTATATTGCTATGTTCTCAATTAGTCCAGTTATAGCATCGTGGCTATTGTTACTTCTTCCGATAATAATAGTATGGCAAGTGGCTTATTCAAAAAAGATTCAACCTATTAATAAATTATGGAGAGAATCAGTGAGTGATATTAATAGTAAAATTGCTGAAATTGTTCAAGGTGTTTCTATAGTTCAGCTGTTCAATCAACAAGAACATATGGATGATGAATTCGAAAAAATCAATCTAACTTGGATGGGCTCTAGAAAAGACTCTTTAAAGTATGAAGGATTCTTTACATGGAATTTATCCGGCTTACTTAAACGAATTGTGACTTTTTCTGTCATGTTATTTATTGGAACTCAGTTTACAAGTGGTATGTTATCTATATCAATTGGAACTTTGTATATTGTAATTAACTATGTTGATCGCTTATTTGATCCAATAACAATGATCATTCGTCTTCTAACTGTTCTACAGCAGGCTTTATCAGCTGGTATCCGTGTGTTTGAGTTAATGGATACACCCATAGAAAAAGATTCACCGAAGAAGTTAGTAATAACTCATGGCGATGTAGAATTTAAAAATATTACTTTTGCTTACAAAGAGGGTAATGATGTATTACATAATTTAAATTTCAAAGTGAGTGAAGGTGAAACAATCGGTTTAGTAGGCCATACTGGATCAGGTAAAAGCTCTATTATTAACTTGCTATTTAGATTTTATGATCCTCAACAAGGACAAATCATTATTGATGACCAAGTTATTGAAAATTATAATCGTGAAAGTATCCGAGAAAGAATGGGAATCGTATTACAGGAACCTTACTTATTCTCAGGGACGATTGCGACTAATATTAGTATGAATAATCCAGATATTACAGATGAGATGGTAATGGATGCATTAATCAAAGTTGGAGCAAAACCAATGATTGATAAAATGGAAAAGGGAATTCATGCTGAAGTAGTGGAGAAAGGCCAAGCTTTCTCATCAGGGGAAAGACAATTAATATCATTTGCCAGAACGTTAGCAAATAATCCGAAAATATTAATATTAGATGAAGCGACGTCACATATAGATACCGAAACTGAAGAAATCATTCAGCATGCAATGCAAGTTGTAAAAGAAGGGCGCACTACATTCATTGTCGCTCATAGGTTATCTACAATTAAAGATGCAAATCAAATTATTGTAATGAACAATGGACAAATTCAAGAACAAGGTACTCATACTGAGTTAGTAAATTTTGGCGGACTTTATACACAAATGTATCAAATGCAAGCTAAGATTTCATAAAAAAGCGCAAGAATTGTAATCGTACTTACAATTCTTGCGCTTTTAGTTTATCAGAATATCGTTAAGTGATTAATCATTTGCCGCGTCATCCGCGACATCTTTAAAGTGCTCCACTTGATTATATGCTAACATCTCAAAACGACCATGTTGATATTTAACAATTGATACCGATGCATTTTGTAAAGCATCTGTTTTATCAAAATCAGCAATCAAACCATCCAAAAGATTACGTATAGTCATACCATGACAAACGACTAAGATGTTTTGATCGGTACCAGCGTGACGATTTAATAACTTAAGTAAGCCGGATTCTACACGATTCCAAAATTCGGTGTAGTTTTCTGCAAAATGATACGGATCGACTTCTTTAAACATATTCATCAGATCTTGAATCTGAATATCACTACCTTCAGGTAAACCGTGTTTAATATTTACTCTTTGCTCAACTTCTGGCCAAACTTCTGCAGATGAAAGACCTTCAAATGAACCAAAGTGAACCTCTCGAAATTCTGGCATTTGTACAATTTCTAAATTCTCATTATATTTATTTTCTTCTAAAATAATTGAAGCTGTGTCAATGGTTCGTTTTAAATCACTCGTATAAACGGCATCAAATTCAATGTCTGCTAAACCACGACCACTACGATGAACGTTTTTTATACCTTCTTCTGTTAATAATGCATTTGACCAGCCTTGCATACGGCCATAAAAGTTAAAAAACGTCTCACCGTGGCGTACAAAATAAAATGTTACTCCTTTACTCATGCCTTACCTCCTAGTTATTCTGAATCCATTATACTAATAGAAATCAGTTGTGTCTAAGAAATCATATAAAAACGTTAAAATAGAGATTATTAAAGATTCTTAAAGTGCAAAGTGATATAATATGTGATAATCTTATGTAGTTACAAAAAATGAATTGAGAGGTCTGATATATATGGATCAACCTTCAGTATTTAAGCGACTTATAAAGACATTCCGAGCTAATGATGAACAGTTAGCCTTTGGTAGTTATGCTGCTGAATTGTCTTTTTACGTTATTTGGGCGTTGGTACCTTTGATGCTTGCGTTGTCAAACATTATTGCGATACTGCCGTTTTCAGAAGCTGAAATTATTAACGCAATTCAAATGGCATTGCCAGATGAAGTTGAAGTAGCGATTATACCTCTTTTAGAATCGTATTTAACAGGTACAAGTTCGGGCATATTCTCATTGGGTTTAATTATTTCGTTATGGCCAGCATCTAACGTATTTAATACATTTCAGCGTGTTTTAAATACAATTTATAAAACCGAACCAAGAAAAAACTTTTTTATCGCAAGATTATTTGCGTATGTATTTACCCTTGTTATTGTCATTGCTTTAGTCATATTTACCTTTGGCCTCGTATTCGGGGAAACAATTATTGACTATATTCAAGAAGTATTTGGAATTCAATTCTTTCTATTAGATTTCCTTGTAAATCAAGGTTGGATATTAGGGATTCTAGGGATATTTATCTTATTAATAGGAATATATCAATTTATGCCCAATGTTCAATGGCCAATTAAATATGCCATACCAGGAACTGTTTTTGCTTTATTAGGCTTTATATTAGTATCTCAGTTATTTAATGTTTATATGAGATTTGCTGGTGGAAATGTTGGCGGGGGAACGATTGGAGTATTTATGGTCGCGATAATATGGCTTTATCTGAATGCGATGGTGATTGCAATTGGAGCGTATATTAACGTATTCTACCATGACTTTAAAGAAAAAAGTTATTGGCAATTAGTAGAAGAAACAACGTCATATCAAACCTTTGTCTCTTATAGTGATAATTTTAAAAAGTCCGACTCACCTAAGAGCGGATTAACAAATAAGATATATAAAGATTTTACAAACCAAGCAACAAAGAAAGGTGAAATAAATGACATCCATTAGACAAATACGTCGAGATAATGAGAACCGTATCGATTACGGAATTATCTTAAACGTTATGGTCTTAGCAATCATTGGATTGTTAAGTGTATATTCAACAACAACGCTTATTGAAGGCGGTAGTATTGTACCAACATTACTACATGCTTTATGGTATGCAGTAGGTACAATAGCTGTCATTGCTACAATGCAATTAGACAGTGAGCAATACTGGAAATTATCCACTTACTTATATGGATTTGGGTTATTTCTATTAGTATTAGTATTGTTCTTTTACGATAGAGAATTAGCTGTGACGGGAGCGCGAAGTTGGTTAAGAATAGGATCTTTATCAGTTCAACCATCTGAGCTTTTCAAACCAGCCTATATTGTTTTCTTAGCACGCGTAGTAACTGAACATAATAATAAATATCCGAATAGAACATTAAAAACAGATTTTATTCAATTAGGTAAAATCCTCATGTTTGCTGCACCACCGATTATTCTAATTCAGTTGCAAAACGACTTAGGAACTAACCTAGTTATCATATCAATTACAGCAGGTTTGATTTTGCTATCTGGAATTAGTTGGAAAATTTTGGCGCCCATCGCAACAATAGTCATTGTTGTAGCAGGTGGTATAATTATTGTAGTAGCAAACTATCCAGACTTTTTAATTGATAATAATCTTGTTCAAGAATATCAAATTAACCGTATTCTAGACTGGTTACGTCCGTTTGAAAATACACAGGGTAGTGGGTATCAATTAGCACAAAGTATTAAAGCAGTAGGATCTGGTCAGTTGAGTGGTAAAGGATTTGGGGTATCCCAAGTTACTGTGCCTGTTCGAGAATCTGACTTTATCTTTACAACTATCGCTGAAAACTTTGGGTTCCTAGGAAGTTCAGTTTTATTATTTGTTTATTTTATTTTGATATATCAAATGGTTCAAACTTGTTTTAAAACACGTAATGAATTCTATTCATATATAGCTGCAGGGGTTATCTCAATGATTTTATTCCATATATTAGAGAATATTGGAATGGCTATTGGTTTACTACCAATTACTGGGGTTCCATTACCTTTTGTATCTCAAGGGGGATCCGCTTTATTAGGTAATATGATTGGGATAGGCTTAGTACTATCTATGAAGTATCATCACCGTAGTTATATGTTCGGGGCAGAAGACGATTTTAATTATTAAATTATGAAAGGTGATTATCTATGGAAGTATTAAATGAAAATTTATGGATAAAAGAAGAAAATGGTGTTGTAACAATTGGTTTAACTCCACAGTTACAAGATGAAGCTGGAGACATTACTTATGCTAACATTGCTTCTTTGGGAAGTATTGAGATTGATGATACACTTATTAATGTTGAAGCCTCTAAAGCTGCGATTGAAGTTCCTTCGCCTATTCAAGGTAAGGTAATTGAACGTAATGAGCTTGCGGAAGAGACGCCATCACTTTTAAATTCACCCGATGCTTTTAACAATTGGATTGTAAAACTTCAAAAGTAGGTTATGAGTCAACTTAAACGAATGTTACCCTGAAGATTATATCTTTGGTAATATTCGTTTTTATTTTATATGGAGGAGGGGCAAGATGGAATTTCAACAAGTAATACAACAGATAAATAGAAAACAAATAGATCCAGTTTATACAGTTTTAGGCAACGAGAACTACCTGAAAACTCAATTTATGGACGAATTATACCGACAATTAGGGGGTATTGATGTCTTAGATATCTCACGGATAGATTTACATGAAGTAACTGTTAATGATGTATTAGATGAAGCAGAAGTATTTTCTTTTTTTTCCGATTATCGAGTTTTAATTGTATCGAATGCCACGTTTTTGAATGCACAAAGCAAACAAAAGCTAAGTGATGCGGAACAGAAGCGATTAATTAGCTACATAGAAAATCCTAATACAGCGACGATTCTAATTTTTAATATCGAAAATTCATCATTGGATAAAAGAAAAAAACTAACCAAAAGTTTTAATAAACTAACGACAATGGTGGATATATCAGAGTTGGATGAAGGACAAGTTACTCGCTATATTCAATCGTATATTAATAACTTAGAGATGTCTTTTACCCGAGAAGCAGTTGATGAATTACTAATTAGAGTAAACTATCAACTAACTAATGCAATGACGGAAGTTAAAAAATTAGAAATATTAGGACAAACTGAAGGTAGAATCACCATTGATTCTGTTCGATCATTAGTTCCTCGTACACTAGAATCAGATGTATTCCAGTTAACGAATGCTGTAGCAAATAAAAATATTACCCAAGCAATTCAAATTTATCAAGATTTACTATTAATGAAACACGAACCCATTGCATTACATGCTTTAATGGTTTCCCAGTTTAGAGTCATGGTACAAACCCTTATATTAGGGAGACAAGGGATGAATCAAGCAGATATTGCAAAGCAACTAGGTATTCATCCATATCGAGTTAAATTAGCCATACAATCAGGCAGGTCTTTGCAACTAACTGAATTACTCAGTTTTTATGTTGAGATGGCAGAAGTCGATTATGGTATGAAGACTGGTGTAGGAGATAAAGAGACATACTTTTATATTCTACTCACTAAATTATCATCATTATAAAAACAAAAAAATACGAAAGTGAACCTATCATTGATAGTTCATTTTCGTATTTTTATAATTTCGATATAAAATCTAAATTATTATTTGATTAATTTTGCTAATGCAGATTTGTTGCGCGCTGCTTTGTTTGCGTGGATTAAACCTTTACCTGCAGTGCGGTCAATTTGTTTAGAAGCTTTAGCGAATAATTCATTCACATCACCTTCACCAGTTTCTACTGCATTACGTAATTCTTTAACTAATGAACGCATTTTCGAAACTTGTGCAGTATTACGTTGTTCTTTTACGCTTGTTTGACGAGCACGTTTAATAGCTGATTTAGAGTTTGCCATTGGTGTCACCTCTTTCTTACTGATTTCATTTGTCTAGTATATAAGCATTTGCTAACTTAGTCAACAAAAATTATTATACAATAAATTAGAAGATAGATGCAATGTTTTTTTGAGTATATTAAACTTAGATAGTAAAAAGAGTGCATAGCACACAGTATTATTTAAAATATTGAAGCAAAGAAGTAGAATTTTCAAGTCTAATGGAGTATTATAGCTTAAGCGAATAAATGTTCGGTTAATGAGGAGGCAGAAATGGATAAATTTAATTTAGTATCTAAGTATGAGCCAAATGGTGATCAACCTCAAGCAATTAAAGAGTTAGTTGAAGGATTAAATAAAGATGAAAAGGAACAGGTTTTACTTGGTGCAACGGGTACTGGGAAGACATTTACTATTGCTAATGTCATTCAAGAAGTGAATAAACCTACACTGGTATTAGCGCATAATAAAACGTTGGCGGGTCAACTGTATAGTGAGTTATTGGAGTTTTTCCCTGAAAATTCGATAGAATACTTTGTATCGTACTATGACTACTATCAACCAGAGGCTTATGTACCATCTTCAGATTCTTATATAGAAAAAGAAGCGATGGTTAATGACGAGATTGACAAATTACGACATTCAGCTTCATCGGCTTTGCTAGAACGACGAGACGTTATTGTCGTCGCATCAGTATCTTGTATTTATGGTTTAGTCGATCCAGAGATGTATAGAAATCAAGTGCTTTCTATCAGAAAAGGTCAAGAAATCTCACGTCAAGAAGTTTTACGTCAATTAATAGATATGCAGTTTGTAAGAAATGATATTGATTTTCAACGTGGAACATTTAGAGTTCGTGGAGATGTCGTCGAAATATTTTTAGCGTCACGAGATAGTGAAGTTATTCGTGTGGAATTCTTTGGTGACGAAATTGATAGAATACGTGAAGTAGATGTTATGACTGGAGAGATAAAAAATGATGTCGATCATTATCCAATCTATCCTGCTACTCACTTCGTGGCAGACCAAGATCAAACCTTACAAGCAGTAACAACAATTAAAGCAGAATTAGAAGAACGATTGGAAGAATTACGGTCTGAGAACAAATTATTAGAGGCACAGAGGCTAGAACAACGCACAACCTATGATTTAGAAATGCTTCTTGAGATGGGGTACTGTAATGGTATTGAGAACTATTCAAGACATATGGATGGACGTGCTCCTGGGGAACAACCTTATACATTAATTGATTTCTTTCCAGACGATTTTTTAATTGTTGTCGATGAGTCACATATGACAATGCCACAAATTCGAGGTATGTATAATGGTGACCGAGCGAGAAAACAACAATTAATCGATTATGGGTTTAGATTACCAAGTGCTTTGGATAATAGACCGTTAAGATTAGAGGAATTCGAGAAACACATCAATCAGATTATTTATGTCTCTGCGACGCCAGGACCTTATGAATTAGAGCATACTGATGACGAATATGTTGAACAAATTATTCGTCCGACAGGTTTACTAGATCCAATTGTTGAGGTACGTCCCATCAAAGGGCAGATTGATGATTTAATTCAAGAAATTAATAAACGGACTGAACGTAACGAGCGTGTATTTATAACGACATTGACGAAGAAAATGTCTGAAGATCTAACTGATTATCTTAAAGAATTAGATATAAAAGTGAAATACTTACACAGTGATATAAAAACACTAGAGCGAACAGAAATCATTCGTGATTTAAGATTGGGTATATTTGATGTTCTGATTGGAATCAACTTATTGAGAGAAGGAATCGATGTTCCGGAAGTATCACTTGTTGCGATTTTAGATGCGGATAAAGAAGGATTCTTACGGGGTGAACGAGCATTAATTCAAACAATTGGACGAGCGGCTCGTAATGAAAATGGGCAAGTCATTATGTATGCAGATAAGATGACAGACTCAATGAATAAGGCGATTGATGAGACAAGTCGACGTCGCGAAATCCAGATTGCTTACAATAAAGAGCATGGAATTACACCTAAGACAATCATAAAAGAGGTTCGTGATCTTATTAGAATTACTCATGATGTTGATAGTGAAGAGCAAGAAGAGAATATCTTGGCTCAATTTAAACAGCTATCACGACTTCAGCGTGAGGAAGAGCTTGATCGACTTGAGATGGAGATGCGTCAATACGCGAAGGATCTTAACTTTGAAGCTGCAGCAGATCTTAGAGATATTGTGATGGAACTTAAAGCGACTTTCTTTAAGCGATAATATTTAAGTAAAAGAACAAAATCATTGAACCTAATAGAGGTCTTGGGGTTTTGTTCTTTTTTCTTGTGATCATATCTGATTATCTAAATAGCTTAGTCGTTTGGTAAAATCGATGATATACTACTTATGAGAATAAAATATTAATTTAGATAAAATGAGATAAGTCCTTTTATAATAATAATGCTTAATATATAATTATTTATTGTGGATACACTTAATTAGGAGGTAATAAGATGCAACAAAAGAAGAGAATTCAAAGTTTTGATGGCTTAAAAGGATTAGCAATTATGGCTGTCGTTGCTTACCATTTATTCCCTTCCGTAATACCTGGTGGATTCTTTATGGTTAATACATTTCTTGTAATTGGAGGGTTCTTTTTTGCAAGAAACATCGAAAAAGTTCAACCAGTTACAGCATCAATTCAATGGAAAGCAATTGGAAAACATTTGTTACATACGATAGAGAGGTTATTTATACCTCTTTTATGGCTACTCATTTTTATCGTGGTAGGAATGTATCTAATCTATCCAATTGAATTGAGACATATACGGAGTGATATTTTCTCTGGTTTATTTTTTGTTAACAATATTTATCAAATTATTGCGGACAGATCATACTTTGTTCAGATGTCAGACTCATCGCCTTTTACACATCTTTGGTATAATGCAATTCATTTACAATCAGTTCTAATAGCAACAGGAATTATTTTGCTACTACAACGCTTAAAACTGACGATACCCTCTAAAGGGATTATTTGGTTGTTTATTGTATTACTAAGTCATGTAGCAATATTATTCTTGTATACCCCAGGCGATGATCCTACACGTGTATACTATGGGATAGAAACACGATTTGCATCATTCGCGATAGGTGTATCGGCGGCCTACATTACGCCTACAATATTGAATTTGTTTTACAAATCGCGGATAAAACTGTTTGTCTATAATCTGGTGGCAATATTGTCAGCAGCAGGAATGATTTGGATTGTGTTTACACAATCAGATCGGAGTGAAGCTACTTATCTGCTGTGGATGTCCGTATTTAATGTATTAAGTATGTTGCTAGTTTTTTCAATCACTGTAGGAGCACCTACAGTAACGAGTTGGTTAAGTCTTAAACCTTTTTATACAATCGGAAAACGGTCTTATTCATACTATCTATGGTATTACCCGATTATAGTACTTTATTTAACCTTCTACCGTGAGCTTGGAGAGAATATAGTAATCGTAAATATACTGTCTATTATTACTCTGGCAATAGTGGGAGAAGTATTTTACCGAGTTATTGAAAGTGGTGGAGTGAGAATATGGTTTGGTTCATCATTTAAATTAAAAGATGATGTTGAAGATATTGGACACATGATTGATCAAAGAAAGTTTTTACAACCTAAACTATTTATTTTTATTACGTATGTAGCGTTGATGGTCATCTTTGTTCGCGGACTCATTTATTCAGCTGATAATAAACGAGTCGCTTTGTTTGAATTAGAGTATCAATCATATCAAACTAAACCAAATTTATTAAAGACTGCATATCCATTAAGTCAGCCAATCATACAAGCTGAGGAAGGTTTGAAGATGGTGGATGACACATTCGAAACAACATTTGTAAGTGAATTAGAAGTTGAAGATCCGGTTGAGACATTACAAAATATTTATTTTGAACAACAAGTACTATCAGCTGAGCTTCAAGAATTAATCGAAGAAAATCAAGAAGTGTTTGATGAATTTGAGGAATATAATCCAATCGTTTTTGATGAATTAACGCCACAAGAATTGTTGTTTGCAACTGAAGTGCCTGTAACATTCTTTGGAGATTCAATTGCCTTGCACTTTACACCTAAGACAGATGAGATATTCTGGAATGGAAATATTTACGGACAAGGTAGTCTTCAATTATGGGATGCAAATGATATATTACAAGACATGGTTCGAGATGGAGAAGTTCAAGAGAACTTAGTGGTTGTACTTGGAACGAATGCTGGATTAGACCAAGAAGGTATGGATGAATTGATGTCTATAGCGGGTGAAGATAGAAATGTATTCTTCGTAAATACTAACTCACGTGTTATGCATATACAAAGTGTCAACGATACGATTAAAGATACTGCAAAAAAACACCCAAATGCGTATGAAGTTGATTGGTATAGTTACCAACAAGGTAATCCTGACTGGTATACTGAAGATGAAGTACATCATACTCCGGAGGGGATGGAACATTTTGCTGTTGTTGTCACTCAAACAATGTATGTTGAATTAGGTGAGTTGCAAAATGAAGAAATCGAGTAAATAATACTTGCATTTTAGTTACATTTCGGGTAAATTATATCAAGTAGTTATCTAGTACTTGAAAAAGTGTCTAGAAGCTATAAAGCACCTATGCTCAGTTCGGCGAATCACCAACGCTTTTCTTGGCATCAGGGATAAACTAGAGAAAGAGGTGAAATGAGATGGCTTTAACAAAAGAACGTAAAAATGAAATCATGAAAGATTTTGCTACTCATGAAGGAGACACTGGTTCTCCAGAAGTACAAATCGCTGTGTTAACTGCGGATATTAACTCGTTAAACGAGCATATCGGAGAGCACAAAAAAGATTTCCATTCATACCGTGGACTAATGAAAAAAATTGGTCACCGTCGTAACTTATTAGCGTACTTACGTAATAAAGACGTAGCACGTTACCGCGAATTAATCCAACGTTTAGGATTACGTCGTTAATATGCAATTCAACTTCCGTTTCAGTAATGAAATGGAAGTTTTTTTGTCGATTTTTATGTCATATTTCTTATTACACGCGATATTATAAGGATAATGTGCTAAACTATATAATGTGTGTTTTGGAAACTATCACTTTAGGGTAGTTCTACTATACAAGTATGAGTTTGCGACAATCATTGTGGTAAGTTGATATTTGTTTAGTAGTTCGCCAAAACATACAATTTAAAAATCAAAGGAGAGATATCATGTTCGAAAAACATGTTTTTGAAACAACTATCGGTGGACGTCCACTTTCAGTTGAGATTGGTGAATTTGCTCGCCAAGCCAACGGTGCAGTTTTAGTTAGATACGGAGATACAGTTGTATTATCAACAGCTGTAGCTTCTAAAAGATCTGTTACAGGAAACTTCTTTCCATTAACAGTAAACTATGAAGAGAAAAAATACGCAGTAGGAAAAATCCCAGGAGGATTTATTAAACGTGAAGGTCGTCCGTCAGAGAACGCCACTTTAACAGCACGTCTAATTGACCGCCCAATTCGTCCTATGTTCCCAGATGGAGTCCGTACTGAAATCCAAATTGTTAACACAGTTTTATCTGTTGATCAAGATTGCTCACCAGAAATGTCAGCAATGTTAGGTTCTTCACTTGCTTTAGGCGTATCAGATATTCCGTTCAACGGTCCAATTGCTGGCGTTAACGTTGGTCGTGTCGCAGGTGAACTTGTTATTAACCCAACTACAGAACAAGCAACGCAATCAGATATTCATTTAACTGTTGCGGGTACTAGCCAAGCGATTAATATGGTTGAGTCGAGTGCAGAAGAAGTTCCGGAAGATGAGATGCTAGAAGCATTATTATTCGGACATCGTGCAATTAAAGATATCAACGAATTCCAAGATAAAATCATCGAACAAATTGGTAAAGATAAATTTGAATTAACAATTGTACAGAATGATGAAGAAATTATGGAAGAAATTACGACTCGTTATCGTGAAGCAATGATCAATGCTATTAAAACTGAAGAAAAATTAGCACGAGAAGAAGCAATTGCTGAAGTTATGCAAGGTGCAGTTGCATACTACGAAGAGTTACACGTAGAAAATCCAGATGTAGATGAAGTACTTTCATCTGTTAATTCTGCTTTACAAGCACTTGAAAAAGATGTAGTTCGTCATTTAATTACAGCTGATCGTATTCGTCCTGATGGTCGTAAAGTGGATCAAATTCGTCCGTTAGCATCACGTGTTGGTATTTTACCACGTACTCACGGATCAGGCCTATTCACTCGTGGGCAAACTCAAGCTTTAACAGTAGCTACATTAGCTCCATTAGGAGAGCATCAAATTATTGATGGACTTGGTGTAGAAGAGTCAAAACGCTTTATTCACCATTACAATTTTCCTCCATATTCAGTTGGTGAAACTGGACGTATGGGTAGCGCTGGCCGTCGTGAAGTGGGGCATGGAGCTTTGGGTGAGCGTGCATTAGCTCAAATTATTCCTGATGAAGATGTTTTCCCATACACGATTCGTCTTGTGTCTGAAGTGTTAGAATCGAACGGTTCATCTTCTCAAGCAAGTATTTGTGCTGGAACATTAGCATTATTAGATGCTGGAGTGCCAATTAAAGCGCCTGTAGCTGGTATTGCGATGGGATTAGTTATGGCTGGCGATAATTATACGATTTTAACGGATATCCAAGGACTTGAAGACGCTTTAGGCGATATGGACTTTAAAGTAGCGGGTACTGAAAAAGGTATTACTGCGCTACAAATGGATATTAAAATTGAAGGAATCACGGAACAAATATTGGATGAAGCATTAGTTCAAGCTCGTCAAGCTCGACTTGCTATTCTTGAAGAAATTACTTCAACGATTTCTGAACCAAGAACGGAGTTAAGCCCATATGCTCCTAAGATTGAAATGATTCAAATTAAACCAGACAAGATCAAAGTAGTTATTGGTCGTGGTGGAGATACAATCAATAAGATTATTGATGAAACAGGCGTTAAAATTGATATTGATGACGAAGGTAATGTAAGTATTGCTTCTACGGATCAATCAATGATTAACCGTGCTAAAGAAATAATCGAACAATTAACACACGAAGTTAAAGCAGGAGAAATCTATGAAGGTACTGTTAAACGTATTGAAAAATTCGGTGCGTTTGTAGAGATTTTACCTGGTAAAGATGGTTTAGTTCATATATCTGAATTAGAACACCGCCGTGTTAATCAAGTAGAAGACGTATTAACACTTAACGATAAAGTAAAAGTTCGTGTTCAAGAAATTGATGACAAAGGACGAATTAACTTATCTCGTAAAGCTTTAATTGAAAAAGAATAGTTTATTTTATAAAGACAAGTCTCATAGAATGTGAGCTTGTCTTTTTTTATTTAATCCCATCTAAATATTGAGCAAGGAAGTGTAAAGATACACAACCATATTTCTTTTTACAATATAATGAAAGCAATTTTTTATTTTATTCGTATCTGTGATATAATATGTTAAGTATATTAACAAAATGAAATTAATTTAATAAAGAGGTGTCAAATGAGTACAATAAAAATAATCCCGCTAGGTGGGGTGCGTGAAGAAGGTAAAAATCTTTACGTCGTAGAAGTAAACGAGTC
Organism: Aerococcaceae bacterium DSM 111021; assembly: GCA_020112395.1. Lineage (NCBI taxonomy): Bacteria > Bacillati > Bacillota > Bacilli > Lactobacillales > Aerococcaceae > Aerococcaceae bacterium DSM 111021. The sequence goes on along the minus strand of JACCEK010000001.1, from coordinate 429,833 downwards.
AATCTTTGTGCTGGATTGCGGACTAGTCTTTCCAGAAGAAGAATTACTTGGTATCGACGCAGTAATTCCAGACTTTACATATTTAATAGAAAAGAAAGATCAAATCGTAGGGATTTTCCTAACGCATGGTCATGATGATGCAATGGGTGCATTGCCATATTTATTAGACAAGATAAATGCGCCAGTATTCGGAACGGAATTAACAATTGAGTTAGCTACTATATCAGCCAAAGCTCAAGGATTACATCAACACATTGAGAATTTTTTCAAAATTGATGAAGATGTAGAGATAGAATTTGAAGATGCAACAGTAAGCTTTTTCAGAACAACACATACTATTCCTGGTTCACTTGGTATTGTAGTTTCAACAGATGAAGGATCAATTGTTTATACAGGTGATTTCAAGTTTGATCCAAGTTCATCAGAGCAATATAGTACTAATTATGGACGACTAACTGATATTGGAGAAGCAGGCGTTTTAGCTTTACTAAGCGACTCTGCTGATGCAGAAAACCCTATCCAATCAGTGAGTGATAAAAAGATTACAGCAGATATGACCGAAGTTTTCCGCAATGAGAATGGTCGAGTGATTGTTGCTTCAATTGGAAGTAATATTGCTCGAATCCAACAGCTGCTTTATGCAGCCAAAGATTCTGGAAGAACTATTTTCTTAGCTGACGACCAATTGTATAAGATTGTAGACATCGCGATTCAATTAAACAAAATTGAAATTCCAAGTAAAGATGTTATTGGTCAAGTCAAAGACTTAAGTAATACACCTGACAATGAAATCATTGTATTAGAAACAGGGGATGTTGGAGAACCGATTAAAAACGTTCAGTTAATGGCAACTAATCGTCATTCATTAATTAATATTAAAGAAGATGATTTAGTTTACTTAGCGACTACTCCATCGACAGCAATGGAGACAGTTATTGCTAAAACAAAAGATATGATTTATAAAGCTGGTGGAACTGTAAAAACAGTAACGGACAACTTTAAAACATCTGGTCATGCGAGTCAAACAGACTTAAAGATGATGATGAACTTCATTAAACCTAAATATATTATTCCAGTTAATGGGGAATCAAGAATGTTAGCGGCTCATGCGAGTTTAGCTAATGAAGTTGGTTATGAGCAAAATCAAATTTTCCTTCCTTATATTGGGGATGTTATTGAATATAACAATGGCAAGATGACAATGACTGCACAAGTACCTGCTGGAAATGTTCTAGTCGATGGTATTGGTGTTGGAGATATCGGTAATGTAGTCTTACGAGATCGTCGTATTTTAAGTGAAGATGGTATTTTTGTAGTCGTAGCTACGATATCACGACGGTTAGGTCGTGTACTAGTTGGTCCACAAATAACATCACGTGGGTTTGTTTATATGAAGACTAGTATCGATTTGATCGAAGCGTGTTCTGATATGACACTTGATATTTTAGATGATCATCTAAAAGGTGAAAATTTTGATTGGAGTGAACTGAAGGGTGATCTTCGAGAAAAAATTGGTAAATACTTGTACAAAGAAACTCAACGTCGTCCAGTTGTATTACCGATAATTATGGAAGCTTCTAATTATCAACCTAATAAAGAAGAAAAATAGGGAGGTATAGAATGAATCAGCGTACAAGAAGTATTCTTATGGATAGTTTATTTGCAATTGTTCTTAGCTTAATCTTAGCAGTTGCATCACAATATGTTAGCTCATTCGTACCAGGCGATTATATAGGGATAGCCATGTTGCCATTAGTTTGGCTAGCTTACCGTTTTGGCTCACCAACAGCAATTTTATCTGCTTTACTTGCTGGGTTAATAATTGGTTTTACAAGGCAGGGAATGACGAATTGGTTAGCAATCATACTTGAAGAAGTGTTGCCGCTACTTTCAGTTGCCTTTGCTGGGTTATTCGCCAAATACACTCAAAAAACACTTAACAACCGAAGATATTCATCAATGTACTTAAATATCTTTACGGGCTCATTGTTATCGACAGTTGGCTTTATGGTTATAAGATTTTGGTTATCACCTTTAGCTTTAAACGAGATTCCCTTACTACAGATTAGTGGATGGGAATTCTGGTTAAGTTTAGCGGTAATTTGGTTAGTTATTGCTGTGGTTATTGTTATTATGGCACGAGCAAATCCAAAGTTAATTATTCCTAAACGAACTAAGTATTTGTCACGTAAGGAAACATCATCTTTATTGAATGATTAATTAATATTTTTTGTGTTGGTGATTTTATATCACCAGCACATTTTTATTACAATGAATTAAAAAGAACAAGACCACCAAATGGTTGCGGGGATTGTGCAATCATTTGGTGGTCTATTGTTTCTAAATAGCGTTGGCAGACGCTGTTAGAATTTGTTCTAAGGATAATAAGTAAGATCGCTTTGAGTTCAATTCGCTAATTGCAATGCGACGGTTATGCTGTACAGTTGATACAACTATAGCTAAAATCGTTTTTTGTTCGATATTATGATTATTAGTGTAGTATTCAAACGTAATTTCAATTGGTTCTAACGTTACATAATGTTGATGTAATAGCTTCTCTACTTCATATAAAGGCATAATAATGCGTTTATCTTTATTAAGTTGATTGTGTGTAAAAGGTTTGAAGAAGCGTTGAACTGTATATGAAAGGTTAGAATTTGGTTTAATAGGTAATTCCATTAATGTCACTCCTTTTGACGAACAAGTGTTTGTGTTAATAGTATACGAACAAATGTTCTTTTTGTCAATGTTATTTTATAAGATGCAAAAAATAGTTTAATTTTAATAGAGTTTGAAATAAAAAGACTAAAGTAATACAATAGATAAACAAGAATGAAGAGTGAGAGGTTAATTTATGAGCAAAAACAACAAGTCTCGTCGGAACATCCATCAAAAAAGAAGAAAACCTAAGAAAAGAAAAAGAGGTTGTTTAATATTCTTTATCATAATAATTGTCTTATTGCTAGTTATAGGTGGAATTGCAGCATATTTCTATAATAATGTTACGAGCACCGTAGATGTTATTCAACAAAGTAGACCAGAAGAACAAGTGAATTTACGTGATGAGCTAGAATCTGATGTAAGTAGAATTCAAAATAATGAACCGTTTTCGATTTTGATTCTTGGTGTCGAACCAGAAACAGAAGGTAGTATAGAAGAAGGGCAATCAGATATCATGATAGTTGCTACTGTTAATCCAGAAAAAGAAAGTATGGTCATGACGAATATTCCAGGTAATTTATTAACAGAGATTTCGGGACAAGATTCGGAAAACAAAATTAGTAAAGCGTATGAACTAGGAGGAATATCTACAGCGGTTAATACTACTCAAGAGTTACTTCAAGTACCTATTGATTACACGTTGACGGTTAACTTAAATGGTATCTCTGATATTATTAATGCATTGGGTGAGGTAACGGTTACTTCAACTGCCACATTCGATCAAAATGGCTATAGTTTCGTTGAAGGTCAAACATATACAATGGATGGAGAAATGGCATTAGCTTATATCGGCGATATAGATGAAGCGATTCAATCAACTCAAAGACAAGATAGAGCTAGACAAGTAGTAAGTTCAATTGTGCCTCAATTAAGTCAGATTAATTCAATAACAAGTATTCCTAAATTACTAGGAAGTTTAAACGGTAATGTATTAACGAATCTTTCGTTTAAAGATATTCAAACCATTGCTATGGATTATCGTCACATCATTACAGATGTTGAGGCGATTCAATTAAAAGGTAACGCTGAGGAAATTGATGGTGTAAATTACGAAGTTCTAGATAGTGATACTCTATCAACGTTACAAGATCAATTACAAGCAGAATTAGAACAATAAAAGAAACTGATGAAATATCTTGATTTTATTTCAAGAATTATCAAGATATGTTATGATGGTACTTATAGACATATAGAGTTTTATTTTGGAGGTAAATATGAGTGACACAAGAGGTTTATTAATTGTATTATCTGGCCCGTCCGGAGTAGGAAAAGGAACAGTAAGGGCTGCAATTTTTAAGAACAATATATATAATTATGTATATTCAGTATCAGCTACGACTCGCCAAATGAGACCAGGTGAAGTAGATGGTGTCGATTATTACTTTACCTCACGTGAGGAGTTTGAGGAATTAATAGAAGAAGATGCATTGCTTGAACATGCAGAATATGTTGGGAATTATTATGGAACGCCTATCCGAGCTATCGAGGATAACTTGTCTAAAGGCTACGATGTTTTTTTAGAGATTGAAGTTCAAGGAGCGATGAAAGTTAGAGAAAGAATGCCCGATGGTATATTTATTTTTCTAGCTCCACCAAATCTGAATGAATTAGAATCTAGAATCACAGGTCGCGGTACTGATAATCAAGAAATTATTTATGAACGTATGCAAAAAGCTCGTGAAGAGATTGATATGATGAAACATTACGACTATGTAGTTGTTAATGACGAAGTCGATTGTGCAGTCAACAAAGTAAATGGTATAATACAAAGTGAGCATTTAAAAGTTTCTAGAGTAGTAGATCAAATTAAATTACAAATACATAATTATTTTCAAAAAGGGGAGTAATCAATTATGATGTTATATCCGTCAGTTGATAAATTAGTCGAACAAGTACCATCAAAATATAGCTTAATCATCTTAGCTAGTAAACGAGCACATGAAATGCAATTACATAAACATGAGATGTTAGATTCATATGAAGCTATCAAACCAGTAGGAAGAGCGTTAGAAGAAGTTGTTTCTGGCGACTTACAAATCAAAGAACAATAAAATCGAAGCTACTATGAAAGAATTTATAATACTTTCATGGTAGTTTTTTGTCATAAGAAACAAATTATTTCAAGGAGGGGAAAGAATGATAGTGAAAGTAGTTGTTGATATACCTGCTAAACAGGTGAATCGCTCATTTGATTATGCGGTTCCGTTAGACTGGGAATCAGCAATCAAACTAGGTAGCCGAGTTCAAGTACCTTTCGGTAATATGAAGCGAACTGGGTTTGTAGTAGATATCGTTCAAGACACAGAGTTCAACGGCAAACTCAAACCCATTCACGCCATCATGGATTATGATGTATTCTTAAATGATGAATTGATAGAACTAAGTGATTACTTAGCCAACTATCTTCAATGTTTCAGAATATCAGTGCTGCAAGCTATGTTACCGAGTTTGCTAAAGGCGAAATATAACGCAGTTACAATAATACACGATCCAGCCCAGTTTAAAGAGAGAGTGGGAGATTGGTATCAGAATCAAGCCACAATCGATCGAAAAGATTTAGAAGATAGAGTTTCACCGAATGTTATCAGTCAATTGAAAAAAGATAATATTATATCAATTGATTATAGAGTGATAGATCAAACAACTCAAAAGACAAAAACAATGATTAAACCAAATTTGAATAAAGATGAATTTATTAAAACATTAGAAACTATCAATAAAAGAAGTTTTAAACAAAAAGCTATTTTAGAATACTTTATAAATCATGATGCTATAGAAAGTATTGAAAAAAGTGTGTTAATGAATGAATTACAACTTTCAAATGCAACAATAAGATCAGCAATTGAAAAAGAATGGATAACAACACAAGAAGAAGTTGTATACCGTGATCCACTAAAAGATTTAGACTTTCAAGCAAGTAAGTCAAAAATACTATTACCTGAGCAACAAAATGCTTATGATGTGATTAGTAAAAGTGTGGATGCTAGAAAACCTGATACATATCTAATCGAAGGTGTTACAGGAAGTGGGAAAACGGAGATATACTTACAGTTAATGGATAGAGCTTTAAAACATGGGAAGTCTGCTTTATTGCTTGTTCCAGAAATTTCATTAACACCACAAATGGTGGAGCGAGTTGTAAGTCGGTTTCAAACAGGAGTTGCAGTTTTACATTCTGGTTTATCGATAACCGAAAAATATGATGAATGGCAACGTATTATTAAAGGTGAGGCAAAAATTGTTGTAGGTGCTAGATCGTCTATTTTTGCGCCCATAGAAAATATTGGAATCATCATCATAGATGAAGAACATGAAACAACATATAAACAATCCGATAATCCCCGTTACCATGCTAGAGACGTAGCTATTTGGCGTAGCAAGTATCACAACGCCCCACTAATTCTTGGTAGTGCCACACCTTCGTTAGAGAGTCGAGCACGAGCTCAAGTTGGAAATTATCATTTGATACACTTAGAGACAAGAGTCAATCAGAAGCCAATGCCACCAGTGGAAATTATTGATATGACTCAGGTCACATTGAGAGCAACGGCAAATGAATTATCTCCCGAGCTTATTGAGAAAATACAAGATCGTTTGGACAAAAATGAACAAATTGTTCTGTTACAAAACCGACGGGGTTATGCATCATACTTACTTTGCCGTGAATGTGGATTTATTATGCAATGTCCTCGATGTGACATTTCATTAACGTATCATAAATTCGATAATCAAATGAAATGCCACTATTGTGATTATTATGAACCCTTACCATCTAATTGTCCAAGTTGTCAATCTGCTCATATTCGAACACACGGTATCGGTACTCAAAAAGTTGCTGAAACCTTGGAAGAGATTTTCCCCGAAGCAAGAGTTACTCGAATGGATAATGACACAACACGAAGAAAAGGTCAGCATCAAAAGTTGTTAGCCGAGTTTTCTTCAGGACGATCGAATATTCTTCTTGGAACTCAAATGATTGCAAAAGGGCTAGATTTTGAAAATGTAACCCTAGTTGGAGTTATTAATGCTGATACAGCGCTGAATCTACCTGATTTTAGAGCGAGTGAAAGAACATTCCAATTATTAACTCAAGTAAGCGGGCGGACAGGACGAGGGCGATTGGCTGGGGAAGTTGTGATACAAACATACAATCCGGAACATTATGTCATTCAATTTGCTCAAACCCATGATTATGAGAATTTTTTCCGTTTTGAGATGAAAAGACGACATTTGACAAATTACCCACCATATTATTTTACTACTTTGGTGACAGTGTCGAGTAAGCATCAAGGGAAAGCAAGCCAGATGGCATATGATTTAAAAGCAAAATTATATAACCCTGTCCTTGAAAAGAAGGAACAATTGTATATTATTGGGCCAAACCGCAATAATATCGCTAAAATTAATAATTATTACTATTTTAATTTACTTATAAAATATAAAGATAAAACAACGATTCAAAAGCAATTAGACGATATATTAAATGACACACAGCACAAAGCGACACAAGGTGTATATGTGAATATTGATCACGAACCACAGTACTTTAGTTAGAAAGGATATTTAAATGCATAAAATTATATTTATGGGAACACCCAACTTTGCCGTCGAAGTACTAGACGGATTAGTTAAAAATCCAGACCTTGAGGTTGTTGCAGTTGTTACGCAACCAGACAGGCCTGTCGGGCGTAAAAAAGTTTTAAAGCCAACGCCTGTGAAAGAATTAGCGCTTGAACATGACATAAAAGTCTTCCAACCTGAAAAAATAAGAGGGTCAGTAGAAGTTGAAGAGTTGAAAGCATTAAATGCTGATTTGATTATTACAGCGGCATATGGTCAATTTGTACCTGTTGATTTAATTGAAGCACCTAAATATGGTGCGATTAATGTCCATGCGTCTTTATTACCCAAATACCGTGGTGGTGCACCAATCCATTACGCTATTTGGAATGGAGATAAAGAGACAGGAATTTCAATTATTTATATGACTAAGAAGATGGATGCTGGAGATATTCTATCTCAACATGCAATTGAAATTAAAGCCACAGATGATGTAGGTGGGTTGTTTGAGTCCCTAGCAGTTATAGGGAAAGAATTACTATTAGAGACACTACCAGCATTATTTGACGGTACCATTCAAGCAACACCTCAGGTCGAGGAAGAAGTTGTATTCTCACCAACAATTAGTAAAGAACAAGAACAAATTGATTGGAGTCTTACTGCTCAAGAAGTTGATAATCACGTCCGGGCGTTTAGACCATTCCCCTCAACTTATACAATCTTAGACGGAAATCGCGTTAAGATTTGGGGTGGGAAGCCTGTAAACTACCTAGGTAATACGGTTGAGATTGGTAAAGTAGTAGCAGTCGAGAATAATATGATTATTGTTCAATGTGGCAATGAAACATATTATGGAATAAATGAATGGCAAGAAAGTGGAAAAAAACGACTTTCAATTGAACAATGGTTGAATGGAAATAAGCCAGAGGATATAATAGATAGCGTATTCGAAAATAAAAAATGATAGGAGGAACGAGTCTTTGAAAATTAAACAACGAAGTAAAAAACAATTAATAAAAAATTTACGTTGGCACTCACTCGTTCTACTCGATAAAATTGAAAATCAAAATGAATTTTCAAATGTAGCGATAGACGATTTTTTAAAAAATACTCCTTTGGATGAACGTGACAATCGATTAGTCGTACAAATTGTATACGGGGTTATTCAAAATAAATTAACGATTGATTATTATTTAGCTCCTTATGTATCAGGTAAAAAACTTGATGACTGGGTATTGACTCTATTAAGAGCATCTGTATATCAATTGGTATACTTAGACCGGATCCCGAGTCATGCTGTAGTTAATGAGGCAGTTCAAATTGCTAAAACTAACGGCCATGGTGGAGTTGGGAACTTTGTTAATGCGATATTACGCCGATTTACTAGAACAGAACGTTTAGATATTGATGATATTGAGAATAAAACAGAACGATTAAGTGTAAAATACAGTATAAGTCCATGGATTGTAGATTACTTCTTAAAGCATCAAACAGCTCAAGAAGTGAATGAACTATTAGAGAGTTTACAACAAGTTCCATTTGTGTCTGCAAGAGTAAATACAAACAAAAAGTCTAGAAAAGAAGTTATGGAATCACTTTATAGTGAAGGATTCGACACTCTAGAAAGTGAAATTTCAACAGTTGGAATTAGATCTGTTAATGGTAATTTAATTCATTCCACTGCTTTTAAAGAAGGTTGGCTTACAATACAAGATGAATCATCTATGTTAGTAGCGCCACTAGGGCATATAAGTGGGGATGAAAAAATTCTAGATGCATGTTCTGCACCTGGAGGAAAAGCCACGCATATTGCTACGTTATTAGAGACGGGTCATCTGACTGCATTAGATCTTTCAGAACCCAAAATAAAGCGAGTCAACGAACATATGGAACGTTTAGGCCTATCTGAAAGAGTCACATTGAAAGTAGAAGATGCAAAAAAACATGAAGCATCTGATGGTCAATTATATGACACGATTTACTTAGATGCACCGTGCTCTGGGTTAGGTCTAATGAGACGTAAACCAGAAATTAAATATGATAAGACCTACCAAGACGTAAAAGATTTATCACAAATACAAACAGATTTAATTAATCATGTATCTACATTATTAAAACCAGGTGGAAAAATCATTTACAGTACTTGTACAATGTCTTATGAGGAAAATGAAGAAATTGTAAACTCTTTTTTAGAAACACATAACAATTTCATGCAGAGCCCTATTACAACTGAACATGATAATGTAAATGCTGATTTGATAACTGATGAAGGTAATATTCGAGTATGGCCACAACAATTTCAAACTGATGGATTTTTTATCTCTCGTTTAGTTAAAAAAGACACAGAAGATGTTGATTAGTGCAAGAAAAAAAGAGGTGAAACGATGCAAATATCGCTCCATTCGAGCGTAGGTAAACAACGTAAGTCAAATCAAGATTATGCTGACTATTATAAATCAGATTATAATCAATATTTATTTGTCTTATGTGATGGAGTTGGCGGTCATCAAGCAGGTGAAGTCGCTAGTGAACTTACGACAAAATATTTAGGTGAGCAATTTAAACTACTCACTAAAGAGTTAACAAAAGAAGATGCATCTCAATGGATTGGACAGGCTATTGAAGATGTTAATACTTATCTATATGAAGAATCATTAAAAAATAGACAGCTTGAAGGTATGGGAACAACGTTAGTTGTTTCATTAATTACAAATGAATTTGTCTTAATTGCGCACGTTGGGGATAGTCGTGCTTATGTCTTCAATGACGGGGAATTAATTCAAAAAACAGAAGATCACTCTTTAGTGAATGAATTAATCCGATCTGGTGAGATAACGGAAGAAGAAGGGAATCTTCATCCTCAACGTAATGTTGTTACTCAATCAATCGGAGTGACACCAGATGTAGGTTATGAGTTGTTAGAATTACCACTTGAAGAAGTGGAAAATCTTATGCTTTGTTCAGATGGATTGACTAATATGGTTAGTCACCAAGAAATTGTAGGTTTTTTCCAACAATCCGAAGATGTTGAGCAACTAGCTGTATCATTAATCAATGCTGCAAATGAAGCAGGTGGTCGAGATAATATAACGATTATTATTGTCGGCGATGTAGCTTCGTTAAGTATTGAGGATGGTGAGATGGCATGATAGATATTAACTCTAAACTATCCGGTCGCTATATCATCAATCAACTCGTTGGTTCTGGTGGAATGGCGAATGTCTATTTAGCCAGAGACTTAATATTGGATAGAGATGTCGCTGTAAAAGTTTTACGGTTTGACTTCCAAGATAATCAAGATGCAATTCGACGATTTCAACGTGAAGCAATGGCAGCAAGTCAATTATTACATCACAATGTTGTTGAAGTTTACGATGTAGACGAAGAAGAAGGGCAACAATACATTGTTATGGAATATGTTAAAGGAAATGATTTAAAAACATTTATCCGTGAGAAATCACCTGTATCATTGGAATTGGCAGTAAACATTATGTCACAAATTCTATCAGCGATTGATATAGCTCATAGACATAACATCATTCACCGTGATATCAAACCACAAAATATATTAATAACTGAAAATAATGAAGTGAAAATTACTGACTTTGGTATAGCGGTTGTGTTATCAGATACATCATTAACCCAAACGAATACATTGCTAGGCTCAGTTCATTATCTGTCACCAGAACAAGCAAGAGGCGGTAGTGCAACAGTTAAATCTGATATCTATGCCCTAGGTGTTGTTTTGTACGAGCTAATAACAGGAGAAGTACCATATGACGGTGAGTCAGCAGTTTCCGTCGCATTAAAACATTTTCAGGAAGAATTTCCGCGTGTTAAAGAACACTTGGATTACGTTCCACAAAGTTTAGAAAATGTTGTAATGAGAGCTACAGCGAAATCATTAGAACACCGTTATAGTTCAGTCCAAGAAATGTTAAATGATTTGAGCACAAGTCTAAGTGTTAATCGAATGAACGAACAACGATTCGATCCAGAAACTGATATTGAAGATACATTAATAATGACTCCTATTAAGCCTATTAGCACTGCGAGTCAGACGTTATCGAGTGTTGAGGTTAAGGAAGATTTTCAAGATGATGAAATTCTTCAATACGATGAATTGCCACCGATATCTAGACCTAAGCGTCTTCGAAAACTGATTACGCAAGTATCTATTGTCTTAATAGTGCTTTTATTAGCATTTGGTGCATATGCACTATATAATCAAACAATTCGTTATGTAACAGTTCCAGATGTTGAGGATTTATCTCAAGCTGAAGCAATTGAGCTTCTTCAAGAAGAAAATATAGCGGTTGAAAATGTTATTAATAATTGGCATGACACTGTGATACAAGGTAATGTCATTGGAACAGATCCTGAAACTGGTGAAAGAATTGAAAGAAATTCATCAGTGAATTTAGTAGTTAGTAGTGGCGTAGAACAAGTTCAAATTAGTGATTATGTTGGTCAAAACTATGAACCGATACGCCAAATGCTCATAGAAGCCGGGTTTATTGTTGAACGGCAAGATTTGTTTACAAATGATGCGTCACAAACCGGTACAATAATGGCACAAAGTCTTGAGCCAGGTACACGAGTTGTTCCAGGAGAAACGCCAATTACTATGACTGTAGGAAGTTATTCAGAATCAAGTACGATGCAAGACTTCTATAACTTATCTTTAGATATGGTTCAGTCTTTTGCCGATGGGTATGGTTTAACTGTAGACATTGGATATGAATACAGTGAGTTTATTCCCGAAGGGCAAGTCATTAGTCAATCTCCGGAAAGCGGTACGTCATTGTATCCTGGAGATGTCATTTCAGTTGTTGTTTCGATGGGGCAAGAGGAAGAAGAGATATATTCATCTTTGACTCCAGTTTACATTGAATACTTACCAACTTATGAAGACAATGATGAAGAGCAGGAAACACCTTTACCTAATACTATCCAAGTATTTATTGGTGATGAGAACAATAATATTACTGATGTGGCTGAAGAATTTGAGATTACTAAGTCACAGTTAATCGAATTAACTTTATATATTTCCTCTAATGGTACGGGTCAATATCGTATACTAAGGAATGGTGAGGTATATGAAGAAAGCAATAATGTTATACCACAGTAGTTGTTTCAAGGTTAAATCTTTCTTACTGGAGGATTTAACCTTTTTTTAAAAGGAGGGTTTTATGCAAAAGAAAAAAGGTGTTATATATCAATCAATTAGTGGGTTTTATTATGTCTGGTCAGAGAATAAAAGCTTTGCAACAAAACCAAAAGGCTTGTTCAGACACAAAAATGAAAAACCATTAGTGGGTGACGAAGTAATCATTGAAATTGACGTAAATGATAGTCAATCTGAAAGTCGTCTCATTGAAATATTACCAAGAGAAAATGAGTTAGTTAGACCGAGCATTTCAAATGTAGATTATTCTATGATTGTAACGTCCTTAGTGGAACCAGATTTTTCGTATAATTTATTAGATTATTTCCTTGTATCGATTGAGTCTAATCATATCGAGCCGATAATTCTATTATCGAAATATGATTTATTAGTTGAAGCTTTGGGGCAAGAAAAAGCAGATGAAAAAGTTAACAATATAAAAAAAGTTTACTCACCAGCTGGGTATACAGTTGTTACTTTAAATAACGATGATTCAGACATAGAGAAAATCAAAAATCTTATAGAAAATGGCTTGTACGTAATAATGGGTCAATCCGGAGTTGGGAAATCAACTTTGCTAAACTTATTATTACCTGAAGCTAATATTGAGACAGGCATTATAAGTGAAGCACTAAATCGAGGGAAACATACGACAAGAGAAGTTACATTATACCCATTCAACAATGGATTTTTAGCCGATACACCAGGATTCAGTGCAATTGATTTCCCGGATATTGAAAAATCAGATTTAAGATTCTATTTTCCAGAGATAACACAAGCAGGGGAGGCCTGTAAATTTCGCTCTTGCTTGCATTTAAATGAACCGGGTTGTAATGTTAAGAATGAAGTTGAAAATGGTGTGATTGCAGAAAGTCGTTATAATAATTATGTACAAATAGTAGAGCGAATTGAGCAAAGAAAACCCATTTATAAAAAGAAAAAATAATAGGGGGATTATATATGAGAGTAGCACCATCAATTTTAAGTGCAGATTTTAGCAAATTAGGCGATGATTTGTTGGATATTGTGGAACATGGCGCAGATTATATTCATATTGATATGATGGATGGTAATTTCGTGCCGAATATTTCGTTTGGACCTATGGTTATGAAATCAATTCGCCATTTAACAGATAAGACATTTGATTGTCATTTGATGATCGATGAGCCAGAACGTTACATTGATTTTGTTGCAGAATCTGGAGCTGATATTATTTCGGTTCATGTAGAAGCAACCAATCATATTCATCGAGTGATTCAACAAATCAAACAAACTGGTACTAAAGCAGGAGTTGTTATTAATCCTGGAACACCTGTAGAAGCGATAAAGTCAGTTTTATCTGACGTTGACTTAGTATTAGTCATGACGGTAAACCCAGGATTTGGTGGGCAAACGTTTATACCGTCTAGTTTAAACAAGATTAAGCAATTAAAGGAATTACGTAGTGAGTTTAATTATCATTATGAGATTGAAGTAGATGGTGGCATTAATGACGATACAGGTCAAAAATGCATAGAAGCAGGAGCTGATGTACTGGTCGCAGGTTCTTATATCTTCAATCATAATAATCGTAAGGAAGCTATAGATTCGTTAAGAAATTAAGGTGTTAAAATGCAGAATGTAGAAAATCAAAAGGTTGTTGTATGTGGAGGCGCTGCTAACCCAGCGTTAAAAGAGATACCAAAATATGTTCAACAGAATAAAACGTATTATATTGGTGTAGATGCTGGTAGTTTGCAATTAATTAAAGCAGGCTATCAATTAGATTATGCCGTGGGTGACTTTGATTCCGTAACTGAAGAGGAGTTTCAACTAATTAAAGAAAATACCAGTCAAATTATTAAACATCCAGCACAAAAAGATGATACTGATATGGAATTAGCTTTAGAAATCGTTCAATCTAAGTATCCTGGTATAGACTGTTTCATCTTTGGAGGAATCGGAGAAACCAAAGGGCGATTAGATCATATGCTAGCGAATATTTGGATGGTTTATCAGCCAAGATTCAAACAAAGTGTCAGTCAAATAAAATTCATCGAGAAAGATCATGTTTTTCAGTTTTATTTTGCTGGACTACATACAATTAGTGCTGATACGTTGATGCCAGACTACTTATCAATTATAACTTTAACAGCGGTCAAAGAATTGAGTATTGAGAATGCTATTTATAATTTAGAGCCGACAGACATACCATATCCGCGGGCACTAATTAGTAATGAGTTTATTGACGAAAATCATCCAGTTATAATCTCATTTAAAGAAGGGCTTGTCTTAGTTTTAAGAGTAAATGAGAGATAGTAAGGAGCTATAAATATGTCAAAACCAATTATTGCAATCTATGCTATTACAAAAGAATGGCAATTGGAAGAAATTAAAGATACAGCGAAAGGCTATGTAGTTAAAACGAAGGAAGAAATACATTCAGAAGACATTAAAAATATCGAAATTGTATACGGTTGGAGTTCACAACTTAATGAAAATGAATCGAAATTATCACAATTAAAATGGGTACAAAAAGATACAGCTGGCCTTGATGCGATACCAGAAGATGTACGAAATAATGAGAATATTTTAATTTCGAATATGAGTGGTGTTCACGCTGTTCCAATTACTGAAAATATTTTCGGATATTTATTAGGTGTTGCTAGAGGTATTATTCCTGGGATAAAAAGTCAATCAAATAACCAATGGGATAAACATATTATGACAAATATGTTTTCCTTGAAAGATAAAAAAATACTTGTTTATGGAACAGGGGCTATTGGCAAAGAAATCGCACGAACTTCTAATTTTTTCGGAATGAAGACTTATGGTGTTAATTCAAACGGTCGTAGCATTCAGTATTTTGATAATACTTATACAATGGAAAGTAGTATCGAAGTACTCGAAGAAGTTGATTTTGTTATTAATGCATTACCGTTAACAAAAGCGAGCAAATCTTACTTTGATAACAATATTTTCACTGTCATGAAAAAATCAGCTTATTTCATTAACATTGGTCGTGGAGAGTCGGTAAATGATAATGATTTAATGGAAGTACTTGAAGATGATAAAATAGCAGGAGCATATCTAGATGTAACTTCTCCTGAACCACTTCCAGAATCATCCAAGTTATGGCAAACCAAAAACTTAGTCATTACACCTCATGTATCAGGAAATGTGGAACATTTTAGAGATATGATTTATCCTATTTTTAAAGAGAATCTGGATAGTTATTTAGAAAACGGGACACTTGTTAGAAATGAGTATAATAAGAAAAAAGGTTATTAATTAAAAAGCGATTAGATATAAGTAATTGGTATAAAAGTACCTTGACTTATAACTATGGATATACTAATATATTTTCTTGGAAACAAAACCGCTTTAACTATGAATAATATTGAAAAATTCTTGCATAAGAATGAATAATATGATAAATTAATACGGTATGAAAAAGCAGAGACACAGCTCCTGCAAGAAATGGAGGAAATACTAATGGCTAAAGAATGTTACTTTACAGGACGTAAAACAAGATCTGGTAACAATCGTTCGCACGCAATGAACGCAAGCAAACGTAGTTTTGGTGCTAACTTACAAAAAGTACGCATCATGGTAGACGGCGAGCCTAAGAAAGTTTGGGTTTCTGCACGTGCATTAAAATCAGGTAAAGTTGAACGTGTTTAATCTCGTTATATTATTTAAATAAGCTAATTTGCTATGAGCAAGTTAGCTTTTTTATTTGTAATCGGAAGTTAAATGGAACGATATTTAATATATAATTCAAATCTCTTGTCAAACAGTATCAGATTGGTAATATCAATTTAAGTGAATAATAGCAATGTTTATGATAAAATAACTAAGATATAAACAATAGGAGGAGATTATATGGCAATAAATATTCCAACCCCAAATGGACAAATCACATTAAGCAACGAAGTTATCGCAACAGTTGTAGGTGCAGCAGTTACCGATAATTACGGTGTCGTAGGGATGGTAAGTAAAAGTTTCTTTCGTGATAATATAATAGAGATTTTACGTAGAGAGAATTTTGCCAAAGGTGTAGTTCTTTCCCAAAATGGTAATCAAGTTGCAGTTGATGTATATATACTTGTATCTTATGGAACAAAAATATCCGTTATCTGCCAAAATATTCAAGAAACAGTAAAATATAATGTCGAACGTTTACTAGGCTTCACACTAGATTTTGTGAATGTTCACGTTCAAGGAGTAAAAGTTGACTAATAATACAGTTGACTAGCTATAAGGAGGACGAAAGTTGGAACTTACTAAGTTAACGGCACCAGAATTTCAATCAATGATTATCGCTGGAGCAGATCGTTTAACAAAGAATGTTGACTTAATCAATTCACTTAATGTATTCCCTGTACCAGATGGAGATACAGGAACGAATATGAATATGTCATTTATTTCGGGTGTCGAAAAATTAAAAGAGAATTCTTCTAAACATGTTGGAGAATCAAGTACAGCATTAGCCAAAGGATTATTGATGGGTGCTCGAGGAAACTCAGGGGTTATCTTGTCACAGATAT
Source organism: Aerococcaceae bacterium DSM 111021 (assembly GCA_020112395.1). NCBI lineage: Bacteria > Bacillati > Bacillota > Bacilli > Lactobacillales > Aerococcaceae > Aerococcaceae bacterium DSM 111021. The sequence continues at coordinate 412,856 of JACCEK010000001.1, read as the reverse complement.
TCCGCGGCTTTTCTAAAGCGATTGAAGATCAAGAGAATGTTGATTCAAAATACTTTGTAAAAGCATTTGCTGGTGGAGTAGAATCAGCTTATAAAGCAGTAATGAAACCTGTTGAAGGTACTATTTTAACAGTTGCTCGTGAATCAGCTTTAGCTGGTGAAAGAGCAGCAAAAAATACGACTGACATAATTGAAATTATGCGTGCAATCGTAAAAGGAGCAAGTATTGCTCTTGATAAAACAACAGAGATGTTACCTGTACTTAAACAGGTTGGTGTAGTTGATAGTGGAGGGAAAGGTTTACTCTGTATATATGAAGGTTTCCTTTCAAGCTTAACAGGTGAAGTAATCATTTCTGAAGACCATTCTAAGAAGTCAGATGCGCACTCTCACGCAGTGTTTGAAGAGACAAACGAACACCCAATGTCGATGGATGATATTACTTACGGTTACTGTACTGAAATCATGGTTCACATTGGACACGGTCCAACTGTTGAAAGAGAGTTTGACTATGATGAGTTCCGTAATATCTTAAATGAAAAAGGTGACTCATTATTAGTTGTTTCTGATGAAGAAATAGCTAAAGTGCATATTCACACGGAAAATCCAGGTGAAATTATGCAGTTAGGTCAAGAATTTGGTGAGTTAATTAAGATCAAGGTTGATAATATGCGTGAACAGGTCCGTGAATTAGAAAATGCTAATGAAGCATTGTCTCACCAACAAACTGCAGCTGTAACGAATAAAGATTATGCAGTTATTGCAGTTGCTGCCGGTGAAGGAATGACTGAAATGCTGAAATCAATTGGTATTGATGTTGTTCTATCGGGTGGTCAGACAATGAATCCATCAACGCAAGATTTTGTTCAAGCGATGGAAGCTACACCTGCAGAACGTTATATTTTATTACCTAATAACAAAAACATTATAATGGCTGCTCAACAAGCGGTAGAAGTTATTGAAAAACCAGCTGTAGTTGTTCCGACAAGAACCGTACCTGAAGGAATCAGTGCAATATTTGCATTTGACGCTGAAGCTACTATAGAGGATAACCAATCAGCAATGAATGAAAACATCAAAATGGTTTCTACTGGTCAAATTACGTATGCTATTCGTGATACTAATCTTGATGGTGTTGAAATACTTAAAGATGAATTCATGGGTATTGTAGACGGGAAAATTATTTTATCTGAACCAGCTGTAGATCGTGCTTTATTTAATACATTAGATAATATGATTAATGATGAGAGCGAAATAGTTACAATCTTTATTGGTGATGGTGGTAAAGAAGAATTAGTTGACCAAATCATTAATGAATTAGAAGAAACATATGCTGATGTCGACTTTGAAGTGATTCAAGGTGACCAGCCAGTTTATGAATATATCATGTCTGTAGAATAATTTTTTAAAGGGGGAGAGGGGCATGTTGTCTCTTTTCCCTTTTTGTATATAAGTCATTATTTAAGAGGAGTTAATTATGGATCAATTAAATTGGAATGATACGATTAATAAACTTAATGGCGTTGGTCCAGTTGCAACGGATAAGTTTGCTTCATTAGGAGTCAGCACAATTAAAGATTTAATGTTTCATTTTCCTTTTCGGTATGAAGACTTGCAGGCACGTCCACTTGATTCGATATTAGATGGTGAGAACGTAACTTTAAAAGGCACGGTAGTTAGCCCACCAGTTGTTAACTACTTTGGAGGACGAAAGAGTCGATTAACTTTTCGTATTAGTTTAGATGAGCACAATATTATTAGTGCTTCATTTTTTAACCAACCTTATTTAGCCAAAACAATCGAGGTTGGTGAAGAAAAAGCAATATTTGGAAAATGGCAAAGTGATCGCCAAAACTTATTAGGTATGAGAATTATTAAGTTAAATGATTCAAATGGGGATTTTAATCCAGTTTATTCCTCAACAAAAGGCTTAAAACAACCACAAATTATTAAAGCGATTAAAACAGCATTTGAATCAAGCTTTGACTCTATTGACGAAGTGATTCCAGAAGATATCAATCATAAATATCGATTATTGCCTTTAAATAAAGCCTTATATCAAATGCATTTTCCGAAAAATGCACAAGAGTTTAAAGAAGCAGAGCGGAAAATAATTTTTCAGGAGTTCTTTTTGTATCAATGGCGTTTGCAAACGACAATGCAACAATCGCAAAAAGATAACGGCGTTCGAGTACTCTATGATAATCATGATTTAAAAGAAATTATTACAGAGCTACCCTATCAATTAACTGATGCACAGAAAAAAGCTGTTAATGAGATTTGTTATGACCTATTGGCTCCATATCCTATGCGTAGGATGCTTCAAGGTGATGTTGGGAGTGGTAAGACATTAGTTGCATTCATGGGCATGATGGCGGCTATTTTGGCTGGATATCAAGCAGTCTTAATGGTTCCTACTGAAATACTTGCTAAACAACATGTCGCAAATTTTAATCGCATATTTGAACCGATGGGTTATCATGCAGAAATTTTAGTAAGTGCTATGAAAGCCAAGGAAAAGAAGTTAGTGTTAGATGGAATATCAAGTGGGAGAATTCGAATTATAATCGGTACGCACGCCTTGATACAACCAGCTGTTACATATAAACAACTTGGGATAGCTATCATCGATGAGCAGCATCGTTTTGGAGTAGATCAAAGGCATGCTTTGATGGAGAAAGTCCAAGCGAAAGAAACACTGAATATATTACAAATGACTGCAACGCCAATTCCTCGTTCATTAGCGCAAACTTTATACGGAGATATGACTGTTTCAACTATCGATCAATTACCTAAAGGAAGAATTCCTATTGAAACTAAAATTGTCGATGAAGATAATATTGATATCCTTTATAATAAGATGGCTGTGGAATTGGGACAAGGACATCAGATATATTATGTTCTTCCAATTATTGATCAATCTGAACACCTTGAGCAAATTGAGAATGTAAATGCTATAAAAGAGAAGCTTTCTAATCGATTTCCTGAGTGGAACGTAGGTGCTTTACATGGACAGCTTAGTAAAGATGAACAACAACACGTTATGAATGAATATGAACAAAATTCAATTCAAATATTAGTTGCGACAACGATGGTTGAAGTTGGCGTAGATGTTCCTAATGCAACAATTATTGTTATTCATTCTGCTGAACGATTTGGATTAGCACAGTTACACCAACTAAGGGGACGGGTAGGACGAAGTAACTTACCAAGCTATTGTTACTTGATTGGGAAACCTACCACAGAACAAGGGAAAAAACGATTGGAAATTATGGAGCAAGAGTCCGATGGTTTTGTTATAAGTCAGGAAGATATGAAAATTCGCGGTATGGGAGATATTTTAGGACTAGCACAAAGTGGTATACCTCAATTTAAGTATGCTAACCTCATCGAAGACCAACATATTCATAACGTAGCAAAAGAAGAAGTGGTTTGGTATTTGAAAAACCCGTTAAAGATAGAAAACCAAGAAGTTGAAACAATTATTAATTGGTTGACAAATCAACAAATTAAAATTTAGTATGTAAGAACATAAAAAAGATAATGGAGGAAGAAAATGATAACAATCGCAATTGATGCCATGGGTGGCGACAATGCTCCGAAAGCCATTGTTGATGGAGCAAATTTAGCTATTAAAACGTTTAACGATATTCAAATTAATTTATACGGTGACAGAGAGAGTATAAATAAATACCTTATTGAGGATGAACGAATTAATGTGATTCACACTACTGAAATTGTAACGGGTGATGACGAACCTGTTAAAGCAATTCGACGAAAAAAAGATGCGTCTATGGTCGTTGCGGCTCGTGACGTTAAAGAAGGTAAGGCTGATGCATTGCTATCGGCAGGAAACACAGGAGCTTTATTAACTGCTGGTTTGTTAGTAGTAGGTCGGATTAAAAACATTGATCGTCCAGGCTTAATGCCAATTATTCCAACTGTTTCGAAAGAATCACCTCAAGTTATTTTGATGGATGCCGGTGCGAATGCAGAAGTAAAGCCTGAAAATTTAGAACAATTCACCGTTTTAGCGAATTTCTATTCAAAAAATGTACTTAATGTGACAAATCCTCGAATTGGATTGTTAAATAATGGTACAGAAGAAGGCAAAGGAAATACGATTACTAAAGAAGCGTTTGATTTAATTAAACAGCTAGATAATATAAACTTTATCGGCAATGTTGAAGCAAAATCAATCTTAACTGGAGAAGTAGATATTGTAATTACTGATGGATTCACTGGAAATGCAGTATTAAAAACATTAGAAGGTACAGTAAAAGGTATCGTCGGTTTATTACTTGATACGTTAAAAAACTCTGGCTTAAAAACTAAAATTGGTGCAGGTCTAATAAAGGATTCGTTGAAAACTACTTTTAGTGAGTTAGATGATACTAAACAGGGTGGAGCTGTTTTGCTTGGTGTGAAATCACCAGTCATTAAAGCACATGGCTCTTCAAATGATGAAGCTATATTTAATGCTATTCGACAAGCACGAACAGTTGTTAGTGCAAATGTTGTACAAGATGTTGTACAATATTTTGAAAATTAGAAAAAATTAATAAAGCCAGACGTCAGATGTATTGCATTGTAAATGAACTTTAGTACATATTTAAATGTGAAAGAAAATTATAATTATTTAGAAAAAATGATAGACAAATGAGACGATTATTTGTATCATGTTATATAATGTAAAATAGTTATAAAGATCGGAGGTGTATCAAGTGAGCGAAAATCAAGCTACTTTAAATATTGTAAGAGAAATGATCGTAGACAGATTTGGTGTACAAGAAGATAAGGTGAATGCAGAAATGACATTTGAGGATCTAGGAGCTGACTCATTAGATGTGGTTGAACTTGTTATGGAATTAGAAGATCACTTTAATATTCAATTTGATGATGAAAAGATTGAAGAGTTATCTACCATTGGAGACGCAGTTAGATACATCGATGAATTAAAATAGTTTAATCTGTACCAATATATTTATGAAAAACAACGCTGCTTGTTTTAAATGAGTGGTGTTTTTATTTTTTGTAAACGACACCGGAGGGAAATTATGGAAAGTAATAAGACTATATTGGAAATGAAAGATGTAGAAATCGGATTCCGTGTTAAAGATGATTACTATAATGCAGTTGATGGTGTGTCATTTACATTATCAAAGAATGAAAAATTAGCAATCGTTGGAGAATCTGGTTCTGGAAAAAGTACACTTGCAACTGCAATTGTTGGTCTTCATGATCCAAAGAATACAAAACAAACTGGGGAAATCAATTACAAAGGCAAAAACATATTAAATATGTCCGAAAGTGAATATCTAAAGATTCGTGGAGATGAGATTGGAATGATTTTCCAAGATCCGTTAGCATCATTAAATCCACTAATGACGATTGAGGCGCAAATCGAAGAGCCATTATTCTATCATACAAAGTTAAATAAACAGGAACGCCAAAATCGTATCATTGAATTGTTAGATCAAGTGGGAATTGCCAATCCAAAACGTATGGCGAAACAATACCCGCATGAACTGTCAGGTGGGATGAGACAGCGTGTTATTATTGCGATTGCATTAGCTTGTAAACCAGGTATTATCATTGCTGACGAGCCTACTACAGCGTTAGATGTAACAATTCAAGCTCAAATATTGGATTTATTAAATGAAATTCAAGAAGAGACTGAATCTGGAATTATTTTAATTACACATGATTTAGGGGTAGTAGCTGAAACAGCAGACCGTGTAGCAGTTATGTATGCGGGAGAATTTGTGGAAATTGCTACGGTTGAAGAGTTATTTAATAACCCTAAACATCCATACACAAGATCGTTATTACGATCAATTCCACAAGCAAATGATTTAGTAGATGACGAAACAGGAGAATTACATGTTATTCAAGGTGTCGTTCCTTCGATTACGAATCTACCTAGAGTAGGATGCCGATTCGCTCACCGTGTTCCTTGGATTAAAGAGGACGAACATGAGCATGATCCTAAATTACATGAAGTAGCAGAAAATCATTGGGTACGTTGTACTTGCCATGAAAACTTCTACTTTCCTGAGGAGGTTGAATAATGTCTGGATTAATAGAGATAAAAGACTTAAAAGTACATTATCCAATCCGTAGTGGTTTTCTTAATCGAGTAACAGATCATGTATATGCTGTGGATGGTGTAGACTTATCTTTCGAAGAAGGTAAAACATACGGATTAGTTGGTGAATCTGGTTCTGGTAAATCAACAATTGGTAAAGCAATTGTTGGCTTGGAAAAGATTACATCTGGTGAAATCTACTATGATGGAAAAGCGGTTTCTCAAGAAGCACGCAAACGCCGTTCAGAGTATCGTCAAAATGTTCAGATGATATTCCAAGATGCGATGTCAAGTTTTAACCCAAAGAAACGTATTGCTGATGTTCTTGCTGAGCCAATTCGTAATTTTACGAATATGACACCAGATGAAGAACGTCGTCGTATGATTGAACTATTAGATATTGTTGGATTAACTGAAGATGCTTTAACTAAGTATCCACACCAATTCTCTGGTGGGCAACGTCAACGTATTGGAGTGGCTAGAGCTGTTGCGATTAATCCTAAGTTAATCATTGCTGATGAGCCCGTATCCGCACTAGACTTATCAGTTCAAGCACAAGTATTAAACTTTATGAAACGAATTCAAGACGAATTTAACGTTAGTTATTTATTTATCTCACATGACCTTGGGGTTGTTAAACATATGTGTGATGAGATAGCAATTATGTATCGTGGTAGATTCACTGAATATGGAAACAAGGAAGATATTTATGAAAATCCACAACATATTTATACACGTCGTTTATTATCAGCTATTCCTCAAATCGATCCAAACCATCGTGACGAGCACAAGAAGAATCGCTTACGTGTAGAAAAAGAATATCAAGAGAATCAATCACGTTACTTTAGTGAAAAAGGTCGTGTTTATGACTTAAAACAAGTCTCTGATACTCATTCTGTTGCTTTAAATAATGTTAGTTCGACTTTAGAAGGAGGCGCTTAATACTATGTGGAAAACAATATTAAGACGTGTTGTTCTAATGATACCGCAAGTGCTAATCTTAAGTATTATTGTATTTATTCTAGGTGCGATGATGCCAGGGGATGCACTGACTGGATTAATTGATCCAACAATCTCTGCAGATCAAATTGAAGCAATGCGTGTACAATTAGGTTTAAATAAATCATGGCCAGAAAGATATATTGATTGGATGGGCGGAGCACTTCAAGGTGACTTCGGACGAAGCTGGGCACATCGAATGCCTGTAACTCAAATTATTAGTCAACGTATTGGGCCAACTTTATGGTTATCATTATTGACAGTTATTATTACTTATGGGATTGCTTTGCCATTAGGTCTATTATCAGGGCGATTCCAAAATTCATTTTTTGACCGTTCAGTAAACGTATATAACTTTGTTACGTATTCTGTACCAACATTTGTTTTAGGACTATTATTTATTTGGTTGTTTGGTTATACATTGGGTTGGTTCCCAACTCGTGGTACTGTAGGATCTGGAATTCAACCGGGTACGTTAGAATATATTGGATCAAGACTTTATCATATGATTCTTCCGGCATTCACGATGGGTGTCTTAAGTACGACAGGTATAATCCAGTACTTAAGAACCGGAGTTGTAGATGCTAAAACACAAGATTATGTTCGTACAGCTCGATCAAAAGGTGTACCAATGAGCAAAATTTATACGCGTCATATTTTTAGAAACTCAATGTTACCTATTGCGCAAAGTATGGGTTATACGTTAACAGGTTTAATATCAGGTGCAGTAATTACAGAGCAAATCTTTACATACCAAGGTATGGGACAATTGTTCATTTCATCAATTACTGGTCGTGACTTTACAGTTATGACAACACTAGTGTTATTATTTGGAGCTATGACCTTATTAGGGACATTGCTATCTGATATTATTATGATTTTTGTTGACCCACGTATTCGAATTAATTAGAAGGGAGGAATGTTTACATGGATAAAGAAGAAAAACAATTTAATAAAGATGATCAATTTATAAATGAAGAAGCCATAGACCAATCGGGAGAGTTAGCTCAAGCCGAAGGTGAAGCATTACCTCCTATGGGATTCGAGGTAATTAGACGTGAGTTTGCAAAAGATAAAGCGGCTATGGTAGCATTATTTATCTTTATTGCAATCATTCTTGTTGCTTTTATTGGTGCAATGATTGTAGATCATGACGCAGCAACTCGTGTAGATTTATTTAGTCGTTATGCTAAACCAGGTGAAAAAGGCTTTTTCCTTGGAGCTGAAGAAGGTGGACGTGATGTATTATCACTTTTAATCATTGGAACACGTAACAGTGTGTTCATTGGATTTACGGTAACGATTATTACATCTATTATTAGTATAGCTTTAGGTATTATAGCTGGTTATTATGGTGGATTTGTAGAGGATATAATGATGCGTATTGTTGATTTCATCATTATTTTACCGCCATTAGTACTAATTATCGTCATTGTAACGATTGTTCGACGATTCGATATGTGGTCACTAATAGCAATATTATCTGCACTAGGATGGGCCGGAGGAGTTCGACTGTTCCGTACATCTGCCTTGAGTGAAGCATCTAAGGATTATATAAGTGCATCCAAAACGATGGGAACACCAGACTGGAAAATCATGTACTTAGAATTAATGCCTAACTTAAGTTCATTAATTATCACAAACTTAACTTTAAGCCTTTCAGGTAATATTGGTATTGAAACAGGTCTGACTTTCTTAGGTTTCGGCTTACCATCTGAGACGCCAAGTTTAGGGACTTTAATTGCTGCTGCTAATAATCCAGATGTTATTCAAAATAAAGTCTGGGTATGGTTACCGGCAGTCTGTGTTATCTTAGCTTTAATGTTAAGTATTAACTACATGGGACAAGCTTTCCAACGTGTTGCTGATTCTAGACAACGTATAGGATAAGAATTTAATAGATATTTTTAAACCGAGCGAAAATTTTTGCTCGGTTTTTTTATTTAAAATTTTCTTAGAGAGGATGTGTATAACATTACAAAAGTAATGTAAATTATGAGAAAGATATTTTAATAAACAGGTCAATAAAACGCTATAGATAATAAAAAATATTGATTAAATATGAATATAAATATATAAAATATTACTGTGATTATAATTTAATTAAAATAATTATAAGGCTATAAGAATCGTTTGAAACTATGGAAATTCATCAAAGAATACTATAAAATATATAATACCGCTTGCATTAAAACTGTATAAAATTTATTATTTTTATTTTAATATAATGCTAGGTAAATCATTTTATAGGAGGATTTTAATGAGAAAATCGTTAAAAAAATATGTTTCATTAACTACTTTAGCTATGACATTCGCGTCAACGCTCGTAGGATCAACTACTCAGCTTGTGTCAGCTCAAGAAGAGGAAGCGAACGGCGTATTAGAGTTTGAAACATTGGTAGAAAATGAAGGAGAAGCTATTGAAGGAGGTACTTTACGTTACGCATTAGTATCTGATAGTACTTTTGCTGGAGTTCTTAATATTATGTTATATACTGGCCAACCAGATGGTGAAATTATCGATTTCTTTAATCCTGGTCTTTATGGCTATGATGAAAACTTCACAATTGATAACTCAGGATTTGCTGATATTGAAATGGATCCAGAGAATAGCCAAGTTACAATTACAATTCCAGAAGGTGCTACATGGCATGATGGTGAAGCAATTACAATTGATGATGTAATTTTCCCTTACTATGTTATCGGTAATCCTGATTACACTGGTATTCGTTATGGAACTGATTTCCAAAACGTAGCTGGTATGGAAGAGTACCACAATGGAGAGGCTGAAGAAATTTCAGGTTTAGAACGTGTTAATGATTACACATTAACAGTGACATATAATACATTCAATAACTCAATGCTTCAAGCAGGTGGTGGCGTTTCTAACTATATCGAACCTGAACATTTATTAGGTGAAGTACCAGTTGCTGAATTAGAGGACAGTGAATATGTTCGAACAAATCCAGTTGGCTTTGGTCCATTTAAAGTTGAATCTATTACTCCTGGAGAAGCTGTTACTCTAACAGCCTTTGATGAGTTCTATGATGGTCGCCCAAATATTGATGAAGTTGTCGTAGAAGTAGTTAATCCATCTACAATTGTTTCTGAATTAAAGGCTGGTAACTATGATATTGCATCACTTCCTGCTGATCAATATGAGACATATGCAGAAGCTACTAACTTTACACCAGTTGGTTTCTTAGAAAATGCCATTACTTATATTGGCTTTAAACAAGGAACATGGGATGCTGAAAATAGTGAAGTCGTTCCAGATCCAGAACGTGTGACATCTAATAAAGCGTTACGTCAAGCAATGGGATATGCGATTGATAACAATGCGATTGCATCAGAGTTCTATTATGGACTGCGCCAAAATGCTAACTCACATATTACACCAAACTTTACTGAGTATTATGATTCTGAACAAGAAGGATATACATTCGATCCAGAACGTGCTCAAAAACTTTTAGCAGATGCAGGATTTGTAGATAATGATGGTGATGGTTTTGTTGAAGATCCAAATGGTGAACCATTCACATTAGGTTTCGCATCAATGTCTGGTGGTGAAACAGCAGAACCTATAGCTCAATATTATATTCAATCTTGGCAACAAGTTGGAATTAATGTAGAACTAGTCGATGGTCAATTAATGGAATTTAACTCATTCTATGAACGTCTTGAAGCTGATGATCCTGCGATTGATGTATTCCAAGCAGCATTTGGTGTTGGTGGAGACCCTAACCCAAGTGGTTTATATGGACGCAATGCATCATTTAACTATACGCGTTGGGCAACAGAAGAGCATGATGAATTGTTAGCTGCAATTGAGTCTGAAGAATCATTTGATGAAGAATTCCGTCAACAAGCATTCTATGACTGGCAAGCATACATGATTGAAGAAGTGCCAACAATTCCAACATTATTCCGCTATACACTAACAGCAGTGAATAACCGTGTTAGTCAATGGGATACAGAAATTGGATCAGATCTAAAATGGTCAGATATTTACTTATTGTCTGAAGAACCAATCGGAGAATAAATCAAATTTAAGACAACAAAAAAACATCCTTCTTGGATGTTTTTTTTGTTGTCATACAAATTCTTTTAACTTAATTGATAACTTTAAAATACCAAGCATTTATCCAAGTTATATTAATCCTTTAGTCTTTAAATAACTCCATTATCACATTTTAAACTAATATGGTTCATAAAAAAAACTATATACATATTTAAGAATGTTACTAAAATTGTAAAACAGGGTAAAAAACGTTTACATAATAAAATGATAACTATTATTAGAGAAATATTAAAATATAACTTGATATTCTAATTGTAAACGGTTATTATATTATATATAAATAAGAACTACTAATTGGAGGTTAGTTTATGAAAAAGACATTAAAGAAAACATTTGCTTTTGCAACAACGGCACTAACACTATCGACGGTATTAGCAGCACCAGCTGCTAACCTGGTCCACGCACAAGAAGAAGGTGAAGGTGACGTACTCGATTTCTCACCTGTTGCTGAAAACGAAGGTGAACCAATTGAAGGTGGAACATTACGTTACGCCTTAGTATCTGATACAACATTCGCTGGGGTATTAAACAACATGTTATATCAAGGACAACCAGATTCTGCAATTATTGGATTTATTAACCCTGGTGTATACGGATACGATGAAAACTTTGCTATTGATGACTCTGGATTCGCTAACGTTGAGTTTGACCAAGAAAACAAACAAGTAACAATTTCTATTCCAGAAGACGCTACTTGGCATGATGGTGAAGCAATTACAATTGATGATGTTATCTTCCCTTACTACGTAATTGGAAACCCAGAATATACGGGTATCCGTTATGGAACTGACTTCCAAAATGTTGTAGGTATGGAAGAATACCACAATGGTGATGCTGAAGAAATTTCAGGATTAGAGCGTGTGGACGACTATACATTAACCGTTACGTATCACAACTTTAATAACTCATTATTACAAGCTGGTGGAGGGATTTCAAGCTACATCGAGCCTGAGCATTTATTAGGTGAGGTTGCTGTAGCTGAGTTAGAAGATAGTGAATATGTTCGTACGAACCCAGTTGGATTTGGACCTTTCCAAGTTGAATCTATCACTCCTGGTGAGTCGGTAACATTCTCGGCTTTCGATGACTATTATGATGGACGTCCTAATATTGACGAAGTTGTTTTAGAAGTTGTAAATCCAACAACGATCGTATCTGAATTAAAAGCTGGAAACTATGATATTGCGTCATTACCGTCAGACCAATATGATACATATTCAGATGCAACTAACTTCCAAAGTGTAGGATTCTTAGAGAATGCTTATACTTATATCGGATTTAAACACGGAACTTGGGATGCTGAAGCAGGGGAAGTAGTAACTGATTCAGAACGTGTAACAACGAATAAAGCATTACGTCAAGCAATGGGATATGCAATCGATAATGATGCTATTGCTAATGAGTTTTACTATGGATTACGTCAAAATGCAAATACCTTAATTACACCAAACTTTGCAGAGTATCACAATGCTGATCAAGAAGGATATACTTACAATCCAGAACAAGCTGCACAAATTTTAGCAGATGCTGGTTTCGTGGATAACGATGGAGACGGATTTGTTGAAGATCCAAATGGTGAAGCATTTACATTAGGATTTGCATCAATGTCAGGTGGAGAAACAGCTGAGCCAATCGCACAATACTACATGCAAGCATGGGGTGAGGTGGGAATAGACGTTCAATTAGTTGATGGACAATTAATGGAATTTAACTCATTCTACGAGCGTCTTGAAGCAGATGATCCAGCGATCGATGTATACCAAGGAGCTTGGGGTACTGGTGGAGATCCAAACCCAACTGGTTTATATGGTCGTACAGCTGCATTCAACTATACTCGTTGGGCAACTGAAGAAAACGATGAGTTATTAGCTGCAATTGAATCGGATGATTCATTTGATGAAGAATTCCGTCAAAAAGCATTCTATGACTGGCAAGCATATGCAATGGAAGAAGCACCAGTAATTCCTACATTATTCCGTTATACACTGACAGCAGTGAATAACCGTGTAAGTAAATGGGAAACTTCAATCGGATCAGATTTAAAATGGTCAGATATCTACTTATTAGCTGATGAGCCAATTGCTGAATAATTTAAAGTCAAAATTTAATTCCTTCCTTATTAGAACCTCTTCGGAGGTTCTTTTTTAGTGAATTTACATAATTTATTTTGTCGAAATTATATAAAATATCTAATAGCAATGAATAGCATACAACATGGTATCCTTAAGGGATTCATGATAGAATAAGTGGTGAATTGTACACATCGAAGTTAAAGAAAAGATATATAATAGGAGGATGCTATGAGTTTATTAATTAAGCATTTAGAGGCAATATTAAATATAGAGATAAAAGATGAATCACTTTTTAAACGTGCCTTTATGCATAAATCATACGTGAATGAACAAAAACATAAATTATTAGAATCAAATGAGCGATTAGAGTTTCTAGGAGATGCAGTGTTAGAAATTATTACCAGTGATTATTTATATAAGTTTTATCCCAATGAGCCTGAGGGCAGTCTGTCTCGCACACGGGCACAATTAGTTCGTGAGCCTAGTTTAGCTTTATTAGCTCGAAAGAATCAGTTTCACAAATTTATTCAATTAGGAAAAGGTGAATCATCAAGTGGTGGGAATAATCGCGATTCTATCTTAGCAGATTGTTTTGAAGCATTTTTAGGAGCAACTTACTTAGAACAAGGCATTGAAGTTGTTACTGAGTTCTTGAATAACCAACTTTTGAAGAATCATCAACAGCTACTAAAACAATTAAACTTAGATTACAAAACCCTGTTTCAAGAAAAAGCTCAGACTCATGGTTCTGTATTAATTGAATATCGTTTAATATCAAAACAAGGCCCTGATCATAATCAGATTTTTGAGATGGGGTTATTTGTAGATGAAAAGTTAATGAGTCGTGGCAAGGGGAACAGTAAGAAACAAGCTGAAATACAAGCAGCTAAAATAGCTTACCAACACTTAATTGGAGAGGTTAAATAATGTATCTTAGTAGAGTAGAAATGACAGGATTTAAGTCATTCGCTGATAAAACAGTTATCGAGTTTGATGAAGGGATGACTGCGGTAGTCGGACCTAATGGAAGTGGTAAGAGTAACCTTTCAGAAGCGATTAGATGGGTTTTAGGAGAGCAATCGGCGAAAAGTCTACGAGGAAGTCGTATGGAAGATGTTATCTTTAATGGAACTCAATTACGCAAACCAGTCAATATTGCTAAAGTAACCTTAGTTTTGAATAATGAGGATCGATATTTGGATTATGATTTTAGTGAAATAAGTATTACTCGCAGTTATAATCGAAATGGTGATAGCCAATATTTAATAAATAATGAGCAAGTACGACTAAGAGATATAGTTGATTTACTCCTAGATTCGGGATTAGGAAAGAATAGTTTTTCTATTATTTCTCAAGGACAGGTTGAACAGATATTTCTGAGTAAACCTGAAGAACGTCGTACGATTTTCGAAGAAGCTGCGGGAGTTCAAAAATATCAATATCGTAAAACTGAGGCAGAACGACGATTACATAAATCAAGTGATAATTTAAGTCGGGTGAAGGATATTATTCATGAATTAGAGCTTCAATTGAATCCTTTAAGAAAACAAAGGGAGACCGCACTTCTATATACAAGTAAGAAAGAAGAATTAAAAGAGTTAGAAGTATCTCTGTACACGCATCAAATTGAAGATTATCAGTCTGGATGGGAAGCACTTGAGAAACAATTAGAAAAAATTGACATAACAATTTCTAATTTAATTAAGCAAAATGATGTATTAGATCATGAAATTAATCAAGCAAAAACAACACAGAACAAATTAATAGATGGTATCGATCAAAATTCGGATACCTATCAAGAGCTTACTTCACAAGTAGAAAAGTTAAAAGCTCAACAACAAATGATTGAAAAAGATATTGAATATACAAAAACTGAACAACAAGACAAAGCAAATATTTATGAAGAACAAGTGTCCGAAAGATTAAGACTCAATCAAGATATAACCGATAATTCAACACAATTAAAAACATTTCAATTGAATTTAAAGGAATTAATTGATGAATTAAAAGAAATAAATAAAGAAATACAAATTTCTCAAGGACTCGATGCAAATCAACAAGATGAATTGAGAAATGAAATGCTAGAGTATTATCAATTGGAAGCTCGGTCTAATAATGAGATTCAACAGCAAAAAACAGTTATAGAAAGACAACGAGCTCGAAAAGAACAAACTGTTGAAGAATTAAGCAGCGTTAGTCAGAAATTTAGTAAACTTGAAGCCGAATCTAAAGAAGCTGAAGATGAGTTGAATTCATTTACTGGAAGTCAAAATGAGCAACGTTCATTGTTACAAGAATTAACTGAAAATAATGAAATCCTATTAAACCGTCGCAATGAGCTTCAACAATCACTATTTAATCAAGAGAGACAAACACAATCTATCGAAACACGGCTCAACTCCTTAAAACAAATGCATGAAAATTATACTGGATACTATGCGGGTGTTCGTGCTGTTATGCAACAAGCTAAACGGTTGAATGGAATTGAAGGTACGGTTGCTGACTTAATTAATGTAGAGGAAGCATACCAAGTAGCAATTGATACAGCACTGGGTGGTTCAATGCAACATATTGTTGTAAGTGACGATCAGGCTGCGCGTGAAGCTGTTAATTATTTAAAGCAACAACATGCAGGGCGGGCGACATTCTTACCACGTCCCAACATTAAGCCTCGTTATATTCAAAGTTTTAAACTTTTTCAAGCACAAGAAATGCAAGGGTTTATTGCAGTGGCGTCAGAATTAGTTAAATATGATGAGCAGAATGAGAATATTGTACAGAACTTATTAGGTAGCGCTATTGTTGCGGAGACTTTGCGAGATGCTCAAAATATAGCGAAAGCTTTAGGTCATGCAGTGAAGATTGTAACTCTTGACGGAGATGTTCTAATGCCAGGTGGTTCCTTAACGGGTGGGCAACAAAAACAAAGGCAACAGTCCATGCTTTCTCGTCAAAACGAGATAAAACAAGCTAATGATGCTTATGAAGAACACCGACACAATCTGCAAAAGATTGAACAGGAGTGGGAACAAGTATCTAATGATTTAGCTCAAAATGATCAACAGCTTAAAGAGCAACGTCAACAAGTTAATCAAACAGAGGGGATCTATCAACGATTATTCCAATCGAGTCAGAATGCTAAACAAGCATTCAAACAAGCCAAAAATCAAACGATTATCTTAAAAGATACTATACGTGAACTTGATGAAGATCTGTTAGAAGCTACAAGGACATTAGAACAAGCAGAAAAAAATCTTGAACAAGCAAAGACTTCGATAATAGAGGTAAATAGAATTTTAGAACAACACAATCTTGATGAAGACGCTCGAAAAAAGAAATTGTCAGAATTAGACGAAATCCGACAAGAGAAAACGACTCAAAAAGCCGTTTTGGATGTCGAAATCAAACAATTAAAACAAACTTTATCTTCATTAAACAACCAGCATACGGTCATTAATGATTGGATTGAGAATTACGAATCAAGTAAGACATTCGGGATGGCTTCTATTGAAGAATTGCACGATAATCTTGAACAAACAATAGAATCGATTGCACTTTCAGAAAAAGAAAGTAAGAAACTACAAAAACAAATTCAATCTGATCGTCTAGAACGTCAACAATTAAGTGATACTATTCAAGAAAAGGAATTGTTATTCAACAAAGTTCAAAAAGAGAGTCAACAAAAATATCAGCAACAAGCTAAATTACAAGCTCAAATTGAGAAGAATCAGGCTTTGATTGATAATCATTTGAATCATTTAAATCAAGAATATCAATTGACTTTTGAGATGGCCAAAAAAATAGCTAAACCGATTGAATCTCCTAAAGAAATTAATAAAGTGGTTAAAGAGTTACGTCAATTTATCAATAAACTTGGGCCAATTAACTTGCAAGCTATAGAAGATTTTGATGAGTTAAATGAACGTTTCGAGCTGTTAGTTGAGCAAGAAGAAGATTTATTGACAGCGATGGGGCAATTGAAAGATACAATGGATGAGATGGATGTTGAAGTAACTCGTCGTTTTAGTGCAACGTTCAAGTTGATTAATGAAAAATTCCAAAAAACCTTTGGACGACTATTCGGTGGTGGAGAGGCGTCACTCGAGTTGACTAATCCCAAGGATGTGTTAACAACTGGGGTTGATATTATTGCTCAACCACCTGGAAAGAAAAAGCAAAATTTAGCTTTATTATCAGGAGGAGAGCGAGCTTTAACTGCCATTGCATTGTTGTTTGCAATTTTAGAAGTGAAGCCGGTTCCGTTTGTTATATTAGATGAGGTTGAGGCCGCATTGGATGATGCGAACGTATACCGTTATGGTGAGTATATAAAGGCGTTTAGAGAACAAACTCAATTCATTGTCATTACTCATAGAAAAGGGACAATGGAAAGTGCTGATCGCTTGTATGGAGTAACAATGGAACGATCTGGGATTTCAAAACTAGCCTCAGTTAAATTAAGTGAAGCTGATGAAGCTTTATCAGAATAAGGGAGAATTTAATGATAAAATTAATTGCGATAGATTTAGACGGAACTTTATTAAGAACAGATAAGTCACTATCTGAGGAGAATATTAAAGCTGTACGTTATGCACAATCTAAAGATGTAAAAGTGGTTCTGTGTACAGGAAGACCTTACTTAGCTATGAAGGATTTTGCTGAAAATATTGGTTTCGATGGTGATGATGAATATTTGGTTGTGTTTAATGGTAGTCAAGTTATAAAAGCGAACACAGGTGAAGTCGTCGTAAATGATGTCATTGAAACGAGCGATTTAAAACGATGGTATAAAGAAACTGAGCGTTTGAACTTGCCGTTAAATCCAATTGATTCAGAATGGGTATATGATCCATTGAAATACCCGGACGGAAGAGAATCGACTTATACGACGCCAGCGCCTAGAAAAGCGGTAAATTATCATGATTTTAAAGAAGGGCATACGTTTAATAAATTTGTCATTTGTTCTGACGAGTACCATTTACATGAACAATTACCAAATATTAGTAAAGCTTTAATGGAAAAGTATCAAACAGTCTTATCACATCCATTTCAATTAGAGATAGGTAAGTTAAATGTAAATAAAGGAAATGCATTAAAGCAATTGGGACGAAAATTAGATATTAAACCAGAGGAAATGATGACTATTGGTGATCAGAACAATGACCAAACGATGATTGACATGGCTGGTTATGGTATTGCTATGGGTAATGCAGTTAAAGAAATTAAAGAAAGTGCAGATTATGTAACGGATACTAATGATAACGACGGTGTTGCAAAAGCGATTTACCATTTTATAAAATAATAAGTACTGAAGCCATTATTACTTTAGTTTACCTTAGATTTCAATTGAATGGTTACAATGCTATAATAATATAAATTAAGGAGTGAGATAATGGGGATTTTTGATCGTATAAAACGTGCCTTTACTGGGGAAGACCAAGTTGTCAAAGAAGAGCTAAAAGAAAAAGATACCGAGATAGTTTTCGATAAGTATGACAAGGGAATGGAAAAGACACGTAAAAACTTTTCAGAACGTATCGCTGATTTATTTACTAGTTTTAGAGAAATTGATGAAGATTTTTATGAGGATCTAGAGGAAGCTTTTATTGGTGCTGATGTTGGCTTTAATATGACAATTGCTCTGACAGATGCTATCCGTGATGCAATTGAGGAAGAAAATGTTAGCCGTGCTGATGATGTTAAGCGTGTTGTCTTAGAGCAAATGGTTAATATTTATGAGAAAAATGAATCAGGAACAGTCGCAATTAAAGAAAATCCTGCTGGACCAACTGTCATTCTTTTTGTCGGGGTTAATGGCGTTGGGAAAACAACGTCGGTCGGTAAAATTGGATACAACTTGAAACAAGAAGGTAAAAAAGTTTTAATGGCAGCTGGAGATACTTTCCGTGCAGGTGCCATTGAGCAGTTAAATGTATGGGGAGAACGTTTGGATATCCCCGTTGTTTCAGGATTAGCTAATAGTGATCCAGCCTCAGTTGTTTTTGATGCCGTTAAACGTGCAAATGATGAGAACTACGATTACTTGTTAGTAGATACTGCTGGTAGATTGCAGACTAAGGCTAACTTAATGGAAGAGTTAGCAAAAATGAAGCGAATTATTGAACGCGAAAATCCTAATGGTGTTCAAGAAGTTTTATTAGTCTTAGATGCAACAACTGGACAAAACGCACTTATTCAAGCAAAACAATTCAATGAAGCCACTGAAATTACTGGTTTAGTTCTGACTAAGCTAGATGGAACTGCTAAAGGTGGAGTTGTTCTCTCAATTCGTTATGATTTAGATATTCCAGTTAAATATATTGGTCTTGGAGAACAAGCCACTGACTTGCAACAATTCGATCCAGAACAATATATGTATAATTTAGTTCGCGATGTCATAGAAGTTAAAGAATAAAAAAATAACCGTAAAGCCGAGGTGTTTTTCTCTCGACTTTACGGTTATTTTTTAGGCTTAAATTGAAATACTGCTAAGATATCAAAAATTAATCATTATTTGTTTTTGTCTCAGCTTTGGCATGATAATGTTTGTTACTAAAAAAACTATTAAGAATGTAACAAAACCTGTTACTGCTACCATACTTGAAATAGATGTATCCAATTGAATCCCAATATAGTAACCAGTGATTGAGTTCAAAACAGCAATAAAAGCAGAACCGATTAGAAGTGTACTGAATTTATTGGTAAAGCATCTTGCAGTCATCCCAGGTGTGGCCATGAGGGCGATGACTAAGATAGATCCGACACTTTCAAATGAAGTAACTGCTGTGAGAGAAACAAGAGTCATCAAGACCAAATCCAATAACGCAACTTGAATACCGACTGTTCGGGCAAATGTTTCATCAAATAAGCGTATCTTCAAAGAATTATAAGAGAGTAAAATGAATAATAAATTAATGAATAATATGATAAGCCCGACAAATAATGCTTGGGGCATATGAATTGAAAAGACTTCTATTTGACGTAACGGAGCCAGTTCAACTTGACCCAATAGAACCATATCAATATCGAGATGAACATTCGTATAATATTTAGAAATAATAATCACGGCAATTGAAAAGAACAAAGGGAAGACCAAACCGATTGCAGCATCATTTTGCATTCGACCTGTTTTAGTCAATAAATCAATCGCTATGACAGTTAAAATACCAAACAGGGTAGCACCAATGATTAAATAAGGTGAGGATAGGTCTTCTGTAAAGTAAAAAGCAATCACAATCCCTAGTAAAATGGTATGTGATATTGCATCAGCCACCATTAAACTAGACCGCATTAATAATAGAGAGCCAAGTAAGCTACATGCTAAAGCAACAATAATTAGTATGAATAATATTTGCATCATCATGATGTTTCACCTCTTTTAGACATTATATATGTACCAAGTATGCCTTTAGGACCAATAAAAACTGATATTAATGCAATTGCCGATAAAAGAACAACAATGGTAGGACCGGTTGCTAAGTCAGTTATATTAGTACTTAAAAATGTACCTAGGAATCCAGAAGCTAAACCAAAAAGACTTGAAAGAGCAATCGTCTTTGGATAGTTGTTTGTCCATTGCATCGCACCAATGACAGGTGCTACTAACATGCTACTAATTAATTTCGCACCAACAGCTTGTAGTCCAATGACAATCGCTAATAAACTTAAAGTCAACAAAATATAATTAATAAGCTTAGTGTTTATTCCAATTGTCTTGGCAAAAGTTTTATCAAATAAATATAGTTTAATTTTAGGATAGAATGCCCAAAAAACGATGATAATTAGAGCCGCCACGACTATAATCACTATGACATCAAACTGAGTTAAGAAAGCTGCTTGTCCCATAATATAATTGTCTAAACCTGAAAAATTAACAGATTGAAAATTAGGATTAGTTTGTACGATACGATAGAGCATGAGACCTAAACTAAAAAAAGAGGAAAGAACTAAAGCTAGTACACTTTCATAAGCAAAATGACTGTTTTTATGAATCCACTCGATGAGTATAAATGCAATGTAACCAAAGATAACTGCTCCGAATAGTAAGATTAATGAATTACGAGTTTGGAAAAGCATGAAAGCGAGAATAACACCAGGGTATACCGAGTGTCCAATTGCATCTCCTAATTGACTTTGACCTTCAAGAACAATCGTGGTTCCAATCACTCCAGATGCAAAGCCCAAAGCCATCGTTCCAATTGCTACCACCCAAAAGAAATAGTCAAAAGAAACATCAAACATAATCATCCGCTCCAAACATTTGATACTTTGAATGAGTGGAAGTATGTTCAGTTGTAGTTACTTGAGGATGATTCAAATATGCCTCATCGATATTTTCTTTAGTAAAAACAGTTTTAGTTGGACCCATTGCGATAACTTTTTTATTCAATAATAGGACATGATCAAAATAGTTTGGAACAGTATTCAAATCATGATGAACAGTTAAACTTGTCTTACCCATTTGTTGAAATCTCTTTAATTGATCCATAATAATAGCTTCTGACTTCATGTCTACTCCAGCAAGTGGCTCATCAAAAAAATAAAGGTCAGCATCTTGAGCAATTGCTCTGGCAATAAATACGCGTTGCTTTTGACCGCCAGATAATTGGCTGATTTGACGGTTCGAAATATCAGTTAATTGCATCGCCTCAAGTGCATTCGAAACTCTTTCTTTTTGACCTTTACTGATTTTTTGAAACCCCCATCGATTCGAACTTATCCCCATCATAACGACATCTTTAACTGTCGTTGGAAAATGCCAATTTACTTCTGAAGTTTGAGGGACATATGCAATATTAGAACGAGCTTGTTTCAATTTAACTCCATTGAAGAAAGTTAAATGATTATGCTTTGATGGTATCAATTCTAATAAAGATTTGATAAAAGTTGACTTGCCGGCGCCATTGGGACCGACTATAGCCATACGTACATTATTAGGGATTTGTAATGATATATCTTCTAATGCGATTGTTTGTTGGTATCTAACAGATAAGTTTTTGATGTCTATCATAGTTTCCATATGTAACACTCCTTATAATTTAAGATTAACGAACTAAATTTTCGACGATTAAAGAGACATTGTGTCGATACATATCGATGTAATTGTCATTGGGTTGACCAGTTGTTGCTAAAGAGTCTGAATATAATTCTTGTCCTTCGCCGCCAACGACGGTTACCTCAGAATTTTGTTGTTTTACACCTTCCTGTAGTTTCTCCATTGCTTGTGGATTAGACGTTGTATCCAAGAAGATTGCTGGTACATTATGTTCGATGATAAAATTCACAGTACTTATAATCGAATCATTAGAAACTTCTGACTCAGTACTGATACCTTGGGGTGCATAGACAGTAAAATCATGTGCATGAGCAAAGTAAGCAAAGGCATCATGTGGTGTAACAAGTATGCGGTCTTCCACCGGTAATTTATCAAGCTCTGTATCTATCCATTTTCTTAACTCATCCAATTCATTGACGTAACTCTGAGTGTTTTCAGTAATTAAATCAGTATACTCTGGAAAGGTATCGAGAATCACTGCTTCGGTTGTTTTTACCGATTGCTTATATAGATCCAGATCAAACCAATAATGCGGATCGACTTCCTCTGAATCTTCAGAAAGTGAAATTAATTGGGTTGAATCGAAATCGGCTGTAACAGAATGAGTATGAGAAAGTGAATTCAATACTTGAGCCAATTGAGCTTCAAAGTGGAGACCATGGAATAACACTATTTCTGCTTCAGTAATATCCTTTAGATTCCCAGCAGTTGCCGTATAAATATGAGGGTCGCCTCCAGCAGGGACAATCGATTCAATGTCAAACGTATCAGGAGCAATTTGTTCAATGATATCTACTAAAAAAGTAGTAGTAACAGTTATTTTGGGTTTGTTCTCTTGTGCTTGTGTTAAAGTTGTTGAGCTAATAAATAAGATAAAAAGCAACGAGAAAAAGGTAAAGACTGATTTGATATTTTTATTCATTTTGGACCTCCGATAATTAATTTTTAGGCACACCTAAATATTAATCAAATTATAATGTTAGGCGCACCTAAAGTCAAGTGAAAAGACTAAATATATTTGAGGCCACGGGGAAAACATGGTAAAATTAGGATTGGTAAAAAAATCATTGGGGTGATATCAATGTCACAGAGTCGTGAAGACTATGTAAAATTTATGTATGAACATGGTGGGGACGAGTCAATCACCAATAAAGCGATTGCAGAAGGTCTAGATGTTTCTCCAGCATCAGTGAGTGAAATGATTAATAAACTAGCTAAAGAGGGACTTGTAGTGAATAAACGCTACAGGGGAAGTGCTTTAACAAGTCAAGGAAATCAAATGGCTCAAGAGATGGTGCGTAAACATGAAATATGGGAATATTTTTTACAAAATAGATTAGGATACACACAAGAAGAAGTACATGAATTCGCAGAAGTGTTAGAACATGCGACACCAAAGGATTTAGCAGATCGATTAGCATTATATATAGAGTATCCTGAAGAGTAGGTGAATGAAATGTCGTTAGAAAAAACGATTTATATTGGGCAATTATTTTCATTTTATAGAACTCTGTTAACAGAAAAACAACAAGATATGCTATCACTTTATTATGAAGAAGATTTATCATTAAGTGAAATAGCAGAACAATTCGAGATTAGTCGTCAAGGCGTTCATGATAACATTAGACGTGGAGAGAAATCATTGAGAGATTATGAAAAATCACTACATTTAAACGAAAAACGTGAGGAACGCATGCAATTATTAAATACATTAAGTGAGTTATTAATAGATAAAGAAGAATATTCGATGATTGAAAAATTAATTCAAATAGAAGATTAAAAAATAGAGGGGTTATAATATGGCATTTGAAGGATTATCAGAGCGCCTACAAGGCGCAATCAGTCAGGTAAGTTCGGGAGGTACAATCACCGAAGCTGACCTGAAACAAATGATGCGTGAGATAAGACTTGCATTACTTGAAGCCGATGTAAACTTTCAAGTAGTAAAAACGTTTGTAAAAAGTGTTAATGAACGAGCATTAGGATCAGATGTTTTAAAATCATTATCTCCAGCGCAACAAGTATTAAAAATTGTTGATGAAGAATTAACTGCATTAATGGGTGGAGAGCGTGTACCTTTAAACTTTTCAAGTCAACCTCCAACAGTAATTATGATGGCTGGTTTACAAGGTGCCGGTAAAACAACGACTGTTGGTAAATTAGCTAAATATATTTCTGAGAAAGAAAATAAAAAAAGACCATTATTAGTAGCAGCTGATGTCTATCGTCCCGCTGCTATTGAACAATTACAAACAATAGGTAATCAATTAGGTTTTGATGTCTATAGCGAAGGAACTGATGCAGATCCAGTTAAAATTGCTGAATCAGCTTTAAACCAAGCAAGAATTCAAGGTAACGAAGTCGTTATTATTGATACGGCTGGACGTTTGCACGTTAATGAAGAGTTGATGGCTGAATTACGCAATATTAAGGCTGTAGCAAACCCTCAAGAGATTCTTTTAACAGTTGATGCAATGACTGGTCAAGACGCTGTTAACGTGGCTCAATCGTTCAATGAGTCCTTAGATATTACGGGTGTGGTTATTACAAAACTGGATGGTGATACACGTGGTGGAGCGGCTTTATCAATCCGTTCAATTACCGATAAACCAATCAAGTTTACGGGTCAAGGTGAGAAGTTAGATGCTTTAGAACCATTCTACCCAGATCGTATGTCAAGCCGTATCTTAGGTATGGGAGATATGCTGACTCTTATTGAGAAAGCGCAACAAGACTTTGATGAAGATGAAGCTCAAAAAATGGCTGATAAAATCAAGGATGCATCGTTTGACTTTAATGACTTTATTGCACAAATGGATCAAGTCAATAAAATGGGTTCAATTAAAGATATTATTAAAATGATTCCTGGATTAAATAAATTACCTGGAGTAGATGAATTTGATGTATCTGAGAAAGATATGGCGCGAGTTAAAGCCATTGTATTATCTATGACTCCAACAGAGCGAGCGAATCCAGATATTATCTCTCAAAGTCGTCGAAAAAGAATTGCTGCAGGTGCCGGACAAGACTTACAAGCTGTTAACCAATTGATTAAGCAATTCAATCAAACGCGTCAAATGATGAGCTCAGCATCAAATGGTAAGATGGGGAATATGAAGAAGATGATGAATCAGCTTAACCAACAAGGTGGTGGCGGGGGTATGCCGAATATGCCTGGGATGCCACAAATGAATGATTCTGACTTTATGTCACCAGAACAGAAAGAAAAACAACAAAAAGAAAAAGAATTACAACGTAAATTAAAGAAAATGAAGAAAAAACGTCGTTAATTCATTTAATAATAAGTAAAGTTCACTTGATACTAAGTGGACTTTTTTTACTGAAATTGAGTTGTATGAAAAAAATAAGAGATTATACAAAAAAATGATCGATGTAAACACTGTTATAATAACTTTTCGGAAGTGAAAAGAGTAAAAAACGAAAATATTTTTAAGCTGTAAAGGAAAAACACTTTACAGGGTCATAATTATCTGATAATATACTTAACTGTGAGATTAATTAATGGAGGTGACTTACATGGCAGTTAAAATTCGTATGAAACGTATGGGTTCTAAAAGAAACCCATTCTACCGTATTGTAGTAGCGGACGCACGTGCACCACGTGATGGACGTATTATTGAACAAATTGGAACTTATAATCCAGTTCAAGAACCAAAACAATTAGTAATCAACGAAGAATTAGCGTTAAAATGGTTAAGTGAAGGTGCTCAACCATCTGACACTGTTCGTAACTTATTATCAACTCAAGGAATCATGCAAAAATTCCACGAGTCTAAACAAGCTAAATAAGGCATGTTTGATAAGTCTAGTATCACAATAAAGGATGATAAAAATGCCAGATATTGAAGCTTTAATAAAAACAATTGTTGAACCACTTATTGACAATGCAGAAGAGTTTTCTGTCGATATTGTTGAAACAGAAGATTTTATAGAGTATCATCTGAACTTGCATCCGGATGATATCGGACGTGTCATTGGCAGAAAAGGGCGTGTTGTGAGAGCAATACGTACAATCATTTATAGCATTCGTCAACGCGGTTCTAAACGAGCTCGTATTGTCATTGCTGACGGTGATAGCGAATAAGTTAAAAGTGCTAAGTAGAAACAAATTAATTTGTTTCTACTTAGCACTTTTTGTTTGGACAGAATTTATATATAATGAATTTAATGGTATACAATAATAAAGCAACTAGAAATTTAAACAAATATCGTACTGAAAGGAAATTAACAATGGAATATTTTCGTATAGGAAGAATAGTTAATACATTTGGGATTCGAGGAGAGATAAAAGTCATAGCTGATACTGATTTTCCAGAAGAGCGTTTTGCAGCTGGAGAGGTGTTAACAATTTTAGATAATGATCAAGCTGTACAAAAAGTAACGGTAGAAGATTCTAAATTAAGTAAAGGTACATATATTATTAGTTTTAAGGAGTTCAACAATATTAATGAGGTTGAGAAATTTAAAACAATGTGGTTAGCTATCGATAAGAGCCAACAACAGGAACTTGATAATCATGAGTTTTATTATCATGAAATCATGGGCTTAAAGGTATTAACAACTGATAACGAAGAATTAGGGACAATTAAAGACATTTTAAGTTTAGGATCAAACGATGTTTGGGTTGTTAAGCGTAATAAACCAAAATTACCTGATGCTTTAATTCCTTATATAGAAGATATTGTTAAGGAAGTAAATGTTGAAGAAGGGTTTGTTTTAATTGAGTTGATGGAAGGATTAATTGACGATGAAAATTGATGTATTAACTCTGTTTCCAGAGATGTTCGCACCAATGGAACACTCGATCATGAGACAAGCTCAAGATGAAGGTGTCTTGTCTTTTAAGACGCATAATTTCCGCCGAAATCCAGTGAACAAGCACGGTCATGTGGATGATTATCCTTATGGTGGTGGAGCCGGCATGTTACTTCGTATAGAGCCAATCGTTAATACTTTAGAGGAGTTAGAAATAACTGAACAGTCTCGCGTTATATTAATGGATCCAGCTGGTAAACCATTCTCGCAAGATATGGCTGAAGAATGGTCTAAGCAAGATCATCTTGTATTCATTTGTGGGCATTACGAAGGGTTTGATCACCGAATACGTGATTATATAACCGATGAAGTTTCTATTGGAGACTATGTGTTAACAAATGGTGAATTGCCTACAATGGTCATGATTGACTCGACAGTTCGACTTATCCCAGAAGTAGTAGGCAATGCTGATTCAATCGTTGAAGAATCTCACCAAAGAAACTTACTAGAGCACCCTCAGTATACTCGACCGAGAGAATTTAGAGGGAAAACCGTTCCAGATGTCTTAATGAGTGGGCACCATGGAAATATCGAAAAATGGCAACTTAAAGAAGCGATTAGAAGAACATATAATAACCGACCAGACTTGTTAGAAAAAGCTCAACTATCGACTCAAGAACGTGAATGGGTTAAGGAGTTTGAAAGTGAATAGTTTTTAATTTACTCATCAAAATAATCTGATAAGATAATGTGGTTTTCATGAAAATGGCGTTCAATCAATCTAAACGAGACCATATCGCTTGAATTTATTTATATATAATGTTAATCTGACAACTGCTTATAAATAAGGAGGAGAAATTAGTTGTGATAGAATTCAAAAACGTTACAAAACGTTATGCTAGTGACGTACTAGCTGTAGATAATATTAACTTAGAGATTGAAGATGGCGAGTTTATTTGTTTTATAGGTACATCTGGATCTGGTAAGACAACTTCTATGAGAATGATTAATCGTATGATTGAGCCAACAGATGGTGAAATCTTGATTGATGGCAAGAACATTATGGATATGAACCCTGTAAATTTAAGACGACAAATTGGATATGTTATCCAAAATATTGGTTTAATGCCACATATGACTGTAAAAGACAATATTTTAATGGTTCCTAAATTATTAAAATGGGATCAAAGTAAATTAGACGAAACTGCAGAACGTATGATTAGATTAGCTGAACTACCAGAAGAATTTCTTGATCGTTACCCATCAGAATTATCAGGTGGACAACAACAACGTATCGGTGTTGTAAGGGCCTTAGCTGCCGATCAAGATATAATTCTAATGGATGAGCCATTTGGTGCATTAGATCCATTAACAAGAGATACTTTACAAATAATGGTCAAAGAACTACAAGAAGAATTAGGTAAAACCTTTGTATTCGTAACTCATGATATGGATGAAGCATTAAAGCTTGCGACACGTATTGTTATTATGAGTGAGGGGCAAATTGTTCAAGTAGGAACACCTGATGAAATTCTTAGTAATCCTGCGAATGAGTTTGTTGCTCAGTTTATTGGACAAGATCGACTGATTCAAGCTCAACAAAATACAACCACTGTTGGTGAAATAATGAGTCGACGACATGTTGCTATGACTGAAGATAGAACACTTATTGATGCATTAGAGTTATTGAAAGAACAGTCTGTTGATACTTTGTTGGTCACTGATGAGCATAATGTATTAAAAGGATTTGTTGATATTCATATGATACAAAGAAACTTTAATACAGCTATCAACTTAGCGGATATTACGAGTACTAAGATGTTCTCACTTAGAGAGGACGCATTAGTTCGTGAATCAGTTGATTTAATCTTAAAACGAGGCTATTCATATGTTCCTATTGTTAATGAGGTAGGTCATCTAAAAGGGATAGTAACACGTGCTACATTCGTAAACATCATCTATGATGCGATTTGGGGAGAATATGAAACATTAGAAGATGTTTCACCTGAGAATTCAGTAGAACATGTGGAAAATATCGAAGGAGATGGCGTTGTTATACCACCAGCTGCCAGTGAAAAAGATGGTGGGTATGTTCTATGATGACATTTCTTCAAGAAAATGGGAGTCAATTAGTTACTCTAATTTTTGAACATTTATCTATATCATTTATTTCCTTGTTATTGGGAATTATAGTTGCTGTACCACTAGGAGTTGTATTAACTCGAACACCTAAAGCAGCTGACTTTGTTATTGGTATTGCAAGTATCTTCCAAACGGTACCAACACTAGCCTTGCTAGCGTTAATGATTCCTCTAATTGGGATTGGACGTTTTCCAGCGATTATCGCATTGTTTATCTATTCTTTACTACCTATATTACGTAATACGTATATCGGAATGAACGATGTGAGCCCCACTGCAAAAGATGCTGCAAAAGGGATGGGTATGACGGCACTTCAATCAATTACAAAAGTTGAATTACCTTTAGCAATGCCCGTAATCATGGCCGGTATTCGTTTGTCAGCAGTGTATGTGATTGCTTGGACATCATTAGCATCATATATCGGAGCTGGCGGTTTAGGAGACTTTATCTTAAGTGGTATATCCTTATATGAAGCAGACCTTATATTCGCAGGAACAATACCTGTGACAATTATGGCACTCTTAGCAGACTATCTATTAGGTAAAGTAGAGATATACTTTACGCCTGAAGTCACTGCAGCGAAATAGGAGGATGAACATGATTAAGAATAAAACAAATAGAATAATAACATTAATCGCTTCAATATTCCTTCTTGCTGGATGTGCGTTACCAGGACTTGGTGGTGGATTCGGTGGTGAGACCATTAGAGTAGCCGGTCTTAATTCTACAGAAGGTCAAATTATATCATCAATGGTGCAACAATTAATTGAAGAAGAAACAGATTACAATGTAGAATTAATAAGTAATCTTGGTACAGGTATAGTCGGACATCATGCACTTGTTAACGGAGACGCTGATGTACTTGCACCAACTTATACAGGTACAGATATCGTTGCTATATTTGGAGAGACTGCTTCATATGATGCAGACGAAACGATGGCTTATCTACAAGAACGATTCTCAAATGAGTACAACCATAAGTATTACGACACAATGGGCTTTGAGAATACGTATGCTTTCATGGTAACTGAGGAGTTAGCTCAAGAGAAAAACTTAGAAAAAGTCAGTGATTTGAAAGACATAGCTGATGACTTGAGAGCAGGCTTCGACCAAACTTGGCTGATACGCGAGGGTGACGGTTATCCGGCTTTCCAAGAGGCATATGAGTTTTCATTTGGTGAAACTTATCCAATGCAAATTGGACTAGTTTATGATGCAGTTGCATCTGGAGATATGGATGTTGTTTTAGGCTATTCAACGGATGGGCGTATCTTGAGTAATAACCTTGTTGTCTTAGAGGATGACCTAGGATTTTTCCCTCCTTATGAAGGGTCAGTTAGAGCTACAGATGAAATCCTAGAGAGCAATCCAGAACTTGATGCTCTATTCGAAAGATTAGTTGGACAAATCGATACAGAGTTAATGCAGCAATTAAACTTTGAAGCAGATGATAATTTATTAGAACCATCTATAGTAGCAGAGCGGTTTCTTATAGAGAATAACTACTTTAGAGGGGAGGGGTCGTAATGCAAGAAATGAATTTATTAGAACAATTTATGTATTATTTTTCAATGAATGGTACATATGTTCTAGAACAATTTTGGCGCCACTTCCTTATCTCTATCTATGGTGTGTTATTTGCAGCAATAGTTGGAATCCCAATTGGGATTTGGATTTCACATAATAGAAAAATGAGTAATTGGGTCATAGGTATAGCGAATGTGTTACAAACCGTTCCATCTTTAGCGATGATGTCTATCATTATGCTAGTGGTTGGACTTGGAGTAAATACAGTGATTGTAACTATATTCCTTTACTCTTTATTACCAATTATTAAGAATACCTACACAGGAATGATTACCTTAGATGCTGATGTCCTTGACGCAGCTAAAGGTATTGGAATGACACCTTGGCAACGCTTGAAAGACGTTGAATTACCCTTGTCAATGTCAGTCATCATGGCTGGTATTCGTAATGCTTTAGTTGTAGGTATTGGTATTACTGCTATAGGTGCTTTTATTGGTGCAGGTGGTTTGGGTGATATTATTATCCGAGGAACAAATGCAACAGATGGAGGAGCTATTATTCTAGCTGGAGCAATACCAACAGCATTGATGGCAATTCTAACAGATGTGTTATTAGGTTGGATTGAACGTCGATTCACTAAACGACTTGGCTAGATCAAAAAAATAACAAAAAAAGCCTAAAAATCCCTTTACAAGTTTAGAATTTTAGGTATAATATTAAAAGTGGCCATTGGCCCCGAATTAACTATAATCCGCTAAATAGAAATGACTATTTAAGATTATTTGTTGGAAGGAGAAAGATAAAATGAGTATTAATCCAATTATTGCAAAAATTACTTCAACTCAATTACGTAATGACATTCCTGATTTCCGTCCTGGAGATACAGTTCGTGTACATGCTATGATCGTTGAGGGAGAACGTGAACGTGTTCAACTTTTCGAAGGATTAGTTATTAAACGTCGCGGACAAGGCATCTCTGAAACTTACACAGTTCGTAAGATTTCTAACGGTGTTGGTGTTGAACGTACATTCCCTGTACATACACCTCGCGTACAAAAAATCGAAGTTCTACGTCAAGGTAGAGTACGTCGTGCTAAATTATACTACATCCGTAAATTATCTGGTAAAGCAGCTCGTATTCAAGAGCGCGTTAGATAATATTTCTGCTAAGAATGGCTATAATAAGCTGTTCTTAGCTTTTTTATTTGTTCATTTTTTGTTTTGTATCTCATTAAAATTGAATTTAAGAGGTAGAGGCAAAATATTAAAAAGAAAAGAGCCCTCGAAGGCTCTTTTTAAATTGCTTTAATTTGAGTTAGAGTTTATTGATTCATCAGGCCTTTCTTCATTTACTAATGCATCATCTGTAATGATTGCTCCATATAATTGAAGGTACTGGCCATCCTCAACTTCAACAAAGGCATTATTTGTAATAGCTGACATCGAGGCAATCTCTGATTTATCTAAAGAATCATAGATTACATACATTGCAGTTTCTTCATCTTGGATGACTTCGTATTCTCCCGCAGGTATATCATAACCAACGAAATAAGTTCCAGGTCCGATAGTGTTGTCTTCAATGAATATAGGATCAACTTCATCCATAGGCACGGCAAATGTTCCGTCAAGTTTTAAATATTGATCGTCAACAACTTCAAAGTAAGAATGAGTCGTAATAGCAGAAAAATCAATAATATCTTCTTGATTCGCATCTGACGAAATCACATACATGCCATATTCAGCATCGGATATAATCCGATATATTCCTGCATCTAATGTAGAGCCAACTTTATACATACCAGGTTCGAGAACTGTTTGATAAGTACTTTGATCATAAAATTCTTTATCTTGAGCTTTAATAGGAGCGACGAATGATAATGAAAGGGTGGCAGCAAATAATAATATTTTTTTCAAAAAAATCATCTCCTTACTTATTCTTTCAAAGATATTTCAAATAACTTTGAATAGATCTGTTGATCATATAGATTTGCACGTATTTTTTCGCCATATGACAAGATTGTCACACGTATAAACACAAATAGCAGTGAGTAAGAGCCAACAATATTAATAAAAACAGAGAAAAGAGTGAAGTTATCAGTGGTAGTGGTTTCGACTGGAAAATATCCAGTTGTATCATAACTATAAGTGGTAGAAATGTTTCCGGCTAATATAAAGCCGCCTATAATGACTAAAATAAAAAAGATATTGTTAAGAATATTATAGGGTCTAATTTTTTCTTTGACGATTGAATCGAAATTGTCATCCATCCTATCAACTCCCATTTCATATAATTAATCATTATTATTATATCAAATATATTTATAAAAAGCTTAATTTAGTTCTGATTATCAAGTATTTAATCTAGACTTTTAAGTCATCTTACGTTATGCTATGTTTTGCCAATTCATCAATCTTAGTCATTTACATGTATTTTAGTAAATGAACTAATTAAGTAGCTTGATTGCAATGATGCAATCGAATTGCTGCTTATAATGAACAGGCTAAGAATGGCTTTGATGCTATTCTTAGCTTTTTTATTTGAATTTTATATAACTGACACAATGAAGAAAGAAATGACTTAAGAAAGGAATTGATAATAGTATGACTTCTAATTTTTGGCATGATTTACCTAAACCATTTTTTATCCTGGCACCTATGGAAGACGTGACTGATGTTGTTTTTCGCCATGTCGTTCAAAAAGCCGCAGAACCTGATGTATATTTTACGGAATTTACAAACTCTGAAAGTTACTGTCATCCTGATGGGATTGAAAGTGTTCGTGGCCGTTTAACTTTTACTGAAGATGAAGAGCCAATTGTTGCTCATATTTGGGGAGATCGTCCAGAGTACTTTGAACAAATGAGCATTGGTATGGCAGAAATGGGCTTTAGCGGCCTTGATATTAATATGGGTTGCCCAGCACCAAATGTTGTAAAACATGGGCGTGGTAGTGGCTTAATCAAGCGAGAAGACGTCGCTGCTGAGCTTATCCAAGCTGCAAAAGCAGGAGGTTTACCCGTAAGTGTTAAAACGCGTTTAGGTTATTTAAAAGTTGACGAGTGGAGAGGTTGGTTAACTCACTTGTTAAAACAAGATATTGTTAACTTATCGATTCACTTAAGAACTAAGAAAGAAATGAGTAAAGAAGACGCTCATTGGGAATTAATTCCTGACATTATGAAACTACGTGATGAAATTGCTCCAAACACATTGATTACGATTAATGGTGATATTCCAGATCGCCAAACAGGTTTGGAATTAGTAGAGAAATACGGTGTGGATGGTGTTATGATTGGACGTGGTGTCTTTAAAAATCCGTTTGCTTTTGAAGTAGATAAAAAAGACCACAGTCCAAAAGAATTATTAGACTTATTAAGATTCCATCTAGACTTATTTGATCAATATAATGAAGATGGGCAACGTCATTTCAGACCTTTACGTCGCTACTTTAAGATTTATGTGCGCGAGTTTAAAGGAGCCAATGATTTGCGCATCCAATTAATGGAGACAAATACAACAGACGAAGCACGTCAGTTAATTGACCACTTCGAGAATAAATTTCTAACGTCGGATGTAATTTAATGAAGAGCTATAGAAATGCTATTAATATCTATGGCTTCTTTTTATATATAGTAGATAGGAGATAATTATGCGTAAGAATTCAACAGTTATAAATGCTTTATATGGAATTGTAGTGACTTTGATATTAGCAGTTGTTTCAATAATGATTACCAATGTCTTGCCAAATGGGTATATTGGAGCCAGTGTAATGGCGATGTTAATTGGGATGGTTCTGCATCCGCTTGTAAAGAAGTTGTTACCATCCTTTACAGGAATAGATTTAGTTGCGAAACGATTGCTCAAAGTCTCCATCGTTCTAATGGGAGCGTCTTTAAGCTTGACTCAAGTTGTAGAGGTTGGGAAGTTCTCTCTAATAGTGATGGTATTTACTTTAGCTACCGCTTTTATATTTGGTAACTTGATAGGAAAGTGGTTTAATATGGACTGGAAATTATCTAACTTAATTTCCGTAGGAACAGGTGTGTGTGGTGGCAGTGCCATTGCTGCAGTTTCACCTATTATTAAAGCCAAAGATGAAGATATAGCTTATGCCTTATCAGCGACATTTATTTTTGATATTTTAATGGTTATTTTATTCCCAATTGCGGGACAATTTTTCGGCATGACTGATTTAGGATTTGGATTATGGGCAGGGACTGCAATTAACGATACTTCGTCGGTTGTTGCTGCAAGCTATGCTTTCTCAGAAGCGGCAGGAAATTATGCTGTGATTGTTAAATTAACTAGAACATTAGCCATCGTTCCAATTGTATTTATTTACTCGATTATTAATCAACGGATTGAACAAAAGGCCCGTCAAGATGATGAAAGTTCAGACGCAACATTTAAATTAACGAGAGTGATTCCTTGGTTTATACTATTCTTTTTAATCATGGTCATATTACGTTCAGTTGGCGTCATATCAGCTGATTTTGGATCATCGTTATCAACAGTAAGTAAATTCTTTATGGTGATGAGTTTAGGAGCAATTGGTTTAAGAACAAATTTTAAAGCAGTGGCTCAAAATGGATTTTTACCTATGGTACATGGATTTATTATATCTATATTAGTTGTAGTTGTCTCATTTGTCATTCAAGTGATGCTTGGACAAGTGTAGTAAGACAACACAAAAAATATTTAAAAAAACATTATAGATTAATTTTTCAAACCTTACAATTTTATACTAGATTGTAGGGTTTGTTCCTTAAGTAATAAATGATATACTTAACTTGTTGTTGATTATTGAATTTATTGGAGGGAAAATAATGTCTATTATTCATACTAATTTTGAAAACAAACTAAATGAAATGAACATTCCGTTTAACAAGAAAGAAATTGAAAATGGTCATGTTTTATATCGTTTTAACTTTCGTCTTACTACAGAGCGTGCTCTAGTTGTTGAGGTAATCATTCAAGCATCGAAAGATAACTATGCTGACGCTCAAATTATCTATCGCCACGTTCACTTATTAACGGACCGTAGTAAAGAAGCGGATGCATTTGAATTGTTAAATTCATTGAACGAAATGAAAACAGGTTATTACAGTCTTTTTCTAGCAGGTGACGGAGAAGTATTCTTACGTTCACTACTTAGAACGGGTGAAGATGCTGAGCCATTATACCAGACATTAGTTATGGGTTCAGGCATTGCAAAAGGTTTACAAACAGACTTAGTAAGCGTACTAGGTGAATCTGGAAAAGCAATGTAAGGTGATCACTAATGATTAATAAAGTTCTATCACAATATCCTGCGCTTAATGTCGTCATCCAAATATTCATCATTATATTTGCAGCATTATGTTTCGCGGTGTCTCTGAATATGTTTTTAATACCAGGGGATATTTATAGTGGGGGAGTAACTGGTATATCGCAGTTAATTACGTACTCACTTAAACAATTTACTCCATATGGTCATATTATTCAGACAGGAACCTTAAACTTTTTACTTAATATTCCGTTACTTATATTAAGTTATATGAAGTTGGGCCGCCGGTTTACAATTTTAACGATCGTCGTTGTAGCTACATTAACGGCATTTACTTTAGTTATACCTGTTCAACAAGTATCTTCTAATCCATTATTAAATGGAATTGTAGCAGGTGCTTTGAATGGTCTAGGTGGAGGGTTAACGATTAAGTTCGGTATGTCTGCTGGAGGAATCGATATTA
Organism: Aerococcaceae bacterium DSM 111021; assembly: GCA_020112395.1. NCBI lineage: Bacteria > Bacillati > Bacillota > Bacilli > Lactobacillales > Aerococcaceae > Aerococcaceae bacterium DSM 111021. Next base: position 376,388 of record JACCEK010000001.1, on the reverse strand, counting down.
TTGCCTTAGTGGTTAATCGCTTAGTGCCAATAAACGTGGGTTCATTGTCTTTACTTATTAATTCAGTCGTTATCGTTGGTGCAGGATTTCTCTATTCATGGGAATTCGCTCTATATACATTGATTTCAATGTATGTTACTTCAAGAGTTGTGAATTCAATTCATACAAATGAGCAACGTTTAACAGCATTTATTGTGACTGATAAGGAAGATGAAGTAGTTAAGTCGATATACGGACGTATCCATCGTGGGATTACTATCCTTGATGGTCGTGGTGGGTATTCGAAAAAAACACGAAATACACTTATGATAGTAATTAACCGATATGAACTTTATGATTTAGAGATGGCGATTGGGGAAGCTGATATCCATGCTTTTGTAAATATTATTCAGTCAACGAGAGTGAACGGAAATTACTTAAACCGAGAGCAGCAAATCAAACTAAAACAAATCAAAAATCAAATATAATCATGAACACCAGTGAGAAATTGCTGGTGTTTTTTTGCATAAAAAGGCCCTCATAGTAAAACCATGAGGGTTATATATTATAAATTAAAATAGTTCGTTAAGAAGTGTGCTAGTCCATCTTCATCATTAGTAAATTTTGTTTGAGTATCAGCAATGCCTTTGATCTCATCTGTAGCATTTTTCATAGCTACACCTAACCCAGCATGTTGTAACATTTCTAAATCATTATTTTCATCTCCGAATGCTAATACATTCTCATTTGGAATATGATAGAATTCACTGACTTTTTTTACAGCAACAGACTTGTTGATACCTTGTCTAACTACTTCAAGAATCGGTAGAATACCACCCCAAGTACGCACTGAAACATCATCACCATATCGAGCCATAATACGCTCTTCAATCATTTCTTGCTTTTCAACATCACACAAAATTGTTAAAGCAGTTGGATTTTTTGTAAGATTTGTCCGATTTAACTGACTTATTTCAGCGATATCTTTTGGAAAGAATGGACTATCTGGTAAATTCATAGACGAGGTGAACATCCTGTCTCTACCTTCGGCAATTAATAGATTGATATCTAGATCATCTTGATGAGCGAAAAGCTCAAAGGCAATCTCTTTATCTAATTCTTCATGGTAGGCGGGTAGCCAGTCATTTTTCTTTGGATGATGACAGTACGCTCCATTGAAGTTCACCATGGGTGAATTTATATTCATTTCATTATAAATATCGATACTATTTCTGTATGGACGACCTGTAACAATCATTACTAGGTGTCCAAGATTATCTAATTTTCTCAAAGTTTCGATAGTGAATCGAGACAATTTAGATTGATTATTTAAAGTTGTGCCATCTAAATCGATAGCAATTAAATGTTGATGCATGTAAGAAACTCCTTTCATATAGTAATGATTATACTTAATTATAATGAATCATACAAATGATAATTAAAATTGTTTTTATCAGTTGAAATTAGGTACAATATCAATGAATAGAAAAACATTAAATGGAGGAATTTTATGCGTCATATTACGAAATATTATTATATTAATGAAATCCCGGTAATTGAAATAATTGATGCCAATTTAGAAGATAAAGAAGCTCCATTGGCTATTTTTTATCACGGCTTTACAGGTAGTAAAGACTCAAGTATGACATTTGGTAATGAAATTGCTAAGCGTGGGTTTCGAGTTGTTATGCCAGATGCTAAGCATCACGGGTCTAGACGTAAGTATGGAATTGATTTAAATACAAACGGTATTTTATTTTTCGAAGCCTTAATGAGTAATGTTAATGAATTTCCTGAGTTAGTTCATTATTATCGGAACAAAAAATTGATTAAAGATGAATTTATAGCAGTGGCTGGGATGTCCATGGGGGGTATGACCACGTCATTGATTTTTAAATCAAACAAAAATGTCAAAGCGAGTGTTATCTTAATGGGATCTCCTCAACAACTGAAATTCAATGATTGGGTAATTAGCCAATATGTTAGTCAAGTAGATAACTATGAGCATTTAATACCTAATGCTAAGAATACATATGATGAGATGATTGAGTTTTTCAAAAAGCATGATTTAAGCTTGAATATGAAGGCAATTGAAGGACGACCATTATTATTATGGCATTCTAAAGTTGATCCTGTCGTACCTTATACTTATAGTGAAGAGTTTGTTGAACAAGCAAATAGCATACCTGAAGGTAAATATGTATATTTAAAATTAAACAACCAAGGTGGCCATAAGGTACCATTTTTAGAGATGGCCAGGATGGCAGAGTTTTTATCAGCTGCTTATACAAAAGAGAAAGACGATGTTTTTAAAACGACTGAAGAAAACTTTGATAAGCTTTGGGGTTAAATAATAGTAAAACACAATGTAGTCGACGCATTGTGTTTTTTTTATACAAATAAGTTAAGAATGACATTATGAAAACGCTAAAATTAATATTGAAGCGCTTTATTTTAAATGGTAAAATGAAAACATCAGATGACTTTAGGGGGGAAATAATGAAAACATTAAAAACATCAAACAAACAAATTATAGAAGTGGATGGATTAAAGTTTAAAGATTTAAATAACAATGGACTCTTGGATCCTTATGAAGATTGGCGTCTATCAAGTCAAGAACGAGCTGAAAATCTTGTGTCATTAATGAATGTAGATGAGAAAATCGGAATGCTCATGATTAATCAATTAGGTATGGGGAAAGCGAAAAAAGAAGACGATAATACTCAAATACTTGATGAAGAATTTGAAAAAGCTGACGGAACACCAATGAAAATGCTCGATAAATACCCAACAACCGAAACAATTGAAAAGCTACATTTGCGTCATTTTATACTAAGAGATGATATGCCAAAGAAAGATATTAATGAGTGGATTAATAAATTGAACGAAGTTGCTGAAGCAACACGTCTCGGGATACCGGTTTTAGTCGCGTCAAACTCACGAAATGAATTTGCAAGTAGATTACTAGATGTTGATCTAGATAGTTTAGCATTTTCATTATACCCAGGTACATTAGGTATCGCTGCTGCAGTACAAGGTGATATTGAACAAGGTGAGGGGTATCAGATAATTGATGACTTTGCTAAGTATAGTAGACAAGAGTGGCTGGATTCAGGAATCCGAAAAGGCTATATGTATATGGCTGATGTTGTAACAGATCCTAGATGGCAACGAACAGATGGAACATTTGGTGAACGACCTGAATTAATAGGTGAGATTATTGGTCGATTAATTGATGGATTCCAAGGTGAAGAACTAGGGGATGACTCTATCGCTTTAACAATTAAACATTTCCCGGGTGGTGGAGCTAGAGAAAATGGATTTGACCCACATTATAAAGAAGGTAAGTGGAACATTTATCGTACTGAAGGAAGTTTAGAAACGTATCACTTGCCTCCTTTTATTGAAGCAGCAAAACATAACCCAAGTTCAATGATGCCATATTATTCAGCACCAAGTATTGAAAAGAGTCATTTCCAAAGCTTTGATGGAGAAGCAATTCCATTTGAAGAAGTTGGGATGGCATTTAACCACTATATACTTAATACTTTATTGCGCGATAAGTTAGGCTTTACTGGTTATATTAATTCAGATACTGGTATTATGGGTAAAACTGGATGGGGCGTTGAAGATTTATCTGTTCCAGGTCGTTTTGCTAAAGCGATTAATGCTGGTACGGATTTAATAAGTGGAACAAACCAAGTATCGGACCTTAAGAAAGCAATTAATACTCATTTGATTTCTCCACAACGAATTGACCAAGCTAATATTAATGTTCTGACTGAAATGTTTGCTTTAGGCCTGTTTGATGATAAAACTTATATAGATGAAAACAATATAGTGAGTGACGAAAAGAAAAAAGAAGCCAAAGAAGCTGCTTATCAAACCCATCTGAAATCAGTGACATTACTAAAAAATGATGGTGTGTTACCAAATAAAGGACAAAAAGTCTTTGTTAAAACATTTGGTAAAGATGCAGAACAGACTGAAAAGTATCAACAACTTGTATTAAATGATGCGAAGTCATTGAACTTAGAACTAGTTGAAGATTATACAGAAGCTGATCTTGCAGTGTTATTCTTATATCCTGTCAGTGGGTCGTATTTCGATGCAACTCCAGGTTTATTAGAATTAGAAATCTGTGAAGATAAAACGAATGTAGCTTTAAATGGAGATACATATACAGAAACTACTTTAAGTAATTTTTATGAACTGAATAAAATCGTAGATTATATGCATGAAAATGGCAAGAAAGTGGTTACTTCAGTAAATGTTATCATACCTTGGATTTTAGGAAATATTGAAGAGAAATCTGATGCACTTCTTGTAGGATATGATACCTTCCCTAAAGCAGTACTTGAAGTAATTGCTGGAGACTTTTCACCAATTGGAAAATTACCTTTAACACTACCTAAGAATAGTGCTGTTGTCGCAGTAGATGAACTTGGAGTAAGCATTTCACGAAATGACGTTCCAGGATATGACAAAGATAAGTACTTACGCGAAGGTATGGACTATGCATATATTGATCAATCAGGCAATGAGTACAAGAGTGGTTTTGGATTAACTTATTAAAAAGTTTTCTTAATTAAGTTCTAAACTCAATATATATTTCAGATTGATAAGTCGTTGTGTTTAAATTATAGATTTTAATCAGTATAATGGATATAGATTAATACTATTAGATGTGGGGTGAGCACGTGGAGCCTATGCTTCGTTATAGAACAGAAGATTATTACTACTTAAAGTTAGAAACTCATTACTTAACAATACCTTACTACAATGAAAAAAGACGAGTACGTGTGTTATTACCAAAAGATTATAAGAAAGAAACGAAAGCGTCTTATCCAGTTTTGTATATGCATGATGGTCAAAATGTTTTTTATAGTAAAGAAGCGTTTGTTGGTCATTCATGGAAAGTTATACCAGCGATAAAAAATAATCCAGAATTACCCAAAATGATTATTGTTGCGGTGGATAATGCGAATGAAAATCGATTAAATGAATATGGACCTTGGCCAACGGATCAAACTAAATCAGATGAATTTTCTGGTGTAGGTGGTGATGGTGTAGCCCATGGTGAGTGGTTTGTAAATGAACTAAAACCTTTTATCGATAAAGAATACCGTACATTACCTGATAGAGCGAATACCATGTTAGCTGGAAGTTCTATGGGTGGGATTATAACGGCATATATGGGAAGTAAGTATCCACATATATTTGGTGTCTTAGGTGTATTTTCTCTAGCCTCTTGGTTTAGTGAGGAAGCATTTCTATCATTCATCAGTCAACATCCGTTAAATCCTGAAACGAAAGTATACATCCAAGTTGGTACAAGTGAAGGTGATGACACAGATGCTAATTTCATTGATGGTAAGATGAATCAACGTTATATTGATGCAAATATAAGATATTATAACGCTTTATTAAAGAATCAACATCCAATCAATCATACTTGGCTGCGTATTCTGGCAGACGAGGAACATCATGAGTTGTATTGGGCAATGCATTTTCCAGAATTTTTAAAATATGCTTTTAATATCATTGAAGAAAAGGAATAAAATAATTTCTTTGTAATATAATAAAACTGGATTTTTTCATTACTTGAGTTATAATGTTAACCTCTTATATATTTGAATAAAGGAGTTTTTATAATTAACAAACATCAATTTATAACACATACAATCGAATTAATTGATGAGAAACATCCTTCAATTGCTCAATTTCAACTGTCTTTAATGTTGCTTGTGCCGAGTAGCTATATTGCGACGGATATTCGATCAGGTTTTCCGAATTTAATTAGTAATGAGCGATTGAATATTGATCAATTAGTTATAGATAAATTCGAGGAGTATAACCAAGACAATCATTGTCGAACAATGAGACCTTTAGTGTACGCAGATAATTTTTTGAAGCTTATAGAAGACGATTTACTTAACTATTATAATTATCATCATGAGATAGAGCTGGCAAGTTGTAATATTATGTTATATACCGATATTACATCGACTACGAACGTTAAGCTATATTCTACTAAACTAGATGATACACACGATATTCAATGATGACACAAAAAAACTCCCCATGAGGGAGTTTTTTTATTTATGCTAAAGCATTCACAATTGCTTTATTGAATGCATCAATATCTTCTGGCGTACGACTAGAAATAATACCTGAAGGGTCAATAACCACTTCCGCATCGTAAAAGTTCGCACCAGCGTTCTTTACATCAATAGCCACTTGTTTAACACTTGTTATGTCTTTACCACGTAGTATATCGGCATTAACCAATAACTGCGGTCCATGACAAATTGTAAAGATTGGTTTGCGAGCTAATGCAAATTCACGAACGAAATCAACAATTCGGTCGTCTTTACGTAACTTATCTGGAGAAAATCCTCCAGGAATCAGTAAAGCATCGAAGTCTGATGACTTTACATCATCAATGCCTTTATCGATTGTAACTTCTGATTCACCTTTTTTTCCTTTTGCTGTATGTCCGGCATCCGGTCCAATTGTTATAATTTTATGCCCAGCACCTTCTAGTGCATCACGTGGTGAAGTAAATTCAACATCTTCATATAAGTCTGTTATTACTGTAGCAACTTTTGCCATTAATAAAATCCTCCATTGAATAGTCTAAGTACAGTTTAACAATCAACAAAGTTATTGCAATTGATTTGCTTGCAAAGGTTAGAAGAATAATGAGTGTTTAATGAGATAGAAAGTATAATATCTGATATAATGAATAAAAAAAGGAGGTGTGTTATAAAGTGAAAATTGCTTTAATTGCACATGATAAAAAGAAAGATGATATGATTAAAATCGCTGTAGCGTATCGAGAGATTTTCGCCAAGCATGAATTATTCGCTACTGGAACTACAGGGCTTAGAATAATAGAAGCAACTGGCTTAGATGTGCATCGCTATAAGTCAGGTCCACTAGGTGGTGACCAACAAATTGGTGCAGCTATCTCAGATGACCGTATGGATTTAGTTCTTTTCTTAAGAGATCCATTAACGGCTCAACCTCATGAACCAGATGTTTCTGCTTTATTGCGTCTATGTGATGTATACGATATTCCATTGGCAACGAATATAGGAACGGCAGAGATTTTAATTCGTGGTTTAGAAAGTGGTTTTTTAGATTGGCGAAATATCCGTAATGGTGAAGAACACAATAAAATAGATATTTAAACAATCCAGAATTTAGGAGGCCTGTGGATGACAAGTTTGAAAGAGATGATTATAAAACATAGTGAAATATATCCTGGGAATGTTTTAAAAGTAGATTCATTTCTAAATCATCAAATTGATCCTCATCTCATTAAAAGTATTGAAAATGACTTTTACCATTACTTTAAAGATAGAGGTGTGACGAAAGTATTAACAATCGAATCATCTGGTATCGCACCCGCATTAATGGTTGCTTATCGTTTGAACGTTCCAATGTTATTTGCTAAGAAAGCCTTACCAAACACCTTAAAGTCAGAGGATAAGTACGAAACGTTAGTTCACTCCTATACGAAAAAAACAACAAATAATGTGTTTATTTCGAAGGAATATTTAAAACCTGATGATAAGGTCTTGATTATAGATGATTTTTTAGCAAATGGTGAAGCTGCATTTGGTCTAGCAGACTTAATTAGTCAAAGTGGAGCAGAAAATGTGGGAATTGGCATATGTGTAGAAAAGTCATTTCAACCAGGTCGTAAGCGGTTAGAAGCATCTGGTTATGATGTTTACTCAATATGTAGAATTAAATCATTAACCGAGGGCAAGGTAGAGTTTCACGAATAGATTTATCAAACAATCCTAAGATAAAGTTTGACCTTCATTGACCAATTGTGTATAATAAATATAGTCTCAAGGTGAGGCTTATATTTATACAATAATTTAACTGACCAATTTTGACTAAAGAAAGGCTGTGTATATATGATTGACAAATTAACTACCACGATGCAACAAGCAATTGGTGAGGCACAGCAAGTAGCCATGACTCGGCAACATCAACAAATAGATATTGCGCATTTATGGTTAATTATGCTGCAAGCAGACCATTTTGCTTATAAATTATATAAAGAACAAAACATACCAATGGACCAATTTATTCGTCTTGTTGAAGAAGAGATTAATAAGATATCTCAAGTAAGCGGAAGTAATGTTCAATACGGACAAGGTATTAGCCAAAACTTAAATCGCTTATTACAAGATGCGACGACTATTGCCGGAGAATATAATGACGATTACTTATCAACAGAAGTGATATTACTCGCATTATATAAGCAAAAAAATAATCCTATTGTTAAATTTTTAATTAACAATGGACTGACTGAAACTATTTTTAAAGATAAAATTGAAGATTTGAGAGGAGGAAATCGTGTGACATCTCAAAACCAAGAAGAAACTTATGAATCATTAGAAAAATACGCGATTAACTTAAACGAAGCAGTTAAATCAAATGAAATGGATCCAATAATTGGGCGAGATGAAGAAATACGTGACGTCATTCGTATCTTATCACGTAAATCCAAAAATAATCCTATACTAATTGGTGATCCTGGAGTAGGTAAAACAGCAATTGTAGAAGGGTTAGCCCAACGTATTGTACGTAATGATGTTCCAGAAAACTTAAAAGGTAAAACTGTCTATTCATTAGATATGGGAGCGTTGATTGCTGGTGCTAAGTACCGAGGAGAATTTGAAGAACGCTTGAAAGCAGTCTTAAAAGAAGTTAAAGATGCTCAAGGTCAAATTTTACTGTTCATTGACGAAATACATACTATCGTTGGAGCAGGAAAAACTGAAGGATCAATGGATGCAGGGAATCTATTGAAGCCAATGTTAGCTCGAGGAGAGTTACACTGTATAGGTGCAACGACATTGGATGAGTACCGTCAAAACTTTGAAAAAGATAAAGCTCTAGAAAGACGATTCCAAAGAGTTATGGTTAAAGAACCGAATGTTGAAGATACTATATCTATCTTGCGAGGACTTAAAGAACGTTACGAGATTCACCATGGGGTTAACATTCATGACAATGCGTTAGTAGCGGCTGCAACACTTTCGAACCGTTATATTACGGATCGTTTTCTACCTGACAAAGCACTTGATTTAGTCGATGAAGCTTGTGCTACAATTAGAATGGAACTTAATTCAGTCCCATTAGAAATTGATCAAGCCAACCGTCGTTTAATGACATTAGAAATAGAAGAAGAGGCTTTGAAAAAAGAAGAAGATGATGCGAGTAAACGCCGTTTAGATATACTTCGAGAAGAGTTAGCCAATTTACGCGAAGAAGCAAATCTTTTGAAAGCTCGTTGGGATATCGAAAAAGAAGAAACCAATAAATTACGTGATAAACGTGAACAATTAGATCAAGCTCGACATGATTTAGATGATGCGGAAGCAGAATACAATTTAGAAAGAGCCGCTGAATTAAGACATGGAATTATACCTACATTAGAAAAAGAATTAACTGATTTAGAAAATGAACATGTTGAAACTGAAGTTCAAAATCGTCTAACACAAGAATCGGTAACAGATGAAGAAATCGCCAAAGTAGTTGGCCGTTTAACGGGAATCCCAGTGAATAAAATCGTCGAAGGTGAACGCGAAAAATTAATGCATCTTGACGAGATTCTTCATAAAAGAGTTATCGGTCAAGATGAGGCAGTCCGATTAGTTCATGAAGCTGTACTTAGATCACGGGCTGGAATCCAAGATCCAAATCGACCAATAGGTTCATTCCTATTCTTAGGACCTACAGGTGTTGGTAAAACTGAATTGGCGAAAGCTTTAGCTGTAGCTTTATTCGATTCAGAAGACCACATGATTCGACTTGATATGAGTGAATATATGGAGAAACATACTGTGTCACGATTAGTAGGTGCACCTCCTGGATACATCGGCCATGATGAAGGCGGACAATTAACTGAAGCAGTTCGTCGTAATCCGTATACAATTATTCTTTTAGATGAAGTAGAAAAAGCGCATCCGGATGTTTTTAATATATTATTACAAGTCTTGGATGATGGAAGACTAACTGATTCTAAGGGGCGCGTCGTAGACTTTAAGAATACCGTTATAATTATGACCAGTAATATTGGATCGCATCTACTTCTTGAGGGTGTTGAAGAAGATGGCTTGATCTCTCAAGAAACAGAAAAACAAGTAAATCAATTACTCCGTCAACAATTCAAACCAGAATTTTTAAACCGAATCGACGATACGGTGCTATTCTCTCCATTAACTTTGAATAATATGAGTGGAATTGTATTAAAAATGATTCAAAATCTATCAAATCGATTAGCAGACCAACAAATTAAATTAGAAGTATCAGAATCAGCAACCTTATGGTTAGCAGAACAAGGATATGATCCAATTTATGGTGCGAGACCATTACAAAGATTCATTATGAAGGAACTAGAAACACCTTTAGCAAAAGAAATCGTTGCTGGAAAAGTATTACCTAATTCAATAATCACTGTTGATTTAGAAGAAGGTCAACTCGTTTTTAATAACAAAGAAGAAACTAAATAGTTTCAAAAAAGCCAACGTATTGAAAGCAAATACGTTGGCTTTTTTTGTGAATATATTTAAGAGAGGATATACATAAAATTTTAAGTATGTATTTATTTTACTTAAGACCGCTAGAATAGATTGATGTTAGACAAGTAAGTATGAAATCAAAGAAATCGATAGCAATAATAACTGTTGAAAGTAATAATGAAAGAATTGGAAAAGCTATTTGTCGTAAGCTAGCATTAAGCATTGAGATGTTTTTTATACATTGGGAATATTAAGCGAATTGAGCACAAAATTTTAAAGATGAATTGATACAAGAATATGAAATAAGATGTAGAGACTTAAGGTTTGACTTATTGGCTGTAAACGCATTAATAAGACTATTATACATAGTTACTCAACAATTAAAAACACCTTCGATATTAGTGAACAAAGCAACCCATTCTTCTAGGGAATGATATATGAGAGTGACATTCTTACTATGTGTTGAGTTTGCCCGTTGTTTTAAACAATAAAATTATGGAATGGGTCGAATCATTGATTTTACATTTGGACAGTCTCTCACTCCAATCACTGATGAATTAGCCTATTTTGAAACTAAAGGGCTATATCAGCATTTACACTTTTAGTGTCAGACTAATTGACGCGAATAGGCGCTACAGTAAACGCAATAAACCCAGAGCATACGGATACAGGTTGTGGGACGTAGGGAATAAAAAAACTTAAAGCCCAAATTATTTGTCACGCTGAATTGTTCTTCCAGAAGATGCTGCACAATTAGTAGTATTTCATGTTGGTCATTTAGAAACAGATTATATTCTATAAAGCATTTGTAAAGACGACTATATTACTATTTTAGAAAAAGAATATGTGTTATATTACATGAAAATAGTTGAGGTGAAACATGAAAAAAATAAAAGAATTTGAATTTTATATTATTAAATACTTGTTGGTAGCAGGACTTATAATATTAGCTATTGTGAATTTTGATCGAATCAAAAATATTTTCAGTTTTTTAATAACAATTTCAATGCCAATTATTGTTGGTTTTATAATGGCTTACATATTGAATATACCAATGGTGAAATTAGAAAAGTTATATTTTCCACATAGTAACAATAATATGGTGAATAAGACGCGCAGACCCATAAGTATACTTGTGTCAATTATACTTATTTCGGTTGTTTTAACTTTTATTCTAAATTTAGTGATTCCACAATTAGTATCAGTCATTGGCCGATTTATTGAAATCATACCTGAACTTGCGACCCGCATTCAAAACTGGGTGATTGAAAATGAAGAAGCATTTCCGCCCCTAGCAGAATTAGTTGAAACATCGCAGATAGATTGGCAAAACATAGTGTCTAACTTGTTATCTATTATGAATCGATTTACAACAAATATTATTGAAACAACACTTTCTACAGTTGGATCAGTCTTTAGTATTGTCGTAAATTTATTTTTATCACTGATGATTTCACTCTACGTTTTAATGTCAAAAGAAACATTAGGAAAACAATTTAGATTATTATCTGAAACGTATTTATCGTCCAAAATTCATAGACGATTGATGTATGTATTGGATGTTACAGACTTTTCTTTCCGTCACTTTATTACTGGTGAAGTTTTAGAGGCATTAATATTAGGTTCCTTAGTAACAGTAGGAATGTGGATTTTTCAATTCCCATATGCATCTATGATTGGAGCTTTGACAGGTGTGACAGCATTAATACCTGTACTGGGTGCCTATATATCTGGAGCTATTGGATTTTTATTAATTTTAGTAGACTCACCCATACAAGCATTTGCTTTCATCCTTTTTATTATAATCGTGCAGCAATTAGAGGGCAATTTAATTTACCCTCGCGTGGTAGGTGGATCCATTGGATTACCTGGATTGTGGGTTCTCGTATCTATTACAATAGGTGGAGGATTATTAGGTATATGGGGTATGCTGCTAGCAGTACCGTTAGCTTCGACCCTGTATAAATTACTGAAAAATGATGTGAAATATAGAAGGAAAAGTATGTCTGCTAAAAATGAATATGTTGAATCAGTGGCAAAAATGACCCATCTAGAAAATGACTAATATTAAAGTGCAAAAATAGTGATTTAATAACCATACAATTTTTTACTATAAATAATTATATTCCTCTTCGGTAAATCTTATTTTCATGATATAATGAATATGAGAGGAGAATGGATATGATAGTAGCATTATTGATAGGGATGCTATTACTCTGTTTATGTCTATTTTATAGCCCTAAGTGGTTATTTTTAGGTCTAGCAGTAATAGCTTATGGTTTTTACTTTGAAATGCCTGGTCAAAATTTATTAATCTTTATTATTTTTTTACTTGGTATCTTAATGTTAATAGTAGAGTTTTATGTGCCAGATTTCGGTATTATTGGTCTGTTTGGTTTTATAGCAATAGGCATATCACTCTATATGCATTTGAATGATCTAGGAGATGTTGTATTAACACTTCTTGCAATGATCCTAGTAAGTGCGATTGGAATACTCGTACCTTTACGATTAGGCAAAGAATTGGCTATCGGAAATGGATTTGTACTTGGTACTTCATCTGAAAAAGAAAAAGGGTATTCAAGTAGCAAAGATTTTTCGCATTTAAAGGGTAAAAGAGGAGTCACAGTCACAGCGCTTAGACCAGTTGGTCGATGTGAAATTGACAATGAGTATTATGAGGTTGTTAGTTCCGAAGATATGATTCAAAGTGGAACTAATATATATGTTTCAAAAGTTGAGGGCGCAAAAATATATGTAAGAAAGGAAATGTAGTATGAATAATTTTTCAAGTAATAATTTTGAAGTAAGCACAATTATTTCAATTGGTGTTATCATTGTTATCGTATTAATTTTAATATCATTGTTTTTCCGTTTCGTTCCTGTAGGTCTCTGGGTTACAGCATATTTCTCTGGAGTTAAGATATCGATTGGTAATTTAGTTGGAATGCGATTGCGTCGAGTTCAACCATCTGAAATTGTTCGACCACTAATCAAAGCGACTAAAGCAGGTTTAATTTTAGACTCGAACCAATTAGAAGCCCATCATTTAGCTGGAGGAGATGTTAACTTAGTTGTTGATGCTTTAATTGCTGCGCAAAGAGCTAATATTGATTTAGAATTTGAACAAGCTGCAGCAATTGATTTAGCAGGACGTAATGTGTTTGAAGCCGTTCAAGTGTCTGTTAATCCCAAAGTTATCGAAACACCATTAATATCAGCTGTTGCGATGAACGGTATTGAAGTTCGAGCAAAAGCGAAAGTAACCGTTCGTGCAAATATTGAACGACTTGTTGGTGGAGCTGGTGAAGAAACAATTATCGCTCGTATCGGTGAAGGAATCGTAACGACTGTTGGTAGTTCAGTAAGTCATTCAAAAGTCCTTGAGAATCCAGATTCTATCTCACAAACAATTCTTCGTAAAGGGTTAGACTCAGGTACGGCCTTTGAAATTCTATCCATTGATATTGCAGATGTGGATGTTGGCCGTAACATTGGTGCGAAACTTCAAGCCGATCAAGCAATAGCGGATAAAAATGTTGCCCAAGCTAAAGCCGAAGAACGTAGAGCGTTTGCGGTGGCAGAAGAGCAAGAGATGGTTGCTGAAGTACAACGTATGCGAGCGCGTGTTGTTGAAGCAGAAGCTGCAGTACCGTTAGCAATGGCAGAAGCTTTCAAAAAAGGAAATCTTGGTGTCATGGATTATTACAATATGAAAAATATTGAATCTGACACATCAATGCGTGAATCTATAGCTAAAGGAACGAACTCACCTGAAGAAGGTAGAGAATAATGGATTTTTTAGTTGGAGTTTGGGTTATTTACTTAGTGGGGTCGTTTCTATTCTCGATGTTTTCACCTAAGAAGAAAGATAATATATCTAAAAGTCCTCGGGACGGCTATGTGGAAGACATAGAATCTGTCGAAAAACCAATTGATATAGCTAAAAACCGAACGACAATTAATACAACACCAAAACGTGAGGCAGATATTCAAACTCGAAATAAACATGTCCAAGAGTTACGACAACGTCACAGAAACTCTGGAAAACAAAGCAATTTGGCAAAAGACATGTCTTTAAATCAGTTGAATAATAGCTTAAAGAAAGCTAAGAAAACTTTAACTAGTAATAACACATCAAAAGTAAAAAATTACGTGGAGGAAGATAATCAAATCGTAGATTATACAACGATTGCTGATTACGATGATTCCCAAAGTCATTATGATTTAGAAGAAAAAAATGTAGAAAATTACTTGGATGAGCTAGATGATTGGTACGCGGATAGTAAAATTACGGATGTTTCTTGGATGGAATTAGATGAGACAAATATTCTTGAAGATGAACACTCACAAAAAGCATCAAGATCTATTAATCGTACTGTAAATCATATTTATCGCTCATTGAATGACGAAGCTAAGCTAAGAGAGATGATGATTTTTAACGAAGTTATCAACAAACCAAAAAGTCTCAGAAATAAGTAAATATTTAACTAAACTAGGATTTTGATAAATTCCAACATAGACAATGGAATTATATTCAACGTCCTAGTTTTTTATTTGGGTACAAGCAAAGGAATCTTACTTAACTAACGATAGAAACAAATTATTTCTGAATAATATTAAGATATTACTAGTTTTTTTATGAAAAACACTAATCAAGCTTGCATAATGGTTAATATTATAGTAGTATAGTCCGTGGTGTAAAACCAAAAACGCACGAATAATGATAATTTAACGGGTGCTCTCTCAATGGGAGACGTTTTGTTAGTAGAGTTATTCGGAGGAAAACAAAACCAAAGGAGAATGATAATTATGGCAGTTATTTCAATGAAACAATTGTTAGAAGCAGGTGTACATTTCGGACACCAAACACGTCGCTGGAACCCAAAAATGAAACAATATATCTTTACGGAACGTAATGGTATTTATATTATTGACTTACAAAAAACGGTTAAGTTAGTTGATAAAGCATATAACTTTATGCGTGATGAAGCAGCTAATGGAGCGGTTGTATTATTTGTAGGTACTAAAAAACAAGCACAAGGTGCTATTGATGAACAAGCAAAACGTGCTGGTCAATACTACATTAACCACCGTTGGTTAGGTGGATTGTTAACTAACTGGGAAACTATCCAACAAAGTATCCGTCGTCTTAAAGCCATTGAAAAAATGGAAGAAGATGGAACGTTTGATGTATTACCTAAAAAAGAAGTTTTACAATTGCGTAAAGAATTAGATCGTTTAGAGCAAAACCTTGGTGGAATTAAAGATATGCCTCGTATTCCAGATGTAATCTTTATTGTAGACCCACGCAAAGAGCACATTGCTATTCAAGAAGCTAAAAAATTAAATATTCCATTAGTTGGAATGGTTGATACTAACTGTGACCCTGATGAAATTGATCATGTTATTCCATCAAATGACGATGCTATTCGTGCGATTAAATTAATCACATCTGCAATGGCTGACGCAATTCTTGAAGGAAATCAAGGACATAGTGAAGATGATTCAGAAGAAAAATCTGATAAAGAATTCTTCGACAATTTATTTGATTCTGAAGAAGAAGCTGCTGCAGCAGAATCTACAGAAGCTAAGTAGTTAGAATATTCACAGCTGTCTTAATCCAGGACGTAACACAGGCCTAAAAACCTTGCCCTGTGCTAAGGCAGCTTTTTATTATGAATTTTAAAATATCAAGGAGGATTTGAATTTTATGGCTAAAATTAGTGCACAACAAGTTAAAGAACTACGCGAAATGACTGGTGTAGGTATGATGGACGCTAAAAAAGCGTTAGTTGAAGTTGATGGAGATATGGAAAAAGCAGTGGACTTTTTAAGAGAAAAAGGTCTATCGAAAGCTGCTAAAAAAGCAAACCGTATTGCGGCTGAAGGATTAGCTGCAACAAGTGTTAACGGAAATACTGCTGCAATTATCGAAGTTAACTCTG
The DNA here is from genome assembly GCA_020112395.1 of Aerococcaceae bacterium DSM 111021. Classification (NCBI taxonomy): domain Bacteria; kingdom Bacillati; phylum Bacillota; class Bacilli; order Lactobacillales; family Aerococcaceae; species Aerococcaceae bacterium DSM 111021. The sequence continues at coordinate 359,911 of JACCEK010000001.1, read as the reverse complement.
AAACAGACTTTGTTTCTAAAAACGAACAATTTGTAAACATTGTTAATACAATTGCTACTGCAGTTGCTACTAACAAACCAGCATCAATGGACGAAGCAAATGCTATCGAAATTGATGGTAAAACAATTGCAGATATCGTATTAGAAGCTACTAATAAAATCGGTGAGAAAATTTCATTCCGTCGTTTTTCTTTATTAGAAAAAACTGATAATGATTCTTTCGGTGAGTACATTCATGGTGGTGGACAAATCGCTGTTGTTACATTAATCGAAGGATTAAATGATGAAGCAGTTGCTAAAGACGTTGCAATGCACGTAGCGGCTATTCAACCTAAATATGTAAATCGTGATGAAGTACCATCTGAAGAGTTAGATCACGAGAAAAAAGTTCAAACTGAGATTGCATTAAACGAAGGTAAACCGGCAAATATCGTTGAAAAAATGATTGATGGTCGTATGAACAAATACTTAGCTGAAGTTAGCTTAAACGAGCAACCATTTGTTAAAGATAACGATACAACAGTTGGTAAATTCGTAGGTGAAAAAGGTGGAGTTATTAAACAATTCATCCGTTTCACTGTTGGTGAAGGTATTGAAAAACGCCAAGACAACTTCGCTGAAGAAGTTGCTGCTCAAATGAAAAAAGATTAATTTGATAACCTTAGCCCCAGAAATCTGGGGCTATTTTTAAAGGTATGATTATGATTAAGAAAGGCAGAATAATATGACTAAAGAAACAACAAAATATAAACGTGTAATACTAAAGCTAAGTGGTGAGGCTATCGCAGGAAATCAAGGCTTTGGAATAAATCCAGATACGATCAAAGAAATGGTTGAAGAACTCAAAGACATTCATGGCTTAGGTGTTGAGATTGCAATCGTTGTTGGTGGAGGGAATATCTGGCGCGGAACAATTGGGGAAGAAATGGGAATGGAACGCGCTCAAGCAGACTATATGGGAATGTTAGCAACTGTTATGAACGCATTAGCATTACAAGATGTGTTAGAAAACAGTGGAGTACCAACCCGCGTACAAACATCTGTTGAAATGCGTCAAATTGCTGAACCATATATTCGTCGTCGTGCAATTCGTCATCTTGAAAAAGGACGTGTTGTCATCTTTGCTGGTGGTACAGGTAACCCTTACTTTACAACTGATACTACAGCTGCATTAAGAGCTGCCGAAATAAATGCTGACGTTATTCTTATGGCTAAAAATAATGTTGATGGTGTTTACGATTCAGATCCTAAGGAAAATAAAGCTGCAGTTAAGTTTGATAACTTAACTCACCTTGATGTTATTTCAAAAGGATTAAAAGTAATGGATTCAACAGCGAGTTCGTTAAGTATGGATAATGACATACCTTTAGTTGTATTTAATTTAAACGAATCAGGTAATATTCGTCGAGTTATTCTTGGTGAAAATATTGGTACAACTGTAGAAGCAAAACAATAAAAAATTAGTAACATATAAAACGCAAGTAATATTTATAAAAGTGATTTACAGCGAAGTATTGAACTTTAAAATAAATATTGCTTGCGTTTTTGCGATTTATTATAAATATGATGGATTAATATGTTTACTAAACAGTATAATACTATTATCACTTGAGTATAACCTATTATGTGTCCACTAGTATTCAGAAATGATTTATATTAAATAACCAATTACCTATCATAATGTGTGATTCAATACTCTTTAATTACAAATTATGATATAATAGAAAAAATGAAATAATAGAGTATTATTAGGAGGATTTTTATGACACCGAGTGAAGTTTTATCAACAACAAAAGAGAGAATGAACAAATCCGTTGAATCTTATCAACGTGAAATTGCTTCTATTCGTGCTGGACGTGCTAACGCAAGTATCTTGGATCGTGTAAATGTAAATTATTATGGTGTTCCAACACCATTAAATCAACTTGCAGGTATTTCTAGTCCTGAGGCAAGAATGTTGGTTGTATCTCCATACGATAAAACAAGTTTAACAGATATTGAAAAAGCTATTTTACAAAGTGATATCGGTATTACACCATCAAACGATGGAGATGTAATTCGACTGGTAATTCCAGCACTTACTAAAGAAAGACGTGCTGAATTAGTTAAAGTAGTAGGTAAAGAGCAAGAAAATGCTAAAATTTCTGTGCGTAATATTCGTCGTGATGTCATTGATTCAGTTAAAAAGTTAGAAAAAGCGAATGAATTAACTGAAGATGATGTTAAAGATTACGAGGTTGACATTCAAAAGTTAACGGATGCAGCAACAAAGCAAATTGAAGAATTAACTAAATCAAAAGAAGAAGAAATTTTTAACGATTAATTAAATAGTCGTCCTAATGAAATAGTGTGATTTTGTATCAAATTGAAAAATACTTCTATCAGAATTGTTAAAATAACATTTCTCGATAGAAGTATTTTTTTTATTCATAGATGAAATGTTCTTATTTCAAGTAACTTCTTAAGTAGATAAATTGCTGCTTTTTGTCAAAAATATTCGTAATTTGTCAATCTTTTGGTATAATACTAAAGATGATCATTTAAAAGGGAGTATTATATGAATAATGAATTTGAAACGGTTCCTAATCACATTGCAATAATAATGGATGGGAATGGGCGTTGGGCAAAAAAACGTTTTTTACCACGTGTAGCAGGACATCGAAAAGGTGTTCAATCAATAAAGAAAATTACAGTTAGAGCAAGCGAACTAGGTGTAAAATTAATTACAGTGTATGCTTTTTCAACAGAAAACTGGGGTAGACCCCAGGAAGAAGTGAATTTTCTAATGAAACTTCCTAAAGAATTTTTTAATGAGTTCTTGCCTCAATTGATTGAAAATAATATAAGAATCGAAGTTATTGGTCATACAGAAAAACTTCCTAAAGCAACACAGGAAATATTGAATTCGGCAATTGATAAAACAAGTCACTGTACAGGCATGGTGCTAAATTTTGCACTTAATTATGGCTCTCGTCAAGAGATAACTGATGCAGTAAAAGATATTATAACCGATATAAAAAATAATAAAATCGAAGAAAAAGAAGTGACTGAATCTTTAATTAATAAATACTTAATGACAGGGCGCTACAATGAATTTAGTGATCCTGATTTAATTATAAGAACAAGTGGAGAAGAACGTTTAAGTAATTTTCTATTGTGGCAAGCAGCCTATAGTGAGTTTTACTTCACGGATATTTTATGGCCTGATTTTGACGAACGCGAATTAGATAAAGCTATCATTGCCTATAACGGAAGACAACGACGTTTTGGGGAACTTAAAGATAATCAGTCGTCTTAGGAGGAAATATTTTGATTGTAAGAATTAGAAGTGCTGTAATAGCACTCGCACTTTATATTCCATTTATACTATTAGGTGGCGGCTTTTTTGCATTTGCGATGTGGGTAATTGGCGTTATTGGATTATTTGAATTTGCTGAGATGCAAAAGCTAAAAATATTTAACCATATCGGTTTGTTTTCTGTAATAGGTTTAACCTCTTTATTGGTACCTCAAATATACATGCCAGAATTATTAAGTCAGGTGAATACAGAGTACTTATTCTATATATGTTGTTTAATTTTACTCGTATTTACTGTGTTTAATCATCGCAAATTTAACTTTGTCAATGCTGCAATTATAGTATTTGCGTGTATATATATAGGTTATGGATTTAGATTTTTAATATTAATTAGAAATATGGGACTTGAAACCATCATTTACTTACTTGTTGTTGTCTGGGCGACAGATTCAGGCGCATACTTCGTTGGTAAACAATTGGGTAAAAGGCCCTTAGCGCCAGATATTAGTCCAAATAAAACGATCGAAGGAATGATTGGCGGGGTATTAACTGCAGTTGTTGTCGGGAGTGTATATGTTATGCTTTTCCAACCACACTTAGGACCAGTTAATCAAGTTTGGATCTTAACGATTGTTATTTCACTGTTTGGCCAATTCGGTGACTTAGTTGAATCTGCGTTTAAAAGGCATTTTGATGTCAAAGATTCTGGAAAGTTTTTACCAGGGCATGGTGGGATGTTAGATCGCTTTGATAGTTTAATATTCGCAAGTTTTATAATGATGATTTGGATAAATTTATTTAGATAGGATGGTTACTATTGACGACTTTACTTGTATTTTTAGTCATATTTTCGATAATTGTAGTTATACATGAGTTTGGACACTATTATTTCGCAAAGCGTTCAGGTATTTTAGTACGTGAATTTGCATTGGGAATGGGCCCAAAGTTATTTGCTAAACAAGGAAAAGATGGGACAACGTATACAGTCAGAATGTTGCCACTTGGTGGTTATGTTCGTCTAGCTGGGTTGTATGAAGAAGATGAGATTCAAGCTGGAATGGAAGTTGGACTTGAAATTAATGATAATGATCAAGTATCTTTAATTAATTTATCTGATAACTTCTCAGTAGACGAGATGCCTATTAGAGTTGATAATGTTGATTTAATCGATGAGATGATTATTGAAGGTGTTCCAGTTGGACAAACAGATATTGTTCGTTATTCTGTAGCTAAGAAAGCAAACATTATTGAAGCAGATGGAACAAAACTTCCTGTGGCGCCTCGTGAGATGCGTTATGAAAGTGCGAGTGTATGGGATAAGATGATGACAAACTTTGCTGGGCCTATGAATAACTTTATCTTGTCGATTATTGCCTTTACGCTTGTAGCTTTTATGAGTGGTATACCTAATACAGATAGTGTTATTGGGGAAGTGGTTGATGGATCCGTTGCACAAGAGGCAGGTTTAGTTGATGGAGATAGAGTGACCGAAGTTGATGGGCAATCTGTCAGTGAGTGGTCCGAATTAGTCTTATTAATTCAAGAAAAACCAAATGAAGCTTTAGCAGTCAGCGTGGAACGTGATAATGAAACGTTTGATACAACCGTTGATGTACAAGCTGTGACTGATGAACAATCAGGTGAAGAAATCGGACAAATTGGTATTATTGCAGATAGAGAATTTTCTTTTGCAAGTAGTATCACATATGGATTTACTGCTACTTGGGGAGTCATTACTGGTGTACTAGGTGTAATAGGCAGCATGATTACAAGTGGCTTTAATATCAATAACTTCGGTGGCCCAGTAGCGATGGCACAGATGACTGATCAAGTTGTTAGTTTAGGATTGCCTGTAATAATTAATTTTCTAGCAATGCTTTCTGCTAATTTAGGTGTTTTCAACTTATTACCTATACCAGCACTTGATGGAGGTAAGATAGTATTGAATGCTATTGAAGCAGTTCGAGGTAAGCCTTTAAGTGAGTCAAAAGAAGGAATCATTACAGTTATCGGCGTTTTAATCATGGTAGTATTAATGATTGCTGTAACTTGGAATGATATTAACAGAGCGTTTTTCCAATAAGTTTTTATTTAAGGATGTGGCATCATTTATGATGGTTGCATCCTTAATTTTATCGAAAGGAGTCATTATGGCAGACAAAAGAGAGTTATTCGAATTATTACTAGACCATATTCAGCTGAAGGATGAAGAAATAATCACAGAATTTCAAAAAACTGAAATAAAAACAGTGAACATTTTAGCGCAAACAAATCAATGGCACTTCACATTTGTTTCAGAGCATCGAATACATCCAAATGCATATCAGATATTTCAACATCATATAAAAAAAGCGTTTGAACACATCGGAACAGTTGAGACTTGGTGGTTGTTTGAAGATGATTCGTTAGAAACTAACAATATACTTGAATATTGGTATGCAATTATGTCGGTTATAGCACAAGAAAAACCATTTATTCGTTCAGTTTTATCTCAGGCAAAATACGAGATAGTTGGACAAGCATTAAGAATTGGTTTGGCAAGTGATATACAAATTAATACATTAAAAGAAAAGTATGAAAAAATATTATTAGAGAAATTAGAGCAAGTTCAAATAACTGAATTAGACTTAGAATATTACGTAGATGAGGATCTTCTGCAAGAAGAAATTAATGCGGTTAGAGACCGTCAAAGTAATGAAGATGAAAAAAGCTTATTAGAAGCTCTAGAGATACAAGAGAAAAGACAAAAACAAGAGCGAACTGTCGTTCAGTCAACGTCAGATGATATTGGTAAAGATATTCCCAATACCCCAGCATTACCATTGATAGAATTAGAAGATAATCAATTTAAGCAAGTAATTGAAGGTTTCGTATTCTCTCATGAGGTAAAAGATTTACGTAGTGGAAGTCAGCTATTAATTATGAATATTACTGATTACACTAGCTCTGTAACAGTTAAATTAATGTCAGGCCGTCGAATTACTAAAGAAGCATTAAACCAATTTAGTAAAGGTGAATGGATTCGTCTAGAAGGGGATATGATACCAGATAATTTCACATCTGAACTATATTTCAGACCTAGAAGTATCCGAAAAGTAACGATGCCAGGTCGCGAGGATAAAGCACCTACTGATGCAAAAAGAGTGGAGTTACATGCTCACACTAATATGAGTCAACTTGATGCAACGAATTCTGCTACTGATATAGTAACTCAGGCAGCCAAATGGGGACACAAGGCTGTAGCAATTACGGACCATGCCGCTGCGCAAGCCTTTCCTGATGCTTTTTGGGCTGGTAAGAAACATGGTATTAAAGTAATTTACGGTATTGAAGCCTATGTTGTTAATGACGGAGAACCTATAGCATTTAACTTAAGAGATCAGTTATTAGATGAAGCAACTTATGTTGTTTTTGATGTGGAGACTACGGGGCTATCATCAGTCTACGATGATATTATTGAGTTAGCAGGAGTAAAGATGAGAGAAGGAGAAATCATTGATACTTTTGAAGCATTTATTAATCCTGGTAAAGGACTTTCTGCTTTTACTACTGAGTTAACTGGTATTACAGATGACATGTTAAAAGATGCCCCGACAGCTAAGCCAGTTTTAGAGCAATTTCAGCAATTTTGTGGTGATTCAATTCTAGTTGCGCATAATGCAACATTTGATATCGGTTTTATTAATAAAGGGTATGAACGAGTGGGCTTACCCCAAACAGAATTACCAGTTATTGATACACTCGAATTATCACGTTTAGTCAATCCAGAGTATAAATCTCATCGACTAAATACTTTAGCAAAGAGATATAACATTGGTTTAGAGCAACACCATAGAGCTGTGTATGACTCGGAAACGACTGGATATTTATTAATGAAGTTGTTAGAACAAGCCAAAGATCAATTTGATATAGTGAATCACAATCAGTTAAATGATCAAATAGGTCAAGGGGATAGTTATAAACAATCAAGACCATTCCATGCTACCTTACTTGTAAAAAATCAAGATGGACTTAAAGCTTTATTCAAGTTGATAACAAAAGCCAACACCGAATATTACTACCGAGTACCTCGTATCCCAAGATCAGTTTTAGCTCAATATCGTGATGATTTGCTTATTGGAACAGCGTGTTCTACTGGTGAAGTATTTACAGCTATGATGCAAAAAGGGTATGAAGAAGCAAGTGAACTCGTGGATTTTTATGATTACATTGAAGTTCAACCACCATCAGTTTATGAACCGCTAATAAAAGATGATTTAATTAGGAATGAAGATGATCTGAAGCATATTATTAGGGAGATGCTTCGTTTAGGTGATGAAAAAAATAAAACAGTTGTTGCGACTGGTAATGTTCATTACCTAGATGAAAAAGATGCAATTTACCGTGAAGTACTGAAAAAATCAATGAAAATTAATGCAAATAGAACGCTACATATGCCAAAAGTACACTTTAGAACAACAGATGAGATGTTGCAGGAGTTTTCTTTTCTTGGAGCAGAAAAAGCACAAGAAATAGTAGTTACTAATACACAAAAAATTGCTGATTCAATTGATGAGGTTCTGGTTATTAAAGATGAACTGTATCCGCCAGTTATTGAAGGGTCTGAAGATGAGATAACTAATATGAGTTACGACAAGGCTCACGAAATGTATGGGAAACCTTTACCAGATATAGTAGATAAACGAATAAAAAAGGAACTTAATAGTATTATTTCCAATGGGTTCGCAGTTATTTACTTAATTTCACAAAAATTAGTTCTTAAGAGTAATGAAGAAGGTTACTTGGTAGGTTCACGTGGTTCGGTTGGGTCGAGTTTAGTCGCAACTTTAACTGGGATTACTGAGGTAAATCCATTAGCTGCACACTATTATTGTACTGAATGCCATTACAGTGAGTTTTTCACTAATGGAGAATATAAATCTGGCTATGATCTTCCTACTAAACCATGTCCAGACTGTGGGGCTAATTTACACAAAGATGGACAAGATATTCCCTTTGAAACTTTCTTAGGATTCTATGGAGATAAAGTTCCCGATATTGATTTGAACTTTTCTGGTGACTATCAAGCAAAAGCTCATGCTTATACAAAGGAATTATTTGGTGAAGATTATGTCTTCCGTGCAGGTACGATTGGTACTGTAGCTAATAAGACCGCTCATGGTTATATTAGAGGGTATTTGGAGTCTACTGGAGAACACTTACCTCAGGCTGAAAGGGAAAGGTTAGCGTATGGTATTGAAGGAGCAAGAAGAACAACGGGGCAACATCCGGGTGGTATCATTGTCATACCTGATTTTATGGATGTTTATGACTTTACCCCTGTTCAATATCCTGCAGATGATGTTAATGCCGAATGGAAAACAACTCACTTTGATTTCCATTCAATTGATGCTAACGTATTAAAACTTGATATTCTTGGGCATGATGATCCAACGATGATTCGTATGTTACAAGATTTAAGTGGTATTGATCCAATGGACATACCTCCGGTGGATGAGAAAGTAATGCAAATATTCAGTGGAACTGAAGTATTAGGTGTGACTCCACAACAAATTAATTCTGATACAGGAACTCTTGGAGTACCAGAGTTTGGTACAGGATTTGTTCGTGGAATGGTTTCAGAGACTAAACCAAAAACATTTGCAGAGCTACTGCAAATATCTGGTTTATCACATGGTACTGACGTTTGGTTGGGTAACGCTCAGGAATTAATCAAAAATAACGTGGTTGAATTATCAGACGTAATTGGTTGTCGTGATGATATTATGACGACTTTAATTCAATACGGTTTAGAAGACGGAACTGCATTCCAAATTATGGAGCACGTTCGTAAAGGTAAAGGTATACCGGATGAATGGCAAGAAGATATGCGTAAGAATAATGTTCCAGAGTGGTACATAGAGTCTTGTCTAAAAATCAAGTATATGTTCCCTAAAGCCCATGCGGCTGCTTATGTACTTATGGCACTACGGGTTGCTTATTTTAAAGTCTACCACCCAATGTATTATTATGCTGCTTACTACTCTATCCGTGCGAAGGATTTTGACTTAGTCGCTATGTACCAAGGTAAAGAAATGGTTAAACGCCGTATTAGAGAAATAAACGATAAAGGCTTTGGAGCAACTAATAAAGAGAAAGAACTCGTGACAGAGCTAGAAATTGCGAATGAAATGCTAGAACGAGGATACAGATTCCAGATGATAAATTTAGAAAAATCAGACTCGAAGCATTTTATTATTGAAGGAGATTCATTAATTCCGCCTTTTAGAGCAGTTCCAGGTTTAGGAAATAACGTTGCAGAGCAAATAGTTAAAGCACGTAATGAAGCGCCGTTCTTATCTAAAGAAGATTTGCAAAAACGTGGTAAAGTATCCAAAACTGTTTTGGCTTATTTAGACGATAACGGTGTGTTAGAAGGTATGCCTGATGAAGATCAACTGAGTTTATTTTAAATATAAATAAATAAACCTTACTTTAACTAATCTCCATGGATTACGTTAGGTGAGGTTTTTTTGAAATCTAAAAGATAATTAGTATTAATTGTGAATTATTTGAAATTTAAACTATTATTTAATGTTTAAATTGTCACAAATGGCAATGGTTTGCAGTAAATATTACAATTTTACAATATCACGATCTATTGTGAACGTAACGTTTGCAAAAACATTTGAATGAGTATAAGATGAAGAAGTAGACAAATAAAACTTTAAAGGAGATGTTATTTTTATGACAAAAATTGGTGTAGTAGTAGGTAGCTTACGTAAAGAATCATTTGCTCGTAAGTGGGCTGTAGCTTTAGCAGAATTATTTCCATCTGGTGTAGAAGTTGAATTCTTAGAGATTGGGAATTTGCCTTTATATAATGAAGAATATGATGAGAATAGCCCGAGCGAATATACAGAATTTCGTAATTCTGTTGCAAAACAAGATGCGATTATTTTTGCAACACCAGAATATAACCGTTCGACTTCAGGTGTATTAAAAAATGCCATTGATGTAGCATCTCGTCCGTGGGGACAAAGTGTATGGGCTGGAAAACCAGCATTAATCTTAGGACATTCTATTTCGAATATTAGTGGAGCAAATGCAGTCCAATCATTACGACCAATTTTAGCATTCTTAGATATGCCAGTATTAGCTCAACCAGAAGTGTTTTTAGCTAATTCTCAAAATTTCTTTGACGAAGCAGGTAAATTAAATAATGAAGAAACACGTGGATTCTTACAAGTAGTTGCCGATGCATTCATCGCACATATTGAAAAGAATACTAAATAAATATAATTAAAAAACGGCCAATTGGCCGTTTTTTTAATTGGAACTTGTTTCGTTCTCTGTATTTTCTTCTTCTAAACTGGCTTCATATTCCTCTAATAAAATCCAAGCAGGTAAGTGACCACCATTAGATATTTCGTTAATATAATCAGCTACGTCTTGTGATTGATATAAATCCACAATGTGCTGGTATAATGGATTATCTTGATCTTCTGCACGGACAGTTATCGTATTTAATCTATTATAGTTAAAAGTTTCAGGGTTGTGACCATAAGAAAAGATTGCATCATTTGGTTCGAAGTCAGTGCTTTCTAGGTATACCTGATGAATCACACCCATATCAATGTCAGGCATTGTCGCAGGAATTTGAGCTGCTTCTAATTCAACAATTTCAAAGTTGCTTGGGTTTTCAACGATATTGTTAATAGTCGGTAAGCTGTCCAAATTATCGTCAATCTTTATTATTCCAGCCAAGTCTAATACTTGTAAAGCATAAGAGCTACTTGCTAAATCATTAGGTATTGCGATTGTTGCACCTTCAGGTAAATCATCAATTGAGCTATGTTGTTCTGAAAAGAAACGCAAAGGTGTAGCGAAAGATGTTCCTATAGATGTTAATTGCGTGTTGTTAGAATCATTCCATTCTTTAAGAAAATCAGAATGTTGATAAGCATTCATGTCCAGTGAGCCATCCACTAGAGAAATATTTGGCGTATTATAGTCTGTAAATAAGATAATTTCTAATTCGATTCCTTCTTCGGCAGCTTTATCAGCAACAAACTCCCATATATCAGCAAGCTCATCACCGACCGTCCCAATTTTAACTTTCTCGCCGGCGAATTTATCTGTATCTTCCTCACTTTGAGCTACCTGTAATGACGAAAGCAAAAATAATAAAGACGTACTAAATAGTAACAGTTTTATAAACTTCTTCATAATACCAATTCCTTTCTTGATTTACTAAATTGAATTATAGCATAGAAAATAATATAAAAAATGTAAATGCTTTTAAATTTTATTGCTACAGTTTTTCAAGCATAATGATACACTTCAATAATAGTTTTTAATTCACAAACTTAACGGAAATATTCACGATTAATTCTAAAAGACGATATTAATAGTATTTACTGATTATATTATCATGTGAAGTTTTTATCAAATAACTAGCGTTTTAAAATTGTGTCTGTTATAATTGGACTATAAGAAAAATATATAACACAAGGGGAGATATATTATGAGTAGAAGGGTTAAAGCATTTAATTTCCATTTCCATAATGGAGGCCAGTGGGAAGTTCCAGTTGAATTTGTTGGAGATATTTGGATAAAACGTGTATCAACAAGTTTAGGTAGAATAAATGATGGTGAAATTGTAGAAATTCACCCATCAGAAGCTTTTCGTATTGAAATACTACCTGAAGCTGATACGTTTCAATCAACAGATATTAATCAAGGTGGTTTAGAAGCAGGTATGTTTGAAACTGTTATCAAAAATCATGATATTGAGCGTCTTACTGTAGAATGGGATAATTCTGATAGTGATGAAGTATATTTCCCATTTGAGACTACAGAAGTAAGTGGAACATCAAATAAATTTATGTCAGGAAAAGTCCATGGGAATAAATTATATATTGTCATTGATATAAACAATACCGTGGAGGATATTTTTAAAGTTTAGTTAAACTATACACATACTCTTAAATATTCCTTTGATAAGTTCGCACAAACTTATCAAAGGATTTTTTGTTGTGAAAGAAGAATCCTTTAAAGTAGCTGTTACTTGTACATTATAAGTATTTGTGGTATATTGGTTAAGGAATTTAGAAGAGACGGGGAGGAGTGAGCGGTGACGCTTGCTCCTTTCATATTTATAACTAAGATTTAAATTAAAAGGATGAGGTGAAATATTGAGTAAAGTTATTGAGTCCGTAGTTCCAGTAATTGAGCCAATTGTAGAATCAGAAAATTGTTATTTGGTTGACATAGAGTATGTAAAAGAAGGGCCAAACTGGTACTTAAGAGTCTATGCCGATAAAGAAGAGGGAATAGATATTGAGGATTGTGCAACAATTAGTGAAAAACTAAGTGAGGCACTCGATCAAATTAACCCAGATCCATTTCCGAAAGCTTACTTTTTAGAAGTGTCGTCTCCAGGTGCAGAACGACCATTAAAATCTGATAAAGATATATTAAACGCTGTTGGCGAATATATTCACTTGGATTATTACGTTCCACAATTCGGGGAGAAATTTCATGAAGGTACGTTGTTAGAAGTTACTGATGAAATTTATCAAATAGAAGTAACAATTAAAACTAGAAAAAAAGAACTTGCTATTAAACGTGACGCTGTTTCAAATGTCCGTTTAGCTATTAAATTCTAAAAAATTAATGAGGTGATACAGAAGATGAGTAAAGATTTAGTGCAAGCTATGCAAATTCTAGAAGAAGAAAAAGGTATTTCAAGTCAAATTATCAAAGAGGCTTTAGAATCAGCATTAGTATTAGCTTATAAAAAAAGATATGACAATGCGCAAAACGTTGAAGTTGAATTTAATGAAGAAACAGGATTAATAAAAGTTTTTTCAGTAAAAGAAGTAGTCGAAACTAAGTATGATCCAACGTTCGAGATATCATTGGAAGAAGCGTTAGAAATTAATCGTGCCTACGAAATAGGCGATAAAATTAAATTCGAAGTAACGCCAAATGATTTTGGACGTATTGCGACTCAAACTGCAAAACACGTTGTTATGCAGCGCATCCGTGAAGCAGAACGTGACATTATTTATAATGAATTCATTCAATATGAAGATGAGATTCTAACAGGGACTGTTGAACGTTATGACAAAGGGATTGTTTATATAAATTTAGATAAAGTGGAAGCAGTTATGCCTATCCGTGAACAAATTGTTGGAGAGCATTTAGAAATCGACCAACGAGTTAAAGTTTATGTATCTAAGATTGAGAAAACACCCCGAGGACCACAAGTAGTGGTAAGTCGTGCACATCCTGATTTCTTGCGCAGATTATTTGAACAAGAAGTTCCAGAGATTTACGATGGTATAGTAGAAATTGTTTCTATTTCTCGTGAAGCTGGAGATCGTTCTAAAGTAGCTGTTAGATCACGTGACGAAAATATTGACCCAGTAGGGACATGTGTCGGTCAAAAAGGTCAACGTGTTCAGACAATTGTTAATGAATTGAACGGCGAAAACATGGATATTATCGAACATAGTGAAGATGCTGCGACATTCATTCGCAATGCAATGAGTCCTGCCGAAGTAATTAACGTTATCTTCGAAGAAGAAGGAAATTCATGTATCGTAGTCGTTCCTGATTACCAATTATCATTAGCAATTGGTAAAAAAGGACAAAATGCTCGTTTAGCTGCTCGATTAACATCACACAAAATTGATATAAAATCTGAGTCGGCATATGAAGAGTATTTAAATGAAAAGAATGCTGAAATCGAAGAAGATTTTTTAGTTAACAATGAAGAAGAATTAACTGAAGAGTATGATGCTTTTGATGAAGCGGAGATTATTTCAGATGTTGCAGAACTTGAAGATATTGAAGAGCAAGAAAGCGTAGTTGATCAAATCGAAGAGCAAGATATAGATGAGAACAATTACAATGCTGAAGCAGTTGAAGATGCAATATCAGAAATCGAGCATGATCATGAACAAAATTATGAAGAGTTGCTAGAAGAGCATGATGAAGCGCAAGATGAGTTATAATAAGAGAGAATATTCATTAAAGGAGCGATATAATGGCAACTAAACAACGCAAACAACCAATGCGGAAATGCATTGTATCTCAAGAAATGTATCCTAAAAAAGAATTAGTACGTGTTGTTAAATCCAAAGAAAACGAAGTTTTCCTTGATCCAACGGGTCGACAAAATGGGCGAGGAGCTTATATAGCACTTGAGCCAGAGTTGGCACTTAAAGCTAAAAAAGAAAGAACGTTTGATCGTGCATTTGGAATGAAGATTAATGATGAATTCTATGATGAATTATATAGCTACATCGACCATCAGAAAGCTCGAAAAGAACTACTATGAAAAATGATTTGAAAAAGTTGAATATGTTAGGTCTGGCTACGCGCGCTCGAGCAATTATATCGGGTGATGAACTAGTAGAGAAAGCGATGAAAAATCATCGAATCCATCTTGTTCTTTGCGCTAACGATGCCAGCGAAAAAACAATTGAGAGATATCGCTCATTGAGCGAACGTGAAGGTATTCCCCTTAACACTGAATTTACTAAGTATGAATTAAGCCACGCAATTGGAAAAAGCCGAACAATTATCGGAATTGAAAACCAAGGTATGGCAAAGAAATTTTTATCTTACGACGTGGAGAGTGAGGAATCATATGACTAATTAATTAGGAAGGTGATTACATGACTAAACGCGTATATGAATATGCAAAAGAACATGATCTGACAAGTAAGGCATTGCTAACTATGGCCGAAACTAACGGACTAGAATTTGGTAGCCACATGTCTTCAATTACAGATGATCAAGAAAAACAATTGAATAAAATTATTAGTAATAAAAACACTAAGAAGATAGAGAATAAAGAAAAAGCTTCTCAACAAGCTAGTAACAAAGAAACGAAAACTTCTAGTAATGAAACGAATGCTATTAAACAAACTTCAGACAAAAAACAAACAAAACAAAATCAAAACAAAAAAGAGGAATCCAAAACGAATACTAAACAGAGTAATACCCCAAATAAAAATGCTGGTAGCAACAACACATCTAATCAAGCAGGTCGTCGTAACCGCCGAAATAGACGCGGTAAAGGTAACAAGAATTTCAAAAATACTGAGTCTAAAGGTATAACACAACGTAAACATAAAGATTTACCTGAGAAACTTGTATATACTGATGGAACAAATATTCAAGAAATTGCTAAAATGTTACACCGCGACACATCAGAAATCATTAAAAAATTAATGATGAATGGTGTTATGGCTAACCAAAATCAAGCACTTTCAAAAGAAGTTATTGAGTTAATTGCAATTGAATATGGTGTGGAGCCAGAAGAAAAAGTTGTTGTAGATGTTTCTGATTTAGATGTGTACTTTGAAGAAGAGCAAGATGCATCGAAACTTTCAATTCGTCCTGCAGTCGTAACAATTATGGGACACGTTGACCATGGTAAAACAACATTACTTGATCAACTTCGTCATTCTCGAGTAACTGAAGATGAAGCAGGTGGAATTACTCAACATATTGGTGCTTACCAAGTTGAAACTGAAGATGATAATATTATTACATTCCTAGATACACCTGGGCATGAGGCGTTTACTACGATGCGTGCACGTGGAGCGGATGTAACGGATATTGCGATTATCGTTGTCGCTGCAGATGATGGGGTAATGCCACAAACTGTTGAAGCAATTAACCATGCTAAAGTCGCAGAGGTTCCGATTATTATTGCTGTAAACAAAATTGATAAGCCAACTGCTAATCCTGATCGTGTCAAACAAGAGTTATCTGAACATGGAATTATCTCTGAGGATTGGGGTGGAGAGAACATCTTCGTTGAAATCTCTGCGAAATTCAATCAAAATATTGAAGAATTATTAGAGATGATTGTTTTAGTGGCAGAAGTTCAAGAATTGAAAGCTAACCCAAGTCGTTTAGCGATTGGTTCGGTTATTGAAGCTCGTCTTGATAAGAGTCAAGGACCAACAGCGACATTATTAGTACAAGATGGTACGTTAAATGTTGGGGATCCAATTGTAGTAGGTAACACATATGGACGTGTCAGAACTATGGTTAACGACATTGGTCGACGTATCCGTACTGCTGGACCTGCAACACCTGTTGAGATTACTGGATTACAAAATGCACCTCAAGCTGGTGATTTGTTCGTTGTATTCGAAGATGAGAAAACTGCTCGTCAAGCCGGTGAACAACGTGCTCAAGAAGCACAAGATGTTCAACGTAGTTTAACGAAGAAAATTACATTAGATAACTTGTTTGATTCATTACAAGAAGGTGAATTAAAATCAGTTAATGTGATTATTAAAGCGGACGTACAAGGGTCTGCTGAAGCATTATCTGCAAGCTTACAAAAGATAGAGGTTGAAGGTGTACGTGTGAATGTAGTACATCAAGCAGTTGGTGCAATCAATGAGAGTGATATCTCATTAGCTGCAGCATCGGGTGCTATTGTTCTTGGGTTTAACGTTCGACCAACACCACAGGCGCGTCTGCAAGCTGATTCTGAAGTTGTGGATATTAGACAATACCGAGTTATATATGATGCAATTGACGAAATTGAAACAGCGATGAAAGGAATGCTGGATCCTGAATATGAAGAAGAGGTTCAAGGTCAAGCTCTTGTTCGTGAGACATTTACAGTATCTAAATTAGGTACGATTGCTGGATCATTTGTTACAGATGGTTATATTGCTCGTGATAGTCAAGTTCGTTTACTTCGTGATAACATTGTTATTTACGAAGGTGAATTAGCAAGCTTGAAACGATTTAAAGATGATGCAAAACAGGTGGATAAAGGCTATGAGTGTGGTATCATGATCGAAAATTATAACGATGTTAGAATGGACGATGTTATCGAAGCGTTCCATATGGTTGAAATAAAAAGATAAACCTTTTTAAGGAGGGTGTTACAATGGCAAAATATCGTGTTGGTAGAGTAAGACAAGAAATTTTACGTGAAGTAAATAATATTTTGTTGCTCGAAATTAAAGACCCGCGAATTGACGGTGTAACAATTACTGACGTTAATCTTACTGGAGATTTACAACACGCGACAATTTATTACAGCACTTTGTCAAATAAGGCTGGAGAGAGACAAAAAACTCAACGAGGCCTTGATGCAATTACAGGTAAAGTCCGTAGTGATTTAGGTAAGAAATTAACACTTTATAAAACACCAGAAATAAAATTTGAACGAGATCGTTCAATTGATTACGGAAGTCATATTGATTCGTTATTAAACCAAATTAAAGGTGACAGTAACGAAGAAAGCGACGAAGAGTAAAAAGAAACACCATTCAAGTCACAAATAGTGATTTGGATGGTGTTTTTTTATGCTTAAGATGTTCCTTTTACCAAGTTGTATTAATTAAATGGACAATCTCTTGCAGTTGTTCATCGTGTGAGATTGTGGCATCCCCGTCCCCGCGCTGTGCACCGTAAAAGCCAAAACCGGCATGATTTCCACCTTGGATTGTATAATATACAGTTTCATCAGGGAGTAGTTGCTTAGCATTTAAATATTTTTCAGCATTAATGATATCATCTTCACTTGCTGTAATACTTAAGACTGGATTATTAAAGTTCGTTAAATCCGTATTATCTGCCGGATAGCTCGCAAGTAATATTAAACCTGAAAGATCTGGTGAATCAGAATTTTTATTGTCTAATAATTCTTTAGCTATATAACTCGCTTGGACTCCGCCTAGTGAGTGGCCCATAAGTATAATAGAGTCTTCTTCAGTAAGGTCATCGATTATTTCATCATCAGGGGCTAATAAAGGAAAATTAAATAATGTTTTTATAACATACACGGGAAATCCATTTTTGGCTAGCTCACTTGCTAACGGGGAGTAGGCTTCCTCTTCAATTAATGCACCATTGTAAAAGATAATTGTAGGCATAGAATTTGTTTTATTTGGTACTGGTGAAAAGTAGATAGAGTTTTTATTATCATGAACTTGATAATCCTTGGTAGAATGAATAAGTGATCTTGCAGAATCAAGACTTTCATAACTAAATAATTTAAATAGACCAAAAAATATAATAATGAGCAATAAGACCGATAATAATATGTATTTTAGAATGGATGATAGCCGTTGTTTTCTTTTCATGAAGAACTCCTCTTTAGTAGTATGACTCGATTAAGGACAAACTTTGTGTAAATGTCATTAAAGTATACCAAGTCCGGCCTTGAACCTAGAATTACTATTACATTAGACGTCCTTTTTATCTGAGAATTAGTATATCACATGCGGTGTGAAAAAAATAAAATTAATAAATAATAAGAGTAGTTGTTTGGTTAATTATGTATCTGATAATATAGAATAGCAGAGACTTGTGAAGTTTGTTATAATCAAGTGTCGAAAAGTATAAATTAAGGAGCTAATTATGATAAATGGTATTTTAGCTGTTTGGAAACCAAAAGGCATGACAAGTCATGATGTTGTTTTTAAATTGCGAAAAATTTTAAAGATGAAAAAAATTGGGCACACTGGTACGCTAGATCCTGAAGTAGAAGGTGTGCTTGTAGTCTGTTTAGGCAAGGCCACTAGATTAGTTGAGTTATTGATGGATTCACCTAAAGTTTATTATGGCGAAATTACACTTGGTACGTCAACAGAAACTGAAGATGCGCATGGTGCGGTTGTTGAACAAAAGCCAGTCCTTCAACCAGTTTCTATTAAAGATATCGATGCAGCAATGTCTTCAATGGAAGGTATTATTGAACAAATTCCACCAATGTATTCAGCAGTTAAGGTTAACGGTATGAAATTGTATGAATATGCTAGGCAAGGCTTAGAGGTTGAACGACCAATCAGAACAGCTGTCATTAATTCATTTGAGCGAGATGGTGAGCCCGATTATGATCATGAAAAAGGCGCTCAATCGTGGAAATTTAATGTGCATTGCGGAAAAGGGACTTATGTTAGAACATTAGCAGTGGATTTGGGTAAGAAATTGAATTATCCTGCTCATATGTCTGAGTTAACAAGGCTACAGACTAGTGGATTTAATTCTTCTCAAAGCTATTCTCTTGAGGAGATTCAAGGAATGATGGATAATAATGAAATCGAAGAAAAAGTAGCATCGATAGAATCGTCCCTAGCACACTTACCAAAAATTGAATTAGACCGTGAACAATTTGCAAAAGTAAAAAATGGGCAAGTATTATTAAAGGCAGACTTCAATCTAGATTTTAAAAATCCAGTAGCGTTTTATTATGAAGATAAAATTATCGCTCTATATCTGCAGCATGCTGAAAAAGAATTATTTATAAAACCTTACAAAATGTTTGTATAAACGAAAGGAGATTCTAAATGGAGATAATATATTTAAGCCATCCCTATAATCCGGATAAAATCCCTGATGAATCAGTCGTAATGACATTAGGGTTTTTTGATGGCGTTCACCTAGGTCATCAAAAAGTAATAGAACGAGCAAGAGAAGAAGCAAATAAAAGAGGACTCAAATTGGCGCTAATGACTTTTAATCAACATCCAAGAATAGTTTATGAAGATCTTAATTTAGATTCGTTTAATTATTTAACAACAAATAAACGAAAAGCAGAATTAATGGAGCAATTTAATGTTGATATATTATATATCGTTGATTATACATTCTCGTTCGGAACTCAAACACCACAGGAATTTGTTGAGGAATATTTAGTGAGTTTAAATACAGAAGTAGCAGTCGCTGGTTATGATTATACATACGGAAAAAAAGAAATTGCAAACATGCATACACTACCAATCCATGCATCTGATCGCTTTGATGTCATTGAAGTTGATGAACTATCATCACATCATATGAAGATATCTACTACTCGTATTAAAGAATTAATATATAATGGGGAAGTAACTCAAGCAAATAACGACTTAGGTTATATTTATGAAGTATATGGTACAGTCATCCATGGCGAAAAAGTAGGTCGAACATTAGGTTATCCTACTGCTAATATTCAAGTAGCTCACCCTCAATTATTGCCAGGAATCGGTGTTTATGCCGTTGAGATTAAAATAGGTGATACTTGGCATCTGGGAAGTGCTTCAATAGGTCATAATATAACATTTTATGATAATCATGATTTAACTTGTGAAGTATATATATTGGACTTTAATAAAATGATTTATGGAGAGAAAGTAAGAGTAAGATGGCACCATTATTTAAGAGGTGAATATAAATTTGATAATATAGATGGTCTAATTGATCAATTAAAAATAGATGAAGAAAATACTAGGATCTATTTTAAGCAATTAAATGGTGATGCAAATGTATAAAAATATTTTTAAAAATTTGTTTCTCGTTTTACTAGGAACTTTCATCTTTTCACTAGCAATTAATTCAGTTGTTATACCCAATCAACTTGGTGAAGGTGGGGTCACTGGTATAACCTTACTATTTTATTATGTATTTGGAATTAGTCCAGCTCTAAGTAACTTAATTATAAATACAATTATAATGCTAATTGGATGGAAATTTCTTGAGAAAGAAACAATCATTTATACATTAGTTGCTATTGTATCCATGTCATTCTTTTTAGAATTTGTAGTTTTACCAGGGTTCCAACCAGATAATACCTTACTTGCACCATTAAGTAGTGGTTTTTTAATTGGTTTGGGAATAGGAATTGTTATTCTTGGTCATGGTACTACTGCCGGTGTTGATATTATTGCTTTAATTATTAATAAGTATATGGGACTGCAAGTTTCAGTGGCTTTATTAATCATTGATATCATGATTGTTATTCCTTTAACATTGGTTATTGGGTTAGAAAAAGGAATACTGACACTGATTTCACTATATATAACTAGTAAATTATTAAACTTTGTTATGGAAGGGTATAATCCTAAAAAGGCAGTGATGATTGTATCCAATCAACACGATGTGATTGCAGAAGAGATTATGAAAAGAGTTGATCGTGGTATCACAGTGCTGAAAGGCTATGGTTATTATTCTAAAGTAGAAAAGGATGTTCTATATGTAGTGATTAATCGAATTCAATTAGTTAAAGTACAACGAATTATCAATGAGATAGATTCAAATGCATTCGTGACTGTTACTGGAATTCAACAAGTTTTAGGTGAAGGATTCACATTTCATTTGGAAAATCCGCATGAAATCGAAGAAAGTGAAGTTATTTAGCACTCTGTAACTAAGAGTGCTATTTTTTTTGTTTATTTTTGCCAAAAGTCTTGACAAACAACTTGGTAGGTTGTATTATAATAACAGTTAGCACTCAGATAACTTAAGTGCTAATAAGTGGGGTGAGAATATGTTGACATCAAGGCAACAGGAAGTTCTGAATTTAATTATACAACTTTATGGACAGTTTGAAGAGCCTATTGGATCTAAAACTTTACTTAGAGAGAGTTACTTGGATGTTAGTCCTGCAACAATACGTAATGATATGGTCGTTCTAGAACAACTTGGTTTTCTAATGAAAGCTCATACTTCTAGTGGACGTATTCCATCAAAAGATGGTTATCGTTATTATATCGAAGGTATTATTCGTCAAGAAGATAAGCAATTACCATTACTTGATGATGATGCTAATTTTGAGGAGTTAACCCAAGCGAGACATTACAGTCCATTACAACTGACACAACTTTGTGCAGATATTTTAGTTTCATTGACTGGATTTACAGCAGTGGTTCTTGGACAAGACAAAGAGTCTCATTACTTTGATGAGTTTAAGTTAGTGCCAATTGATCGCACTCGATATATATCAATTGTTATGACTGATAAAGGGAACATCGAAAGTGAGCAAATTGATCTAAAAGTATCATTATCAAAAGATGATATTTCAAAGTTAGTAAATATGATTAATGACGAACTTAAAGGAGTTGTACTTGAAGATGCTTATCAAAGGATGAAGTTAGGGATACCTTTACTAACACAACGTTTGACAGGGTATCAATTGGATTTCTCTCCATTGATTGAAAAATCTATGCACCACATAAAAGGACACCGCTATTACATAAGTGGAAAAAGTAATATATTTGATTTAATAGATGGACAGACAAGCAGAGATGCACTTAAGCATTTATTCGATTTAATAGATGGTTCAAGAGAAATGTATCAATTGCTTGAAGATCAAGATGAAGGTATTAATATTAAGTTCGGCTATGAGTTTTTAGCTGATAGTGTTGCGAACATAAATCTTCTGACAGGCTCCTTCGTTAATCAAAATCAAAAGATTATATTAGGATTACTTGGTCCTACGACAATGTCCTATGAAAGAGTAATAGCTTTATTAGAAATGATGATAAGTAAATTATCGATTCAATAAGATTAATGAAGGAGGGTGTCAATTGACAGAACAAGAAAATAATAACGAAGTTGTTGATGAAACTACAGAGAACTTAGAAGCAGTTCCATCAGAAGAGACAACGACTGATTCGCCCGAGGTTTCAGAACAAGAAACAGGCGAGGTATCAGAATTAGAATTATTACAACAAGAAAAAGAAGAATTAGAAGACAAAGTATTACGTCTGCAAGCAGAGATGGCTAATATGCGACGAATTAATACGCGAGAGAGATCAGATGCAGCTAAGTTCAGATCACAAAATTTAGCGACGTCACTCTTAGATGTCATTGATAACTTAGAACGCGCTCTACAAACTGAAACACCATCTGAAGATGGTGAAGCACTTAAAAAAGGTGTAGAGATGGTTCATAACCAATTTAAAAATGCATTTGAAAAAGAAAAAATTGATACAATCGACCCATTAAATGAAGAATTTGATCCAAACTTCCACCAAGCTGTAAGTGTAATGCCTGCTGGAGATGGACAAGATAGTAATACTGTTATACAAGTTTTACAAAAAGGATATCGAATTGATAACCGCGTCATTAGACCGGCAATGGTTATCGTATCAGAATAACAATTAAAAGGAGAAATGTAATATGGCTAAAATTATTGGTATTGACTTAGGTACAACAAACTCTGCTGTAGCGGTTCTTGAAGGTGGAGAAGCGAAAATTATTCCCAACCCAGAAGGAAACCGTACAACACCATCTGTTGTAGCTTTAAAAAATGATGAAATTCAAGTAGGGGAAGTTGCTAAGCGTCAAGCTGTAACAAACCCTGATACTGTAAGTTCAATTAAACGTCACATGGGTGACAACTACAAAGTATCAATGGGAGATAAAGAATATACTCCGCAAGAAATTTCTGCAATGACTCTTCAATACATTAAGAGCTATGCTGAAGATTACTTAGGTGAAAAAGTTGATAAAGCAGTTATTACTGTTCCAGCTTACTTTAATGATTCACAACGTCAAGCTACTAAAGATGCAGGTAGAATTGCTGGTTTAGAAGTTGAACGTATTGTTAACGAGCCAACAGCAGCGGCATTAGCTTATGGTTTAGATAAAACGGATAGTGAAGAAAAAATCTTGGTATTTGACTTAGGTGGAGGAACGTTCGACGTTTCTATCCTTGAGTTAGGAGATGGAGTATTCGACGTACTTTCTACATCGGGTGATAACAGTTTAGGTGGAGATGACTTTGATGAGAAAATTATTGAATATCTAGCCGAAGAATTCAAAAAAGAAAATGGAATTGACTTAACTAAAGATAAAATGGCTGGACAACGTCTTAAAGATGCTGCTGAGAAAGCTAAAAAGGATTTATCTGGAGTTACTTCAACTCAAATTAGTTTACCATTCATCACAGCTTCAGATGCTGGACCATTACACTTAGAAACGTCATTAACTCGTGCTAAGTTCGAAGAATTAACAGATGAATTAGTAGAGCGTACTAAACATCCAGTTCGTCAAGCATTAAAAGATGCTGGTGTAGATAAAAATGAAATTGACCAAGTTATCTTAGTTGGTGGATCTACTCGTATTCCAGCAGTAGTTGAAGCTGTACGTAAAGAAACTGGTAAAGAGCCTAACAAATCAGTTAACCCTGATGAAGTAGTAGCGATGGGTGCTGCAATTCAAGGTGGAGTTATCTCAGGTGACGTTAAAGATATCGTATTACTTGATGTTACACCATTATCACTAGGTATCGAAACAATGGGTGGAATCTTCACTAAATTAATCGATCGTAACACAACAATTCCAACGAGTAAGTCACAAGTATTCTCTACTGCAGCTGATAACCAACCAGCAGTAGATGTACACGTATTACAAGGTGAGCGTGAAATGGCTCAGGATAACAAAACACTAGGAAGATTCCAATTAACGGATATTCCACCAGCACCACGTGGAGTTCCTCAAATCGAAGTATCATTTGATATCGATAAAAACGGAATTGTTAACGTAAGTGCTAAAGACTTAGGTACTCAAAAAGAACAAACAATTACAATCAAATCATCTTCAGGTCTTTCAGATGAAGAAATTGATCAAATGGTTAAAGATGCAGAAGCAAATGCTGAATCAGATAAAGAACGTCGTGAAGAAGCAGACTTACGCAATGAAGTTGATCAATTAATTTTCACTACGAACAAAACTTTAGAAGATTTAAAAGATAAAGTTTCTGAAGAAGAAGTTACACAAGCAGAGTCAGCACGTGATGAATTACAAGCAGCTATCGATGCGAACGATTTAGAAGCAATGAAAGAAAAACGCGATGCTTTAAACGAAGTAGTTCAAAACTTAACAGTTAAATTATACGAACAAGCGGCAGCAGAGCAACAAGCTCAAGCAGACGCTTCAGGTGAAACATCTGAAGATGACGGCGTAGTAGACGCTGAATTTGAGGAAGTTGACGACGAAGAGTAATTTGTATAGAATGACTACATTAAGATGTTAATCTATAGCCGAGGGCATCAATTCCCTTGGCTTTTTATATAATCTGACATATCGCTCGTTTGATTTCTATTAGATGAGTTGAGTTAATATTGATTGTCATCATTTAAAGAAGGAGGTAGATTATGGCAGAGAAACGTGATTATTATGAAGTGCTAGGCTTGTCTCGTGATGCAGCAGATGCAGAGATTAAGAAAGCATATCGTAAATTATCAAAAAAATATCATCCAGATATCAATAAAGATGAAGGTGCTGAAGATAAGTTTAAAGAAGTGTCTGAAGCATATGAAGTACTTAGTGATTCACAAAAGCGAGCTGCTTATGATCAGTATGGACATGCTGCAAATGATCCAAACTTTGGCGGCGGATTCGGTGGTGGATTTGGTGGCGGAAGCTACGGCGGTGCTGGATTTGGTTTCGAAGATATTTTTGAACAATTCTTTGGAGGTTCAGGTGCATCTCGTCAGAGCCCTAATGCACCGAGACGTGGAAGTGATTTACAATATCGTGTGACTTTAACTTTTGAAGAAGCTATCTTTGGAAAAGACGCGACTGTAAAGTACAATCGTAATGAAGAATGTCATACTTGTCATGGTTCAGGAGCAAAACCCGGAACAAGCCCAGTAACTTGTTCTAAGTGTCATGGTTCTGGTGCAGTTCAAGTAGAGCAAAACACACCTTTCGGTCGTGTAATGACACAACGCGCATGTGATGTGTGTTCTGGAACTGGACAAGAAATCAAAGAAAAATGTGAAACGTGTCATGGTGCTGGGATTGAAAACAAAGAACATTCTGTTAAAGTAACTGTTCCAGCTGGTGTTGAAAATGATCAACAAATTCGTTTAACTGGACAAGGTGAAGCTGGTCAAAACGGTGGACCTTATGGAGACTTATATGTTGTCTTTAGAGTACAGCCAAGTGAAGAGTTTGAACGTGATGGTACGGAAATATATTATGAACTACCTATTACATTTGTCCAAGCAGCTTTAGGTGATGAAATAACTGTGCCTACAGTTCATGGTAAAGTGAAGTTGAAGGTACCAGGTGGTACTCAAACAGGTACGAGTTTCCGTCTCAAAGGTAAAGGTGCCCCAAGTTTAAGAGGTAATTTCACTGGGGATCAACATGTGAAAATTAAAGTTGTTACACCGAAGAAATTGTCAGATAAGGAACGTGAATTATTCCAAGATTTAGCTGATGAATCAGGCCAAACTGTTCGTGCGAATAATGAAGGTGGATTTTTTGATAAGATGAGAGATATGTTCGATAAATAATATTTAAAGCTACCCATTGTTAAGTCAATGGGTAGCTTTTTTAGATAAAGATGTTGCCGTTGTGTAAAAATGACCATAATTTTACGCTTATTCCAATGAGAACAGCTCAGGACCATAGTAGAACGCTTTTAGCTAATTACAACAGATTTCGCCTATGGATTAATTTATTTATCTAAGCATACTGGAGAGTTTGCGGAGCAGGTTAGTGTGTCATGAAAAGGAGGAACTAACACACTAGAAGCTGTGCGAATGAACAGTGAGTTCCAGATTCAATAGGTTGGTGAGTCGAAAGTTCCTAAATATAAATTCATTAGTATTATATTTAAAGCTGAAGATGATTTCATGGTTACAATGAATATGTTCCACTGACACAGAAGTTTATGGAAAACTCTCGTTTTTACACTAAGTTAAATTTAGACTTGTATATTGATGAATAGATAATTTAATAAAAAAGCATTAAGAACCCTATTAATATGCTATAATATTTGGTATGATTAAGTGTGAGAATTTTTGTAGGTAAGCCATCTGGCTATAAAGGAAGTGAAGGTTTTATGAATATAAATGAAATGCGAGAAAGACAAAAAAGAATAAGAAACTTCTCGATTATTGCACATATTGACCACGGTAAATCAACTTTAGCTGATAGAATTTTACAACAGACACATTCTGTAGCTGACCGTGATATGCAGGCTCAGTTACTTGATTCAATGGATCTTGAGCGTGAACGTGGAATTACTATTAAACTTAATGCGATTGAATTAACATATAAAGCTAAAGATGGAGAAGATTATATTTTTCATTTAATTGACACGCCTGGACACGTCGACTTCACATATGAAGTTTCACGTTCTCTAGCGGCATGTGAAGGTGCTTTATTAGTAGTTGATGCTGCGCAGGGTATTGAAGCTCAGACATTAGCAAACGTCTATTTAGCTTTAGATAATGATTTAGAAATTTTACCGGTTATTAACAAAATTGATTTACCAGCAGCAGATCCTGAACGTGTTCAATTTGAGATAGAAGATATCATAGGCATTGATGCGTCAGAAGCTGTTCATGCAAGTGCAAAATCAGGTATCGGAATTGAAGACATATTAGAGCAAATTGTTGAAAAAGTTCCAGAACCACAAGGTGATGTTGAAGCACCACTTAAAGCTTTAATTTTTGACTCAGCATATGATAGCTACCGTGGGGTTGTCTTAAGTATTCGAGTGGTGGATGGAGTATTGCGTGCGGGCGATCGAATGATGTTGATGAGTAACAATAAAGAATTCGAAGTAGTTGAGGTTGGTATTTTCTCGCCATCTCCAATTAAGCGTGATTTCTTAATGGCAGGAGACGTAGGATACGTAACTGCTAATATTAAAACCATTCAGGATACGCGTGTAGGTGACACAATCACTCTGGCAGATAGATCTACCGATGCTGCTTTAGCGGGGTACCGTAAGTTAAATCCTATGGTTTATGCAGGTGTATATCCAGTGGATTCAAGTGATTACAATGATTTAAGAGAATCTTTGGAGAGATTACAATTAAATGATGCAGCTCTTCAATTTGAGCCAGAGACATCACAAGCTCTAGGATTTGGTTACCGTACAGGGTTCTTAGGTCTATTACACATGGATGTTATCCAAGAACGTTTAGAGCGTGAATTTAACTTAGATTTGATAATGACTGCACCTTCAGTTATTTATGAAGTGATTAAGACAGACGGCTCTAAGTTAATCGTGGATAATCCATCGATGATGCCTGATAATACTGAAGTTGACAAGATTTTTGAGCCATATGTTAAAGCAACAATCATGGTACCAAATGAATATGTTGGTGCCGTCATGGACTTATGTGAGCGAAAACGTGGTAACTTTATGACTATGGATTACTTAGATGAATATCGAGTGAACGTAGTATATGAGATGCCAATGGCCGAAATAATTTTTGACTTTTTTGATAAATTAAAATCAAATACAAAAGGGTATGCTTCCTTAGAATATGAAGTTATCGGATATAAAGA
This sequence comes from Aerococcaceae bacterium DSM 111021, assembly GCA_020112395.1. Classification (NCBI taxonomy): domain Bacteria; kingdom Bacillati; phylum Bacillota; class Bacilli; order Lactobacillales; family Aerococcaceae; species Aerococcaceae bacterium DSM 111021. The sequence goes on along the minus strand of JACCEK010000001.1, from coordinate 331,564 downwards.
ATCTAATTTAGTTAAATTGGATATTTTACTTAATGGTGAAGTGATTGATGCGTTTAGTACAATTGTTCACCGTGATTTTGCCTTTAACCGAGGGAAAGAATTAGCAAGTAAACTTAAGGGAATCATTCCACGTCAAATGTTTGAAATTCCTGTACAAGCAACTATCGGTAATAAGGTTATAGCTCGTACAACGATTAAAGCATATCGTAAAGATGTTACAGCTAAGTTATACGGTGGGGATGTTTCTCGCCGTAAAAAACTTCTTGAAAAACAAAAAGAAGGTAAGAAAAGAATGAAGTCAGTCGGAAGTGTAGAAATTCCGCAGGAAGCATTCATGGCTGTATTGTCTATGGACGAAGATTAACGTGTATATAAAAAGCATCCACTCGTGGATGCTTTTTATATACCGAAATTTATTTGATTAAACCAGATTCAAAGAAGTTAATTAGAAAAACGCTTTAGTATCTTTTGCATCTATATGTCGGTGCATCTTCAGTATAATAAAACGAGCAATCGGCTGAGCAATGATTGCTTCGACAAAAAATGCGATTGCAAAATTTCTTGGCCAGTTATTAGGGAAGGTTTGGAATAGTATTGTAGTTATTTTCCCCATACCAATCCAAGTCGCAACAATTGTAAGCACAATAGACATTATAAACGCATTGACTAAATAACTTACAATCACATGTGCATTAAAACTATCATCTATTTTTTATTAGTTTATTTGATATTTTTGTTGCTGGATTATGAGTTAAAAGAACTAAGATAACTACGACTATCCAAATATAAGGCATTACTTGGAATGTATTTTGCCAATTTTTTAAACTAAACCCCATCTCTAACATTGTGATAAATGGTGCGATAATATTAACTGATAGTACAGATAGTATTATCAAAAACACCAGAAATTCTTTTCCATTTCTCGGTAATTTCATATGAAACTCCATAAATTATATCTCCTTTATAACTTTGGACACAAAAAAAACAGCACAAAGCTATATTATTTGCTTTACGCTGATCAATTATACGCAGTAAATACGTATATATTTTAGCTAATTCTTTAATCTAATTTAAAACAATATGCTTTTAATTTTACATCTGGTTTTATTAATGTAAGAAATACGAATATTTTGAGAGGTATTTATAAATGAATTATCCGTAATGCTATGCAACCGCTCTTATATGTTATAATGTATTGAACACATTATTAACGAGGAGTGGTTATTTGAGTCATTTAACAGATAGTCAGATTGCAAAGCAAGCTAATATACAGCCTATTAAAAAAATTGTTGAACAGTTAGGAATAACAGATGAAGAATTTATTCCATATGGCTATCATAAAGCGAAGATTGATGTGGATATAAGCCAGGAAATGTTCAATGAAAATAAAGGAAAGCTCATTTTAGTTACAGCAATTTCACCAACTCCTGCTGGAGAAGGAAAAACAACAGTATCTGTTGGACTTGCGGATGGATTAGCAAAAATTGGTAAGAAATCAGTCCTTGCTCTTCGAGAACCTTCATTAGGTCCCGTATTCGGAATGAAGGGTGGTGCTGCTGGAGGCGGGTATGCTCAAGTTATACCAATGGAAGATATTAACTTACATTTTACGGGTGATTTCCATGCAATTTCTTCAGCTCATAATTTAATTTCTGCATTATTAGATAATCATATTCATCATGGTAATGAATTAAAAATAGATTCACGAAAGATACATTGGAAACGCGTTGTTGATATGAATGATCGTCAATTGCGACATATTGTTAATGGGCTGAATGGCTCAACGAATGGAGTGCCTAGAGAAGATGGTTATGATATCACTGTAGCTTCTGAAATTATGGCTATTTTTTGTTTGGCGGAAGACTTATCTGATTTGAAACAAAGAATTAATCGAATCATAGTGGCATATGATTATGACAACCAACCTGTTACTGTAGCACAATTAAAGGGTGCAGGGGCTGTGACCGCTCTATTAGTTGATGCTTTTAAGCCTAATTTAGTTCAAACACTAGAGAATACACCGGCATTTATCCATGGTGGTCCATTTGCAAACATTGCTCATGGATGTAATAGTATATCAGCAACCAAGCATGCTATGTATTATGGTGATTATACTGTGACTGAAGCTGGATTTGGTGCCGATTTAGGTGCTGAGAAATTCATTGACATAAAGTGTAGAACAGCAGATATTTCGCCTGATGCTGTTGTCGTTGTAGCAACTGTTAAAGCATTGAAAATGCATGGTGGCGTTTCTAAAAAACATTTAAATGAAGAGAATGTCGAAGCTGTGAAAAAAGGACTTATTAATCTTAAACACCATATTCATACAATGAGAGAAGAGTTTAATTTAAATACGGTAGTAGGTATTAATCATTTTTACACCGATACGGATGCTGAAATTCAAGTTATCTTAGATGCCTGTCAAGAATGGGGGATAAGCGCTGCTGTAGCTAAAGTATGGGAACATGGTGGTGATGGTGCAATTGAACTAGCACAATTAGTTGTGGATGCATGTGATAATAATACCCAGCTAAAATATGCCTATGAATTAAATACGTCTTTAGTTGATAAAGTAAACCAAATCGTGAAAAAGGTTTATGGCGGAAATGGTGCAGTATTATCTAAGAAAGCTGTGAGACAGCTGAAAGAAATTGAGGGTGCTGGCTTTGGTGACCTACCGGTATGTATGGCAAAAACACAATATTCTTTATCTGACATAGCTTCATTAATTGGAGCGCCAACTAATTTTGATATTCATATTAATGAATTACGACTTTCGGCTGGTGCAGGATTTATTGTTGCAATTACAGGAACAATTATGACTATGCCAGGATTACCAAAGAAACCATCAGCAGAAGGTATTGATGTTGATGTTAAAGGGAATATAACTGGCTTATTCTAATCATATTACATATAATATATGATGAATGAAACATTTTGTAGATGAGGAGTATTCTTATGAAGAAAACATTTTTATTTAGTTATATACTAACTTTATTCATGTTCTTCCCTGTAGAAGTTAATGCAATGGAAGTATTGCCTAATACTGGAGAAGCAAACAGTTGGATTTTAATTCTAATTGCAGCAGTTGCGGTTGTAGCTGGAATCTGGTTGGTTGTATCTTCAAGAAATAAAAAGTAATACATATTGAAATAATTTGTTAGCATGGTATTTGAGTAATTTCAAAACCATGCTTTTTTATTTTATTGCTTTGAAATTACTATATCATTGAGGTAGAATGATTAGTGATTTAATGTCGAAGGAGTTATACTATGTTAAAAAAATTTTTCTCTTATTACACACCTTACAAAAAATTATTTATCATAGACTTTTTTTGTGCGGTACTTTCAGCAATATTGGAACTATTCTTTCCAATTGCAGTAAATATGGTGATTGATCAAATTTTACCACAAGGTAATCTACGCCATATAGTCATGTTCTCGGTACTTTTATTAGCATTATACTTATTTAATACAACGATGAATTATATTGTAGTATCTATTGGACATTTATTTGGAAGCTATATTGAAACAGATATGCGTCGTGAGTTATTTGGGCATTTTCAGAAACAATCGTATGCTTATTTTGATAAGATGAAAACAGGGGACTTAATGAGTCGAATTACGACAGATTTATTTGAGATTAGTGAATTAGCTCATCATGGTCCGGAGGATGTTTTCATTACAATAATGACTTTAGTGGGTGCATTTTTACTCATGTTGAATGTTCATGTGCCTCTTGCATTAATGACTGTGGCCTTAATTCCAATATTGGGAATTATGCTTGGCATATTTAGTCGGAGAATGGTCAAGGTTAATATGAGTATTAAACAAAACCTAGGGCATTTTAATGCAGGTATCCAAAATTCTATTAGTGGTATGCGGGTAGTGAAGGCTTTTGCTAATGAAGATTTTGAGAAGAATATTTTCACAGATTTAGCTGAACGCTATCGTTTAACTATGGTTGATTTTTACAATTCTATGGCAATTAGCTTTTCATTTAATTATATTATTATGCGACTGATTAACTTATTCGCATTAATTGCCGGCTCTTACTATATAATAATCGGAGAGTTAACTATCGGAGAATTAGTTGGGTACATATTACTTTCTAATGTATTTGTTCGTCCACTTGAAAGAATAAATGCAATGTTAGAAGTTTATCCAAAGGGCTATGCAGGTTTTATGAGGTTACAAGAAGAGTTAAGTAAACAACCAGATATTATCGATAGCGAAAATGCAAAAGAAGCACCAGAGTTTTCAGGGAATATTCGTTATGAAAATGTCTCTTTTGGTTATAGTCAAGAAAGACCTGTGCTTGAAAAAGTTAATATAGACATTAAGGCCGGTCAAACTGTAGCATTTGTTGGCCCAAGTGGCTCTGGAAAGACAACACTCGTGAACTTATTACCTCGTTTTTATGAAATTTCGGACGGACAAATAAATATAGATGGCATTGATATAAAAGATGTTACGATGCAATCATTACGTAAACAAATAGGGATTGTTCAACAAGATGTTTTTTTATTCGACGGCACGATTAAAGAGAATGTGTTATACGGACGATTAGATGCAACTGATGAAGAAGTTGAAGCTGCGATTAATTCAGCAAAATTACGTGAAGTGATTTCAAATTTACCAGATGGTATTAATACACAGATTGGTGAACGAGGGGTCTCTTTATCAGGTGGGCAAAAGCAACGTCTGTCTATCGCAAGAATTTTCTTGAAGAACCCTAAAATTCTCATTCTTGATGAAGCAACGAGTGCATTGGATACAGCTACTGAAAGGTTTATTCAAGCGTCACTTGATGAATTGTCACAAGGTAGAACATCATTAGTCATTGCGCATCGATTAGCAACAATCACTAATGCTGATCGAATTATCGTAGTGACACCTCAAGGTATCATGGAAGATGGAACGCATGACGAATTATTAGCTCGAAATAGTGTGTATGCAGATTTATATCGAAGTCAATTTGGCAAAGGGTAATTATGTCCAGGAACTTATGGTTCCTGGTTTTTTATTTTGTAAAGCATTAATAGACAAATAAAGTGCATCATTTTAAAATAGTCTAATCCGTTCTATGTTATAATATAGTGAATTTAGCGAGGAGTTTTGATATGAAAGAAATAAAAATAACTAATTTACATAAAACTTATGGAACAAAGACATTATTAGGTGGAGTAAATCTATCTATACGTACGGGAGATCGGATTGGACTAATAGGAGCTAACGGTACGGGGAAAAGTTCATTGTTAAAAGTCATTGCAAATATTGACAATTATGATGATGGTGAAATTGTAAAACCTAATGATTATCGTATCGGATACTTAGACCAACATCCAGAATTAGATGAGAATAAAACTATTTTGGAGACTGTATATGATAGTCCAGCACCTCAAATACAGAAATTATTGCATTATGAAAAAGCTCGGTTAGATTTAGAAAATGAACCAGAAAACATGACTTACTTTGATCGTTTCACTAAGATGAGTGACGATATGAATTTAAATAATGGTTGGGAAATAGAAGTGAATGCGAAAACCGTATTGAACCAATTAGGTCTAAAAGATTTAAGTCGTTCAGTGTCAACATGTTCTGGTGGAGAACGTAAACGTATCGGGATTGCTCAAGTACTTATATCTGAACCGGATTTATTAATATTAGATGAGCCGACCAACCACCTTGATATTGATTCAATACAGTGGTTAGAGAAGTATTTAGCATCATATAAAGGGGCGCTTTTGTTAGTGACACATGATCGATATTTCTTAGAGAGATCAGTGAACAAAATAATTGAGTTAAGCTTTGGTCAACTGAGAGAATACACGGGGAATTATCAAGCGTATTTAATTAAACGAAGTGAGGAAGCCGCCAATAATGAACGAATGCAAGAAAAACAAAATCGTTTATTCCAACAAGAGTTAGGTTGGATGCGTAAAGGGGCAAAAGCTAGAACAACTAAACAACAAGCTCGTATTAATCGATTTGACGACTTAAAAGATACCATTGATTCGCGTAATAAGGCAGAAGAAACAATTGATTTTAACTTTGATCAACAGCGAATTGGACAACGGATTATGGATTTAGAAAATGTATCTATTGAAATTGGTGATAAAACAGTTATTGAGAACTTTACGAAAAGCTTTGTTAAAGGTGAGCGCCTTGGCATAATTGGAGAAAATGGTGTTGGAAAATCAACTTTCTTGAATACTCTAGCGGGCTTACATCCAATTAAGAGCGGGGTCTACGAGATTGGGCAAACAGTTAAGATTGCTTATTACCGCCAATTAGATCAAGATTTACCTGGCGAGATGCGTGTTCTTAAATATTTAACACAAATCGCGGATGAATTCCAATCAGATGGCGGTCAATCAGTTTCAGCTGCTTCAATGTTAGAACAGTTTAATTTTCCACGTGTGACTCACGGTACACAAATTAAGTATTTATCTGGTGGTGAGCGACGTAGATTATATTTGCTAACTTTATTAATTCAAGAGCCAAACGTATTGTTTTTAGATGAGCCGACGAATGATTTAGATATTGAAACATTGACAGTTCTTGAAGATTATTTAGATTCATTTGTCGGAGTGGTAATAATCGTTTCTCATGATCGTTATTTTATTGATAAGACGGTCGACCAATTATTAGACGTTCAAGGGCATGGACAATTTAGTTTAATATATGGAAACTACAGCGATTACTTAGAAACTCAACGTAAAGAATCGAATCAAGTTACTAAAGTAGATAATAAAGTTGCAACAAAAGCAGTACTTGAAAAAGAGGTGACTGATAAAAAAGATAAGAAGCGAATGTCTTATCACGAGAAGAAAGAATGGGCAACGATAGAAAAAGATATTGAAGATACTGAAACAGAAATTGAAACTATCCAGACAGAAATGGGATCACAAGGTAGCGATGCGTTCAAGTTAATGGAATTACAAGAAAGATTAGAGTCGCTAGAGTTAGCTTTACTAGAGTACTATGACCGTTACGAGTACTTAAGTGAACTTTCACTTTAGAAAGGATGAGTAAACAAATGACAACGCAATATCAAGAACTAGTTAGAAAAGTATTAAACGAGGGTACGAAGAAAGAAGATCGTACAGGGGTTGGAACCGTTAGTCTTTTTGGTCACCAAATGCGTTTTAACTTACAAGAAGGGTTTCCTTTACTGACATCAAAACGTGTACCATTTGGGCTAATTAAATCTGAATTATTATGGTTTTTGCGTGGAGATACGAATATACGCTACTTATTAGAACACAATAATCACATATGGGATGAGTGGGCATTTAAAAATTATGTCGAAAGTGATGACTATAAAGGTCCTGATATGACTGATTTTGGCCTGCGAGTATTAGATGATGAAGAGTTCAAAGCGATTTATGATTCCGAGATGAGTAAATTTCAAGAAAAAATATTAAATGACGATGATTTTAGTGAGAAGTTTGGTCCCTTAGGTGATGTATACGGTAAACAGTGGCGTGCTTGGGAATTGCGCAATGGCGATACATTAGACCAAATCAGAACAGTCATTGAACAAATAAAGACTAATCCTGATTCAAGACGACATATTGTGACGGCTTGGAATCCTGAAGATGTTCCGACAGCTGCTTTACCACCATGCCATACTTTATTTCAATTCTACGTTGCGGATGGTAAGTTGAGTTGTCAATTATATCAACGAAGTGGGGATGTATTTTTAGGTATTCCATTTAATATAGCTAGTTATGCCTTACTAACACATCTTATTGCACGCGAAACTGGATTAGAAGTCGGAGATTTTGTTCATACTATAGGTGATGCACACCTTTATTCTAATCATATTGAGCAAGCTAATTTATTATTAGAGCGTGACGTTCGCCAGTTACCGACTTTAGTTATAAATAGTGATGCACCAATAGATCAAATTGATACCAATGATATTAAAGTAGAAGGTTATAAACCCCATCCTTCAATTAAAGCACCCATAGCAGTTTAAGGAAGTGAAAGAATGATAACTTTTGTGTATGCACAAGATTTAAACGGTGGAATTGGTTACCAAAACGATTTGCCTTGGAATTTACCGAATGATTTAAAGTTTTTTAAAGAAACAACAATGGGACATACTATGTTAATGGGGCGTCGAACATTTGAAGCCATGAACAAACGTTTGCTCCCTGGTCGAAAAACCGTTGTACTCACAACAGACAAGACATATGGACAAGATATACCTGGGCTTATGGTTATTCATACAGTTGAAGAAGCGTTAGAATTATCTGCCAACAATAATTTGATGGTCATAGGTGGTGCAAAAGTTTTCTTAGAGTTGGTTAATTATGCTGACAAAATTGTTAGAACAGTCATAGAGGAGAACTTTCCGAGTGATGTTGTTATGCCAGAAATTGACACCACGAATTGGGAGTTAACCAAAGTGCTTCAAGGCGAAACAGATGAAAAAAATATTCACACTCACCGTTATGAGTGGTGGGAACGTAAGAAAGAGGATAAATAATGACAATAGAACGTTATACACGGCCAGAAATGAAAAATATATGGTCACTTGAGAAGAAATATGAAACATGGTTAGATGTTGAGATAGAAGCATGTCAAGCATGGGCAAACTTAGGGGAAATACCACAAGAAGATGTAGACAAAATTAGAAAAAATGCATCTTTTACGGTTGATAGAATCTTAGAAATCGAAGAAGAAACACGACATGACGTTGTTGCTTTTACTCGATGTGTCAGTGAGAGTTTAGGCGATGAGAGTAAATGGATTCATTATGGTTTAACAAGTACAGATGTAGTTGATACGGCCTATGGGTTCCAATTAAAGCAAGTCAATGATATCTTACGTAAAGATCTTCAACATATCATTGACGTTGTAGGGGAAAAAGCAAAGCAACATAAATATACAATTCAAATGGGTCGAACTCATGGTGTTCATGCAGAACCAACGACTTTTGGATTGAAATTAGCAGGATTCTACTCAGAATTAAAACGAAATCAAAAACGTTTTGAAGAAGCAGCTAAAGATGTTGAAGCTGGTAAAATGAGTGGTGCAGTTGGATCTTTCGCAAATACACCCCCTGAAGTTGAAGCATTTGTATGTAAACAATTAGGGATTCGCGCACAAGATATTTCAACACAAGTTTTACCTCGTGATTTACACGCTCATTATGTAGCGGTTATCGCATTAATTGGTACAAGTATTGAACGTTTTGCGACTGAGATCAGAGGTTTACAAAAAACTGAAACTCGTGAAGTCGAAGAGTTTTTTGCTGCAGGTCAAAAAGGTTCTTCGGCAATGCCTCATAAACGAAACCCAATTGGGAGTGAAAACGTTACTGGTCTAGCGCGTGTGATGCGTGGTTACATTACACCAGCATTCGAGAATGTGGCATTATGGCATGAACGAGATATTTCACATTCATCAGCTGAGCGTATTATATTACCCGATACGACAACATTACTAAACTACCAAATAAATAGATTTGCAAAGATTATTGAAAGCTTAACTGTCCTACCTGAGAATATGCAACAAAATATGGACAAAACATATGGTTTAATCTATTCGCAACGTGTTATGCTAACATTGATAGATGCCGGTTTAACTCGTGAAGCAGCATATGATTTAGTCCAACCTTTAACTAAAATTGCATGGGATGAATCAGAATCATTTGAGGAATTAGTTAAGTCGAATGAAATTATAAATGAGAAGTTATCGAAAGATGAAATTGATAAATTATTTGATTCGTCTTATCATTTAACACAAGTAGACACAATCTTTAAACGCGTGGGATTAGATTAGAAAGAAGAGGGATATAATGCCTACAATCGGAATGATAGGAGTCGGAAACATGGGTTCTGCTATTGCTAAAGCAATACTGCGAGCGGGACACGAGATGATTTTACATAATCGAACGAAAGAAAAACTAACAACCTTAGCCAAACAGATTGGCGCTGATGTTGTAGGAGCTGAATCCTTAAGTGAACTCATCAACGAGTCTGACTTAATATATATAGGCGTTAAGCCCAATCAATTTCAGAACATTTTTGATCAACTTGATAATCTAATAACTGATTCTGAACCAAAAACATGGGTTAGTATGGCAGCTGGCTTATCGATTGAGCAATTAGAAGCTTTTACACCAGAATCTCATAAGTGGATTAGAACGATGCCAAATACGCCTGTAGAAGTAGGTGAAGGTTACATTGCTTATTGTACTTCGGAGAATATCGAAACCGAAAAGATAAATCTATTTGAAGAAAGTTTAAAAAATGCTGGTATTGTAGAGGCAATACCTGAATCATTATTTAACGCAGTGACTGGGCTAGCAGGCTCTAGTCCCGCGTTCATTTATCAACTTATAGAGGCAATGAGCGACGTTGGTGTAGAAAATGGATTATCCCGTGAGCAAAGTCGTAAGATGGCATCGCAGGCAGTAAAAGGCGCTTCTAGCATGGTGATTGAATCTGGCGGACACCCTAGTGAATTAAAAGATAGAGTAACGAGCCCAGGTGGGACGACGATAGCAGGAATTGTTGCGCTTGAACATGCTGGTTTTAAATCAGCTATTAACAAAGGTGTTACTGCCGCTATTAATAAATCCATTGAGATGAGTTCAAAAGATAAGAAATAGTGGAGGCGACGATATGACAATGGGTTATTTAAATACACTTGTTAATAAAAATACTTATATTGATGTTTCAGATAGGCATTCGCTATATATTGAAGAATGTGGAAATCCTGATGGCATACCAGTGGTCTTTCTTCATGGAGGACCAGGTGGTTCAATAAGTGAAAAATCACGTCGTTTCTTTAACCCGGAAAGATTTCGAATCATCCTATTTGACCAAAGAGGAACAGGACGCAGTAAACCCTTTTTATCACTAGAAAATAATACTGTAGATGCAAGTGTTGAGGATTTGGAAGTGATTCGAAAACACTTTGGGATTGATTCTTGGATTGTTTTTGGTGGCAGTTATGGTACAACTTTAGCTCTAGCTTATGGCATTAAATACCATGAAAGAATAAAGCGTCTTGTACTACGAGGTGTATTTTTAGGGAGACAATCAGATATTGATTGGCTATTTAAGTTTGGGGCTAGTGAATTTTATCCTTCAGAATTTGAAAAATATAAATCATTTATTGTTGAGGACAACCAAGATGATCTGGTAAGTGCTTATTTTAGCTTAATGACAGAGGGATCCAACCACGAAAGAGATGAAGCTTGTAGACAATGGAATGCTTGGGAATCAAGTATAGTTTTACATTTGCCAGTAGAAACATCTCAATCAAGTGTTAAACCGCAAGACTTATCCCTCGGGCTATTAGAAGCTCATTACTTTAAACATAAAATGTTTTGGGATGATGATAATTATATATTGAATAATATATCAGTTTTATCAAATACGCCTATTGATATTGTTCATGGTCGATACGATGTTGATTGTCGGGTGAGTGGTGCTTATGAGTTACAACAGAAGCTACCTCATTCTGAATTGAACATTGTTGAATCCTCGGGGCATTCCCCATTTGAGGAGAATATGATGTCAGCTTTGTTGAATATTATGGATAATTTAGCACAATAAAAAAACACATCCATTCGTTTAATGCAAAACGAATGGATGTGTTTTCGCGTTTTTAGACATAGAGTAAAACACTGATATACATGAAAAACGCACCAGCCATCACAAACAAGTGCCAAATAATATGCATCCATTTGTTGTTCTTCATACTATAAAAGATTACGCCTAGGGAATATACCATACCACCTAACGCTAATAACAATATACCAGTTAGATCAATGTTTTGTATCAATGGATAGATTATTCCAATACCTAACCATCCTAAGCCCAGGTACATGTAAGTACTTAGACGCGGAAATTTATTAATAAAAAATAATTCAAATAAAATTCCTACCAATGCTAATCCCCAAACCAGAACTAAGAAAAATATACCTAAGCGGCCACCTATACCTATAATTAAATAAGGAGTGTAAGTACCTGCAATTAATAAGTAGATTGCACCATGATCTAATCTTTGGAAAAAATCTTTGAATTTTGTGAAACTCAAACTATGATAAAGTGTAGAGTTTAGAAAAAGTAAGATTAAACTAGCGCCATATATGACGTAAGCGACAACTGCTTGAGTGGATGATAAATCTATACCTTTAATAATTAATAAGATCAATCCAATAATACTTAGAATAGTTCCTATACCATGAGTTACGGCATTTAAAACTTCGACTAATATTGCTTTCTTTTTTGATACAGGTTCGTTTGTCATATAATCACCTTTCCAGTTCCTTTTTTATATCTAATTTGATTATAACAAATAGAAAGGTATTGTACATAAAACTTGTACTTTATGAGTGGAAATCCGCATAAATATTTCAAAAAATAAGAATAGTTATCTCAAAATAACTATTTCCGTTCTATTTCACAGTCGTACTCAGCTAATTGACCACATAATTCAGGATCATCGGCAAAATTTTCCATTGCTTTATCAAATAATTCATAATCTAGTAAATCTCCAGAATCATCATATTCATATGATATGCTTCCCGAAAATTTAACATGCACGATTGATTTACCCATCTTGTTTACTCCTTTGTAATAATATGACATATAGATTATTATAGATATGGATATAATAATGTCAATCGGATAATATTGAGCAAATATTAACCGGATAAAATTGCCGTTACACTAGCTGATTGTTACATTTGAACATTGTGATATAACTATATTTAAAATATATATTTTTTGTAGCTCTTTTACTTTAAAATTTTAATGTTAGTTTGTTTACTAAGCCGATGAGCTGAGTATAATTATATGAAATGTAATAAGTTTTGTTTTGATTATTCAGATACGATGTTATAATAAAATCATGATTAATTAAGGAAAAATTGAAAGTAGGTAATTAAATGCGACCTTCGTTTTACGAATATATTTTTAGACATGTGAATCACGATGCGAATGACCCAATTAGTCGTCTTGCAAATCGGATCCATTCTGATCAGAGTTTTCCAAAGAAAAGCGAAAACTTTGATGAAATATCCACATATTTAGAATCATCGCCCGAGTATAGTAAACTATTAGTAGTTTTTGATGATACTTGGCAATCATATCAATTTGATAATTTTTAAGGAGGAATATAAAAATGAGTGTACATATTGGAGCAAACAAAGGTGATGTTGCAAAAACAGTTCTTTTCCCAGGAGATCCATTAAGAGCAAAGTTTATTGCTGAAACATTCTTGGAGAATGTGACACAATACAATACTGTTCGAAACATGTTCGGATATACTGGTGAATATAATGGAGTGAAAATTTCTGTTCAAGGATCAGGAATGGGTATTCCATCCGCTATGTTATATGCAGAGGAATTATATACTGAATATGAAGTAGAGACAATCATCCGTATTGGTTCTGCAGGTGGAATGAAGGACGAAGTTAAAGTACGTGATATTGTTTTCGGACAAGGAGCAACAACTGACTCAAGTATTTTACAAAATATATTTGAAGGTCAAGTACATTATTCAGCAATTGCTGATTTTGAAGTGTTGGATATTGCATACCATCTGGCAACAGAATCATTGAGCAAAGAGAATATTCATGTAGGTAATATATTATCAAGTGATCGATTCTATAATGAAGAGATGAATAAAACTAAATTAGCAGATTATGGTGTACTGGCCGTTGAAATGGAAGCAGCAGGTCTATACGCCGTTGCAGCAAAGCATAACCGTAAAGCGCTAGCTATGTGTACAATAAGTGATCATTTAATTACTGGTGAAGAAACGACTGCAGAAGAACGTCAAAACACATTCACACAAATGATGGAAATCGCTTTAAAAACAGCAGTAAAATTAGATAAATAGAAAATACTGAGGTGAGAATATGAAAAAAAGAAATAAATATTGGTCTATTACTTCTATTGTAGTTATTTTCGCCTTTGTACTATTAAGTTCAACCTCTTTGAATCGAGCTCATGGATTTGAGTGGTTATTTGGAAACGAAGAATCTAATGTCGAAGAACTAAGCGATGAAGACATACAAAATATTGCTGATGTATATTATGCTATCCAACAATTTTATATTGAAGATATTAGTAAAGACCAACTACTAGAAGGTGCCCTTAAAGGAATGGTTGATTCAACTGGAGATCCTTATTCTGAATACTTGAATGCTCAAGAATCGGCTGATATGAATGAAACCGTTGAAGGGTCATTTCAAGGTGTTGGAATCCAAATTATGGCTAGTGATGGACAGATTGTCATCGTAACACCTATTGATGGTACACCGGCTAGTGAAGCTGGTATACAACCAAATGACATAATTTTAGAAGCAGATGGAACTAAACTAACAGGAATGAATACAAACGAAGTAGTTGAATTGATACGTGGTCAAGAAGGTACAACGGTTAACCTTGTCATTCAACGTGGTTCATCAACTTTTAATGTAGAACTAGAACGAGCAGAGATACCAATCACTACCGTAACTGGTGAATTAGATGAAGACAATTCTAAAATTGGAAATGTTCAGATTACACAATTCAATGGAACCACCTATGACGAATTGGTAACTGCAGTTGAGGGCTTACGAGAAGAAGGTGCTACATCATTTGTATTCGATTTAAGATATAACCCGGGCGGTTTATTGGATCAAGGACTTGCTATTAGTAATATGTTTTTAGAAGATGACGATATCATTATGCAAATGGAAGAAAGTGGCTCCTCAGTAACTACTTATGTTGCTAATGATTCAGAGTACGGTGACTTCCAAATCACTGAACCATATGTTCTTTTAATCAATGAAGGAAGTGCGAGTGCGAGTGAAATATTAACTGCAGCCATTAAAGAAAATACCGATGCACCTATCATTGGTGCAAAAAGTTTTGGTAAAGGTTCAGTGCAAACAATTTTAAATGCGACTGATTTCGGTGAATTGAAACTTACTTTCGCTCGTTGGTTGACACCTAGTGGGGAATGGATTCATGACATAGGTATCGAACCAACTGTTCAAGTAGAAGGACATCCAATTGAAACAGCAATCATACTAAACTCTGAAGAAGTACTTGCTTTAGGTGATGGATCAGATCAAGTAGAATCATTAACTAATATGCTAGACGCATTTGGTTATGAACTAAATGTTGGAACATACTTTGACGATACGGTTCAAGTAGCTGTTGAAAAATTTCAAGAAGATAATGAATTAGAAGTTACTGGAGAAGTGACCGGCGAAACAGCGACCACATTGAATACAATGGCACGTGAGTACATTCAAGAAAATGATTCACAATATGATGCAGCTGTTGATGTCTTAGAAGAGTATTTATCAGAGGATGATGCAGCGTGAATATTCTCAAACAACTGATTAATGAAATAGTGAGTATAATATTTGCAATAATGGTTGCAGTGCTAATCTTTTTAGCACTGCGCCATTATGTTTTACAGCCGTTTCAAGTAGAAGGTAGCTCTATGGAACCACAATTACATCATCAAGACCAAATGGTGATGTTAAGAAACATAGAAATAAATCGATTCGATGTCGTTATATTTCCGGATCCAAGAGGGTCAGGTGATTCTTATGTTAAACGAGTAATCGGACAACCTGGGGATGAGTTATATTTTTCAAATGATACGTTATATTTAAATAATCAAGCTGTTGAAGAACCATATTTAGAGCCGCTTAAATCAGACACAGAAGGAAGATTTACTGAAGATTTTAGCCTATGGGATACTTTAGGGCTTACTGAAGTACCTGAAGACCATTATTTTGTTATGGGGGACAACCGCCCATACTCAGGTGATAGCCGTCAGTTCGGTCTTATCCAAGCCGAGAATATTCAAGGAGAGACAAATTTTGTGTATTATCCTTTTAATCGGTTTGGTAAAATAAATGAATACAATATGTTAGAAAACGGAATTGTAAATATAATAGAATAGAGGTGGATATTTTATGTCTTCAAACATTATACAGTGGTTCCCAGGACATATGGCAAAAGCAAGACGTGAAGCTACGGAAAAGATGCATCTCGTTGATGTAGTTATTGAGTTAGTTGATGCTAGAATTCCGGAATCAAGTCGAAATCCAATGATAAATGAAATTGTTGGAAATAAACCAAGAATAATAGCATTAAATAAGAGTGATCTAGCAGATAACGAAGTAACGAACCATTGGTTAGATTATTATGAGTCACAAAATATACCCGCGGTAGCAATTGATGCGCAACATAACAAAGGTTTACGTAAGCTACAACAGCGAATCCAAGATATTATGAAAGACTATTTCGAAAAACAAAAAAATCGTGGTGTAAAACCTAGAGCTATTCGATTAATGATACTTGGAATACCGAATGTAGGGAAATCTACACTTATCAACCGTTTTGTTGGGAAAAACCAAGCAATAACCGGTAATAAACCAGGAGTAACTAAAGCACAACGTTGGTTAAAGATTAATAAGGACTTTGAATTGTTAGATACACCAGGAATTTTATGGCCTAAGTTTGAAGATCCAAATGTAGGGATAAAGTTAGGGATTACTGGTGCAATTAAAGATACTTTATTATACATGGATGATTTATCATTATATTTACTTGCATATTATCAAGAAAATCATTCGGATCTGCTAGTTAGTAAATATAGAGTAACGAAAGATGAAGTGTTAAATAATACACCAGTCGACTTACTTATGTTGATTACAGAAAGAGTGGGTCTGAAGGATGATTATGAAGCGGCAAGCCAGCGGATTATCTTTGATTATCGCAAGAATAATTTAGGGTCAATTACATTAGATAAGGTGGAGCATGTTTTAGATGAGCAAGATGACAATTAACGAAATTAAAGAATTGCTTTTTAATGAAGATGGAATGGATCAAAATCAATTAACTTTGTTAAAAACAGATGAACGAAAAGGTGTTCAAAAATTATTAAAGCAATTCGAACTAAAAAAACAAAAGTTAGAAAAAGAGTTACTTGACCATCAAAATAGATTACAATATGAAGTTAATTTATATTCTAATCCAAATGTGACTTATATCGCTGGAATTGATGAGGTAGGTAGAGGGCCATTAGCTGGACCCGTTGTTGCAGCTAGTGTAATTTTACCGCAGGACATGGATAGATTAGTTGGAATTAACGATTCAAAAACTTTGTCACACGCAAAGCGAGTTCAGTATGCAGACTTAATAAAAGAAGTTGCTTTAGCATACTCTGTCGTTGAAATAGATAACAATGGCATTGATAAGGTTAATATACTTGAAGCAACCAAACAAGCTATGTTAAAAAGTGTAAATGAATTACCGATTAAGCCAAATCATTTATTAATAGATGCACTGACTTTAAACACAACTATCCCACAAACTGAAATAATAAAAGGCGATGAACGATCAATATCTATTGCAGCTGCAAGTATTATTGCGAAAGTTCATCGAGATGAATTAATGGTTAAGTATCATGATTTATATCCTGAGTTTCAGTTTGATAAAAATATGGGTTATGGAACAAAAAATCATTTAGAAGCATTGCATAATTATGGATATACACCGATTCATCGTCATTCTTTTTCCCCAGTTAATAATATATCATTTGCATATAATAGTAGAAAGACGAAATAATTAAAAATATTTCGTTTTTTTTTAATGGAATTGCACCTTTTTTTTGTATATATATATGGAGGTGTAACATGAAATTAAAAATAAAAGAACAATTAATTTTTCTCAAGTCAAAAAATGTATCGCATAAAGTATTGTCTGATTATTTATTAGTTATAATGGATCGTAAATTATTATTAGAATCCGTGGACGCAAAGGAGTGTCAAATAATACTCTTACAAGTTAAACATGCTAGAAAATATATTTCAGACAAAAGGATTGATTTTCGTGAAATATCAGTATCTGATTTAGCCTATTATACTCGTCTATCAAAGTATTCAATGATGATTGGTGAATATTATTACCCAATGCTTTGGTATCATACTGCTCAACCACCTATATTGGTTTTTTATAGAGGAGATATAAGCCTTATTCGTGAACCAAAAGTATCAGTAATAGGTACACGAAAAGCAACTTCATATGGAAAGAATATGACTTTTGATATAGTTGATGCTTTATCGGATAACAACTGGGTAAGTGTGTCTGGTTTGGCACTTGGTATTGATGCCTCAGTCCATGAACGTTCAATTAATCATCCGCAAGGTAAGAGTATAGCTATCATACCCTGTGGTTTAGATTATTATTATCCTAGAGCAAATAAACATATACAGAAAAGAATGGAACAAGATCATCTAATTCTAAGTGAATATCTTCCAAATGAAAAACCTATGCGTCATCATTTTATATTAAGAAATCGTTTAGTGGCTGGTTTATCTAAAGCTACAATTGTTATAGAAGCCGCTCAAAAGAGTGGTAGCCTAATCACAGCAAATTATGCATTACAATATAATCGAGAAGTTTTTTCAATCCCAGGTCGCATTATAGATGATCAGTCCAGAGGGTGTAATGAATTAATACACCTCGGAGCAACGCCTGTGTTAGATACCCAAATGTTGATTAGTGATCTTAGAGAAATATTTCAGTTGCAAGGGTATTAAATGAATCGTTAACCTGTTTAAAAGTGGAATATTTTGCATGTAATAACTCTAATATATCTCCCGTATAATTATATTAAGCAGTATTCATGCAAAAATTTAATGTTTGACATCAATAACAGAATGAACTAATATGTTTACGATTTTATAAATTAAAAATATCAGACAATAAAAATAATTTAAAGGAGTTGATTGAGGATGGCATATAAATACTTAGTCATCGTCGAAT
Source organism: Aerococcaceae bacterium DSM 111021 (assembly GCA_020112395.1). Classification (NCBI taxonomy): domain Bacteria; kingdom Bacillati; phylum Bacillota; class Bacilli; order Lactobacillales; family Aerococcaceae; species Aerococcaceae bacterium DSM 111021. The sequence continues at coordinate 312,753 of JACCEK010000001.1, read as the reverse complement.
CACCAACCAAAGCTAAAACAATAGATAAATATTTAGGACGAAATTATAAAGTTGTAGCAAGTAAAGGCCATTTAAGAGACTTACCAAAAAGTAAAATGGGGATTGATTTTGAAAACAACTTTGATCCACAGTATATTACAATCCGTGGCCGTGGTGATACCGTTAAAGAATTAAAGAAATTAGCAAAAAAAGCAGAGAAAGTATATCTCGCAGCCGATCCGGACCGTGAAGGTGAAGCTATTGCATGGCACTTGAGTTACATTCTAGGCTTAGAAGAAGGCGACAAGAATCGTGTTGTTTTTAATGAGGTTACTAAAGAAGCTGTTAAAGATGCTTTTAAAACACCAAGAGTAATCAATCAAGACCTAGTTGACTCACAACAAGCGAGACGTATCTTAGATAGAATTGTTGGTTATTCAATTTCACCTTTATTATGGAAGAAAATTAAAGGTGGACTTAGTGCAGGTCGGGTTCAATCGACAGCATTAAAATTAATAATCGATCGTGAAATAGAGATTCGAGCATTTAAACCTGAAGAATATTGGTCAATTCCAACAAAGTTCAAAAAAGGCCGTTCTAGTTTTGAAGCACAATTCTATGGAGAAAATGGGCAAAAAGTTAATTTAACGAATGAAGCTCAAGTGAATGCCATACTTGAAAAAATAGATCAAGATAAAGACTTTAAAATTGATGATATCGAAGAAAAAGAACGTCGCAGAAAACCACCGAAACCGTATACGACAAGTACATTACAACAAGATGCATCTAACCGTATAAATTTCCGTGCAGGTAAAACGATGATGATTGCTCAGCAACTGTATGAAGGTATTGCAATTGGAAAAAATACAATCGGTTTAATTACTTATATGCGTACAGACTCAACTCGTATATCACAAACTGCCAAAGTGAGTTCTGGTAATTATATAACAGAAAAATTTGGTGAAAAGTATCTTGGAGAAGGAGCAGCTGTAACGAACTCTGCTAATACGCAAGATGCGCATGAGGCAATTCGTCCATCGGATGTTACTATGGCTCCAGATGATATAAAAGAATATCTATCACGAGACCAATTTAGACTTTATTCTTTAATTTGGGCACGTTTTGTAGCTAGTCAGATGACTGATGCAGTATACGATACAATAAGAGCAGACATCTCTCAAAATGATGTTAATTTCCGTGCGAATGGATCACGCATTAAATTTGACGGTTTCTTAAAAGTATATGAATCTAAAACAAAAAAAGATAATTATTTACCTGATCTTTCGGTAAATGATAATGTTAAGTTAGCAGAAATTAATCCTGAACAACACTTCACGCAACCACCTGCACGTTATAATGAAGCAAGTTTAGTTAAAATACTAGAAGAACAGGGTGTAGGTCGTCCGTCTACTTATGCACCAACTTTAGAAACATTAAGAAAAAGATACTATGTAAAAATGGTAGCTAAAAGATTCGAACCAACCGAGCTAGGAGAAATTGTTAATAGCGTCATGGTTGAATTTTTTCCTGATATTGTCGACACAGATTTTACAGCCGGAATGGAAAGAGGCTTGGATGAGGTCGAAGAAGGTAAGCAAAACTGGGTAAAATTATTAGATGAATTCTATCTTGGCTTTGATAAAGAAATTAAAAAAGCAGAAGTAAATATGGAAGAAATTGAAATCAAAGATGAACCAGCTGGCTTCGATTGTGATGTTTGTGGGCATCCGATGGTTATCAAAATTGGACGATATGGTAAGTTTTACGCGTGTAGTGCTTTCCCAGACTGTCGGAATACTAAAGCAATTGTTAAGAAAATCGGTGTGACTTGTCCAACTTGTGAAAAGGGAGAAGTCGTAGAGCGTAAATCGAAGAAAAACCGTATATTCTTTGGTTGTACACTGTATCCTGAATGTGAATTTGTTTCGTGGGATAAACCCATTGGACGATCATGTCCAAAATGTGATCACTTCCTTACTGAGAAAGTTACACGTAAAGGTAGCCAAGTTAAATGTAGCAACTGTGATTATGAAGAAGAATTAGTTAATTAATAAATAAACGATAATTAGTCATAAGAATCATACTGTTTGTATGTGATTTTTATTGAATAGTTATCGTTTTTTGAATTTATAAATAATTTCAGTCGAATTTCATAATTAGTTTACGAAGTAGTGATACACTACTATAGTAAACATGAGTATCACTATAATATAACGTTTAAAAAATATATTTTTATAACTAATCAGACCTTGGAATGATTACAAAAAGCATTTTAATTGATAGAATATAAAAAGGTACTGTAGAATGATGAAAATATTTTAATTAATCCCCAATCAGGTTTAGTATCTATAGCGGTTACATGAATTTATGATTATAATTGAAATGAGGGATAGAGTGGAAGAATATATTAATCAGTTTATGATATATATAGAGAATGAACGACGTTACTCTAAACAAACTGTCCTTGCATATTCTAAAGATTTGATAGAATTTAGTGATTTTTTAGAAAGCTCCGGGGATACTGATATATCAAAATTAATGTATCAGGATTTCCGACTGTTTTTAGCATTCTTAAATGAAAGAGGTTTGGCTAGAACAACGATCTCAAGAAAATTATCAAGTTTGCGAGCTTTTTTTAAATATGCGTTAAGAATGGAATGGATTGACAGCAATCCAATGGAGTTAGTACAATACAATGTTAAGAAGCAACAATTGCCTGAATTTTTCTATCAAGATGAGATGAATGAAATATTTACAGCGATAGAAAAGTCAGAGTCATCTATGCAATTAATGTATAGTGCCTTGGTAGAACTACTTTACGCGACTGGTATGCGGGTAAGTGAGTTAACAAATCTCACATTACAACAAGTCGATTATGATATGTCTTTAGTTCGAGTTATTGGTAAAGGTGACAAAGAACGGATTATTCCAGTTGGGGATGTCGCTTTAAAAAGTCTGACTATATATATTCAAAATCTCAGACCAGAATTAGTAGAAAAAAGTATACCTGAACACGCTTCGTTTGTTTTTCTCTCTAAAACTGGCTTACAATTAAGTCCAACTCTAGTTCGAAATATACTTAATTCAATTGTAAAAGAAGCAGGACTGAATCTTTCTATACACCCTCATAAACTGAGACATACTTTTGCGACTCATTTGTTAAATAATGGCGCAGATATGCGAAGTGTTCAAGAATTATTAGGACATGAAGATTTAAGTTCAACTCAAATTTATACTCATGTAACAAAAGATCGTTTAAGAAGCACTTATTTAGATGTGTTTCCGAGAGCAAAACGACAATCTAAGGAGGAATAATAATGACAACAATTTGTGCAGTAAAAAAAGATAATAAATTAGCAATGGCTGGAGACGGGCAAGTAACGATGGGTGAAAGTGTTATTATGAAAGGTGGCGCTAAGAAATTACGCCGAATTTATAATAATGAGGTTATTGTTGGATTTGCTGGTGGTGTTGCAGACGCCATTACATTATCAGAAATGTTTGAAGAAAAACTTCAAGCGCATCAAGGGCAATTGACACGTGCTGCAGTAGAAGTAGCAAAACAATGGCGAACTGATCGCTCATTACAGAAATTGGAAGCTTTATTAATCGTAATGAACCGCGAGACTTTACTCTTAGTTAGCGGAACAGGTGAAGTAATCGAACCAGATGATGGTGTATTAACGATTGGATCAGGAGGTAATTTTGCATTATCTGCTGCAAGAGCGATGTTAAGATATGGAGATTTATCAGCATATGAGATTGCAAATAATGCTTTAAAAATTGCGAGTGAAATCGATGTATTTACTAATGACAATATTTTAGTTGAATCTTTTGAAGACTAAATTTTAAAAGAAAACAAGTTTATATTTCTATCTAAGAGGGAAATTTTGAATATAGATATACTAGGAGGATATAATGGATAACTTAACACCAAGAAAAATTGTAGAAGCTTTAGACCAGTATATTGTAGGACAAAGCGAGGCAAAACGATCAGTCGCAATCGCTTTACGTAACCGTATTCGTCGATTAAAACTAGATGCGGAAATGCAACGAGAAGTAAAGCCTAAAAACTTACTTATGATTGGACCAACAGGAGTTGGGAAGACAGAAATTGCTAGAAGGCTTGCAGATATTGCTCAGGCACCATTTATAAAAGTTGAGGCGACTAAATTTACTGAAGTTGGTTATGTGGGTCGTGATGTTGAATCAATGGTTCGTGACTTAGTTGAAAATAGTATTCGTCTAATTAAGAAGCAGAAACAAGAAGAAGTAAAAGAAACCGCTGAAGCAAAAGCAATTGAACGTATTGCCAAAGCTTTAAAACCAGGCGAAAAACCTAAAAAAGCAGATACTTCTACTCAACAGAATCAAGCAAATCCTTTTGGAAACTTTGCAGAAATGTTTAAACAAATGAACCCAACTGGTGAGGATATAGATGAAGAAGAGGAAGAAATTGTAACTGACGAAGTTGCAGCAACACGTCGAGCTATTCGTCAACAAATTCGTGATGGTAAATTAGATAACCATGAAGTAACAATTAAAATGGAAGAGAAAAAACTTCAATTAAATAGCATGAATCCAGCTATGGAACAAATGATGGATATGCAAGAAAGTTTAAGCGCTCTGAAACCTAAAAAGAAAATAGAACGTTCAGTAACGGTCCAAGAAGCAATTAAATTACTGACTGAAGAAGAAGCAGATAAATTAATAAATCAAGATGATATCAACCAAAAAGCTTTGGAACTTGCTCAAAGTAACGGTATTATTTTCATTGATGAAATAGATAAAATTGCTTCGAAAAATCAAAATAGCGGAGAAGTCAGCCGTCAAGGTGTACAACGTGACATTTTACCAATCGTAGAAGGGAGTCAAGTTCAAACTAAATACGGTATTATTGAAACGGATCATATATTATTCATTGGTAGTGGTGCATTCCATGAATCAAAACCTTCAGATTTAATCCCTGAACTTCAAGGACGTTTCCCAATTCGTGTGAATCTAAAAGATTTAACTGAAAGTGATTTTGTAAGTATTCTAACAGAACCTAAGAATGCTTTAATCAAACAATATGAAGCATTATTAGCAACAGAAGGTGTTGAAATTCACTTTACTGAAACAGCAATCGCAAAATTAGCAGAATATGCTGTACGCTTAAATGACAATACAGATAATATTGGGGCTAGACGTCTTCATACTATTTTAGAGACAGTTTTAGACGAATTATTGTATGAATCTGCGGAAATGCAAATGGGTCGCATTGAAATAACAGATCAGTATGTTGAACAACGATTAGAGAAAATTGTTGAAAATCGTGATTTAAGTCACTATATCTTATAATATAAATCGGGAGGAACCTAAATGATTACTTTAGAAAACGACTATCTAATAGTTAAAATCAAAGAAGAAGGTGCCGAATTAGTATCGATTGTGGATAAAAAATCGGATTACGAATTTCTATGGCAAGCGAACGAAAAGTATTGGGCAAGGCATGCACCCGTTTTATTCCCAATTGTGGGAAAATTAAAGGACAATACATTTGAACATGATAATCAAAAACATCAAATGACACAACATGGCTTTGCAAGAGACTTACCTTTTCATATCCAAAATGTCACTAGTAATTCCACTAGCTTATATTTAAAGAATACGGATGAGACACGTGAGAAATATCCATTTGATTTCAGTTTACAAATTAATTATATCTTGCATTATTCGAGCATCACGGTGAGCTATGAGATACTAAATCCTGCGACTGATAAGACGTTATATTATAGCATAGGAGGACATCCTGCCTTTAATATGAGTCAAACAACGTCAGGATCTAAACCAGAATTTGATAATGTGTCATTTAGATTTGAGCCTGCAGGGCAATATTTACAAATACCATTGAATAAAGAAGGCTTAACAATACCTAACAAAGCAAAGTATGTTGAGGTTAACGAGGTACCATTAAAGCACACTACATTTAAAAATGATGCGTTAATTTATCAAATTAGTCAGCAGACTGAAATTGTTTTGGAAGATAAAGCAAATGATGTGGAAATCAAAATGAAGCCAAATCGAATGGACTTTGTTGGTATATGGTCACCATATCCAAATCGCGCTCCATTTGTATGTTTAGAACCATGGTCTGGTATTGCCGACCCTGAGAGTGCAACGGGAGAACTAGCTGAAAAATATGCTATCCATGAGTTACTTCCATCTCAACTGATGACGCATGATTATACTATGACTTTCAGTAAAAAATAATTCAAAAAAACCGCCTTACAATAGGCGGTTTTTTTGAATTTACTTTTTAGGTTTATTAAGGCCCCAATTAATGCGACTTTCTTCATGTTTAATAATCCGTTCAATATTTGTCCGATGACGGTATATTAATAACAGGGCGATAAGTATGAAGCCCACTTTGTATATTGGCTCTGGGTTTGTAAACGCGATATATAATGCTATGATGGAATAGCTTGTCATTGAAGATAGACTAACGGTACTCGTTAAGAAAATCAGAATTCCCAATAGAGATACCATAATTAGAGCAATCCAAATATTAAATGCTACTAATACCCCAACTGATGTTGCAACAATTTTCCCCCCACGAAAACCCGCCCATACTGGATAAGCATGACCAATTACACATGCTAATCCAGTTAACATAATAATAATGGGATAATTCGAAAAGATATTTTTCGCAATGAGCACAGGGATTAAACCTTTTAGTACATCAACTGCAGTCACAACTATCGCTGCACGAAAACCAAAATTACGGCCAACATTTGTTGCGCCACTTCCTCCACTACCTAAAGAACGTACATCAATGTTATGGCGTGATCTAGAGTACAGAACACCTGTGGGGAAAGAACCTATACAGTATGCTAAAACAACCCATAAGATAGGCCAGATATAATTATTTATTGTTTCCATAACAACCTCCTAATAGTTGGTTTTATTTTACCATATATCTTTTATTTTACATAGATACTTTAAGACTCAAAATTTATAAAGTAGTGTACTTTATTAGTAGTTTGATTATGCCCTAAATAAATAGAATGTTGTTGATGTGAATAGAGTTTGCAAAAACTACTGTATTTGTATAGAATTCAAAAGTAGTAAATCGATAAAAAGAGTGTTAAATAAACATTTTAAAATTTAATAAAGAAAAAATACGATTTTTTTGATATGATAAAGAAGTTGATTATTTTTAGAAAAAAGAGGTGTAATATTGGCACAGAAACCAAACCTTACAAATTATAATGATGATGCTATTCAAATACTTGAAGGCCTTGACGCAGTACGAAAACGTCCAGGTATGTATATTGGGTCAACCGATCAAAAAGGGTTGCATCATTTAATTTATGAAATTGTAGATAATTCAGTCGATGAAGCTTTAACAGGCTTTGCTGATAAGATAAATGTAACACTATTAAAAGACGGCAGTGTTCGTATAGAAGACGATGGCCGTGGTATGCCTATTGGATTACACGATAGTGGGATACCAACCATTCAAGTTATATTCACAGTTCTTCATGCTGGTGGTAAATTTGGCCAAGGTGGCTATAAATCAGCCGGTGGACTCCATGGAGTTGGAGCAAGTGTTGTAAATGCTTTATCTAGTTGGTTAGAAGTTACCGTCTATAGAGATGGCTTTAAATATACAATGCGATTTGAAGACGGGGGAAAACCCGTTACAAAATTAAAGAAAACTAAGGCATCATCGAAGTCCAAAAAAGGGACGACTGTGCATTTTATGCCGGATGAAACTATTTTTGGAAGCTCAAAGATTAATTATGCAACAATTAGTGAAAGATTCCGTGAATCGGCTTATTTATTAAAAGGACTAGAAATTACGGTTAGCGATGAAGCTAACGAAGTAAGTGAATCATTCTTATTTGAGAATGGATTACATGATTTCATTAATTACTTAAACGAAGAAAAAGATACGATGGGTGAAATCGCGAATGTTTCGACTGTTGTTGATGATTTCGAAATAGATTTTGCTATGCAATATAATGATGGATATTCGGAAACAATTTTATCTTTCGCTAATAATGTACGTACATATGGCGGAGGAACACATGAAACAGGAATGAAGACCGGAATTACAAAAGCATTTAATGAATATGCTCGTAAATCAGGATTATTGAAAGAAAAAGATAAGAACCTGGAAGGTTCTGATGTTCGCGAGGGATTAGCAGCGGTAATATCTATACGAGTACCGGAGCAATATTTACAATTTGAGGGACAGACGAAAGAGAAGTTAGGTACGCCTAAAGCGCGTCAATTGGTCGATAATGCAATCAATGAATTTTTATCGGCTTTCTTAAATGAAAATGGTAATTTCAGTCAAATGATATTACGTAAAGCTATTAAAGCGCGTGAAACTCGTGAATTAGCAAGAAAAGCTAGAGATGCTGCTCGAACTGGAGCTAAAAAATCTCAACAAGAGAAACTTATCTCTGGGAAACTAACTAAAGCTCAATCCAAAGACGCTTCAAAAAATGAACTTTATTTAGTCGAGGGAGATTCAGCAGGAGGGTCTGCTAAACTTGGACGTGACCGTCGATATCAAGCAATTCTTCCATTGCGTGGTAAAGTAATTAATACTGAAAAAGCTTCAATGGCAGATATCTTAAAAAACGAAGAAATTAATACAATGATTTATACAATAGGTGCAGGAGTTGGGAATGACTTCAATGTTGAAGAATCTAATTATGATAAAGTTATAATTATGACCGATGCGGATACCGATGGAGCACATATTCAAGTCTTGCTATTAACATTCTTTTATCGTTATATGAAACCATTGCTTGAAGCTGGTAAAGTATATCTTGCTATGCCACCACTTTACAAAGTAAGTAAAGGAAAAGGGAAGAAAGAAGTTATTGAATATGCTTGGACAGATGAGGAACTTGAAGAAAAGATTAATATAGTCGGTAAAGGCTATATTTTACAACGTTATAAAGGTCTAGGTGAGATGAACGCAGATCAACTTTGGGATACGACTATGAACCCAGAGACTCGACTGTTGATTCGTGTAACGATTGATGATGCTGCAACTTCTGAAAGACGTTTAACAACTTTAATGGGTAATAAAGTAGAGCCTAGACGTAAATGGATTGAAAATAACGTTCGATTTACACTTGATGAAGAAGATACTCTCTTAAACGAATCAGAAATTACAACTAGTCAAAAAAATGAAGAGTCAGATATAGATGTCAAAGAGAAAATAGAGACTCATTCTGAATCAGAGCCAGGTTTGAGCAGTGATGATAAAGAATCACAGATAAATTTATTTAGTGAGGATGATATAAATGGTGCTTAATCCAAATGAACATATTGAAGAATTGACGTTTGCTAGCGTCATTGGTGACCGATTTGGTCGATATTCAAAATATATTATTCAAGATCGTGCTTTACCAGATATTCGAGACGGATTGAAACCAGTACAACGACGAATCTTATTTGCTATGCAGCAAGATCGTAATACATCAGAAAATCCTTATCGTAAGTCTGCTAAAACGGTAGGAAACGTTATTGGTAATTACCATCCGCATGGGGATTCATCTGTTTATGAAGCAATGGTACGTCTAAGCCAAGATTGGAAGTTACGTGAACCGTTAATCGACATGCATGGTAACAATGGTAGTATGGATGGAGATCCAGCAGCAGCGATGCGTTATACGGAGGCTAGACTATCACCGATCGCCTCGCTGTTATTATCAGACATCAATTACGAAACAATTGATTATGCTTTAAACTTTGATGATACCCTTGAAGAGCCAATTGTATTACCAGCAAGGTATCCAAACCTAATTGTTAATGGAGCAACGGGAATTTCGGCAGGTTATGCAACTGAAATACCACCTCATAACCTAGGTGAAGTCATTGACGCTGTGATATACATGTTGAAACATGAAAAATATGAATTATCAGATTTACTGAAATTTATAAAAGGCCCTGATTTTCCAACGGGTGGAATCATTCAAGGTGCAAAGGATTTAAAAAATGCTTATGAAAAAGGGAACGGCAAGGTAGTCGTTCAATCTAAGATTGAGATAGAATCCTTAAAGGGTGGCAAATCTCAAATTATTGCGACTGAACTTCCCTATGATGTGAATAAATCAAAATTAATTCAACGTTTAGATGATATTCGTTTACAACGAAAACTAGATGGTATTGCAGAGGTTCGTGATGAATCTGATAGAGATGGCGTTCGACTTGTGGTTGAGTTAAAGCGTGATATTGATGCTGAAGCAGTATTGAATTACTTATTAAAAAATTCAGACTTACAAGTGAATTATCACTTTAACATGATAGCAATACATAATAGACGTCCTGTGTTAGCTAGTTTAATGATGATTCTTGAGGCATATATTGAACATCAGCGCGAAGTTATTACGCGAAGAACACGATTTCAATTAGCGCAAGACAAAGCACGATTACATATCGTAGATGGATTGATTCATGTTATGTCTATCTTAGATGAAGTTATTGAAACGATTCGCCAAAGTGCAAACAAAGCAAATGCTAAAGAAAATCTAATGAAAGAATTTGATTTCTCAAGTGAACAATCTGAAGCGATTGTATCTTTGCAATTATATCGTTTAACAAATACAGACGTCACAGCCTTACAAAGTGAACGACTAGAATTAAATGAACGTGTTGCGATGTATGAAAATATCTTATCAAATTTTGGAATACTTAATAAAGTATTAATCAAAGAGTTAACTGAAGTTAAAAATAAATACACAACACCGCGTCGTACTGAGATTGAAGCCGAAGTAAAAGAAATTACGATTGAATCGACACTATTAATACCAAAAGAAGACGTTGTTGTCTCAGTTACCAATGAAGGATATGTGAAACGAACGAGTCATCGATCGTTCAATTCTTCAGATACGCTGAATCTTGGGCGTCGTGAATTTGATTATGCGATTTATGTAGAAGGATTAAGTACTTATGATGCGATTGTCATGATTACTAATAAAGGAAATTATATCTATATTCCTGTCCATGAATTACCAGATATTCGTTGGAACGACATGGGTATGCATATATCTCAAAAGTATCAATTGAAAGATGGAGAACAACTTATTGCAGCCTTTAAAGCAGCAGAAGGAATGACTGAGACTAAAGCAAACTTGATTGAAGATAAGATAGTACTTGCTACTCGATTAGGAATGATAAAACAGACTAATTTAGACGAATTTGTAACGTTTAGAAGCTACAAAACGAAAACGGCTGTTGCTATGAAGCTGAAACAAGGCGACGAATTAATATCTGCAATACCAATCAAAGATAACACTGACTATGAAGTGCTATATCTAACAAATAGAAGTTATAGTCTAAGGTATCCTTTAAGTGAGGTCTCTACATATAGTCTTAAAGCACAAGGGGTAATAGGTATTAACCTCAAGCAAGAAGATTATGTTGTGGCTGCCTTAGTGATAGAAGACATTAAAAAAACGCAGATTGTAGGATTGACTCAAAGAGGGAATATCAAACGATTCAAACCAGAAATAGTCGGTGCTGCCTCGCGTGGTAGCCGAGGTATTTTAATTCTTAAGGAATTAAAAGCTCAACCTCATCGTTTAATTAATGCGTTAGCGATCACAGAAACAGATGTACCTTTAGTCGTTTACGGTGATACTGGCTTTATGAGTGAGATAAGCGCTAATGAGATCCCAGTTTCTGAACGTTTAACGAATGGATCAGCTATGAAAGATATTGAGAAATTAGGAAATGTACTTAATATACATTTGGCTCAGTTAAAACTAATAAATCAAGAAAGTGAAAATGAAGAATAGTTTAGAAAAAAGTTCATTCATTTTTTTCTGATATAGTGATAAACTATACTAGAATAAACCTTAAGGAGGAATATATTCATGTCAAAATATTTAGTTTTTGGACATAAAAACCCAGATACTGATGCCATAGCATCAGCAATCGCTTTTAGCTTTTATTTAGAAAAAATAGGTCATGAGTCAGAGGCTGTAGCTTTAGGTACGCCAAATGATGAAACTCAATTTGCATTAGATTTCTTTAATGTTGAAAGACCACGTGTGGTAGATACGGTTTCAAATGAAGTTGACCGTGTTGCGTTAGTCGATCATAATGAAGCAACACAATCTGTTAACGATTTAGAAGAGGTGGAAGTTGATTTCGTAATTGATCACCATAGAATCGCAAACTTTGAAACAGCTAATCCGCTATTTTATCGTGCTGAACCAATTGGTAGTACAGCTAGTGTAATTTTTAAATTATTTAAAGAAAATAATATTGATGTTCCAAAAGCTGTAGCAGGGTTAATGTTATCAGCAATTATTTCTGATACGTTATTATTCAAATCACCAACGTGTACTTCTCAAGATAAAAATATCGCTATTGAATTAGCAAAAATTGCTGATGTTAATATTGATAAGTATGGACTTGAGTTATTAAAAGCAGGTACTAAGTTAAGTGAAAAAACTGCACTAGAACTAGTGCAATCTGATTCTAAAACATTTGATATGAATGAGAATTCTGTTCGTATTGGTCAAATCAATGCCATTGGTTTCGAAGAGATGTTAGCTCGTAAGGATGAATTATTAGAAACGATGCGTAATGAAATTGCTGCGAATAAGTTTGATCTATTCGTTCTACTCGTTACAGATATACTTGAAAGTGATTCAATTGCATTCGTATTGGGGGAAAACTTTATTCCAATCGAAAAAGCATTTAAACAACCTGTAGTTGAGAATTTAATCAACTTACCTGGTGTTGTTTCTCGTAAGAAACAAATCGTACCTCAATTAACTGAATCATTTACAGACTAAGAAATATATTAAACTGGCAAGTATTTCCTTTATCAGTTTTTTGATTAGTAAGCACATATGATTTATACAAAAAGACCACTTTCCTAGTTAGTATTTAATTAACTAGGAAAGTGGTCTTTAATATATTTAATTATTTCAATTCAAGTGATTCAATTTTATCTGCTTTTGGCGTAACATAAAGTGTGTTTTGACCTTCATATATAACGTAACCTGGTTTAGCACCATTTGGTTTTCGTAAATGCTTCACTTGGACTGTATCTACCGGGACATTAGCTGAATTTTGTGATTTTGAATAGTAAGCTGCAATTTCTGCCGCTTCAGTCATAGTCTGATCACTAGGTTTGTCAGATTCAACGATAACATGTGCTCCTGGAATATCTTTTGTATGTAACCACCAGTGATTCTTGCTGGCTTTGCGCATGCTCAGTTCATCGTTTTGTTGGTTATTACGACCAACGTACATAATTACACCATCACTAGATTTATATTGTCGTGGTTTAGATTTTGATTTTGCACGTTTTTTAATTGTTTTATTTCGCTTTCCACCGTATCCCTCGCGTACCAATTCAGCTTTAATATCTTCTATATCTTCAATCTCTGCTTGATCAAGTTGAACAAGTACTGATTCAAGATACTCAATCTCTTCTGTGGCTAATTTTTCTTGTTTTTCAATATAACGTAGAGAATCACGATATTTTGTATAACGTTTAAAGTATGCTTGGCTATTCTCTGAAGGTGTTTTCCTTGGGTTTAATTCAATTGTATAAGGTTCATTATTTTTGTAATAGTTTTGAACTATCGTTGACGATTGACCTTTTTCGATTTGATAAGAGAACGCATTAATTAATTCTCCTTTCAAACGGTAAATATCAGCATCTTCAGCTATCAGTCTATCTTTTTGAAGATTATCAAGTTTGTGATAATTCTTTTCGATAACTTGCTTCAATCGTTGAATCAAATCACCAGATAATTGCTTTACACGATCTAAACGTACTTTTTGATTATAAAACAAATCCAGCGATGCACTTAAAGTTGGGAAATAATCACGTTCACCATTAAGATAGGGTAGATCCATCGCATAAAACTTCATCTGGTTGTCTGATCTAAAAATAACAGGTTGACCAGATTTAAGTTCTTCTAAATATTTCGATAAAGCTTGAGAACTAGATAAATTATTATCACTTATCCAAGCTGAAATTTGCTTGCTAGCTAAAGCCGACATACCTTGTATTACTTTCGAAGCTTTACCTGCAGCTAACAATTCTTGATGCTCTGTTGCGAATGTATCAAGTTCTGTATTATTCAATTCAAATATATTTTTTTGAGTTTCATTTTTAGGGGGCAAGATATATTCAGCACCTGGTTGTAAACTTCTGAAACTATTCATACTTGGTGGTATATGCTTAATGCAATCGATAATTTTCTTCGTAACAGGGTTTACAAGAATTATATTACTGTGTCTCCCCATTAATTCAAAAATAAGTAAGTAACTTTGTAAATCACCTAACTCATCACGACCACTTAACTCAAACGTAATAATTCGATCGTTCTCAAACTGACGGATATCCAACACAGTTGCATTTTCTAAATGCTTGCGTAATAACATGCAAAACATTGGCGCTTGTTGTGGGTTGTTAGATTTTTCATCTGTTAAGTGCATTCGATAATACATAGGGTGGATTGAAGCCTCGAGTCGATAATTCGTACGGTTTGACCGTATGACAAATTGCAGTTCTTGTTCAAATGGTTGATAGATTTTGTGTATGCGTCCATTTTTTAGTTTGGAAGTGAGCTCTTCAGTAATTTTGTGTGTATAAAAGCCATCAAATGACATCAACCAAACCTCCTTTTTATAACATGATTTTGTTAAAGCTGATTTAATTATCAGATTTTACTAGACTATTATTGTACATTAAACAAGACTAAAACACTAATTATCAAAATGCGCTCGATTATTAGAAAAAGATTAAAAAATCAATTGAAAAGGTTGACATATTTTTTGTGAGGCTGTATCATTGTATTAACAAATAAGAAGGGGGCCAATGAATATGACAAACCAAGTAAACAACATAAATAATTTAATCTGGCAAAGCTGGCGTAGATAGGTTGTAGACTTGGAATCTGTTCCATGGATACAGCCCAGTTTGAATATAACTGAAACTGTATCTATGTGGCTCTTTCCCCAGTTTACCACATAGTATTTGTAGTAATACAATCTATGTGGTCTTTTTTTATGCTTGATTAAGCTGACACGTAGATTGGATGTGTCGGCTGTTTTTTTATATAGAAAAGGAGAAATTACAATGAAAAAAATACACAAAATTCTATTAACAATGGTTGCTTTTACGTTAATAACAGTGTCATACGCGACAAAAGAGGTTAAGGGTCAAGATGACAATTTAGATGTCGCTGTTGTTCAATTAGTTACGCATTCATCACTCGATGATATTCGCCAAGGTGTTTACGATGGACTTGCGGAGCATGGGTATACTGAAGGTGAGAACATGACTATAAATTATCAAAACGCTGAAGGTGATTTAAACATATTATCAACAATCGCTCAAAGTGTTGTGGCGGAAGAACCAGATGTAATCTTTGCTATTACTACCCCAGTAGCACAAGCATTCCAAAATGTTACATCTGATATCCCAATTATTATGACTGGAGTAACTGATCCAGTTTCAGCAGGTATAGTTGATAACTTGGACAATCCTGGTGAAAATATAACTGGTGCCAGTGATGCAGTACCTTATGAAGATCAATTTGAGCTGTTATTACAATTACAACCAGATGTAAAAAAAGTCGGTATGATCTATACAACGAGTGAAGATAATTCACTTGCCGAAACTGAGCAAGCTGCTGCAGTTGCTGAAGAAATGGGCTTAGAAGTTCAAATAGAAGGAATTGCATCAACAATGGATATGCAATTAGTTGCACAGTCATTAGCCAATGAAGTAGACGCTATTTATGTTGGTTCAGACAATACAATTGCAAGTGCATTTGAAACATTATTAGATGCAACAGACGCTGCTGGTATACCTGTATTCACGACTGTGGATGTTATGGTTGGTCAAGGAGCATTGTCAGCAGTTGCGATCAATCAAAAAGATATTGGCTTATTAGCAGCTGATGTTGCTAAGGAAGTAATTGATGGTGCTAATCCAGGTGAAACACCAGTTCGATTTCTTGAAGAATTACAACCAGTTATCAATTTTGAAACAGCAGAGCGTTTAGGTATTGAGATACCTGAAGAGGTTGCTTCTAAAGTTATGGATATTAATGAACGTTTAGGTGAGGAGTAATTGTAATAATGGGTATTTATTTTAGTGCACTATATCAAGGAATTTTATGGGGAATCATGGGATTAGGATTATATATTAGTTTCCGAATCCTTCGATTCGCCGATTTAACTAGTGAAGCATCATTTACTTTAGGAGCTGCATCTGCTGTTACCCTAATTACAATGGGAGTTAATCCTATTCTGGCAACATTTGCTTCAATTGTTACCGGGATGTTAGCTGGTTTAGTTACAGGTTTATTAACAACATATTTTGACATACCTGCTTTATTAGCAAGTATTATCTCACTAACAGGTTTCTATTCAATCAACTTACGCGTAATGGGTAGTCCTAACTTAAGTTTACGCGGGTTTGATACAATTTATAGTTACCTCAATACAATTATTGATAGTAATCAGTACCAAAGAGCTATTGTGGGTATAATTGTTGTTTCAATTGTAATCATGTTTATGACTTATTTGTTCAAAACCGATTTAGGACAAGCTATTATCGCAACCGGAGATAATGAGATTATGGCAGCTTCATTCGGAATTAAAACTAATACAATGAAACGTCTTGCTTTAATGTTTGCGAATGGATTTATCGCTCTAAGTGGTGCTTTAGTGGCACAAGATAATGGGTTTTCAGATGTACAAATGGGGACTGGAACAGTAGTTGTAGCTATGTCGTCAATCGTTATTGGTGAGGTTATCTTAAGAAAACAGATGAAATTATCAGGAAGATTTATCTCGATTGTCATTGGATCCGTTATTTATCGCTTAATTATAGTATTTGTTCTTCAATTAGGCTTCAATCCGAATGACTTCCGATTGATTTCTGCACTTATTCTAGCAGTATTCTTAGCTCTACCAGCAATATCTAAAAAAATGGGATTAAGTAAAGCAAAATTAGGGAACCTTTAGAAAGGAGTGAATCAATATGACAGAAAATTATTTAGAATTAAATCACATATCCAAAGTTTTCAAACGCAAAACAGGAGATATTGTCAAAGGTCTTGAAGACATTACACTTTCTGTAAAAAAAGGTGAGATTATTTCAATCATTGGAACAAATGGAGCAGGGAAGTCGACTTTATTCAATGCATTGACTGGTCATATCGAACCTGACAGTGGAAATATTCTTTTAAACAATATGGATGTTACAAATATTCCACAGATAAAACGTGCGAGTCTAGTCGCAAGAGTATTTCAGAATCCAAGTATGGGAACAGCTCCACGTATGTCAGTATTTGAAAATTTAATGTTAGCTAATAAACGTGGGCAAAAACGAGGCTTATCGCTCTCATTAAACTCTGATAATAAAGCTCAAATGGCTGAGTATATATCTCAATTCAATTTAGATTTAGAAAAAAGGTTAGAGCTTCCCATAGAATACTTATCTGGTGGTCAGAGACAAATTATCTCTTTAGTCATGGCGACATTGCAAAAACCTCAACTATTACTCTTGGATGAGCACACTTCTGCGCTCGATCCGCGTACTGCAAAACAAGTCATGGAAATGACACACAAGATGGTAACAGAGAATAACTTAACTACTTTAATGATTACACATCATATGCAAGACGCATTAAAATACGGAGATAGAATCGTTGTTCTTCACCAAGGTAAGATAGCGAAAGTATACAATAAAGATGAAATTGCTAATTTAGAAATTGGACATTTGCATGAACTTATGGAAAAATTAGTAGAGATAGAAGCAAATGCTTCGTAAAAATAACTTAGATATAGAAAGTGATGATACTATGCACCTTAAATCTGATGATGAAGTCATCTTACTAGGATGTTCTAATGGGCTTACTTTGAATGAACAAGTAAGATTAAAGATAACATCATTGTATGATTGTTTAGTCAATGAATTTAATTTAAAAGTCCACATCAGTCCGACAGTATATATAGATCCCATTAACAATAAAACACATGATGCAACTTATCGTAAAGAAGAGTTATATAATGCACTTATTGATCCTAATATTAAAGCAATATTTGATTTATCTGGTGGTGATTTAGCAAATGAAGTGCTGAATCAATTTACTGATGACGATTGGCGGGCAATTGAAGGCATTAAAGATAAATGTTACCTTGGATACAGTGACAATACGGTAATCATTAATGCTTTATTATTAAAGACAAAAATTACTGCTGTAAATTTCTTAGTTACTAATATTGTTAAAGATGACAGTGGTATAGCTAAAGAAGGATTCAAACGAGTATTGTTTAATAATGAACGAATAGATAGAAGTAGCACTTTTCCTGAACATATTGAAGAAAATGCGAGAGTTATAGGTGGGAATCTGCGTTGTTATTTAAAATTAGCAGGAACACCATATTTTAATTCGGATAATGCGAGTGGATTATTACTTGAAGGAAAATCTGGAGATATTTATAAGATACGTAGCTACTTTGCACAGCTTGATTTGTTGAATGTACTAAATAAAGTAGAGTTTGTCGTAATGGGTCAATTTGATGAAATCAATGATAGAGATCAACAAGATGAATTGCACAAGTTAGTTCAAACGTATCAAAATAAGCATAATTTCAAATTATATTTTACAAAATACGTAGGTCATCACTATGCGGTGTACCCATTTATAATGAACTAGGCCATAATTAGTAACTTATCATACATATCCTAACAACTATATATTGTGCCTTTTTTAATTAACAGCACAATATATAGTTGTTTTTTGTATTGGAATGCAGTATGATAAATTTATAGTTTTAAGAAAGAAGGTAATATATATGTCAAAAATTACTGTTTATTCAAAACCAAATTGTATGCAATGTGACTTTACAAAAAAATATCTGGATGACAAAGGTGTAGATTATTCTACTTTAGATGTTTTTGATAACGAAGAAGCTTTAACTCATATCAAAGCACTTGGTTTCCAATCACTTCCAGTTGTCGAGATTGATGGAGAAGAGCCATTTAACGGCTTCCGTCCGGATTTACTAGCAAAACTAGCATAATAAATTACATCAAAAACACCATCACATTGAGCGAGTCTTTAGCCCAATGGATGGTGTTTTTCGTATAAGGACAATAAAAAACTGCTATACAATTGATTTAGCATAGCTAGAAGGACTTAAACCGAATTCCTTACTAAATGCTCGTGAGAAGTATTGAATGGATCCATACCCTAGGTAATCAGCGATTTGGGACAGGGTCATTTGTGTATCACGAATCATTTGTTTACTTCTATTCAATCGAATTGTATTGATATAATTTTTAGGCGTTGTATTTGCATATTTATTAAATAATGATTGAATGGTTGAGCGTGATAATGAAAAATGATCGACTAAATCACTTACTTGATTTTGTTTTTCGACATTTGAATCTAAAAAATCAACCATTGCTTGAAATAATTCATTCTCATAATTTTCGCGCATAGATGTTGTTGGTTTTTCACTAATATTAGCTTCACCTTGAACAATTTTCAGTAAAATTAATTTTAAGTTGAGTAAGACTTCATCATCACTGTACGTACCATTGGTCGTGATATTAGACAATTCAATAATCCGTTCTATCAGGGCAGTGTTTTGAGAACCTAAATGTATAATTTGATTTGTCGCTGAGTGAGTTAAGCCTGTGGCTTCAAATATAATTGACAAATAAGAAGTGACGCCGTCTTGCTGGATTCTTTGTTTACGAATTTGGCCGGGTTGATAGATAAAGCAATCATTTTTCTTTGCTATGTAATCAACATCATTAACATTATGAATTAATTCACCTTGATCTACAATTATTAATTCATAGTAATTCCCAGGTACAGAGAGACTTTCAAAAGGTGCCATTTTTATCTGATAAAATAAAGTGTGTAAATTTTCTATGTATAATTTTGGTTGGTATTTTCTTATCGCGATTTTTTTTGCGGTTGGAATAGTTGTAGGAGAATCCTTCCCAAGTGGTTCCATAAAAATACTACATTCCTCAGTAATAGCTAACGTGTTAAAATAGACACCAGGGACTAAATCAATACTATTAGTTAAGATAAACTCTTGATACGTTGATTCATCCTCAGGTGTATTGGTTAGCACGATAAGAGCTAAACCATTGTCTGAGGTTAAGCGTACTGATTGATTGAAACGAAAAAATAACTCGGAATCGCTTTTTTGAATTTGCATGCGCCTATTAATCTTTTTAGCTTTAGGAATGGATGCTTCGTCTAGTATTGTGTAAAATTCTGAATGGTTATTAGACGTAGTTTTCAAATACATTATTTCACCTCTACCAATTTTAATTGTTAGTTCAGATAACATTATACCGTAATTTGAACATGCTTACTATGATGTATCTAAATTAGTGTAAGGCATCCTGTGGATTTCACTAAAAAGTTTACTTTTTTCGTGTTTTTTAGCTAATAATAGTTGCACTTAGCATTCATTTGGCGTAACATATCCGCTGAATGTAAAATTAGAAGGGAAGAATTAAAAATGGCTAATGTAAGCATGGCTCTTGTTGATGATCATTTTCTCCACGGACAAGTAGCAGAACTGTGGTGTAGTGAGGTCGAGAGTAATCTTATTATTGTCGTAAATGACAAACTTTCTGAAAATAAAATGCAACAAGGTTTATTAGATATGGCTGTTCCAGATGGAATCACGTGTCGCTATTATAGTTTAAGCAAAGCAATCAAAATGCTAAATAAACTCGATGCTCAAAAACATCCTATTCTTATATTTGAAACAATAAATGATTTGAAAGTTATCATGAATCTAGGATATTCAATACCGACTGTGACATTATCTAGTGTGGCACCATCTGGAGGTAGTAGAACAATTGCTCCAGGTGTTTCATTAAATAGTAAACAAATCGAATGGCTTTCAACTATAGAAGATCAAGGAACGAAAGTAGATATTCGTCAAATACCAAATGAAAAAAGTGAATCTTTAAAAGAAAATTTTATGAGGTAAAGTTTTTATTGCACCACAGCTTATATGGCAGTGGTGTTTTTTATTAATCAAAACTCATGTGACTCGTTTAACTTATTATCAACTTATAAGTATATGATGATAAATTAGATTAAAATTCTCTCACAAAATGATAAAACGGTCTAATAATTATGCTATAATAGCAATTGTGTATTTAACCAATTAGAACGGAGGGCTCACTTGAGTAAAAAAACACTCTTTCATCGGTTGCTACGAACCTTTGGTAATCAAAATAAAAAGATCAGTTGGAGTTTATCAGCAATAATCATTGTTTTGGTTTTATTGGTTGCACCTGATTTATTTAGTTTTAATTACTCTAACACAGTTATAAGTGATCAGGATGCGAAAGTCATTATCAATGAATTCGATGGAAGTAATTTTGAAGTATTACCGACTTTGAAAAAGATCCCAGTTGAGTATATTTCAGCAAATGATGGTGACACGATTCGTATTGAATTAAATGGCTATGAGTTACCTGTCAGGTATCTTATAATTAATAGTCCAGAAATGAATTATGGAGATGGTGGACCAGAGCCATATGCGCAAGAAGCCAAAGATTTGAATGAGGAGTATTTGGATAAAGCGGAGCAAGTATACATTGAATTAGATGTTGGCCCACCTACAGACAATTATGATCGTATATTAGCCTATGTCTATAGCGACGATACATTAATTAATGAAGCTTTATTAGAAGCTGGTCTTGCTAAAGTGAGATATGTAAATCCACCTAATAATTCGTATGAAAGTTTGCTGCGAGAAGCAGAAAATCGTGCTCAAAATGAATCATTAAATATTTGGAACTAAATTAAGTAAACAAGATGGAGTTGAGATAATGAATAAAATTAAAAAAGTATTAATCGCTAACCGTGGTGAAATAGCAATTCGAATTATCCGTGCATGTAAAGAATTAGGAATAACTACTGTAGCAATATATTCTAAGGAAGATATTGGTTCATTACATAGACAAAAAGCGGACGAATCTTATTTAGTAGGGGAATCATTAAATCCTACTGGCGCTTATTTAGACATTGAAGGAATTATTTCCTTAGCTAAAGAAAAAAATATTGATGCCATTCATCCAGGTTACGGGTTTTTAAGTGAAAATTATGAATTCGCACGTCGTTGTCAAGAAGAGGGAATTATATTCATCGGTCCAGAGTTAAAACATTTAGAGATGTTTGGTAATAAAACACGCGCGCGTGAAACTGCTATCGAGGCTGGTTTACCAATCATTCCTGGAACAGTAACGGATGATAATTCACTTTCTGACGTTAAAGATTTTGCACAAAAACATGGCTACCCAATTATGTTAAAAGCTGTTAGTGGTGGTGGTGGTAAAGGTATGCGTATTGTTGAATCTGAAGAGGAGATCGAAAACGCCTATGATCGAGCGAAATCTGAAGCTAAAAATTCTTTTGGTGATGATCGTATGTATGCGGAACGTTACATTGATAAGCCCAAACATATTGAAGTTCAAATATTAGGGGATACTCATGGAAATGTTATGCATTTATATGAGCGTGATTGTTCGATTCAACGCCGTCATCAAAAAGTTGTTGAAGTGGCCCCGTCATTCAACTTAAGTCCTGAAATGCGTGAAAAATTAACAGATGCCTCTTTACAACTTATGAATCATATTGGTTATATTAATGCTGGAACTGTTGAATTTTTAGTATCAGATGATGAATTTTACTTCATCGAAGTTAATCCACGTGTTCAAGTTGAACATACTATTACAGAATTAGTTACAGGTTTAGATATTGTTCGTACACAAATCTTAATTGCAGATGGTGAGTCATTATTTGACGAAACAATTGGTTTCCCAAGCCAAGAAAATGTTCGTTTAAACGGTTTTGCCGTTCAAGCACGTGTAACAACAGAGGATCCATTAAATAATTTTGCACCAGATTCTGGTAAAATTATTGGTTACCGTTCACCAGGTGGGATTGGCGTACGTCTTGATGCTGGGGATGCATACAGTGGTGCAAATATTACACCGTACTATGATTCATTATTAGTAAAAATATCTACTTATTCAATTCAAAAAGATGGTGCAATTGCTAACCTAAGACGTTCATTAGAAGAAATGAGTGTGGTTGGTCTTAAAACCAATATTCGTTTTATTGAGAATATTATTAAGCATCCACAATTCATTTCTGGAGAGTACGATGTCACATTTATAGATTCTCATAAAGAGTTATTTGATTTTGTTCCACCTAGAAATCGTGGTAATAAACTATTAAAATATATCGCGAACGTTACAGTAAATGGCTTCCCTGGAGTTGATGCTGAAGAAAAACCTCACTTTGAATTACGACAAGTACCAAAAATCAAAGGTCGTCGAACAAACATTCACCGTGAATCTTTCAATATGCCAGGTGAGGTATGGACAAAACCTCATGATAATAGTGCTTTGTCAATTAAACAGATTTTAGACCAACAAGGCCCTGAAGCAGTTTCAAAAGCAGTACTTGAGTCAAAGAATACATTATTAACTGATACTACATTGAGAGATGCTCATCAATCTGTATTAACAACGCGTTTAAGAACAACAGATATGCGTGAAATTGCTCCATTTATGAATGAAACAATGCATGATTACTTTTCACTTGAAATGTGGGGAGGAGCTACCTTTGATGTTGCCTATAACTTCTTGAAAGAAAGTCCTTGGCAAAGATTACGTGATTTACGTAAGTTAATTCCAGATGTTCCATTCCAAATGTTATTACGTGCTTCGAATGCAGTTGGCTATAAGAACTACCCTGATAATTTAGTTCAACAGTTTATTAAAACAAGTGCTCAAGAAGGTATTGATGTTTTTAGAATATTTGATTCTTTAAACTGGTTAGAAGCTTTAAAATTACCCATTGAAACTGCTTTAGAGACAGGAAAAATTGTTGAAGGTACTATTTGCTACACTGGTGATATACTTAATCCTAAACGATCAAGTTTATACACGTTAGACTACTACGTAAACATGGCTAAAGAATTAGAGGCATTAGGCGTACATACAATCGCCATTAAAGATATGTCTGGTATTTTAAAACCAGAAGCAGCATATCAATTAATAAGCGCATTGAAACAAGAAGTATCTCGACCAATTCACTTACACACGCATGACACAACTAGTACGGGTGTTGCAATCTATTCCAGAGCAATCGATGCGGGCGTTGATATCGTTGATACTGCGAATGCTGCTTTATCAGGACAAAATTCACAACCTGATGCTAATGCACTTTACTATGCTCGACAAGGATTAGATCGTAACGTTAATCTTGATTTGGAAGCTAATGATATAATGCAAAATTATTGGAAAGCAACTCGTAAATATTACACTCCATTTGAAAGTGATTTAACGACTGCTTGGACAAAAGTATACGATTACGAAATGCCAGGCGGACAATATAGTAACTTACGTATGCAAGCCCAATCATTAGGCTTAGGTGAGAGATATGATGACGTATTAGATATGTATCATAGAGTTAACTATTTATTTGGCGATATCGTTAAAGTAACACCTTCTTCTAAAGTTGTAGGAGATATGGCATTGTTCATGGTTCAAAATGATTTAGATGAGACGTCTGTTATAGAGCAAGGAAATATTTTGGACTTCCCACAATCAGTTATTTCTTTCTTTAAGGGTGAGATTGGTCAACCTGCTGGCGGAATGAATAAAGAATTACAAGCTGTCGTATTAAAAAATGAAACGGCTATCTCAGATCGCCCAGGAAATCATATAGAACCATTTGATTTCCATGTAGCTGAGACTGAATTAACAGAAAAACTTTATAAAGCTGTTGATATGAATTCCATGCTTAGTTTAGGTTTATATCCGAAAGTTTACCGTGATTACTTAAACTTTATTGAAGATTTTGGTCAAGTTGACATGATTGACACACCTACATTCCTTTATGGTATGAAGTTAAATGAACGTATTGTTGTTGATTTAGAGCCTGGTAAGACATTACTAGTTGAATTAACAAGTATTGGACCTTTAAAAGAAAATGGAACACGAATTGTTTACTTTAATTTAAATGGTATGCCAGAACAAGTTGAGATTATAGACAATAATGTCGATATGTCTGCGATTGCTCGCCCTAAAGCTGATCGTTCAAATGCGAATCATATTGGAGCACAAATGCCAGGTTCTGTTTTTAAAGTTAACGTTAAAGAAGGTGATCGTGTAAATCAGAATGATGTCTTAATTATTACTGAAGCGATGAAAATGGAAAATGCGATACAAGCACCTAAAGCTGGAGTGATTAAGAGTATTTATGTTAAAGAACAGGATCAAATTGTTGCAGGTGATTTACTCGTAGAAATTGAATAAGGATGAGTGAGGTTTGAAAAAAACAATAAATAGTTTTAAATCAATAAGTTTATTTTTAGGAGTAGTCTTCCTCTTCTTGGGTTGTCAATCGACCAACCAAGAGGAGGATTCTACGAGTGAATCTACGGAAGTAAATAGTGAAGAAATTGTTGAGAACACAGATGAAGGTATTGCCAGTAATGAAGTTGAAGTTATGGATTCAGTAACAATTCGATCAATAGGTGATATTTTAATTCATGATACTGTTTTTCAAGATGCAGATACTGGTGAAGGTTATAGTTTTGATCATATGTTTGATCCAGTAAGACCCTATCTAGAAAACGCAGATATTACTACAGCAAATTTAGAAATGATTACTGCTGGTAGTGTGTTTGGTCCATCGACCTATCCATTTTTCAATTCACCTGAGGAGATTATCGATGCACTTCAAAATGCTGGAGTTGACATTGTTAATAATGCTACAAACCATTCGTTGGATTTAGGAGCTGAAGGAGCACATGCATCAATCGGAGCGTTACAAGAACGTGATATGATGTACGTTGGAAGTTTTGACTCTTGGGATGATTATAATACGTCTCGAATCATTGAGGTAGGGGATATGTCTGTTGGCTTTTTATCTTATGCTAATGATGCTAACGGTAATTATATTCCAGAAGAGGAAGAGTATCTTTTATCATTAATTAATTTGGACATAATACCTTTAGAAATTGAGCAATTGAATTCAGAGGTTGATGTTTCAGTTGTCATGTTCCATATGGGGAATGAATATGATTATTTGCCTAATACTTGGCAATTGCAAGTCATGCAAGTAGCACGAGATGCAGGGGCTAACTTTATCCTAGGGGGCCATCCTCACGTATTACAACCCTTTATAAATTATAATGAAAGCCAAGCAGGAATGTTCTCTCATGGTAACTTTTTATCAGGACAATATGAAATTGATACAAAAGTTGGAGGGATTACTGAATATACCTTTAATAAACTAGCTAATGGTGAAGTAATATTAGATTCTATGCGATTCATGCCGACTTATAACTTTGGAATGCCTGAAACATCAGTTTATTCTGTTGTGCCGTTAGCAGATGCAGAAGAGTATGGTTTGGTTGAAGCAAGTGAGTTATACGCTGAATTGGTACAAAGAATGCGATATTATACTAATAAAGTTGAGGTTGTTGAATATTTAGATTAACAAACATAAAAAACGGTTAGTGAAAGCAATATACTTTCACTAACCGTTTTTTCTATGAAATTTTGTTGTCTTTACTAGTAAAATAATAAATAAATGCACTTTTTAAAAATAAATTAATGGAAATGGCACTTTTTTACGTATATATATATGGAGGTGTTATTATGAAAAAAATTTTCATACCATTTATACTTATTAATCTGTTGCTAAGTTCATTCGTTACAATACTCGCTCAGGAAGTACCAGAACCATATATTGTAACTCAAGATATAAATTATGAAACTATATCATTAGAGGATTGCCTGAATATTCTACAAAATACAGGTGGAGAAGGTATAGAGTCCGTTACATTAGAGGCGATGATTGAAGAGATAGAAACTGAGCTGCAATTCGTCCAAGCTGAATATAATGATATTAATCATAGTATCAGTTTGTTAGAGTCTGGCGAAGTAGATTCAATTGATTGGGCTAATACACAATTATTGTTTGTGATTGATGAAGTGTATAGTCTTCATTCTGAGACGAATCCAGACTTTATGTATCTCACAGAAAAAGAACAATTAGAGTTAGTTGCAAATCATGAGACAGTTTTAGAATGGCAAAATTACATTCAAGAAATTCAAGGTGTTTTGAATCAATTAATTGCTGATCGTAACCAATTAGAGCAAAATTATTCAAACTTAAACTACACGTTAAATGAATTACAAGTTGAGAGAGAAAATACGACACAATCTAAAGCGCTATATAATGAGTGCCAATTGTATCCATACTCTTCAGAGTATATGTCTGTAGACCAAATATTATTGAACAATAAAACATCATTAAATGATTATTTAGTACAAATTGATTCATACTTACAAAAAATAATCCCAAAAGCATATCGAAAAGTGGCTTTTGAAGATATTTTTCGTTTATACAGTCAGCAATTAGATCAAGTTGCTTTGGAAAATGTATTGTCTGATAAGCCAAATATCGTTTTAGACAACTTAGCGTATGAAACATATAGCTATGCGAAAGAAATTAGTTTAATAGATATCGAAACATTAGCTCAATACGCTCAACGAGCGTACATAAAGAACGAAAATAAAAATGAGTTTTTAGAAAACTATTATAAAATTATCGGTCTAAAAGAAAATCAGTGGAGTTATATTTATAATATAAACAGTGAAGCTTTTGAAGTAATAAAAAATGAGCTAGCAAATTACTTAAATTCAAATATGTTATTCGATGAAGAAGCGATTGATTTAGTACGAAGTATTCATCAGAGATACCAAGTTAAACTTGTTCTATTTGATGCCACTGCACAGCAGTGGAATATTAATTCTACAAGTTCTTCTGGCTATTTTGATGAATACACTCATAAAGATATATCTCCTAAGGAAGAAGAGTCTATGGAAGAAAGTTTAGCTTCTAAAATCGATACACCAAACAATGAGGACGAAACATTGGAAGAAATTCCGGATAACTTAACAGCACCAAATGATAACTTGGAGTCTCTGAAGAAACAGTTATCAAATGTGAGGAATGATACAAACATCAAGGAACTACCTAAGCCGAAATCAACTAGTTCAATTAATAATACTAAAAACAAATCAAGTAAGGATGATAAGACAAATAAGGGCAATATCGAGTTGCCATCTACTGGTGAAAGAAGACCCATTACAATAGTTGCTTTAGTCATTCTTCTCATAGGGATTATTCTTCTATTGACATCGATACGTTTGAAGAATAAGAAAAAACAAACTTTACAAGATATTGATTTGGAGTAAGCAATAAGATTGGTGTATCGAGTGTATTTGATGTAATATTTAATTATGAAAGAGAGGTTTTACTATGACAGTAGAAGAAAATGCATTTTTAGAAATTATTCAAGATTTTGAGGAAGTGTCTCCCGATAAAGCGGACGAATTACTTTCAAATGAAAAAGGCACGGTTGTATTTATTGGTAGACCAACATGTCCATATTGCCGGAAATTTGCGCCCAAACTTCACAAAGTAAGTGTAGAACAAAGTGTAAAAGTATATTATACAAATTCAGAACATTCTGATTATTCTGAAGAGTTAAGAAACTTCCGCGAAAAATATGGCGTGCCGACAGTTCCAGGGTTACTATATGCAAGTGATAAAGAAGTAAATGTACGTTGTGATAGTTCAATGACAGAGGAAGAAGTTGCAGAGTTAGTAGAAGCGTAAGAATAAACCTATTGAAATAAAACATTCTTAATCTAATTAACGAATATAGTTGACAAACAATTCTCATTCTTTTAATATTATTCTTAATTAAATAGTAGTCGAATATTTAAGAGAGTAAGTATAAGTGAAATTAAAGCGATGTAGCAAATGGTGAAAGGCTACAATGAATCACTTGACTGAACCGCACTTAATAGACATATTAGTGAACCTAAAAGTAGCTAATATCGCATGATGCGTTATAAATAAGTGAATTGATTTTATCAATTAAACAGAGTGGTACCACGGAATTTTTCGTCTCTATTTTTAATGTTTAGCATTAGAAATAGAGGCTTTTTTGTTTTAATTTGTATATATAATCATAAAATTTTCGATACTAGTTAGCAGACTTATAAATTTTTAAAAGGATAAAAGGAGAGATACACATGGATATTATTCAAGAATATTACCCACTATTTTTAAACGGAGCATGGTATACAATACAATTAGCATTTGTTACCGTAGTTTTATCATTACCATTCGGTGCAGCATTGGCATTAATGCGTATTTCATCGAATAAATTTATTAAATCAATCGCACGTGTTTATGTAGAAATTATTCGTGGAACACCATTATTAGTACAAGTATACTTAGTTTATTTTGGACTGCCGATGTTTAATATTTACTTAGATGATTTTCTCTCAGCAGTATTAGCAGTGACAATAAATTCAACTGCTTATATGGGAGAAATTATGCGTAGTGGTATTCAATCTATTGATACCGGTCAAACAGAAGCAGCGAGAGCTCTTGGTTTACCTAAATGGATGGCATTTAGAAAAGTTCTGTTACCTCAAGCCATTAAAAATATTCTTCCTGCAATTGGTAATGAGTTTGCGGTATTGATTAAAGAAACTTCAATTGTTTCCGTTTTAGGAATCAAAGATTTAATGTTTGCTTCTGATACAGTGAGAGGAGCAACTTATACAACTTTTGCACCACTTTTATTTGCAGCTCTATTATATTTCATTATGACATTTACTATATCTCAATTAATGAACTTACTTGAAAATCGATTTGCTAAAGCGGATAACTAATATATTAAAATTTATAATTTTTATTAACATATTGGTAACGTAAATATGTTATAATTATGATAATTACATTAAATTTAAGGAGTGTTCATTTTGGAGAAAAAGATAATGCGCAAACGGCGTGGTGAATGGATTAC
Organism: Aerococcaceae bacterium DSM 111021; assembly: GCA_020112395.1. Classification (NCBI taxonomy): domain Bacteria; kingdom Bacillati; phylum Bacillota; class Bacilli; order Lactobacillales; family Aerococcaceae; species Aerococcaceae bacterium DSM 111021. Next base: position 282,822 of record JACCEK010000001.1, on the reverse strand, counting down.
AGTTTCACTTTCGTTAGCAGCGCTAGTTGCAATCGGTGGATCACAAACTATAGTGGCTGCTCAAGAAGTATCATCAACGTATGTGGTACAGGCTGGCGACACTTTATATTCTATTGCAGGTCGTCATGGACTTTCGTTATCACAACTTAAGCAAATAAATGGCTTAAGTACTGAAATGATTCTTCCAGGTCAAAGTTTACTAGTGAGTCAAACTTCACCAAATGAAGATGTTTCTACTCCTTCGACTGAAGAACAAGATTCTTATATAACATTGGATGATAGTACAACTGAAGTAACAAATACACCACCTATCAATAATGAAGTTAATACAATGAGTGACGTAACTTTAACTGGATCTACATATACAGTTAGAGCTGGAGACTCACTTTATTCAATCGCTTTAAAACATGGTGTCACAGTACAGAACCTACAAAATTGGAATAATTTATCTAATAATTATATTTATTCAGGAGATGTACTAAAAGTATCTAAATCGGTAGCTACTTCACCAGAAGTAAATGAAAATAATAATTCAAATAATAACTCAGCTGGTAACAGTACTACTTCAGACATTCACATTGTAAAAGCTGGAGAGTCGGTTAATTTAATTGCTCAGAAATATGGTGTTACAGCTAATCAAGTTAGAAGTTGGAATAATTTATCCTCAGATTTAATCCATCCTGGAGATCGCTTAGTAGTATCTAGTTCTACTAAAGTAACTGAAGATAATGATTCAAATAATACGAATAATGATACAGATAGTTCAATACAGTCTAAAACTTACACAGTTAAGTCTGGTGATTATTTATATTCAATTGCCTCTAAATTTGGTGTAACCGTACAAAACTTGAAAGACTGGAATGAATTATCAAGTAATTATATTTATTCAGGTGATGTATTGAATGTTGCAAAACCAGTTGTGAATATACCAACACCATCTCCAAAACCTGAAGATAATAAAGACGAGAATGTACCAAACAACGGCACAACTAAGAAGATTCATGTTGTGAAAGCTGGTGAATGGGTAACTAAAATTGCTACACAGTATGGTATTACCGATCAACAATTAAAAACGTGGAATAATCTTTCTTCCAATTTAATCCACCCAGGAGATCGCTTAGTTGTTTCAAACCCTGCTTCGTCAGGAAATACTGGTAATGAAAACAACGAGAACAATAAACCAGATACTACGCCAACTAAAACTCACACAGTAAAATCAGGCGAGTATCTATATTCTATTGCAAATCGTTATGGAATTTCTGTACAAAACATTAAAGATTGGAATAAGTTATCAACTAACTATATCTATTCAGGTGACATATTAGTAGTTTCAAAACCAAGTAATAATACACCAGCGCCTAAGCCAGAAGAAAAAGAAGAAGATAAGAATGAAACTCCTGGCAACACTAATACACCTACAAAGGTGCATGTTGTAAAATCAGGTGAATGGGTGAGTAAAATTGCTAGTCAATATGGAATCACTGAAGGTCAGTTAAGAGAATGGAATAAACTTTCATCTAACTTAATTCATCCTGGAGATCGATTAATTGTATCGAACCCATCAAATTCTGATAATAGCGGCAATGATAATGTTTCAAATCCAACGAATCCAACAATTCCGACAAAAACATATACAGTTAAACCTGGCGATTATTTATATAAAATTGCAGCTGCAAATGGGATTACTGTTCAAAATCTTAAAGACTGGAATAAACTATCTAGTAACTATCTATATACCGGTGATGTTTTAATTGTTTCTAAGCCAACTGGTTCAAACAATGGTGGTAACAACAATAATAATAATTCTGGATCAAATCAATCTATCCCAGATTTATCTGCTGTGACACCAAGAACTGTTAATTACGACGTAAAATTAAATGGTAAAACTGAAGCAATTAGAACGACGTTATCATACACTGGTCGTACAAGTGATGTTGTAAATTATTTTGGTCAACGTTTTACAGTAAATAGAGAATACAATGTAAGCGGAAATACGTATATTGAACTGTTGAATTCTAATGGAAGTGTTGTAGGTTATGTTCCGAAAACTGCAACTGTAGAAGTACCTCAAGGTAAAAATGTTGTGTATATTGATGCGGGACATGGTGGTGCAGAAACTGGATCTGCAGCGAATAATGCTAAAGAGAAAGATTTAAACTTGAATATTACATCACAATTATCAAGCATTTTACGTAACCAAGGTTATATCGTTTATGAGTCAAGAACATATGACGAAACGATTCCATTACATCAACGTCACCTTGAACCTAATAGCATAATGCCTGATGCATATATCAGTGTGCATCACAACGCAATGCCAATACCTAATAGTGCACATGGTATTGTCACTTTATATCACGATACATCAATCGATGAAAAAGGATATGAAACGATGGATCACCATATTGGAACAGATATTATTCCAGAAGGTAAGAGACTTGCGAATGCTATTCAAAATAGTTTAATTGCAATAACTGGTGCTAATGATATGGGAACTCGAGCTCAAAACCTACACGTTACACGTACTACGGATATACCAGCAACTTTAGTTGAATTAGGTTTCCAAGATCATGATGCTGAATTCAGAAAATTAATTAATCCATCTTATCAAAAACAGTTAATTAATGGTTTAGTAAATGGTATTAATGCGTATTTTGGAATGACACGTTAATATTTACTTTATAAATAAATCTTAAACGGGCATAAGGCCCGTTTTTTAATACAGGTGATTAAATGAATAACCAAGAATGGGATAACTTATTAAATATCCAAACAACGAATGAAAGAGATTGGCAAGCTTCAATATATGATTATCATCGCTTAGAGTCTACAGATTATGATGTATTAAGCTTATTATTCAATAATTTAAGAATTTCTAAAAATGATCGATTTGTTGATATGGGATGTGGAACGGGGAGAGCGTTATTTTATATGCACTATCGTTTCGGTATTAATGTCACAGGTGTAGAATTACATCCTATGACTTTTAATGAATTAGAGGAAAATTTGCAGCAGTACCAAAACAGATTTAAAGTAGCAAACAATGTAATTAATCTAGAGCATACTTATGCAGATGACTATATTATTAATTCTAAAGATACAATATTTTATTTTTTTAATCCTTTTTCTATAAAAATATTTAAAAATGTCGTTGAAAATATATTAGATTCAGTAAGATTGGTTCCTCGTTCAATAACCCTCATTCTGTATTATCCAGAACGTATTGTTATTAATTACTTAAAGAATGAAACTGCTTTTACTTTGGAAGATAAAATAAAAATCCCTGGAACGCACGATTCCAGAGATTTCTTACATATTTTTACATTATAATTAAAAAATTTAAAATTCAGAATTTATTGTTTTTGCCATCCAAATAATATCATGCCACTCATCAAATTTAAAACCGAATTTCGGCATTTGTCCTACGACAGTATAGCCATTTTTTTGATGAAATCGATAACCAGCAATATTACTCGCTGTCAGATTTGAATATAGTTGAACGATACCATTCTTTTTCAATTTATTTTCAATTGCCTCATATAATCTTTGGCTTAAACCAGTTCCGTAATACGAAGGCTCAACAAATAGATTTAAAATACAAGTGTATTTGTATGCTTGCCTCTTTTCTTGAAAATGGTTTGCAAAAGCATATGCAACTATTTTATCATTTTCTTCAGCAACTATAAAAGCTAGATGATCAATAATAGCTTTCATACGTTTTTTATAATCTTCGATGGAAGGCACTTGAATGGCTAAAGTTACTGTTGTATTTTCAATATATGGCTGATATATTTTTAAAATTTGTTCTGCATCATCTAATGTTGCATCGCGTAATATTATGTTGGACAATTGGACACCTCAATATTTATATAATGGATTAAGTTTAACAAATTGATTGATTTAATGTAAAGTATATATTGTTAATAAGGAGGAAAATGATGATAAAAGTGAATAACGCTTGGCAATCGATAATAGAGGAAATTGCACATACACATACTTATCAAGATTTACAGCGGTTTTTAACAGAAGAGTATGCTGAACATGTTGTCTATCCTCCTAAAGAAGATATTTGGACTGCTTTTGAATGGACACCATACAACGATGTTAAAGTTGTAATTATTGGACAAGATCCATACCATGGACAAGGTCAGGCACACGGTTTAAGTTTTTCGGTTAAAGAACATGTTAAAATACCACCTTCTTTAAGAAATATTTATAAAGAATTAGAAAACGATTTAAATTACCCCCCAGTAAATCATGGTTTTTTAAAGAAATGGGCTGAACAAGGTGTTTTAATGTTGAATACAGTACTGACTGTAAGAGCCCATACGCCTAACTCTCATAAAAATAAGGGGTGGGAACAAGTTACAGATCATGCAATTCTTGCATTAAATAATTTAAATCATCCAGTAATATTTCTATTATGGGGGCGCCATGCGCAACAAAAGAAAGAATTAATTGATACGAATAAGCACTATATTATCGAATCATCCCATCCAAGCCCATTTTCTGCTAGACATTCTTTCTTTGGATCAAAACCATTTTCTCAAGTAAATACTACTTTAGAATCTAACGGACAAACTCCTATAGATTGGAAATTAGAAAATCTAGAAAGCTAAATGTTTGACCTTAGTTCACAAGTATCATAAGATAACGCTATCAACTATGTCTAGGAGGTATACTATGAATCAGACTGTCTATACAAATTATTGGGTTAATCGTAGAGAAAACTTTCGTAAGGAACATGGTAGTTACCATACTGAAGAAGAAGCTGTAAAAGGTATTGAAACTTGGTGGGAATTACAAAAAGATAAATATTCTAATGTTACTAAAACTAGAACGAACACTGGTGCATTAGAAATTAATTATGGTGATGAAAATTATTTTTATCGGGTTGAAAAAAGAGATATATCAGATAAATTACCAAGTCGTTCTTATAAATTGAAAACAAAGGGTGAAATTGAATCTCTTCGAAAACAATTAAACCTTTCAGATGAACAATTTTTATTTGATGAACTTGCTGAGCCGTATCGTGATCGATTAATTGTTGCTATGTCTAATAGTAAAACTCCTCGAGAGTTCTTATATAGTGATACTGGAGCGCCATCAGTTAAAATAAAAGATTTACAAGCACTCCGTAAATTGGCATAATTTTATTTAAAACACTTCTTCTGGAAGTGTTTTTTATTCAAATTTTAATATATATTTTCTGCTGAGTCTAATTGACAATTTAAGAAAGAGGAGAAAACATGAGTAAAAATAAACAAATGAACGCAATTGTAGTCGAAGAATTCGGAGACTACGAAAAATTACAATATAAAGTTAAATCTGAACCAACAGTAAAAAAGAACCAAGTAAAAATCAAAATGCATGCTATTGGAGTCAATCCTAATGAAGCTTATGTTCTAACGGGTAATTACAATTTATATGTTCCTAAACTACCTTTCGTTCCTGGATTTGATGGGGCGGGTGTTATTGAGGAAGTTGGAAATGATGTAACAAAATTTCAAATTGGTGATCGTGTTTTCGTTGGTACATTCCGAAACATTGAACAATCAGGAACTTATGCTGAAAAAATTGTTGTCGATTCAGATATAGTTTTAAGGCTACCAAAACATTCATCTTTTGAACATGGCGCTGCATTAGGCATACCTGGTTTTACAGCTTATCATGTGCTTTTTCAACGTGCTAAGGTAAAGGCGGGTGAAACTGTTTTTATTCATGGAGCTACTGGTGGGGTCGGGACACTAGCTGTCCAAATGGCTAAATCAATTGGCGCTAAGGTTATAGGGACATCGAGTAATGAATCAGGTTTAAAATCAATACTAGATAATGGTGCTGATTACGCTATGTATCACTTAAGTGAAGATAATTTAAATGAATTGAAGGAATATACTGATGGCAGTGGTCCAGATGTGATTATTGAATTTTTAGCAAATAAAAACCTTGAATTAGACATGCAAATTATCAAAACAAAAGGGCGAATAGTAGTGGTTGGAGCGAGAGATACAATCGAAATTTCACCTAGACATATTTTAAGCCGAAATTTAAATATCTTAGGTGCATCATTACCTAATTTAACTGAAGCAGATTACAAGGAAGCCTCAGCTGGGTTAATTGCTATGTTAGAAAATGACATATTAAATCCTATTATTGGAAATCGTGTCTCATTAAAAGATGCAAAAAAGATTCATAAAGATTTATTAACTCGGTCTGGTAATGGTAAAACGATACTCATTCCTTAGGATTTTAAAATTTTTGTAAGGTCAGCTTAAATGCTGGCTTTTTTCTTATTAATAATTAGTATCAGACAACCCTAGTATATCAATGTATTTCATAATGTAAGCGTGTTAAAATATGAGTGAGACTAAGAAAGAAGGGGATAATGATGAATGGTTTGAAGTCTATTTCACGTTTTGTAGTTTTAAGTATATTATGTTTGTTGATTAGTCAAATCGGTCCAGTAAGTGCACAAAATTTTGAAAAGTCAGAAACTGAAGATGTTATTAGTCAATTGTCTAATTTAATGGATAATACTTTCGATTTAGAACCCGATGCAGAATCTGTCTGGGAAGATTATATTGAATTACTGACGAATTTAGAGTATCAAGATTATACCAAAGACACAGCCACGGGTGACGGTAGTACTTATGAAGAAATATCAGCGTTTTTTTCTCCAGATGCTGAAGAAACAGTTATTGAGTATGACGCTTATGAGAAAGAATATATATATACATATGATTCATCAAATTTAGATCAGCTTTCAATTCACTTTTACCTTTATAATGATGGTTTATACGCTACATCTTTTATAAGCAACCAAATAGATATCCCAAATGAAAACACCATGCCATTAGAGGATGTCAACGAAGCAATCCGTCCTGGATGGCCTCGTATGGATGTTCTACAAAATGGGAATCCAACAATTGTAGGTTTAGTCAATATGTTTAAAGATGAGCAACTCGGGTCCATAGTTGCTTTACCATCACAAGATAGTACTGAAGAGAAGATGCTCGAATTTATAACATATGAAGGTGATGTTTTTATAACGAGTGTTTACTTTACACCTGAGAACTATGAAGGTGTAAATGATGGTACATTAAGACCTATGTCTGATCAATTATTGTTTTATGCTGTGGCAGATTTCATTCCATCTGATTCACTTGAAGAACTAGTTACGCAGAATACAACGGATAATTTAGGTTATCGACTTGCTCAAGAGCAACTCACTGTTTTATTGGATAATGCTGTTATGCGTGGATTAGAAGATAATGTAGCCGGAACTACTATGGAAGAAGTTAAAGAAAATTTTCAACCTGAAGTTGAAATGACGGAATTAGAACTAGAAGACCCAATAACAGCTCTAGCCTATCGATTTGAAGATCCCAATAATATTAATAGTGTAGGTATATTAACTGTCTATTTCTTTGAGAATCAATTAGCTTTTGCAAGTGCTGAAAGTGTTGAGATTCAATGGAATAATGCAGAAGTAGGGATTGATTATTCAAATGGAATCGAAGAGGATATGTTAAATGTTGGTGATACACTGACTGGCTTAGCTCAAACCTCAATGGAAGTACCAGCAGTGGGGATTATGTTCAGAGATGCTTTTCCGCATCAAGTAGCTGTTATACCAGTTAGAGATAGTGAAAATGAAGTCTTCTTTGTAGACATATATAATTACCGTATTGAAAATTATACGATTAATGAAATTACCGGTAACACTGGAGAGTTAAGTGATGATTTATTTGACTATATATTCAATCAATACTAGATTACAAAGGTTTGATGACTTTTTTAAGTGTGTTTTAACCAATCTATCTTAACACTTTGGTTTTATGCTGAAATTTGCTGTTTTAACGGAGGTATTTTATTTTAATAAGAACTTCATACATAGGTTATTAAAGCCTATAACATTGTGTTTATGCTTAAATAAGTGCTTTCGGGAACATCACTATATAAAAAATGATCGGATAAGTTAAGGAAAACTTATCCGATCATTTTTTTCATGCAGTTTAATTTATATTATTTTTCTTCTTCATCTTCAAAGCGAGCAATTGGTTGAGTTGATTCTGGCGTTTCTGTTAGAATACTTGGAGCTGCACCAGCTGCAACTTTATCTAACTTCTTAGCTGCAATCGTTGCTTGAACATCTTCCATCGCTTGTTTATTAAGTGGATACTTAATAATTAGGAATAATGCGATTAATGCAATTACAGCAGGGATAACAACCAGCAATGTGATACCACCTGTGAATAATGCATCCGTTAATGGTTCAGCCGCCTCTGGATAAGCTTCAGTAAATCCGATAGCTGCTACAACGAAACCAATCAGAATTGGAGCTAATGATGATGCAATTGAATCTGTTAATGAAAAGATTGTTCCAATTAAACCAGATACGAATCGACCTGAACGAGCAGTCTCATAATCAGTAATATCTGCAGCCATTGTTAATACAATTGAAGTAGGGTAAGAACTAAAAACACGCATACCGATATAACCAGCAATGAATAATAACATTGGAATTCCACCCGTAGTGAAAATTTGAGTCGTATCATTTGATGTAAATAACACTGTTGCTACTAATGATAATGAACCTAGTAAAAAAATTAGTGATGTTGTATATGAAGTCTTTAATCCTTTGCGAGTGGCAAGCGCTGTTAAAGCAGCGATTATTACTAAGTTTGGAATAATTTGATATAGAGATAACTGTCCAGAAAGACCGTAGTTACCTAAAATGATACCAAAAACAATTACTACAACTGCTTGATCACTATAAAGTTGAGCCAATAATTTCATTGCTCCACCTGCAAGAGCAAGTGTTTGTAGTGGTGTGTTACCTTTAATAACAGACCAATAGTCTTTTAGTGATTTTGTTTCTACTGTATCATCACCTAGACCGAAATACTCCTCTTTATCTTTACGTGCAATACCAATCATTGCCAATACAGTTAAAACAGCAGAAATAATTACGATACCTGTAATAAACTCTCCGTAGAATGCTAAGTTAAATTCCCCACCATGACGTGGCGATAAGAAGTTAGAAACAATAACTTGTCCTATTGCAAAAACTCCGATTGAACTAAAAATTGTATCATAAACTGAGAACATTGGGCGTTGCTTTGGATCATTAGTTAATGCCGGTTGAGCAGCTTTTGTTACTGTTTGTTGGAATGAATATGCGATTTTGTGGAAAATTAAAGCAATAACATATAAAACCATTAACATAGCGCCATCAAAACGATGTAAACTAAATAAGAAAAGGAATGATAAAATTAATGCAATATTACTAATTAGCATAATCGGACGGAAACGTCCCCATTTTGAATTAACATGATCCATTACAATTCCAATCGTTGGATCAATAAGCCCATCGAATAATCGAGCAAAACCAAGTAAGTTACTTACTGTTAAAGTAGCAAGTCCTGCAACCCCTGTTGCATAATACGTTAAGAAACCAAAAGCGAATAAATAGAGATTTGTTGCCGAGTTGTTTAAAGAGAAAAGGGCAATCTCCCATTGTTTTGCCGTATGGTATTTTTCTGCTACCTCTACTTGTTGTTGTTGTTGTGACATTTTTAAATCCTCCTTGTTATGTGTATATCTTTTTAAAGAAAGCCAACTTCACGACGATATTTTCCCTTTTATCCCGCCTTCCGACATTCGAATTAATTTTCATGAATAAAGACCATTACTTTAAGTTGTGTGATGAATGCGCTTTTATTTGATTTGATTATACAACTAATCTATATCTAATTACAAGTATTTTTTTTGTTTAAAAACGTAACCAACACTAACAAATCAACAGTGATGCCGTTTTCATTGAGTTATTTTCATAATAAAATAATTTTATGTGCTCTGATTATCATCAGATGAATAAATAGAAAACACTGGTTTTATAACATATTACGATTTGCTTTATATTTTAATATTAATTTTAATCGTTGATACTATTGCTTGCAATTTTAGTTGCGTGTCCATAAATAGATATTATTTGTATTTTTTCAGCGAAGTAATTATATTTGGTGTAAAATAGAAGCAGGGTGTGTTTGAATATCTATTCGATCACTCAATTTGCTTAAATTAATTAACAGGTTTAGGAGGAGAATATGACAAGATTATTAAATGAAGAACAAGTTAAAAGTTTAATTTCAGTTTCAGAGATTAATGAAGTTGTTGATAAGACATTTGAAGGGTTTGGATTGGGAGAAATCGTAAATCCAACAAAAGTTACATTGGATTTAGGTGAGACTGGTAATTGGCCACAAAACGAAGGTTTTATGAATGCGATGCCAGCCTATGTTGATTGGTTAAAAGTAGGTGGACAAAAATGGGTAGGTGGTTTTGCTGGGGAACGTAAAAAAATAGGTTTACCTTATATTACAGCACTCATCACATTGATTGACCCTGAATTAGGTACATTCACTTCTGTTATGGAGGGTTCTTATATTTCAAATATGCGTACTGGATCACAGGCAGCAGTAGCATTGAAATATTTAGGCAAAAAAGATACGATAACGGTGGGGATGTTTGGTGCAGGTCTTCAAGCGCGAACTGCTACTATGTGTATTGCTGATTTATATGATATCGATCGTTTAGTAGTATGGAATCATCGTCGATCTACTGCAGAACAATTTAAAGCTGATATGGAAAAATATGTAACTGGTGAAATAATTATAGCTGATCCAGACCATCCAGAGCAAGCGACTGATAATGAAGCTTTATTTACTTTTACACCAGCTCAGAAGCCATTTATTACAAAAGAAATGGTAAAACCAGGTACGATTGTTTTCCCTATGGGTTCTTTTGAAGAAGTGAGCGAAGATCTCATACTATCTGCAGATAAAATAATCGTAGACCATATAGATCAGGCATTACATCGTGGAGTATTGAAACCACTTACTAATGCGGGGAAAATCTCTGAAGATGATATCTATTGTACATTGGGGCAATTAGCAGCCGATAAAGTAACGTTAACTGATTACAGTAAAGAGATAATTATTTGTATCCCTATCGGTACTGGTGCATTAGATGTAGCTGTAGCAGAAGTAGTGCGTCGCCGTGCAGAACAGAATGATGTTGGAACTGTTTTTGACTTTATTTAATTTAAAATTATAAGAAATAAAAAGCCAGCCCTAATTCAAGGCTGGTTTTCGAATTTCTATAAGCTAAAATCTAGTTTCGGTCCTTTAGGAACAATTCCTGTAGGATTAATTGTTTTATGACTCATGTAGTAATGATCTTTAATATGTTGCATATTTACAGTTTCCGCAACTCCTTCAAGATTGTAAATCTCGCGTGTTAATCGCCAAAGATTAGGGTAGTCTATAATACGTTTAAAGTTACATTTGAAATGACTATAATAGACTGCATCAAATCGTACCAATGTAGTAAATAAACGGATATCCGCTTCAGTTAATTGATCGCCTACTAAATACTGATGGTTGTCTAAGTGGTCTTCCAACTCATCTAATACGTTAAACAATTTTGTTACTTCTTCTTCATAAACTTCTTGTTTAGTAGAAAATCCTGATTTATAGACACCGTTATTCACATTATCATATACTTTTTCATTCATTCTATCGATCTCAGCCATTAGTTCATTTGGTGAGTAGTCACCAGATTTGGCTCCAATTTTGTCAAATGCAGAATTAAGCATACGTAAGATCTCTGATGATTCGTTATTAACAATCTTATTTGTTTGCTTGTCCCAAAGTACTGGAACAGTTACTCGCCCACTATAATCTGGTTCAGCTGCGGTATATACTTGATGTAAATATTCAGCATTATTAATTGAGTCTTGTATAACACCAGGTCCATCTTCAAACGTCCAACCATTTTCTAACATTTCTGGGTGCACAACCGATACTGTAATATAATCTTCCAGGCCTTTTAAACTACGCATAATTAGTGTACGGTGAGCCCAAGGACAAGCTAAGGATACATATAAATGATAGCGTCCTTTTTCGGCTTTAAATCCAGCATCTCCTTTTGGTCCAGCACTTCCGTCAGCAGTTATCCAATTACGGAATTGAGAATCTTTACGAACAAAACGACCTCCGGTACTTTTAGTGTCATACCATTGATCGTGCCATTTTCCGTCTACTAGTAAACCCATAATTACATCCTTTCTAAGATATGTTATTTTAAGTATAACATGTGTGTGTCGAATTGCATGAATGACGATCTTGTTTAAGGTATCATGTGTCAAATAAAAGCTTTAGAGTAGTTGGTCCAGAATATAAGCTGTACCTAGTAGTGAATAAACAAAGTATACGTCGTAAAGAATCAGAGATTACTTATACTACCTGTGTTATGCTAATCTGAAATGGGTGTTCTACTTACTATTTGGCACAGGTTGTTTATTTTTTATCGTAATATTAACTTTACATGTCATTTTTTAATGCAAAAATAAATTAATTCTGGTTTTTATTATAAATCGATTAGAATCTATTGACACAATTATAATAAAGGTGTATGATTCTAATCAAATAATAAATGTTAGGAGGAAGTATCTTGAAATCTTTAATGAGTGCAACATTTTTTAGCTTCTATAACTATTTTTACTTTTACTTTTATTCAAGTAGAAGTGATTTATGTTGCACTCAAATAGGACAACTTGAGATACATCTATCTAACTAGTTTATTATAAGTTTAGATAAGTATATCCAGAGACCTAGCAACAATAATCACTGACTAACAGTGATTATTGTTGCTAGGTCTTTTTATATAATTTTTTTAGTCTAAGCAGTTTTATTTTGAAGGAGACGCGTCAAAATGTTATAGCAAAACAACAAAAAATACAAAACACCATCCTAGGAGGATATTAAAATGATTGTAAAATTAAACCCCCACACACGTAAAGATGAGTTAGAAAAGTTAACTTTAGAACTAAAACAATTAGAATTAGATGTCACTTTGCTTCCCCATACAAAGGGTATCACCTTAGAATTACATGGGATTGTTACTGATGACAAATTGGAATTAATAACAAAGTTACCAAGAGTTGTTACGACAGAAAAAATTCAATCACCTTACAAAAAAGCGAGCAAGCAGTTACATCCAGATGCAAGTATCATTACAGTTGGTAATATGAAAATAGGTGGGGGACATTTTGCAATGATTGGAGGACCATGTTCAATTGAGAATGAGGATCAATTACAGGAAACAGCTGAATACGTTAGAGAAGCTGGAGGGAATATGCTTCGAGGAGGTGCCTTCAAACCAAGAACTTCCCCATACTCATTCCAAGGCTTAGGTAAGAGAGGTCTTGATATGATGAGTGAGGTTGGTAAAAGAATGGATATGCCTATCGTATCTGAAGTGATGTCAATTGATCAAATTGAATTATTTGATCATGTTGATATGTTCCAAGTAGGTGCGAGAAATATGCAAAATTTTGACTTATTAAAAGCTTTAGGAAGAACAAATAAACCGATTCTATTAAAACGAGGGTTGTCCGCGACCATACAGGAATGGTTAATGAGTGCTGAATATATTATGGCAGGTGGGAATGATAATGTCATTCTGTGTGAACGTGGTATACGTACATTCGAGACTACTACGCGCAATACACAAGATCTTTCAGCCATCGCTATAGTTAAACAATTGAGTCACTTACCAATCGTCATTGATCCCAGTCACGCAGCAGGTCGCCGTGACATCATTGAGTCATTATCACTAGCTGCTGTTGCTGCTGGAGCAGATGGGCTAATTATTGAAACTCATCCAGACCCTGATCATGCTGAATCAGATGGTGCTCAATCTTTATACCCAGAACAGTACAAAACGTTAACAGATAAAGTGTGGAAATTACATAACTTCATGAAAACCTTAGATATGAGTAATAATCACCTGGAGACAGTCTAATGGAAAGAGTTGATATCCCAGTCACACAACCATATGAAGTTATGATAGGACGAGGATTGATAAATGATTCAGAAGTATTATTAAAACCATTCATCGAAGGCCGTAAAGTATTAATTGTTACCGAAGAAAATGTAGAAGGACATGGTTATTTAAAAAACTTAAAAGATAATCTCAACAAGATAAGTGACCAGATTACATTCTTATGCTTACCACCTGGTGAAGCACAGAAAAGTATATTAATGGTCGAACGTATTATTAGTTATTTAGCTGAATTACATTTTTCTCGTGATGACGTATTAATAGCACTCGGTGGGGGAGTCATTGGGGATTTAGTTGGTTTTACAGCGAGTATATACCTAAGAGGTATCGATTATATTCAGATTCCAACTACTTTTCTTGCAGCGATTGATTCTTCAGTTGGTGGAAAAACAGCAGTCGACATAGCGCAAGGAAAGAATCTAGTTGGAGCATTCCATCATCCTGTTGCTGTCTTATGTGATATAAATACATTTGAAACTTTACCCACTTCTGTTTTTGAAGATGGCTGTAGTGAATTAATAAAATACGCGATGATAATGAATGAACCTTTACTTCAGTATTTAGTTGATCGGGAAGAACCGTTAAATGCTAAATCATTAGACTTAGTTGAAATAGTAAAAGAATGCGTCATCATGAAGAAAAACATTGTGATCGAAGATGAATTTGATCAAGGGTTACGACAATTGCTAAATTTTGGCCATACTTTAGGTCATGCACTAGAGCAAAGTAGTAAGTATCATATAAGTCACGGTCGTGGTGTTGCTTTAGGGATGCTTGTATTTACTAAAATGGCTGTATCCCAAACCTATATAACTGAAGATTTCCCACTGATATTTAAGAAGCTTTTAGATGAGTATCATCTGCTCGGGGAAAAACCTCACTATACAGCTGAACAGTTAATAAAGGTTATGCAAAGTGATAAAAAAAGACGTAGCGATCAAATGACAATTGTTCTACCTAGTGAATTTGGTCATTGTGAATTAAAAGTAGTCGATATAAAAACTTTTCAAAACTGGTTTGAAAAGGAGTGGGATTCTTATGAAATTCATAAAAGAAATTAATGGAAAGAGTAGAATGGCTGCTGTTATCGGTTCACCAATCCATCACTCAAAATCACCTTTAATTTATAATAGTTGCTTTGAAATGGATAATTTAAACATAGTTTACTTAGCCTTTGAAACGTCACAAAAGGAAACTATAAGTAGAATTGAAGCTTTAAAAAATTTAAATGTCAGTGGAATTAATATTACTATGCCTGGTAAACTTGAAGCCATAAAGTGTGTCGATCGATTAGACTTAGCAGCACAATACGTACAAGCTGTGAACATGATTGTTTTAAAAAACAATGAATGGGTTGGATATAACACTGATGGTGAAGGGTTTTGGAATGCAGTGAAGGCTCATCACGTAATGATTAAAAGTAAAAAAGTAACAATTTTTGGATCAGGTAATACGACCCGAGTTATACTGACTCAAGCTGTTCTTGAAGGGGTCAGTGAAGTCAATGTTATAGCCAGAAACATTGAAAGGCCTCTGGAGATAAAGACAGTGATTGCACAATTAAAAAGTGACTATCCAAACACTAAAATTAGTTTAATTGATTTAGGCGAGTCAGAAAAAGTACAAAATATAATGATAAATACCGAGATATTAGTTCAGACTACCTCTGTTGGTATGTCACCAAACCCTATGAATTCGATACTAGAAAATGAAGATTGGCTTAATCCAAATTGTGTTGTTTGTGATATTGTCTATGACCCACGAAAAACGTTATTAATGCATCAAGCAGAAGCAAAAGGTTGTAAAATCATTGGTGGAATTGAGATGTTAGTACATCAAGCAGCATTGAACTACACTTTGATAACTGGACTTAAGATGAACACAGAAAAGATATTGAATATTATGAATAAAAACCTATAAAAATGACACAAATCACAGAAAGTTGGGAAAACATATGATGAGATTTATTACCGCTGGGGAATCACATGGACCAGAATTAACGACGATAATTGAAGGTTTACCTGCTGGGCTACCGATTGATGTTGATGGAATCAACCATGAATTAGCAAAACGCCAAGAGGGATACGGCCGTGGAAATCGAATGAAAATTGAAACAGATACTGTAGAAATTACTTCTGGGGTTCGTTACGGAAAAACTTTAGGTTCTCCGATTACCATGGTTGTTGCAAATCGCGATAATAAAAATTGGAAAAGTGTGATGAGTATTGAGCCTAATGATGACCCTAAAAGTCGTAAAAGACGTGCAGTACATCGCCCACGCCCCGGTCATGCTGATTTAGTTGGAGGTATTAAGTACCATCATGAAGATTTACGTAATGTCTTAGAGCGATCATCTGCGCGAGAAACTGCTATGCGAGTTGCTATAGGTGCGGTTGCTAAACAATTATTGAATGCTTTAAATATCGATATTGTTGCTTATGTATGTGAAATAGGTGGCATTCAAGGACAAGCAGACACCACTAAATTATCATTAAGTGACATTCGTGACTTAGCTGACAAATCTCCTGTTAAGATGGTCGATTCAACTCAAGAACAAGCAGTCATTGAGAAGATTGACCAAACTAAACGTGATGGAAATACTTTAGGAGGTGTCGTTGAAGTCATAGCTGAAGGTTTACCTGCAGGTCTTGGAAGTTACACACAGTTTGATAAAAAATTGGATGGACGATTAGCTCAAGCTATTATGAGTATTAATGCCTTTAAAGGAGTCGAAATTGGAGATGGATTTGAAGTAGGTCGACGTTACGGTAGTGAAGTAATGGATGAAATCGCCTATACCCCTGAAAAGGGCTTCTACAGGTTAAGTAATCACCTTGGTGGGTTAGAAGGTGGTATGACCAATGGTATGCCAATAATCATTCGTGGGGTTAAGAAACCAATCCCAACTTTATATAGACCCTTACAAAGTGTCGACATTTACACTAAAGAAAACTACGAAGCCAACATTGAAAGAAGCGACACAACCGCAGTTCCAGCAGCAAGTGTTGTTGCCCAAGCAGTAATAGCAACCGAGTTAGTTCAAGCAATACTTGAAAAATTCCCACATGATAGTTTCATAGAACTACAAAGAGCGGTCAAATCTTATCGTGAATACAGTAAAAATCCCGAAATGTGGGAAAGTGAGGAAGAAATAAATGTCTAAGGAATTAATTACCTCACTTAAAAACATCCGGTATAAAGTAACAGTACCTGGAGATAAATCCATTTCACACCGTGCTATCATTTTAGGATCAATTGCTGAGGGAGTAACAAAAGTAACTGGATTCCTAAGAGCAGATGATTGTTTAAGTACGATTAAAATTATGCAACAACTTGGAGTAGATATTCAAGATGATGGTGAAATAGTTACGATCATCGGCAAAGGAATTAAAGGATTATTAAAGTCAGAATCTACTTTGTATGCGGGCAATTCTGGTACGACTATGAGGTTATTAAGCGGACTGTTATCAGGGCAACCGTTTAAAAGTGTTATTACTGGAGATGCATCATTGAGCCAAAGACCTATGAATCGAATTTTGCTCCCATTGCAAAGCATGGGAGCAAAGATTAAAGGGGATGACAATACACAATTACCCCCATTATCAATTGAGCCTGTTGAACAATTAAGGGCCATTAAGTATGAGATGCCAGTTGCTAGCGCACAAGTTAAGTCAGCAATTCTTTTAGCAGGACTACAAGCTGAAGGTACGACAAAAATCATAGAAAAAACGACTTCTCGTAATCATACAGAAGAGATGTTAAGGCAATTTGGCGTTGAGGTTAATGTTACTGACAAAGTAATTTCACTACAAGGCGGCCAAACACTTATAGGACAAGAAATTGATGTACCTGGTGATATTTCGTCAGCAGCATACTTTATGGGTGCTGGTTTATTACTTCCAAACAGTCGAATTGAATTAAGGAACGTGGGTGTAAATGTTTCAAGATCAGGAATCTTAGATGTTATTAAAGCAATGGGTGGTAATTTATCTGTAAATATGCGGGCAAATGGTTATAGTGCAGACTTAGTAATAGAAGCTAGTGGTCTAAAAGGAACAACGATCTCTGGTGATATCATCCCACGTTTAATTGATGAAATCCCAATCATAGCTTTACTTGCTACACAAGCGAATGGAACAACTATTATCAAAGACGCTCAAGAGCTTCGTGTTAAAGAGACAGATCGAATCAATGCTATTGCATCTGAATTAAATAAAATGAACGCAAACATCGAAGAAACTGAAGATGGATTAATTATTCATGGTCCAACACCTCTTCATGGGGCGAATGTCAAAAGTTTTGGTGATCATCGCATAGGGATGATGCTACAAATAGCTGG
This sequence comes from Aerococcaceae bacterium DSM 111021, assembly GCA_020112395.1. Taxonomy (NCBI): domain Bacteria; kingdom Bacillati; phylum Bacillota; class Bacilli; order Lactobacillales; family Aerococcaceae; species Aerococcaceae bacterium DSM 111021. Next base: position 264,575 of record JACCEK010000001.1, on the reverse strand, counting down.
GTTACTCATACCCGACAATGAAACGATGATGTTAGAAGATGCGGACTGTGTAAATATTAGTTATCCAACATTTTTTGATGAAATCAGTAGTATGTCCCAAGCGCAATTATAATAATTAATAGAGGTGTATTTTATGATTTTAATCGGATTTATGGGAGCTGGAAAGACCACCATAGGGCGAAACTTAAGTGAAATATTAAATCAACCATTTTATGATTTAGACAAAGAAATTATGAAAGAGATTAACATGCCATTATCTAAGTATTTCGAAATACACGGAGAATCTCAATTTAGACAACTTGAGCACCAATATCTATCAAAATATTATCAACTCCCCGGTATTATATCCACTGGTGGAGGATGTGTAGAAACTGTGGAGAACAGAATACTTCTAGAAAAAATGAATAATGTGATATATCTAAAAGCTGATTTTGACATACTGCAAAAACGAATCACGGATGATCAAGTGAGTCTAAGGCCTATTGCTCAAAATAATTCGATTGAAGAATTAAGATCAGTATATATGAATCGATTTGCTTTTTATCAATCGTGCGCAACCCATACTATAGAAACAGATCACTTAACTACGCAAGAAGTTGTAGATGGAGTAATAAATTTGATATAAATAATTCAAATTTGCTTCAATTCAATAAAATATGTAAACTTAATATTATACTAATAAGATTGGAAGTTTTTGCATTTGAAAAATATATATAAAGCACTCAAGCAATTTAAAAATCAAGATTATGCAAGAAATCAAGAATTATATGAGTCACTAAGTGACACACAGAAGCCCCATACATTATTTGTTGGTTGTTCTGATTCTCGAGTAAGCCCAGAACGTTTATTACAAGCTTATCCAGGCGAAATATTTCATATTAGAAATATTGCTAATATTGTCCCACCAGCGGGGCAGAGCGTTAAATATGCATCTACGACATCTGCTATCGAATATGCTGTAGAAGTTTTGAATGTAAAAAACATTATTGTTTGTGGACACTCTAATTGTGGTGGTTGTGCAGCTAGTATCAATCCACCTGAAAATATAGAGAAACTCCCATATACAGGTATTTGGATATCTCAGTTAGATGCTTTGCGTAAGCAAATCTCTGAAGAGATGCCAAATGATAGCATGACTGCCAAAGCAAATCGACTTGAGAAATTGAATGTCATTCAGCAACTAAGTAATCTTATGTCGTATGATAACATCAAAAATCGTGTTGAAAATGGTCAATTAACGTTAAATGGTTGGCATTATAGCATTGGTGACGGTGTTATTTCAATCTACAATCAAGATGATAAAGAATTTAATGAGTTTTAAAGTAAAAATCTCCAACCGAAATTTTGGTTAGGAGTTTTTATTTTATTCATTATTCTAAACGACCAGCTATAGAAAAAAACTCTAAAATATCTGTGTCGTGAGCTGGTACTGATTCAACTAATCAGTACCACCGGTCATCATATTTTAGTGATTTCTATCTGTCTATGCATCAAAATTGTGACATTGTAGATAATACTATCTATAGCAAGATAAGCTGAATTTCATCTTCATCATTCGCTTCAGTGAATCCAGCTAAACTGATTATAGGCAAATCGTTTTTTGATTATCGACTTCAAACTCAGATTCATTATCTACAGAATCAACTTTATCATTATTACAAGACTCAATGTGTTCTGAAGATTCTTCGCTTGAATCTTCAGCTAAAACCATAACTAAAATAATAAATTAGCTCTCAATGAAATTACAAGTAATTGTTGTAATGATTTTTTATATGAAGTATATCAATCAGTATAATTACTTCATATTAATGAGTTGTTCTATAAGTATATGATAAACTCTCTCAAATAATAAAGTTCGATAATATATATTATGTAAACTCGAATGAGAAAATGTATTATTCCACAATATCCATGTTTTATCTCGCCAACCCTACTTCTTTTTCTCCGCATAAATTTAAATATCGATTCTGAGGTTAATTCAGATTATTATGCTTAGACTTATGCGTAAAGATACTCAGAGACTGAATTCTATTTTAAGTAATATGATAATAATCAATTTTGATGTTTCTATTTTCTTTTAAAATTCAAATTGATCTCTTACATCTCATTAAGTTCCTCGATCTATCCTATGACTCAAACTTCTATCTTTTTGAAGTTTTCAATTTTCCTAATCGCATAACAGCATCACTTTATACTTGTTTAACCACTTATGATATTGCCAGCAATATTTTCTTTATTACTTGATGAAACTATTGTAATATTGCTTTATATAGTTTAAAATGACTGTCTTATTAGCTCTTATATTTCTTAGTCTAAACCATGCAATTACAGGCTTCTCATTGCATGTATATTTAGGATCAAGTCAAATTGCTAATATTCAACTTATTTAAATTAAAATTTTATGAAAACGAAGGTGAATCGTCAAATGGATATTGTCATTATAGGTGGAGGAAAAGTTGGTGAAATTCTTTGCCAAGAACTAGCATTGGAGAATAATAATATCGTTCTCATCGAAACCATTCCAGAAAGATTGAATCGCATTATAAATAAAACCGACATAACAGGTTTAGTTGGTGACGGCGCGGATTATGATAATTTAGTCGAAGCTGGTGTTGAACAGTGTGATATGTTTATTGCTGTGACACCTGAGGATGAAACGAATATCATAAGTTCAATTATTGCTAAGCAATTAGGTGCTAAGTACACCATTGCTCGTGTAAGAAATCCTAAATATACAAATCATATTGAATTTGTTCGTGAGAGCCTAGGTATTGACTTAGTTATCAATCCAGAGATGGTTGCTGCTCGTTACATTACCAAAAGTATTGAGTTCCCGCATTCACTCAGTATTGAACAATTCGGTAAAGGCCGTGTGAATCTAGTTGAACTAGAAATTAAAGCTGGCAGCCCGTTGGCCGATCAGTCTTTAAATCAATTTAGAAATGAATATGGTGAAGTATTAATTTGCGCCCTAACCCATGATAAACAAACGATTATACCAAGTGGACAATCTGTCTTGAGAGTTGGGGATCGTGTTTATGTGACAGGATCTCGAGAAGATTTAGCAAACTTTTATTCCAAAGCTGGTTATCGTGAAGAAAAAATTAAATCGGTTTTAATTATTGGTGGAGGCCGTTTGACCTATTACACTCTTCATCTACTAAGTAAGATGGATATTGATTTAAAAGTGATTGAATTAAATGAAGAAAGAGCTTTAGACCTCAGTCACCGATTCCCACAAGTCGTTGTGATTAAAGGCGACGGAATGGAACAGGAATTGTTATTAGAAGAACGTATCGAGAATTTTGATGCGGTCTTAAGTTTGACGGGTATCGACGAGGAAAATATTATTAATTCGATGTACGCCCTATCTTTAGGTATTAAGAAAGTCATGACAAAAGTGAGTCGAACTGGCTTATTAAAAATATTGGGTGACTCGGACTTGCAAGCCATCGTGACCCCAAAACGATTAATAACAAACAAGATTTTACGATACGTTCGCTCTTTAAGAAATGCAACGGCATCAAATGTAGAGGCTTTAATTAGAATTGCTGATGACCAAGTTGAGACTTTACAATTCCTTGTAAAAGAAAACAGTCGTGTGGTGAATATTAAGCTTAAAGATCTAAATACAAAAGACAATGTCTTAATTGCCTACATAATACGAGGCTCGCAATTAATATATCCTACAGGTGACGATGTTATCTTAGCTGATGATCATGTGCTTATTGTAACTAAGCATAAGGCATTTAGCGATATTGATGATATCTTGAAGTAAGGAGGCCATAATGAATAAACAATTTATCCGCTATACCCTCGGAAATATTTTAATGATTCTTGCTGGACTGATGTTATTACCCTTAATAGTCAGTGTGATCTATCAAGAAAGTTGGGTAAATATTGCTAGTTTTCTTGGTACTTCTCTAGGGACTTTTGTTATTGGTTTTGCCCTATCACGGACGAAATTGCATCGTCGTACTTTCTATGCGAGTGAAGGTTTTGCGATAGTATCACTATCTTGGATTTCTATTTCTTTTTTTAGTGCCATTCCTTTTGTTCTAAGCCAACAGATTCCATCGTTCGTCGATGCCTTTTTTGAAATGGCGAGTGGATTTACAACGACAGGTGCAAGTATTTTAATTGATGTGGAAGCTTTATCACATTCAATGTTGTTTTGGCGTAGTTTCACCCACTTTGTTGGTGGGATGGGAGTTTTAGTCTTCGCCTTGGCCATTTTACCTAAAGCTGAGTCGTCATCAGTACATATCATGAAAGCTGAAATGACTGGACCTACCTTTGGTAAACTTGTTTCGAGGTTGTCTTCAACCGCTCGAATTTTGTATATTATTTATTTCACTTTTATGATGATTACCCTAATATGCTTGTATCTTGCCGGTGTGCCCTTCTTCGAAGCGATGTTACTAGCTTTTGGGACAGCAGGAACGGGTGGTTTCGGTGTTTTGAATGGGAGTATCGCACCTTATGAAAGTTTTACAGTTGAGATGATTTTAAGTATCGGTATGATTGTATTCAGTATCAATTTCAATTTGTTCTATTTAGTCTTCATACATCAAGCGAAGCGAGTACTAAAAAGTGAAGAACTTCGTTGGTTTCTAGCAATTATCGCCGTAGGTGTGCTTTTAATCGCCATGAATTTGATCTCAACCTCTTATGGTGTTGTCAATGCATTTCGGGATAGTTTCTTTACAGTAGCTTCTATCATTTCAACAACGGGTTATTCAACTGCTCTATTTGATCATTGGCCTTTATTCTCGCAATTGATACTCATTCTATTGATGTTTGTCGGAGGAATGGCTGGATCGACCGCGGGTGGTTTAAAAGTTTCACGCGTTTTATTATTAGTTAAAATTGCTTGGGCTGAAATTAAACAAACGATTCGTCCTAATCGAGTCGTTGCCATCCAATATGAAGGTCGTCGTATAGATTCTAAATTGGCTAATACTGTTCTAAGTTACTTGGTGGTCTATATTCTGATTTTCATTGTGGCAGTGCTGGTAGTTAGTTTAGAAACTCCAAATCTACTATCCTCTTTTAGTGCGGTAGCCGCAACATTTAATAATATTGGACCTGGTTTAGGCATTGTCGGACCCTCTCAAAACTTTGCACATTTTAGTCCTTTTATCAAAATAATATTATCATTCATCATGATCATGGGACGTTTAGAAATATTCCCAATGTTAATTCTATTTTCTCCTAATACATGGCTAAAACGCTATTAACAAGCAGTATAATTTAGTATAACAAAAAACATAGTGAGTACTCTTAATTGTAAATAGAGACTCACTATGTTTTTGTTTGGATTATAATTTTCCAGTGCCAATATTCTGGATATTGGGTTGGGTGTTATGTTAATTATTTTCTCGCTTTATGAACTTTTAATTTTTTCCCTTTTACAGTTCGGTTTTGCATCTCAGTGATAACATATGGTCCCATACCATTCAGTATTTCAACGTATGTGACATTTTCTTGGATGGTAATAATACCAATGTCCTCGGCTTCGACACCTTTAATATTCGTTAAAGTTCCTACAAAATCGACAGCTCTAAGCTTTTTCTTTTTCCCACCATTGAAATATACTTTAGTAATATCTTTATTTAATTCTTTATTACGAGCAACTTTCAATACCGGACGTGAGTTAATTTTCATTTCGAATGCTGGCTTTGCGCTATTAACTACGCGGTCACTAGGAGCATTAATTTCTGTTACTTCGATATTCTCTTCCAAAGCATAATCACGGACTTCACGCCAACGACTTGCTTCTTTAGGGCTAACCAATGTCAATGCCACACCAGTTTTGCCTGCTCTTCCTGTACGTCCCGTACGATGTGTGAAGCTTTCATTCTCAAATGGCACATTATAATTGATGACATGAGTAACATTATCAATATCTAAACCACGTGAAGCAACATCGGTTGCTACTAAATAACGAAGCTTACCAGAACGGAATTCATTCATAACATCCGAACGATCATCTTGATCCATACCACCATGTATCTTATCAATAGGTAAACCTGCTTTCGCTAAAAAGGTATCAACAGTATCTACTTCATCCCTAGTGTTACAAAAAATAATACACGTATCTGGATTTTCAAGAGTCAATAAATCTAATAGCAATTTTTCTTTTACCATATCATTCACTCTAATATAAGATTGTGAAATGTTAGGTGTGTTTGCTTCAGTTTTTTCTATTTTTACTGAAACTCGATCTGGTTTCATATAGAAAACAGCTAAACGCTCAATTTCAGAAGGCATTGTAGCAGAAAATAGCATCGTTTGACGCTCTTTAGGTAAGTACTTTATAATATCTTCAACTTGCTCGATAAAGCCCATATTAAGCATCTCGTCAGCTTCATCGAGGATTAAAGTGCGCACCTTATCTACATTCAAAGTTCCTTCTATTAGATGCTCTAATATCCGTCCCGGTGTTCCTACAACAATATGACTTTTCTGTTTTAATTCTGACTTCTGTGTTTTAAATGATGATTTTCCAAAAACAGATGTTACTTTAATACGTTTTAATCGCCCAATATTCATAATATCATCTTTGATTTGCATTGCTAGCTCACGCGTAGGAACTAGAATCAAAGCTTGGGGCTTATTCTCTTCCCATATAGTTTGTTCACACAGTGGGATTCCATATGCCGCTGTTTTACCACTACCTGTTTGAGATTCAGTGATAACATCTCGATTTTCTAATACTACTGGAATAATTTCTTGCTGAACCGTTGTTGGTTTATAATAACGAAGACTTGTAAGTGCCGTCGTTATTTCTGAGCTTATGCCCATTGATTCAAATGTTATATTTTTCATATTTTCCTACTTTCTTTACTACGTCGAATTAGTATAGCAGATTAGCGATGAAATAGTATTTATTTAATTGAAATATTTTTAAAATATTTCAATTAAATATACTTCCGTTTGATACAATGTAAAAAGCTACTCCTTTATTATCAGAGTAGCTTTTTACATTGTATTTAACGGCTTATTAAAACGTCACATTGAGCATTTCTAACGACATAATCTGTAATTGATCCAATTAACATTTTTGCTACTCGACCTTTACCAGTAGCTCCTAAAATAATCAAATCAATCGACCAACGGTTAACTAAAACTTCTGCTATTTGTGTGCGTGGATCTCCGTATATTAATTCTTTATTTAGAGACACTCTTTCATTCCGCGCATATTCTTCTAGTGAGTTTAAAAGTGATTCGCGTTGTTCTGGTGTAATTTCTTGATTGTCATCATCCTTCACTACACGAACCAAATAGACATTACTATCCCATTGTTTTGCTAATAAAACGCCACGTTTGAATGCATCGATAGACTGTTGTGAACCATCAACTGGCAAAAGTATATTCTTGTATATTTTTGTCATCAAAACCAACACCTTTCTATTTTGAAAGCGCAATCAACTTATCTATATCCATTATAAAACATAATAGAGAATATGCAAGATTTTATCTATAAAGTGCTTAATAAATAAAAACCAATGCACTTACTTATTAGTAATTACATTGGTTTAAGATATTAGATATTTTTCGCCTGTGACCAGCCTCTATAGCTAAAACAATCAGGGTATCATCATTAATTTCACAAATAATTCGATAATCCCCCACTCTATATCTCCAATAGTTAGATAAATTGCCTTTCAATTGCTTACCATAAATTCTTGGATTTTCAGAATTATTTACTTTTTTCTCTAGCCACTTTAATATTGTTATCGCTACAAACCGATCCATTTTTTTAATCTGTTTGTCAAAATGAATGGTCGTTTCAACTTGGTATGTCATGATATATTCAATTCAGACATTAAATCTGCTAAAGGACGTGTCTTTTTATCTTTTAAGTATTCTTGATAGGAGTAATCCGCAATATTTGCATCGTAAGTATCTTCTAAATACTCAAGAGTGGTTGTTTTTAATAATTCAGATAAACTTTTCCCTTCAAATTTTGCCATCTCATCCAAGAATTGTTTTTCATCTTCTGTAACACGAACTGTAATTGTGCTCATTTTATCAACCTCCTTATTAACACTATCATACTTTGAACACAATTGTGTTCACTCTGTAACTTTTTTTATAATTTAATAACTAATCTTCGTTCTGAACAGTTTTAGCTTCTTCAATTATCTCCCAAGCAGCTAGACTTCCGCCTTGAGTGACTTCATCAATTTTAGCAGCAACATCTTCTTGTTGGAATAACTCTACGATTTTTAATAATAAAGGATTTTCAGCATCTTCGGTGCGAGCTGCAATATTATTCACACGGCTCATGTTAATAGTTTCCGGAGTATCACCATAAACATAGATTGCATCAGTAGGGACAAAGTCTGTTCCACCTAAAAATGAATTATCTATAAAGGCCGCATCAACATCAAGTACGGCAGCCGGAATTTGAGCTCCATCTAACTCAATTAATTCTAAACTTTTCGGATTATCAGAAATATTTGAAGGTGTTGGTAACAACTCTTCACTGTCATCTAGTGTAATCAGCCCAGCACGTACTAAAGTTTGTAAGTTATAACCTAAACTTGTAGGAGCTGAATTTACTGCGATTTTTGCGCCATTCGGTAAGTCATCTAATGAATCATATTCCTGTGAGTAAATACGTGTTGGTACGGCGTAAGTATAGCCAATCGTAGTAATGTCACCATCGTTTTCAGAATTCCAATTTTCCAAGAAAACATCATGTTGAAAAGCATTTAAATCTATAGACCCATCTCTTAAAGCTTCATTAGGAATATTATAATCAGTCAATAGTACTACTTCTAACTCAATCCCCTCTTCTTCTAATGCTTTATCTGCTACATATTTCCAAATCTCTTCATATTCAGTACCAACTACACCAACAGAAACTTTTTCACCTTCAAAATCTCTATCTTGCGCTTGTACAGCAACTGAAGCTGAGCTACTTACAAATAAACTACCAACTAAACTAATTAATCCTAATTTTTTTAACCATTTTCTCATTATATATTCCTCCACTTTATTTTTATGATTTTATCTAAAACAAAAAGACTCCCACCCTAACAAGGACGAGAGTTTAACTTCGTGTTACCACCTATATTCATCATTCCATCACTAGAATAATCTCAACCAGTGCATGAATATCCATAATAATAAATACACTGTGACATTTTTAACGAATGCATCCGTTCATCCTTATTGCTCCTGCATTCAGAATGACCGCTCAATAGTCATTTTCGACTTACTAACGCTCACTCATTTCCACCAACCATGAGTTCTCTATAAAGGTTATTAAGTCTACTTTCTATTTCAAAGCGTTTAATTAATTTAATTGAACTAAGAATAATATATAAGGTATTCATTGTCAATGTTTTATTAGAAAACGATTAATTAAATCTAATGCAAACTCATATTATGGGATTCATAAAACTGAACTTTATAATATTTTACGGTTACGGATAAAGTATAAAATAGTCTCAATGAGTAAAAATGGTAAAATAAATAAAAATAAATACGCAAAAATAACTCCAAAAATCCCTTCTAAGGCAACAAATAAAACGATAGAATGGAGAAATAACCCTGATATTAGTGCTATAGTAATCATTATTTTCTCACGCATACTCGATACTTTATTGATTGCAAAGACAATAAAACAAAATAAGGCTGTATTAATAAGTGATGAAAACATTGCTGTAAGAGGAAGGAGTGAGACAATTTCGGTAATAGAATTCGTTGGATCGATAGATCTAATACCAACTATAATGGCATATTGGCCGAGCCATGTTAATATTAGTCGGAAAATAAATTGCTTGGTTAAATTAAAAAGTTTTGATTTCATAGTGGTTACCTCTTAAAGATTAAATTAGTGGTTCTCTAACCACACTTGGTTTAATTTCGTTTCTCTTGCACCTGTTGTAATAGTATCACCATCTGTAATTAGTGGTCGTTTAATTAGCATGCCGTTATTTTTTAGTAATTCAACTATATCTGATTCATTCATGCTATCAAGTTTATCCTTTAAACCCAATTCACGGTATAAACTTCCAGATGTATTCATAATTTTACGGGCATTTCCATCAGCTTGATTGATTGCTGCTTTAATAATGATATCGCTTGGTGGATTCTCACGGATATCGATAATATCATCAATCTTTAAATTTTTTTCTTCTAAATATTTTTTTGCTTTTTTCGTTGTTGTACAATGACTTAATCCATAAATTGTTAACATATTATACTCCTTCAATGTGTTCAACGTGACGTTGATTATTTTCTAAACACTTTTATTACTTGTTTTAAATAAAATAGGTAAATGAATAACTATTTCTCATATTAAATATGGTAGTGAACAAAAAAACTAATATAAATAATAGACCACCTAAACGTAGGAAAATTATTGATAAAATATTAAGTATATTCTTATGCAGATCATTAGATACTAGCAACTTGTGGAATTCCAATTAGCAGCATACGCAACAATCAAATAAAAAAACTTTCATTCACACCAGTCACCTTTTGTATTCATCATTCTACTTTTGATTCCTTATACAAATAAAAAATCATTTCAAAAATTAGTAATGGCAAGGATAGAATTATATAAAATAGAACTAAATATAAAAAAGGTAACAACCAAATAAGAAGGACTAAAATTAAAAAACTCCCTACTATGATTAAAAATGGAAGACTGTATTTCAATATTTTAGAATCCGTTAAATCCATCACGTAAACGATCAATTTTTTGATTAATGCATTTGAAATAGCCCCGACGGGTATGCCCAATAATAACAATAAAAGCAAGTACCCTGCTGCTTCTTGACCTGGAAATTGCATCCATAATATGATTAATAAAACTTGACCAATACCAGTGAATAGTAATCGTGTAAATAAAGACTTAAATGTATCTAGCATAAAAGTAACCTCTCTCAATTGTTTTAAAATGAATTTTCTCATATGTGATCAGAAGAATATATCAATATGAGTGTAATAATCTGCTTTAATTAGTCTATATTAGCTCAAACGGTTTTACAAATGATATAATTAAAATATAGATTAAAATGAAAGGAATTTGTATGGAATTATTTGAAATTGAACCCATTAGTGATGAGATTATTCGAATAAAAATGCCCTATGTTTGTTCGTATATCATCAAAGGACATGATCGAGCAGTCTTGATCGATACTGGCTTTGGCTATGGTGATTTAAAAAAGATTGTAGATAATATTCTTGATATTCCGTATGATGTCATTTGCAGCCATGGACATCCTGACCATGCTGGGGGGAATATGCAATTCGATTTGGTCTATCTTCCAGAAGATGATTTTGAACTCGTCAAATACGGAACACAAGTTGAGACTAGACACAAAATCATGAACAGCGTGATGCGTCGGCATGGTAAATCTTTTCCTAAAGAAAATTTTATCCCATATGAAGCTGTAAATTATGTTAGTTATAATGAATCGAATGTATTTGACTTAGGTGGAATAACCATTAAACCTATTCACCTTCCAGGTCATACTAAAGGTATTATGGGCTTTATCATACCAGAATTAGAGGTGGCTATGTTAGGTGATGCATGTGCTAATCCGACTTTGCTAAACCTTGATTCTAGTGCTCCTGTTAAAGAGTACCGTGATGCATTAATAAAACTGAGTAAGTTAAAGTACACTTTTAATGAAGTGTTAATTCAACATAATGCTTTTTCAGAACCCATTTCAGTTATTAACGATAACTTATATTGGGCAGAACAAATTTTATTAAATAAAGATGATCGGCTTGCTCTTAGACTTTCAGGAAAAGAGTCATACGTTGCGAGAAATAAAAATACGCAACATTTAACTGGAAATTCTGGAAATATTATATATACTTCTGACAGTTTATAAATTTTATATTCTAGATTATAAAAGAGTCACTCTAGGTATTTTTTACTTCGTTTTAGTAATAAACACCTATAGTGACTCTTTATTTAATTATTTAAAAATAAATTCCACGGTTCTATACGAGGTGGATTTGATGTCGCTTTTATAACTTCTTTTAAAGTTGGATGAGGAATTTCTATTTCATTCGCCCACAAAGCGATTTGTGTGTTCGGCTTAATCCTCTTGTCGCCATACTTTTGGTCACCATATAATGGTGTTCCCAATGCTTGAAACTGGACACGTATTTGATGCGAGCGTCCCGTATGTAATTGTACACGAACAAGTGACATACCCTCTTTATAGTCCAATACTTCATAGCTAAGCTCTGCTTTTTTAGCTTCAGGGTGATTCCGGTCAACAGCATATACTTGATTAATCTTACGATCTTTCCATAAATAATGAGTGATTTTATCTTCTTTTTTTGGTAATTTACCCATAACTGTAGCTAGATAATATCGATTCAATTCATGCTTTCTTAAAGTATTAGAGAGTCGCGAAGCTGCTTTCGACGTTTTAGCAAAGACCATTGCACCGCCTACAGGTCTATCCAGTCGGTGAATTAAACCTAAATAAACATTGCCCGGCTTGTTATCTCTTACCTTTATAAACTTTTTTAAGTAATTAAATAAATCAAGATCTTTACTTGTATCCTCTTGTACAGGTATATTTACTGGCTTTTCTACAACCATTAAATGGTTGTCTTCATACAATATTGGAACCTTCATATTGTCCTCCTAAAAACATAATGACTTTATCCTAACATGTATATTGATAAAAGGCTAAGTCAAAAATGCAATTGAGCATATATTCAAATATAAAGATAATTACCGTTAGTTATACAACAACGAAGTGCTGTCCATATAATTCTGTATGTTATAATATAGCTAAATGAAATACATCTTGAAGGATAAAAGATAGGAAAGAAGGTATTTATCAATGGCAGAAAAAGTGACTCATGCAAAAGTAATAGATAAATATGTTGTGGAATCAAGTATAGAAGGATTTACATATACAATGGATTTTACCGAACGAACTCCCGATATAATTAGTCAAGGAACCTCACCAACTGGTATGCTCCTAGTTTCATTATCTGGCTGCCATTTAATGACGGCTGTCTCGTATTTAAACATGAAAAAAATTGATTTTTCTGTTTTGAAAGCACATGTTGAGGGTGATTTTATCGATGAGAAACCGGAATGGCGACTAAATGCAAATGTTGTTATAGAGACGGATGCTAAATTAGACGACGATCAATTATCCGGAATTAATCGTTTTATTCATCGTCACTGCAAAGTATCTAGTATATTAAGTAAAGGGAATATCATAAACTTAACGTTTAAATTAGTATAGTTATATAAAAGCAGCCGACAAGATTAACTTAATCCTGTCGGCTGCTCTTGTATTTTTAATGTATCAATTAAAAGTCAATTGTTTCCCCGATCACTGGGATTAATCCGATATTAGCATCTAGTTTATCAATGAAAATAATCGGGTCCTGATTAATTAATGGAAACGTGTTGTAGTGTATAGGCACAACTTTTTTAGCTTTCAACCATTTAGCAGCGATAGCTGCGTCATCTGGTCCCATCGTAAAGTTATCGCCTATTGGGATAAAAGCTAAATCAATATCATTGAGTTCGCCAATTAACTTCATGTCAGAATATAAAGCTGTGTCTCCAACATGGTAAACAGTTTGCTCATCTGCAGTAATTAATAATCCTGCTGCCAATCCTAATGTGAATGGCTTACCATCCATTTCTATGGATGATCCATGAATAGCAGGGGTCATTTTTACCCGACCAAAATCAAATTCGTGTGCCCCACCTGGTTGCATACCATGTAATTTTTCTAACCCGAGTGAACCTAGGTAATTCACAACTTCAACTGTTGAAATTACGACAGCTCCTGTTCGTTTAGCTATTTCTAGCGTATCTCCAATATGATCCGAGTGTCCATGTGTCAGAAGAATGACATCTGCTTCAACAGTGTTTGCATCTAAATCTGTCAAGCTATTATCAGTGATAAAAGGATCAATTAAAATTTTTATTCCCTTGTCAGTTTCTAAACTCACTACTGCATGTCCATGAAATGCTGCTTTCATTATATTGTCCTCCTAAAATTATTGGTAACGTTTACTATTGTTATTAGTTTACACAGGATTTTCTGTAATTTCAAAGGATTCAACTTTACCTTGCTTGTTCTACTATCGTAACAGATCCGTTAACTGCATCAATGTTGATAGTATGAGTTCTTTCTCCAGTCATTCGTTTAAATGCTGATAACCTCGATGAAGATTTATCTCCGAAAAAATTCAAATTACCGTTAATAAATTCAATATTTATATCCGCATCATAACGACCAAATTCTAACATAACGTCACCGTTAATAAATTCAATATCCATCGGATACGCATCTTTGCCAAATAAGTTAGTATCCCCATTCACATAATCAAGCGTCAGCTCTTTAATCTCATTATTAATTGTGATTTCCCCATTGATAAATTCGATGTTCGCCACTAATTCATTCATTTCAGGAACTGTAATAATAAAGTGAGATTTTACATTCAATAATATTGATTTAACTGTATTTTTCCAATCTTTTTCAGCAATCGTTAGACGTCCGTTGTTATTGTCTATATTAAATAACTCCTCAAATTCTAAGTCATCTTGGGATAAATACACATCTATACTATATTGCTCACCTAACTGAATCACTATAGTTGTATTAACGATATCAATATTCATCTCAGTGTAAGCAGCCATGTCAGTTGATTCATACACCAAATAATTTGACGCATCATCATTAGCTATTACCCTACTTGGTATACTCAGCACAACACTTAATAAAATCACTACCATCATTGTCTTTATCACTTTCATTATTAACACTCCTTATAATATAAGATCAATCAATGGGATAAGAAGAGTGAGTATCTAATGCACTATTTGCCAGATACTCACTATCGATATTAATCTTGTTCAATTGAACTCTTTTCTAAAACTGAAAATTTTCTGTAATGTATACTTATTCCCCACTGAACATCCAAGATAAACCAAATGGATCTTTTAACATACCAAACAGTTCGGTCCATTCAGAAGCTTCTAATGGCATTTCAACCGTAAAACCATTTTCTATGGCTTTATCGAAAAAATCTTTTACTACTTGAACTTCATTATCATTACTTAAAGTAAAAACAAAACTAATATTACTACCACTGTGATCAACATCACGCCTATCCCATGAATCAGAAGCGTAGATAGTATTGCCAAAAAGTTCAAATTCAGCATTCATCACAAACTCATCAGGGTCTTTTGGAGCCATCTCGGGTGGCATATCAGCAAACATCTCATCTGATGCTAGTAATATGCGGATATTTTTTGCTCCTATTTTTTCATAAAAAGCTAAAACTTCCTTAGTGTTAGGGAAATTAAAATATGGTATTGCCTTCATCTTTTCCACTCCTTTTATAAATAAATGAGTCTCTAATTCGTCAGAGCTGCCCGTATAATCGCCACGCACTTGCAACTTTATTATACCAGCCACAAGTCTTTATTACACTTTATAACTTATTCTCTAAAAATAAAAAACAAAGACTAATTAGCCTTTGTTTTCAAGTCTTAATACATGACATTCCTCATATATTTAACACTGTGCTTTATAGAATCTTCGATTGCTGCTCGTGAGCCTTCAAACGCTTTATCCTCTATCTCGATACTCGTAGGACCATCATATCCAATATCTGATAAGGCTGAAAGAAATGCTAACCAATTAACATCACCATAACCAGGCAATTTTGGGGTCATGTACTCTAATGGAGTAGCCATCACACCAACATCCGCTAATTTTTCGCGATATAGTTTCATGTCTTTAAAGTGAATAAAGAATAGCTTATCTTTGAACTCATATAAAGGTTTAATATAGTCTAATTGTTGCCAGATACAGTGTGAGGGATCAAAATTTAACCCCAAGTAATCACTATCAAGGATATTAAAAACTTTCCGCCAATTTGAAGGGCTAGTCATAATGTTCTGACCGCCTGGCCATTCATCTTCTGTGAACAACATAGGACAGTTTTCAATCGCAATTTTAACTTGTTTAGCTTCTGCCAAGTCTAATATAGGCCTCCATACACTTTCTATAGTAGCCAAATTCTCTGATAATGACTTTGTTTGATCCCGCCCAATAAATGTAGTTACTAAGTTTACATCTAATTGGTCCGCTGCTGTGATTACATGCATCAAATGTTCTACCACTTCGTCACGCTTTTGTCTGTCACCTGATAACGGATTAGGATAGTATGCTAAAGCCGAAATAGTTACATGCCGTTTCTCCGCATAGTCTTTAATGTAGTTAACTTTTTCTTCAGTTAAACTTCTCACATCAATGTGTGAGACCCCGGCATACCGCCGCCCTGCTTCTCCACTTGGCCAACACGCTAATTCAACACTATCTATCTGGTTTTCTGAGGCAAAATCAATCACTTGTTCAAAATTCATATGTTCTAGTATTGCTGTTACTAAGCCTAATTTCATATACACACCTACTCTTTATGTTTAGACATTACTTTTTGTAACATCACTGCGCCAATAATAATAAACCCTTTAATCGCTCCAACTAAAAATGAAGGGACTCCTAATAGATTCATCAAATTGTTAATAATACCAATAGTCAATGTACCAAAAACTGTTCCAATGATACTTCCACGTCCACCGTTCATTGCGGTTCCACCTATTACAACAGCCGCTATTGCATCCATTTCGTAAGAACGGCCCGATGAAGCAGAGTTCATACTTCCTAAACGAGATGCTTCTAAAACACCAGCAATGGCAACGAGTACCCCAGACATGATAAACACACCTATTTTAATTCGATGAATATTTACCGATGATAAGAATGTCGCACGTTCATTACTTCCTACAGCAAAGATGTGTCGACCGAATGCCGTTTTCCGTACAAAAACCATCATTAAGATACTAATAATAATCCAATATACAATCGGCATAGGTATTTCTCCAAACAGGCGGAAATTCGAAATATTCGTGAAGTGTTCAGAATTATTTGAAGTTGCCATCACTCCTCCACCATTGTAAAAGTACTGAGCAAATGATCGATAAATTTGCATGGTTCCTAAAGTGACTATAAAAGATGGTATGTTGAAGTAAGATACAGCCATACCAGATAGTCCACCAGTTACTGCCCCTACTAAGATTGCACCAAAGATTGCTATGAATACACTTTCTGTATTGTTTAACAAAGTTACCGCAAATAACCCAGATAAGGCTAGTTGAGACCCTACAGCTAAATCAATATTTCCAGTCAGTATAATTAAAGTCATCCCTAAGGATATAATGCCAATAAATGAATTGTTCATTAAAATATTCATCAAATTACTATAGGTAAAAAACACATCACCTCTTAGAATGATTCCAATAATAATAATAAATAACAATGCTATTGCTGCACTATGGTTCGCAAAAATTGTTTTAATTTTGTCCATTGTCGAAGTTGTTTGATTGCCTCTTATATCATCACGAGTTTTAATCTCATTCATTTATTGAACCTCCTGTCGCAATTAGCATTATATCTTCCTCATTTAACGCTTCTCGATTGAATTCATGTTTTACTCTCCCATGAAACATCACGTATACACGGTCACACAAGTTATACAATTCTGGAAATTCACTTGAAAGTATAATAAAACTAATACCTTCAGCAGCAAGTTTCATTATCAACGTATAAATTTCTAGTTTCGCTCCAACATCCACCCCTTGAGTCGGATT
The DNA here is from genome assembly GCA_020112395.1 of Aerococcaceae bacterium DSM 111021. Classification (NCBI taxonomy): domain Bacteria; kingdom Bacillati; phylum Bacillota; class Bacilli; order Lactobacillales; family Aerococcaceae; species Aerococcaceae bacterium DSM 111021. The sequence goes on along the minus strand of JACCEK010000001.1, from coordinate 246,895 downwards.
GTCTAATATGACAATATCTGGTTGACTCCCAAGCGCCTTAGCAAGAACGACCTTTTGCTGATTCCCTCCCGATAAAGTGGTGATTAGATCATCTGTATCTGATACTTTAATAAATAACTCATTAATGTAGTTTTCATTATGATCATGAATCGCTTTACTATTTAAAAGTCCATTTTTGTAAAAGTTCTTCAAAATAGACAAGGTCATATTTTCTTTTATACTTAAGTCAGAGACAATACCATTCTCTTTTCGATTTTTTGGTACATAGGTAATTTTATTTTTCATCGCCTGAGTTGTATTATTTATTGTAACTACCTTCTCATTGACTCGAATCGTACCGTAATAAGGCGTATTAGCTCCAACAACGGACATAAACAATTCACTTCGTCCATCACCTAGTAACCCCGTAACCCCTAAAATTTCCCCTTTTTTAAGCGACATATTAACATTTTTAAATTGTCTGTCTTTCGTCAACTCGGATAATTCCAAAACTGTATTACCAATAGTTCTTTGTTTATATATCGTTTCAGTACTTAATTCTTTCCCTACCATATGACTACTTAAATGAGCTTCAGTAAGTTCATCCGTTACATCTCCAGTCGCAACAACAAGACCATCTCGCATAATTGTGTAGGCGTCACATATTGTTAACACTTCATTCAATTTATGTGAGATAAAGATAATACTTACGCCATTCTTTTTTAAATTTTGGATAACATTAAACACATGATCAATTTCAACATCTGTCAGCGACGACGTTGGTTCGTCCATAATAATAATTTTTGCTTGTTGCATAACAGCTCTAAGTATTTCAGTAATTTGTTTTAATGCAGGATTCAAAGTAGAAACTAATTGGTTTGCTTCTAAATCAACATCTAACATGTCTATATATTTTTCTGTTTCTTCTTTCATAGCTTTCTTATCTAAAAAGAGTCCTTTCTTTAATTCTCGGCCTAAATAGACATTTTCAAAGACCGTCAAATCATTAATTAAAGAGAGTTCTTGATGAATAAAAGCGACTTGTTTTTTTACTTTAGTCTCATCATATGCGGATCCAAAGAGTTTAATTGAACCAGAATCCTTGGAAATAATATTCCCAAGGATATTCATAAGTGTCGTTTTTCCAGTACCATTTTCTCCGAGAAGCGCATGGATGGATCCTGGCATTAATGTAAAATCTACTTTTTTCAAAACATGATTATTACCAAATGACTTGGTAATTTCTTTCATTTCTGCAACAGGATTCATACAATCATTCCTTTATATCTTAATACGGAGAGTTTTCATCTAGGAATTCATCAACATTATCACTATTTACAATTGTAGGTGATACAATTTGATCTTGCTCAACGTCTTCACCATTTAATACTTTCCAAGCTTCTTCAACTGCATCACCAATCATAGATGGTGAGTAAGTTGCTGTAAATAAATTGATGTCTTCACTATCAGCTATTTGTTGGAAGTATGCTTGTGAGCCACCAGCTCCAGATAAGAATTGAATATCTTCACGACCAGCGTCTTTAATAGCTTGCAGAATTCCTAATGATGACTCATCATCAATAGAGAAGATCGCATCTAATTCAGGATTAGCTACTAACATATCCGTTGCCACACTTAGTCCAGCTTCTTGAGTAAAGTTTTCAACTGTCATATCGACTAATTCAATATCAGCATAATTCTCTTCCATAACTGCTTTAAATGCATCTACACGCTCATAACTTACAGACCCAGCACTTGGGTTGTTTAATACAGCGATTTTACCTGATCCTTCTAATTCTTCTCCTAGTAGTTCTGCTGTTACTTCACCAATTTCTGGATTACTTCCAGCAACATAAGCCGTATAGTCAACATCAACACGACGATCAAAAACAATCAAAGGTATATCTGCATCAACTAGTTTTTGAGCAGATAAAGATAATTCATCTGTATGTGGTAGTAATACAACTGCACCGACTTCTTGAGCAAGTACTTCATCAATTTGAGAAGCTTGTTCATTAACGTTAGAACTTGTTAAAATACGGTAGTTTTCGATACCTAATTCTTCAGCTTTTAATTCAGCAAAATATGCGACTCCTGCCAACCAACCATGCTCTGCTCCAGGTATTATAATAGCTAATTCACCTGGTTCATCTTGTGCTTGAACTTGAGTTAATGATGCGATATTTATCCCAGCTATGCTTATAAACAAAGTTGCCATTATAACGAGCAGTTTTTTTAAGTTTTTCATTTTATTTACTCCCTTTTAATTGACTTTAGCTGCTTTACCTTCTATATCACTCAATATACATGCATCTATAATTTTCATAATATAATGTGCTTGTTCAAAATTTACATAGTCCGAGTTAGTATTTGTTCTTATATCTTCGTAAAAATTGCGTATACCTTGCGTCAAAGCATCATGCCAGCCGACAGGATGACCATTCGGCAAGATCGCTACATCTTTTGCAGTATCAGTTAAATACTGTTCAGATGCATAAATCTCTGTATTACCAATATCTCTATTCCCAATCCATAATTTATCTGGTTTTTCTTGATTCCACTCTAACGTCTGTTTATCCCCCTCTACAGATATTTTAAATTCATTTTTCTTCCCTGATGTGACTTGTGATAAGCGGATCAATCCTTTTAAACCGCTTTCAAAAGTTGCGAAAATAATCGAAACATCTTCGTTTGATATATTATGTGTCTGTCCATTCTCAAACCGTTGATCAAATTTGCGTAGATTTTTCACTTCGACTTCTATAATGCGTTCTCCAAGTATATGTTGGATAGTATCAAAACAATGAGAGCCAATATCACCAATTGCCCTGGATTCTCCACCCATCTCAGGATCCATTCGCCAATTATAATCCTCTTGATAAAGTAACCAATCTTGTAAGTATTCCACATGAACAAACCAAGGATTCCCAATAATCCGTTGTTTTACTTGCTCTCTCATCTCAGTTACCATGATATTTTGACGATAATTAAAGTTAATACCACCCTTAATATCATGCCTTTTAGCTAATTCTACTAATTCCATAGATTCGGTTGCATTTTTAGTAAATGGTTTTTCTCCGAAAACGTGAATACTTGCTTCGATTAATTGTTTGTTAATAGAATAATGAAGGCCATTTGGTGTGCAATTATGAACAATATCAATGTCTAAATCTGAATTCAATAAATCTGAAACAGAATTAAATGCCCAATCAACACCTAATTCGTTTGCTTGACGTTCTGTCTTTTTTAAATCGCGTCCTACAATGGCAACAACCTTTGTATTAGGAAGTCGTCGTATAGCTTCAATATGTTGTATTCCAAGAAAACCTATTCCGATAACAGCTACGTTTAAATCTTTCATGCCATCCCCCTTCCTGTAAACTTTACATATTTAATGTAAGTGTTTCCTTTATTATATTAATAGCCTTATTAATAATCAATGTTTTCATCCATGTAAATTTTACATTATTTATTTTGTGTGATATGCTCTATTAAAAAATGAGGGGTGAATCTATGAGTAAGCGAAAAACAGCTACATTACAGTCTATTGCTGATGATCATGGCGTTTCTATCGCAACAGTATCAAGGGTCCTGAACAATAAAGGCAATGTAAGTGACCCCTTGAAGACAATCATTACTCAAACTCTATTCGAAAACGGGTATGAAATTGCTATCGAAGAATTAGAATCTAAAACAATTGTTGTATTTGTACCTGATTATGCAAATCCATTCAATGTGGATGTTTTATCAGGAATTGAAAAAGCAGCTAAACTTTCTGATTACAAGATGGTCCTTACGCGAACAAAAACAACAACATCAGACATAGACTATTATTTATCCTTGATTGAGAATATTAATGCGATTGGAATTATCTCACTTTCTCCATTCGATCAAGCTGAGACAGTCAAAAAATTGAATAGTATTATACCGACTGTTATGTGTTCAGATTACATTTTTCATAATGATTTATCTTTTGTTAGTATCGATGATGATAAGTCTGCCTATAATGCAACTAAGTTTCTAATTAAATCCGGGCGAAAGAAAATTCTCCATGTTACCTCTACGCTCAATCACAATTATGCAGTCTTACGGCAAAGAGGTTTTCTAAAGGCGTGTAATGATTATAATTTAGATGTATCAGAAAATGATATTATGTACTTTTCAACTATTAACTATGATATCGCTTATTCACAACTTAATTATTATTTGAGCGTTAATAGTGATATAGATGGGATTTTCGCGAGTTCTGATATCTTTGCTGCAGCTGCTATAAAAGCAGCATTAAATAATAATTTAAATATCCCAACTGATATATCAATAGTCGGCTTTGATAATATAGATTTAGCCAATATCGTTAGTCCTAATTTAACGACAGTCAATCAACCTCGTTTTGATTTAGGTTTTCAAGCTTTAGAATTAGTGCGTGAAAAAATCGAAAAGAATAACAGAATTGAGAAGCAAATATTCCTTGAGACAAATCTAATTGTTAGAAGTTCAACATAACGTTTTAATAAGCACACTAAAAAACACTGCTAAGCGAATGGCTTGGCAGTGTTTTTTTAATTTCTATTAAAGCGCAAGATTAATTTTTGTTAGTAAATTCGCTATAAACGGAGATTCATTCACATTCAAGTTATTGAATCCATCTAAGTTAAATCGTTCAATATTTGAATTAATACCTAGAATGTGTCCGCTTGGATCGGTCATCGCATCAATACCTAAACTATTTTCAAAGAATGAAGTATATTTTGATAGAATTTGCTTATCAAACTGACTCTCATCCAATTCAATATTCAATGTGTAGCCCGCTAAAGCAGTTGAGTATGAACCAATTGGACCATAGTCAGATTCGTTAATAATATTCGCAGATACAACTGTTGAAACAAATTTATCGTAAGGATTTGACTTGAATTTTATGCTCGTTCCCTTTTGTACTTTTCCAAATTCAATGAGTCCACTTCTCACAAAACCTGCAAATGATGCACCAATTGCGATAATATGCTTCGATTGAATAAAGTTTTCTAATTCATCTTTTAAGTCTTGAATAACGAAATCAATAGCTTGTCCATATTCAAAACGGTTCGACATAATCGATCCATCTGGGAATGCAATGACATCATAATTTTCAATAATTTGAGCAAATTCTCGAATAGATGTTTGATAGTCTAGCTCTTCTTTAATGATAAAGAAATCAACGTTATTTGTGTAACGTTTGAATGATTCATATAAATCATATTCTCCATGAACGCCTGTCATAACAGGAATTAAGACCTTAGCTTCTGAAGAAACGCTAGGTACAGATAATTCAGGTAGCTTTGGAAGAGCTTCAACCAATTCAATATCAGTAAAAATATCATTTAGTGGTTCTGTATAAGCTTCTTTTAATGTATTTAGATCATATGCTTGCTCAAATGTGCCTAAGTTACTTTCATTTGTTATAGCCACAGTATGCGATTCATTCACTTCTGTATCTTTACTTACTTCAATTAAAAATCCTAGAGCTGATTTTTTATTAGCATAATCCATATTCATTTCAAAGCCAATATCATTTCCTAATGCCATCTCAATGAGATTCATTTCAATTGTTTTATTATCGGTTGTTGAAATAGACCTTACTTCACCTTGATTAATTAAGTTCGTAATTGTCTGGAATAGGTCTTTTAATTCATTCGTATTTACTAAGTCATCTTGATTTAGCTTTGCCTCTAATAATAATACTTTAGAATCCGTTGCTTTGAGTTCACGTGAATTGACCTTGCTTACATCAGTCGTTGCGACAGCAAAACTAACTAAAGAAGGAGGTACTTGTAAGTCCTCAAACGTTCCACTCATACTGTCTTTACCACCAATTGCAGCTAAACCAAGTTGTTCCATCAAATTAAATGCACCAAGTAAAGCACCTGTCGGTTTACCCCAGTTCTCTGAATCAATCATACGCTCGAAAAATTCTTGGAAAGTTAAACGCACATCTTGATAAGATACACCAAGAGCTACAGCTTTTGCAATCGAATTCGCTACTGCATAGTATGCTCCGTGAAATGGAGATATCTGTGCCAATGTAGGTTTAAATGATACGGTCATAACTGAAACGGTCGACGTATCCTGTCCTAACACTGGTATTTTAGCGACCATACCTTCTTGTGGAGTTATTTGATTCACGCCTCCTAAAGGAGCTAACACGGTATTCTTCCCTATCGTGAAGTCAAAATTTTGTGCTAATCCTTTTTGACTGGTATTATTTACATCTTGTAATTGATCTATAATATCTCGCGAATCAGTAAAGTAATCTTCAATGTCTGAGAAGTTAATTTTTGCGTCGGCTACTTTAACGCCTCCGTTAGAATCCAAGAATGAACGCTTAAGTCTAAGCACTTCTTCTCCGTTATATTGCATAACCATGTAGTCAGAGTCAGTCACTTCTGCAACCACTGTCGCTTCTATATCTTCAGATTCAGATAAAGCTATAAACTTATCAATATCTGATTGAGCTACTACGACTGCCATTCGCTCTTGTGATTCGGATAAAGCAATTTCACTTGGATCCATACCAGGGTACTTAGTTGGAACTTTATCTAAATCGATAATTAATCCATCAGCCAACTCACCAATCGCAACAGATACACCACCTGCTCCAAAATCATTTGATTTTTTAATTAAACGAGTTGCTTCACTGTTTCTAAATAATCGGATAATCTTTCGTTCAATTGTTGGGCTACCTTTTTGAACTTCAGCACCTTGTAATTCGATAGATTTTTCAGTTTGAACCATTGATGAACCTACTGCAGCACCTAAACCGTCACGCCCAGTACGTCCACCAAGTAAAATAATCGCATCAGTTGGGTCGGGTTTAATTCGTACTACATTGTCAATGGGCGCTGCTGCTACTAAAGCACCTAATTCCATTCGTTTAGCTTCAAAGCCATCATGGTAATATTCACGTACATAACCACTTGCTTGTCCAATTTGGTTGGCGTAATCACTATATCCTTGAGCTGCACGCTGACTAATGATTCGTTGAGGTAATTTGCCATCACGTGTCTCATCAAAATAAGTCAGTGGGTTTTTTGCCCCTGTAATACGCATTGCTTGATGTACAAAACTACGTCCAGATAATGGATCACGAATTCCACCACCAATACATGTCGCTGCCCCTCCAAATGGTTCAATCTCTGTTGGATGATTATGCGTTTCATTCTTGAAGTAAAGTAAGTAATCCTCATCCTTACCTTCTACATCCACTTTTATGCGCACACAACATGCATTTACTTCGTCTGATTCATCTAAATTATCAAGCAAACCAAGTTGTTTGGCATGTTTTGCGTTAATTGTGGCCAGATCCATCAAAGTGATTGCTTTCATCTTTGGTCGATCTGCATAAACAGACTGGCGAACATCATTATATCTTGCGATTGTTTGCTCAATAGCCTCTTGATATTTCCCTTCAGAAACAGAGATATTTTGTAATTCAGTCATAAAAGTTGTATGTCGACAATGATCTGACCAATAAGTATCTATTACCTTTAACTGGAATATCGTAGGTCTTTCACCTTCTGATTTAAAGTAATCCTGAACTACTTTAATATCAGATAGATCCATTGAATAATTTTTTAGTAACTCGTTTAATCCTTCATCGTCCAATTCATTAAAATTATCTACTACATGTAAGTCTAAACCTTGGCTTATCCCCATATCAAAGTTTAACTCTTCAAATGAAACTAATTCGATTTCTGTTTCATTAACAAAGTAAGTTTTAAATAATTCAAATTCATCAGAACTAACGCCTGATAATTGAATAATTTTTGAGTGGTGTAATGTTAAGTCATGGCCCTTAATGTTTTGAATGATACGATTTGTCATCTCTTCTATTTCGTCATACTGACCAAGAACTTGGCGGTAACGTAAGCTTGATGATGTTTGGAATTCATCTAAATTTGAATAAATAACCCCTTCATCAAACAAAGGCAATACTAAGTTAAGATCGATATCGTCAGTTGTCTCAAAAACATCGTATTGTTTCACCGCTTCTAAATTGGTTATACCTAGAAAATTATGTGCTTCCTTTAACAAGAACGAAGAATCTTGTGCTGGCACTAAAATAAAATTGCTCATTTATAGTCTCCTTCTTTAAATGCTTACAAAAATTTGCGCTAATTCGACTGGGCCAAGAATATGGTTCTCTTTATATACACGCATATTCCCACCTGATATCTCATCAATTAAGATAATGTCGTTCGAATCTTTTATATAGCCAAACTCCAATTTTATATCATACAAATCTAAGTCATATTTTTCTAATTCCTCTTTAATTATGTATGCAATATTATGGTTTAATTCAACTAAAGTTTGATATTGATTTTCTGACATAATGTTTAATGCTAAAATCCCAGCTTTTGTAATCAATGGATCCTCACGGTCATCATCTTTTAAAGTTATTTCAAAATAGTCCTTTAAAGTAGACCCGTCTTCGATATACGAACCATAACGACGAATAAATGAGCCAGTTGCCTTGAACCGAGTAATAACTTCAATACCTTGACCAAAAACTTCCGCTTTCTTTACCGTCATTGCATTCTCGGAAACATTCGATTCGATGAAATGCGTCGGAATTCCAGCTTTATTAAGTAAGTCGAAAAAGTAAGAAGTGAGCTTTAGATTTAATTTACCCATGCCATCTATTGATAAACCTATTTGATTCGCACCTGGGTCAAACTCACCATCACTGCCTGTTAAGTCATCTTTAAACTTTAAAACGATAGAGTTTTGATCATTTTGATATATATCTTTTGTCTTTCCGTGATAGATTAATTCCATAATATTCTCCTTCGTTTTCAAAACATTTCCTGCCAAGTTTGTAAACTTGATGAATGATATAATATGTCTTCTAATTCAGATAAATTTGGATGAGTCAATGTAAAATGCCCCATTTTTCGTTGCTTAGTTGCTTTTCCTTTATCATAAACATGATAGATTGCATCTGGATAATTACTTTTGTAATCTTCTACTAATGGCATATGCTGCCCTAAGATGTTGATCATTAGCGCAGGTTCCATTAAGCGTATATTCATTAAAGAATGTCCGGTAATGGCTAATATATGTTGATCAAATTGAGATACATTTGTTGCTTCAATCGTATAATGACCACTGTTATGAGGTCTAGGTGCAATTTCATTCACTAATAATTGCTTATCTTTCGTTACGAAAAACTCTATACCACATACTCCAACTAACTGACCCGCATCGGCAATATTTTGTGCAATCTGATGAATTTTTTCAGTTAATTCACTTGATAAATACTCTCCTACTAAACTTGAATACAATACACCGTGTGCATGATGATTACGACTAATAGGAAATACCTTGATGGTACCTTCTAAGTCACGTGCAACAATAACAGATACTTCAAAATCAAAATCACAAAAAGTTTCCAATACTAGCGTTTGTTGATCTATTAATTTTTGAATATTTTTTGCGTTTTCTTCTATATCAACTAAAGAGTTTAAACGAATTTGTCCTTTTCCGTCATAACCAAAACGTGTCGTTTTTAATATAGCCGGTAGTGACGATGTCTTCGTCGTTTCTACTAATTCATTAAAATGATTAATTTCTACAAAATCTGCTGTTTCAATACCTAAGTTATTTAACCACTTTTTTTCTTCTAATCTATTTTGTGATATTAATAATAGCTTTGTACCTTGAGGTAAGTAGCTATTTTGTTCTAATTCTTTTAATAGTTCTCCATCAATATTCTCAAATTCATACGTAACGACATCCACACTGCTGACAAACTTTAATAACGCATCTCGGTCATTAAATTCTGCTACAGTGTAAGAATGAGCAACATTAAAGCCGCATGAACTTGGATTCGGATCATACATCGAAACGATGTAACCCATCTTTTGTGCTGATTGAGCAAGCATTTTCCCTAATTGCCCTGCTCCAATAATCCCAATGGTAGTACCAGCCGCTAATTTTTTAGTCATCTAATACTTCACTACTTTCTACTGCTTTATTATGTTGTGACTGTTGAAATTCGATTAAGGCTTTATCAATTTCTGGATTATTAACTGCAAGAATACGTGCTGCCATTAATCCAGCGTTTTTTGCTCCTGCAGGTCCAATAGCCATTGTGGCAACAGGTACACCAGCAGGCATTTGTACAATAGATAATAACGAGTCTACACCATTGAGTGTACTTGATTTAATGGGTATACCAATGACAGGTAAAGTGGTGCTCGAGGCAATCATACCTGGTAAGTGTGCTGCACCACCGGCCCCAGCAATAATGACTTTAAAGTTATTATCTTTTGCATTTTCAGCGAACTCAATCATTTCTGAAGGCATTCTATGAGCGGAAATAACTTTTTTGTCATAATTAATATTTAATAGATCTAAGAAATCACAACAATGCTTCATTTGATCCCAATCAGAAATACTGCCCATAACAACAGCTACTTCTATTTCTTTTGCCATTCTTGTACCTCCTCTAAGTATTGATTGCTTCTATTCAAGCCAATATCTTCCCGGTAAAAAGTATCCTTTATATCTAAGTTTTTCATAACTTTATAAGCGTTTATTTTAGCTTCCTCAAGTGACTGGCCGTTTCCAAGGCCAATTAATATTCTTCCACCTTTTGATAATAATCCAGAGTCAGGGCTTTCAGTAATACCTGCAAATAATATATGCTCAGTTAAATCATCAGCAATATTAAGAGGAATATGATTCATTGGTGTAGTCGGGTAACCTGTAGCTGCTAAGACGACTCCAACATTAAATTCATTTTTGAATTTAATATCTATTGGAGAGTGATTCAAATGCGCTTCCATAACGTCATAAATATCATTCTCTAGAAGCGGTAATAATACTTGTGTCTCTGGATCACCTAAACGGGTATTGAATTCAATGACTTTCGGTCCATCTGCCGTCCAAATAATTCCGGTATACAAAACTCCGGTGAATGGCGTACCGATTTCGACCATTCTATCTGCAATAGGTTGAACAATTTCTGACTGAACGATTTTCTGTTCGACTTCATTAAACCAAGGAACAGGAGCGAATGCCCCCATACCACCCGTATTTAAACCTTGGTCGCCATCTGCCACACGCTTGTAATCGCACGATGTTCCTAAAGGAATAACATGTGTTCCGTTGATCAAACTGAAATGCGAAAACTCTGAACCAATTAAAAATTCCTCGATTAGAACGGGTTTATTGTTGGTTTCCATCATATCCTTAAGTGTAGTTAAAGCTTCGTCCATTGTTTCTGGAATAACTACACCTTTTCCACTCATGAGCCCATCTGCCTTAATTACAAATGGTAAGCCTAATGTTTGAGCATATTCTTTCGCTGATGAATAAGATTTAGGCTCAAAAAACTTGTATTGAGCTGTTTTAACGTCCACTTGTTTCATAATATCTTTTGCAAAATTCTTAGAGTTTTCTAATTGAGCAGCTGATTTCGTGGGGCCAACGATTGCTAAATTATGTTCCATAAATGAATCAACAATGCCTAGTTCCAGTGGTTGCTCAGGACCTACAAAAGTTAAATCAATATGATTAATCTGCGCAAATTCAATAAGTAATTCGATTTCTGTCACTTGGATATTGACACATTCAATTTTAGCGTTAGAAAGCATACCCGGATTCCCAGGTGCAACATAAACTGTTTCAACAGTCATGCTTTCAGAAAACGATCGTGCTATAGCATGTTCTCGACCGCCTGAACCAATTATTAACACACTTTTCAATAGAATCTCTCCTTAAAGTTTGAATATTAGTGGCGGAAATGACGGAGTCCTGTCATTACCATTGACATTTCATGAGTATCACACACTTTTACAGAATCTTCATCATACTTAGACCCACCAGGTTGAGCAATTGCTGTAATCCCTCTATCATAGGCTAGTTGAGCGGTATCAGCCATGGGTAAGAATGCATCGCTAGACATAACATATGTTTGTCTCAAATTAGGGTCTTGTTCTTCTGCTTGTGATAAGGCAATCTCCGCTGACCCTACACGGTTCATTTGACCTGCGCCAATACCTAGAGTCATAAAGTCATTGGTTACTACAATCGCATTACTTTTAACATGCTTGACGACTTTCATACCAAAATTCATTGCTTTTAACTCTTCCTGTGTCGGTTCACGATGTGTAGAAACATCCCAACCTGATGGTAATACAGAAATATCATCAGCAATTAGTTCATTTGATTTGTCGACATCTTGAATTAATAATCCGCCAGAAACTGAAACCAATTCTTGTTGTTTCGTATCGATTTCTTCATCGAATTCTATCGTTAATAAGCGTAAATTCTTCTTTTTCGATAATCTTTCTAAAGCATCATGACTAAAGTTTGGCGCAACGATGATTTCTAAGAATATTTTTGCTAGTTCATCAGCTAATTCTTTTGTCACTTCACGGTTAACAACAACAATCCCACCATAGATAGATACAGGATCTGCTTGTTTGCATCGTTCAAAAGCTTGTTCAATTGTGTCAGCAATAGCAACACCACATGGATTCATATGTTTAACTGCAACAGCAACCGGCTCAGTGAACTCTTTTGCGATTTTGATTGCTGCATCGGCATCTTTAAGATTGTTATAAGATAATTCTTTTCCGTTTAGTTGTACAGCAGATGCGATTGAAGATTTAGGTGCATTCAATTCTTTATAAAAAGTTGCGGCTTGATGACTGTTCTCACCGTAGCGTAAATCTTGTTTATCAGTAAAGGTTAGTGTCTTATGGTTCCATGAATGAGATTCAAATGACGATGTATCAGTGGTAACTTTCTCTAAGTATGAAGCGATTAACGCATCATAATGTGATGTTAATTGAAAGACTTTGGTTGCTAAGTATTGCCTGAACTCAAAAGAGGTTTGACCATTCTCATTCAATTGTTGGGTGAAAGTTGAATAATCATTTGGATCTGTTACAACAGTGACAGATTGAAAATTTTTAGCAGCACTTCTTAACATAGACGGTCCACCAATATCGATATTTTCAATGGCATCTTTTAAAGTGACATCCGGTTTACTTATCGTTTCTTTAAAGGGATATAAATTAACAATGACATAATCAATCGGTGTAATCTCGTGATCAATCATCGCTTGTTTGTGCTCATTGTTTTCACGTAAACCTAATAAGCCTCCATGAATTTTCGGATGTAATGTCTTAACACGACCATCCATCATTTCTGGGAATTGTGTGTAATCATCAACAGCCATAACTGGTATGCCAGCCTCTTGTAAGACTTTATAAGTCCCTCCTGTTGATAATAATTTGACTTCCTGAGCTACTAACGTTTTAGCAACTTCAACGATTCCAGTTTTATCCGAAACACTAAGTAAAGCATATTGTGTCATTTATATATTCATCCTTTCTGAGTTGTATATTGAATGTCTTCTATCACTTGTTGTATAACTATCGGATACAGTCTATGTTCAATAGCATGAATTTGCGCTTCTAACTCATCTAGTGTCCAATATCCTTGTACTGTTAAGCTTTCTTGAGCAATAATTTCTCCAGTATCAATACCTTCATCTACATAGTGAATGGTTACACCAGTTTCCTTTACTTTCGCTTGAAACGCATCTAATATTCCATTTCTTCCAGGAAATGCTGGAAGCATTGATGGATGTATATTAATAATACGTTTAGGGAAAGCTCCAAGTATTTCATCTTTAATGATGCGCATAAAACCTGCTAAAACGATAAGGTCAACTTGATTCACTAATAAGTAATTAACAATATGTTGTTCCCAGAGTTTCCGGTTGGCAAATTCCTTTGGACTTACTACTATGCAGTTAATACCTGCATCCCGTGCTCTTTCAATTACATAAGCGTGTTTATTATCACAAACGATACATTGAATATGTGCTTTTATTTTTTTGTCTTTTACAGCATCAATAATAGCTTGAACATTTGATCCATTACCTGAAGCGAATAAAGCTAAGTTTATTGTCACAGCTTACTCCTTCTCCATCACTAAACGAACTGTTTCATCAGACATCGTTTGTTTTTCAATGCATCCAATAATAGAGCTTCCTTCTACGGTCTCTAAAAACTCTTGTGCATCCTTTGATTCAACTGCCAGAACCATACCAATTCCCATATTGAATACATTAAACATTTCTTCAAAGTCTAATTTTCCTAAACGTTCCATTTCTTTAAAAATAGTTGGAACTGCCCATGAATTAACATCTATCACTGCTGTTAAGTTATCACCAAACATGCGAGGCAGATTCTCAAAGAATCCTCCACCAGTAATATGAGCTATTCCATTTACTTTTTGGGAATCAATAAATGGTAAAATATCTTTAACATAAATTTTAGTAGGTGTAAGTAAGCAATCAATAAGTGTACTACCATCGGATAATTTATCTTGAAAGCTCATATCATTATCTTTAAAGAAAATCTTACGTACTAAAGAATAACCATTAGAGTGAATGCCAGAGCTAGCTAAACCAATTAAGACGTCGCCTTCTTTAACTTTGGATCCATCTAAGATATTTGCCTCATCCGCAACACCAACACAAAAGCCTGCAAGGTCAAACTCACCCGTATTATATAAATCAGGCATCTCAGCCGTTTCCCCACCAACTAAAGCAGCATTCGCTTGAACACACCCTTCAGCTACACCAGAAACTATTCGTTCAATATCTTCAGGAATAGCATTGCCTACAGCTAAGTAGTCAAGAAAGAATAGTGGCTGAGCTCCTTGAGCCAAAATATCATTCACACACATAGCTACAGCATCAATACCGATTGTATCTAAGATTCCTGATTGTTGAGCTAATAAAATCTTAGTGCCGACGCCGTCTGTACCACTAACAAGAATAGGATTATCATACTTTTGTGTATCAAGTTTAAATAAAGCACCAAAACTTCCCAGCTGGTTCATAACCTCAGGGCGCATTGTTCGGCTAACATGTTTCTTCATTCTCTCTACAGCTTCATAGCCTTTTTCAATATCGACTCCAGATTCTTGGTATGCATTACTCATCACAATTGTCTCCTTTTAAAATTTTTATTTGTAGTGGCGTTAAACTCGCTTCAAATTCTTCTTTATAATCTCCAATATCCGATGGATAGACTCCAGTATACGCATCTAAACTGACTCCTTGTGTCGCAATATTAGGATCGAAGTTAATACTATCAACTAAGCCTTGCACTGACAGATATCCCAAACTATCGCTTCCAAACAATTGATTTAATTCAAAAATAGTATACATTGATGCAATCAATTCTTTTGTATGAGTTGTATTAATTCCATAGTAATTTGGAAACCGAATGGGAGGACTAGCAATTCGCAAATGTACCTCTTTAGCTCCAGCTTCTTTTAATAACTTCACTAAATGTTTAATTGTAGTCCCTCTAACAATTGAATCATCGACTAATACAATTGACTTACCTTTAATTAATGATTCTACAGCTGATAATTTGTATCTAACACCTTGTTCTCTTAGTTCCTGTGTAGGTTGAATGAAAGTTCGCCCTATATATTGGTGTTTAATTAAGCCAATCTCATAAGGTAGGCCATGTTGCTCAGCATAACCACTTGCAGATGATAATGAGGAATTTGGCACACCTATGACTATATCGCCCGTTGGTGTAGGTTCTTCGATAGCAAGCCTACGACCCATTTCTTTTCGAGCACTATGGACGTTTATACCAGCAATGTCAGAATCAGGCCTTGAAAAGTATATAAATTCCATTGGTTCTAAAGTGGTTGTCTCTTCTGTTGTATATTGATTGATGTGATATCCATCTTCGTTAATTACAACATATTGGCCGGCTTTTAATTCAGTGACATATTTTGCACCAATACTTGAAAGAACACATGTTTCGCTGGCTAAAATATAGGACTCATTAGGAAACTGGCCTATAATCAAAGGTCTAAAACCATGTCTATCAACAGCCCCATATAACGCATTATCAGTTAATAAGCAAAAACTGAAACCTCCTTTTAAACTTGCAATGGATTTTTCAAATGCTTTGCTGAATTCATTTTCTTTCGAGCGACGAATAAGATGTATGAGAATTTCTGCTGCTGAATTTGTGGAAAATACTGCGCCGTCGTCTTCTAATTCTCTTCTTAATGATAAAGCTTCTGTTAAATTCCCGTTATGTGTAATAGCAATCGACTGATTATTGAAATGAAATAACAAAGGTTGAATATTAGAGTCATCTTTTTGATCACTAACTGTTGCTGAACGGACTTGCCCTATAGCGCAATTCCCTTCGAGTGTGTCTAACTTAGTTTCTGAATCGAAAACGTGCGATATGAGCCCACTACCCCGAAAGCTCTTGAAACTTTCATTATGCTTACTAACGATCCCAGCACTCGTTTGTCCTCGATGTTGTAATGCATGAAGCCCAAAGTATGTAATTTTACTTGCTAAGGGATGATTCCAAATACCAAATAGTCCGCCTGACTCAACGACACTATCAATTCCTCGGAAATTCGCTCCTACTGAGCTCATTCCTTCAATCGCTCTCACCAAATTATTCACTCCTATTATCCAATTTTTAAAAATTGATTCGTTCCTGTCACAAGTACGATACACCTTCTATAATTCGTTAACAATGTATTAGCGAACTAAACAGAATCTATAAAGTCGAACGTTCGACTTTTAAAATATAATTACTTATAATTATCGCTTGCATTTGAAAAGGTTTACATTTATTGCTAAAAAAATCTACGCTAATAAAAATGTAATTCCTATAAATACAGCAATAATTTACACTAAAAAAGAGCAGTCAAAACTGCTCTCCCATTCGTATTAAACCCCGAGTTCTTTACGGATATCAGAAGCCATCGCTTCATATTCATCATCATTTAAAAATATTTTCTCTGGATTCATAGCAAAAGGTGTACCACATTCGAATCCACCAGCATATTTAGGAACTAAGTGGAAATGAAGATGTGAACCACCATCACCGTAAGCACCATAATTAATTTTATCAGGCTGATAAAGTGTATGAATAACTTCAGCAACTTTTGATACTTCAGAAAAGAATAAATGACGTTCCTCATCTGATAAGTCTACCATTTCACTAACATGTTTATTGTGGGCGACAATAACTCGTCCCTTATGACTTTGTTCACGGAATATAATAACCATTGATGATTCAAGTTCACATACTAAGTATCCAAATCCATCCAACAATTCACCTTGCTGACAGTAACCACAATTAGAATCTAAAACCATAGAAAGCACCTCCATTATTTTTATTATTTCTCTTATAACTTATAATTTGATAAGTTATAGTTATTTATGGATAAAAATGGAATACTAATTAACTAGTACAAACGTATTTTCTAATCCATCAGTCATTAATATATCGTTATCTCTAGTAATAACAATGGCTTCAATTCCTTTAATATTATTAATTAAGTTAATTGTTTCACTACTTTTGTATTGATAGAACATTGTTGTATATAATTCACCCGCTAAAGATTCCGATGAGATAATCGTCACACTTGCAATATCATTCCTCACAGGATAACCAGTTTGACTATCAAAAATATGATGATACTCTTGGCCGTTTAGTACAAGGACTCGTTCGTAGATGCCTGAGGTCACTACTGAAACATCTTTCGCTTTTACTAATCCTTTTATATTTTGTCGTGATTTAAAAGGATCTTGTATACCAATTCGCCAGTATCCATCTGAATTAACATAGTGTGATCCAATAAGTAAGACATTTCCTCCCAAATCAATTATTCCTTTTTCAACGCCAGCCTGCTTTAAAAATAGTTTGATTTTGTCAGCAAAAAAACCCTTAGCTAAAGCACCTAAATCAATTTCCATCCCTTTTTTCTCTAAATATATTGACTGATTTTCCTCGGATAAAATAATTGACTGAGGGTCTATTAGTTTTAAGCATTCTTCAATGTCACTTTGTGTTGGAACGTTGGCCCCTTGAAAGCCGATCTTCCATAGTTTAATCAATGGGCCAATGGCTATATTCAATGTATTCGATGCATCTAAACTGTATTCCTTTCCGATTTTAATCAATTCATATATATCTGAATCAACTACAACTGATTCTATGCCTGCTAATTTATTCACGTTCATTAATACGCTATTATCATTGTTTGCACTAAATCTTTTTTCATAATCTAATAATCGCTTTTTGGCTTCTTTTAACAAGTAATCTGCGAATTCGTGTTGAATCTGAAGACTAATTGTTGTTCCCATTGCTTTGAATACAATACTTTCCATAGACTAACGCCCCTTAAATATATACTTTTAGAATAAAAAATTCGGAGTCTAGACTCCGAATTTCCAAGATGTTAAACGAATTAATGTGATGAAGCTCCTGATACTGTATCTACTGCTGGTTCTTCTACAGTTTCGGTTGCAGAAGCACCTGAAACTGCATCTGCTTTTTTATTTTCGCTTTGAGATGCACCAGATACTGTATCTTTACCACCTACTAGCTCTTGTCCAGTTTGTTGTAAATACCAATCAATAGTTGGTTTTAAGTCCATAATATACTCATTAATTCCCATATAATTACCTTCGTCATCACGAATTGCTTGGTAATTATGTACTACATATTTATCTGGCCCATGAGTTGGAACATGAACACGTACATTCTCTTGTTTTCCTGAACGAAGTTGTGAAATTACCCATTTTACATTTTTATGCGTAAAATCTGGATGACATGCACCTAATGGATTTCCAGCTTGTTCTGGATACCGTTTCGCTAACATTTCCTCTGGTGGAAGAACGCTGTTATAATATAGAAATTGGTTGTTACTGTCCGCAAATGTTAATTCCATAGGCATTGATCTTAAGAATTGATCAATTTGGTTAACAGTTAAAACACCACGATTAAGGTTAACATAGTCATTACCTGTAGCTGGTTTAACTTTTTCGTTGACTTGTTCTACCCAATCAGGTGCATTCATATCTATACCTTCGATAGTTGTGTCAATTTTACCATTAGCAAATAAATCTTCTTCAATTGGTTTAATCACTTTTATATTCTCCTCTTTATCTTCTAATGCTGAAACCACCTTAATAAAACGAATGAATTTTTCTAAGCATGATGCTAAAAAGTTAACTGTACCTTGATCTTTTAAGTTATTGTCAGTATCAAAAGCTTCTTTTACGTTCCCTAATAGAAATTCATTGCCAGGCAATACTATTGCGTTCACTCCTGGAGAATCTAATATTTGTCTTAATGATAGCTGTGCACGGGAAGAACCTTGAGTATAGTACGATGCACCAACAATCATCACTGGTTTGTTTTCGAAAGGATGAATCTTAAATGATAGCCATTCAATCAAACTTTTTAATGCTGCGGGAATTGTATGATTATGTTCAGGTGTCGCAATGATAACTCCTTCGGCCGCTTCAATTCTTTTAGCAATATCTTGAATAACAGGTGATTGAGTTTGGTCATCACTTTGGTTAAATAATGGCACTTTATCAATTTCAACGATGTCTAATTCAATTAATTTATTGAAATGCTTTTGGATAAATTGTAATAATAAACGGTTATATGATCCTACTGCATTTGATCCAACGATTCCTACTAATTTCATACTATATTATCTCCTTTATTAGTCTTCCCAAGTGTAGTTATCTGCTTCTTTAACATTAACAGCATGTGCTTCCATTAATTGCCCAGTAATCTCAACGAAAGTTAAGAAATCTGAGAATAAGCCATCAAGTAGTTCAATTTTTTCTTTTGAAATTAATTGCCCTTGTTCATCAAATGCTTGTAATGAATGGTCTAGTAAGTATTCTGAACTTGGCATAATTCTAGCTTTTAATTCTGGTGAGTCTAATATTTGGCGGGCATGCATTTGAGCTCGTGATGAACCAAGTGTTCCATATGATGCACCGACAACCATGACTGGCTTATCAACGAATGGATGTGTTTTAAATGATAACCAACTTAAAGCATTCATTAATGCAGCTGGTACAGAATGATCATATTCAGGTGTACTAATGATTACACCATCAGCCTGTTCAACTTTATCTGATAACTCTTTAACACTTTCTGGTAATTCAATGCTTTTATCTTTGACAAACATGGGTAAGTCTTTAATCTCAACTAATTCTATTTCAGCTTTTTCTGAAAAATGTGTTTCCATATATTGTAATAACTTACGGTTAGTTGAATTATCTGAGTTTGTCCCAACAATTCCTAATAATTTCTTCATTTAAATATCCCCTCTTATTAATATTCATTTTTTATATATTTTTCCATCTCATCAAGTTCTTTTAATGCGATTTTATTTCGATTAATTTTTGAATAAGCCCGAGCGTCATAAATTAACGCTAAGATTGTATCTTTAGATTCTTTTACGGTCATAGCATTTTTAGCTAACTGAATCGCCGCCCTCGCTAGATAATAGGTTACATGGTTATCTGAGCAAATAGAAATGGCATGTTCAGCTAAAGCATTACTAATATCTATCTCGTCGATATGCGCGTAGAACTTACTGCATTCAAAGACGATGTGTAACACGCGCCAAACTTCTTCCATATGATTGGTCGGAAAATCATAAATCCGATCTAAGACTTTCGCAAAGTAAAACTCCGCTTTTTCTAACTCATCTAATTGCTTAAAGATAATTCCACTGCCCGTATAAGCCAATAATTTATATAATTCATGTTGATTTATATGATTATCAAGTAATATCTGATCTAATTCATACAACGTATCAATAGTAGAATGCTTATTATAGATCATCACAAATGCCTTTAAATAATGATATCGCATGGTTAATTCAGAGTTATCAATCAGAGTTAAATCGATGTTTTCCAGCAAATTCCCTGCTTTCTCATACTCACTTAAGATGAGCGAGAATTCGGCTTCTTCCATTAACTCTTTTAACTTAGAATGCTTGACTCCAACTTTAGGAAACAATTCACTAAGTGGTAATTCTAACCGATTACATAATTTAATTAATATTTTTAAACTCGGTACGTGACCGTTGTTTTCAAACCGACTTAAAGTCGCCTGAGTGCATATGCCTTCAGCTAGCTCACTTTGAACTAAGCCCCTTTGTTTTCGGACTTCGATAAATCTTTCTATATTTATGATATCACCCCTTAAATCACTTATTATCACATTGTGATTACATTCACTATCGAATGGTTTTATTATATATATAACTAATATTAATATCAAGTGTTTATATAAAATTTTATATAATTATTATTTATTTAATTGTTTCCCAATATGATCAGCCATATATATTCATTTGTATAATTAAATATTATAAAGGTCTTGTAAATAAATTAATTATTAATATAATAAAGATAAACATTGGATTAGGAGAATAAAATTTGAAAATAAATAAGAATGTATTTCATAAACTGTCAATATTCTTTATATTGACGCTACTTGTATTTCCCGTTGATCATAAGTCCGCAGATGCTAACGAACAATTTATTGATAGCAGTGGCTTCTCGATTACACCAGAATTGCCGAAAAGTGCACCAAATGTGCCTGAAGGAGAAACTTATGTCGAGATTAATAATAATATCCCTTACTTTACTAACAAAGATATTACCGCAACAAAAACATGGGTGGAATTTAGTCAATTAGATGACTTAGGTCGCGTAGGTGCTGCTAACGCAGTTCTTTCTGTAGATACCTTACCTGCTGAACAAGAGTCAAGAAAAGATATCTCGGCCATCCACCCTACTGGTTGGCATCAAGGGAAGTACAAGCAAATCGGTAGTGGGGGTTGGCTTTATAATCGATCACACTTAATAGGACATCAATTGATTGGTGAAGGTGTACCAGAATTAAATCTAATGACCGGAACACGATGGTTTAATATGGATGGTATGTTACCTTTTGAGAACTTTGTCGCAAGTACCATCGAAAATGACTTACTTACCGTCCGTTACCGTGTGACTCCTTTCTTTGAAGATGGGAACTTACTTGCTTCAGGTGCATTTATGGAAGGTTTCTCCATTGATGATAACGGCGAAACCCTTCAATTTAACATCTATATTCCAAATAGACAGAAAAATGTTCAGCTTGATTATGGAACTGGTCAGCATGACGGGGAATATATTGAACAAACAGCAACCACAGCGCCAGCGAACAATGATCACCCTGGCACTACTTTATACTTTACTGGGAATGCGATTGTGAACAGCTCTTCTTCGAATCAACCGGTCAATTCCGATGCGAATGAAGGTCAAGGTGAGATAGAACCTGCTGGTTTTGCTGAAATAGCAACAGAAGCTCCTGTAGAAGAATATGTCTCATATAAAAATTGTACTGCTGTACGAGAAGCCGGCGCGGCACCAATTTACCGCGGTGAACCTGGCTATGCATCACATTTAGATCGTGATAACGACGGCATTGGATGTGAATAACAAAAAAAAAGACTCCAGTTTTTACTGGAGTCTGTTTCTATATATATTAGTTTATAACTAAACGATTTAAGTAATCCATGTCAGTTGCCAAAATCTCAAAATCAAGATCCGCATTATTATCCACATATTCTTCGTGAACTGATTTTGGTAATACAACTAAGCCTTTTTGGTAACAATAACGAATCGCAATTTGAGCTGTTGATTTATTGTATTTATCTGCAATCGTTTGAATGTCCGGATTATTTAATAATTTTCCTGTTCCAATTGGAGAGTAAGCTTCTACAATAATGTCATTTTCTTGGCAATATTGAACTAACTGCTCATCGCGGAAACCAATATGGTATTTAATTTGATTTAACATTGGTTTGATTTTTACATTCTCTAGCAGATTTACTAAGTCATCAATTTCAAAGTTTGAAACACCAATGGCTTTTACTTTACCTGCTTCATATGCTTCTTCCAATGCTCTCCATACTTGCAGATTCTCTTCAAAATATAATTTCTCAATGGGTCCATCGGAATGCATTTTATCCCAAGGACGAGGAGCATGAATAATCACTAAATCAAGATACTCAGTATCTAAAGCCGTTAATGAGTCTTCAATGTCTTTTTTAGCTTCATCATAAGTTTTTGAAAAAGCACTTACTTTAGTAGTTAGGAAAAAGTCTTCTCGGTTCACTCCTGAAGCTTTCATCCCTTTACCGACACCCTCTTCATTACCATAAGTGCGGGCAGTATCGATGTGTATATAGCCATTATTTAACGCATAAGCTGTCATTTGTTCTGCTTCTTCTGGGCTCATTTGCCATGTTCCCAATCCAATCGCAGGGATTTCTAAACCGTTTGAAAATGTAAATGTTTCTTTTAATTGTGTCATACATATTTCCTCCTAAACTTGATATGATTATGTTACCATTATTTCTTGAATTCGTATAATAAATGCACCCGGAGGATCAAATGGCAATGTCATTGTTAGTTTTTATTCTTTTATTCGTACTTTGTTTTGTTATTTATAAATATGAACCTAGAACTATTTTTTTAGGTCTGGTCATGATTTTAGTCGCAATTCAAAGTGTTGTTATGTTTCTGATTTTTAACTTTAATAATTTGGCGCTAATTATGGGTATAATATTAGGTATTCTATTCTTAATTATACCTGTGGTTTTGACTATAGGTTTCTTAAGCAAACATAGAAATTTGTTCAAATGCTTAATAATTAGTTTGTTTGTCGGTATTATCATTTCTCTTCTATTGTATCTGAACGAAATTAATGTCATCGAAATACTTCAACTCCCTTTAATTACATGGGGAATTGGTTACTTTGTTTGTGGTATTTGTTTGGGTATACTAGTCGTTAACAGCTATCTTCTTTCGGCTCTGATGAATTTATTTAGTAAAGAGAAACCAAGCGTAGATTATCTCATCGTTCTAGGCGCTGGATTGAATAAAGAAAAAGTGACGCCTTTACTTGCCAAACGGATTGATAAAGCAATTCAAGTATACAAAGAAGCCCCTGATTTAATATTAATTATGTCTGGTGGCCAAGGTGATGATGAGATGATTCCAGAGGGACTAGCCATGGCTAATTATGCAATAAGCCAAGGTGTCCCAAAAAATCATATTATTATTGAAGATCAATCTGTAAATACATATGAAAACATTTTATTCTCAAGTCAGCACTTTGCCTCTGAAGATGCTTCATTTGCAATTATCAGTACAATGTATCATTTGTTTAGAGCTGAATTGATTGCTAAAAAACTAGGTTTAAAATCTGTGAGCTATGGTGCTGAATCAGGTAAGAAATGGGTATTCAATGCGAATGCTTTTATTCGAGAGTTCTTTGCTTATTTATATATGCAATTGAAGTGGGTTGTCTTATTTTCAATTCTTTATACCCTATTATACAGTTTGTTGCACTATGCGGTTTTGATGAATGCGTTCCCATTACTTTTATGATACAGTTAACATAGAATTTAGGGGGGATAATTATGAAAGAAAATATGATATTAAAGAAAATGCAGGCAGGCGAACAAGTGGTTGGCACGTTCTTTGAAACGATTGGAACTTCTATCGTAGAATGTTTAGGAATTGCGGGGTTAGATTTCTTCATTGTTGATTTTGAACACAGTACGTTTACTGCGGAATCACTGCTGGAAATTGTTCATACAGCTGAATTACGTGATATGTCTACTTTAATGAGAATAAAAGATATTAGTCGATCGAATGTATTACGTCCATTAGATGTTGGTGTTCAAGGGTTAATTATTCCAAATATTCGAACTGTTGATGAAGTTAAACAAGTGGTTGATTGGGGGAAGTACGCACCCATTGGTAATCGTGGATTTTTCCTATCTCGTGTCACTGATTTTGGCTATAGTGATAAAGTTTCCGATTTACCAGCCTACTTTAAAGAGCGTAATCAAGAAACGTTAGTCATCCCACAATGTGAAACACCTGAATGTTTAGAGAATATCGAAGAAATTTGTGCGATCGATGGTGTTGACGGTATCTTTGTTGGTCCTTTTGATTTAACGATTGCCTTAGGTATTCCCGCTCAATTTGATCACCCTATTTTTAAAGAAGCTTTAGCTCGTATTTATAAAGCGTGTCGTGATAACAATAAATTTACTTTTATCTTTGGGGCTAATACTGAGCAGGCAAAATATTATAGAGATTATGGCTTTGATGCCGTTACTTGCTCAATGGATGCTTCAATTATGATCGAAGCTTTTAAGAATATGCTAGAAACAGTTAAAAAGTAAATTTTAAACTTGTTATTCCTGTAAAATATTTAATTATATACTATAATATAATTAAAACTTATAGTAGGAATGATAAGATGCTAAGTAGAACAGATGCCAAAATCGTACTTAATGAAATTATGAATTTATATCCAGATGCAAGACCTACCATGCGATATGAGAATGCCTTTCAATTATTAATGGTTGTCATTTTGAGTGCGCAAGCAACAGATGCTTCCATTGAAAAAATTCAGGACAAATTATTTGAACGATATCCTTCGCCTGAAGCGGTCGTCGAATCGAGTATTGAAGAGATTGAAACGTATATAAATACGATTGGCTTATATCATAATAAAGCGCGATATATTTTTATGAGTAGCCAGCAATTATTAGATAACTTTGGAGGAGAGGTTCCATCTACACGTAAAGAATTAACATCCTTAACCGGTATTGGTCCGAAGTCTGCCAATATTATCTTGAGTGTCGCGTATGGCGAAGCTGCTTTTGCAGTTGATACCCATGTAACGCGAATATGTAAGCATCACAACATTGTTGACGATGATGCGACAGCTCAAGATATAGAAAAGCGTGTAACAGAGATCCTGCCCCCTGAGAAATGGGGACATGCCCACCAAGCAATGATAAACTTTGGAAGAGAAATCTGTAAACCACGTAGCCCTCTCTGTAATAATTATCCACAATTGTATGCGCATCTAGACTAGAATTTTTTAAACTCAAAACACAAAAGGAGCACAGTTATATTCTGCGCTCCTTTAGTATTTAATCATAATAGTTGTTTAAATGATTTTCTCTACGGTATTTATTGCGTACTTGGCGATACGCTGCTATAAATGGTATTAAGACTGAGGCAACAACAATCCCTAATACATTAAATATAACCGCACATAAGATCATAATCACTGCGGGTAACCAGAATGGTAGTTCTAAGTCTTTCCCTAAGAAAAAAGGTTCGATTAATTGTTCGATAATTTCGACTCCGATATATAAGAAGAGTAATAACCATCCTTGACTCGGATCACCAAATATCCATTCAATAATCACCCAAGGTATAAATGCAATCCCCGCTCCGACGACTGGGATTAAATCTAATAGACTAATTCCAATCGCAAATGCAATAGCATAACCAGGTTCATAGCCAATTCCCCAAAAGCCTAGAAAGAGTAGTAATATTACAATACCAATGACTTTTACTTCAGCTTTTGCAAATAGCCAAATATTTTTAACTCCTGTTGAAAATACTTCACCCCAAAATTGTGTGTTTGAATTCATTAAATCTATCCTTTCATTAATTACAGGTTGATTTTATTTTTAATTTTTTAGTATAGTTATATTTTAACAAATTTAGTATAAAAATCATCCGCCCTAAGACGTAAATATGCTCTATAACAAAAGACGCATTAAACAATTAATCTGTGTAATGCGTTTATTTTAGATTTATTTTACAAAGCCATTCCAATTTGTCTCAAGCAAATGATTTAAGTTTTCTTTTTGCCATTTCATATTGAGAATAGCTTTATTGCATTTTAAAATCATGCTCTTCTTTTCACCATAAAATTTGAGTGTGATTTTATATTGAATGAATCCTTTTTTCGCTTTAAAAAATTCAATATCTTCGATTGGAATGATTGCATACTCTCCACTTAAGTCTCCTAAAGTTGTAACGGTTAATAATAGTAGATTATCAGGAGTAAAATACACAATGAAATAATCTGAAGCAACTAAAAATTGAAACTTATTATACATTATAGAAGCCATTAGACCTGGTTGTGTATAACCACAAATATAATTTTTATCTATTTGGCTTCCTGGTATAACTTCTTCTATTAGGGCTTCGATATTCTCAGATTTACTAGCTGTGTTCATAGTATACATCTCACTTTCGTTTATACGGAGTCAATTCTTTAAAATGATTGACCCGTGACTGGGTCCAGTTCCGGTTTGGGTACTTGTATAATGTTCTCTTTTACTTCATCATACTCGCTGTTCTCTCCATAGCGCATATCATATGAATCTCCATTCGGATATGCGCCTACGATTATGAAGTCTTCAGTTGAATCCATCTTTTTATGGGCTGTCCCTGCGGGTAGAAAGACAACATCTCCTTGAGTAAAGGTAATAGTTTCTGACTCAGGACCTCCTAATTGCACCCTCGCCGATCCGGAAATACATGCTAACACCTCATGGGCAATCGAATGAAAATGATGTTCTGACAGAATTCCATTTATCCAACCATTTGAATAGTCGTGTTTCTCTAGGAAACTTAGAACAGCCTCTCCAGAATAGTCGTTTTGTTTAAAAATCTCATCCAATGCCTTCTTATATAGGACGACAGGCAGTTTGTTATTGGGAAAAGGTTTATTTTCTTGAAGTTGCATTTTTATTGTTTCCATTTTGAATCTCCTATCGTTTTATTTATTCTAATACTTATAGTTTATTATAACGCTACACTTATTAAATCGCACGAAATTTACCTTGCATTATATCCGCCAGAATATCAAATATATTTCTATATAAATTAAGATAAAAATTATCACAGAAGGATTATCACTTGCTTCTATGAATATAAATTATTTAATAATTGTAAAATTTTATTTGATTTCTGTTCAAAAAGTGAAAATGAGAGAATTCTTATCATATTATTAGAATGGCTAACTTAATGGATTGTAAGCGATAATCTAATTTAGTAAGCATATTCATCTTTTCGTCTGATTTTACTTGCTTTATCAACTATGTTATTGTGAAAAACGAGATTATTACAAAAAGATTACATTGAAAAGAGGTAAAATTAGTGAGAAAATTAAGAGTCGAAAACTTAACAAAGATTTTCGGAGACAATGAAAAAGAAGCATTAGACTTAATGAACCAAGGAAAAACTAAAGAAGAAATATTAGCAGCTACAGGTGCAACACTTGGAGTAAATCAAGCTACTTTTGATGTAAAAGCTGGAGAAATTTTCGTCATTATGGGCTTATCAGGTAGTGGTAAATCAACGCTTGTTCGTATGTTAAATCGTCTTATTGAACCGACTAACGGTAATGTATTTATAGATGATGCGAATGTATCACAAATGAACAAAAATGATTTACGAGATATCCGTCGTAAGAAAATTAGTATGGTATTCCAAAACTTTGGACTATTCCCTCACCGTACAATTTTAGAAAATACTGAGTACGGTTTAGAAGTACAAGGTGTTTCGAAAGCGGAGCGCCAGAAAAAAGCTGAGCGAGCATTAGATAACGCGGGCTTACTTCCTTATAAGGATCAGTTCCCTGATCAGTTATCTGGTGGTATGCAACAACGTGTTGGTTTAGCTAGAGCATTAGCGAATGATCCAGATATCCTATTAATGGATGAGGCTTTCTCTGCTTTAGACCCACTGATCCGTCGTGATATGCAAGATGAGTTAATTGAAATGCAAAAAACAATGAATAAAACAATTATCTTCATCACTCATGATTTAAACGAGTCATTAAGACTTGGTAATCGTATTGCTATCATGAAAGATGGTGAAGTTGTACAAGTTGGTACGGGGGAAGAAATTCTTTCTAATCCTGCGAATGATTATGTTAAACGTTTCGTAGAAGATATTGACCGTACTAAAGTATATACAGCACAACATATTATGGAAGAGCCAACAGCTGTTACAACTCAATTAGAAACACCGACTGAAGCGCTACGTATTATGGTAGATGAAGGCATGAGTAACATTCTTGTTGTAAATAAAGATGAGCAATTAATTGGTTATGTTACCCGCGATGAAGTGGAATCATTACTACACCAAGGTCATGATGATATATCAAGTGCTGTTCAATCAGATGTTCCAGAAGTTGAATCTGGTGCGTTAATTGATGACTTATTCGATGTGATTCATGATTCTGAAACGCCAATTGCTGTTACAAGCAATAAAGGTGAATTAAAAGGTGTTATCGTCCGTAGTAACGTTATTGGTGCCATGACAACAGACACTCAATATGATGTTATTGACAACAATGAGGATGCTACAGAAATTAAAGATTCTACTAAGGAGGAATTAGACCATGAGTAGTTTATTAGATATGTTTCCACAGTTACCTTTTTCAGAATGGATCTCTAACTTTATTGATTGGATAACTGCCAATTTCAATGTGTTATTTGATTCATTAAACAATGTTGGTACAAGTTCAATGGAATGGATGACACGTATGTTAATGTTAATTCCACCACTTGCTTTTATCATTATTGTGATGTTAGTTGCTTATTTCGTTTCTAATAGAAAAATGGGCTTATCAATTTTTGCTGGTATTGGATTATTATATATTCACAACCAGAACTTATGGGGTAATATGATGAACACCCTAACATTAATTATTGTTGCTAGTTTAATCTCGATTATCGTTGGTATACCTTTAGGTATTCTGATGGCTAAGAGCTCTCTTGCAGAGAAAATCATTCAACCTATTCTAGACTTTATGCAAACAATGCCAGCCTTTGTTTACTTAATTCCAGCTGTTTCTTTCTTTGGAATTGGTATGGTGCCTGGTGTGTTCGCTTCTGTTATATTCGCCCTACCACCTATTGTTCGTTTTACTAATTTAGGTATTAGACAAGTTCCAGAAGAATTAGTTGAAGCTGCTGATTCATTCGGTAGTACTGGTTGGCAAAAATTATATAAAGTAGAACTTCCTAATGCCAAATCAACAATAATGGCAGGAACAAATCAAACAGTTCTCTTAGCTCTTTCAATGGTAGTTACTGCATCAATGATTGGTGCTCCAGGTCTAGGTACTAACGTACTAACAGCCTTACAACGTGGACAAGCAGGAGCTGGATTTGTTTCAGGTTTCGCTTTAGTTGTATTAGCTATCGTTATTGATCGAATTTTACAAAGTTCAAATAAAAGTCGAGTAAATTAAGAGCTGAAAGGAGAAAATAAATGAATAAAAAAACAATACATATAGTTATTGGATTAATACTTGCAGCTTTACTTGTAACTGAAGTGATATATAGTGTCAATAACACAGAATTATCATCTCGTTCAACAGGTGAATCAATCCAGTTAGTCCACAACCCATGGGATACTGAAGTCGCCTCTTCAAATGTTCTTGGATTAGTACTTGAAGAAGCTGGATACAATGTCAATCTTATTTCAGTGGATAATGCAATAATGTTTGAGTCACTAGCTACCGGAGAATCCGATGCGATGACTACTGCTTGGCTACCAATCACTCACGGTGCTATTATTGAAGAATATAAAGATGACGTTGTAGACTTAGGTCCTAACTTAGAAGGTGCTACAACTGGACTTTCAGTTCCTTCTTACATGGATGTTGATTCCATTGATGAATTAGATACGCATGCAGATCAGACTATTATAGGGATTGAACCCGGTGCTGGAATTATGATTCAAACTGAAGAAGCGATGAAAGTCTACGACAATATCAGCGATTGGGATTTAGAATCTCCTTCAACTGGTGCTATGTTGGCTTCCCTTGAAACGGCCATTCAAAATCAAGAAGAAATTGTCATTACCGGCTGGACACCTCATTGGATGTTCCTAGAATACGATATAAAAATGTTAGAAGATCCTGAGTTAGTTTATGGTGAAGCAGAAAATATCAACACATTAACTCGTCTAGGATTTGCTGAAGACCATCCAGAAGCTAATGAGATTATCGATAGATTCTATTGGGAAGTAGCGGACATGGATAGTGTCACATACGCTATGCAGAACGGAACAGATGAACGCACTGCTGCTCAAAATTGGATTGATGAAAACCGAGAAACGGTTGACTCTTGGCTCGAAGGTGTTTTCGAAGATTAAGAATAAAAAATAAAATCCTCCCTAACTAAGCTTATGTGATGTAAGACTTAGTTAGGGAGGGTTTTATTTTAATTTATACATTATCTAATTAAAAGAAGTTCAATAATATTAAACTAATAATCACAATCGCAGCTGCTGGAGGATCAATATGTGATTTTGCATTTGCGTTAAATGTAACGCCAATTGCTTCACATAATAGCATAGCTAAAACTCCAAACAGACCAGCTAGCCAAATATTTCCGAATACTTGCATCGCCATACCACCAATTAATGCAACATGATGTATCATTGGAACATTAACTCCAGCGACTATAAACACTAATACAAATGCCCCAAGCACAAAACCAAATAATGGGATTTGGATGACTTCGATCATACTTGCCATAACAATTGCTAAAGAAAAACTCCATAGTATGTTGAATAAGAGGTCTTTTGTTATCAAATCAACTTTTTTAACTTCTTTTGGAAGTGCACTCATCAATTCACCATCTCCGAACACTAATCGGGCAATAATGTTTGTCGTTACAACTGAAATAGCTAAGTTATCTGCTAATAAGAATACAACGTTATCTAATAGATGAAGAACGATAGCGCCTAATACACCAAAAATACCTCCAACAATCAACGCACCTACATTTCCAGTTCCGTTTATTGGTGCAAAAATATTTGCACCATTAAATTCTTCAGCCACTTCACCAACTTCTGTTTTTAAGTTACCATTACGAGATAATTTCCCCATGTACGCTGCTGCAGCAACACCCCCAGCAAATGCCACATGTGGTGCAAAAATTGGACTAAGCGCCACACTATTTAAAAATACATCAGATCCAGTTCCTATAATTAATCCAATACCTATAAATCCTAATAGTCCAAATAATATAAATGATGTTACTCCGCCAATTGCTGCTCCAAAAACCCCACCAAAAAATGCTAAAATGAAAGGTATAATTTGTTCCATGTTTTTCTCCTTAAATTTAATATATTTTTACGAATATTAATACGACTAGTTAACAGTTTTCTTTATCAAAAGCCTCCTTCAATTGATATTGGGATTTGAATTACTTATGTTCGATTACAGTATATATGACAACGCTTACATTTACACTTTGCTATTTACCGTTTGTCCCGCTATAGTGGACGAATAGAAATATATACTTAAATTCCCGTTTTATCAGCCTTTGAATATAAAAACACCGTCCCACTATACGGAACGGTGTTTTAACTCAAAATAAATCTTCTATATAAAAAGGGAAAATAATGTTTATTTTCCCTTTTTGTATTTAATAACGTAATCTTGCTGATAAATTAATACCTTCTGGCATGTCGTCATCTGGTACGATATAGACTTTTCCTTTAGCGACAGTAACTTTTGTAATCAACTGTTTCACAAAATCCCTATCATCTTCTTCATAACTACCACTATCGGTAATTGTCCCCGTTTGCGTAAAGCCTTTATTGACTAATAACTCTTCAATACGACCTTCGACCGCACTCATAGATAAATCATCTAATTGGTTATCAATTCTGAATTCAGGTGTTGTTTCTCTGAATCGATTAAACATTGTTTCTTGTTCTTTTTTAACAATTTCAATATTTTTACTTAAAGCTTTCTCTTGTATAGTATTGAAATTAGCATTAGCACCAGACTCTTCAATACCCTCTTCAACTAGGTATGAATTTTTTGATAATTCACGGAATACAGCTTGATTCTCAGATAAAGCGTAGAGAATTAATGGTAAATCAAGAGCTGATGAGTAATTATCATGAATATAATTATCGACTATTCTGAAATAGTTCTCACGGTCAATATCTTTCTCATGACTTGTATCATTGTGTCCATGGTAACCTTGTTCTCCTCCGCCAGTTGCACCATATGCACCTGAGTTTCCGCTACGACCTGTTAATTCATTTCCTAACGCATCATTTAACGTTTTCGGGGCATCTTCATCGTCGAATGCTATTTCTTTGACTGATGTCGCATCCCCTTCAAATAGACGAATATCTTCACGATTTAAAATTAAGACATGATATTGATTCGTATATTGATAGTTTTCAATTATTGGCGTTAAATTAGGCGCTTTACCCACGGTAACTAGATTAGCTAGCGGAATACCTAAGTGATAATAATAAACCTCTTCTTCTGTAATATATAGAGCGAGTCCACCTCGATATGTCACGAGCTCAACCTCATCTAGTTTAGCTCTATCAATTTGTTCTAACAACTGTTTTGCTTCGTCTTTTCCACATTCGGCATCAATTTTCTTTTTTGCTTCTTCTAAAAGATTATTCAATTGAATCCGATCTTTATCAGAGCTGAGTGATGTCGCATGTAACTCCAAAGCAATTGTCACAAATAGCTTATCAACCTGCTCTAACTCTTTCGCCGGAAAGGCAGTTAATTTAATCATTGTGAAACCCCTTTCTTATATGTAATAACCTCATTGTATCAATATCCTAGCCGACTGTAAAATCAAACACATTTTGTTTCCGTTTTATTTTCTAAATCACATTAGTTGCATGATTTTAAATTATTGGTAATCTATATTTAGAGACAAAAGATGGAGGATGATTTAATGTCAGAAAAAAGACGCTATACTACAAAAGCAGTTAATACAGGTGGACGACATGGTATAAGTCGATTAGTTGATGGAAGTTTCAAAGTGGATGTTGCTATGCCTAAGGAAATGGGTGGACCTGGGGAAGCAGTCAACCCTGAACAATTATTTGCATTAGGTTGGAGCGCTTGTTTCCACTCAGCTCTTGAGCGCCATAAAAAAACAGCGGGAATCGATGCTGAATCTAAAGTTGGTATTGAAATCGGATTGAATACAGATCCTGAACTAGGCGGCTTCAAACTGGTTGCTAATCTTGAAGTGGGCATTGAAGGGATAGCACTCACTGAAGTTCAAAAACTTGCAGAACAAGCTCATGGCGATTGTGCTTATTCTAAAGCAACTCGTGGAAATATCGACTCTAAAGTTACCGCGATTGAATCATTTTTTATCGAAGACGTAAATAATTAAATTTTATTTTTCATACTTAAAAACAAGATTTGGAATGTTTAATTGACAGTCCATAAGCTTGTTTTTTATTGAATTTAAACTTTCATAAATGATAAATCTATATTTAGTTGGAACAGTTTTTCTTTAAGTTTTGAAGGATCCGTATTTAAATTTAAATAGTCCTTTTCGGTACCACTATCTAAAATAACTGGAACGCGATGATGTATTTCTGCCATTTGACCTTCAGATTCTTTTGTTAACATAGCATAAGTTAAAATACTACTTCCATCCTCTGTCTCGTAGCGTTCACAAACACCTGCAATTGAAAAAATGGTTGAATTCAATACTGTTATACACCACCGTTGTTTTGCATCTTGTCCTTCCACAGTTTCAAATTCATAAAAAGATGTTGCGGGAATAATACATCTTTTTCGTTTAAAAGGTTCTATGAACGTCTTTTTTTCTAGTATAGATTCTAGACGTGCATTAATTAGGGGTCGCTTTGCGAAGCTAGGTGTAAATCCCCATTGTATGGCATAGAATTTATTATTTGGAAGCAATATCATATTGTTTTGACCGGGATAGTATACTTCTCTAGTATCTTCCGGTAGATTTGCATCTAACTTAGAATTCATATAACGCTCTAATAATGCTTGTTTATTCTTTAAGTAACTATATTGACCACACAAAGCCTTCCACTCCTTAAATGATACGATTCCTTAATGTTCCAATGTCTTCAATTGTAATTTCTATTTCGTCACCTGAATCAAGCCAGTTTTGCTTCCCTTCGTTATACCCTAATACAACGCCTT
The DNA here is from genome assembly GCA_020112395.1 of Aerococcaceae bacterium DSM 111021. NCBI lineage: Bacteria > Bacillati > Bacillota > Bacilli > Lactobacillales > Aerococcaceae > Aerococcaceae bacterium DSM 111021. The sequence goes on along the minus strand of JACCEK010000001.1, from coordinate 212,177 downwards.
CTGGTGTCCCTGTAAAAATTAAGTCTCCTGGTTGAAGTGTCATATATTTTGATGCATAGGATATAATTGATGCACAATTAAAAATCATTTTGTCCGTATTAGACTGCTGTACGACTTCACCATTTCGTTTTGTCGATACATCCAAATGATTTGGATTAATACTCTCAGCAGTCGCAATCACCGGTCCAATCGGTGCGAATTTGTCTAAAGATTTCCCTAGTAACCATTGTCCGGACCTGAATTGAAGGTCTCTAACTGATAAGTCATTACCAATTGTATAGCCAAACACATAGTCTAAAGCTTCTTCCACTGATATATTCTTGGCAGTCTTACCTATAACGATAACTAATTCACATTCATAGTCAATTTGAACACCATCCAATGGTTTAGGTATATCTTCACCATCACTAGCAATTGCATTATTAAATTTACTGAAAAGAACAGGTTCACTTGGAACATCAAGATTGGGGCTTTCAGAAACATGATCTAAATAATTTAAACCTACACAAATAATTTTCTCAGGTTTTGTTATTGGTGGTGCGATAACTAAGTTATCGTATTCCAAATAATCAGAATCATTTAAAAATTGTTTATTATTTTCAAAAGCATCTTTGATTATAGGAGAGAGATTTCTTTCAATAATTGATGCCATTGACGATCCCAAATTGAACTCCGCAAAGTTTAATAGTTTATCAATAGGAACAACTCCCTTTTTCGTGAGTAGTCCAGTATGACTGGTTTCATCAAGATAATAACTAAGTAATTTCATTCTTTAGTTCCTTTCTTTTGACTATAAGTAAGCGCATCATTGAGATATAATTTTAATTATATCAAAAATAAATAGAGTGACAATGAATCCACTGCCTCTCTATTTATTATGCGTCATTATACTTGTTGCTCAGCTTCTTCAAACTCTACTTGATTCTCGTTTAAAGCATTAATTACTTCGTCATAAGTCGCTTTAATCGCACTATCATCAGTGACTGTATATGTCGTTGAACCGTCTTCTTCAGATACACGGGTTACAACTTCATCACTTGTAACTGCTTCGTTGTCCCAAAGTATGTCAGATTGCGAAATTGTAATATTGACATGTTTATGATCTTCAGTCCCGTTATCAGTATTTACAGGCTCTTGTGGCGTTGTATTCGCTGATTTATTATTATTATCTTCTCCATCACCTAATAAACCACTTTGAGTTACTCCAAAGCCTCCACCTATTAGAAGTAAACCAGCAATAAGCCAACCCCAAATTCCGAATTTAGTTTTCTTTTTATTATTTCTTTTAGCCATCTTAATCACTCCTTAATCAAATGCATTACTTAGTTCAATTAATTGTTCTTGATATACGACTGTATTCTCTGAATTCTGGTCTATTTTTGTAATAACTGAGACGATATTACGATAATCTCTTAAAAATATCTCTTCGTTATTATATGTAAATGCAACAATCACAACTTCTTTGTCAATTGTTTCGATTTGAGAAAGAAGCCAATAATATAAATCTTGCGTTTCAGGTTTTTGTATTTTTGATCCATCTTCTAAGATAAGGTACATAGGTTCAGGATCTAAACTTGATGGAAATACAATATTGACTTTTCCAATAGACTGCTGATATGTTTGATACCATGTTTGCTCCGATGGTGATTGAGGTGCTTGCAATTGTTCTAGTCGAGTTACTTCTTCCTCAAGAGTATTGATTGTCTCTGTAGAAGCTTGAGACTGAGTTGCTAGTACCATGAATAATAAAATTAGTATGACATCAAGTAAGGGTGTCAAATCGACAATCATCTCTTTATACTTCATCGAATGAATCCTCGTATACATTACGAGCACGACGGTCTTCTATTGCATCTTTCCTCAGTAAGTAAGTTTGGACTAGTTCATTATTTTCTTCGACTCTTGCTTGTAAATAGCCGTTAAGAGCCTTAAATATAATAGCGAATACAATACCCCAAAATGTCGAAGTTAAGGCCATAAAGAATAGATTAGTGTCCATTACACCAACCATAGGTATTAATGCAATGACTGTTCCTAACAGACCCATTAATGGAAAAATGGCACAAATATTCGAAAATAAAACATACAAACTATTACTTTTCTGACGTTTTTGCAGTATCTCTTGCTCCCCGTCAGAATCAAAATATAATTTATAGTGTTCATTCATTACTCTTTGATTCTTCTTTCCTAATGCAACATTGCCTTTTGGAATTAAAATATTAAATAATTGTTTACAGCTTTCTAAGCAACGATAATATAAAAAACTAGCTCCAATCGCTATGATTATAATTAAAAAATCAAATTTAAAGAAATTATCTAAAATTGGTTGTAAGAATTGCAATTGATACTCACCTCTAATCTAATGTGATTTAATAATAACATTTTGATGGAATTTTGCGAATAATATAACTTTTATAACTTCAATTTCTAAGTTGCTCAATCGGAGATACACAGTTAAAGATGAGTTTGCTTTCACTTCCTTTAAACCCCACACTATCTCTTCGTTTTAATCATTATATTTTTTATCTTACTCAACTCATCTTCATTTAAATTCCGGTATTGTCCACTTTGAGTTGTTGAATCTAAATGAATTGGCCCAATCATGATGCGATGTAAGCCAATAACTTTCACACCACATTGTAAAAACATTCGTTTAATTTGATGTCGTTTTCCCTCTGTTAATGTAACAATTCCTGAACTTTCAATATTTGATTGACTTTCAATACTTAACCCTGCCGGCTTCAGCTGGGTGCCATCCTCTAATGATAGCCCTTCTTGAAATTGCTTAACCATTTTTTGATCCATTAAACCATTCACTGTTACATAATATTTCTTTTCTTTTGAATATTGAGCCTGTTCAAACAAATAGTGTAATTGTCCGTTATTGGTCAGAAAAACAAGTCCTGTAGAATCTCGATCGAGACGACCAACTATTGATAAACTTTCATCAAAATCTTGAGATGTTATTAAATCTAAGACAGTTTTAAACTTATTATCTTTTTTGGCACTCAATACACCCTTTGGTTTATTTAATGCTATGTATTTATGGCCTAAATCCTCTCCAATTCGTATATTATTAACTTTCACATCAAACAAGACCGGATCAACAATAAGCATTCTGTCAGTTACAACGTCTCCATCACACTTAACTTGTTTGCTTTGGATGAGTCTTTTTCTTTTTTTTAATGGAAGATTTAATGTCTTTTTTAATAATTCATCAATCGTCATTTGTTCGTCTCTATAATATGCTCTTTATGACTACGTTCAAAGAAGTCCGCGATTTTGTCCATCGTAATTGTTTGAACAAGATGTCCCGCATGTTCAAATACAACTTCCAGATTTAAATTTGGATTGTCTTCGACAAATGCTTTAGTTTGTTCGAATGGGACACGATCATCTTCGTTCCCATGCCATATAAAGAATGGTTTATTGCCTAATAGTTCCGATTGCCGAGATAAATCATATTTTGGAATCCATGAGGTTAAATCAAAGTAATCATTTGGTAAGAAAATATTACGAGTTGTCGCGTGACGATGAATCATGTCACGGTAATCAGTAAGTGCTGGTGTTCCCATTACACAAGCAGCAGCATTTATCTCTGGATTATGAGTCATCAATGCACACGTCGTCATTCCCCCCATTGATAAACCACCTACCCCTATGAAATCTGTAGTTAAATGTCTTCGTTTGAAATAATCTATGATAAAGCCGAATTCAAACAAATTAGTTTGTATACTACCAAAAAATGTCAAAGATGGCACTGAAGAAACAGGCTGAATTCGTTCCCCATGATTAGCTGCATCAGGCAATATCACACGGAAACCTCTACTCGCTAACTTGCGTCCTTGAGTAACAACTAAAGTTTTATTAATTTGCCACCCATGATAATAGACAATTATAGGTAATGCGTTATTTCTTTCAGTATCTTTCACCACTTCAAAGACAGGAATCGTTCCAATCATTCGCTTTCTTACAGTAATTTTCAATTTCTTCCAACTTTCTATTCGATTTATATTTGTTCAATTAATGACAACGTTCCGTAAATTTGATATTCTTATATTAATGAAAAGCTTTTCAAAGGAGACAATTATGAAATTAGATAACATTATATCAGAGCCTTTACGCATTCTTCAAGGAGATCGCATTCCAGAAGCCTATTCAGTTAATCATCACCGAAACCAGGTGAACTTGCATGCGGTGGCTTATCCCATTAATACTCAAGAAGTTGTGAGCTTAGTCAAATACGCTAATGAGTATGATTTGGCCATTATAACTTATGGAGCAAATACAGGTTTATCTGAAGCTACATCAGCATTTGGTGGTGAACTTGTTATTGATTTAAGTAAAATGAATAACATCATTGATTTTAACTTAGATACAATGACATTGGTTGTTGAACCAGGTGTAACTAACGGTGAAGTGCAACAATTTGTTGAGTCAAAAGGTTATTTCTATCCACCAGATCCTGGTGCAAAACATGGGTCAATTGGCGGGAACGTCGCTACAAACGCCGGTGGAATGCGTGCAGTAAAATACGGTACTACACGAGACTATGTTCGAAAAATGGAAATTGTCTTAGCTAACGGAGACGTTATTGAAACTGGAAGTATTGCGATTAAAAATAGCTCTGGTTATAACTTAAATCATCTATTCATTGGTTCAGAAGGAACTCTAGGTATTATTACTAAAGTTTATTTAAAAGTCATTCCTTTACCAAAATTTAAGCAATCTTATATCGCAGCATTCCCATCTTTAGATAACGCCGCTGAAGCTGTATTATCTATTTTACGAAATGGTTTAGATATTACAGCAGTTGAATTCTTTGAACAACGTGCTATTGCTTTTAGTGAACAACTTCTAGATAAGACATTCCCAAGTAAAAAAGGCGTTGCGTATTTACTAATGACTTTTGATGGCATGCATGAAATAATTATACATGAAGAAGCTAAGCGTTTAGAAAAGCTAACGAATGAACATAATGCTGAAGAGTTTTTAATTCTTTCAGAAGAAGATAGTCTGACAGCTTGGAATCTCAGAGATAATATATTGGCGGGTATTTTATCAATATCTGAACAAGAACCGTTAGATTACTCTGTACCAGTTAATGAATTTGTTAACTTTTTCAAATACACACATGAAGTTGAAGCCAATAGTGGATTAAACTTCATTAGTTTTGGACATGCTGGTGACGGCAATATTCACTCTTCTATCTTACGAGGTGAACTGAGTGAAGATGAGTGGCAAGCAAAAAAACACGAAATTTTAACAAACTTATACGAATATGTATCTCAAGTTGGCGGCCTACCTTCTGCAGAGCATGGTATTGGTTTAGTTAAGAAACCATACTATAAACAAGTGATGAGTATTGAGTATCTTAACTATTTAAAACAAATTAAACTTGCTTTTGATCCAAATAATCGATTAAACCCAGGTAAAATTTTTGATTAAAAGCGAATAAAAACATACGAATACTAAAAAAATTAGCACCTTAAGACGTAATCTTTAAGGTGCTAATTAATATATAATTGCTTTATTTACACTTATTTAGCAACAGGCACTAGCTGGCCCATTTCAACAAGTTTATTTTTTACTAATTCAACGACTACTTCCGCATCATCAGGATTATTAACAACATCGTATTTATCGATATCGATTCTTAAAACTTGAGATGCATGATAATGATTATCCACCCAATCATTATAACCACTCCAAAGTGCCTCATAATAATTAACTAAGTTAATATCTTGCTCAAATTCTCGCCCTCGAATTCCGATTCTTTTTAAGATAGTTTCAAATGAACCTGTTAAGTAAATCATTAAATCAGGCGCTTTTTTAGGTAACTCATCTAATTCTTCCAGCATATTTGTTAGTAATTTTTCATAAATACTAAATTCAATATCTGATATACGACCTAAGTCGTTGTTTACCTTAGCAAAGTACCAATCCTCGTAAATCGAACGATCTAATACATTATTACGGTGTACAAGCGCCTCCTTAATACTATAAAAACGGCTATTTAAAAATTCTAACTGTAATAAAAATGGATATCTTTTTAATTCTTGTTCCTCTTCTGATGCAGTGTAAAATAACGGAAGTATTTCGTTATCATCTACATTTTCATAAAAAATATCTGAACCAAGTGCATTTCCAATTAATTTCGCAACACTTGTCTTCCCAGCACCAATCATTCCTCCAACAACTATAATTGCCATCGACTCCTCTCCTTTTATACTACTCTAAAAAACATCATATTGCGCTCTTTTTTATAGATTACCACTATATATTGTGTTTTAAAGACAAGTATATAAATTCTGCGTAAACGCACCTATGAAACTATACAGAATTTCAATCGTCGATTCAAGTTAATTCTTACACATAAAATTCGAAGACTTCTACAATTTTCTTTTGTAAATGTTGGTATTTCCCTTTGCCTTTATACATTTGGAATGCTTGTACAGCTTTTTGATCTGATTCATCCGGGTAGACATCATTAACATATGGATTATCTTTTAAAATTTCTTCTAGATGTTCCTTTCCAATTTTTCTAACCGAACCGCTGATACGTACAACTTCGATACCTTCTTCTGACTTAGCCATACCAGTAATTGAAACAGATGAAGTCCCTTCTAATTGTTGATAAAAGTCTGTCTTTGGAGATGTCATGAAAAAGATTCCATTTTCATTTCCCACCCCGACATTGATATAGCGCGATTGAGGTAAGCCGTCTTTGTCAACAGTTGAAAAAACAGCTGCTCCAATTTCATCTTGTAATAAAGCTAAATATTTTTTGTATTCCATTTTTTGCCTCCAAATAAGTTTATATTTCCATAATATTATAATCAGTTACCGTGATTGGATAAGTGCTCTCAACGAATCGAAATAAATCTTCTAAATGGCTCCGTCCCAATTTACTATTATTTGTTACGACTGCAAAAGCAAGCTCACTTTGGTTTAAAACATCATGAAAAGCAATTTCTGCCACTGATACTTTAAATCTAACTTGACTCTTTTGAATAATACTTTTTACAACACGTCGTTTATCTTTTAGCGAATAAGCATCATCAATTAACAAAGTAATTGAAAGTACAAAAACGTGCATAAACATCCCTACCTTACATAATTATTTGATATTTTTATTGTGTCTGCTTATGAATTTTAAATAAGTAAAAACGAAATAAATCATATCATTCAAAATACATGATTCATCTCGTTATTTTATAATATTACCAGACACGGTACCCAATGTTAGTAATTAACAAACCATTCTGAATATCCCAACGACAGTATTGAATATAAACCATATCGTCGCCATTCCCGTAATATGCTAAATCGGGCATATAATCATCACCATAAAATTGTTTTTGTTGATTTTCATGTAAGAATTCAATCGTTTGTGTTATTTCATAGCCTTTACTTAATCCGTCCTTATCAGTAATTACAACTTCAGTACCTACATCTAATAACCCTTGATCCGCTAAAGGATTAAAAACCCCCGTGCCCGATAGATCATAGTAATGTCCAAAAAAAGTATTAATATTATCTTGACCGACGTACGCTACTAAATTTTCATTTAAAGTTTCATTCAAATCATCAAAATCAGAACCAAAACCACTGTTTCCACGCATATCCTCAAAAGGAAATTCATATCCATCGACGCTCAACATTTCCTTAGTATACCCTTTATCAGTACCCTCTTCAGTTAGTTCTTTGATATCATCTAAATTATAATCTGTTGGCAAAACAGGTTCATGGATAACTGCATCTTCCACGTCATCTGGTTTAATGCTATTATTATTTTCTTCTTTGCCACTCTCTTTTTCTTCAATCGATGAATCACTTTGAGCAAATACTACAGAATTTTGAGTGTAAAACCCAGAGTAAGGAACAAGTGTTGCTAGTATTGATGTTAATAATAAAAATCGTTTAATAAAAATCACCCCAAAATTAGTCTTTTACTCATATTATAACGGAAAGTATCTAATATATTCCTAAATATATTATAAATTTACGTTAATATTTTCAGTTTTTAGGTAACTTGACTCGTGCTACACTTAATGACCTTAATGTCGGTGTTTTTTTGTATTGATGCTCCTCCATCTTTATTAAAATATCATTAAGCAGTAAAACCGACTCTGACATATATGACCCTTTGTTTAACATAACACATTCAGCACGACTACCTTCTGCAGCATCGGTCACTTCCGCTCGAGAAGGTATCCCTTCATCCAACATAGAAGCAAGTACTTCAGTACCCCAAATGACAGGTGTATCACTCGCTTCACAAATCCATAGAATTTCTTGTTGTAATTCTGCTAGTCTAACGTACCCACTTTCTACGGCCAAGTCTCCACGTGCAATCATCACTGAAACTGGGTTTCTACTTCCAGCCTTCAGTATTACTTCCGGTAAATTATTCATTGCTTGGACTGTTTCAATTTTTAGCGTTAAGGGAATTTCGCTCAGTGGTCGATTAGCAACTAGTTCAATTTCTTTTTGAATTTCTTCAATGTCATCTGTTGTTCGAATAAATGAACACCCAATCATATCCGCGTGTTCAACAGCAAATTTAATTGCTTTTCTGTCTGCATCAGTTATCACATCGATATCAAACTCTGTTGTAGGGAAATTTAGCCCCTTTTCAGCTTTTATTCTAACTGATCCACCTCTTACTCGCTTAACAACTAATATAGCTTCTTTCTCGCCTATTTCTTTAGCTTCGAGCTCAATCGAGCCATCATCAATTAATATAGGATCGGAGATAGATAATTTACTGAATATTTGTGGAATACTACATCCAACCGTCACCTTCACGTCATCATCTAGTGTGGGTAACTTCTTATAGTCTCTCGTCATCCTTACTAAATCACCCACTTTAACTTTAGGTTTTTTGAATTTGGTAAATACCCAATCTGTTCTAATTTTTGGTCCCGCAATATCCATTAAAATTTTTACTTTTCTACCTAATTCATTGGCTACTTCATGTATATTTTCAATAATTGCTTGCCATACTTCTTCATCATCATGAGCTGCATTAATACGCGCTACATTCATTCCACTTTTAATTAAATCTTGTAGTAAACTTTTGTCAGTAGAAGCTTCGGTAGGCATTGTTACCATAATACGCGTATTTCTTTTATTGGGAGCATCCCCAAAAAACATTTGAGTATTTTGAGCTAATCGATTACGACCTGCTGTTGAATGCTTTAAAGAAGGCTCTTCAATTGCCATATCTTCACCAATTGCATTACCTAAACGTCTAATGACAGATTCGAGTGTAAAAAGCGTTCTGGATTCTAATCTCCCGAGACTGGAAAGTCCCCAAGAAGACAAGTCTAATTGTAATTTACGAATATCTCTTCGGCGTAAAGCAAGGTAAGCCATTAAATTATGAGCACTCTCTCGAAACTCCTCACGTTCTAAAATTTTATCTATTGTTCCAAATTGTTCATCTGATTCTTTCTTTACTTGTTGATATAATTCAAATAATTCATTATACAATTGTGTTTGTTCTTCTATGCTAGAGTAATTCATTTGTTCACCTCGTGATATATTATTGTTAAAGTCATTATATCAACATTTACAAAGATTTGAAAACGTTACCTCTTATTATTGGAATACTTACCAAATTAATTAATAAGCAGACAATTAGCGATAATTAACCACAATCTTTTAATTTGTATAAACCCAAACCAACTCACCTATTTGCTAAACTAATTTAAACATTAAGATGTCATCGATATATATAATTATCTATTTTAAAATATTTTATTTTTTATTCCTTATTCAATAAAACCTAATGAAACATTAATGAATACAGCAAAAAAGCACTGCATTTTGCAGTGCTTTTTTGCTTGGCTTAAACTTATTGATCCAAGTATTTATTTGTTAATGAAACATTTTGCCCCCGGTCATAACCATCATGGTAAGCATGAGTGTTTCGACTTAATTCTGGCTGTTTAAAGGCAAGAGAACCGTTAATCTCTTGATTGAACTTATCTACAACATCTTGAGGTGTTTGAATAATTAGAGCGAATTTTTCATTGTCATCGGCCATTTCTTCTCTTTGTTTCGCAAACTTATGGTCCAAGCCGTCCATAAATCCTTGGTAATATGATTTTCGAATTTGAGCTTGGGCTTGTGTGGATTCTTCAACGTTATCTTTGATATGAACACCAGCATAATGCTTCATCGACTCAGCCGCTAAAAAAAACACTTCGTAAGCTAATTCTACATCCTCAGGATAGCCCATCAAAACAAGTTTTCTTTGGACGCTTTTTTGATGGGGAAGACGATTACTTTGAACGTAAAACATCACTCTGAAGTTTTCAGCAATTATTTTCACTAAAACTTTCTCCCACCAATATAATCGTTTATACACGGAAATTGATTTAATGATAATTTCTTGCTGTCCGCCTTCGTTTAATTCATCTTGTGAAATTTTGTACTTCAGCATTAATTTCTGGGCCATTAATAAGGCTGTTTGACTCTCCTCGTCATTACCACCATCTTCAGCTAATGATAATAAATTACGTATTTTATCGAGAATTTTATCATTGATTGACACATTAATACCCCCTTGTTATGGCAATATAAGTAATTTTACCATATTTTATTGCATAATATAAATACTATGCCTTGGTTTAACGTAAAGTTCGTATAATTTCTTCAAATCTTTCCGGTAATTCAGTTGTGAAAGTCATTTCCTCACCTGTAGTTGGATGGATAAAATGAAGTGATTGAGCATGCAGGAATTGACCATCATCTAAGCGAGCAAGCTGACCTTTCATTTGACCAACACCTTGACGATATAATGGATCACCAACAATTGGATGCTCGATAAACTCAAAATGAACACGAATTTGATGGGTACGTCCCGTTTTTAACTCCACTTTAACCAGTGTATTATGAGCAAATGTCTCTAATACTTCAAAGTGGGTTAACGCATATTTACCGCCATGATCAGTTGTAAATTTAACTCGATTATTTGGATCACGCTTAATTGGCGCTTCAATAATTCCAGTTGGCGTTTCGATAATATCATTCACTAAAGCAATATAGCTGCGTCCCATAGAATGGTCTTCCAGTTGTTCACTTAATTTTTGGTGTGCAACATTGTTTTTTGCAACAACAATCAACCCAGACGTATCTTTGTCAATTCTATGAACAATTCCAGGACGAACAACCTCACTGCTTTCAGAAAGATTGTCACCTAAGTAGAATATCAATGCATTAACTAATGTTCCAGTGTAATGTCCTTTTGATGGATGAACGACCATATTTACAGGTTTATTGATAACCAATACATCGCTGTCTTCATAAACAATATCTAAAGGTATATCCTCTGGTAATATATCTATTTGCTCCTCTTCCGGAATTGTTACTTCGATAGTTTCACTACCATTTAATTTATAATTAGCTTTTTGATGAACTCCATCAACAGTAATATGTTGGTTCTTTAATAATTTTTGAATAGTAGAGCGACTAAAAGTCTCATCCGAAAGTAAATCGACTAATACTTTGTCTAAGCGTCCTATTTCTCCTTCTAATTCAAACTTTTTTACTTCTTTAATATTTGTCATTATAAAACATCCTCTGTATTTTCAAAAAATAATATTACTATGATTAGTAATATGACACCAGCAGTCAGCGCAGCGTCAGCAACATTGAATATGGGAAAATCAATAAACTTGAGTCTGAACATGTCAATAACGTATCCAATACGGACACGATCAATAAAGTTTCCAAGCGCTCCACCAAGTATTAAACCATAACTCAATCGAGTTACAAAATGGTGATCTCGATTCTTAATAATTAGATAAATAATGTAGGTCGCAGCCAAAACAGTTATAATCAGAAAGAAATTTATTCTACCTGAGAACAATCCCCAACCTGCACCATCATTTCGTAAATAGAAAAAATCAAATACATTTGGAATCCCTTCAGCTGATTCTCCTACTTGTAAATTTGTTACGGTCAAAAACTTGACAATTTGATCAAAAATAATCAACAATATAGCGATGAAAAATGATAAAAACATAGATACTCCTTGCTTTTAGGTTCTAAATATCGAATAATATTTGAATTGCTAATAGTGTTATTATATACTAATCAAAGTAAAATTTAAATTTATTATTTTTTTAAACAATTTAAAATATATTTAAGGAGATTCTATGAAACATTTGAATAAATCTATAATACTCTTGTTTACCACACTATTTATTGCAGGCTGTAATAACTCAGTAGAAAGAACTGACAGAACAGTCAGTCTTGTCCAAGAGAATGTCACTAGTATCGTCAATGAATTAACTGAAATCCAACTAGCTGAAGGGAATATTCAAGCTGAATTTGAAAACACTATCGCGAATGCGAGTGATGATTTGTCATACTTTGCCAACAACGATTCACCTATTCAACAAAATATTCAGCGCCGACAAGAACACTTAACGAAATTAGAAGAAGTTCGTTCGGAATTGGATACTTTAATAGAGGAATTCTCTAATCAAGTTGACAAAAGTCCACTACCCGCAGATCAAGTAACGAATCAAATTACACAGTTACAAGGACTATCGCAAGAAATAACAACCTATATAACTGATTATCGTGACACCATTGAAACAGAGTCAATCGTATATAAATCTATCGCAAATCCAGAAACAGATTACACATCTTTCTTTGCTGTGTTTGACAGTGTTTCAAAATTACATACAACCAATAAAATTAATTTAGAACGAATTTTAGGTTACTTTGAACCCATCAATGCGCAATTAATTAATTTTAAAGTATATTTAGCTAATTTACAAGAATCAAATTAGCAGTTTGTAATAAAGATAAGAGGAGTTATTAATATGTCCAACCATATAATTAAAAAAGTCAATACAATTACCAAAGCATTTGTATTACTTTTAATTTCAGTTTTTGTTTTAACAAGTTGCCAACAAACTAACACTGCTGAACAAGAAGAACCACAGTACTTTACTTTGCCTGAAGTTACTCCAAAGTATGATAGTGAAACAATATCTGAATTCAATAATCGTGTTGCAACAAATGACACAAATAGATATGAAGGCTTAGTTATTCCTAACCGACCACTGCTAACTCAACCAGATCAATTACCTTCTACACTTTTCTACGATAGTGGTGTAACAATTCCTTATCCAGAAGATGGAGTTAAAGGTGTATACTTGACTGCAGAAAATGTTGCCGATGAAGAATACTTCAATTATATAATTGATTATATTAACCAAACCGAACTAAACGCTGTTGTTATCGACTTTAAAGATGATTGGGGGAATGTTATTCCTCCTATCGAAACGGATAATGAAGATGTTCAAAAGAATGTACTTGGATCTGTAGACTATTCAGAGGCTTTACGTGTACTAGAAGAAAATGAGATTTATCCAATCGCCCGTATTACAACCTTTAAAGATAATTTGTTAGCGGAAGCTCGACCTGATTTATCTTTTATGGATACAACAACGGGTGAAACTTGGTCTGATGGTAACAGTTCTAAATTCATTAATCCATTTAGTCAAGAAGCTTGGGACTACGTCCTAACAATCGCTGAAGAAGCGGCTAAGTTAGGCTTTAAAGATATTCAATTTGATTATATCCGTTTCCCAGAAGGTTTTGAAACCTTCCATGCACAATTAGACTATGAAATTGGTGATTATTCAGTATTTGAATCCGATATTCCTGAAGAACAAGGTTATGAACGTGTTGCAGCTATTAATGACTTCTTAACTTATGCCGATAATCGTCTGACTCCTTATGGAGTTGAAATTAGTGCTGATATCTTCGGTTATACTGCCGTAGCTGGAGATGCTCCAGATGTTCGTGGTATTGGTCAAAACTTTGCTCAAATGGCTGAACGAGTTGATGTTGTATCGTCAATGATTTATCCATCTCACTGGAGTGAAGGATTCTTCGGCTTTGATTTTCCAGATTATTACCCTTACGAATTTACAGATGCATATATTAATGAAGAACTCTATGTCTTGGATACAGTTCAAAACAACGTAGTTTCTAGACCGTGGTTACAAGATTTCACTATGTATATGCAATATGGACCTAATGAAGTGCAAGGCCAAATTAATGCTCTTGCTGAAAATGGCATTCATGAATTTTTACTTTGGAATGCTAGTGGTGAGTACACACAAGGTGTTGACTATGCACCAGATGTAGACTCTACTATAGCTTCTGAATAATCAAAAAAGCAAACTAGCCCTAAAGCTAGTTTGCTTTTTTTGTCTTATATTCAATTTAAAAAGTACTCCATTAAAAATGATACATTGTTTCTATTGGAATCGATACTCCAAAATCTAAAAGCACAATGTATGCTTGTCTTATAGGCTTATTAAATGCTGTTGTAAGTGCTTTTGAATATAGACTTATTTGGAAGCGGTATTTATTTATTATTTGTTCTATCTGTTCTTCTTTTGACATATTAGCATAAGGTTTATACCTATCTGTTTTATAGTCATAAATAACTATATCTTCATCAAATTCAATAAAATTATCAATAACACCGTGAATTAATAATTGATCTTGAGATAATTCTTTAATATTTTCAGCATCAATATTTCTTTCAAATAATTTTAATGCTGGCGTTAAGTATGAAAATGCTTGTTCTTTTTTTACTCTTTCAGCATGCTTGATGGTGAATTGACCTAAGTCACTTTCAATGAAAGTAATGACACTATCATAATTTATCAATTTAGCTAGTTGATCACTAATATGTTCATCATCCACTAAGTTCTGACTGGTTTTGAGTAATATTTTTTCAATTTCAATACGATTCTTTCCATGTAGAGAAGAGAAATCTAGCTGTTGCAGTAAGAAATGGGTTGCACTCCCTATTTCTGCATAATTTAGCTCTTTAGATAGATTATCAACGAACTTAGGTGCTTCAAACGTGTCTTCCGTATAACGTATTCCTTGTATTGTTGAAGAGTCCTTTTGTCGCTCTTGCTTTTTATTTTCACCAGATTTACCAGTTCGGTCAGAGAAATACTCAATTTTATCAATTCGTGGCTCTTCATACAATCGTTTTAATTCAGATACAGATTGATAACTGGAAGTATTGGTTGCTAACTCGTAAGTATACCTATGGTTGAATAATTGATTCATATGATTATATATTTGATAATCATGTAATTTATTCAAGTCTACACGGCTAATCTGTTTTGCTAAACTTGGTTTCTGTGAATAATTAGTTGGGATTTGATATTGAATTTGTTGCTCTTTAAGACTATTAATATTAATAAATTCAATATTTACTTGTGATAACTCAAATTCTGCTAATGATAATTCAGTATTTTCCTTAGATAGTGCTTGTCGAATCCAATCCAACCAACTCGCTGCACTTTGTCTATCTTGTAAAGCGACCATCTTCATTTTTTTGTCGCTTTTATCTTGCG
The DNA here is from genome assembly GCA_020112395.1 of Aerococcaceae bacterium DSM 111021. Classification (NCBI taxonomy): domain Bacteria; kingdom Bacillati; phylum Bacillota; class Bacilli; order Lactobacillales; family Aerococcaceae; species Aerococcaceae bacterium DSM 111021. Next base: position 196,761 of record JACCEK010000001.1, on the reverse strand, counting down.
TATCCTCTTGTTTATCATGCCACTGTTCTTCATTTTTTACCGTTCCGACAATAATTAATTTTTGTTCACACCTCGTTAAAGCAACATATAATTTACGCATTTCTTCTGCTTTTAACATATTTTCTTTTTCGATTTTAAATGCGTATTTTGTAAATGAATCAAACTTAATTCGGTTATCATGATCATAATAGTCTGAACTAATACCAAAGTGTTTTGATGCTATATATGCCTTCGTTCTTGCATCTTGTAAATTGAATTTTTTAGCGGTATCCATAATGTAAACAATCGGGAATTCCAACCCTTTACTAGCATGCACGGTCATTAATCTGACGAAATTTTGTTCTGAGTCAAGTAGAACTGGCTCCGCTAAGTCATTTTGCTGTTGCATAACCTTTTCAATATATCTGATAAAGCCAAAAACACCTTTATATTGGCTTTGTTCAAATTCACGTGCTTTCTCGTAAAGTGCATGTAAATTCGCCTCACGTTGGACACCGTTATTTAACCCTGCAACATAATCTAAAAATGTTGTTTCTTGATAAATAGCCCAAATTAAATCCACTAATGAGATTCGTTTTGATAAGTCATTCCAATGTGAGAGTTGTTTAAAGAATCGATCAAGTTTCTGAAATATTTCTGTCTCAACTCGTTGACTATCACTATCATTAAGATAAGCCATCACTGCCTCATAGAATAATCCATTGGGTGAATGAATTCGAATCTTGCTTAACGCCTCATCATCCAATTGAACAAAATATGAACGTAGGATGGCAACCAAAGGAATATCCTGCAAGGGATTGTCAATTAATTTTAATAGAGCCAACATTAATTGAACTTCTTGCCTTTGGAAATAATTCTCAACTTTTTGAGCATAAATAGGCACTTCATAACTTTCTAATATTCTTTGCGCAATAAGAAACGGCTTTCTTGTTGGTGTTAGAATAACAAAGTCTGAAAATGTAACTGGTCTTTGTTGTTTTAACTTTTTATCATAAATTAAGTAACCTTCCGTAATCTTATTTCGGATGTCTTGAGCAATAATATGACTTTCTGCTTCTAAAGATGTATCAGCAAGTGCGATGTCGTCACTTATAGATTCATCCATTTCGTCACTACTTTGATTTTCTTTTTCAAATAATAACAATTGAATATTAAAATCATTATGTGGTGCTTTAGGTTGAAATGATTTATTTCCTGTCGTTAATGATTCTGCTTTTCCGTATTCGATTTCTCCAAAATCTTTATCCATTATACGTTCAAATACGAAGTTCGTGAATTGCAACACTTCATCTCTAGAACGATAATTTTTATCAAGTATGATCAATTCGCTTTCCTCTGAATGAGCATAGTTTAGGTATCGATTTAAAAATAAACTTGGTTCAGCCATTCTAAAGCCATAAATCGATTGCTTAACATCCCCTACCATAAATAAGTTCTTATTCAATTCTACTCTTGTTTCATGCGATAAGAAGTATAAAATATCATTTTGAATATCGTTAATATCTTGATATTCATCAATCATAATTTCTTTAAACTTATCATGGTAGAATTGTGCTGCTGAACTGATTTGGCGTTGTTCATTTTCCCTATTTAGTGGTGCTAGTATATCTAGTGCAAAGTGTTCCAAATCATTATAGTCAATCATGTTAATCGATGTTTTATGGTCTGATAAGCGTTCCATAAATAACAATGCTAATTGTGATAATGCTTGAATTATTTGACCTAATTCTTCTTCAACTTGTATTGTTAGTGGATAATCGTACGTGAAAATCGGTTTTATATTTTTAGTTAAAATTTCTTTTGCTTCATCACGCAAAGCTTTCATTTCACTAACTATCTCAAAATCATCAGAAGTCTTCTTATTAGCTTTCCATGTTCCAAACCGAATTGAGCTTGCATGAGAAAATAATTGTTCAAGTTTGTTTTCTCTCACCAATTCGTATAAAGCATTTGCCTGTTGGAGTTCTTCACTTAATATCGGTTCATACTTCACATTTGCCTCATCAGAGATGGAACGTGTCATATCTGTTGCTTCTTCTAATAACTTTATAGCTTGAATGGCATTTGTTTCAATAACAGTTTGTATAGTTTGTTTATATAATGTACTACTTTTAAAATCTTTGAAATTTTCACTGGCACGATTCGCATTTGAAAGCCATAAAGTAGGATTCGTCTGCGAACGAGCAAATTTATAAATTTCTATGATAGTATTAAATAAATCCTCATCAGATCGAATATTTCCATAACGCGCTAACAGTGATTGATACACTGGTGGTGTTATATACCTTGTATCTTCAGCTGGATCATAAATGGCAGCAATCATTTCATCCCAAACATCCTGATATATAAGTTGCACTTGAGTTTGATCAGTAATTAATGAAAAGTTTGGATTAAAATCGATTAAATAAAAGAAATTTTGAATAATTTCTAAACAAAACGAATGCAGTGTTTGGATATTGGCTTTAGGTAAAAGTGATAATTGATGAATTAAGCGTCTTTGCTCATCTGGTTCTAGTGTTTCATTCACCGCTTCTTTTAATCTATTTTCCATTCTTTCTTTCATTTCATTCGCTGCTGCTTCAGTAAATGTTACGACTAGTAATTCATCAACATTCGCAAAACCTTGTAAAATATGGTTAAAAATTCGTTCAATTAAAACCGTTGTTTTCCCTGAACCGGCTGATGCAGATACAAGAATATTTTTTCCCTTAAGTTGTATTGCTTGCCACTGCTCATCATTGAAGTTTGAATTTATCGGTTTAGGTTCAATATTATGCATCTTTATTTTCACCACTTTCATCTAGTTCTAATTGCATTTGTTGAATGACACTTTTTTTATTCAATGTTTTTTCTCGGTAAGCTTGATAGTTTTCAGTTGAATCAAAACCACTAATCACTCTGTATTCTGGTTGCAATGATGTCGTAAATTGGTTCTCTTTGAATGGTTTTAATTCAATCATCCCAGTTTGAATTTGATTTGCAGCTTGTCTAAATTTTAAGTGTACGTAATTTAAGATAATATCTAATTCTTCTTCGCTAAATACATGACTATATGCATTATAAGCTCCACCTTTTTTAAATTTAACAGGGTAAATTAAACTATTATTAGTTAATTCAATACTCGTATCAATGCGTGTTAATTGCTCTTCATCAACGCTCACAAATCCATTGAATGTATTTTCCGCTAATTGTAACTCTTCCATAACTTCAAAATTCTCAGGCATTTCTTTTTCTTTATAGGCTAAATATGAATGGATTAATGGTTGATAAAAAGCACCAAAAGCTTTGGTTCCTGTATAGTTTTTCAAAGCTACACTCAAATATGTCAACACTTGTAAATCCAATCCATAATACGTATCCAAAATATTGAAATCTTTTTTCCCAGATTTATAATCAACTATTTGTAAAAATGTTTGTTCCATCGTGTCGGCAGTATCGACTCTATCAATTTTTCCGCTTATACTTAATTGTCCCCCACTGTTTAATGGATAAATAAAGCTTTTTAGTTGTCCGTCCGACGGTGAGATACCAAATACCGCTTCAGATTGAATCGATTTCATTTTTGTTCGTTGTTGTTGAGCTTGGGTAAATTTAATAAAGCGTAATAACTGCTGATCCATTTGAGTTTTAATTGCATTAAACTTAGCGTGACTAAACATAATGTTAAATCGCTCGTCTTTTTCTAGGTTACTTTTTACTAAATTATATAACTGAGAGAGTTCATTGTTACTCACTTCCCTTAGATCTAACTTTTGTTCTATTATTAATCTAGTAAAGGAATCTAAGAAGTCATGGAAATAATCTCCCGAACGAGTATAATCTAATTCAAATAATTTGCGTTCTTTAATCCGCAAACCATGTAATAAGAAATGGCTAAATGGATCTTGATAATATTGTTCTATCTTTGAAACCGAAGCATTAATATTTTTTCCGAATAATTTTATCGCTATTTCAGGCGAAATATTTTTCGGTAGTTCATTAAACTTCACGACTGCATCAACCAAAGATTCTAATGATTGACTCGTATCTTTTTCGGTTCCATTGTAATTATCCATAGCTAGGAAAACTTGTTTATGAATATCACTTAAATGACCTTTACCTTGAGTTAAATAATGAGATATTTGAAGTAGTAAATTTTGTTCCATTCCATACTTACCGAAAGTACTTGTATGTAAATTATCTAATTCACTGACTAAATCATGAGTAAATGTATATGTTGGTAATTTTAAGTATTGGATCAACTGTAAAATATAAGGACTTATTTGCATATTTTGATTATTTACACTTGTTGCATAACTAATGTAAATTCGATCAGACGCATTTAGTAATAATTGATACGTTAATAATAATTCTTGGCTATATTGTTGTTCATTTAATTTCATTAGATATTGATGCGGAAGTAAATCCTTTTGTAACAAATCTCGTGACGCTTCGTCTAGCAATGAATGTGTTTGTCTATTAATTGGTAAAGTTTTATCATCTACACCTATATAGAAAGCAACTTTAAATGGTTGAACCTGAGGACTTTCCATACTAGATAGTGCAACTTGATCAAGTGTAGCTGGAATAATGTGGTAACTTGATTCACATAACCCAGCAATTAATAATTCAACAAATAAAGTATACGAAATAGTTTGATCTTTATAGAGCTCATTAAATTCATCCAATAAATCAACAAAAACTCGCCACACCTGTTCATCACGACGTGATGATTCTACTTCCCCAGTTTCAATCGCCAAATCACGCTGTTCTATAAATTGATCGCGAATTCCTAAGTCGATAATTAATTGATACAGCCAAGCACCAGCCTGTTGACCAGTCATTGGTTTTTCCCAGGCTTTAAATGATTTATTTACATCAGAAATCAACCAATTTCTCCATGCTTCGGCTAATTCTTTTAATGTAAGATGCGACCTATTCTTTCCAATATGCATAACACGTTTGTCTTCATCTTCAAAGTGCCAGTGAAAGCTAGGTTGAAACATTCGATAGCCAAAATAACCATTCGCTAAAATAATATTCTCAAAGTAATTTACTTGTTGATCTTTTATTAGATTCCGTTCTTCAATCGACTCTTTTGCTAAAAAATTTGGCATAATTAATCCTGATTTTAAAAAGCCCATAATATCATCATACTTCCATTGGTATAACTTTAAATTCAATAGACTTTCTAATAAAATAACAAACGGATGTTGATTCATTTTAGCAACATTATCTATAAATATAGGTATGTTATTCGCATCAAAATACGGTTTAACAATAACTTGATATCGATCGAAATCTCTCGTCATTACGACAATATCTTGATAACGGTAGCCTTCATTAGCTACTAAATAGTGAATTTGATTGCTGACGTGACGAATTTCAGTTTGAATCGTGTCAGTTTGCCATACTTCGATTGGTGGACTTAGATACTTAGTTTTATCCTCATTTATACTCGCACCAATTTCTTGAATATTTTTAAATAAAGTTGCTGTTGTTAATAAATCAACTTGAATGGTATGTGTTGGTTGATTCACATCCCAATCCGGTGCAACCTTTATTTGATTAAATTGTGCTAATGCTTTAACTTGGTGGTAAGTATAGCGTATAGAGTCCAGAATCGGCTGATATGTCTGGCTGTTAGCTAGAGAATGAGTAATAGGTAAAGTTAGCCACACTTCCTTGAAAGAGGCTGAAAGTTGCATCAAAAGGCTCATCTGTTGGGCATTAAAATAATAATAATGATCGATAACCGCGTAATGATTCTCATAATCATGGTTACTAGCAATATATTCTTCAAGCTGTTGTAAAGTGCTATACTGAGAAACATCCAACAATTCAATTCTCTCTATAAATTTTGAATAAATTAATTGTAACTCATTTACTTTTTGTTGCTCCAAATTAGGAATAAATTGTTCTGATCCATCACCTTTAATTTCAATTGTTATACGTGTTAAATCTTCAGGTTTAATATTCCCTTCGATTAGCTCATTAAATAGTACTAATAATTTCTCTATAAAACCTTGATGATTAATTTGACCTCGTAACACAATCAAATCATCTTTCAATTCACTTAATAACTGTCTAATCAACATAGTTAACCCTACATCAGATATAGATTGCTGATTGGTACTCTGTGGTCGAATCATAAACCAAGCTAAACGAGTAAAACTCACAACTTGTAAATCCATCATCGCAGCCTCTGATTGACCATTAATTTCTTCAATTGAATTTAAAACAAATGTTTCCATATCAAACTTCAAGTGATCAGGGACAATATAGTAGATCGTTGCTTTTGGATTCGTATCGAGAATTTGTATTAGTTTTTCAATAATAACTCTTTTTTTATTTACTGAAAGATCTCCAGTTATAATTTGTAAAGCCATTCTATTCCCCTTTCAATAAACTATATATCATTCTGAGTTAATTCGTACTCTATTAAAAGACGGAAATTTACCAATAAAGAATGGTAAAATTTCCGTTTTCTAATTTATTCATTTATTTTTTTAAAAAACAACTCTTTATTTACAATGGCCCTTTTATGATTGGCTGTACTAATTACTTTGCCATCAACTGAAGCACTAAGTGAAAAACTGAGTATGTTTTCATTGCGGTCGGTTATTTCAGCATCAATTTTAACAATCTTGCCTACAGATGTTGGTGATAAATGTTTCATAACTATTTCAATTCCCACTGTGGTTTCGACTGCCTGTGTTAAAGGTTCACATAATGTATAAGACACATTCTCCATCCAAGCGATTAAGCTAGGTGTTGATAAGACCTCTAGTCCTCCAGAACCAATGGATATTGCTGTCGCATCTTCTTTCACTATGAATTCTTTAGTTAATGTCTTCATTGTTATATCACTACTCCAATAAATTACTTTGCATTTAGTTCAATAATTTTAACAATAACATTTGTTGCTTTCTCCATTGTTTCAACTGAAACAAACTCAAAGCGTCCATGCATATTCTCTCCACCTGCAAAAATATTAGGTGTTGGAATTCCCATGAAACTAATTTTCGAGCCATCTGTTCCCCCACGAATAGGATAAATTTTTGGTTGAATATTCAATGTTTCCATTGCATTTTGAGCTAAATCAACAGGTGTCATATCTTTTTCGATTATTTCACCCATATTATAATACTGATCATACATATCAAGCTCTAGAGGTTTTGATGGGTAATTATCATTAATCTTATTAACTACTTCTTGTATAAATGCTTTTCTGTCTTCAAATAGTTTACGATCATGATCCCGAATTATCATTCTTAATACGGCTTCATCAACGGTTCCTTCTACATCAGAAACATGATAAAAACCTTCTCGTTCTTCCGTATGTTCCGGAACTTCAAGTGCTGGTAATTCATTCATAAATTCATTCATAATTGTAACGGCATTTAACATCTTTCCTTTTGCAGTACCAGGATGAATATTCTTTCCTGTAATTGTAATTGTTGCTCCTGCTGCATTAAAACTTTCAAATTCTAATTCACCCGCAGGGCCTCCATCCATTGTATAAGCAAAATCAACACCAAAACCTTTAGCATCAAAATGATCTGCTCCACGGCCAATTTCTTCATCTGGACCAAATGCTACACGTACTTTCCCATGTTCGATTTCTGGATGATTGATTAAATATTCAACCGCTGTTACAATCTCAGCTATTCCAGCCTTGTCATCTGCCCCCAATAATGTAGTTCCATCTGTTGTAATTAATGTTTCACCAATGTATTTATTTAAATTCGGAAAATCTATTGGATCCATTACAATATCTTCAGTAGCGTTTAAAGTGATTGCAGAACCATCATAATTCACAACTACATTTGGTTGAACATTTTCCGAATTAAAGTCGGCTGTATCAACATGTGCTATAAAACCAATTGAAGGTACTTCTTTAGTCGTGTTTGAAGGCAATGTCGCAGTAACGAATGCATTATTCGGATTAAGCTCTACATCTTCTAGACCAATTTCTTTTAATTCCTCAACTAATAAATTTAATAAATCAAATTGCTTTTCGGTTGATGGAATCGTCTCACTAAATACATCAGAACGTGTATCAATTTTCGCATATCTAATTAATCTCTCTTTAGTTTTTTCAAAAATACTCATATAATCACCTTTCTATTCGTACGTAAATGGATTTGTATTGGTATTACTTTCAACGACTTCTATCTCCCAATTATTCTGAGTAGCAAGGTCTTTGATAACCATTGCCATCTTCTCTTTGAAAATGTGTTCAACATAATGTCCGCTGTCGATTGTTAATATATCATTCTCATAAGCGTCTTGTCCTTTATGAAATGTTATATCTCCAGTTATAAAAACATCAGCTTCTTCTACCAAAGCTGCCGAAATCGAATCAAATGATGCCCCACCTACTATAGCTACTCGTTGATAGTTATTTTTAGGTGTACTTTCAATCAGAGTTAAATTCGTTGTGTTTAATTTTTCTTTTGTATAAGAAATTATTTCCTTACGATTTAATTTTTTTGGTAAATTTCCTACACGACCAAGTCCAGTTTGACCGTCTTCTGATGACTCAAGTTCTTTAATATCCTCTAACTCTAATGCATTCGCAAGCCAATCATTCATACCATTTGGTGCTTTATCTAGATTGGTATGTAATGCATAAATATTAATATCATTTTTTATAATTTCAGTATACATTCTAAGATCCACTGTTGAATTGTCGAATCTCTGGATTGGGCTAAAAAGAATAGGATGGTGAACAATTATCGTGTCTACTCCACGTTCTATTGCTTCTGCAACAACATTTGGCCGAACATCAAGTGTTGTCATAATCTTCTCAATTTTTGCCTCTGAATGGCCAAAATGAAGCCCAACTTGATCCCAATCCTCAGCAAGCTCAATTGGATACAAATTATCTAAACTATCCATTAAATCTTTCAATTGAATAATTTGCTTACTCATTTGTTAACACTTCCTTAATTAGTTGATATTTAAGTTCCAACTCTTCAAGTTTATCACTATTGTGTCTTGAGGCAAGTTTAATGGATTTAATAATTTGTTCCGTGTTTTTAAGCTCACTTTCCCACTTCAAAAAAAACTCTTTAGACTGATTTTTATAATTAATCGGGCCGAATAAAAGTTCTTTATCACTTAATGCTTGCTTGTTTATTTCTGGATTATGCTTCGCTACGATAATCTCATAACTATGTTTATGTTCTTGGACAATGTCTTCATCAATAATATGGTAATTATTTTGGATTAACCAACTTCGTAATTGTGGTTCGGCAACATTAGGTTGTAACACCAATGTATGACCTGAAACTAGCTTGCTTACACCAGAATTTAGTATATTACGAATCAATACACCGCCCATTCCACATATTGTTGCCATATTGATTAAATCATTCAAATTGACAACCTCAAAGCCGTCACCGAAGCGTACATCAATAGAATCCTCCAGGCCTTGCAATCTAACTTCTTTTTTAGCCGTTACAAACGGGCCCTCAACCACTTCTCCAGCAATTCCATATTCAATAACGTTGTTTAAAACGAGATTGCATGGTAAATATGCATGATCACTTCCAATATCTGTTAATCGAATTGGTTTCTGTCCGTATTTTTTCACAAATTGAGCGACTCTTTCAAGTCTAGTAGATAATGTATTTGAATTCATATTTTCCCTCTTAACTTATAGATAATACTTAAATTCTATCACTAAAATACAATTTAATTAAGCTATTTATTATATTCTATAATAAATAATTAAACTAACTCTATGTACAAAAATAAACGACTAGTATATTGAGCTAGTCGTTTAAAAATTATATTTGTTTTCCTTTTTTTAATTTCCATAATCTTTTGTCATTTTTCGAGCAATTTGAGAGATAGTAAAGTTTACAATAAAGTATATTAATGCGAGTAAACCATATAAGACGAATACTTGAGAAGTCGCTGTATACCGGCCCATTAAAATATTGGCTTTCCCTAATAATTCCTGCATCGCTAAAACTGACCAAAGGAAACTCGTGTCTTTTATAACAGTAACAAATTGCGACATGATTGCAGGCAACATATTACGAATGGCTTGTGGTAGAATAATGTGCCACATCACTTGTGATTTAACTAAGCCTTGAGATTCTGCCGCTTCTATCTCACCCTTAGAAACACTATTCAATCCACCCCGTATAATTTCCGCTAGCGCAGCTGTAGTGAATATTGTAAAACTCGCAACACCGGCATCAAGCGATCTCAATCGAAAAATTAAAAAAATTACGAAGATCCATAATATATTAGGTACATTTCTGACAATCTCAATATAAATAACAGCTATCCACTTCAGTAAACCTCTTTCTTGATTACGCATAATAGCTAATATCGTACCAAAGATAGAACTTAAAAATATCGAAATTGCTGATATGTAAATTGTAAGATATAGCCCATTTAAAAGGAATATCATATTATTAAATGTAAATAATTCTTGCATTTGTTCCATAAAAGTCATACGAATCCTCCTTTAACGTGTATATGCTTTCTTATTCTTCTCTTCCAAACGCACAGATAACTGAGTGAGAGGGAAACAAAGAAGAAAGTAGAGAAATGCTGCAAATGCAAAAGCTGGTACATAATGTAAGTTCATCGACGACCAACTATTAGCAGTAAACATTATATCTGCTCCAGAGATAATAGCGATTGCTGATGTATTCTTGATTAAATTTACAACTTGATTCGTTAATGGTGGTAACATCATTCTAAAGGCTTGTGGTAATACTATAAACCACATACTTTCCCAAAATGAAAATCCTTGAGACAAAGCCGCTTCCATCTGTCCTTTTGGAACAGAACCAATTCCAGATCTAATAACTTCTGCAATATAAGCTGCATGATAGAGTCCTACACATATAATACCGATAACATATGTATCTAGAACAATTCCAACCATTGGTAATCCGTAATATACAAAAAATATTTGAATTAATAATGGTGTATTCTGAAATATTTCCACATAAACACGCGTGAAAAAAGATAAAATCTTACTTCTTGATGACGAACTAATTCCAAGAATAGTTCCTAATAAAAAAGCAAAAATTAATGCACTAATTGAAATCCCTATAGTATAAAGAAAGGATTGCATAAAAAGTGGTATATCTTCAATAAGATCTCCCCAACGATGTAATGCAAATGGACCTTCTTGTAACCAAGAGATACCTGTCAACAACAACATGCTTTCCCTCCTCGTGAAAAAACAACAATCTAATAATTTAAAGATGTGTGACACACATATCTACATACGTATGTCACACACTTGATTTTTTATATAAATTTATGGTTATTCACTGTCAGAGCTAGTTGCTTGTACTCCATTTGCTTCTAGTAATTCAGCAATTGTACCATCTTCTAACCAACCTGCAATTAATTCATTTAAGTAATTATGTAATTCGTCATTACTTAATTTAGTTGCAATACCATACTCTTGTGGTGAGAATCCGATGTCTAAAATTTGGCTATTATCATCAACATAACCAGCTAAGATTGATTTATCTACTGACATAGCATCTATACGTTTAGATGTTAGAGCTGTTTTTAATTCTGGATAAGTAGCTAATTCACTAAATTTAACAGTAACACCCTGATCATCCGCTTCAGCTTGTACTAAATCTTTAGTTGTTGCACTTTGTGGTACACCAATTGTTTTACCTTCTAATCCAGCAAAATCAGTAATCCCATCTTCAGTTCGAACTAAAAAGCCAACTTCATCAATAAAATATGGTTCTGTAAAGTTATACGTTTCTTTACGTTCTTCAGTAATAGTAAACGTAGCAATTACAGCATCAACTTCACCGTTATCTAGTAAAGGTCCACGAGTTTTTGGCGTCACTCCAGTAAAGGCAATATTATCTGCACTACCTGTTATCTCTTCAGCAATTAATCTTGCTAAATCAATTTCAAAGCCTTCGTGCTCTGTTGTGTCAGGATTTAAAAAGCCAAAATGAGGTACGTCTTCTTTAATTCCAACTTTAAATACTCCAGCATCTTTAATAGCTTGTACTTGAGCTGGTAATTCTTCTTGTGCAAAAACAGTTGCTGGAGCCAATCCACCTAATAGAGTTGTTCCTAGTAATGATAATGATAATATACTTTTCTTCCAATTTTTCATTGTTATTTCTCCTCTTTTAATTAAGAATGTTTAATGATTTTACTTAAGAAATCTTGTGCACGTTGATTTTCTGTATGAGAAAAGAATGCGTCAGGAGTGCCTGATTCAACGATGGAACCTTTGTCCATAAATATAATACGATCAGCTACAGATCTAGCAAATCCCATTTCATGAGTCACAACAACCATGGTTATGTTCAATTGAGATAAATCAATCATTACATCTAATACTTCCTGAATCATCTCAGGATCCAATGCTGAAGTCGGCTCATCAAACAGTATAACTTCAGGATGCATATTTAACGCTCTTGCAATCGCTACACGTTGCTGTTGACCACCAGATAATTGAGCGGGGTACGCATGAGCCTTATCTTCAAGACCTACACGTTTTAAATATTTCATCCCGGATTCTTCAGCTTGCTTTCTATCCACCTTTTGAACTTTAATTGGAGCTAAAGTCACATTTTCTAAAATTGTTTTGTGTGAGTATAAATTAAAATTTTGAAAAACCATAGCAACTTTTTGTCGCACTTTTTGAACAGGTGCGTTTTTTTGAGTTAAATCAACATTATATACTTGAGCGATGCCATCAGTAATTTCTTCTAAACGATTCATACAGCGTATTAATGTGCTCTTTCCAGAACCTGAGGGTCCAATAATAACTACTTTTTCCCCTTCTTCAATATCCAAATCAATATTTTTTAATACATGGTTCTCTCCAAAGTACTTATTTACGCCTTTCATATGTATCATTCTCTCACATCCTTTCTTCTATCACTTAAAAGCTTAATTAGAAGATTATCATAATAAAAAGAATAAAACTAGTATTATTTTTACTTTTATTTAATGTTATTTTAAATTTATCACAAAAATTACATCATTTATGAATGGTCTTTAATTACGTCAGATGATAGATAATCTAACATAAACAAAATATTTTTCTGTTTTAAATCAATCACCATAAAACATGTTAAAACATCCATAAATAAACATTCTTAACCTGAATCCTTCAAATAAACTTAAACAAAGTAAAACAAATCTTGTAACTAAAATGTTAGGTTTTCTAAACAATACAGCTTTTTAACTATACAAATGTTAGGTTAGCTATTTACAAAAAAATAAAAAAAATTTACGCATATAAAATACGTAAATTTTAATTCTTATTTATTTTTAATCTTTATTATCAATTCTAAAACTCTCTGCTAATAATTTTAATGCCCTTTTTCGAGCTTTAATATTTGGCATGAGAGGAATAATCAGTATTTCATCTGCTTCAAATTGAGAAATCAAAAAATCTAACTGTTTTTTTACAGAATCAATATCACCTACAATCATCCGAGAACGATTTTCCTTAATCATTTTTAAGTCTTCATCTGAAAAAACATAGCTTCTTGCAGTTTCTATTGAAGGAAAGTGTTTAAATTCCATAAAATGATTTTTTCCAAGTAGCCAAATATCAAGTGCTTTAGTTAATTCTTCTGCTTCATCATTAGTATCTGCAACAACGACAAATGGAGAGAACATTACTACTGGTTCATTTAACGAATTCGAAGCTTTGAATTCATTTCTGTAAATCTCAGAAGCTTCTTTACCAATACTCACTTTATCCGAACTAGCATTAGGGAATAAACCAAATGTTAATCCTAAACCTAGATTCGCAGCATTTTTTGCTCCTCGTTTACTTGTAGTTAACTGAAACATCTGTGGCACAGTACTCACTTTTGGATTAGCAGCAATACTATTTAAACGATGCTCTGAATCATCTTTATCTGTTAAATATTTATATAAATCCTGAATGCTTTGATTGTAGGGTAGTTTTCTTTCTTTAGTTTCATTTAATGCTTTATTAACTAAATTTGTTCCCAAGGAATTTCCAATACCTAAATCGATTCGATTAGGGTGAAAAGCTTCTAACATTCTAAAATTTTCCGCTACTTTATACGGACTATAATGTGGGATCATTACACCTCCAGAACCTAACCGGATTGAATGAGTCGAGTCAGCAATATGCATCATTAACATCTCAGGTGAGCTACTGGCAAAAGCAGGTACATTATGATGTTCTGCCACCCAATAGCGATTAAAACCTAAAGCTTCTGCCTCTCTTGCTAATTCAGTAGATTCTTCAAGTGCAATTTTAGCATCTTTTCCTTCATCAATTTGAGCATAGTCTAATACATTTAATTTAACCAATTTTATCTCCTCTCATGTAAACTGTTATAATATATTAATGATACTGTATCATACATAAGTTTATTTCTATAGTATTAGCTTATAATATAGTCTTCTCAAAAATCAATCTGTTACACCTAAAAGTTAGCTCTATGTTATACTACAATTATTATTCATATAAAGGAGCTCTAAAATGTACATTATTGAACATATACGAGAGGGAGTTGAGGTTTTAGATCACGCTACCCAATTAGCAATGCACATATACGCATTAGAAAATATTAAATTAGATGAATCATTAGTTTTTCCTTATAGACCAAGTGCTTCGGTTCAAATAGGTAAATACCAGAATACGATCGAAGAAGTTAATCTAGATTATGTCGCAGAGAATAATATTGATATAGTAAGAAGAGAAACTGGTGGTGGAGCTATCTATATGGATAGAAATCACGCAAATTTTGTATTTATTATTGATGATCCTTCCTCTAATTTCAATGAAAATTTTGATCGTATATATCAACCTACTATAGAAGGTTTAAAACAACTAGGAGCAACTAATGTAGCACGTCAAGGTCGAAATGACTTAGAAATAAACGGTCAAAAAGTTTCCGGTGCTGCTGTCACAATCCAAAAAAACCGCCTATATGCAGGTTATTCCCTTCTTTTAGATATTGATTTCGATGCGGTTGAAAATGCATTACGACCTAATCGTAAAAAAATTGAATCAAAAGGCATTAAATCAGTGCGTCGTCGAGTGACCCCTATTAGAGAACATCTATCTGAAAAATATAGAGATATTTCTGTGAAAGATTTTGAACAAGTTATGCTGATGCATCTATGTGGAGTGAGTCGAGTTGAAGATTTAAAATATTATCGTCTCTCAGATGAAGAATGGAAAGCAATAGACAAAATTGCGGAAGATAAATTTGCAAACTGGGAATGGAACTATGGTAAATCACCTCGCTATGAGTACAACTGTGATGGTCGATTTGAAGGAGGAACTGTATCCTTAACTCTAAGCGTTGAACAAAGTAGAATTGAGAAATGCCGTATTTATGGTGACTTTTTTGGTAAAGCTGATATACAAATTGTGGAAAAAGAGTTAATTGGTAAGCGTGTCGACCGCAATGAACTCCTATATGCACTAAGTAAATTTGAATTAAGTGAATACTTTGGGAAAATCTCAGCAGAAGAGATAGTGAATCTAGTTTTAGGACATTAACTTCATTCCATTTATTCATCAAAAAAAGCGAAATAGCCATGGCTATTTCGCTTTTTTAAAGTTAATATGTATCCTACTCTAAGAAATCTTTTAATTGCTTAGAACGGCTTGGATGGCGTAATTTACGCAATGCTTTCGCTTCAATTTGACGTATTCGTTCACGAGTAACACCAAACACTTTACCTACTTGTTCTAAAGTGCGAATATTGCCGTCATCTAAACCAAATCTTAATCGTAAAACATTCTCTTCACGATCAGTTAACGTATCTAAAACATCCTCTAATTGTTCACGTAGTAATGAACTAGATGTAAATGCTTCCGGACTCATAGCTCCTTCATCCTCGATGAAATCACCTAAATGCGAATCGTCTTCTTCACCAATTGGCGTTTCAAGTGAAACTGGCTCTTGAGCGATTTTAAGTATTTCCCGTACTTTTTCAGTAGGTAAATCCATTTCAGCACCAATTTCTTCTGGAGTGGGTTCTCTGCCTAAATCTTGTAGTAACGTTCTTTGAACTCGAACTAATTTATTAATCGTCTCAACCATATGAACTGGAATACGAATAGTTCTTGCTTGATCAGCAATAGCTCTTGTAATAGCTTGACGAATCCACCAAGTTGCATATGTAGAGAACTTAAATCCTTTATGGTAGTCAAACTTCTCTACCGCTTTCATTAATCCCATATTACCTTCTTGAATTAAATCTAGGAACGACATGCCTCGACCTACATATCGTTTTGCAATCGATACTACAAGTCGTAAGTTCGCTTCCGCTAATTCTTGCTTAGCTAAGTCATCTCCTTCTTCAATACGTTTAGCAATTGAAACCTCTTCATCTGCAGAAAGTAAGTCAACTCGCCCTATTTCTTTTAAGTACATACGAACTGGATCGCTTACTTTAATTTTAGATACTGCTGCTGAAGATGCTGTTGTTGATTTGTCTCCTTCTTCTGCACGTACCATTTGTTGTTTAGTAGGTCCGCCATCATCACCTACGACCGAAATACCACTATCTTCAACTTTTTGAATCAGCTTATCAATAGCATTTGCATCCAATTCATATGGACTAGCAATTGCTTCTGTTAATTCATCATAATGAATCTGACCCAAAATTTTCTTGTCAGTAATTAATTGCTTAGTCGCTTGGTCTAAAGTTAATGATAATTCATTACTTCTTTCTTCTTTTACATGTTCTTTTTGTGGATTCTTTTGCTCAATTGTTTTGCCATCTTGTTGTTGCTGTTGTTCTTCTTGAACTTGATCTTTTTCAGTCATATAAGTAAGCCCCCTATAATGCTTTAATTTGACGCGTTAAACTCATTATTCTTGTTAACGTTTGATTCATTTCTGAATAATTTTGTTGTTTTTGATATTGTACAACTTTTTTTCTTAATTCATTGATTTCTTGTTGAATAAATTCATGTTGGAGAACTTTAAAACAATCATCTAATATTTGACTAGTAAAGCCGAATAACTCTTGTTCCCACATTAAAGAAGTTAAAAAATGGCTTACTTGAGTGTCATTAATTCTATCAATTATACCTGTAAGAGGCAAACGATTGCCTTCGTAATAGTATCGATCTAATTCAAAGTATGCTTTACTTGCAAAGTCATGGAAAAATACAGGCGGATTATCTAATTCTTCCATATAATCCCAAGCTTCTTCAAAATAAATTAAATGAAATAGTATTTGTTTTTCACTATTATACGCTCGTTTTGATTTAATTTGTAAAGCAGAATCTTCTATTGATATTGGAACATCGTGATAACTTGGCTCTGGAGGTAAATAGTCGTTATAATGATCAACTGGCTCATTATAACTAGGTTGAATATCTCGTCCTCGATTAACTTGTTCAACTACAATTGACTCAGATAAATTATACTCTTTAACTAAATCTTGAATTCTTAGTTGTTGTTCAATTGGTGATTTAATTTGACTAATTAATTCAATAACTTTCTCAATATATTGTGCAAGTTCATACTCATTACTTAAATTGTAGTCTTTTTTGAAAAACTCACGATTAAACTCAAATTGAGAAATACTTTGATTAATTAATTGTTGAAAGCTTTCCTTACCATGTTTTTTTATCCATTCATCCGGATCCATTTTATTAGGTATATGAATTGCTTTCACTTCGATGTTAGCAATATTTTGAGCTGTTTGAAACGCTCGACTGGTTGCCTTTTGTCCCGCATCGTCCCCATCAAAAGTAAAAATTAAAGTACTAGTCATTTTACTTAATTGATTAAAATGGTCTTCTGAGAGACTAGTTCCCATTGAAGCAACAACGTTCTCATAACCTGCTTGATATAAACTAATAACGTCCATATAACCTTCGGCAATGAGAACTTTATTTTGGTTTCGTATAGGTAATCTAGCATTATCTAAATTATAAAGTAATTTACCTTTTTTAAATATACTCGTTTCAGGCGAGTTTAGATATTTAGCTGATTTCTCACTATTTTCTAGGTAAACACGACCAGAAAAAGCCACAACATCTCCCCGGCTATTACGTAAAGGGATGATGATACGATTACGAAAACGATCAATCAATTCTCCTGAATCTGTCATATAGAAAATACCTGATTCAAGCAATTGTTCAGAAGTAAATTCTGATTTTTCTAAATATTGAACCAGAAGCTGAGAATTATTCGGAGCTAACCCTATTTGAAATACTTCTAGCACTTCCTTCGTTAACTCTCGCTCAATTAGATAATTGTAAGCTTCTTCACCGTTATTCGTATTCATCAAATAATAATGATAAAAATCATTTACCTTTTCATGTATATCAAATAGATAACTATATTCTTGTTTCGTCGAAGGTTGGGATTGAATATATTTGTCATCAACCGTGATATTAGCAAACTCTGCTGCTTTGGATACTGATTCAGTAAATGAAATACCCTCAATTTCTTGAAGAAATCCGAAAATATTCCCCCCTCTACCGCAACTAAAACATTTATAAATCTGCTTAGGTTGAGATACCGAAAAAGAAGGATTTTTATCCTCATGAAAAGGACACGATGCCATATAATTTGTTCCGCGTTTATTCAATTGAACGTATTGTCCAATGAGTTCAACAATATCAACATTACTTTTTACTTCGTTGATGACTTCCTCTGGAATATAACTCAATTGAAAATCACCTCTATTATTTCTTATTAATTATTATAACCTTTATTTGGTTTAGCAATAAATAAAAGAACTGCACCAATAATGAATTGTACTATAAGTGCAAATAATCCTTTTAACGAATCACCAGTTAGTTGTGCAACAATACCTAATATTGTCGTGCCTAAAACTGATGAGAATTTCCCGAAGATATTATAAAAACCATAAAATTGATTACTTTTTTCTCTAGGTATAATTTGACCGAAGTATGATCGGCTTAATCCTTGTATTCCACCTTGTGCAGATCCTACAAGAATAGCTAAAATCATAAAGTCAGTGAATGATTCTAACCCAAGTCCAAACATACAAATAACGATATAAGTAAATATACCCACATATAGCATTGTTTTCGTGCCAAAACGCTTAGCTAATTGCCCATAAATAATTGAACATGGAAAAGCAACGATTTGAACTACTAATAACATAACAATTAATTCATTAGCAGATAAACCTAAATCAGTCCCCACCGATGTTGCCATTGCAATTATCGTTCCTACACCGTCAATATAAAAGAAATACCCAATTAAAAATATATAGATATGAGGATACTTTCCTAATTCTTTGACAGTACTTTTTAATGATTTCCAAGTAGTTGATATAATACCTTCAGTTTTTTCTAAATAGCTAACTTGATTAACGTTTTTCCAATATGGAATAGTAAAAAAGAACCACCAAGCTGCTGTAAGAAAAAAACCAATATTAACTGTTACATTTGCTGGTAAAACACCTGTTAATTGAAAGACCATAAATATTAAAAATGGAAAGACACTTCCGATATAACCTAAGCCAAATCCGGTAGAACTAACCTGGTCTAACCTTTCGGGTGTGGTAACATCCATAATTGAACTATCATAAAATATATTCGCTACATGGAACCCAAACGAAGATATAGCATATACAATCAAGAGTAAAAGCCAATTATCATTTCCTATAAATATCATTGAAAATACAGCCAAAATTCCAAGTAATGTTGAAATAGTAAATATTGGTTTTCGATAACCTTTATAATCGGCACTTGTCCCAAGAAATGGAGCTAAAACAGCCGTTAAAACAGTAGCTATTGCATTCGTATATCCAAGATAAGCAGTTGAATCAGGTCCGCTTATACCAGCGGATTCAGCAACCGATTTATAGAAGATTGGAAATATAGCCGTCGTTATCATAAGTGAGTAAGCGGAGTTTGCCCAGTCTTGGAACATCCAACTCCACTCTTCTTTATTAAACTGACTTCTTAAATGTTTTAGCATATGGTTCTCCTGTTCATTTTGTTAGTTTACTTGATCTTCAATAACTTCCCAAATCTCTTCTTTTCCTTCACCTGTTTCAGAAGAAAATAGAAATAAAGCATCACTACTTGGTAAATCTAACTTTTTAGTAAACATTGATATATGCTTATTTCGTTGACTTTTTTTAATTTTGTCAACCTTTGTTAAAACAATTGCATAAGGGATATCTAATTCATCAGCAAATTCTTTCATTTGTATATCTAATTCTGTAGGTTCATGACGGAAATCCATTAATAACAAGAGTGTTTCTAAATTATCTCGATTCGTCAAATACTCACTGATCATTCGAGCCCATCTAGCACGATCTGTTTTTGATACCTTTGCGTAACCGTAACCTGGGACATCTACAAAACGGAATTTATCGTCCATATTATAGAAATTTAAAGTTTGAGTCTTACCTGGTTGTCCAGAAGTTCTAGCTAAACCTTTTCTTTCAATTAATGTATTAATAAATGATGATTTCCCAACATTTGATCGACCTGCTAAGGCAATCTCTGGCTTATCCATGGCTGGATACTGTTCTAGTTTAACTGCAGTTATTTCTAATTTTGGATTTACTAACTTCATATTTTAATGCCTCTCTTTTATGAGATTTTACGATTATCTTCATTATAGTATTCAGGTTTGTTAGCACCTTCAACATTGTCTTTTGTAATAATAATTTTTGCTATGTCTTTACGACTTGGAACTTCATACATAATTTCTAACATGACATTTTCGATAATTGATCGTAAGCCACGAGCTCCTGTACCACGTTCAAGAGCTTGTTTAGCAATTGCTTTAAGTGCCTCTACTTCAAACTCAAGTGTTACATCATCCATTAACAATTGTTTCTTATATTGTTTAACCAATGCATTCTTAGGTTCAGTTAAAATTGAGATTAAATCTTCTTCCGTTAATTTCTCTAATGCAGCGGTAACTGGAATACGTCCGATAAATTCAGGTATCAAACCAAATTTAAGTAAGTCTTCAGATGTTACTTGTTGCATTAAACTCTTAGTTTCGTCTACTTTTCCAGTAGTTTTACCGAATCCAATAACTTTACTACCTAATCTTTCTTTCACAATTGTTTCAATTCCATCGAATGCTCCACCAACAATAAACAAGATGTTTTTAGTATCTAATTTTAAGAATTCTTGGTTAGGATGTTTGCGACCACCTTTAGGCGGAATGTTTGCTTCAGTACCTTCTAATATTTTCAGTAAAGCTTGTTGCACACCTTCACCACTTACATCTCTTGTTATTGAAACATTCTCACTTTTTCTTGAAATTTTATCAATTTCATCAATGTAAATAATACCCTTTTCAGCACGTTCGATATCGTAATCAGCTGCTTGAACTAATTTTAATAACACATTTTCAACATCTTCACCGACATAACCGGCTTCTGTCAATGTAGTAGCATCCGCAATTGCAAAAGGTACATTTAACGTTTTTGCCATTGTCTGAGCTAGGAATGTTTTACCAGATCCTGTTGGTCCGATTAAAGCTATGTTACTTTTTTGTAACTCAACGTCATCTTCGTCCATCATATTCTGATTGATTCGCTTATAATGATTATAAACAGCAACCGAAAGTGATTTTTTCGCTGCATCTTGTCCTATAACATAATCATCTAAAACATCTTTAATTTCGCTTGGAATTAACATTTTCACAGGTTCATGAGTCCGTTCATTTTTTAGCTCTTCATCGATGATATTCTTACATAATTCGACACACTCATCACAAATGTATACATCTGGTCCTGCAACAATTTTATTTACCTCGTCTTGTGATTTCCCACAAAATGAACAGTAGAAATTTGTCATATCTGATGGTTTTTTTGCCATTTATTATCCTCCTTAATTTTCTCTTTTGATGTAAATAACATCAAAAGAGGGATGCAAAGAAGCCCTATACTAAACACTAGTGACTCTTGCAATCCCTCTATAATATTAATCTTTAGCTATAACTATCTTATTTTTCTTCTGCAGAGTCAACGATAATGCTCATTGCTTTCTTCATCTTGATATCTGAATCTAACATATCGTCCGATACAAATCCACGAACTTGGTCAGCTTCCATACCATATTGCTCAGCAAGAGATTTTACTTCTTCTTCTTTTTCGTTGTCGCTCACTTCAAGATTTTCAGCTTTTACGATTGCTTCTAAAACTAAGTTAGTCTTAGTACGTAATTCAGCTTCTTCTTCGAATTGATCATGTAAGTCTTGTGAAGTAGTACCAGTAATTTGGTAGTACATTTCTGGTTCAATACCTTGACGACTTAAATTGTTTAAGAAGTAATCCATTTGACGGTGAATTTCATCATGAACCATTGCCCATGGAACTCCGCCATCAACTTCTGCATTGTCAACAGCTTGACGTAAAGCTAAGTCTTCAAAGACTTCTTTAGCCGCTTGTTGTTTTTCTTCTTCTAACTGAACACGGATTTTGTTTTCTAATTCTGATAACGATTCAACTTCTTCGTCAACGTCTTTAGCAAATTCATCATCTAATTCAGGTAATTCAGTCGCTTTAACTTCATGAACTGTCACTTTAAACACAGCTTCTTTACCAGCTAATTCTTCTGCTTGGTATTCTTCTGGGAAAGTAACATTTACTTCAACGTTATCGCCCGCTTTAGTTCCAACTAATTGTTCCTCAAATCCAGGGATAAATGAATTTGAACCTAATTCTAACGAATGATTTTCTGCTTTACCGCCATCGAAAGCTTCAGTATCTACGAAACCTTCATAATCGATTACAACAGTATCACCTTCAGCAGCTTCAGACTCTTTAACTACTAATTCTGCTAATTTTTCTTGACGAGATTTAATTGCATTCTCTACGTCTTCATCAGTTACTTCAGTATCTTGTTTTTCAACTGAAAGACCTTTATATTCACCTAATTTAACTTCTGGTTTTAATGAAACTTCTGCTTTCATAACCCAAGGTTCATTTTTACCGATAGTTTCAATATCAAGTTTTGGTTGTCCAACGATATCAAGTCCTGATTCTTTAACAGCAGCTTCATAAGCATCTGGTAATACAGCGTTTAGAGCTTCATCATATAAAGCCTCTTCACCGTAAACGTTGTTAAAAATCTGACGTGGAACTTTCCCTTTACGGAAACCTGGAACTGATACAGTTTTTTGTACTTTTTTAAAGGCTTGGTTCAATCCTTTTTTTACTTCCTCTTGAGGAATTTCAAAAGTTAATGTACCTTCATTGCCTGTTGTTTTTTCAAAATTTGTAGTCATTATGTTAACCCTCCAACACTTCTTGTTTTACATACCTTTGTATTCTAACTGAAAATAGCCATTTTGTAAACAGTTTTACTCAACTATTCGTACAGTTATAGCATATGCATGTAGTTTTTCAATATAATATCACATATAATTCATAATTCAACACTATTCATATGGTAAGATACTAAATATGTTTATGAATAGTATGATATTTTTTTCAATTGGATTAAATTTATATTTTATCTCTATTTTACCTATCTAACAGATTAATAATTAGTTATAATGAAAAATAGTGATAAGGAGTGACGTAATGGTGAAGTACCCTATGGGCCATGGCCCACGAAAACAAATTAAACTAAAAAAAAATAAAAAAGTTAATTACGGAAGTCGAGGTATGTCTCTTGAGGACCGCTTAAATAAAAGTAATGAATATTACCAAACTCATAATATTGCAGTTATTCATAAAAAACCTACCCCTGTTCAGGTCGTTCGTGTTGATTATCCTAAACGAAGCGCTGCTCGAATCACTGAAGCATACTATCGTCATGCTTCGACAACGGATTATAATGGTGTATATCAAGGTTATTACGTTGACTTTGAAGCAAAGGAAACAAAAAATAAAACGAGTTTTCCTTTATCTAACTTACCCGACCATCAAAGAGAACATATGATGTCATGTATTGACCAAGGTGGGATTGCTTTTTTAATTATATCATTTAGTGAACTAGATGAAATTTATTTGCTTCCTTATCAAATGATTCATCAATATATAAAAAATAATGACAAACAAAGTTTAACATATGATTTTATCAATGAATTTGGATACAAGTGCCCTACCGGCATCTTCCCGATGGTTGATTACTTAGATGCTCTCGATAAATATTTATTGAATAAAAATTAAAGTTACTTTGTAGAAAGGAAGTCTTATATGGCAACTGGAAGTCGTGTAGAACGAAAAAAATATAGAAGAAAAAAAGGTGAGCCAAAAAATAGCCCTAAAAGAAAACCTAAAAAAATAGTGAAACGTATTTTTATTTTACTAATCATGCTATTTTTTATTGCTGTTATTGGCGGTGCGGGAGTTTTCGGATATTATGCAATGAACTCGCCTGAAATTACAGTCACCGATTTACAAGGTCAAGTTTCGAGTAAGATATATGACCAGTCTGGTAATTTAATTAAAGAATTAGGTGGCCAAAATAAAGATATTATGGAACCTTCTGAAATACCTCAAGTATTAGAAGACGCAGTTATTGCTATAGAAGATACAAGATTTTACAATCATAATGGTGTGGATCCAATACGTATAGTCGGTTCTCTAATCGCAAACCTTCGGGCTGGAGGTATTGTACAAGGTGGTAGCACGATAACCCAACAACTAGTTAAGTTATCTGTCTTCTCAACTGACTTTCAAGATCAAACATTAGAACGTAAATCTCAGGAAGCTTGGCTTTCAATGCAAATAGAGCAAGAATACAGCAAAGAGGAAATTTTAACACTGTATTTGAATAAATTGTTCTATTCTAATAATGTCTATGGTGCAAAAACTGCCGCTAAAGAGTTTTTCGGGAAAGATATTCAAGATATCACTCTCTCTGAAGCCGCCCTCTTAGCAGGAATTCCACAGGCTCCATCTACTTATGATCCATACACAAATCCCAAAGACGCTAAAGAACGTCGGGATTTAGTCTTAGGAGTTATGTTAGATCGTGAGATGATTTCTCAACAACAACATGATGAAGCTGTTAATACTTCAATCGAATCAATGTTAGTTGAACTGTCAGATAACTCTCTGAACAAAAGAGATTTAGTTATTGATGCATATTTGGATGTTGTAGCTCAAGAAGTTCAAGATAAGATAAATATCAATATTTATACTGACGGTGTTGAAGTTTATACAAACATGGATTATCAGGCACAAGAAAAACTATATGATACTGTTAACGACAACGATGCTGTCGTCTTCCCAGATGATCAAATGCAAACTGCTGCCTCAATAATTGATGTTGATAACGGACAATTAGTAGCTGTTATCGGGGGTCGTAAGCAAGAAGTTGCAATGGGATTAAACCGTGCAAATACATTAAACCGTTCAATTGGTTCGACGATGAAACCTCTTTCTGCATATGGACCAGCTATAGAATATCTAAACTTCTCAACTGGAACCTTAGTAGTTGATGAACCGTATACATACTCAAGCGGACTTGATTTCTATAACTTTGACTTTGACTATAAAGGCAATATGACACTGCGTGAAGCTTTAGCAGGATCTCGTAACGTACCTGCTGTAAAACTTCTGCAAGCTGTTGGTTTAGATAATGCATATGCATTCTTACAAAAGTTGGATATAAATATAAAAAATGATCAGCAACGAGAGCTTGTAGAAGCAAATGCACTCGGTGGTGAAGTGACACCTATCCAATTATCAGCCGCATATGCCGCTATAGCGAATTACGGTGAGTACAACAAACCCTATACTGTTAACCGTGTTGTTACTTCTGCTGGAACGGAAGAAACTTTCGAAACTGAATCACGCCAAGCAATGAAAGAGACAACTGCTTACATGTTAACGGATATATTAAAAGGTGTACCTGGCGTATTTGCAAGTAGCTCAGATATTGAAGGTATTTATCATGCTGGTAAAACTGGCACAACAAACTATACAGATGACGAGCTTGATGGACTAGGTATTGATCAAGGAACTTATGCTGCTCCAGATGGTTGGTATGTTGGGATGACGCCTCAATATGCAATTAGTTCATGGGTTGGTTACGATAATCGTAATGAGCCTGGTAATTACTTAACTTTAGAGGATACTGCTATACCCCAACATATATATCGTGAAATGATGACTTACTTAATGTCTGATATCCCGATAACTGACTGGGAGAAGCCTGATAATATTGTTCAAGTTGAAATCGAAAAATATACTGATCCAATTCTATTACCTGGACCTTACACTCCAGCTGAAGCAAGATCAAATGAATTATTTATTACAGGGCAAGAGCCAACGCAACAATCATTAGCCTATGGTCGATATGTAAATCCACCTACAGGATTTTATGCTGAATATGATCAAGATAACCAAGTAATTAATGCTCAATGGGGCCCAATTACAGATTCTGGTCAGTTTGAGTTGTCAGTGAATGGTCAAGTTGTCTATACCGGAACCAACACTGCCTTTCAAATTCCTGCCGCAAGCGATGGTGAGTATATCTTAAGACTACGCATCGTCGACGGTAATAGTAGTTCTGATGTGATGGTAATTACACTTACATTAACGACTCAAGAAGATTCTTCTGAAGAAGAATCTGAGAGTGAAGATGAAACGACTTCATCCGAGGATGAATCTGAGTTACCTCCTCCGGACGAAAATAATCCAGACCAAAATGGAAATGACATACCGAATAGTGAAGAAAATCCAAATATGTTCGGTGCAGAATCCTTACCACAAAATAGTTCTTGGTAAAAAAAGAGTGAATGAGATTAAATAAAAATCTCATTCACTCTTTTTTATTTACGGTGAAATCCAAAGACCAATTTGTTGATCTGATTGATAGATAGAATTTGCTTTATCAGCATCATTGACCTCAAGGTCTTTTAAACTCCGTGGAACAATGTAAGACTCTAAAAATATGGATGAAGGAGTAATAAACCCAATTGATTCAAACTGATTGTCAGTTAGATGATACTGAACACCAATACGCTGTGGTGCCTCGGCTTGATCCGAAAAACTTAAAAGACGTTGAGATGTATAATATACATCCCCATTTATTTCAACATAGTAATATGTACCGTCACTCCCCTTGTATTCAATTTCTTCACTTAATTGTTCTGATTTATAAAAAGGTAACGGTTCAAAATAATCTTTCATGTAACCTTGTTTATAAAGTGATAATTCTGAGTAAGAATATGGAAAATCAAAAAATATCTTTTTCTCAAACGTTCGGTTTGTTGCGTTTATGTAGCTATTTTGTTGAATCATCTCTTGATGCTTATCGTAACCTCGTGTAACAAAAATTCCAGTTACAATCCACACAATTAAAGTTACAACTACAATAACCTGGACAGCTCTTTTTTTGATATAAGATATTGAAGCAAAAAATATAATACCTAAAAAACAACTAAGTGCTACAAATATCCACATATCATTGAAATAAAATTGTTCCATCTCTAACCATTGTTCAAACATTTTTAATCACCAATCCTAAAGTCTTCTAATTTATGTAGTATATAATAATAACTATATGCTATAATAATGTACATGATAGTTATAAGGAGTTAATTCATGAAAAGTAGTTATTCTAATAATAACGCAAGAAGACTTGTTATTCTAGGTATATTTATTGCATTGATTATAATTCAAAGCTGGGTACCATTCCTTGGTTTTATTACAATTGGCCCTATCGCTATGACGATTATTCCAATTACTGTTATACTAAGTACTCTTTGGCTTGGCACAAAAGATGGTGCGATCTTAGGCTTAGTATTTGGCTTAAACTCTTTAGTAAGAGCCTGGTTAATTGGCAACCCTGTCGAGCGTATGATTTTTACATCACCTTTAGTGAGTGTATTACCTCGAATTTTAATGCCTATACTATTAGGTTTAATCATTAAGTATATTCTAAAACACTTATCCGCCCCCACTAAAGGAGCTATTGCTGGCTTTCTTGGTAGTTTATTAAATACAGTATTAGTTCTTGGTGCAATTGGTATTTTTAAACCAACTGAATACATTGGCGCTATCGAGGGTGCAAATGTAAATCAATTATGGCCCATCTTATGGGGTATTGTTACTGCAAATGGAGTGCCTGAAGCAATTCTTGCGACTATAGTTACTCCAATAATATATGTTGCTGTAAACCGATCAAGACGACAATAAAAAAAGACCCTTCAAAGTTTTCATCACTTTGAAAGGTCTTTTTTTATACTTCCTCTAAATATTCAATACACTTTTTACTTCTAGCAGTACAATAATATCTTCCGAATAAAACAAGTAACTGATGTGCGTGACTCCAGTATTCTTCAGGTAATTTTTCCATCAAAATTTTCTCTACTTGAAGTGGTGTGGCGTCCTTAGGCACTATATTTAATCTTTTGCACACTCGTTCGACATGTGTGTCCACAGCTATTGCTGGTGTATCGAAAATAACTGATAAGACTACATTTGCCGTTTTACGACCTACTCCCGAAAGTGATACCAAATCTTTACGATTATTAGGTATCTCACCTTGGAAATTATTAACAATATCAGCTGCTGCACTAACCATATATTTAGCCTTGTTTCGGTATAATCCTAAAGTCTTAATATAAGATTCAATCTCTTGAGCAGAAGCTTGACTCATTGTCTCAGCATCTGGATAAGCTTCAAATAATGCTGGTGCTATCTTATTTACTTGCTTATCTGTTGACTGAGCGCTTAACATAACGGCAATTAACATATGGAATGGATCTTTATAATCTAGTTCAGATTTTGCATCAGGGATTAAGCGATCCATACGGTGTATAATATCTAGTACTTCTTCTGAATTTAAAGTCATTCTGTCTTCTCCTATTAATTGTCATCCCAGTAGTTAAGTGGTATTTCGATATGTTCATATTGTGAATCGTTTATCATTTGTGAATTGTTTTGATTATTTCTGCTTTCAAATCTCTCAATTTCTCTTTGAGCTTCATTAACTGTACGTATATTTTTCTTTTCCCAATTAAGTAAAATTCGATCAATATACTTTAAACTCAAAGCTTGATTTAAAACAGCTTGTCTTAAAGCCAGTTGAACAAGTTTTTCATCATACTTTGATATATTGACCCAATCGTTTAATGTTTCTAATTCAATCTGAGTTAATTGTCGCCCGAATTCTTGCTCAAAAGACGTTACAATATTTAGCCCCTCATTAGATGGTAATTTTTTTGTGTTTGGAATACTTTGTGTGCTTTGAGCACTTTGTTGGAAATTAATTTCATCTAACTTATCGAACAATGGGCGTAAAGTATAATGGTCTGCTTGCTTACCTTCTTTATTAGGCACTAATTCTATTTGCAGATAATCTTTATTCATTAGTTGACTTAAATTGTCGCTAACTTTATGACTACTCCATCCTAGATCACTTGAAGTGCGAGTCATGTCTTCGGATGATTTTCCTCGATTGATTTGTGAGAAAATATACAATAGCAGTACCATTTCATCCCCTGAAAGTTCAAGTTGATGAAATTGATCTAATAAAATATTAGGTACTGATGTAAAACCATCTTTTATCCAGTCATATGCAGTACTTCTCATATTCTATCCTCCCTTCCAGTAGATAATTATCCTTATAAATGCATAAAAGCCATCTAAAATGGCTTTTATTAATAATATTAACTTTTTATGGATATAAACGATTTAATAATCTTGGGAACGGAGCTGTTTCTCTTATATGTTCAATTCCAGATAACCAAGCAACTACACGTTCAAGACCCATACCAAATCCACTGTGAGGAACACTTCCGTAACGAGAAATATCTAGATACCATTTATAAGCATCTAAATCTAACCCAAAATTAATGATATTTTCTTTCATAGTCTCATAATTACTTTCACGTTCTGATCCACCAATAATTTCACCATATCCTTCTGGTGCAATCATATCAGCACATAGTACTGTACGAGGATCTTCAGGGTTTATTTTCATGTAGAAAGGTTTTATTGCTTTTGGATAATTAACTATAAAGATTGGACGCTCATACTTGCTTGCGATAAAAGTTTCATGTGGCGAACCAAAATCATCTCCCCACTCAATATCTTCAAATCCATTCGCAGTTAATAGTTCAATTGCGTCCGTATAAGATACACGAGGGTAAGGTAATTTTGTATATTCTTCTAATAATGCTACATCACGTTCCAATGTACTTAAAGCTGAACTACAGTTATCAATCACACTACGGACTACAAATGCCACATATTGTTCTTGAACTTGTAAGCTTTCCTCATGATTGTAATTTGCCATCTCTGGTTCCATCATCCAAAATTCAATTAGATGGCGTCGAGTTTTTGATTTTTCCGCTCTAAAAGTAGGTCCAAATGAAAACACTTTACCAAAAGCCATTGCAGCAGCTTCTAAATATAATTGACCACTTTGTGACAAGAAAGCATCTTCTTCGAAATATTTCGTATGGAATAACTCAGTCGTTCCTTCTGGTGAGCTACCAGTTAAGATTGGTGGGTCCACTTTGATGAATCCACGGTCATTATAAAATTCATAAGTAGCACGGATAATTTCATTACGAATTTGCATAATAGCATGTTGTTTAGATGATCGTAACCATAAGTGGCGGTGATCCATCAAGAAATCAGTTCCATGTTCTTTAGGTGTTATAGGATAATCATTACTCTCCCCAATAACTTTAATAGATTCGACTAATAATTCATAACCTAAACTTGAACGATCATCTGTTTGAATAATTCCTGTTAATTCCACACTTGTTTCTTGACCTAAATGCTTAACTAATTCAAACGTTTCTTCTCCCACTTGATTCTTAAGTACAACCCCTTGGAAGTATTCATGTCCATCACGTAATTGTAAAAAAGCTATTTTACCACTACTTCTTTTGTTAGTAACCCATGCATGGATTGTAACTTGTTTTTCAACATAGTCGCTTGCTTGACGCATTGTAATTGTATCCACAATATTCCTCCTAAAATTCTTAAATATTTGCGATGGTTTGTATCCATTCGCCATTTGACGCATTAATATAATAATACGAAAGTGTATTGTTTTCAGCTTTAAAAGAAATCTCCCAAACTGGATGGTTATCTAACATCCCTAAACGGGGTTGTAATAACTTAGTTGGTTCATTTTCACTGAGTGTGATCGATAAGGCATCTTGATGAGATATTAAATCTTGAGAAGTATAGTAAGCAATATCTCCTCCGTCTTGCGTAACAATTGCATACATTTGATTACCTTCATCGTCTGTAAAATCCAGTGTAAAGTATGATTCATTAATAGTTACCCAATAAAAATCATTTACTTTTTCGACATTGTAGTCTAGCTCAACTAATTCAACAGTTTCCTCTTGAGCTTGTACCATTGCCCCCGTACTTTGAGAAAATATAAATAATAATGCAACAAGTATAATTAACAAAATAGCTGTTAATCCTGATACAACTTTACGGTTCAACGATAAGCCTCCTTTCGATAGTTAATCCTAAATTCACGACCGTTATATAATAACATATAATTGGATTAAATTGAATATACTCATTAATTCACTTTAATTTATTATATTAAATTCAATCATAGAATTTAATTGATCTAGTATTTCTTTTGTGTAGTATTTTGTATATAATCGCTTGTCCAAAATATAAAGTTTTTCATTCGAATAATTTAAACTTATAAAGTTAACAACATTTTTTATACGTTGAATCATTTGTGGTAAAAGTATGTCATCAAATAATTCTGTGTGAGTTTTTATTTTCTTTAAATAATGATATTTAGCCTGGATTTTAGTTTCACTTGGTGATTGAAAAGGTAAATTGTATAAGAGCACAGATGTGTCTACTTCACTATCCCCCCAGAGAAGTTCAGTGAAGCTCCGTTCCTTAAGGATTACTACAACTTTTTCAGTTTCATGGATTCTTCTTCGAATACGATTTAGACTTCCAGTAATTGACTCTGCTAAAATATGATAATCTTCTGATATCTCTTCTGTTTGGATTAACTTATGAAAAACATCCGAAACTAAAAATTGATTTGGCATAATTATAATTATTTTATTCCCTAATAACGCCCTGTCATTTATTATAAACTCGGTTAAGTCTTCGATTCGCTCCGAATTTTCATTACCTTGAATAAACTCAATTGGATGATTTAAAATATGTTTATTTTCAGTATATAAAGTCGGTAGTTTCACATATTCAAATGATGAATCTAATTGAATCCAATTAGAATCACCAGTCATTCGTGGATTATAATAGTTTCCTGAACTGATTAACAAGACTCTTTTCATCTCCATCAGCCAACTTAAGTACCCTTTTTGAATTAGTATTGGTTTGACTTGAATAGAAATATTATAAAATTTATTATTAACTCGAGTAGCAGTAATAGTCATATAATTTTTTTCATCAACCATCAATTTCATTTTTGTAAGTTGATCAATGAAGCGATGAAGTGGTAAAGTTTTTCCTTGAATCATCTTTAGTTTATCTGACTCTAAAGTTAATTGGTTATAAAATTCAATTAATTTAGTTAATATTTTATTTGAATATTTTATAATTTTGTTTGCTTCATTTGTTCCTATTTCAAGATAGGCATTAATATTTTCTTGTTGAATTGTTTTATCAAACGCTTCTTCTTTCAAAATGTTACTAATAATAGAGATAACTTTACTGCTAAGATCTCTAATAATCTGAATTTCATTACTTAAGTGTAGTATATATTGGTTATCATTGTATGCTTGTTGCATATCATCATAAATTGATAATAATTGGTTATTTAAATCACTCAGTTCTATATTACTTTGATGAATAAACCTCGCAGAATCAATAAAAGAATTAATATTCGCAACAATTAAGTGTCGATTGTACAAATATTCGGTCTGATTTCTAGATTTTAATACCATACTATGTAAATTAGCATCGTAAGTTATTATAATTTTAGCTTGTTTGGCATTTTCTTTTACTTTATGAAAATTTGAATGATTTTTAGTAATTAAATCATTAGACTGATGTTTATTTAACAATGTTCTAATTGATAATTCTTTATTTATTTCACTAAAATCTCCAAATTTTGATAATGATTGCCAATGAATTGACGCAGCTATCACTAATAATTCTTGTTGATTATTACGTTTAAAATTATAGTTATTAATATAATTTTCAAAAGCTTTTTCATGTAAATAATTTGATTGTGACTTCAACAATGCAACATCTTTTAGCTGTGTATTATTTTGAATTGATTCAATCCAATAATTAGATTCATCTAACGTAGGAAAAGACAATAAATATTGTTCTTTATTAAGAACACTTTCATTAAAAATGAGATCATACGGAATAGGACGATTATTATCCTCTAGTATCATGTATGAATGTTTTTTCCAATTTTCAGAAATATAATCAGAAAGAGTTTGATTTGTTATTTTTTTAGTAGAATCAGATATTTCTTCATCATTAAACTGTATCTTGTCACTTAACTCTTCTTTAAGTACAAATTTCTGAGGGTTCGTAAAAAACTCCATTTCATTATGTCTTAAATGCTCTAAAAAAGGTTCCATTCTATTCAGAGTTTCTTGAGGAATATTCATCGCTATCTCAGCTAAATTACTAACAATATCGGCAGTAATCAACGCATCAGAAAAAGCATCATGAGCCTCACTATATTCCAAATTAAAATGTCGACTCAAATCTGTTAAATTAAACCCAATTGCAGTAGGTACAATTATTTTTGATAGCACTACAGAATCAAGTGCGACTGGGTTAAACTCTAACTCGAATCTCTCAAAGCTTTCTTTAAGAATACGTAAATCAAAACCTAAATTATGAGCAATAAAAACACAATCTTTTAATCTTTCATGCCACAGTGTTGCCACACTATTAAACTGTGGTGCATTAACCACATCTTTTTCATTTATACCTGTCAGCTTAGCAATATGTTCAGGAATCGCACGATTAGGATTGATTAACATTGAATATGTGTTGACAATATTGCCTTCAGATATAATAATTGCTCCAATCTGAATAATACGGTCTCCCTCATCAATATTTGGACCAGTTGTTTCAATATCAACTATCGCAATTTTATTTTTCAATTTAGGCATTTAAACACTCCTAATCTTTATTGCCACTTTTATTTATGTACGCTTCAATCATACTATATTTATTTTCTAATTTCTTTTCAATAATTAAAGTTTCAATTTTATCTAGCCAAGCGCCAATCTCTGGTCCACCTTTTTTTAGATTAAGTATTTTAATAATGTCTTTACCATTTACTGATATATCTTTTTTACTTTTAATTGGTAATTCATTGTACAATTTTTCAACAATCGGTTTTTCGATTAATTGACTTTGTAAAAAGAATGTCTCAACCATTTTTACGATAGGATAATCATATGAATAGACAATCCAATTCGTGACTTGCTCATTTTTAACGTAATCAAACAATTGAATCATTTGAATAACATCATTAATAAATGAATTACTATGAGTCCATTCCTTCAAAAATTTCCGGATATCTCCGACATTAGTAATATCCATATGCTTCAACATTCTCGCCCATAACAACCGTTCATCGCGAAGTGAATCGTTTATACGACTAAAATCTTCACTTAATTTTGTCATAACGTAACGTGCACTTTCAATCGTGAACCCTGGCAAGTATTCCGCTAAGCCACTATCAACAAATAGTTGTGCTTCATTAGTAAAATGTTTCCCTAGTAGAAACTTACTGAATTCAATTCGACTTCTTTCGATAGAAATATGTTGTAAATTTGCTTTTAGTTTTTTTATAGCATTAAAAGATTGATCTTCTATTTTGAATCCCAGTTGGGAAGCAAAACGAATAGCTCTCATCATTCTTAATGCGTCTTCTAAGAAGCGTTCAAGCGGATTGCCTACACAACGTATAAGATGTTCATTTAAGTCTTTAACTCCTCCGTGGTAGTCATACAGTTCGCCCTGACGACTAATAGCCATTGCATTAATAGTAAAATCACGTCTTAAAGTATCTTCGCGTAAATTTCTTACAAAGTTTACTTCATCTGGACGACGGAAATCAGTATAGTCTCCCTCAGTTCGGAATGTTGTTATTTCATAAGGCTCACCGTCTACTACTACTACTATAGTGCCATGTTCTTTACCAACATCAAATGTTATTGGGAATAATGCTTCAATTTCTTCAGGTCGAGCGCTACTTGCAATATCTATATCATTAATCTTTTTCTTTAATAATGTGTCTCTTACACAACCACCAACAAAATAAGCCTCATATCCATGAGACTCAATTTGGTCTAATACTGGGATTGCTTCTTGAAATAATGAATCTTTCAGTGATACAAACATGTTACTCACCTTTCAATTTTTCGATTTGGTTTAGAATATAACTCGCGTTATCAAAATCGTGTTTTTCTAAAGCGACATTCAAATCTTTTTTTAATAACGAGAGTTTTGTTTCAAATGAAATTTTATATAAATCATGTTCCAATTGTTTTAAATATTGTAAATTTTCAGGTACATAAGGATTATCCTCGAACACATCAAAACGGTAAAGTTCTTGATAAAGATGTGGTATGTTCACTTCGACGTAAAAATCCAATTTAGAAAATTTATTATTTAAGCGTATATCGTGAAATGCTTGATCGCTCAAAGTATAACTTAGCTGATCTTTATAATAGATAAATGGTAACTGAGTATTGGGTTTAAAAGAAATATAAATTCCCCTTGGAGCATATTTAGCTCCTTCGGAAAAACGAATATTATTCATAAATTCAGCATTCGTTGATAAAAATTGCAATAAATAATTTACAGATGGATTCGAATGCTGATAGTTAGATGTTAACCACTTTAAAAATTGTCGTTTCCTTTCATTTCTTTCCATAATATTACTCCCACTCTTTAAATTCATCTAAATCTGATAAGTCATTTCGTGAACAAATTTCTTTTCTTAATGTCTTTAATTTTGGTATATCATAAAGTGTATTTTGATAACGCGTTGAAATTTCTAAGGCTTTGTCAATTTCATTATTAGATAGATAAAAATTAGCAACACGGAAAGCTAGCTCCTCTTGAGGCAGTATATATTCCAGTGCAGTTAAGTAATCTTCCTCTGCTTTATCAGTTAGACCCAATTCTTCATACACAATTGCAAAGTGATAACTCATATACTCATGATCGATTTGCTGCCCTTCCAAAACTCGGAGTAAATGTAAAGCTTGAGCAGCATCACCTTGTTTTAAATAGTAGTTGACAATAATATCAGTAACTAAATAAAAATCTTCACTATTATCTATTAGATTTGAAAAATCAATTAATTTTTGAATAATTTCATCATTTAAGTGATCCACATCATAAGCAACTTTTGCAATTTTTAAAATAGTTGGATCAAATGGTGGCAGTGTTTTTGCAGACCATGCTAGTTCTTTATAAAGACTCGTTTTTTGCCCCGTTGCCTTGTAAAGTTCTATTAATAGAAGCGAATAATTAATATTATTTGGACTCTTTTGTAATGCTTTTTTAGCATATTCAATCGCTTTTTCAAATTGGTATAATGAAGCAAAAACATTTGCAAACACAAAGAACTCATCTTCAGTTTCAAGAGGTATACGATCATCTTTTTCTAATTGCTGAACGGCTGCCAAGTCTAAAATTTCTTTTAAAGATTCTACTTCTACAAGTTTCAACCGAACATCTCTTATATTTCCATAATCATCTAAGTAATTATAAATAGCTCTATAATAGTTCTCTGCTTGACTCGTATTGTGTTGTTCTAAGTATATATCACCTAGATCTTCGTATGCTTCTGCTAAAGTTGGAAATTGCTTAATCAGCTTACGATACATATCAATTGCTTCAGTGTGACGATTCAATTGCTTCAGTAGCCTTGCTTCTAATAATTTGAGCTCAGGATCATCTTTGTCAGACTTAGCTAAGTCTAACCAATAAAAATAAGCTTTATCGTATTCTTCATATTGATATAATTTTTTTACAATTCGCTTCGCATATTTTTTGTATTGTTTCAATTCATATAATTCAATTAAGACAGTTAACCCTTGGTTAATAGAACCAGTTTTAAATAATACATCTGCCAAGCTTTCTAACGCGGGAATATAACTACTATCCACACTTGCTCGTTCTATATAATCAATAATAACTAAACGTTGCTCCTCAATTGTTTCAACATTTCCTAAGTCTTCTAATATCTCATCTAAGATAGTCATTATTAACCCCTCCTTTACTCATTCTTAGTTATTATACCATCGACATCTATAGTTGCCAAAATTAATATGCAAAACTTGAAGATAATGTTTGATTGGTTAAAAAATGATTATCGTAGTTCGTAATTTGGTAAGAAAGAAGTTTATATCCGCTTTGTGTAAACAAAAAACCTCTAAAGCCTAATGGCTCTAGAGGTAAGATTACTGAATTATTTTACAGCTTCTTTAAGTGCTTTACCAGCTTTGAATCCTGGTACTTTACTTGCTGGAATTTGAATTTCTTCTCCAGTTTGTGGGTTACGACCTTTACGAGCAGCTCTGTCACGAACTTCAAATGTACCGAAACCGATAACTTGAACTTTGTCTCCAGAAGCTAAAGTTTCTTCGATAGTTTCGAATAACGCCTCTACTGCCGCTGTAACATCTTTCTTAGTTAAGTTTGTTTTTTCTGCTACTTTTTCTACTAATTGTGCTTTATTTGCCATTAGTATTCCTCCTTATGTAAATCCTCATAGTTTTGAGATATTTGAAATATACCACATCTCTTTAACGGATATTTCATTACTTAGAATAACACATAAATGCTTATAATACAACGTTTTACACTATTCTTGAGTAAAACTAGACGAATATTTAAGTATTATGAACGCGCTCGCGTAATTATATGTATTGGTGTTCCTTCAAAGAAAAAGCTTTCACGTAGCTGATTCTCTAAAAATCGTTCGTAACTAAAGTGCATTAATTCCACATCATTAACAAAGACTACGAATGTCGGTGGATTCACTGCAACTTGCGTCATGTAGTAAATCTTTAATCGTCTTCCTTTGTCTGTAGGCGTAGGGTTCATAGCTACTGCATCCATCAATACGTTATTTAAGACGGATGATTGAACACGTCTTCCACGATTTTCATGAATCATATTAATTAATTCTGGAAGTTTATTTAATCTTTGACCAGTCATAGCACTAACAAAAAGAATCGGAGCAAAACGTAAATATTGAAACTCCTTACGAATTTCCTTCGTAAATTCATCAAATTTATTATCACTTTTATCAACTGCATCCCATTTATTAACAATAATTATAATACCTTTTCCTGCTTCATATGCATATCCCGCTACTCGTTTATCTTGTTCGATAATACCAGTTTCTGCATCTAAAACCATACAAACAATATCACTTCGTTCAATAGCTGATAAAGCTCGCATTACACTATATTTCTCAGTATTCTCCCAAACTTTACCTTTTTTTCGAATACCTGCAGTATCAATCATCGTATATTCTTTTCCATCTGCAGTTTTGAATTTAGTATCTACAGCTTCACGTGTAGTTCCTTCAATATTGGAAACAATGACACGTTCTTCTTTTAAGATTGAATTCACTAAACTTGATTTACCAACGTTTGGACGCCCAATAAAACTAAATTTAATTGAATCATCATCATCTGTATCACTAGAGTCCTCTGGAAATAATCCAACTATCTCATCTAGTAAATCACCGATACCAGTACCGTGAGAACCAGAAATAGGTATTGGTTCTCCTAATCCAAGTGTGTAGAAATCATATACCATTTGACG
Organism: Aerococcaceae bacterium DSM 111021; assembly: GCA_020112395.1. NCBI lineage: Bacteria > Bacillati > Bacillota > Bacilli > Lactobacillales > Aerococcaceae > Aerococcaceae bacterium DSM 111021. Next base: position 158,091 of record JACCEK010000001.1, on the reverse strand, counting down.
TTGTTCTGGATTATCAGCTTTATTGATTGCAAGTACAACTGGTTTGTTGGTACGGTGCAATCTTTGAGCTACTGCTTCGTCTTCGTTAGTAACTCCTTCTCGTACACTAGTTACCATTACTATGACATCAGCCTCATCCATAGCTAAATCGGCTTGGTAACGAACTTGATTCATCAATGGTTCATTGCTCATGTCAATACCACCGGTATCAATCAATCGATATTCTTTACCAATCCACTTACCAGTTGCATATATACGATCACGAGTTACACCAGGGTGATCTTCAACAATTGAAACTCTTTCTCCGATAAGTCGATTGAATATTGTAGATTTTCCAACATTAGGACGACCTACTAAAGCGACTACTGGAACTTTACTCATTCATTTCACCTCCATAAATTAAGAAAAGACTGACTAATTAAAAGTCAGCCTCGTTCTTTCAGTCAAAAAATTATTCCTATTCACCTTTGAATTGGTCTAATTGATCACCTAACATGTCAGCTAAAGTAAATCCTGAATCGCTGTCATCAGATGAGTCTTGGAAGTTATTTCTTTGACGGTTTTGTTTTTTGTTACCTGTATTACGTTTGTTGTTTTCACGACGAGGTTTGTTAGAGTTGCTAGCTGCAGGAGCTGGAGCTTCTTCCATACCTTCTGGTTGCTCTAAAAGAGCTTTAACTGAAAGTGATAAGCGGTTTTGTTCTGGATCTACGCTTAATACTTTAACATCAATTTCTTGACCTTCTTCAAGGCGTTCGTGAGGTGTTGCAATATGTTCGTGAGCGATTTGTGAAATATGCACTAATCCCTCAACTCCTGCGAAGACTTCAACAAAGGCACCAAAGCTAGTTAAGCGTTTAACAGTACCTTTTAATTCTGAACCTTCTGGAGCTTTTTCTTCGATGTTATCCCATGGTCCGTCTAATGTGTCTTTAATTGATAATGACACGCGTCCATCTTCTTCATCTACAGAAAGAACTTTAACATTTACAGTTTCACCTGGTGTTAAATAATCACTTGGTTTATCAACGTGTTCGTGAGCAATACGGCTAATGTGAACTAGTCCGTCAACGCCACCTAAATCGATAAATGCACCGAAGTTTACTAATCGAGCTACTGTACCTTCAACAACTGCACCAACAGCTAAATCAGCTAAACGTTCAGAACGTTTTGCTTCGCTTTCTTTACGTGCAATTTCTTTATGAGATAAGATTAATCGGTTTTCACTTGGTTCAATCTCAACAATAACAAATTTTAAAGTTTGACCAACATATGGTGTGAAGTCTTCTACGAAGTGATCTTCAACCATTGAAGCTGGAACGAATCCACGAACACCAGCATCTACAACTAATCCGCCTTTTACAACGTTTTTAACTGGAGCTTCGATAACTTCTTCGTTTTCAAATTTAACTTGTAATTCTTCCCAAACTTTTTTAGCATCTACACGTTTTTTAGATAATAAAAAGTTTCCATTTTCTTTATCTTTAATTGGTTTTAATACCACTAATTCGATTTCATCACCAATATTAACAACGTCTGTTAAATTTTCAACAGGTGTAGCTGATAATTCATTACGTGGAATAACTCCTTCAAGTCCGCCACTTTCTTGAATAGAAACTCGCACTTGATTGTCATCAAAGGCTAATACATCACCTTGAACAGTATCTCCAACTTTAATCTCTTTAACGCTATCTAAAGCGTCTTCCATAGTCTCCATAGATTCTTCTACCTCAGTAGATTCTGTCTCTTCAACCACTTCTTCGTTCTCATTTAATTCTTGATTTTCTACAAACTCTGACATTTACCCATTTCCTCCTAAGCGTTACCTAAAAAATAGTGGTTCTTCTTAAAATTTAAGAACCGTATATGAATATATCATACCAAAAATTAAGTCATCAGTCTAGTAAAATGACAATTTAATCGCTATTTAGCGCCTCTTATTTATCTAACTGTTCAATTATTATATTTACAACTTGTTGCACAGATAAATTACTAGTTTCTAACTCAATCGCATCATCTGCTTTAACCAAGGGACTATGTTCACGATTTGAATCATAATGATCACGCGCTATGATACTTTTTTCAATTTCTTCAAGAGATTGATTTGACAAACCCTTTTGAATATTCTCTTTGTAACGGCGCATTGCACGTACTTCTGCTGATGCATTCAAGAAGAATTTATATGGTGCATTCGGTAATACTACGGTACCAATATCTCTTCCATCCATGACGACAGAGTGTGTGCTAGCCATATTACGTTGAATTTCCACTAATTCTTCTCGAACAAAAGAATAAGCTGATACCTCTGAAACATTAGCAGTTACTTCGTCTGACCGTATTTCTCGACTAACGTTCTTGTCATTTAAGTACATTTCCTGTGCATCCTCTGCTGATCGGGTAAAATTCAATTCTATTGTCGGCAACAGTTTTTTTATATTTTCAGAATCACTTGGTTCGATATTTGCTTGCAAAGCAGCTAATGTAACAGCTCGGTACATTGCGCCAGTATCTATATATATAATATTTAACTCTTTAGCAATTTCTTGCGCAACTGAACTTTTTCCAGATGATGACGGTCCGTCAATAGCAATTTGATAATTCGACATTTAAAATTCTCCTTTTTAATCAAAATAAATAGAGACCCTCTTACAGATCTCTATTTTTTATATTCATTCATTTGTACTAAGGTAATAAAATAGCTTCTCCTGGGAAGATTGCAGTTTCAGTTGACGCACCATTGGCGTTTAATAAAGCATTCAGATCCACCCCGTTATTTCTAGCAATACCGTACCATGAATCTCCAGCTTGGACAATATACGTTCCACCTGTTGTCGGCGGTGTTTCAATTGGCGTCGCAGGCACTTCTGGAACAGTCGGTGTAGGTGGCGTTTCTGGTACTGTTTCAATCGATTCCTCAGGTTCAATTGGCTCCCTGCTGATTTCAGAACTTGATTCCTCTACACTTTCACTCTCATCAGACGTGGATTCACTTTCATCGGCACTTGATAATTGTGATATCTCTGAATTTCTAGAAATATTAATTTGCTCTGCACTGCGATTTGGTATTTCATCATTACTGCGTTGTGCGTTAACGAAAATAAACAGTAAAAAAGGAGCAATAACTGTAACAACAATTATAAATAATAACACTTTAGAAAGTGTAGTTGCTTCTTTCGCAGGCTGGTTGCGTGCAGTACGTGAATACTGACGGTTTTTTAAATTTTCATCTTCTCCGAATTTACGATTCCAAGGTTTGCTATCTTTTTTTGAAGGCGTCTCTTCGACCGTTTCTTCAACCTCTGATTCGAAAACTTCTTGATCTTTATCTTGTTCTTTAGACATAAGAATCCCTCCTAAATATGCATAGTTAATGATGATTCATCTTTAATACATAGTTAACTTACCCCATTATATTACCATAACTCTATTGATTTTTTGCTAAATAAAAAGAAAACTATTATCAATAACATAATATTGATAAGCAATTGTAAAGCAATGGTAATAGAACAAACAGGTTTGCTTTATCATTCTACATTATACATTATTTATCAGCTTATTCCACCAATATATTAATTATTATTATTTAGCTTTATATTATTCCATATTTCTATGCATGTAATATGTGTAATAAAGAATGATTTTTACAATAACTTAGTATTAAAAATACCTATCAAAAATGGATGTTTAAACTAAAAAGCGGATAAATTCACTTATATCAAAGTGAACTATCCGCTAAATGTTTAATTTAATTTCAATGAGTTATAAGCTGGGTATATTGTATTTCTTTTTATTAATAATTTTGGAACCATTTTTAGAACAAGGATTTGTCCCACACTTAGAAAAATCCCTTTAATCAAGTTAAATGGTGCTACTACTGCTAAAACGTAACCGAAGTAGTCATCAATTGGAAAATTTAAAACTGTTGTATAAATAGGTAGTGCAACAAAATAATTTATTAAAGACATTGAAACAACTAATCCCACAATTAATGTTAGACTCATTAAAACTTCTTTTACACGCCAGTTAACATTTTGTAACGAATTCAAAATGTAATGTGTCGGAACAAACATGACGACTGATGCAGTAAAACTCATAACAGCGCCAATCGGAAATCCTGCTTCCCCACCTTGAAGAATATAGTTAATAAGATCACGTATAAACGCTACAGTAATGATTCCTACTGGTCCATTTACGAGCATCCCCACTAATACAGCCAAATCACTAAAATCAACTTTTAAAAATGGTGCTACTGGTAAAATTGGAAAATCAAAAAACCTCAATATAACTGCCCATGCTCCTAATATAGCCAACAATATCATTGTTCTAACCCGTGTTCTGTTTTGCATTTCTTTCTCCTTCTTCGTCTCAAGACTAAAAAAATACGCCTTCTTACCCCTTTATTCTTCAGGGTAAAAAGACGTACTTTAAAAGAATATACTAAAAAAGCATATATCATTTAATCTTCTTCCATCCAGACTTTACTGTCGGTACTGGAATTACACCAGATCGGCTCGATCTCTCGAGTTCGTGGACTTTACCACCGGTCGGGAATTACACCCTGCCCTGAAGACGTATTTATATTTTATTTAGTTATATAATAGCATATCCACTTGAATATAGCAAGTCTTTGTGAATATATATACAATGATTAAAATTTAACTTATTTAAATTTTTCAAATAAAAAACACTTGTAAACAAGTGTTTAGGGATAATATATTATTCTTCTTCAGCCATTGCTATTTTTTTTAGTTTATCAACTTCAAATGCCGTTAAGTCACGCCACTCACTTGGTTGTAATCCTCCTAAATCTAGAAATGAGAATCGCTCACGTTTAAGACGGTACACTGTATGACCAACAGCTTCAAACATATTTTTTACTTGGTGGTTCCAACCTTCGTGAATTGTAAGTTGAACAACGGAAGTTTTCTTCTCTTTATTGATAGAGATAACTTTAGCTTTCGCTTTAGATGTTTTTCTTCCATCAATTACAATACCTTGTTCTAATTTCTTCAGTGCTTTAGTTTCTATTATCCCATTGACAGTTGCGATATATACTTTATCAATATTGTACCTTGGATGCATTAATAAATTCGCAAAATCCCCATCATTAGTTAATAAGATTAAACCAGTTGTGTCATAATCTAAGCGTCCAATTGGATAAATACGTTCCTGCACGCCATGAATGAAATCAACGACTACTTTACGATCCGTAGGGTCACTCACTGCACTTATAACATTTTTTGGTTTATAAAGCATAATATATTTTGGTTCTTCTTTATAAATCGGCACGCCATCGACTTCAATAATATCACTTTTTGATACTTTCGTACCCAGAGTAGTTATTAATTCTCCGTTTACTTTTACGTGACCTTCAACGATTAGATCCTCACTTTTACGTCGACTTGCGACACCAGCATTCGCCATTACTTTTTGTAATCTTTCCATTTAATTACTCATCCTCATTCTGATTATTTTCTTCGTTATATAATTCTATTGGCCATTCCTTCAAGTCAAACAATTCTTCAGAGGCAAGTTCAGCATTCAATGCAATGGGTTCAATTTCTGGTAAATCATCTAATGATTTTAAACCAAAATAATCCATAAAATAATCGGTTACGCCGTACAATACAGGACGACCGGGCGCTTCTATACGGCCAATTTCCTTTATAAGATCTCGAGAAACTAGTTTTTGTATTAAACTACTCGAAGATACTCCTCTTATTTCATCAATAGCCATTCGCGTGATTGGCTGTCTGTATGCAATAATGGATAGTGTCTCAATCGAAGCTCTTGATAGATTTTGTGAGAATGGTGCCTGTGCATAACTTTCTACATCTTTTGCTAATTCTTTCTTGGTAATTAAACGATACCTTTGATTAAAATTGACAACTTCAAGAGGAGATAACTCATCCATTTGAAAATTCAATTTTAATTGGTCTAAACAATTGTCTATCTTGCTAACGGGCTCTTCTAAACTCTGAGCCAATTCTTGACGACTAACCCCATCGTCACCTGATACAAACAATACACCAAATACTCTTTTTATTAAATCATTCACACGTCATGCTCCTCTAATTTCTTCATTTGAATTGGATCATCTTTACTTTTTTGAAGAAAGATTAGATGTTGCTTTCTAACCAATTCTAACATCGCTAGAAAAGTCGTTATAATTTCATTTCGTGTTCCATATTCGATAAATTGATCAAGCGTTACTGATTCATGATCAGTATCGAAGTTGAAAGCTGCCATTATTTTCTCCATTTGGTCTGAAACAGTCATTGCTTCATGTTGGATTTCCCGTTCAAGTGGCTCACGACTCGCCATTTTTTCAAGTACAACCGACATAGCGTCTGTTAAATCAGCGAGTGAAAGAGCACCTTCATCAAGAGGCACAAATTCTTGGTAAGCTGTTAAATCTGACATCGGACGAGTAAATAGTCGTGACCTCTCGTCTTGTTTAATTTGCAATTGTGTTGCAACAGTTTGAAATTGTTGATATAAAAGCAGTTGTTGTACAAGTATCTCACGAGGGTCGCCTTCTTCATAATCCTCTTCATAATCTGGACTCGGTTCAACCGGTAGTAAGATGTTACTCTTTATTTCTAACAATGTTGCTGCCATTACGAGATATTCGCCTATAATATCGAGTTCTAATTCTTGCATTGCCTCAATATACTTAATGTATTGGCTTGTGATAGCAGTCATGGGGATGTCATTTATATCTACTTCCATCTGTTTAATTAGATGAAGGAGTAAATCGAATGGCCCTTGAAATGACTCTAATTCTATTCTTAACTCTGTATTCTGCAAACTATCTCCCCATTACATTACTAATTATTACATTGATTGATTATATTTTGTACTCCATTTAGCTAATATATCAACAGTATTCATTGCTCCGATGACTGTAGCATTAGGATTTTGTTTACGCAGTAATTCATACATTTTATATCCTACACCTTCATCTCTAAATGAAGGAACTACCGCAATTCGATGTACGATAATTGTAGTTGAAGATGGTATGTTTTCACCTGGTGATTCTAATGTATTATTTTCAATACATATTAATCCGATAAAATTATCACTATCATCACTCTTATATAATAAAATATCAAAATTAGGGTCTTCTCGATAAGACTCCAACAAGTTTGTCATTTCTGCCAAACTAGCTTTCCCTTCGTCATAAGTATAGGAAAGTAATCCTAATATAATTTTTTCATTTTTGGTTTTTGAACTAATTAACATGGAAACCTCCTCGTCCCTTAATCACTTGAGTGATATTACCATGTTATGATAATTATTTCAAGAAATTGAATATTTAAATAATTGTATAAACCTTATCGCCGAAATAATCTTTCGTATTTATTATAAGGTATACAAAATAATTTGGAAAGAATCATAAACAATGAAAAAAGACATTATGAATCTTTTATAATGTTAACGTGTTTACTGTGAGCGATTTATGATGACTTATCTTAGCTCTAGGAAACTCGTTATCTCATTATAAATATTCATCCTGTCTTTCAATACGTTGGTATTCCGATTAAATTCGGCTCATTAATTCTGTAATAAGTAGTTTAAATCTTGGTTTCACTTGCGTAGAAACCTCCACAACTTCTTCATGGTTTAGTTCAGCTTGCATTCCAGCTGCAAGGTTCGTTATACAAGAAATACCAATCACTTCTAAGCCACTATGTTTCGCTACAATTGCTTCGGGAACTGTTGACATTCCAACCGCATCTCCACCTAATGTACGTGTTGCTCTTATCTCAGCAGGCGTTTCATATGTTGGTCCAGTAAACCAAGTGTATACACCTTCTTTGATTGGAAAATCATTTTCTTTCGCAATATCTCGTAAAATTTGTTGTCCACGTAGACTGTAAGTTTCTGTCATATCAACAAATCGTGGTCCGTGCTCTTTAATATTTTGTCCGTTTAGAGGGTTTTCACCAGTTAAATTCAAATGGTCAGTAATAATCATTAAATCTCCAGGGGCAAATGTTTCGTTAACACCACCAGCAGCATTTGTAATAATAACTGACTCTACACCTAATTCTTTAAAGATACGAACTGGAAAAGTTACTTTGGCTAAGTCATATCCTTCATAATAATGGAAACGACCTTTTAATGCGATCACTTTTTTTCCAGCTAATGTTCCGTAAACTAATTTTCCATCGTGACCTTCAACTGTAGACACTGGAAAGTTTGGTATATCATGATAATCAACTTCAATGGCTTCTTCAATCTCATCAGCTAGATCCCCTAAACCTGATCCTAAGAATAAACCTATCGTTGGTTCAGTAATTCCTTGAGCTTTAATATAATCAGTCGCTTCTGTAAACATAATCAATACCCCTTTTTATTTTAATTGGTTTAAAAATGATTTGCCTTCTTCAGTTTGTTTAACTGAGAAGTTATCGGAAATTGTTGCAGCAATATCACTGAAGTATGTTGCGTCTAGCTCTTTAGGTTCATTAATTGCTTTACTATAAACTAAAATCGGAACGTATTCACGTGTATGGTCGGTCCCTGCAAATGTCGGATCATTACCATGGTCAGCAGTAATAATTAATAAGTCATTATCAGCCATGTGTTCAATAATTTCAGGGATACGTGCATCAAATTCTTCTAATGCATCAGCATATCCTTGAGTATTACGACGGTGACCGAATTTGGCATCAAAATCAACTAAGTTAGTAAAGCTTAGCCCTTTAAATTTTTTATCCATAACGTTAATTAACTTATCAACACCGTCCATATTATCTTCAGTACGGTGGCCTTCAGTAATTCCTTGACTATTAAAAATATCTTCAATTTTACCAACCGAAATAACATCATAAGATTCATCTTTTAAATAATCTAATGTTGTATCACCAAAAGGATCAAGAGCATAATCATGTCGATTACTTGTTCTTTCAAAATTCCCTGCTTCACCTAAATATGGACGAGCAATAATTCGTCCAATCATATAAGGATCTTCTAGAGTGATTTCTCTTGCGTACTCACAAATTTTGTATAATTCCTCTAATGGAATTATATCTTCATGAGCTGCAATTTGAAGTACAGAATCAGCTGAGGTATATACTATTAAATCACCCGTCTCAATCTGGTGCTGACCCAGTTCATCCAAAATTTCAGTTCCGGATGCTGGTTTGTTTCCTACAATTTTTCGATTAGAAAAACTTTCAATTTTTTCTATTAAATCTTTTGGAAAACCATCTTCAAACACACGAAACGGTTGATCGATACGAAGTCCCATAATTTCCCAGTGACCAGTCATAGTATCTTTACCTGCAGATACCTCTTCAAGCTTTGTAAAGTAAGCTGATGGTTCATTTACCGAATCAATACCTTCTAATGAAGCAATATTACCTAATCCCATTTTAGTAAGATTTGGTAATTTTAAACCAACTGTTTTTGCTATGTTACCTAAAGTATTTGATCCAATATCCCCAAATTCTTTAGCATCAGCTGCTTCTCCAATACCAACTGAATCCATAACTAATAAATGTATTCTTTCAAATTTCATATCTTTACTCCTTTTAATCAATCGCCCTCGGAAATGAATGACGATATATTTCTTGTAGTCGATGTTTTGAAACATGAGTATAAATTTGCGTTGTTGAAATATCAGAATGTCCAAGGAGTTCTTGAACCATACGTAAATCTGCACCATTCTCTAACAAGTGAGTCGCAAAAGAATGTCGTAAAATATGGGGTGAAACTTCTCTTTCAATGCCCGACAAATTTACATATTTCTTTAGATTTTTCCATATACCTTGGCGAGTAAACTGATTCCCTCGCTGAGTTAAGAACAAAATTGTCGAATTGTTCGATTGTTTTGCATAAATCGGATAAACTTCTTCAAGATATTTTTTTATCCAAAAAATTGCTTCATCACCAACAGGTATAATCCGTTCTTTATCGCCTTTACCAACAGTCTGTATAAAACCCAATTCTAAATGTAATTCATTCATTTTTAAATGAGTTAATTCACTCACTCTTAATCCAGAAGCATACATTATTTCTAATATTGCCCGATCTCGAATCCCATTATTACTATTGGTATCAGGTGCAGCAAGTAAACGATCTATTTCCTTTGAACTTAAAGTTTTAGGTAAATGTTTTCGTTTTTTAGCTCCTTGGATAAGATCCATTGGGTTATGATTCATTTTTTGTTCTCGTATCAAATAATGGAAAAAATTTTTCAATGTCGATATCATTCGATTTGTTGTACTTGCCGCGAATCCCGCTCGATTTAAACTAATTAAGTACAACTGAATCGTATCTTTATTAACATTACTAATTTCGACAACTTCTTGTTCTTCAATAAATTTTGTAAACTTTTTTAAATCTCTAATATAACTTTGTATTGTGTTCTGTGATTTGCCTTGGTCAATCAATAAATAACGTTCGTAATCATCTATTAATTCATCCACTAAATCACTCCTATTTAATCTTTAATAAAAATACCTTTATTTTTTTCTTGCGTTACTCGGCCATTTTTCATTAATCTTCCTACTGCTCGCTTAAATTGCGACTTACTAAGACCTAAATAATCTTTTATATCTTCTGGATCAGATTTATCGTGTAATGGTAAGAATTTATCTGATGTCTTACTTAAAACAGCATAGATCATTTCAGAATCATCATCTAATGCCTCGAAAGAACGGGGTCTTGCAGATCCATTTAAGGTTCCATCTTTATGAGCATGGATAATTCGTAATTGAACTGACTCTCCTACACGTAGACGATGTTCCATTTCACTCTCATGGATAAAAATTTCAAAACCTTCGACTGATAGAGCTTGAACACCTACCCCTTTATCACTAACAACTGTTGCACTCACATCTTGGTTCATCATACGAGCTGGTGCTTTACGTTTTAACTTATCGTAATCTTCTTGTTGAGCAAGAACACCCCAAAAACGATCTTTATTGTCTACTTGGTAAGTTAAGTATAACTTATCGCCATGACGCGGCCATTTATTACTATCTTCAGGTAAATCATCCAATGATACTACAATATCTTTATTTATTAATCCTACATCAACAAAGATACCAAGACTATATATTGACTGTATGACTCTCCCCCATCCAAAATAACCAGGGCGAATATCAGGTAATTCCATTTGTAAGATATTTGTTTCATCTTTATCTTGATAGATTAACCCTTCTACTATCTCTCCAATTTCTAATGTTTCTTCAATGGATTTTTTCGGGATTGTAAAAGTAACTCCATCTTTTTGAGCAAAATAACTTAATTCGTTTTCATCTATTATCTTTGCTTCAATTATTTCTCCAAATTGAATCATTTAATCCCTCCTTTTTTTATTTTGCTATATTGTATACGAATACAATACATACAATTATTTACAATCATTTATTTTCTATATTAACATAAAACGGCTAATTTTCGCTTGTAATCTATTAATTATTATTGATTTATTAAATATTTTTCAAATCACTCATTTTAATTCATAAAAAATGAGCACTATCAAATCAAGAATAATGCAAACAGATTTGATAGTGCTCTTAATTAAAATATTATATTAGATACTTACTGTTGCTCCACGGTAAATGCGTCCACGACGAGCATCTACTGTAACTAATTCATCTGCTTTAATTGAAGATAAAGCTCCTTCAACCGCTACAATTACAGGGATACCACGTTCTAATCCTACAACTGCTGCGTGAGAAGTAATTCCACCTTCTTCAACAATAATTGCTCCTGCTTTATTAATAGCTTCAGAGTAGTCAGCATCAGTATTTTTAGCAACTAAAACTGATCCAACAACTGTTTTAACATTTGCTTCTTCAGCAGAATTTGCAATAACTGCTTTACCGATGTAATTTCCTCGGCCGATTCCTTCACCTTTAGCTAATAAAGTTCCGATTAATTGAATCTTCATTAAGTTAGTTGTACCAGATTCAGTTACTGGAACACCTGCAGTGATGATAATTAAGTCACCTTCACCAGCGTATCCTTTTTCTTGAACAAGTTGTGTTGCTGAGTCTAACATATCATCAGTTGAAACTGGTGCTTCAATCTCATGGGCTTGTACACCCCATGCTAATGTTAATGAGCGACTTACTTCTTCATCAAAAGTTGCTGCAATAATATTTGCTTGAGGACGATATTTTGAAATCATTAAAGCTGTATGTCCAGAGCTTGTAGCTGCAACAATTGTGTTAATTGCTAAGTTACGAGCTGTATGTCCTACTGCTTGTCCGATTGCTTCTGTTAAGTCTCGTTTGTCATACTCTTTAAGTGTAACAGCATCTTGACCAACTAATGCTTCTTCAGTACGTAAAGCAATACTTGCCATTGTTTTAACAGCCTCAACTGGATAGTCACCAGCAGCAGTTTCACCAGAAAGCATTACAGCATCCGTTCCATCAAAGATTGCGTTAGCAACGTCTCCTGCTTCAGCACGAGTTGGACGAGGGTTGCTTTGCATTGAATCTAGCATTTGTGTTGCTGTAATTACAACTTTACCAGCTTCGTTACATTTTCTAATGATATGTTTTTGAACGATTGGCACTTCTTGTGTAGGAATTTCAACTCCTAAGTCACCACGCGCAACCATGATACCATCAGAAACTTCTAAAATTTCATCTAAGTTATCTACACCTTCTTGATTTTCAATCTTAGAAATAATTTTAACATTTGGACGTCCTTCTTCTTCCAACACGTGACGGATTTCCATTACGTCAGCTGCACGACGTACGAAACTTGCTGCAATAAAGTCAGCTCCTTCGCGTACTCCAAAACGAATATCACTTTCATCTTTTGCAGTAATTCCTGGCAAGTTAAGAGATACGTTTGGTACGTTAACACCTTTACGAGATTTAAGAATACCATTATTTTGAATTTCTGTAACAATATCGCCATTTTCATGGTCGATTTCAGTAATTAATAAATCAACTAAACCATCATCTAATAAGATGTGTCCGCCAACTTTAACGTCATTAATTAATTGATCATAAGATACAGAGAATTTCTCTTCAGTACCGGCAACTTCTTCCATAGAGATGCGGACAGTTTTACCTTTTTCTAATGTAACAATGTCTGTTGCCATTAAATGTGTTCTAATTTCTGGTCCTTTAGTATCTAATAAGATACCAACGTTTTGCTTAGTAGCCTCACGTGCGGCTTTTAATGTATTAAAACGTACTAATTGCTCTTCATGGTCACCATGTGAGAAGTTAAAACGAGCAACGTTCATTCCTGATTCAATTAATTGTTCCATTGTTGCTTGAGCGTCACTTGCTGGTCCTAAAGTACATACAATCTTAGTTTTTTTGGTATTCATTTATTATATTTCCCCTTTTATTATAATTTAGTTTAATTAATTTAATATCCACGATCAGTTAAAACTTGGTTTAATTCTAATAAATCTTGTCTTACTTGGTGTTCTGTTTTTTCAAGTGTACCAACAATATCAAATACTGCTAATTGCTCTTCACGAACACCTAGATAGATAGCCTTTTGGCCTTCCATTAATAAATCAACAGACTTTGCTCCCATTAAAGTTGCAAAAACTCTATCACGAGCAGTTGGTGTACCTCCACGTTGAACGTGTGATAATGTCACACCTCGAACACTTTGTTCTGGTGCTAGAACTTGGAATTGTTCTACAAAATTATTGACATCCATCGCACCCTCCGCTAGAACAACTAGTGAATAGTCTTTACCAGCTGATCGTCCTGCTTCTGTTCGACGAACAACATCTTCAATTAAGAACTCTTCTTCAGGTATAATGATTGCATCTGCTCCTGCAGCTACACCAGCCCAAATTGCGATATCTCCTGCATGTCTCCCCATTACTTCTACAACAAAAGTACGGTTATGCGACGATGCTGTATCTGAAATCTTATCAATTGCATCTAAAGCAACACTTACAGCTGAATCAAACCCAATTGTATATTCTGTTCCGGGTATGTCATTATCAATAGTACCTGGAATTCCTACAGCAGGAAAGCCTAATTTCGTTAAACTTAACGCTCCAGCGAAAGATCCATCTCCACCAATTACTACCAAAGCATCAATACCAAATTTTTCTAACTGATTGATTGCTTTCTCTTGTACTTCTTTGTCTCTAAATTCAGGATAACGTGCTGAATATAACATTGTTCCCCCACGTCGAATGTTATGATGCACATCTGAGAGTGTTAACAGTCGAAAATCTCCTTCTACTAAACCACGATAACCGTAGTATACTCCATAAACTTCTAAGCCATGATGGATTCCTTGCTCCACAACAGCACGAACTGCAGCATTCATTCCTGGTGCATCACCACCACTTGTTAAAACAGCAATACGTTTGATTTCCATATTCCACCTCTAATTCAATAATACAGATTGGTAAGAATTTTACCACTGTCGTTATTTTATCATTATTCATATATAAAGTCATATCATTTCATCGGTTATTTTATGAAAGCAACGTTTTCATTTTCATTTTATTGCTTTAATAACAGTAATTCCCTGATTTATTTAAAAACAACTCGTTCATATCCGAATATTTCTTTTAGTTGTTGTTGGACTCTATGACTATAACTAATTGTATAGGGCAAATCTAGTTGAATTGTTTGGCGATTTTTATCGACTAAAATAATTACAGCTGGACCAAAATTGTCCAATGCTAATTGTTTAATCGCTTCAATTTTTAAGACATCTTGGCTAAAATCATCAATTTGAATAAAACAACGACTGATACTATTATTTTTTTTAGTTTGATTTTCATTTACAACATAATCATTCACTGGATATAACAAATCAACAATAATTTGTTGGTTATTCCTTCGATCTACACCTGCAGTTCCTTCTATAATTAATATATTATTCTCCGTCAATAAGTGCTGATATTTTTTGTACACAGCTGGAAAAATAACTACATCTATAGAATAAAATTCATCACCGATAGTAGTAAAAGCCATTAAATCATTATTTTTAGTCCGTATTTCTTTTACGTTCTGAACAACCCCAATGAGTTTTACTTTTTTCTTTGCGGGTGCAATTAACGCTTGCGATATACTTATAAATCCACCATCATTTTTAATAATTTCTTTATAAGCATCTAATGGATGACCTGATATAGTATAACCAAGAGCCTCTTTTTCTTGGTTTAAACGTTCCATTAAGGTAAAGTCTTGAATCCAATCAATTTTCGGTTCCATTTCTTGAAACAAATTCATATTTTGTCCACTAAACTCTACTGATTGAATCATTGCAGGTAGATTGTGTATCAGCGTTGCTCGATTATATCCAAAATTGTCAAATGCTCCTGAATATATTAAAGGAGAAATCATATCCATTTTTAAAAATTTAAGTGGTAAACGTTGTAAAAAGTCTAGCAGACTTTTATAAGACCCAATTTGACTTCTATCTTCAGTAATATGTCTAATGAGTTCTCCTCTAATTCCGGTCACTGAATTAAATCCAATTCTTAACCCTTCATCTACTTTGAAACCAGCTTTACTTTTATTGATATCTAGAGGTAGTAATTTATTTAGTTTATTTTTTGCTTCTTGTATATAGAGATTAAACGAAGTTGATTGAGAACGGCCATTATTCAATATAGCTTGATAAAATTCTTCAGTATAATTAGCTTTTAAATAAGCTAATTGATAGGCTAACGTAGAATAAACAACAGCATGGGCCCGATTAAATCCATAATTACTAAATTCATAGATATAATTGTATACTTCCTTTGCTGCTTGTTGAGTATATCCTTTTTCCATTGCCCCACTAACAAAATGTTCTCGTTCCTTTTCCATAACTTCTACTTGTTTTTTCCCCATTGCACGGCGCAATATATCAGCCTCACCAAGGCTAAATCCAGCCATATCAACTACAGTTCTCATGACTTGTTCTTGATACACTATAATTCCATAAGTTGTATTCAATATCGGTTCTAGTACTTCATGTACATACTCAATTTTTTCTTTGCCATGCTTCCGTCGAATAAACGTATCAATTTGTTTCATTGGACCAGGGCGATATAATGCGTTAACTGCTACAATGTCTTCAAAGTTTTCAGGTTTTAAACGCTTCAAGACATCTTTGATTCCCTCCGATTCAAATTGAAACACGCCATTAGTATCTGCTTGTTGGAATAGTTTTATTGTTTCAACATCATTCATGGGTATTTCACTCGGTTGTATTACGATTTTTTTATTGTTTTTTATGTTTCGAATGATGTTATCTAGAATAGTTAAATTTCTTAACCCTAAAAAATCCATTTTTAATAGACCCATCTGTTCTACATCATTCATTGTAAATTGAGTAATCAACAAGTCATTCTCTCGATCTTTTACAGGGATAATTGAATCGAGTGGAAAGTCATTAATTACTACAGCTGCAGCATGAGTTGAATTATGTCTAGGTAACCCTTCTATTGTTTTCGCTGCTTTGAATATAACTTTATTGAAATCACTTTCAGAAACGATTGATTGTAGTAAATTAGATTGATTTATAGCTCGATCCAATGTCATTAACTGGTTTTGGTCTGAAGGAATAGCTTGTGACCATTTTTTTAATGTTTCACTATCTGCTCCTATAACTCTTAACGTGTCACGGATTGATGCTTTTGCACCGAACGTTCCCATTGTCACAATTTGAGCTACTTGTTCATGTCCATATCGTTTTTGGATGTATTTCAAAACTACCTCACGTTTATTATCCGGTATATCTATATCAATATCCGGCATATTATATCGCTCTGGATTTAGAAATCGCTCAAAAAGCAGTCCATATTCAAGTGGATCAACTAGTGTGATTTGTAACAAGTAACTTACTAATGAACCGGCAGCCGATCCTCTACCTGGTCCAATTCGGATATTTTTTTCATGACAAAACTTAATAATATCCCAAACGATTAAGAAATAATCGCTAAATCCCATATTATCGATAACCTTTAACTCATGGTTCAGTTGATTAATATATATTTGTTCAGTATCTTTACCAATTATTTTGAGCCGTTCCAACGTTAAATTTTTTAAATAATCACCAGAAGTTGAATTTGTTGGCACTTGATATTTGGGTAAATACGACTTCGATGAATCAATAGTTGTATTTAATTTACTTATTAATTTTTCAGAGTTTTCCCAAACATCACTTAGTCCTGCTTCAATATATAAAGTTCGAAGAGAATCTTTTGAAAACAAATAATTTGTTCCCTTTGAATAGCGAAGAGAGCTATCTATTGTCTCGTTTTCTTTTATTGCATTAAGTATTTGTAAACTAAACGCTTCATCTTCACTTAATGAATTTACTAACTGAGCAGCAACTTGTTGGATTTTATTTTTTTTAGCAAACTGATTTAACATGTCGACTTCAGATCTATTATAAGGATAAATAGTCATTCCCATGTATACACTATGCTGCCCAAACACTCTAAAATAGTGCTCCAATAACCTGTTAGCATGCTGATGATCTTCATGAATAGCCGCTTGTTCCATCTCGCTTAATCTACCCGTTGATATGTATACAAGGTCAGTAGCTTGATGTTCAATATAAGACCAAACTTCTAAATCATCTATATGATTATTTTTAATCATTCTTGATATTTTAATTAGATGCTGATATCCCGCTTCACTCATTGAATAAAGCATAAAAGGAAAATTTTTATCTTGTCTTATTGCTCCTTTAAGTGTCAGATTTAATCCTATAAGTGGTTTTAGCCCATTTCTTTTGGCAATTGTATAAAATTGTAAGGCACCATGCAGAACACGATTATCCGCTAAGCCGATCGCATCATAACCTAATCGTTTAGCTTCATTGACATAGTCCCTTATTCTTAAAGTGCTACTCAGTAGTGAATACTCACTTTGAACATTAAACAACATTGGCACACCTCCTTATCATTCACTTAATTATCATACCATATAGCTACAATTCCCACTATAAACAAATAACTAGATTGAAAAAAACGCTTTGTTGGCAATAACCAACAAAGCGTTTTTTTTCACATTTAAAGTATCAACATAGCATCTCCAAAACTAAAGAATCTATATTCATTTTCTACAGCATGTCTGTATGCTTGCAGCGTCTTTTCACGATTATAGAAAGCACTCACTAACATCACTAAAGTAGATTGTGGTAAATGAAAGTTAGTAATTAAATGGTCAACTGCTTGATATTCATAACCAGGAGTAATAAATATCGAGGTCCAACCCGAACCTTCTTTAATCTCTCCATTGTTATCATGTGCAATTGTTTCTAATGTTCGAACAGACGTCGTTCCAACAGCAACAACCTTTCCACCACTTTCTTTCACTTTATTTATACGACTTGCACTTTCTGCACTTAGATTATAAAATTCCGCATGCATTTCATGTTCTTCCAAGCGTTCTACAGATACTGGTCTAAATGTACCCAACCCAACATGTAATGTTAATGGAATTATTTCTATTCCTTTTTCTTTCGCTTCTTCAAAAAGTTCATTAGTAAAATGCAGACCTGCTGTTGGAGCAGCTGCAGACCCATTTTCTTTCGCATAGATTGTTTGATATCGATCGGGGTCTTCTAACCTTTCTTTGATGTAAGGCGGAAGTGGCATTTGACCTAGTGTTTCGAGAATCTCTAGAAAGACACCTTCATATTCAAATTCAATAATTCGCCCACCATGGTCTAACTCCTTTTTAACAACTGCTCGAAGTTTCCCCTCATCTCCAAACTCAATCACAGTACCAACTTTAGCTCGGCGAGCGTGTTTAACTAACACTTCCCATTCGTTTCCTTGTGTGTTATTCAAGAGTAATACTTCAAGATGTCCTCCAGTATCAGGCTTAACTCCGAAGATACGAGCTGGGATAACTCTTGTTTCATTGACTACTAGTGCATCCCCAGGATTTAAATAATCTAAGACGTGTTTAAAATTTGTATCTTCAAGAATATCATTTTCTCTATTTAATACTAATAGACGTGAAGCACTTCTATCTTCTAATGGTGTTTGAGCAATTAAATGCTCTGGTAATTCATAATCAAAATCTTTTGTAGTTAACATACTATTCCTCTTTCGTTTCCAACCACGAATATCCTAAATGCTCATAGGCTTTTTTTGTTGCTACTCGACCTCTAGGTGTACGTTGGATAAATCCATTTTGTAATAAGTAAGGTTCATACATATCAATGACAGTTTCAATATCCTCACTAATATTTACTGCAATCGTACTTAGCCCTACCGGTCCTCCATTATACATTTCTATCATCGTTGTTAATAGTTTACGATCCACCACATCAAGTCCGAACTCATCTATATCGAGTATATTTAACGATTCATCTGTTAGTGATTTTGATATCTTACCATTACTTTTGACTTGTGCAAAGTCTCTGACACGTCTAAGTAATCGGTTCGCTATTCTAGGTGTGCCGCGACTTCTTAATGCGATTTCATGTGCACCATGATTATCAATCTCAATCTGGAACACATCGGCAGTACGATTTACAATCGCTTTTAAATCATTTGCATTATAATACTCCAAGTGTGAAATAATCCCAAATCGATCTCTTAAAGGTTGCGAAAGCATTCCTGCTCTCGTTGTTGCTCCTATAAGTGTGAATGGTGGAAGTTCAAAATGAATAGGTTGGCTTGTAGAGCCTTGTCCAATAATAATATCAACAAAAAAATCTTCCATCGCAGAATATAATACTTCTTCAATAACACGGGGCAAACGATGAATCTCATCAATAAACAGGACATCTCCAGGATTCAGTTCGTTAAGAATCGCAAGTAAATCCCCTGGTCTTTCAATAGCAGGACCGCTTGTGGTTTGAATACCGACTTCTAATTCATTTGCGATTATCATGGCTAATGTTGTTTTACCTAGTCCAGGAGGACCATAGATTAAACAATGGTCTAAAGCTTCTTCACGCATTTTAGCAGCCTGTAAGTAGACCGTTAATTCCGCTTTTAATTTATCTTGTCCTATATAATCTTTAAGTAATTTGGGCCGAAGAAGTAACTGTTCTTGTAATTCTTCAGCGCCATCTATGGTTTCATTCGATAATATACGGTCTTCAGCACTCATTCTACGCCCTCCTTTTTAATTTTTGATCAATAATTTGAAGGCAAAACTTAATCCTTCTTGAGTAGATGTAAATTGTTCATCAGTAATTAATTTTTCTACTCGTTTTATTTCACGTTGAGAGTATCCAAGTCCTTCTAGTGCTTCCATCACTTCAGCATTAATTCCATTTGAAGCATTTGTACTTATTGTCGATCCGGTGTTGATTAACTCTGAAGCAAAGTCTAATTTGCCTTTTAAGTCCAGAATCATTTGTTGAGCTGTCTTTTTCCCCACTCCTGGGAATTTAGTCAAATACTGACTATCTCCTGATTCAATCGCTTGGACTAAACCTTCATGATCATTTAAAGCTAGGATGGACAGAGCACTTTTCGGCCCTATGCCAGAAACTTTATTTAATTTATGAAATAGTTCTTTTTCATTTAAATCAAAAAAGCCATATAAAGTCATCGAGTCTTCTCGAACAACTAATTCAACTTGACAGTTAACAGTTTGACCAATAAAATCTTGCCAACGAAAAGGATTGGCTGTAATTAATTTATAGCCAACCCCATTTACGTTTATTACTATATATTGTGGTGTAACAGACTTCAAAATTCCTTCAAAAAATTCATACATAATCTATTTACTCCACATATCTTTTATAATCAGTATAACCTTCATTATCCATTTCATCATATGGAATGAATTTTAAGGATGCTGAATTAATACAGAATCGTAGTCCACCTTCATCTTGTGGTCCGTCGTTAAATACGTGACCTAAGTGTGAGTCTGCATCTTTACTTCTCACTTCAGTTCTAACCATCCCATAGCTCCGATCTGTATTCTCAACGATACCTGCTTTAGATATCGGTTGTGAGAATGATGGCCATCCGCAGCCAGCATCATATTTAGTTGCACTTGAAAATAGTGGCTCACCACTGACAATATCTACATATATTCCTTTTTCATAGAAATCATCATATTCTCCTGTATATGCTTGTTCTGTTCCTTCATTTTGAGTCACTTGAAATTGTACATCATTCAAGTTTTGAATTTGTTTTTGATAGTCTTTTTTAACCATTATCTTCACTCCTATTTTACGTACTTAAGGTATTCTCCATATCCTTTTTCTTCCATTTTTTCTTCTGGAATAAATGTTAATGCTGCTGAGTTAATGCAATAACGCATACCGCCTAACTCTTCTAACCCATCTGGGAATACATGTCCCAAGTGTGAATCAGCATCTGAACTACGAATTTCAGTTCGTTTACGGTTCAAACTATGATCATCATGTTCAGAAACGAATGATTCTTCAATGGGTTGAGAAAATGATGGCCACCCACACCCCGCATCATATTTATCTGAACTAGAAAATAATGGTTTACCACTTACGACGTCAACATAAATTCCTTTTTCATAGAAATCATCATATTCGCCCGTAAATGGACGTTCAGTCGCACTTTCTTGCGTTACTTTAAATTGTAATTCGTCTAATTGTTTAATTTTGTCATTATATTGCTCTTGTTTACTCATCGAAAAACTCCTCTTTCATGTGTGTCTTGGATACGTTTGAATAATTTTTCCAATGTGTTTTGATTAAACTCTACAAACACTGGACGTCCGTGTGGACAGTGATAAGGATCTTTTAATCCATCCAATCCATGAATTAAAGCGATTGCTTGTTTATCATCTAAATAGTGATTCGCTTTAATTGCTCCACGACAACTCTGCATTATTATCGAGCGTTCTTTTAATTCTGGAATAGTTAAATTTGGTTGTTTGTTCAACAATTCAATCAAATCTGTTACTAGTCCCTCGACTTCTTCATAATACAACCAATCAGGATAACTTTCCAACTTATAGCTTGTAGGCCCCATTAATTCTAAGTAAAGTCCTAGATTCTCGAATTGTTCCTCTAATTCACTAATCAGTTCCATCTCTATTGTTGTGAAATTCATTATTATTGGCATCAATAACTGTTGTTGTATTGTTACATCAACCTCTTCATTCATCAAGTCCTCATAACGAATACGCTCCTGAGCCGCATGTTGATCAATTAAGTAAAAGCCAGATTCACTCTCAGCTATTAAATAAGTTCCATGGATTTGACCAACATAACGCAAACTATGGAAGTCTAAAGAATAGTTTGTCTTTTTTTCATCAACTTCAGGTTCAGATGCCAATGGTTTAAAATCCACTGGTTCATTTTGGGATACTTTTGCCTCACTTCTATGATAATTAACATTCGGTGATTCTGAAATTGATGAAACTCGAGATGTCCTGTTATTATTTAATGCGTGTTTCAATTGATCTTTATAATCCGATGGCTTCTCAGCTATATTTCGCTCACTATCTTTGACTTCACTCTGATTAGTTCGATGAGCCTGATGCGTGAAGTTAAAATGAACAGGTTCATAGACATTATCATCGCCTCTTAACTTAGTTAAATCACTTTCCTCTAATGACGGTATCGGATTTACTTCGTTTAACGTTTTAAGGACAGCTTGAGTAACTAACTCGCTTAATTCATCTTCTTTACTTAATCGAACTGTTTGTTTGGTTGGATGAACGTTCACGTCGACAAGTCTTGGATCCAGTTGAATATTGATTATTGCTATCGGATAGCGTCCTATCATTAACTGTCTTCCATACGCTTTAATTAATACTTCATCTAACATGTAACTTTTAACTGATCTTCCATTAATAATCCAATGTATGTATTGTTTACTTGTTCTAGTAAGAGTAGGTTTGGATATAAAGCCGTTAATTGAAAAATCATCCGATTCATTTTGAATTGCTATTAAATCCCTAGCTAGAGATGGTTGATATACACTCGCAATGACCTGTTGAAGATTATTGTTTCCATGACTAGCAAAAATTTCTTGATCATTATGAGTTAATCTAAAACGAACATCTGGATACGCTAATGCAATATTTTGGATGAATTTTAGAGTATGGCTTAATTCTGTTTTGATTGTTTTTAAATGTTTAAGTCTGGCCGGAGTATTGTAAAATAAACTGTTAACTTCAATAGTCGTTCCGTTTCTTGCTTGAGTAAGACCCTCTGCAATTACTTTTGATCCTTCTATCTCAATAAAATGCCCACTGATATCTTCCTCAGTCTTTGATTCAATACGTACTTTACTTACAGAACCAATACTTGCTAACGCTTCTCCCCGAAAGCCTAGAGAATGGATATTGAATAAGTCAGTCGTCTCATAAATTTTACTTGTTGCATGCGCCATAAAGGCCATTGGTAAATCTTCAGCTAAAATACCTTTCCCATCATCAGTCACTTTTATTTGTTGGATGCCTGCTTCTACTAATTCGACAAGAATTTGTTTACTTTCTGCATCTATGGCATTTTCAACGAGTTCTTTAACTACCGATGCAGGGCGCTCAACAACTTCACCCGCTGCAATTTGATTGGCTAAAAAGTCTGGCATTTGTCTTATAATTCCCACAGTTACACCTCCAAAAAATTACTTTATTTGTTGATGCCACTCATAGATTTTTTGCAATGCTTCTATTGGTGTCATCTGATTGATATTAAGGGAGTGGATATCATCCACTATTGATTGAATGTTTTCAGGTATTGATTCCTTGATTAAATCTTTTTCATGATTTGTAAATAAGTCTAATTGCACAGCTCCTGATTCGCGTAGGTTTTTAGCATTAGATTCAAGTTCAATTAAAATTTCTTGACTCTCTTCTAAGACACTTTGGGGTAATCCTGCCAGTTTAGCCACATGTATTCCATAACTTTTATCTGCGGGTCCATCAATGACTTTATGTAAAAAGATTAAATTCCCTTCATGCTCTTGTGCACCTACATGAATGTTTTTCACTTCATTAATTGTCTTATCTAATTCAGTTAATTCGTGGTAATGAGTAGAGAAAATAGTCATAGCTTTAACATTTTTAGCAATATATTTAATAATCGCTTCGGCTAATGCCATTCCATCGAAAGTTGCCGTTCCACGTCCAATTTCGTCAAATAGTAATAAACTATTCTCAGTGGCTTCTTCTAGAGCTACATTTGTCTCCATCATTTCAACCATAAAAGTACTTTGACCACTTGTTGTATCATCTGAACTCCCTATACGAGTAAATATTTTATCGATAATTGGTAACTTAGCCTTTTTAGCTGGGACAAAACAACCAATTTGATTCAAAATAATAGAAAATGCGACTTGTCGCATAAATGTACTTTTACCTGACATGTTTGGTCCCGTAAGTAAAAGCAATGAACTATCTTCGTCTGAGAACAATGAATTGGGAACAAAATTTGCTTTTCCAATTAAGCTTTCCACTACTGGATGACGTGAATCTACTAATTCAATTCTCTTAGTCTCATGCGTTAATTCTGCCCGTACATAATCCTCTGATTCACTGATATTAGCAAAGTTTACTAACACATCCAGCGTAGCTACTTCATGAGCTAATTCTTGTAAACCACTGACATACTTCGCAACGTACTCTCTTAAATCAATAAATAAATCATACTCAAGTGAGGTTGATTTCTCCTGTGCTCCTAAAATAGTTGCTTCAATCTCTTTAAGCTCTTCTGTAATATATCTTTCAGCATTTGTAAGTGTTTGTTTACGAATATAACG
Organism: Aerococcaceae bacterium DSM 111021; assembly: GCA_020112395.1. Lineage (NCBI taxonomy): Bacteria > Bacillati > Bacillota > Bacilli > Lactobacillales > Aerococcaceae > Aerococcaceae bacterium DSM 111021. The sequence continues at coordinate 133,460 of JACCEK010000001.1, read as the reverse complement.
ATCATCATTAAAGTTCGCTGCTTGGAGCCTGCTAATCTCAATATAATAACCAAAAACCTTATTATAACCAACTTTCAAGGTTTTCAGACCCGTTTCCTCGCGTTCTCTCTTTTGGAGCTCTGATAGCCATTTTTGGCCGTTTTCTAACGCATCCCGATATTCATCTAACCGTTGATTCACGTTATCTTTAATAATATTACCTTCAGTTATCGAGATTGGCGGATCTTCTATTAATACAGAATCAACATATTCCAAGAGTGAGCTAAATTCATTTAACAAAGTAAATGGTGTATAATCCACTTCATGTAATAAATGTGAATTAATTACCTCTAACGTCTGATTAATTCGAGGTATTCCTTGTAAAGAATTACGTAGTTGATTTAAATCTCGCGCTGTTGCATTACCCAAACTTATTTTTGTGACTAGTCGTTCTAAGTCGTAAATTCGTCCTAAGTTTTCCATTAAATCGACACGTTCAAAATAAAACCCCATTAAGTATTCTACTTTTTGATGTCTTTCTTCTAATTCATCCATATCAAGTAATGGTTTATCAAGCCATTGGTGCAACTTACGTCCACCCATAGCTGTTTTAGTCTTGTCTATTAAATCAAGTAAAGATCCTTTTTTCTTCTGAGAACGCAATGACCGAGTCAATTCTAATTGTGATTTTGCATAATAGTTCATTTGCATATATGAACTTAACTCATAACGTTCAACTTCTTTAATATGTTCTAAATTTGTTATGTAAATACTTTCTAAATATCCATAAAGCATATTCAAAATTATAAGTTCATCTGAAGAAGGATTTGATATCTTCCATGAATTTTCTATTTCCGTATCGACTTGGTACAAAGTAAAGAAACTGCCTAATTGCTGTTTTAATTTATCTAACAATTCAAGTTCTATTTTTGCATCCACAATGACTTCTGATGGATTAATACTTTTTACTTCATTCACTAATTGATTCCATATCATTGTTTTCGTTAAATATAATTCACCAGTTGAAATATCAATATATGTCAGATAGTAACCAGTGGTACTAATGTGGATACAAGCTAAATAATTATTTTCTTTATTAGGAATTGCATCATCTTCCAATATTGTTCCTGGTGTCACAACACGCACTACTTCCCTTTTAACCATACCAGTAACTTGTTTAGGATCTTCCATTTGCTCACAGACGGCCACTTTATAACCCGCTTCTATTAAACGTTTAATATACTCCGTCGATGAGTGATATGGTACGCCACACATTGGTATAGGGTTATCAGCATTTTTATTTCTTGATGTTAAAGTGATTTCTAATATTTTTGATGCCTGGATTGCGTCCTCATGAAATAATTCATAAAAATCACCTAAACGATAAAATAAGAATGCATCTGGATAACTTTCTTTTATCTTTAAATATTGTTCCATCATTGGCGTTTGCTTTGTTTTCTTTGCCATCCACATCTTCCTATCTAATTTGCTGATATATTGTTTTGATTGATTTTGCTAATCCTGTTGATGGATTCGTTTCGATGACTACGGCACTTATAATTGCTTCGTTAGAAATTTCTTGCTCTAATCGTGTTGGTAATTGAGTCATAAACCGTTTTAATGAATCTTCTTTTCGGAAACCAATCACACTATTTAAAGCACCTGTCATACCCACATCCGATATATATGCCGTACCTTGAGGAAGCACTCTACCATCATTAGTTTGTACATGTGTATGTGTCCCAACAATTGCAGAGATTTGACCATCTAGCCAAAAGCCCATAGCTTGCTTTTCACTCGTTGTTTCCCCGTGAAAGTCAATGAAAATATGATTTGTTCTTTTTTTAACTTCATCTATAATGGGCTTTAAGTAATTAAACGCATCTAGTGAAGGTTTCATAAAAACATTCCCAATAACATTAATTATGGCTAATTCAGTATCATTAACTCGAACATAATGAACTCCTTTACCCGGAGTTCCATCCGGCATATTTACTGGACGTACTAAACACTTTGCATCTGATATAAATTCATAAATATTTCGATTATCAAATGCATGATTTCCAAGGGTAATTGCATCAACACCAGATGACATTAACCATTTATATAAAGATTCTGTAATTCCATGTCCATCCGCAATATTTTCTCCATTTGCGATAGTTACTTGTGGTTTGTGCTCTTGTTTAAGTTGTGTTAAATATTTCTTTATTGCATTTTGACCGCTTACTCCAACAATGTCACCTATAAATAATATTTTCATGAAAGTCCTCTTTCCAATTAATCTTACCTATTATCATATCAATATTTCCAAGCAAAATAAAGCCAACATGTTATCACTGATTTGAACCTTTTTTGCTAGCTACTCATTTAGTACTTAATATTTCAAACAAAATACTTTAATACCAAAAAAATAAACTACGAGCGTTTAAGCTCGTAGTTTTAACTCAATTATTTGGCATATTCGACAGATCTTGTTTCGCGAATTACCGTTACTTTAATATTTCCTGGATAATTCATCTCTGACTCAACTCGTTTTCGAATGTCATGAGCCACTTTAGCCGCTTGTGCATCATTGATTTTATCTGGTCTAACAGCTACTCTAACTTCTCGACCTGCTTGAATTGCGTATGCATGTGATACACCATCAAAGCTTGTTGAAATTTCTTCCAACTGTTCAAGTCGACGAATGTAATTCTCTAGAGATTCACTTCTAGCTCCTGGTCGGGCCGCAGAAAATGCATCTGCTAATGCAACCAGAACCGATATCATTGATGTTGGCTGAGTATCCCCATGATGGGAAGCAATTGCATTTATAACAATATCTGATTCTTTATATCGTTTTGCAATTTCTGTACCAATCTCAACGTGCGTACCTTCTATTTCATTATCCAATGCTTTACCTAAATCATGTAGTAAACCAGCTCGTTTTGCTACTACAACATCTTCACCTAGTTCGCTCGCCATATAGCCAGTTAACTTAGCTACTTCTATTGAATGTTTTAATACATTTTGTCCATAACTAGTTCTATAAGCTAGTCGTCCAATGACTTTAATTAAATCTGGATGTAGGGAATGGATACCAAGTTCAAAGGTAGCTTCTTCACCAACTTCTCTAATTTTTTCATCGACTTCTTTTCTAGCTCTTTCAACCATCTCTTCAATACGAGCAGGATGAATCCGTCCATCTTGGATTAATTTTTCTAAAGCTATTTTTGCAATTTGGCGTCGAATTGGATCAAATCCACTTAATACGACTGTATCTGGTGTATCATCAATAATTAAATCTATACCAGTTAAGCTTTCGAATGTTCGAATATTTCTACCTTCTCGACCAATAATACGACCTTTCATGTCGTCATTAGGTAACTGAACCAAACTAACTGAATTATCCGTGACAATATCAGTCGATGTTCTTTGAATAGCTTGTAGAATAATATTTTTTGCATTACGATCTGCTTCGTCCTTAGCTTGTTGCTCTGCATCTCGAACCATTATTGCTATGTCTTGAGTTAACCCATCTTTTGTTTCATCAATAATTAACTCTCTTGCGTCATCACGTGATAATGCAGCGACACGTTCTAATTCATCTTTTTGTTGTTGAATTATTTCATTAATTCTCGCTTCTTTATCAGTAACACTTTGTAACCGTTTGCTCAAATTATCTTCTTTAGATTCAATATTCAGTTCTCTTTTATCTAAATTATTGCTTTTTGAATCTAAATTCTCTTCTTTTTGAATTAAACGATTTTCAGATCTACTGACTTCATTGCGACGCTCTTTTAACTCCGTCTCAATCTCATTACGGTACTTCAGATTTTCTTCCTTCGCTTCGAACAGCGCTTCTCGTTTGAGATTTTGGGCTTGTTTAATTGCGTCATCTACAATGACTTCTGCGTTTGCTTTCGCACCATCAATACGTTTGTTATCAGACATATTTTTGATTAAAAAGCCAATTATAATTCCAACTATTAAAGCAACGATCGCGAAGGCGATTGACATAAAGTCCATATGAGTCACCTCCTGATCTATGTAATTTTAAAGTATTCATTTTAGTGTTAAAATTAAGTAAAATAAATAGTGTGCAACCACACTTACTATCATATGATTATTTTGTCAATTAGTCAATCAATCACAATTATAAAATATAGATATTTTTAAATTAATTTCTAATAATAATAGACAAATCGTATTTAACCTAATATTCAAGTTTGATTTGATAACATCTAAAGTAAAACGCTTACTATTTCATTGGGCTTTTTTCTAAAATCAATTGTTATTTATTTTTCTAATCTTTACATATACTCAGTTTAAATTTTCTAGTATCTTTTTTAACAAAAAAGGAGTACCAAAAAAGTTATTAATGATAACTTTTTTGGTACTCTTTATTAAACTAAATTAATTTATATTACACTTTTTCATCTAAAGGTAATTCAGTTGTTTTTTCTGTTTTTTTCCCTTTAGCTTCTAGTTTAGCTTTAGCCTCTTCTTCTTTAGCTTTGGCTTCTTTAACTTCAACTGGAGTAAAGTAATGTTCTCTAACTTTACCTTCTACAACTTCAAGTATGTCAGGGTTCTCTTCTAAAAATGTTTTAGCATTCTCTCGTCCTTGTCCAATTCGTTCTTCACCATATGAATACCAAGACCCAGCTTTATTAATAATTTCTAAATCAGCTGCTATATCAACAATTTCTCCGATTTTGGAAATCCCTTTTCCAAAGATAATATCTACCATAGCTTCTTTAAATGGTGGGGCTACTTTGTTTTTAACAACTTTGATTCGAGTTCTATTACCGACAAAGTTTCCACTATCTTTAATAGATTCAGCACGTCTTACTTCCAAACGGATTGTTGAGTAAAACTTAAGTGCACGTCCACCCGGTGTCGTCTCTGGATTTCCGAACATTACTCCAACTTTTTCACGTATTTGGTTAATGAAAAATGCTATTGTTTTTGTTTTACTAATTGATCCTGATAATTTTCTCAACGCTTGAGACATCAGTCGAGCTTGAAGACCAATATGAGTGTCTCCCATCTCACCTTCGATTTCGGCTCTAGGAACTAACGCTGCAACAGAGTCAATAACCACGATATCGATGGCTCCAGATGATACTAATGCATCAGCTATTTCTAATGCTTGCTCACCTGTATCAGGTTGAGAAAGAAGTAATTCTTCTACATCTACACCTAAATTAGCTGCGTAAGCAGGATCTAATGCATGCTCTGCGTCTATAAAGGCTGCTAATCCACCATTTTTTTGAACTTCTGCAATTGCATGTAAAGCAACTGTTGTTTTACCAGATGATTCTGGACCGTAACATTCAATTATACGCCCTCTCGGGTATCCACCTACACCTAGTGCAATATCTAACTGTAGTGAACCTGTTGGTATCGTCGAAATTTGCGTATCAGTGCGATCTCCTAGACGCATAATTGCACCTTTACCAAAGTTTTTTTCAATTCCTTTTAACGCTAAGTCCAACGCTTTTCTTCTATCTTTATCTACCATAACTTGTGCCTCCATTTCATTTACTTTTATATTGTATCTTTACTTTAACAGATTTGCAAGTATAAAACGAACATATGTTCTATTTATTTAAAAATTCTCTTACTAAATTTAGCACTTCAAACTCTGCTACTTCTCGAACAATATGTCTTGGCTTGTTTGATATATTCAGCTGAGTTACTTTAGTTGGATGATTATTTGTTGCTAAAGCAATAAAGACTTCTCCAGGTGGATGCCCTTCTAACGAAGACGGTCCAGCTACACCAGTTAGTGAAATCGCTATATCACTTTCAGTTAAAGTCAAAGTCTTTTCAGCCATTGATATTGCTACTTCAGCACTAACTACTGAGTACTTCTCTATCAACTCTTTCGAAATACCTAATATCTTTTCTTTCTGATTCGTTTGATAAGTAACAAAACCACCTTTAATAACTTCTCCTGCTCCTGGTGTATTAGTTAGTTTTTCTAAAACTAATCCTCCAGTCAAACTTTCTGCGGCTGATAAAGTTTTCTTTTGTTTCGTTAATTCATCGATGATATATTTCTCAAGTGTTTGATTTGAACCAAAACCGATAAAATTATTACTAAATCGTTTTCGAATCACTTCAGACACACTATCTAAAGATTCCAGCGATTGTTCATAATTTTTTGAATTCGATGTTAATCGAACTGTTACCCTCTTTGGCTTTGCATAAATCGCAATTGTTGGATTTGTTTGAGTTTTAACCAAATCGTCTAATGTATCCGCCACAAAGGACTCACCTACACCGTATAAATTTATATATTTCGAAGTGATGACTCCTTGATCAGATACTGCATTTTTGATGAATGGCTTGACTTGTTCGTCCAACATATGTTGCATTTCAAATGGTGGCCCTGGTAAAACAATATAATATTTGTCTTTATTATCAACTTTTTTTGTATATATCACACCTGCTGAAAGTCCAACGTTATTATTAAGTGTTTTACCTCCACTTATCGTTAAGGCTTGTCGGTAATTATTCTCTGTTATTTCACGATTCTGATTCTTGAAGTAACTTTCAATCATCTCCAATTGGTTACTATCATGAAATAATTCTTCACCTAAATAATCTGCAAGTACAAATTTCGTTATATCATCATCAGTCGGACCTAACCCCCCTGATAAGACAATTAAATCTGATCTCGAAGATGCTATCTCCAACGATTCCTTAATTCTTTCTTTATTATCACCAACAACAGATTGGTAATAAGTTCCTATTCCAATATCTAATAATCCTTGTGCTATGTCACTCGCATTTGTATTTATAATATACCCCATTAATAATTCTGTACCTACTGCTATGATTTCAGCCTTCAAAAAAACTCCCCCTATATATATACAAGAAAAATCCCTGTTTCCATTAATTTATTTCAAAATAAAACAATTTACTCCAGATAAGATTATCATGAAGTAAATTGTTCTAAAAATAATATGCAGTAATTTTAATTAAATATTATATGACTAAAGTTATTGAGCATCTAAAAATACATGTCGACCTTTGTAAAAATACTCTGCTCCAGAATATACTGTAAATATTAAACAGACATAAATTAGTATCGTAGAAATTGGAATATTGATTAATGCGAATCCAATGTCATTAAATAGATAAAAAATTATCGCAAACATTTGAGTGAAAGTTTTAATTTTCCCTGGTAATGCAGCAGCCATAACTTTTCCGCTGTAAGTAGCTAAAAGTACTCTAAGTCCTGTGACCAAAAGTTCACGACTAACTATAATCACAACAACCCAAGCTGGTACAGCATTTGATTGAACTAGCATAATTAAAGCCGCAATAACTAATAATTTATCCGCCATTGGATCAAAAAATTCTCCAAATGCTGTAACTAAGTTATGTTTTCTAGCTAAATATCCATCCAAATAATCAGTAATACTAGCTATAGTAAATACTATTCCGGCTAAAAATTGAAAGACCGGAACACTTGCTCCTAATAAATCAATCGTTCCATACTGATTAGGAACATACAATAGAATAATAAAAACTGGTATTAAAATCATTCTTGCAACAGTAAGTTTGTTAGCTATATTCATTTGCATTTTTATTCAGCTCCATCCGTGTTATTGGCTGGATCTAATACAGCTGGTCCTTGGAAATCTTCTTCGTTAGTTTCCGTATCTTCTTCAGGTATATCTAATTCAATTGTTTCATTTTCAGTCTCTTCTTCAATTCCTTCAGCTGCTGTAAATATAATTGTTTCAGTTAAATATTGTCCTTGAGGTTCTATTAAAGTACCATTTACAGATAAGTTAGCTCCTTCAGGATATCCGAACGAAACGCGAACCTCTTGAGTGCCCGCAGTGACTGTATGTTCTAATGTTTCACCTTCAACTATCGTTGTATCTTGAACAATAACCCCGTCTTCAAAAACACCTACCCAAACAAAACTATTACCTTCAATTTCAAAACTATACTCTGAAAATGGTGCATTTAATTGATATGTTGTTGCTTCACCAGGTTCAGAAGTCAATGTTAATACTTGATCTCCTACCATTAAATCATTTTCGTCCAGCGTAGGCTCTTCAACAATACTTTCTGATTCTACCGACTCATCTTGATTCATTGAATCAGGCTCTACTACACTTACTATACTGGTAGATGTTTCACTTACGGCTGATTCAGTTGGTTGATTTTCTTGACCGATGTTATTTATCGCAACAACTAAAGCAACCATAATTCCTATAACAATGGCTACTAATAGTATTATAGGTAAATAAGACACAACAGTATCGAATGAATTTTTTTCGTTAGATACATAACGCTCTGTTCGACTAGGTAGTTTTTGACTATCGTTGTCCTCAGTTATATCTTCATTCTCTGAATTCGAAGTAAGTTCATCCTCGTATTCCATTAATAGTTGGTCCCCATCTAAACCAACCATATCGGCATATTGCTTTATAAAAGCACGTACATAAAAGCTACCTGGCATTTCATCATAGTTACCTAGTTCAATAGCTTGTAAATATTTTTTTTGTATTTTTGTCATTTGTTGTAACGTGTTCAGTGTGTAGCCTTTCTCAACACGCGCATCACGCAATTTAGTTCCCAATTCGCTCATAAAACAGACTCCTCTTTGTATCTAAATCTATACTCACATATTATAACATATATTTTTGGGATAGTAATCTGTATTCTAAAGTATTTTAAACTGTTTATAATAATATTAATTAGAAATATTTCTACTCTTTTGCAACAAAAAAACGACACTACAATTAAGTAGGTCGTTTTAAATGAGTTCTATTTAGATTTAATATATGTCTTACCATTTGCAGCCGGACCAGATGACTTACCTACAAAACTAACTAGTACAATTATTGTGATAATGTACGGTGCAATTTGTAAATAAACTGGGTCGATTGACTCTATAAATGGTATCTGAGATCCAACTACAGATAAACTCTGAGCAAACCCAAAGAATATTGCTGCTAGCATAGCTCCAACTGGATTCCATTTCCCGAAAATCATTGCTGCCATAGCCATAAATCCTTGACCAGCAATTGTTGACACTGAGAAGTTTAGTGAAATCGATTGAGCTAACACAGCTCCCCCAATACCACCGAATACACCTGAAAGTAACACACCTGCATACTTCATTGCATAAACATTAATTCCCATTGTATCAGCTGCTTGTGGGTTTTCCCCGACTGAACGAATTCTTAAACCAAAGCGAGTTCTAGCAAGTACAAACCAGCAAATGAATGCGATTAATATCCCTACATAGGCAGGTAAAGAAGTTGATTGGAAGAATATACGTCCAATCACTGGTATATCACTTAATATTGGAAAATTAAAGTATCCAAATGATTGACGAATAATATCCGTTTGACCTCTTTGTTCAAATAATACACGTGTAAGGAATACCGCTAAAGCAGGTGCAGCTAAGTTCACTACCGTACCTGATATGATATGGTCAGCTCTTAAATGCACTGTTGCTGAAGCATGGATAGTTGCAATTAGGGCTCCTGCAACTGCCCCAACTAACAAGCCTATCCATGGTGTCCATGAACCGAATGACTCGGCAAAAAATAAATTAAATACTATCGAACTGAAGGCACCCATAACCATAATACCTTCTAACCCAACATTTACAATACCACTACGTTCGGAAAACACTCCACCGATGGCTGTAAATATTAATGGGGCTGAATATACTAATGTAGATGATACAATTAAAGCTAGTAAATTAACCATTAGTCATCTCCTCCTTGTACAATCACATCTGAATTACTTAGTTTAGATTTTTCACGACGATCTATAAAATAAGTAATAATATAATTAGCACCTACGAAGAAGATAATTGCCGCCGTCGCAATCTCAACTATCTCAGATGGAACACCTGCCATTAGAGGCATAATTGTTCCTCCGGTTTTTAAACCACCAAATAACAGACTAGCAAATATAATTCCAATTGGATTCAATGCTCCTAGTAAAGCAACAGCTAAGCCATCAAAACCAATTGCAGGGGCTACACCATTTGTTAAGAATACATTTCTAAATTCGCCTAAACCATTCATAACGCCACCTAATCCAGCTAAACCTCCAGATAAAAGCATAGCTAGTATAATATTACGCTTTGCATTCATTCCAGCATAGTTTGCTGCATGTTTGTTAAATCCAACGGATTTTAACTCAAAACCAACTGTTGTTCTTTGAAGAAGAATATATACAAGAACAGCAAAGATTAATGCTAAAAATATTCCACCATGAATTGTTGATCCGTTTGTTAAATCTGTTAACCATTGCATACGTAACGATGCATTTTGTCCTACAAAAGGCGTTGCGTCAGCTCGGTCTGTAATAACATTTCGAACAATATGATCCGAAATATAAATTGCTACATAGTTTAACATGATTGTTACGATAACTTCACTCGTATCAAAGAAAGCTTTTAATACACCAGCGATACCAGCCCATAATGCACCAGCAACTGCTCCACCAATAATAGCAAGTGGTAATACTATCCATGAAGGAGCGTCAGGTAATGAGATTCCAATCCACACTGAGATTAACCAACCCCATAGCGCTTGCCCAGCCAGTCCTATATTGAAAAAACCAGCAGTATACGCAACAGCAAAACCAAGACCAGTAAAAATTAAGGGTGTCGCTGCACGAATTGTTTGACCAATATTAAAAGGATTACCTAACGAACCTGTAATTAATGCTTTATAACCCTCTACAGGATTGTAACCAAAAACTAACATAATAATTGCTCCAAAAATCAATCCAATTACTACAGATAATAATGGGACCATTAATTGTTTAAAATTTGACTTCATTACACAACACTTCCTTCCTGACGAGCTTTTTCAATTTCTTCAAATGGTGTCCCTGCCATCATCAGTCCTAACTCTTGCTCATTCGTCTCATGTGTTGGAATATTGGCTACGATTTTCCCATCAAACATAACAAGCACTCTATCAGTAATATTTAAAATTTCATCAAGTTCGAAACTCATTAATAAAACACCTTTACCTTTGTCTCGTTCATTGATTATTTCCTTGTGTATAAATTCAATCGCACCAACATCTAATCCACGTGTTGGGTTAGCAGCAATTAAGAATTTAGGATTACTATCTATTTCTCTGGCAATGATTGCTTTTTGTTGATTACCACCAGATAGTGATCTTGCAAAGGCTTTTTCTGAAGTTGTTCTAACATCATAAGCCTCAATTAATTTTCTTGCTTGTTGTTCAATTTTACTAAAACTCAATAACCCATTACTTGAATAAGGTTTATGATAATAATTTTTTAATACCATATTACTTTCTAATCGCATATCTAAGACTAAACCATATTTGTGACGATCTTCTGGTATATGTGCTATTCCACTTTCGTTGATATCTCTGGGTGATTTGTTTGTAATGTCGTTGCCCTCATAAAGAACTTGACCTGATTCTACAGGCATTAAACCAGTAATAGCTAGAATTAACTCTGATTGACCATTCCCATCAATACCAGCAATACCCACAATTTCACCTTTACGAACATTTAGTGATAGGTTTTCGACTGCTGAAATACCACGTTCATCACGAACATTTAATGACTTAATTTCTAATATGCTATCTGTCGGATTTGCTTCTGTTTTTTCTGTTGTAAATGAAACTGAACGACCTACCATCATATCGGCTAACTCATTCGACGTCGTTGTTGAAACATCGACAGTGTCGATTGATTGTCCGCGACGAATAACCGTACAACGGTCTGCAACCTGCTTAATCTCATCTAACTTATGTGTGATGATAATAATAGATTTACCTTCGTCTGCAAGTTTACGTAAAGTCACCATTAAATCAGTGATTTCTTGCGGAGTTAAAGATGCTGTTGGCTCATCAAATATGAGTATATCAGCTCCTCGGTATAATACTTTAAGTATCTCAACACGTTGTTGCATACCAACACTAATTGATGAAATCCGCGCAGATGGATCAACACGCAAACCATATTGTTGAGAAATCTCCTCAATTTTATTCTGAGCTGTTTTTTTATCAAGTGTCATACCTGAAACCGGTTCTTCACCTAAGATAATATTTTCTACAACTGTAAAAGCATCAATTAACATAAAATGCTGGTGAACCATACCAATTCCTAAAAGGTTCGCTTTAGTTGGAGAATCTATCTGAACAACTTCCCCACCCATATAAATATCTCCTGATGTAGGCTCTAATAATCCAGAGAGAATATTCATTAAAGTAGATTTACCTGCTCCATTCTCACCTAACAAGGCATGAATCTCACCTTTTTTTAACTGTAAATTGATATTTTTATTCGCATAGAACTCTCCAAATTTCTTTGATATACTACGCATTTCAATTACAGGCACGTTTGTATCTGTCATAATTGCTCCTCACATTCTATACTTATAATTTTGCAATCGGTTTTCATATATATAATTATAGACAAATATACTAAAAAATCATAGCTAAAATCATATTAAAGTAATATATATCAAATTTCACTTAATTATATTACTTACAATGTTATCTTAATTAATAATATTTCAGTATATTCATATTCTTTATAAAACTTATTTTGTCATTAAAATAATCATTTTTCCATATATATAAAAAAAGGGCACCTTCATGAGGCGCCCTTTTAATAATAGAATTAGTTTTCAGGAGTTTCTGGAACTTCGATCTCACCATCAATAATTTGTTGACGGTAATCATTTACTGTTGTTAAAACTTCTTCTGAAAGATTCCCTTCAGATAAGTCAACTCCTCCATCTGCTAACCCAAATACTTGTACGCCAGCTTCGAAGTTGCCTGCTTTAGCTTCATTAGTAAACAATTGGATTGAATCACCAATTTGTTTCAATGTAGAAGTTAAAGTTAAGCCACGTTCCTCGCCGTCAACTTCAATAATACCTTCAGCGTCTTGGTCCATATCAGCACCAATTACCCAAATATTGCGTGCTGAATCTGCAGAAACTAAATCTTTAGCCTCTGAGAATACTCCATTACCTGAGTCTCCAGCTGCTTGAAAAATAATATCTGTGCCTGACGCATACATAGCAGCTGCTAGTTGACGACCACGAGGTGCATCAGAAAAACTACCAACATATTCAATTGTTATTTCGATATCTGGATTTACTGCTTTCGCACCAGCTACAAAGCCAGCCTCAAAACGGTCAAGTACAATCCCCTCGACTCCGCCCATAAATCCGATTTTATCTGTTTCTGTCGTTGAAGCTGCAGCCACACCAGCTAAAAATGAAGCCTCATTATCTTTAAAGTTAATTGAAGCAACATTTGGTTGATCTACTACAGCATCTATAATTGCAAATTGTTGTTCTGGGTATTGTTGAGAAACATCACTGATTGCTGCTTCTAATTTGAACCCTACTCCATAAATTAAATCAAAACCACTTTGAACAGCTGTATTTAAGTTTGTTATGTAATCAGAATCAGAATTAGATTCAAGATAATCAAATCCATCTGTTCCTCTTTCTAAGCCGTTTTCTTCTCCCCAAGCTTGTAATCCATCCCAAGCTGACTGGTTAAATGACTTATCATCCACCCCACCTTGGTCAGTAATCATGATTGCACTGAAATCTTCTTGTGCGTTGGCGAATACTGGATTAACTAATCCTCCAGCAAATAAAGTAATTGTTGATAATTTAAGTAATTTGTTCAATTTATTTCCTCCCTTAATTAATATCTAAGGGTATTATAGTTTTAATAGAATAGGCACTCAACAGTTTCCCGTATAATAATCATCAGTTGCAATTCATCGTTCGTGTTTTTATTCTGGTGTTTCTGGAACTTCAATTTCTCCATCAATAATTTGCTGACGATATTCCGATATAGCTTCTTTAACTTCATCTGATAATTGGCCATCAGTTAGTTCAACACCACCGTCTGCTAAACCATAGACTGTGTTACCAGCAGTGAATCCATCGGCTTCAGTTTGTTCCGCGAATTGTTTCACTGCATCCCCAACTTGTTTTAATGTAGAAGTTAGTGTTAAGTGACGGTCCTCACCATCAATTGTTACAATACCTTCTTCTTCTTGGTCACGGTCTACTCCAATTACCCATAAATTACGCGATGGATCATTGGTAACTAAGTCTTTTGCTTCAGAGAAAACTCCATTACCTGTATCACCAGACGCATGGAAGATTATGTCTGCATCATTAGCGTACATAGCTGCAGCGATTTGTTTACCACGTGATGCGTCCCCAAAACTACCAGCGTACTCCACTGTAATTTCAATGTCTGGATTAATTGCTTTTGCTCCAGCTACGAATCCTGCTTCAAAACGATCAATAACGACTCCTTCAACACCTCCAACAAATCCTAAATGATCTGTTTCAGTTGTTAAAGCTGCAGCAACTCCAGCTAAAAATGAAGCTTCGTGGTCTTTAAAGTTTAAAGAAGCTACATTTGGTTGATCAACTACAGCATCAACGATTGCAAATTGACGATCTGGATACTGCTGTGCCATATCATTAATTGCTGGTTCTAATTTAAACCCAATCCCAAAAATCAAATCAAAATTTGATGATAATGCCGTGTTAATATTTGTTATGAAATCAGAATCACTATTAGATTGTAAGTAGTCATATCCACTTACTCCACGTTCTCTACCATGCTCTTCTCCCCAAGCAGTTAAACCTTCCCATGCTGATTGGTTAAATGATTTATCGTCGACTCCACCAATGTCCGTAATCATAATAACAGAAAACTCTTCTTGAGCAGCTGCCATTGTTGGTAATGCCACTCCAGCCGCCATTAAAGCTACCGCCGATAATTTAAGTAATTTTTTCATTCAATCTTCCTCCTTGTTTGTTCATTTTAAATTATACAATAAGCTTGTTAAAAAGGCAATGTAACCGTTTGTTTTATTTTGATTTCTCCGTGTATATTTGTGTATAAATTTCACTCATTAAAGACCGTTCATTTATAATTCTCTATACAAAAATACCTAGTAGCTCCTCATGAGCTACTAGGTATCATAAATAATTAATCGATTAAAACTTGTCTTGGTTTACTACCGTCGGGCTCACTTACCAGTCCTAAAGCTTCCATATCATCTATCAATCTGGCTGCTCGATTATAACCAATTCTGAATTTTCTTTGTAACTGAGAAATACTAATTGTCTCTTGTTCTTTGATTAAAGTAACGGCATCATCAAAGTATTCATCATCTGACGCATTCGCTTGTTCAAGACTTTCTTCAGTAACTACAATTGATTCATCGTACTCTGGTTCACTCTGATCTTTTATAAAATCAGTGATACGTTCAACTTCAGCATCTGAGATATATCCACCTTGTACTCTCAGTGGTTTATTCATACCCATTGGTTGGAATAACATATCACCTCTACCAAGTAATTTTTCTGCACCATTTGAATCTAAAATAGTTCTTGAGTCAGTACCACTAGACACTGCAAATGCAAGTCTTGAAGGGACGTTGGCTTTTATGATACCTGTAATAACATCTACCGAAGGACGTTGAGTTGCAATAATCATATGAATACCGGCAGCACGTGCCATTTGTGCTAATCGTATAATAGAATTCTCAACTTCATTACTAGCAACTAACATTAAATCTGCTAACTCATCTATAAAAACAACAATTTTTGGTAGTCGCTCGTATCCAGTACCCTCATTTTTGTTCTCTTCATCAACATATTCATTATAACTATCAACATTTCGAACGCCAGACGCAGCAAACAACTCATAACGATGTTCCATTTCTTGAACAACATTATTTAATGCTTGCGCTGCTTTTCTAGGGTTAGTTACAACTGGCGATAGTAAGTGTGGCAATTCATTATACATAGTAAGTTCGACTTTTTTTGGGTCAATCATTAAGAATTTAACTTCATTGGGTTTGGCCTTCATAAGTAAAGACGCAATTATGACGTTCATTCCAACTGACTTACCACTCCCTGTTGCACCGGCAATTAATAAATGTGGCATTTTACTCAAATCAGCAGTACAAACAGCACCGGAAATATCTCTACCTAATGGAACTTCTAATAAATTTGGTGATTTCAATGCTGCATCAACAATCTCCCAAAAAGATACAGGGCTAACTTGATTGTTAGGCACTTCAATTCCAATAAGTGATTTACCTGGAATTGGTGCTTCCATTCGTATATCTCTAGCCGCTAATGCCAAGGCTATGTCATCAGAAAGTGAAACAATTTTGCTTACTTTTACACCTATTGCGGGCTCAATCTCATATTTCGTAACGGATGGACCTAAATTTGCTTTGACAACTTTAGCATCCACTCCAAAACTCTTAAATGTTCTTTCCAACTTATCAATATTTTCATTAATTCGTTTATACTCATCTGATTGATCTACTGGTGGAATTTTGGTAAGTAATTTTTTGGATGGTAGTTTATATCCTTTGTGTTTACTCTTATTACTTTTCTTCGTTTGAGTATTACTAACCTGACCACTTTGAGCTAGAACAGAATCTAATTCATTATCCGTTGTATTTTGAACATTATTAGACTGTTGCTGCCAATGTGCTGCATTCGACAGATTAATTGATGTCTCCTCTACCTCTGATTGATTTATCTCTTGTGCATTTATATCATCAGTAACCTCAAAGCCTTCTGGTTGATACTCTTCATATTCAGCACTAACGGCACCATCCAAGTTATCATAGATGCCCTTTTCCTTCTCTGAATTGCTATCCCACATTGAATGAGTGTATTCTTCAACTTCAAAATCTTGTTGATTGTTAATTGGCAGATCTGAATTTAAACTTTGATTCTCGTTTTGGCTGTTAATTTGGTCAAAGTAATCCAAATCTAAAACTAAATCTATATCTCGTTCTAGCCTCGCCCGCTCGCTTGCAGCAGTAGAAGCGAGTGCATCAGATCCATCATATTCTTCCCAATTGTGTTTGTTATCAACTTTTATAGATGGCTGGTAGCGCTGTTGCCATTGTTCATTCTTTATATCATTTTCATCGACATTAAATTTGTTTTTCAATTTGTTAAGTAGTCCTTTTCTCTTTGGACGTTTATAACTATTATATTTTACTTCTTCTTTAGGATAATCTTCATATTCATCAAATGTTTGATTGTTTTCTATAGAAGGTTCTTCATAATCCACATCAGGTACAACGGCCTCTTCTTCATCGATTTGTTCAAAAGATTCTTTGTAAGTTGAGCGCGCTTCGCTAATCGTACGTCCTGCACCTTTAAATCCATTAAATATGTAAGTAAATAATTGTTTTAATGCACTAATAAAAGCTTCAAATGTTGCTCCAGTAATCATAAGTAAACCTATGAAGAAAACTATTCCAACTAATAGATATGTGCCCCATTGACCGAATAAATATCCAAAGCTAGCATAAAAGACAGCTCCTAACATCCCACCACCAATACTCACTTGGTTTTGGCCTGTCACAAATTCATTACTGAATATATCAAATGTCACAGAAAAAATTGAATCTGGTAAAGGTTCTTGTGGATAAAATTGATTAAAGTGAAGTAACGTAGTCATAGATATTAATATAAATAAAGCACCAAACAATTTTAATGCCGGAATATTAATAATGGAACGCTTTACTACCATAGCTAATCCAATAAAGGTTACCCCAACTAAAAGCAAATCATAAGCTTGACCGACAAATAATCGGAATGTGTTCAAGACAAGTGAACCAAAAAAACCCCAATTAAATAAGGCTATTATCGAAATGAAAGCGACAATTAAGCCTATAATTAAATATATATAATGTTTTGAATGATCACTTGATTGCGTTGACTTTTTGGTTTGAACTTTCTTTTTAGAAGCCATTGACCATCCTCCTCGTTCTACTATTCTTTTAATTTTACGCAACTCTAATTATACCATTGTATAAGTTTTTTTTCGAATTCTTTATTATAATTTATGTGATACAATAAAACAAACAGAAAGGGAGCGGTTACATGGAAACATTCGAATTAATTGTATCAGGTAGAGTTCAAGGTGTAGGATATAGAAATTACGTTAGTCAAATAGCTAAAGAACTCGATATTAAAGGTACAGTAAGAAACTTATCCGATGGAAATGTTAAAATCATCGCCCAAACTGACGGTGATACTTTAGACAAATTTTGTAATAAAATCAAAACACCTCAACATCACTTTATGAAGATTAATAATATTGATATCAAAGATGTACAAATTGAAAAGGTTTATGACGCTTTTAGTGTGGTATATTAACTTTTGTTAATTAAATATAGTTAAAATCCCATTGAAATCTTACTCTCTTTTCTATATCATGTAATAGTATGAATTTTAATGGAGTGATAACTTAGATGAAAAATAAGCAAAAATGGATAAAAATTATCGGATTACTAGCTGTTGTTATACTAGTCATGTCCGGCTGTGTCTCTTATGATAGTGCGGGTAACCCTTCTGGATGGGTTTACGAATACATTGGACGGCCAGCAACAAACATGATGGACTGGCTTGCTGGCATATTCGGTGGAAGCTACGGTATTGCAATCATAATTATTACAATCATCACGCGATTACTTATGATGCCGTCATCAGTGAATATGACTAAAAACTCTATGATTAGTCAAGCTAAAATGAAGATTGCTCAGCCAGAAATTGATGAAATTAATGCTGAGATGGAAGACACAAATGATCAACAAGAGAAAGCAGCATTACAACAAGAATTAATGCAAGTTTACAAGAAGTATGACATCAATATGTTTGGTGGCGTAGCAGGTTGTTTGCCATTAATCATTCAAATGCCAATTATTTCTGCTGTATATACTGCCATTCGTTCTTCAGATCAGATTTTAAATAGTAGTTTCTTAGGAATCAACTTAGGTGAACAAAGTATTCCTCTTGTTATTGGTGTTGTTCTACTTTACGCTTTACAAGGTTGGATGATGCAGAAAAACACACCACAATCTGATAATCCACAAGCGAAGCAAACATCACGTACAATGATGTTGATGAATCCATTAATGATCGGTTGGATTACTTATGCTTCTGCAGCTGGTTTAGGTATTTACTTCTTAACTGGTGGAGTATTCGCTATTTTCCAACAACTATACATGAATAGTGTTGTTAAACCGCGTATTGAAAAACAGATGGAATCTGAACAAGAAAAGTATGCAAGTATGAAACGCACACCTCGTAAAAAGACTAATAAAGTTAAAAATGTTAACAAAGCGGATTCGAATAGGCTAGTTCCTACTAAGAACAATGTAAACACTTCTAACAGCAAACGTCGTAACGAAGGTAAACAAAATCGTTAAGATTTTAAAAACATAAATTTATACATAAAAAACGGATAAGCCTTGATGGCCTATCCGTTTTTTTAATGATTATGATTTAATTAAGTCAATCTATAATTGCTTACGCTCAGCAATTTGTTTACTCTTATAGATTTGTCGCGCATCATTCAATATAGGGAACTCAATATAAAAAATTGATCCATGATTAATAACACTATCAACTCGAATTGTACCTTTGTATCCTTCAACTAATTCTTTAGCGATACTTAAGCCCAAACCGTTCCCACCTTTATCACGAGACCTTGCTTTATCAATTCTATAAAAGCGCCCAAATACTTTTTCCTTATCATCGTCAGTCATACCTTCACCAAAGTCTTGTATAGCAATTTCAACTTTTGTAAAACTTTTACTGATTGACACATGAATTTCTTTGCGTTCACGGCTATATTTAACTGCATTATCAAGCAAAATAATTAATATTTGTTCAATATGATTTCGAAACGCTTGAATATACAAGTTTTCCCCATCATCATCTGAATCAAGATAAAAATCAAAATCTTCACGGATAATTTTAAAATTATTGAATACTTGCTCTGTTGTAGAATACACTTCTGTTATCTCATCTTTATAATCTACATCCACGTTTTCAGCTCGCGATAAATCTAACATTTCTTGAACTAAGCCCTTCATCCTTGTTATTTCTTGTAAAGATGATGCAATTGATTCCTCCAAAACTTCAGGGTCATCTTTCCCCCATCGATTCAAAAGCTTCAAATGACCCTCAACAATAGCTACAGGTGTTCTTAGTTCATGAGACACATCTTCTACGAATTGTTTTTGATTGGTGACATACTTATCAATTTTATCTAGTAATTTATTAACGTGTAAGCTTAAATCACTCCACTCATCATCCGTTTCCGGTTTTCTTACACGAATGTCAGACAAATTCTCTTCCTCAACTAAATCAAGTGAATTATTAAGATATGTTAGTGGTCTAAGGAATCGATGACTTAATATAAATGACAATACACCCACAATTAAAACAACCAATAATAAGACTCGCCAAAACAATTGATTTTGGTGTTGAATAATACTAGTATAATATTCCGGTTTCACAATTAATTGAAAAGAACCGATTTTTTCATTTGTTTGTTTCGAAACGACTGAATTATATCCCATCAATATTGTTTCATTATTATGTTGTACTTCTTTTAATTGATCAGAATGATTTATTGAAGGTAAATTCAAAGTTGCAGTCTCATAAATAAGTTGATTTGATTCACTAAATAGTCGGATCGTTGTATTCTCATCTTCAAAATATTGTAAAGTATCGACGACATCTCTTTGGACAAAATATTGTTCATCCAAAAGCGGTCTAGCTGCTGTATCTGATTGATTATACACTAGAAATGGAAAAGAGAATTGCTGTAAATAATCATCAATTGATTCATACTTATTCTGATAGGTTCCATAAACTTGATCGCTTAAATTATTATTCACATCCTGGTGGTACCAAGTTAAACTTATGATAATCACTGGGGCAAAAAATGTGAATAATAAAATTCCCCATTTCCACTTAAGGGAAAGGGGCTGTTTTATTGTCTCTTTAAATATTGTCATCTTAGTTTCTCATAACATATCCAGTTCCTCGAACAGTTTGAATATAACTATCTTGCCCTAGAACGTCGATTTTATTGCGTAAATAACGAATATAAACATCCACTACGTTAGTCTCAACTTCAGATTTATATCCCCATACTTTATCTAAAAGTACATCACGAGACATTACCATATTGATATTTTCCATTAAATATAACAGTAGTTCATATTCACGTTTCGTTAAATCAATCACTTCTTCGCCACGTTTAACAATTCGGTTGGCTTTCTCTACCGTTAAATCACGATATTTAACAGTTGGTTGTTGTTGTGCACGTTGCTCATCTTCATGATCTAAACGACGGAATAATGCACGTAAACGTGCTAATAACTCTTCAATCGCGAATGGCTTAACAATATAATCGTCAGCACCTTGGTCTAATCCAGAAACACGGTCAATGACTGAATCTCTTGCTGTCATAATAATGATTGGCGTATCTTTAACAGGACGAATACGACGGCAAACTTCTAGCCCGTTTAACTCTGGTAACATTAAATCTAATAGAATAACATCCCAATCCTCATTTAATGCTGCATCCAGTCCACTACGACCATCATATCGTATCTCTGTTTCATATCCTTCGTGTTTTAATTCTAAATCAACGAATCGAGCTAAGTTTTTTTCATCTTCTATAATTAGTACACGTTGTTTATTATCTTCACTCATTCATTATCCTCCTTAACATATTCTAATATCTTCCTTATCAATTCTACACAATATTTTTGTGTATTGCTACTAATTAACTAAAATATTCTAATATAATTAGAATATTTTATCGATTCACTCCCATAAAGATTAATAAGTGATGAGTTGGTTCGTTTGGTCATACAATTTATTTTTCCACAAATTTTAGCAGCGAAAAGGACCGTAAAAGCTAATGCTTACGGTCCATATCTCATTTAATCTTAATTTTAGAAATGACTGATTACCAATCGATTTCTTCTTCTTTACCTTCGTTCCATAAGAAGTGGAATGTCCCCTCTTTGTCAACACGGTTATACGTATGTGCACCAAAGAAGTCACGTTGCGCTTGAATGATATTCGCTGGTAATACTGCTGAGCGGTAAGAATCATAATATGCAATTGCAGCTGCGAATGTTGGTACTGGAATACCAGCAGAAATTGCTTTAGATACAACATCTCTTACAGCGCTATTATTTGTAGAAACGATATCTAAGAAATAATCGTCTAACATTAAGTTTTGTAAATCAGCTTCTTTTTCATATGCATCAGTAATGTTTTGTAAAAATTTAGCACGAATAATACATCCTTCACGCCAAATTTTAGCAATCTCACCATAAGGTAAGTTCCATTCATTCTCTTCACTAGAAGCACGTAATTGAGCAAATCCTTGAGCATAGCTCATGATTTTACTGAAGTACAATGCTTTGCGAATCATTTCGATAAATTCTTTTTTCTCTTCATCCGTCACTTGCATTTCTGCTTCGATTGAAGGAATAATTTTACTTGCATTCACACGTTCTTCTTTCTGAGCTGAAATAAAACGAGCAAATACTGACTCAGTAATTAACGATAATGGTTCACCTAAGTCTAAAGCACTTTGTGATGTCCATTTACCTGTACCTTTATTACCGGCACGGTCCATAATGACTTCTACCATTGCTTTTCCAGTATCAGGATCAGTCGTTTTTAAGATTTGTGCAGTAATTTCCATTAAGAAACTATCTAATTCACCATTATTCCACTCTGTAAAGATATCGCCAATTTCTTGGGCAGTCATACCTAAACCACGGTGCATAATATCGTAAGATTCAGCAATTAATTGCATATCTCCATATTCAATACCATTATGTACCATTTTTACGTAATGTCCTGCTCCATCTTCTCCGATATAAGTCACACATGGTTGACCATCTTCAGCTTTAGCAGAAATAGCTTCTAAGATATCTTTAACTAATTCATAGGCGTCTTCTTGACCTCCTGGCATGATTGATGGACCGAAACGAGCTCCTTCTTCTCCACCAGAAATACCAGCACCAATAAAGTTAATTCCAGAGTCAGCTAAATATTCATTACGACGAATTGTATCTTTAAAGAACGTATTTCCTCCGTCAATTAAAATATCCCCTTTATCTAAATGAGGTAATAAATTATCAATTGTTGCATCTGTTCCCTTACCAGCTTGAACCATTAATAAAATTTTACGAGGTTTCTCTAATGAATTTATGAATTCTTCAATATCATATGTTGCTTTTAAATTTTTATCAGGATTTTCATCTATAACTTCAGTTGTTTTCCAATCAGTACGATTGTATAGTGCGACAGAATAGCCACGACTTTCAATATTTAATGCGATATTACGACCCATAACGGCCATGCCTACTACACCTATTTGTTGTTTTGTCATATTAATTTGCCTCCTTATGATTACCCTACTATTCTAGCAAAGTTAGTAAGATTATTAAAGGTTTAAGATACAAATTTAAATATTTGATGAGAAACAAATCATTCTTCTATTATAAACATAGTATGTGTTTATAATAATTTTAGGATTTGACGTAACTTTTATTTACCTTTATAATTATGGCTACAAAAGTGAGGGATATGCAAAAATGGCTAAAACAAAAAAGAAAAACTGGAGAAAACTAGCTGCTGCGTCAAATAATAAAAAGAAAACAAAAATGGACCGTATGGTCAAGTTAGTTGCAATTGCAATGGTGTTTATTATGTTGGCATCTGTTGTTATTAGTTTAATGGTTAGCTTATCTACATTAAACTAAAAAGACTCGCTTTTATTTGCTTGATCAAGCAAATAAAAGCGAGTCTTTTTTTGTATATATTACAATTCAGATTTAACTTTACCAGTCCAACTAGAAAATCCACCTTTAAGAATATAGATATGTTCGTATCCATCTTTTTTCAAGATATTCGCTGAGCGAGATGCATAATTTAGCGCATCATCATATAAATAAACAGGTTTATCTTTACGAATTTCTCTAAATCTAGTTTTAAATTGAGACATTGGAATACTACGTGCACCTAAAATATGATTTGCGTCAAATTCTGGTGTTTCTCTTACATCAATAATTTGAACTTTGCGGATATTCTCTCTAATTACACTACTATCAACTAGCTCAGCAGAACGTTTACGCATCACCCATAAAACTAACATATAAATTCCATAACCAAGTAAAGCGATAGCGATTAACGCTAAAAGAAATAATAAAATATTCATTAATTAACTGACTCCTCTATTCTTTGTTCATTTATTACAATTTTCGCTGCTCCCAATATACCAGCATCGTTACCTAAATTCGCAATCGCAATATTAGTTGATTTTCTGATTGGTGGGAATGTATATTTATAACAATATTTATCTACTTTTGATCGAAGGTATTCCCCAGCTTGAGATACCCCTCCACCTAAGACGATTTTACTCGGATTCAACGTATTTGCGATATGAGAACATGCTAAACCTAAATACTTCGCAAATTTCTCTACAATCATCTCAGAAAACACATCGCCTTCCTGTGCTGATTTAAAGATATCAACAGCAGTCAAATGATCTTCCGTTTGAAGTATTGTTTTTAAGGTCGTATCTTCATCAAAGGTGCCTAAATAATGTATGGCTAAATTTACAATTCCTGTAGCTGAAGCCACGGCTTCTAGACACCCCGTTTTTCCACAAGTACATTCAATAACACTGTCTGGATCAACTGTAAGATGCCCTATCTCACCTGCTGCTCCAATTGATCCATGGACCAACTCACCACCAACAACAATTCCACCACCTACACCTGTCCCGAGGGTAACCATGACAACATTTTGTTCGTTGTCTCCGGCACCTTTCCATTGCTCGCCAACCGCAGCAATGTTCGCATCATTCTCAATATAGAAAGGGACATCCAAAGCTTCCTTAAAAGCTTTACCTATATTTTGCTTTTCTTTCCAGTTTAGGTTGTATGCGCCAATAACCGTGCGATTAATGTGATCAACACTTCCTGGACTTCCCATACCTACTCCTAATAAATTATCTACTGTTAAATTAAAATCTAACAGTTTTTCTTTAATTGAATGAAGTAAATTCGGTACAATGTTTTGTCCATTATTTAATTTATCTGTTATGACACTCCACTTTTCAAATACATTTCCCTTTAAATCAATTAAAGCCAACTTAGCAGAAGTACCTCCTAAATCTATAGCAATAATATATTCTTTCATCAAACAACCTCCTATTTTAACTTAAAACCATATTTCTGCCTAAAAAGATTAATATAATTGAAATACTAATAATTGCAATTATTGCTAAAACGCGTTTAGACTTTGTGATTCTTTGATTTGAACCAAAGCCAATAGCAAACGTCATTAAAGCTCCAAACAATGCGCCACCAAAGTGACCCCAATTATCAATCCCTGATGAAAACAAGCCATTCATAAAGTTTAAAACGAGTAAAATTGTAAATGTACTTGCTCGTTGTTTATATATTTGTGAATCTGGATTTAAATAAGCTAATACTAAGTAACTAGTAAACATTCCAAAAATTGCTGTAGAAGCGCCGGCTGAAACATTCATATTAAAAGCAAACGAAAACAGATTCCCACCTATAGCGGATATTAAGTATATAATAGTAAACTTAACATGACCATGTGTCTTCTCTAAATCGATTCCTAAAAAATATAAAGTAATACCATTCATTAAAATATGTGAAAAACCAATATGAATAAATGCAGCAGTTATTAAGCGCCACCATTCATCGTAGAGAATAATAGCAGGTGAAAAATTTGCACCCATCTCAAGTAATGCCGTGGCATTGGTAGTTGTATTATACTTTAAAAGCATAAAAATATAGACAGCAATATTAATGCCTAAAAAAATGTAGGTCATGAATGGTTTATACTGTCGTTGATTGTATGTTCTAAATTGATTGTTCATCAAACTCTCCTTTTTTGGGCATTATCAGCCTTTTAATCGGAATATCATGAGCTTCAATTTGCCAAGAATCTACGGGATACAGTTGCTCATTAAAGATAAGTGACACGGTTTCTACATTCTGATTAGCCAGAGCCCGGTCATAATAACCTCCACCAAATCCTATGCGATAACCACTTTCTTGATATGCAACTCCTGGAACAATTAATAAATCAATGTCCTCAAGGCTAATGCTTTCTGCATTAGCGTTAGGTTGCATAATCTTCCGTTGAACTGTCTCAAGTTGAGTCTCTTTATTATATTCCCGAAAGCTTAACTGATAGTTTGCTTCTATTCTAGGTAAATATAATGAACTATTTGTTAATTTAAAAATATCATTCATAATAACAGGCGTATTTATTTCTGGTTTGAATCCATAATAAAAGCCAATTGTTTCATAATTATTTTTAAGTATATAATTTATCAACTGTTTGCTTAAATTGGCTTCAAGCTCTTTTCGATTAGCCTCATTAATTGCTTTAAGCGAAGTTAGCGTGGCTGTTCTAATCTGAACTTTTTCACTTATAATTTCTTTCATATGTATCCGCTCTCCTCCAATGCACAAATATATTTTACCATAGTATGACCCAAGTAAACCATAGCCAATATATTAATTGAAAACTAAATCTTAATATTAAGCAAAAAAAATACAGGGATTATCGATTTCTCGATTAATCTCTGTATAGTGCTATTAAGTCTTATTTTTTTACTTCTCTGTGAAGCGTAACTTTGCGATCACGAGGGCAATATTTATTTTTCTCTAAACGATCAGGGTTGTTACGACGATTTTTATTTGTTAAGTAATTACGTTCTCCACACTCAGTACATTCTAAATTAATATTAATGCGCATTATTATCCCTCCAAACTTGATTGAGTTTTGATATTTTATGTATCTTCAATACAATACCAAAATATTATATCACAAATTACGGAAGTAACAAATATATTTTTTAAAAAACTCGTTATATTTTGCTCTTTCTTATATATATTGGTAAAATGAATTTAAATTATTACAAATCTGTAACATGCTTAGAGTTGAAACTTGTTATAGATTTGATAAAATTGGATAATGTAAGAATACAAACTCATGGAAAGAGGTGCTTTATGGACATTTGGATTTTAGTCATTGCCCTATTAGTCATTGCAATTATTTTATTAGTTGCTTCATTCTTCGCAGGAGATGACCAAGATGTTACTGAGCAAATTAATGAATATTCAGTTCAACAATCAGAAGAATTATACGCAATCAAAACTCGATTAGCTGAACTTGAAAAAAATCAAAATATGCCTTATAACGATACAGTCGTTTATAACACGACTGAGGAAGTGTATGACAATGAACCGACTGAACCACAAGAAGTGGAAGAAGTTTCAGATAATCAACATGAAATGATTATCCGTCTATACTCTCAAGGTTATACAATGCATGAAATCAGTCAAGAAGTTCAATTAAACTCAGTAACGATTCAAAAAGTTATTGACGATTATATTGAAAATCGTTAGAAAGGAACATTCGATGAAAAAAAATACATTACGTTCATTAGGTATCGGATTTCTTTCTGCCGGCATTTTATCTGGCGCTTTCGCTATTTTTGTTCAAGGCCAAGCACCAGTTGAAGGTTTACAAGTAAACTCTTTATTAGGATCAGCAGACCAAGAACAGATTAGTCAATACGAAGAACAAGTTAGTTCTTTAGTAGCTGAACGCGATTCATTGAATGAGTCATTAAACTCCGGAGACAATCAAGATGAATCGAGTACTGATGAACAAGTCCGTAGTTTAACTGAAGCCAATGAATCTCTTCTTGCTCGTCTTGAGAATAATGGCGCAGAAACGAATAACGATGAATCTGATACTGAAAATAACAATGAAGAATCAGCAGGCACTGAAGAAACAGGCGAAGCAGCAGAAGCTCAGCCAGATTTAGAGGGCAGTTTTACTATTTCGTCTGGTGAAGCGTCAAGCGACATAGCTTCACGTCTTGAATCAGATGGTTTTATTACTTCAGCAGCAGAATTCCAAAGCTTATTAGATGAATGGGATTTAAACGCTGTTATACAAGCTGGCGATTTCGAACTTAATTCAGATATGAGTATACATGATATTGCTTCTATTATTACTGATGGAGCATATTACTACTATTAATTTTAACATTATGACCCTAGTTGATTAATTATCAATTAGGGTTTTATTGTATATAAAAAGCACCTTAGTTTAAATTTCATAAACTAAGGTGCTTTTTAAACTAATTAATTTCTTGTGAAGCTGGACTGTTTAAATAACTTTCTATAGAGTCACTTGTCTCAGCTTTCATTTCGAAGTATGCATTCATAACTTCGTGAGCAACACGAGTACTTTCTCGTCCCCAGTTCTCCTCTTCTAAATAAGGTATTACAACTGTTATAGCAATTTCTGGGTCATCAAATGGTGCAAAACCAACATATGTTGCATTAGTTACAGGTTGATTTTGTGCATATTGAATCGGTCCAGAATAAAATGCCTCAGTTGTCCCTGTCTTGGATCCAACTTCAATTGGATATTCCATAAATAAGTAACGAGCTGTTCCATCAAGTGTATGAGATACTTGTCTCATTCCTTCATGAATTCTATCCATAGCCGCTTCATCAATCGGAATAACGTTTAGAATTTTAGTTTCATTTGATGCTTTTACTGAACCCAACTCTCCATTCGAGTCAGTTCCACGGATTTCTTTGACTAATCTAGGTGCGTAACGTATACCTCCATTTGCAATTGTTGCTGCGTATTGACCCATTTGTAACGGTGTGTATAAGTCAAACTGACCATATGATAAGTCAAGCGCACTTACTAATTGATCACTTTGAGGACTAAATCCAGATGACTCAACTGGTAAGTCAATACCCGTATTTGTCCCTAAACCAAATTGAGCAAAGTAACTACGTAAAATATCAATTGTATTTTCATTAATAGATAATCGACCATTTTCTTCATAATTAGTTTGACCACCGATCATCATGGCAAGTTTAATCATGTATATATTGGATGATTTTTGTAAGGCTTCAATATCATCAATCGGCATCTCGCCAGTTGGATTGAACACCGAAGTTTTTTCTTGTGAAGCTTGGAATTTCAATGGTTCATCAACTAAAATATTATTATCTAAAGAAATAACTTCTTCCATGTAGCCCATCGCAACCATCGCTGGTTTTACCGTTGATCCCATACCATAACTCGTATTAATAGCTCCAAGAGTATCATCGATAATCTCATCGGTATTATATGAATCTGTGTCTTCGTTATATTCAAAACGTTTTCCAGAAATGCCTAGTATGTCACCATTCTTAGGATTTGATGCCACAATATATACTCGGTCATTTAATCCTTGTTGTTCCATCGACATTAGAGAGTTTTCAGCAATTTCATCTAATTTTCGTTGGAATTCCGTATTTATTGTAAGAACTAAATTATCTCCTTTTGTTCCCTCATATAACATATCGTTTTCTAAGATATCATCTGAAGAATCAGTTACAAAGTTAAATAAAGACTTTGTTCCTTTTAAGGCATTTTCATATTCTTGTTCTAAATAACTAATACCAACACGATCATTCATCGCATACCCACGACGAAGCAACTCAGGTGCAAGCTCACTTGGAATACCACCCTGTTCAGTAGATACTTGACCAAATACGGATCTTAGCATCTCACCCATTGGGTAAACTCGTTGCCAGTCAGTTCCAATACTAATACCCGGTAATTGACTTAATTGTTCTGATACCCTTGCGATTTCTTGTTCTGTCACATTCTGATTTTTAACAGTTACTGTAGATAATGCATATGCACTATTCATTTGTTTGAACAAAGCGGCTATCTTCAATTCAGCATTACTAAATTGAATATCCTCTGACGTAACATAATCAAGTTGGACAGTATACAACTCTGATCCAGGTAGTAATAACTCATCGTCAGTCAAACGACTATTAACTAAATTTTCGTTCTTAATTATAAAATAATCTTTTAAATCGCGTTCAGTTAAAGTAGATGTTGGCACTTCAATTAATGAAGCTAGTTGCGTTGCAACGTTAACAATATCTTGTGACGACACTCTTGAATCACGGTCACGCGTATAAAGAATTGCTTGCTCCGGTCTATTACCCACTAAAATATTCCCATTACTATCGTATATCATTCCTCGTGGTACTGAACCGGTTGATAAAGTTGATTCCGTTCTTTGTACCATATTTGAGTAACGTTCTCCGCTATATAATTGAATATATCCTAATCGGATAAACAACACTGTAAAGACTAAAAATGAAATAAAAAACAAGAGATTAAGTCGTCCCGGTATATGCGAACGTTTTTTCTTTTGTTTTATTTTGTAACGTGCCATTTATCTTCTCCCCTCTAAAAAAGTTTAAATTCACTTGATTATTATATCAAACAATTACACAAAATTGTATCAAACCAAAAGACTTACATCAATCTTTAATTTATCTTCATAGTTTTTACATACTAAATAGATGAATACCTAATTTTTGTCTGTTAATATATGAAATGATTATTAATTTCGTTAGGAGTCACAAAATGATAAAGAAACTTAAACCATATTTATTTAATGCATTATTTGTTTCCATTTTCTTCACAGGACTAGCTATAATATTTCAATTTACTCCCTTTGGGAAAGATACGATGCTTACAGTTGATTTAGGTCAACAATATATTGATTTTTATAGTATGTATAAAGAAACCCTTACTCAATCGCCTGAAATGCTACTTTATAGCTTTGAAAAAGCTCTCGGTGGCGAGATGCTTGGTTTGTGGGCCTATTACTTACTAAGCCCCTTTAACTTGATTTTTTTATTTTTTAACGAATCAAATTTTGAGGTCGCTGTGACGCTTATTACTTACTTAAAACTATTAACGAGCAGTTTAACATTCATGTATTTTTCTCGTCAGAAATATGCACTAAAAACTATTCCGGCCAACATATTTAGTTTATCTTACACTTTCATGAGTTATACAATCGTTTATCAATTAAATATTATGTGGTTGGATGGACTAATACTACTTCCACTAATTGCTTTAGGCTTAGATAGATTGATATCTAGCAAAGGACGTGTACTTTATGTCTTCTCTTTAGCTGTTTTATTAATCGCAAACTATTATATTGGTTATATGATTTGTATTTTCTTAGCTTTATATGCACTGTATGTCATTATAGAAAAGCAAACTACTTTTAATATAAAGGATACTGTAATCTCGTACTTTAAGTTTGGTCTACACTCAATTATCGCAGCTCTAATTGCTGGTATTGCCCTAGTTCCTACATATTATTCTCTAACACAAAATAAAGGTAGTTATTTAGAACTTGAATTAGATTGGGAAGTTGCCCATACAATACAAGATGTCGCATCAAAATTATTCGTTGGTAGCTTTAATTTTGATGAGATGTCTTCGGGCTCTCCTAATATTTATGCTGGAATGCTCGTATTATTCTTTGCTGGATTGTTTTTTATTAATAAAAAAATCAAACTTTCGGAGAAATTAGTAGCAGTATTTATTATTGGGTTTTTCGCACTTTCTTTTAGATATGATTTACTGAATAAACTTTGGCACGGCGGCCAATTTCCAATTTGGTATCACTTTAGATTCTCGTTTACTACTAGTTTTTTCATAATAATTATGGCAATTAAAGCATTCAAATACCAACCAAAGCGTTTTTCCCTTGGTGTTTTAATTACCGCTATTATTGGAATGGCGATTTTCTCTGGTTATTATTTGTGGATTAATGAGTATACGTTTTTAAATGATATAAATATATTTATATCACTCGCATTTTTCCTCGCTTTTGTCATTATTATCCAACTCGAGAGGCCAGCTAAATTAATTCGTTACTCAATTCTTTTCATTTTTGTATTTGCTGAAATGTTTATCAATGCTTACATAATCATGTCAGATATTAATTATGTTCAACAGTCAAAGTTTGAAGACTATACTGAAATATTGGATCAAAGTTTATCTGGTCTCAGACATTCAGATACTGATTTTTATCGAATTAGTAAAACATTTATGCGAACGAAAAATGAAGCAATGTACACTCATTATAGCGGTATGGATCATTTTGGTTCAACAATTGAAGCACACGTTCCTGAACTTTACGGTTACTTAGGTCAACCAGACGGTAATGGTTTCGCAACGTATACTAATGGAACGTTATTTTTAGATGATTTCTTTAATATTCGTTACTTTTTAGATTCGACCGACAATACCGATGAACATACAGATGAGGACGGGTACGTTCTTTATCCTGAAGCAACAGATTTAGATATTGATTTCCACCCTGTAATGAGTCAGTTTTCTCGAGTAAAAGTCTATGAAAATGAAAGATACTTTGGCTTAGGTATTGAAGTGAGTCCGGATATAGTGAATGAAAAAAGCTCTTTTAGTTCACATCGTCCAATCGAAAACCAAGAATTATTACTGAGCCTCATTGATTACAATGGTATAGAAGAACCTTACTTTACTGAGCATGAGTTTACAGATGTTACCTATGAGAACGTAGAAGTGACAGATACTGGGGATGGAGACTATTATACTTATAAAGATACTTCTGAAAGTGATGCTCAAACACCTAGAATTCGTTGGCATTTTGATACGACTAGTACAAATCCATATTACTTTAGTATTCCAAGTCAGTTTTCAAGCAAAAATATTTCTTTAGATTTAAATTCTAATCATTATCGTTTTTATTCTCCGTTTAGAAGACGTCAAATTTACAATGCTAGTTATAATACAATCAGAGAAGATCAATACTTTGATGTTGAATTAGAGGAAGAAGAATTACAATCAAATCTACTTGAACTCTATGAGTTTGACTTAGAACGTTATGAAAATATGATGGACACTAAACAAGATAATCAATTTAATGTTACTCAATCAAGTCACAATAGAATAAAAGGAAACATCAATATTGAACAAGATGAAGCCTATCTCTTATTCACTATTCCTTATGATGCAGCATGGAACATTAATGTCGATGGTCAAGACGTTCAGCCTGTTAGTGTTCTAAATGATACATTAATGGCTATTCCTTTAACGAATGGTCAACATACAATAGATCTTCATTACTTCCCACGTTCTATTGTGTTCGGTAGTATTTTATCTATAATAGGTTTTACTAGTTTACTTGGAGTAATTTATATTGACAGAAAAAAAGAATCAAAAAACAAGCAAAACTACTCGAAGACTCAAGCATAACTATTTTTATGTAACTTAGACATATTATCAGTACATATTGACTTAATATAGTTAGGTTAAACTCCATCTTATCAAAGAAGACAAATTTACTTGATAATTCACACTACTTTGATAAGATGAATGAATGAATGAATTTAATTAGTAAAGGACGGTTCAATGAAGAAAATATTTAATTTACTTAAACTAGGATTGAAAAATCCTCGCTATTATATTGAATCGATAAATGTACCATGGAAATATATTCATTTGGTTGCTTTTGGTTCAATATTAGTCATGACATTAGCACTTTTCATTAATATTATACCGACATTTTCTAGAATTTCACAGGATTTCTCTAATGCAGTCGAATATATTCCAGAGTATACTTTATCAGAAGGCACTTTAAATATTGCCGATGGCGAAAAACCACTCTATTATCAATCAGATTCAGTACAGATTG
The DNA here is from genome assembly GCA_020112395.1 of Aerococcaceae bacterium DSM 111021. Lineage (NCBI taxonomy): Bacteria > Bacillati > Bacillota > Bacilli > Lactobacillales > Aerococcaceae > Aerococcaceae bacterium DSM 111021. The sequence continues at coordinate 99,978 of JACCEK010000001.1, read as the reverse complement.
TAATAGATGATTCAATTAATTCTGAAATGGGCTTTGAATCTGAGATTTCAGAGAAACAACGAACGATGTTAGAGCCAAATGCGCCCTTTGGAATTTTTATTATTGAAGATTATGCTTTCTTAACAGTCGGTGAAACTGTACAAGAAATACCAGGTTATGATTACTTATTTGCAAATCAACACCGATTTGAGTTATTTTTAAATTATATCGCTGAGGAATCATTTTCAATGAACGCAATGGTATTCTTTATCATATTAGTTAGCTCATTTTTTGTTTATTGGTTCCAAATCTTACTGATTAGTATTATGGCTGGATTTTTCAATGTACGTCTCACAAGAACTATTGATTTTAAGTCTAGGATAAAACTTACAGTGGTCATTTCTTTTATTCCAATATTATTACTTGAGGCAATGTCCATTATAATTCCTGGATTCGTTGCGACTCAGTTTACACTTGCTACAATTACATTATTTCTACTTTATCTTGCTTTTAAAAACCATACTAAATTTATTCATACGATTATGAATAATTTGGATCAAATAGATACAGCTGATATGGAACAAAAAGAAAAAGATGAAGATAATGAAGAGTCCGATAAAAAATCAGATAATACTGATAAATAGATATATAGACAAAAAAACCAGCTTTTCACATTTAAATGTGAGAAACTGGTTTTTATATTACTTTTTACGTCTATTTTGACGTGCTTGAGTCTGCTTATGAGACTTAATTTGTTGATCTAATTTCTTTTTATAACCTGGTTTTACTTTTCGTTTTTTATTACGTTGTATCATACCATGTATAACAGTATCTTCATTTTTCTTTTTGTCTTCACGTTTTGCTCGTTCATTTCTAGCTTTAACTTCTTTAATCTCACCTTTTATAATATCAACAGTCTGGAATTCGATTCCTTTTTTCTCTAATGTGTGAATGTCACGTTCATTATCTGGTTCTATTAAAGTATAAGCTACACCTTTAACATTATTACGACCTGTTCTACCCACTCGATGAACAAAGAATTCTAGTTCAGTTGGAATTTCCATATTAATTACCATAGATGTTCCTGGAATATCAATCCCACGAGCCGCCAAATCAGTTGCAACTACGTATTGATATTCTAAATCACGAATTTGACGCATAACTCTTTTACGTTCTCTTGGAGTTAAACCACCGTGAATTGTCGCAACTTTTAGACCTTTATTTTTCAAGTAACCACTTACTTCGTTAGCATATTGCTTGGTATTACAGAAAACGAGCGCTAAATAAGGTTCCCCCATCGTTAATAAAGAATAAGCCAGGTCTGCTCTATTTCTTCCGCGAGTATACATTAAATAATTATCAATCATATCAGCGATAACACCCTGATTATCAATTTCAATTAATTGAGGAGATGTCATATATTTATTTAAGAATACTTCTAATGTTTGTGGAATTGTTGCTGAAAAAACCATAATCTGTAGTTTTTCTGGCATTCTAGACGCGATTTCATCGATAGTTGATAAGAATCCTAAATCCATTGTCATGTCTGCTTCATCGACAACAAACGTTTTGGTTGATTGAACCCAAAGTGCATTTTCAGACATTAAGTCAAAAATTCTCCCCGGAGTACCAATAACTAATTGAGGTTGATCATTATTTTGTAACTTTTCTACTTGTCTTTGTTTATCAGTACCTCCAATGTATCGAACTACTTTTATTGGTTTTTCTGAAAAACTAGCAATTTGAATAGCTACATTATATAACTGTTCTGCCAATTCTCTACTTGGTGCTGTAACAACTGCTTGCACTTCATTAGCATTTGGATTAATTTGATTTAGTATGGGAACTAAAAAACTATGTGTCTTTCCAGATCCTGTTTGTGATTGTACAATTAAGCTCTGTCCACTTAAAGCTTGTGGAATTACTTCTTCTTGTACAGGTGTTAATTTTTCAAAGTGAATATCAGTTAACGCGTTCTTAATAAACTCTTGAATTGATAAATCTTTAAATAATTTCATAGTAAACTCCTTTCATTGTGCTTTTTACTAACATGTCAAATTATACAAGTATCAGTTAAGAAAAACAAACCATAGTAATATTAAAATAAAATGAATGAATTATTAGATTTTAGCATCCTTAAATTGTAACTTACTCGTTTTTGAGCTATAATATTGTTTGTTAAAGATGGAGGGATCTCATGGAAAAACATCGTTTATTAATTACATTATTTGGAGCAACAGGTGATTTAGCTGCTCGAAAATTGTATCCAGCGATTTATCGATTATACAAAAACAATTATATATCAGAACATTTTGCATTGATAGGAACTGCTCGTCGACCTTGGACCAATGAGTATTTACGTGAAGTTGTCCTAGATAGTATTAAAGACGAAGTAGACGATAAGGCACATGCAGAAGAATTTATTTCTCATTTCTATTATCAATCGCATGATGTAAATGATGTTGACGAATATTATCATTTACAAGACTTAGCTACTGAATTAGAAGAGAAATATAAAACAGAGGGCAATAGAATTTTCTATATTTCACTCTCACCTAGCTTGTTCCCTATTATCACTCAACACATTAAAAATTCAGGTCTTGCAACTGATAATGGTTATAACCGTTTAATTATTGAAAAACCATTCGGTAATGACTTTCAATCAGCAAATGAATTACAAGACCAACTTCAAGTTTCATTTGAAGAAAATGAAATATACCGAATTGATCATTATTTAGGTAAAGGTTTTATTAAATCTCTCCTAAATTTACGATTCAGTAATATTATGTTTAAATCTATTTGGAATAAGGAAAGCATCGATCATGTTCAGATTACATTGGCTGAAGAAGTTGGCGTTGAAGACCGCGGTGACTATTACGAAAATAGCGGTGTATCCAAAGACATGATTCAAAACCATGCTCTACAGATGCTCTCTCTTGTCGCTATGAATGAACCAAAAGATGACCAACCTGAATCAATTCGTCAAGAAAAAATTCATATTCTTAAAAATTTACACCAATATGAAACAGTTGATGAACTGAACGAAAATGTCGTTCGGGGTCAATACGGAAGCAGTTCAGCAAATGAATATAAGGCTTATCGTGATGAAGATAAAGTGGACCCTGAATCGACAACTGAAACTTATTTCGCAGCGAAAGTCTCAATTGACTTACCAGAATGGGAAGGTACTCCATTTTTTATTCGTTCTGGAAAACGATTAAATGGTAAATTCACGACTATCCATGTTCAATTTAAATCAACGAGAGAGGACATTTTAGGCAATAGATTAATGATTGAAATTAACCCTGATCTAGTTTATCGTTTATACTTAAACCAAGAAACTATTGGGTATACAAATGATTTGAATCAAATTGAATTATCGTACTCACCTAGTGAAGAAGAGATTAGTTCTATGCCCGCAGATTACGAGCGGTTAATTTTGGCTTGTATTCAAGGTAATCTAAATAACTTCAATCACTGGCTTGAAGTAGCACATGATTGGAAGTTTGTCGATAATATTCAAAAATTATGGAAACAAGCACCAACGCCTGATTTTCCTAATTACCCCGCTATGTCAGCTGGTCCAAAAGCAGCTGATGAATTAATTGAAAAGCAAGGCTTTAGTTGGTTTGATTAAAATGACAACATAAAAAAAGGACCAAGTTGAATTAAATCCCAACTTGGTCCTTTTTTGTCTTTATTCAGTTATATTACTCAAATATTCTTTTGTAACTTTACTTAAATCTTCAATTAAATTATTCATTTCTTCTTTACTATATACTGATGCACCACTTGCTTTGGGATGGCCACCACCATTATATTTAGCTGCTACTTGATTAATTTCAGGTCCTTTAGACCTTACTCTTACTCTCCAATAAGGATTATTTCCTTGTTGTTCAATGAATAATGCCCATGTTTTCACGCCTTCAATACTTCCTGGTATCCCAACCGAAGTATTAGCCTCTTCTTCTGAAATTCCATAACGAACCAAATCGTCTTGATTAATAAGGATATGAGCAACGCCAGTCTCATCAACCTTAATTTGATCTAATACAAATCCCTGGAACTTAGCTTGTGCCATCGTAATGGTATTAAATCGGTCATTAATAATAAAATGATTAATATCCATTTTAAGCATTGCCGCTGCTGTTTTAAGTGTCGTTTCACTTGTCGAATCATACATGAAACGTCCAGTATCTCCAACAATCCCTGCATATAGCATAAAAGCAGCGTCTTTAGTTAATGGTAATTCAGAATTTAATTCTAATGAAATGTTCGCGATTATCTCACTACACGAACTTGCTTCTGTATATACCATTTCCAAATCTCCATAGCTATCCACATCAGGATGGTGGTCAATTTTAACAAGTTTTGATCCCTTATTATATCGTTTATCATCGATTCTAGGATGATTTGCTGTATCCACAACAATTACCAATGCATCTTGATAGTCTGAATCTTGTATATCGTCCATTTTCCCCATCCAAGATAGGCCCTTAGTCATTGTTCCAGCAGCCAATACCCTTTTATTTGGATAAGCATTTTCAATTAAATATTTCAATCCAAGTTGTGAGCCAAATGCATCTGGATCAGGTCTCACATGACGGTGGATAATAATTGTGTCATTTTCTTTAATATATGATAATAATTGTTGTAATTTATCTGTTTCTAAATACATTTTGTACTCCTTCTATGCCAAATTTACTGTGTTTCTATTACTTGTGACGTGATGATTGCCTTCGCCACTAAGGAATTCTCATGAAATACATTAACCTCTATCAACGCAGTGCGTCTATTTTGATTGAATATATCTACTTTAAACTGGATAACATTACCCATTTGAATTAATTTAAAATAATGTAAATCAATTTTTTCAATAATATGATTTTGATTTGTTGTGTCATAAAACTTTTGATAGGCTGAATGCGAAATTAATTCACATAATACCCCATATGAAATTGTACCTAAACTATTTAACATCTGTGGTTGGACTACCACATGATAGTCATACTTATGTTCTGGTGTTTGTAATAAATACTCTTCAATATGCATAATAATGTCATCTTGGAATGTATTGACGATTTGAGGTTGTTTTTGAATAAGTTGAATGCCACGCATAATATCTTGACGAGACACTACGCCTAATAATTCCATATTATCTTCAATAACCGGTATCATTTCAATATCTTCACGGACCATTAACTGCGAAACACTGGCTATAGTCATGTGTTTCTGGACTGTAACTAGATTTTTAGTCATGACTCTTTCAATAAGTACTGAGTCAGATTTACCAATTAAATCTTTTGCTGTCACAACCCCGATTAATCGACTATTATGATGTACCGGAAAGCGTGAAAGCCCAGATTGTCGCGATAATTTATAGAAAGATTTTGCTGTTTCCTGTGCAGTTAAAGCAGGAGTTTGATCTATCGGTGTAAATATATCAGCTATTGTCATGATTTCTTTTTTTATCTCTTGATCTGCCATTGAGCGGTTAATAATTGTTGCAACTGTAAACGAGTCAAATGGTGTTGATATAACGGGTAATTTTTTTTCATTCGCAAGATTAATAACTTTATCACTTGCATCGAATCCTCCGGTAATAAGGACCGCCACATCATTTTCAAGTGCTAATTGCTGAACACCTTCTCTATTACCTACAATTATAAGTGAATTTGGCACAAAGTATTTCTTAACAGCATTTTCTGTCATTGCGCCAATTATAAACTTGTTTAGGTGAAGATTTAATCCTTCTTCACCACCTAATACTGTACCTTCTATCATTGAAACCATTTCGCTAAATCTCAACATTTCGGGTAAAAATTTTGACTTTTTTTCGATACGTATTGTTCCAACTCGTTCAATAGTTGAAACAATTCCAAGCGATTCGGCATCTTTAATAGCCCTATATGCTGTACCTTCACTCATGTTTAGATGCTTGGCAATTCCACGCACTGATATCTTCTCGCCAATTGGAAGTGTTTCAATATATTGTAGTATTTGATTATGTTTAGTAGTCACTAAATCCCTCCAGATAAGTAAAAAACTGTTATACTGTAATTTGATAATTACAGTATAACAGTTTAAATGCTTATTGAAAATATTAATTAACCTAAAGCAACATCTAATACCATCATTAAAACAAACCCACCGATTAATGCTAAAGTCGCATCATCAGTATGATTGGAAGACTGTGATTCAGGTATTAATTGTTCAACAACAACGAAAATCATTGCACCTGCAGCAAAAGCTAATGCGTAGGGCAATAGTTCTTGAACTACTAATACTGCAGCCGCACCAATTACCGCTGCTACAGGCTCAACAATAGCTGATAACTGTCCCAGTTGGAATGCCTTTTGCTTCGTTCTACCATCCGCATATAGCGGTAAAGATAAAGCAGAACCTTCAGGTATGTTTTGTAATCCTATACCAATTGCTAGAGCAATTGCTCCAGACATTGTAGCCCCAGCATTTCCAATACTTGCTGCTGCAAAGGCCACACCTAAAGCAAGCCCTTCAGGTATATTATGAATGGTCACTGCTAAGAAAAGCATCGTTGGTTTTGATAACTTTCGGTTCTCAGAGTCCCCATGATCCTCTGCTAAATGGGTATGTGGTACGATGTAGTCAAGTAATCGCAGAAACAATCCCCCCGTAGTAAAGCCAATAGCTACTGGTAGCCAAGTTGGTAATGAAGATGTACTCACCTCTGCATAATCTAAAGCCGGTGCTAATAACGACCAAAAAGAAGCAGCAATCATGACTCCTGCAGCAAAACCTTGCATGATAGCTAAGAATCGGTCATTAACATTTTTAAAAAGAAAAACAAAAGAGGATCCAAATAATGTACAAAGCCAAGTAAAAATACCGGCAATAAATGCCTGTAAAACAGGATTACTAAATAATTCCATATTAAAATTCTCCTAGTCTAACTCAAGTTTAATTGATGTGTATAATGGATGATCAAAATTTGAAAAAGTCACACCTAATAATCGAATCGAACGATCTAAATGACCGTGTTCTTCCCAAATTTTCTCCGCCAATTCAATACTTTCGCCAACTGTTTCTATGGTCTCATTTGATTGAATTTGTCGAGTTATCGTTTCAAAATTATCATACCGTATCTTTAACGTTATAGTATGAGCTCTCATTTTGGAAATTTCATGTCTTTCATCCACTTTACGTATCAATTTAATGATATTATCTAATACTTCAGACTCTAATTCAAGGAATACCGAAAAAGTTCTCTCTCTGCCGATGGATTTACGTTCTCTTTGGTTATTTACTGGCGTATTGTGTACGCCTCGTACTTTAAAATACAGAGAATACCCCATCTTCCCAAAATGTTTAATCAGTTCATCCAATGTTCTTTCGTGTAAGTCTTCCCCAGTAAAAATACCCAATTCATGAAAGTAAGGTAATGACTTATTTCCCACTCCATGAAATTTATCAATGCTTAAACTTTTTAAAAATTGAATGGCATGTTTCGGTTCAACTAGTGTTGTACCGTTTGGCTTATTATAATCTGATGCAATCTTAGCAATAAATTTATTATAGGATATCCCAATAGAACATGTTAAACGAGTACGGCGATAGACTTCTTGTTGTATTTCTTTAGCCATAATTGTTGCACTCTTCATATTCTTTTTATTTATCGTCACATCCAAATACGCTTCATCTAATGAAACGGGTTCTATCAAATCGGTATATTCACTAAATATTTCTCTTATTTGTAAAGATATTTTTTTATAATAATGTATATCTCCTTGAATGAATACCGCTTTAGGACAACGTATATAAGCTTCTTGTGCGGACATTGCTGAATGTATTCCGTACTTTCTTGCTTCGTAATTACATGTCGAAACAATCCCTCTTCCTCCAGTAAGTTTAGGATGCTTTGCTATTACAACAGGTTTATTCATTAATTTAGGATTATCTCTCATCTCAACACTTGCATAAAAAGCATCCATATCAACATGTAAAATCTTTCTAGATGTATCTGGTTCAACATCATCAAAAGACAATAGACCATATTGCATCACAATTCACCTCACTTTAATATATATATTATACAAACATCTGTTCGCAATATCAATCACTATGTATATTTGTATGCAGAATGTTAATTCTGCTTGATTATCTGTCCTGCTTCAATATAATTATATACTCTGAATTTCATAAAATTCAATTATTGGAGGAAATTAGTTGTCTGAAACTAAAATTAATCAAGTCAATCAACTTTTTCCTTTAGTCACTTCACAGAAACAGTCGCTTTTATGAGCATTAAGTTTTTAAAATACATACACTGATTCTATACGTTACTCAAGATATGCAGTAATGACCAATGGCCTTTTTTTCACTTATATACGTACAAAAGATTACCCATTCCCACACCTACAAACTCGAATCTTATTAACATACCTGGAGTTGATGTCAGTTTTAAAATTCCCTTATATATCTAGAAAAAGCTCCAAGAATTGCCAGATTGGCTAATTCTTGGAGCTTTCATAAATATTATAGAGTACCTTCTGTATCATCGCTTTCTTCAGCAATATCTTCTTGGTATTCTTCGCTAGCAATATCATTCGCCACCTCAACTTGACGGTTTTCAATGTTACCACCTTGTGTAATTGTTGCAATTGCACTCGTTGTAAATGTTAAATACACACCTTCACAATCAAGAACTACTGTTTGACTACTTTGACTAACTTCATCAACAACTCCATGAAGTCCTCCGATTGTAACCACAGAATCCCCTGGTTGCATATTACTTAACATATCTTGTTTTTTCTGCGCTTGTTTCTTTTGCGGTCTAATTAACATGAAGTACATTACACCAAATAAAACTATAAACGGCATAAAACTCAGAATAAATTCCATTAACGATTGTCATCCTTTCATTTTTAAAGCATACGATTAGTGTAACAAAAATTTTCACATTTAGCTACATTCTAGAAGCTTTTTGCATTTGGTTTATTATATCCATATCTTTCAAAGAAATCTTCTCTGAATTCAAGTAATTGATCATTCTTTATCGCTTCTCTCACATTACGCATTAATTCAAGTAAGAAATAGACATTATGAATCGATGCTAGACGCATACCGAAAAGCTCATCTGTCTTGATTAAATGTCTTACGTAAGCACGTGTATAGTTACGACAAGTATAACAATTACAATTCTCATCAATTGGTCTGAAATCGCGTGCATATTGAGCATTTTTAACAACTAAGCGCCCAGCACTTGTCATACATGTCCCATTTCTTGCGATACGTGTAGCTAGAACGCAATCGAACATATCAACGCCACGCATAACTCCATCAATTAAAGCATCAGGTGATCCTACACCCATCAAATAACGCGGTTTATGCTTGGGCAGCTCAGGTGTTAAGTAATCTAATACACTATTCATTTCTTCTTTAGTTTCTCCAACCGACAAACCACCAATTGAATAACCTGGAAAATCTAGTGAAACTAAATCTCTAGCATGTTGGATACGTAAGTCTTTATAACCGGCCCCTTGAACGATACCAAATAATGCTTGATCATTTGAACGTTGGTGCGCTTTAAGTCCACGTTCTGCCCAACGTGTTGTTCGATGTATCGATTTTTCAACATAATCATGAGTATGGTGAAAATCAGGACATTCGTCAAAACTCATAATGATATCTGCACCTAATGCATTTTCGATTTGAATAGCCTTTTCAGGTGATAAGAATAATTTCTCACCACTAATATGATTTCTAAAATGGACCCCTTCTTCTTCAATTTTTCGCATATCGCTTAAAGAAAACACTTGGAATCCTCCAGAATCCGTTAACACTCCACGATTCCAGTTCATAAATTTATGTAAACCACCTGCTTCTTCAACTATATCTTCTCCAGGTCTTAACCAAAGATGGTATGTATTACTCAATACAATCTCTGCTCCCATGTCTTTTAACTCTTCAGGTGATAAACCTTTTACTGTTGCTAAAGTCCCCACTGGCATATAAATAGGTGTTTCGAAACTACCATGTGGCGTGTGCAGCACCCCTAGTCTAGCTCCTGTATTTTTCTCTTCTTTAATTAATTCATATCTTATTGCTGATTCTGTCATAATGATTCCTTCCTTTTATTGCTGTAATTCAACTTCAAAAACGACTGGATAAAGTTTTCCAGTAACATAAAATCGATTACCTTCAATATGTGCTATCCCATTTAAAGTATCGATTTCTTTCAACTCTTGGTCTGTAAAAGTATCTTCAATTATTTCTGTGAAATCATACTGATATTCAACTATACCAGTGATTGGATTGATAGCAATGATTGTATCAGTATACCATACATTTGCATATATATATCCGTTTGCATATTCCAACTCATTAATTTCTTCAACTAACATCCCGTTATACGAAACCTCAATGCTATCAAGTATTTCGAATGTATCAGGATCACGTTGTTCGATTATACTGGTACCATCAGACATCCAAATTATATCTTTTTCTTCGTCATAAGCGAGCCCCCAACCTTCACCGTCATAATTGACAGTGTTGATTATCTCTAGTGTTTCTTTGTTGCGTTTAAAAGCAACACCGCTTCGCCAAGTAAGTTGCCAAACTGCATCCGAAGTTACAGTCAAACCTTCACCAAAGAACTCTTCAGCTAATTCATCAATAACATCATACTCCCCTGTTGCTAAATCCAAGTAACCAATCTTTGATTCTCCATATAATCCTGTAGAGAGTAATAATTCATTATTTTGATTCAATTCCAATCCTTGAGTGAATGCACTTGATTCACTTGGGTGAATGGATATTAGATTATATTCATCTTGAGAAGAGACTGGGATTATTGGTATAATATGATGAAGGCATATTAATATTATTATTTTTTGAACGATTTTCTTCATAAGTACCCACTTTCATTTCATGCAAATAATACATTAATATTATCATATTTTTTAATAGAAAGGTCGTTAGTAATGAATCTCTATTCGTTTTTATTAATTGTTGTTAAGGTTATTTTATTCCTATTTAATGGAAAACCTATTGTTATTGGAAGAGAAAATTTGCCCAAAGATGCTGCCATTATAGCATCAACACATCGGCATTGGTTAGACCCAGTTATATTAGCCATAGCAGTAGAACCTACTGAAATAGCCTTTATGGCAAAGGATACTTTATTTAAAAATAAAATATTCCAATACTTACTACCTAGATTGAATGTTTTTCCTGTAAAAAGAGAAAAACCTTCACCTAAATCACTCCGTAGAGGTGTTGAAGTTATGAATGAAGAAAATAAACATCTTGGGATTTTCCCTACTGGATCACGGTACTCTACTGAAGTTAAAGGTGGAACTGCCTTTATCCAACGGTTGAGTAAAAAAGATATTCTTCCTGTGGCGGTTCAACCTCCATTAAATGGGAAAGAGTTTTTCCTTCGAAAAAAAGCAAAGGTAGCTATCGGACAACCCATTTCTTTTGATGATTCCAAGAAATACACTAGAGATGAATTGAAAAGTATTGACATTGCTATTGCACAGGCATTTGATGATTTAGACAAGCAGTTAGATCCGGATTATGTTTATATTCCTCCCAAAAAAGATTAAAAAAGCGATGCTTAATATCATTCTCACATAATGAGATAATATTAAGTGTCGCTTTTTTATTTTAGTTTTTAGTTTGCAAACGATACATTTGATAATATGTGCCTTTTTTCGCAATTAATTCATCATGATTACCTTGTTCAATAATATTTCCTTTATCAAGTACAATAATTTGATTCGCATCTCTGATTGTACTTAATCGATGCGCAATCGCAATAGTCGTACGATTCTGGCGCATTTTTGCTAAACTAGATTGTATGTACTCTTCAGTTTCTGTATCTATGTTAGCGGTAGCTTCATCAAGTATAAGTATCTTAGGATCACGTGCCATTGTTCTCGCGAATGAAATCAATTGCTTTTCACCACTTGAATAACTTGCCCCACGCTCGATTACACGGTGTTTATAACCATCTGAATGCTTTTCAATGAATTGATCTGCATTTACAAATTGAGCTGCTTCTCGAATTGTTCGATCAGAAATTGTTGGATCGAGTAAGCGTATATTTCGGTTAACATCTCCATAAAATAAGAATGAATCTTGAAGTACTAAACCAATTCCTTTTCTTAAATCTTCATAATCAAACTCTCGTATACTATGGCCATCAATTAAAACATCTCCCGATTGAAATTCATAGAACCTCATTAATACATTAATGATAGAACTTTTTCCACTTCCGGTATGTCCTATAATCGCGACAGTTTCACCAGGATTAACAGTAAAACTTATATTATTTAAAACATTTTGATTTCCATCATATGAAAATGTTAAATTTCTAAATTCAATTTTGGCATCTTTAATTTTCGCTTCCTCAGAAATAAATTGTTCTGGTACTTTTTCTTTCTGATCGAGAACACGTAGAATACGTGAACTCGAAACAACACCATCTTGTAGTAAGCTTAAACTATCCATCATCATACCCATAGGTCTGAAGAATTGCGAGCTATACTGGACGAATGCATAAATGACTCCAACCTCTAGAATTCCATTTAAATACTGTCCTCCGAGCACATAGATAACTAACGCTAAAGATAAGCCTTCAAGTAAACTAATAATACTCATTAACAACAATGCATTCATCTTCACCATCTGATAACGTGCACCAAAATGCTTTTCATTTTGTTCATCAAATTCCGCTATAATACGTTTTTCTTGTCGAAAATGTTGAATCACATCCATGCCTAAGATGGACTCATTTATTTTAGTATTCAATCGACTAAGATTCTCACGCATCGAACGATATACTTGTGAACTGAAGCTTTGATAATACCATATTATTCCAACCATAATCGGAACAAAGATCAAGAACATCAGTGCCATATTTGGATTCATAATAAACATCCCAATGAATACTGATATAACAGTTACAATACCTTCAAATAGTGCGTAGAAAGTATTCCAAAAGTTTTTTAATGTTTCAGTATCGTTGGTGATTCGTGAAACAATTGAACCACCAGGAGTTTGATCAAAATATCGCATACCTAAAGTATTTATTTTTGTAAATAATGTATCTCTAACATTCTCTACTGTTCTCTCAGCTGCCATGTTGAATAAATATGTAGACAAGTAGTTGGATATACCTTGTAAAATTAGTAAAAAGCCATACATTAAAACAAACATTAGTGCAGTTTGCATAGTCACATCTAAATTAGTTAAATGATCATCAATAAAAGTTTGTATTACTCGGGGCATAATTACAGACACTGCGACTGTTAATGAAGAGAATATAATAGCGACTAAAAAGTTTTTCCAATATGGTTTTGCAAATGTAAAAATTCGTTTCGTTACAGATAACTGCTCTCCTATTGACATTTTTCTTGCCCAAGCTGATTCACTTTGACCTTTACTTGCCATTATTACACCCCTTCCATTTCAGTATTTAACTCTAATTGCTGATGTTCATACATTTCTTGGTACCAACCATTATTTTTAATAAGTTCCTCATGCGTGCCCCGTTCTGTAATCGTACCCTCATCCAACACGATAATCTCATCAGCATGCATTACACTACTTAGTCGGTGAGCAGATATTATTGTTGATTTATTTTCGCGCGTACTTTTTATTGAATTTAAAATTGCTTCTTCAGTCTTCGCATCCACTGCGGAAAGTGAATCATCTAAAATTAAAAGTTCTGGATTAATTAACATGGCTCTAGCCATAGAAATACGCTGTTTTTGACCACCAGATAAAGCAACACCACGTTCTCCAACAAGTGTGTCATAACCTTCTGAAAATCCAAGAATATCCTCATGAACACTTGTAACTTTCGCAATTTCTTCAACTTCTGAATCAGTTGTATCCATATTCGCAAACCGAATATTATCACGGACCGTCGTTGAGAACAGAAAGTTGTCTTGTGGAACGTATCCAATATTAGCTAATAAACTATCCAATTGATAATCCTTAATTGATGTTTTATTAAATGTTATATCTCCAGAAAATTGATCATAATCACGTAATAATAATTTAAATAATGACGTCTTACCTGATCCAGTTCTTCCCACAATCCCTAGCGTGTTCCCTTGCTTAATATTAATCTTAATATCACTTAGAGATACTTCTTTAGCATTAGGATATATAAATTCATCAATGTCAATATGGATATCTCCAGAAATTGACTGACTAAGTGCATCAGGCTCTTCAATTATCGAACTTTTTTCATCCAATATCTCAGTAATTCGATCATAACTAGCCGACCCACGCTCTAAAATATTAAATAACCGTCCAATCGCAATCATTGGCCACTGTAAACGGGATACATAGCTAATAAATGCTACAAGCATCCCTATTGTAATGTCTCCTTGAGAAACTAAAAATCCACCAAAGAAAACTCCAAGTATCGTTGCTGCCCCCATTATTAGTTGACTAGCAGGTCTAAATGCTGCATCAAACAAATATACTTTTTGATTTCGATTTACTACTTTAGTCGTCATCTTCTTGAAATCATCAATGTCTAATTCTTCTTCACCAAAGGTTTTGATAACCTTTATCCCAGTCATACTTTCTTGAACTTTATCATTCATTGAAGAAAAAGCTGCCTGTGATTTTCTTGAGTGATAATGAAGCTTTTTACCAACAAATCGTATTAATATTGTCAGTAAAGGTATTGGTATAATTGATACTAAAGTTAAACGCCAATCTACAAAGAAAAACATCATAAACAAAGTAAGCAAACCTTGTGACAGTGAATCGACTAATGTCAAGATTCCTCCACCTGCTACCATTCGAATGGCATTCAAATCATTGGTAGTCCTTGCCATTAAATCTCCTGTACGATATTTCTGAAAAAATATTGAATCCATTTGAGTAAAGTGGGTAAACAACCTTGCTCTAAGGATTTTCTCGAGTTTTGCTGATGTCCCAAAAATTTGTGTACGCCATACATAGCGCATGATGTACTGTAGAATCGCAATGACTACAAGAATAATACCCCATCTAATCAATTGACTCCCAGTGATTGTCCCCGCCGTCATACTATCAATAATCGTACCGATTATCATAGGTATTATTGCTGTCAACCCACTAAGGAGTATTAGCATAGTAATTCCAAAAATATATGCTTTTCTTTCTCGTTTAAAAAACCACCCTAGTTTTCCAAACATGTTCATACTATCCACCCCATCCTAAATATATAAAAAAAAGAGTAATTAACCTACGTGGCCACTTTCAAATTAACGACAAATATTCAACTTCAAATGCAATAACAATTTTGCGATAAAAAAACTTTTGCAACCGTTATTAATTTGGTAAAACATATCACAGCTAATATAATGAAACAACTTTTTTGCATCATTTCAAATATGCATAGGCTTTTAATTATAGCATTTTTATTATTAATTTGCATATAATTTAATCACAGTGTCATTCTGAACAAGATAAAGTTACTTATCTTTGTATTTATCTTACCTTTTTGTTACCTAAGATCTAATATAGCAAAAAAAAGACTTCCTACCCTACTGGGTAAGAAGTCTTACAAATGTTATATTAACGCTGTTTCATTGAGTTCATAATTTGTTGAACTTTCTTTTTAGATGGTTTTTGTCCCATTTGTGCCATCATTTGAGATATCATTCTTTCATCAATCGGTGGATTTTCCTTAAAGTAATCCATCATATACTTTCTTGAAAGGAAGAAACCAGCGACAAAACCAATAATTAATGCAATAAATACGATAACTAGCCACATCCAAGTTGCCATTAAACTACACCTCTCTTCTAAACATCATGTAATACAATAATACTAAATTTTAATAACATTGACTAGAGAAAATTAATCATTATCTCTATTATGTAAACCAAGTTCTTTTTGAATGTCTTTTACTTTATCAGGTGTGACATCTCCACCTTCAGAATCCACAACTTTAATACCTTCTATTTGAGTTCCGATACTATCTCGCATACTTTTAATATACTCTTTATGTAGATTTTTTCGTTCTAGTGCTTCTTCTTCAGACATCGTACCAGCCTTGTTCTTTTTAGATAGTTCATTGATTCGTTTTATTTTTTCTTTACTTAACATGTTATCACTCCTTTACTACGAACGTTTGTTTGCTTAACGTTATTATAAGTGCTATACTGAAATCAATAAAAACGAAAGAGTTGAAATTATGAAATCAATATCAGCAAAACAATTAAATATACTTAGTTGTATATATAAAGCAATTGACTCTAATGGATACCCACCAACTGTAAGAGAAATTGGTGCGGAAGTCGGATTAGCTTCTACATCAACTGTTCATGGACACTTATCTCGCTTAGAAGCTAAAGGATACTTGACACGCGACGCAAGTAAAACTCGTGCCTTAGAACTAACACCTTTCGCACTCGAAGCACTTGGTATTTCAAGAAAAGATATTCCTTTGTTAGGACGAGTTGCTGCCGGTGCTCCAATTTTAGCTATTGAAGAAGCAGTAGAATATTACCCAATCCCACCAACACTTGAGCATTTTGATGCAGATGATTTATTCATGCTTGAAATTGATGGTGAAAGTATGATCAATGCCGGGATTTTTAATGGCGATTTAATTACAGTTCGTCGCCAACCTTCTGCAAGCAACGGAGATATCGTTGTGGCATTAACTGAAGATGACGAAGCAACATGTAAGACTTTTTATAAACAATCTGATCACTACATTCTACGTCCTGAAAATGATACAATGGATGATATCATTTTAGATTCTGTCCAAATTTTAGGTAAAGTAGTTAGCTTATATCGAGAGTTTTAAAATGCTTTGTAGTAACTTATAATAAAATGAAATCCGAACTCTATAAAAGTTCGGATTTTTTTGTTTTATCATACTTTAAGAAAAAATAGTAGATTTTAATACTGCATTAAAGCTTTGTAGTTGTAACCTTCAATTTTTTCTCTACCATTTAATTCTTTTAACTCAATTAAAAATGCAATTCCCACAACTTCTCCACCAAGTTTTTCAACTAAGTCGATTGTTGCTTTTACAGTACCACCCGTTGCCAATAAGTCATCAATAATAACAACTTTTTGACCTGGTTTAATTGCATCTTTATGCATTGTTAAAACATCTGACCCATATTCAAGTTCGTATTCTACTTCAATAATATCCCGAGGTAATTTACCTTTTTTTCGAACAGGTGCGAAACCAATCTCCATAGCATAAGCTACTGGACATCCAACAATAAATCCACGTGCTTCAGGACCAACGGCTACTTCTGCACCCATTTCACGAGCATAGTTAACAATTTCTTGTGTTGCATGCGCAAATGCAGGTCCATTAGCCATTAATGGTGTAATATCTCTAAATGTTACACCTTCCTTTGGATAGTTTTCGATTGAAGCAATATAATCATTCAAGTTCATTTAACTTTTCAGTTCCCTTCAAAAAAATCTTTAATAGTGTCTAACGGTTGATAATTTAATAAAGCCTCAGACTCATATTCATCTTTGTACTGAATAAATGTCTTTAAGTTCAGTAAATCAATTTTATTATTTTGTAACTCTTTATTAAACTCTAACCGACCGTCCTTAATTGTAACAAATTCTGCCTCTAAAAACATCATAAACATACCTTTTAATTTAACTGGATGTAAATTAAATAATTTAGCTAAACTCTCAAACTCATTCTTATAATTAAATTGTTCTTTTTTATAAACCCATTTGTACAACGCAACAAATTCATCTCTTGATGGTATTCCAGCCATGTATTTTGACTCTTGTACAAAAGAGCCTAAGTATATTTCACTCCAATTTTGAGCACCCAAAACATTTTTTAATTGACTCAATTGAATGGGTGGTTCCATAATAATTAATTTTTTAAATTGTGGTAGGTCTTCTTCAGTTATGTTCTCATACAATAAGATGCTTTCACCCTTAATCTGTTTTGCCATATAATCTGCAATACGTTGATGTGAGAACACATACAATCCTTTATCTATATTCAATAAATCTTTGTGTATCTTACTTGAGCGATAATCAATCCACTGAGTTCCATCAATCCCTAAGTCTTCAAGCATAAATTGTGGTAATCGGTTCCCATTCCATTCGTTAACATCTAACTCGCCAACTACAGAAATTAGACCCCCACTATCTAGTCCGATTGATTGATCAGCCTTTCCAAACCCGATAACTTGTAATTCAGATGCTGAGTTACTCTGATTCAGTGCAAGTTTAAGATGACTTTTGTCTGCGCCAATCCGACGCATTGTTTTAATGTGAGCGTCTTTAACCATGAATTGTGGTTTTGGATTATCGGTTCCAAATGGCCCCAGTAAATTTACTTCATTAATAAAATCAAGTGTAATATCTTTGATATCTAACTCCATATCAATTGATATAGGCTCCGGTTCATTAAGCAGTTTAGTATGTTGTTCAAAAGCTTTATGAATATTTTGTGTAAACTCATCCCATTTATCTCCATCAACAGTTAACCCTGCTGCCTGACTATGGCCACCAAAATGAGTCAGTAATTCACTTTGCTTCGTCAATTCTTCAAAGATATTTACTTTGCTAACGCTTCGTGAACTGCCTTTGTATTGATCTGTTTCTTTTAAATATTGAAAAACAATCGCAGGTCTTTGATATTTCCTTACTAAACGACTTGCAGCAATTCCTAATACACCAGCTGGCCAATTCTCGTCAGATTCAATAATTATATTAGGAATTGATTCATATTGGCTAATTCTTTGTTCGATCTCTGCTGTAATTTGCTTCGTTAGTGTTTGTCTTTCTTTATTTTTATCATTAACTAAGTCTAAAAGTGCTTCAGCTTCAGTGATATCAACAGTTTTTAACAATTCCAAAGCTGGCGTTGGGTCGCCTAAACGGCCCATTGCATTCAATCGAGGACCGATTGTAAAGCCAATCGTCTCGCTCGTTATGTTATCAAAGTTCACTTTTTCACTTTGCAGCAATAATTGTAAGCCTGTACGCATCGAATCTTTGAGTAGATTCAACCCACTTAATACGATTGTTCGATTTTCATCTGTTAAAGATACCATATCAGCAACTGTTCCAATTGCCGCTAATTCAACTGCTTCAGTTGGAACTTCTCCAAGTAAAGCACTCACTACTTTTAGTGCAACTCCTGCTCCACTCAATTCTCCAAAAGGATAGTTCCCTTGGGGATGTTTAGGGTGAATAATTGAAAAAGCATTCGGTAACTCACTTTGTAGTTCATGATGGTCAGTAATGATACAATCAACACCCAATTCATTCATTGCATCAACTGCTTCAAATCCAGCTACTCCATTATCCACAGTAATGATTAATTTAAGTTCTAATTCATCAACCAACTCTGTCCAACGGGTCTTATTTGGTCCATATCCGTCCGTTAAGCGGTTCGGTAAATAGTAATGCACATTCGCTCCAACTGACTCTAATGTCTCATAGAGTATGAGTGTGCTGGTTATACCATCAGCATCATAATCTCCATATATTAGTATTGGTTCAAATAATTCAATCGCTCGTTGAATACGATTAATTGATTTTTCCATCTCATATAATAGGAATGGATCATGATATAACTGAGGTTTTTGATCTGTTTTTTCAATTAATTCTTTAGAAGAGCTTATTCCTCTTATCGCACATAGACGCAAAAAAGCGGGACTAAAATTAATCCCGTCTTTTTTTAATTCATTAATCGAAGCATCTATATTAGTCTCTGGTTTAATTTGCCAATCAAACTTGGCCATATTGAACTTCATTAATATTACACTTCCTCTGTAGTATTAGATGTTAATAATTTATCATCTTTAATATTTTCATCTAAATTTTGATTCTCTTCTGCTTCCACTAAGATTGTATTCCGTGAAACTCGCTCTTGATCTTCAACCTTACTACGTAATTGAGCAATCGTAGCCTCTTTTTCAATTATTATATTAGAATGATTATGTTTCTCTTTTGCTAATTGTTTTTCCAATTCTTTATTATTTTTTCGATTGGATTGTACTGCTGACATTGAAGCTATCATTCCAATAATAACCCCAACTAAAATGCTAAATAATACAACAAGAACTAGAGACACTTCGAATTGAGTAAAAAAGAAATCGATTCCGACAACGTTAGTGTTTTGTAAAGCAAAAACGACTACAAATATAAGTAAAATAATTATAGCAATGACTTTCCATTGTTCTTTCATCTATACATCCTCCTTAAAATTTAAAATATCACCAGCCAATTTATCTCCAATATTAGGAAATACTTTATAAAGTATTTCGACTAAATTATAAAAACGGGGGCGATTTAATTCCCTTTTACGACGTGAAGGTTTTAAGTGAATCGTCACATCTCTAGCTAACGTTTGTGGATTTAAAGCTAAAGATTTTATCCGTTCATAATAATCTTTGGATCCTTGATCATGATTGAAAAAATCAGTTTCAACTGGCCCTGGATTAATTGTTGTAACATCAATACCAAAACGTTTTAATTCCAACCTTAAACTATTTGCATAGCCTATCACCGCAAATTTAGTCGATGAGTATACACTTGAATTTGGCGTAGCTATTTTTCCAGCTACTGAAGATATAAATAAAATATGGCCTTGTCTGTTTTGAATAATCATCTCTCTTGAGACCAGTTGAGAAAGATATATCATCGCGTAAGTATTAATTTGAAATAATTGTTCTATCTCTTTATATGTAAACTCAATCGCTCTTTTAAATATACCTATACCACTTGAATTAATCAAATAATCAATATGATGAAATTCCTTTATAGTTTCCTCAACCGTTTCTTCAATCTCTTTTGGATTTGTTAAATCTTTTGCCAATACAAGTGTTTTAATACCATACTCTGTTGTTAATTTAAAAGCTAACTCTTTGAGCCGGTTTTCTCTTCTAGAAACTAGAACAATATCTGCACCTTCTTTGGCAACTTCAATCGCTATTGCTTTTCCAATACCACTTGATGCGCCAGTGATTAATACAACTTTATCTTTAAGAAACATAATCTCTTCCTTTCAATTATATTTCAAATTCATTTAAGTCATAGACAACCTTAGTTTGTTTAAATAACTCTCGAGCATCTTTCTCTAATTGCTTCACATCTGCACCTAAATATCTAGAACTAATATGGTTTAGATATAATTGATTTACGTTTGAATCTTTAGCTATTTGAGCAGCCTGTTCAACTGTAGAGTGGAAATAGCGGTTCGCCATCTTATTCTCACCTTTTGCATGGGTACCCTCATGAACTAAAATATCAGCATTCTGTGCTAATTTTTGGATATTGTCATTTGGTCTTGTATCCCCAATAATGGCAATGATTTTTCCAGCTTTAGCTTCACCTACAAAGTTTTTCCCATCAAGCTGAGTGCCATCTTCTAGAGTGATTTGTTCGCCATTTTTTAATTTACCAAACAATGGTCCATTGGGAATATTATATTCTTTCAATTTTT
Source organism: Aerococcaceae bacterium DSM 111021 (assembly GCA_020112395.1). Classification (NCBI taxonomy): domain Bacteria; kingdom Bacillati; phylum Bacillota; class Bacilli; order Lactobacillales; family Aerococcaceae; species Aerococcaceae bacterium DSM 111021. The sequence continues at coordinate 78,551 of JACCEK010000001.1, read as the reverse complement.
CAACTAATAACACACCATCCGACGTTGGTTCTTCAACTCTATAACCGAATGATAGAATATTATGTTGCAATGGTAGATATTTAACTTTCCAGCCTTTAGTTAAATTAATCTCCCCACCTTTGGGATCTAGTTCTACTATATTAATTTTATAAAGTAAATTTGATTTCGAATATTTCAATGACGAGTTAATATATTGTTCAATGCCGGGAGGACCATAAATTGTTATAGGTTGGTTGTCTCCCCCTTGGAATGATCGACTACTTAGAAAACCTGGTAAGCCGAAGATATGATCTCCATGCATGTGAGTAATAAATATATTTTTTACCTTACCTGGTTTCAATGTTGTTTTTAGTATTTGATGTTGAGTACCCTCTCCACAATCAAATAACCAAGTTTCATTTAATTCGTTCAATAATTTTAAAACTAAAGAACTTACATTACGACTTTTTGATGGAACGCCAGCGCCAGTTCCTAAAAATAAAATTTCCATAGTCACTACCTTTCATTAATACCTTATATTTTACTACAATTAATAGGTAATTTCTTTACATTTCACTTAATTTAAACATAAAAAGAGTGTCAGTGAGTTAATATCCCCACCAACACTCCTGAATTAACTAATATACTTATCTTTGACGATATATTTCCTTAGCAATAAAGACTGATAATTCATGTGCACCTTCTTCTGTTGGATGCGCACCATCTTCTCTTTGCCAGCCAACTTGGTCGTTAGAATAGCTTGCCCAGTCAATAATATGAACATTACCATATCGTTGAGCAGCTGCTAACAATTGTCGGTTAGCATCCGGTACCCATGAACGATTCGTATCGGATGTGACAAAGAATATATCATGTTCTGGTCCAATTGACTCGATATAGTCATTAATTTGGCCTTGTGTAAAAGTACCATTTGATCCCATCATTGTTACAACAGTTGGTTTCAATAAGTTACCTTGATCTAAACTAGAAATAACAGATACACTGTTGTATAGTTGTCGACCTACTTCTCCGTTTATAACCGCTTTAGGAAATACATTTTGGATTTGCTTAGTCGATGCTAATAATGTAGAGTCTCCTACGAAAGTCACATCTAATCCATTTGCATAAAGCATTTCTTGTTGGCCTAAACCTTCAATATTATTTATCACTTTTACATTTTCAGTATCTTCAGTTTGAGTCTCTTCAGCGATCTGAGTATTTGTTTCAATAATCGTTTGTAATTCTTCTGCAGTCTGTGCGCGTTGCTCAGGTGCAGCAAAAATACCAATAACACCAATAACGAAGATTACAATATATGTACCGGTTATTATTTTAACGTTCAATAACGAGCCTTTATGTGATCTTAAGTATTTCAATTGATGACGTGTTTTTTTTAGATTAAAATCTTGTCCAATTGGTAAACTTATAGTGTATTGCTCAAATAATCGATAACTAATCTCAGACAATAAAGCTATGATTAGAAACTGAATTGTATAACTTAACCATGATGGTAAACCAAGTCCTTGCATCATACTAGGTATAATTAAATAAACTGGATAAAACCACAAGTAATATGAATAGCTACGTTTTCCAATAAATGTCAGTGGCGATAAACTTAATATCTTATTCCAAATAGTACTTGGATGAATCGAAACTAAAATAAACAAACCACTTAATAAAGTAAATAAACTCATTCCAAAGCGATATGCAAAAGGTTGGGTTCCATACATAAATTTACACATGAAGAACATCAATATGATTAACAACGTACCTAATCCGTTAAATATCCAATTTATCTTACCTTTAATTGGCTTGGCAGATAAATTCATCGGTAGAATTAAACCGATAACTCCACCAGCAGTATAAGAAAATGCTCGTGTAAACACACTATAGTAAATTCGTGTAGGATCCTGACCATCTTTGTATAAATAACCCATCAAAAACGCAGACACAACAGTTAATATTAGAAGCATATTGACTGTTGTACTTTGTTTTTTATGCCACGAATAAAAAAACAAAATTAATATTGGCGTAATTAGTATGAGTTGACCTAATATACCGACATACCATAAATGTGTAAAAGCACTTGGGTTTGCCGCTTGAACAAAATAAGATTGTTCGTTCAGTATTTGGTAATAATTATTGAAAAAAGCTAGACCAGATAAAGCCATATTCCGAAGGTTAAATAATGACCCCCTTGAGAATAACAAGATAAAAGTACTCACTGTTATAATCATAGCCAACATCGGAAAGAATAATCTACTTAAACGTTTTTTATAAAAGTCTAAATAGTTTATTTTTATGCCCTTTTGACTGGCACTAACAAAATGTCTAAAGTTAAAAAAACCAGCGATCAACAAGAACATATTTACAGCTAAGAATCCACCTGGTAAAATATGCTGGAAAAAATAGTATACAATAATTGTTATGATTGAAAGACCCTTGAGTCCATCAAAAATATCTAATCTTTTTTTTGACTTAGATTCTTGTGACATGCTCTCACCTAATCCATAAACTCAAACTGGAATGTTGATAACTCAACAATATCTCCCGTCTGAGCTCCAATATCACGAAGAGCCTGATCAATTCCCATACCACGCATTTGTCTTTGGAAACGGGCGATACTTTCATCATGTGCCATATTGGTCATGGCAAATAATTTTTCAATCTGAGAACCTGTAATACGGTAGAAGCCTTCTTCAACTTTCTCAACTTGGAATGGCTCATCTTCTGCATTCAATGTATAGTATGCTTCTTCAACTTCTTCTTCTTCTTCTAGCGGAATAAATTCCTCATTTTGAACTAGTGAAGCTGTTTTTTTCAATAACGATTCTATACCTTGATTTTGCCAAGCACTAATAGGGTGTATCTCAGGAACGTCTAATTGGCGTTCTTCATAATACTCTTTTAGTTTGTCCTCGAATATTTGTAGATTTTCATCCGCAATGACTTCATCCATCTTATTAGCAACAATTAACATAGGTCTTAGCAATAATCTTTCATTATATGCTTCAAGTTCATCCATAATATCCGTGAAATCTTCAAATGGGTCTCGGCCATGTACAGCTCCCATATCAATTACATGTAACATTATTTTTGTTCTTTCTATATGACGTAAGAACTGAATTCCAAGTCCTACCCCTTCTGATGCTCCTTCAATTAAACCTGGCATATCAGCCACAACAAATTCTTGTTCGTTTCTTAATTGAACAACTCCTAAGTTAGGCACTAATGTCGTAAATTGATAATCTGCAATTTTGGGTTTAGCATTACTCACTATCGATAATAATGTTGATTTACCAACACTTGGATAACCGATTAATGCCACATCAGCAAGTACTTTTAACTCTAATTCTAACTCAAATTCTTCACCAGGTTCACCATTTTCTGCGATTGAAGGTGCTGGGTTTTTGTGTGTCGCAAAACGAATATTTCCACGACCTCCACGACCCCCTTTAGCAACAGTGAATTTTTGACCATTTTCAACTAAATCAGCTATAAATTGTCCTGTTTCAGCGTCACGTAGAATGGTTCCAGGTGGAACTTTAACGATTAAATCGTCTGCACCTGCTCCATACTTACTTTTACTCATACCATTTTCACCATTTTTGGCTTTAAAATGACGATTATAACGGAAATCCATTAGAGTTCTTAATCCTTCGTCTACAACGAAAATAACATCCCCGCCTCGACCTCCATCACCGCCGGCTGGTCCACCATCTGGTACGTATTTTTCTCTACGGAAAGCGACCATTCCATCTCCGCCTTTACCCGCTCTTACTTCTACTTTAGCGTGATCTAAAAATGTTGACATTGACATCACTCCTTTCTTTCTATGTGTATTTTTTTAAAATTTACTATTTAATTCTCTCGGATCAATAAATTTCAATACTTTTTCAGTAATGAATTTCATAGTAGCTAATCTGTTTGCTCTAATTGCTTCATCTTCATCATTAACCATATTGTTATTAAAATAATCCTCAATTGGTTCTGATAATTTAACAAACATTTCTAATGTTTTCTCTTTATTATCAATAAAGTCTACTTTTAGCATTGATAATAGCTTACGTTCTGAATCAGTTTGAGCTTTATTTTCCTCAAAAGTGCCGGAAATATTTTCTTTAGCACCTAAATTAACAACACGGGTTAATGATTCTACTAAGTTTCTATAATCTTCTGGTGATTCTTGTTTTAACTTCTGAACGCCACGAGCAAAATTAACACCAGCATGAATGTTCGCATGGTGACCGTGAAGCTCTGCTTGAATGATATCATAATCAATTGATTCTTTCTCAAGAAACTGTTGCATACGTAATTTGATAAAGTGAATAAATGATTCTACTAAGTCTTCTTCAGTTACATTCATATCTTTAATTGCTACTCTTACAAATTCTTGCATATCAAAGTTCCAACCATACTTTTCACTAATTTCTACCATACCCATTGCTTGACGGCGAAGAGCATATGGATCATTTGATCCTGTAGGGATTAAACCAATGTTAAAGTAGTTTAATAGTGTATCAAACTTGTCAGCAAAAGCAAGCATAGCACCGGATAATGTATTTGGTAATTCTCCACCGCTACTAGTTGGCATATATTGTTGACTAATCGTTTGTGCAACATCAGCTGATACACCAAATTCTGTCGCATAAATTTCACCCATCTGACCTTGTAACTCATCAAATTCGTTGACAACTTGTGTCATTAAATCGAATTTATATATTTTAGCTGCTTCCATTGCAATTGACCCTGCTTCAGGTTCATCAATTTCTTCTGCTAATTTACTTACAATCTTTTCAACACGTTCTTGCTTTTCTGCTAACGTACCTAATTTAAAGTGTTCCTTAACAGTTGCCAATTTATCTGAAAAATAAGCTAGATCATGTTTCATGTCTTCTTGATAAAAGAATAAAGCATCTTCTAATCGTGCTCTTAAAACTTTTTTGTTCCCTTTAACAACATTTTCAATATGATTTGCATCACCATTTCGTACTGAAATAAAGTATGGTAATAATTTATCTGTTTTATGGTCTAATGCATAGAAGTATCTTTGATGATCACGCATTGCTGTGATAGAGACAATTTGTGGAATTTCTAAGTATTCGTCTTCAAACTGTCCATAGAAAGCAGTCGGCCATTCAACCAAGGCAGTTACTTCTTCTAATAAATCATCAGTTATTGGAACAATCCAATTATTATCAGATGCAATTTGCTCAATCTGCTTTCTAATCGTATTCTTTCTTTCAGCAGTATCAACGATTACAAACTCATCTTTTAATTGCTCCACATACGAGTCAACTGATTTGATTTCAGTATCATTCCCTAAGAATCGATGTCCGGATGATATTTTTCCAGCTTCAATATTAATAAATTTAAATGGAACTACTTCATTATCAAGTAATGATACAATCCAATGGATTGGTCGTATAAAGTTTTTGTGGAATGAGTGCCAAGTCATGCTTACAGGGAAAGTTAAAGCATTTAAGACATTAGCCATGTTTTCTAATACTTCATTTGCTGTTAAACCTTTGGTATGTTTTTCAACAAAGATATAGTCTTCGTCTTTAATTTGCTCAACGAAAATATCATCTACTGATAATTTTTGTCCTCTAACGAAACCTTGTGCAGCTTTACTCCAATTGCCCGTTTCGTCTTGAGCAATTCGAAGTGCTGGACCTTTTACCTTCTCAGAAATATCTTCTTGTTGTTCGGAAATCCCTTTAACGATTACAGCTAATCTTCTTGGTGTTGAGTAAGCAACTGCATGATCATAAGTTAATCGGTTATCAGTTAAGAACTGCTCAACTTTGTTTTTCAATTGATCACTCAACTCTGTTAAAAAACGAGCCGGAATTTCTTCCAGACCAACTTCTAATAAATAATCTTTTGTCATATCAATTGCTCCTTTACGCTTTATCTTTTTTCAACAGTGGAAAACCAAGTGCTTCTCGCTCATTAACAAAAGCTTGAGCAACTGAACGTGCCATTTTTCTAATTCTACCTAAATAACCAGCGCGATCAGATTGAGAAATGACTCCACGTGCATCAAGTAAATTAAACGTATGAGAGCACTTTAGAATATAATCATAAGCTGGATGTGATAGACTTTTCTCAATTAAATTCAATGCTTCTTGTTCAAACGCATTGAATTGTGTGAATAACATTTCTGTATTACTCACATCGAAAGAGTATGTCGAATGTTCTAGCTCCGGCTGTTTAAATATCTCTCCATATTTTACACCTGGTGCCCATTCTAAATCATAGACGTTGTCTACATCTAGAATATACATTGCTAAACGTTCTAAACCGTACGTTAATTCACTCGTAACTGGATCCACTTTAAGCCCACCTACTTGTTGAAAGTATGTAAATTGAGTAATTTCCATCCCATCAATCCAAACTTCCCATCCAAGTCCAGCACATCCTAATGAAGGATTCTCCCAGTTATCCTCTACAAAACGAATATCATGTGCTAAAGGATCAATTCCTAATGCAACTAAGCTGTCCAAATACAGCTCCTGAATATTCGTTGGTGAAGGTTTCATTACAACTTGAAATTGGTGATGTTGGTACAAACGATTAGGGTTTTCGCCGTAACGTCCATCAGCTGGACGTCTTGAAGGTTCAACATAAGCAGCATTCCACGGTTCTGGTCCTATTGCTCGTAAAAAAGTATACGGGCTCATTGTACCTGCCCCTTTTTCTGTATCATAGCTTTGTAGGATTAAACACCCTTGCTCTGCCCAAAATTGTTGTAATGTTAAAATCATTTCTTGAATTGTCTTTGCCATTGATAATTCCTCTTTTCTGTAAAATAAAAAAACTGCCCCTATGATTAGATAAAAATCTAAATCATAGGGACGAAGTAAATTCGCGGTTCCACCCTAATTCAAGCGTTAACTTGCACTTATGTCTAATTATTAAATTAAAAAAACATTTTTAAGGTTGCCTTCGATTTGATCTAGCTTTCACTATCCTAGATTCGCTATACTATCTTATTTACGTACCTTAATACATAGACCATCATACTACAATTGTCACAATTTCTCAATCAGATTTATTTCGTTTTTTTATAACATTTTGCATTGATTCACTTAGAGTATCCAAATTATTTAAATAACTTTTACTCTTTAAATTCACTCCTACAAATTCTTTATAAATTTCATCCATTAAACGACGTAACTCTTGAATCGTTTCTTGACTGACCTTTATAGTTTTAATTTGTTGCAAACTGGCAAGATCGAGACGACTTGCAATATACATCGCTTTTGGTGATACGTGCATCCTTAGATTATCTTCATGAAAATGTTTTTTACAAAGAACACCTTGCAATCTCATACTAAAATCAAATGGTTGCACTGTCGTAGCACATATTCGACAGTGAGTGAAGTTTATATCAAAGCCAAAATAACGTAATAATTTAATTTCAATGCTTGTCGCAATCGCTTCGTAAGACACGTTCCTATCAATTAGTTCTAATGCCTTAGCAAACATAGTATATAGTTTAAGATCTGGTGTATTATCATTAATTGCTGCATCAACCAATTGTGTCACGTAACTAGAATAAGCTTGTTTAAGATAATCAGTTTGGATTTGTCGATGAAATTCTAAAGTATTTGCTTCTTTAAGAAAAGATAAACCTTCATCATTAATATTTCCAATATAATAATTGACAGTGAGTGGGACAAGTTGACTTGTTAGCCGATGATTTGGTTTTTGTAATCCTTTTACGAAGAACATTTTAGTTCCAAATTCCTTTGTAAATATCTTTACGAGCGCATCATTTTCGCGATGCTTCCTTTGAAACAAAACGATGCCTTCAAACCGTTCATTCAACTAATCACCTCTATAAATTAATAATTGTCTGGTCGATAACCAAAATCATTCAATTGAGCCCGTCGATCACGCCAATTTTTTTGAACTTTCACCCATAATTCCAGATCTACTTTATCACCTAGCAGAGTTTCGATATCTCGTCGTGCACGTTGACGAACTTTCTTAATCATTGAACCTTGTGATCCAATAATGATTCCTTTTTGAGAACTACGCTCTACGATAATAACTGCTTGAATTTCAATTTTGTCATCTTCATTACGTTTCATACTTTCTACTTGTACAGCAACAGAATGAGGGATTTCTTCACGTGTTAATTCTAATATCTTTTCTCGGATAAATTCAGCGACGATAAAGTATTCCGGATGATCCATTACTTGATCAGCTGGATAGTATTGTGGCCCTTCAGGTATAATTGCTTTAATTCCTTTAATTAATTCATCAACGTTATTACCTTCAGATGCACTAATTGGAAAAACTTCATCAAAGTCGTGTTCATGACGGTAACTTTCAATAATTGGTAATAATTCATCGGGAGTTACTAAATCTATCTTATTAATAACTAAGAAAACAGGAATGTTCGCTTGTTTCACTCGTTCAATTACAAGACGGTCACCGGGGCCAATCTTTTCAGCGGCATTCACAACGACTAATATACCATCTACACCTTTTAATGCGCTATATGCTGCTTTCAGCATGAAATCTCCTAGAGCATGTTTAGGTTTATGAATACCTGGTGTATCGATGAATACAATTTGGCTTTCGTCATCTGTTACTACACCTTGGATTCGATTACGTGTAGTTTGAGCTTTATCCGACATGATTGCAACTTTTTGTCCGACAAAACGATTTAGTAATGTAGATTTACCTACATTCGGTCTACCTATAATAGTGATAAAACCTGATTTAAAATTCTTATTTTTCATAAACACTCCTTAATCGATATATAATATCTTCCATATTTTGGGTATAAATATAATCATACCTATTACAACAGACATGATTGCTACAATTAAAACTGCACCGGCTGATGCATCTTTCGCTTTTTTTGCTAGATTATGATATTGCATTTGGCTTGCCAAGTCAACTGTATGTTCTATGGATGTATTTAGTAATTCCATCCCTAAAACTAAGCCGATACAGATTACAATACTCAACCATTCGACTAAACTTATATTAAATAGAAATCCAGCAATAATTACAAACGCCGTAATGACTAAGTGAGTTTTGATATTTTTCTCTACTTTAACTGTCTCTATCACACCCTGAAGAGCATGGTACACAGATTCTATAAAATTGCTATTGCCCTCGTGAAAAGCCATTTTCCTCTAGCACCTCTTCTTGTAACGAGAACATCTCTCTTTCTTCTTCTTCAGTCTGGTGGTCATACCCATTAAGGTGTAAAAAGCCATGAACGGCTAAAAACGCAAGCTCTCTCTCAACAGAATGACCATAATCTGCAGCTTGTTCCACAGTTTTTTCAAATGAAATAATGATATCCCCTAAATGTTTTGAAACTACGTTTCCATCTTCTAAATCAGAAAATGAATCAAAATTGAAGTTGGGAGCCTCATCTACATCTTCTTCTAATGCAAAACTAAGTACATCCGTTGGGCGATCAATACCACGATATTCTTTATTCAATTCATGAATGACTTCATTTGAAACAATTGAAATATCAACTTCAATCCCTTGCGATAGCTTTAGTTTTTGGGCTGTTTGAGTAATAATATGGTTAAGCATGTCTGTATGTGATTCAGTCAACAATCCTTCTTCGTCTATTAAATCAATTATCATAACTTGTCCTCCGTCTTTTAATCTGGATATTCGATTCTAGTGTGATACATACTTGCAACAGTATGAACCATCGATTTTCTTACTTTTTCTAACTCTGAAACTGTTATATTACATTCTTCAAATTGCCCTTCATATAGCTTCCCTTTTATAATATTTTGAACTAAGTTTTCAAATGTTTCTTGTGTATGATCCTTGATTGTTCTGGAAGCTGCTTCAACAGAGTCAGCAATCATAATAATCATTGCTTCTTTACTCTGTGGTTTTGGGCCCGGGTAACGAAAATAATCTTCGTTTACTTGGGTATTATTTTGTTTAGCTTGATGATAAAAATACTTAACTAAAGTTGTTCCATGGTGTTGCATACAAATATTAATGATACTTTCAGGCATATCATATTCTCGCAATAACTTCTCTCCTTCAGTAACGTGACCAATAATAATTGCAGCACTTTCCTCTGCCGTAATCATTTTATGTGGAGAGCCCATACCATCAGATAAGTTTTCAACGAAAAATAATGGGTGTAACACTTTGCCGATATCATGATAGTACGATGCAATTCGTACTAATGAAGAATCTGCTTCGATAGAATCTGCAGCATTCGCTGCAATATTTGCCACCATCATACTATGGTGGTAAGAGCCTGGAGCTTTCTCAACAATAATCTTCAATAATGGATGGTTTAAATTGGCTAGTTGGTTTAACGTTAATGGAGCTTTACTACTAAGTAATTTATGCCAATATGGTTCAATAAAGAAATAGACACCAAAAGTAATCAATAAATTAAATAATATAAACAATAAAATATTAATTGAAGTTTCAGAAATTAACGTGACATTAATCATCAATACAATTGGAATAGCAAACACAGCGTGAAATGCTAAGGCATAAAAAAATCCACGTCTTAAAGAAGATTTATTTTTTACTAATAATTGATAACTCATTGATATTAGTGAGCTAAAAAAATAAAAAATTGAAATTATAAATGTAACTGTCATACTATCGCCATCGTGAGTTATAAATAATGCAAATAAATTAAAAAAACTGATGAAAAACAATGTTAGTTTTATATTGGTTCTCGGCTTTAATAACATCGGTAAAATATAAATTGGAAATAAAACCATAGCATAATCAATGCCATTTATTTGCAATATATGAAGAACTTTAAGTACGAGAAAACTGATCGTGAATAGAAGACCGTATGCTAAGATGTTTGTTCCTATCTCTACATCGAGTAATGCATCGGGTTTCTCTTTTCTTACAAAGTAAAACAATACCAAAGCATGAATAATAATAACAGCAATAAAAGCAATCAGTAAATCATTATTAGATTCTCTGTCTAGGTAACCCAACAAATCTAATTGCCTATACGTAGATTGATTAATGATATGTCCCTCTTGAGCAATAATTTGTCCTTGTAAAATATAGCTTGGTTGTACAGAATTTTCAGCTTCTTGTCGGCGCTTTTCTGTCTCACTTTCACTATAAACTACTGTTGGTACAATAAGTTCTTGCATCAACTCTCTAATAATTACTTTGCTTTCATCTTCTATATTGAGCTCATTAATATAAATATTGACATCAGAAATAATTTGATTCAAATCAGTTGATTCAATTTCATTACTCAACGCACTCGTTAATAAGTCGTTGATTTGCTGTTGCATTTCATTTAATTGGCTGTTACTAATAGTCAGAAGAATGCTGATAGATTCATCCGATAACGTTTCGTTTAAGTCCTTCACAGACTCAACCTCGCTATTTAACACCGCATCGTAATAAATAACCAATTGCTCTGAACTATCTAATTGACCGAATGGCACTGATTGCGTTTCTGTTCTTTGCACATCAATTGAAGTCATATCAATTAATTCACTTAAATTATTATTTTCCAACATACCATTAATATCTTGTGTGGAGTATTCATTATCTCGAATCGAATGGATCAAAGTCATAAAATCCTCAGCCTGTTTAACTTGTTGATTTAGAATATCAGGCTGGAAAACATACGCATCTACTACACTTGAGCGCGCACGTTCTCTGTTAATTTCAGTCTGTTCTGTATCTTCAATTGTTACTGGTGCTTGAACAGTTTCTTCCGCAACTTGATTTATCTGAAAATTAAACTGTTCAGGTTGCACCTCTGTAAAACCCATCACAAATATCAAAACTGACATAATTAAAATAATTAAGGGAATGAAGAATACGCCTAAAACAGTTTGCTGTTTTCGTAATTGTTGGTTCATTGCACTCCCCCTCTATTTATTAATCTTTTGAATAAGCTCTAATAATATCAGCAACAACAGGATGACGAACCACATCAAATTCATCAAAATAATTAAACTTAATCTTTTTAATTTTGTTTAACTTTTGCTCTGCATCGATTAACCCTGATTTTACCCCTTTTGGTAAATCAATTTGAGTTTGGTCTCCATTTATAATCATTTTTGAACCAAATCCAAGACGTGTCAAGAACATTTTCATCTGTGCAATTGTCGTATTTTGTGCTTCATCCAATATTACAAAAGCGTCATCCAATGTACGTCCACGCATATATGCTAGCGGAGCAATTTCTATGATTCCTCTCTCCATCAAACGGTTTGTGTGTTCCATACCGAATATCGCATATAATGCATCGTAAACTGGTCTTAAATATGGATCAACCTTTTCTTTCAAGTCCCCTGGTAAAAAACCAAGGCTTTCGCCTGCTTCTACAGCCGGACGTGTTAAGATAATCTTTTTAACTCGACCATCCCTCATCGCTTGAACAGCCATGACAACGGCTAAAAAAGTTTTACCTGTACCAGCTGGTCCAATTCCAAAGACAACATCGTGTGATTCAACAGCTTTAACATATTGTAATTGCCCGAAATTTTTCGCACGTACTGCTGACCCATCGTATGCACGACCAATAACTTCCTCGTATAAATTAACAAAATAATCTATTGTTCCATTTTTGGCCATTTTTACTGCTGTAATAATATCCATCGTACGAGGCGTAATACCTCTTTGTAGAAGTTCAACTAAATTCAAAAAGATTGATCGTGTTAACTCAACGTCTGATTCTTTACCAGTTATAGTGATAACTTCTCCTCGATTGCTTACTTGAATATCAAAATTCTCTTCAAGTAATTGAACATATTTATCATGTGTACCTAATATTGCCAATAGCCAATCTTGGTTTGATACAATAACCTTTTGTGAAAATGCATCTGTTTCGCTCAAATAATACGCTCCTTTAAAATTCTGTGTAATTAAGCTAACATTACCATAAATATAATTAAAAATGAACTATCTCACCTAATATTTAAAGAAAAGAAAAAACACCCTTTCGGGTGTTTAAAAAGATTAGTCTAATAGTTTTTTTGTAACTTGTTTTACAAGATTACCATCTGCCTGACCTTTTAGGTTAGCCATAGCTTTTCCCATAACTTTGCCAAAATCAGCTGAAGAAGTCGCACCAAGTTCATCCATGACTTTCTGAACTTCAACTTCTATCTCTTCTTCTGATAATTGTTTTGGTAAGTAGCGCTCGACAACTTCAATCTCAGCAGTTACTTCTTCTACTAAATCGTGTCGTTCAGCTTTTTCGAATTCAGCTAAAGAATCCTTACGCTGCTTTAATTCTCGAACAATAATTGTAATTTCTTCTTCCTCATTTAATGATTCAGAATGTTTTAATTGCTCCATTTGTAATGCCGACTTTATCATACGTATTACTTTTAAAGTCTCTTTATCTCTAGCCTTCATCGCTTGCTTGACGTCTTGATTAATTCGTTCAGTTAGTGACATTTCGCCTCACCTATCTGTTAATTAGAATTTTCTTTTACGAGCTGCTTCCGATTTTTTCTTACGTTTAACACTTGGTTTTTCGTAAAATTCACGGTTACGTGCTTCTCTTAAAGTACCTGTTTTTGAAACATCTCGCTTAAAGCGACGAAGAGCGTCTTCTAATGATTCGTTATCACGAACTACTGTTTTAGACATTATGAATCCCCTCCTCCCAAGCTTTTCTAACCCTATCACTTTTCCTAAAAAATAATAAAGTTCTTGTAACATTATAATCAAACAATGTTGTGTTTGCAAGGTCTTAATGAAAGTTTTTCATGATTATATTTAATTATATACAGATTTTCTTTTGTCAAAATTGAGTTTCACTATTCTCATTTTCAATAACATCACTATTTTAACGCCATAAATTGAAAATCAAAATAACAAATTTCAGTCAATTTACTATTTAACTAATTTATAAATTGAATATTATTTCACTATTTACAAATTGAACATAATCCAAATATTTCAAATCGGTGAGTATTAATCTGTACATCTTTTAAATCATCCGTCATAAGTGTGATATTCATCGGACATGTTTCTAAAGGAATAGCCATGCCACAGTTTGTACAAATAAAATGGTGGTGGTGGTGATCGTGATCTAAACAATTCATACGAAAATGTTGTTCTTGATTGTACTCTGTTGATTCCAAAATACCGGCTTCAACAAAATCGTATACATTTCTGTACGTTGTGTTATAACTCATTGTGGGATGATTTTCAGTTAATTTTTCATGGACCGTTTGAGCACTTAAGTAGCGGTCAGTACAAGCAAACAATGACAAAATCTCTTGCCTTTTCTTGGTGTTTTTAAAACCAGCTTCTTTCAACCTTAAAATAGCTTCATGTATTTTATTTTCTACTTCTTTAGATATTGTTTCATAAATCATTACTTGACGTCTCCTTGTATAAATATGCTATGATGTAAGAACTTATAGGGGGGGTCATTTAATATGCACGACAATTCAGTATTACATTACTACATTTTATCAGATTCAATTGGGGAAACTGCTCAAAAAGTTGCGAAAGCTTCTTTAGCTCAGTTCCCTTCTATCACTACAGTATCACATAAATATACTTTTATTTCAAATCATGACACACTTCATTCTATATTAGAAGATGCTAATGAACATGATGGTTTAGTGTTTATGACAATCGCAGATGCTGAGTTAGCTAAATTCGCAGAGAAGTACTGTATAAAAACAGGCTTAATATGTTATAACCTAATTCAGCCATTTACGTTAGAAATAGCCCGAAGGCTAGGCACTGAGCCCTCTGCTATTAGTGGCGCACAATACGAGTTATCAGAAGGTTATTTTGACCGTATTCGAGCAATGGAATTCTGTTTAACATATGATGATGGTAAAGATCCAAAAGGACTTCGAGAAGCTGAAATTGTTATACTCGGTATTTCTAGAACAGGGAAAACACCCTTAAGTATGTATCTTGGTACTTTAGGATATAAAGTAGCTAATTTACCACTCATCCCAGAAAAAGAAGTAACACCTATTCTCTACGAAATCGATCCTAAGAAAATAATTGGCCTTACTAATAGTTCTGGTGTTATAAATAAACACAGAGAATCTCGTATGCAAGAATATGGTTTAGGTGCTGGTTCAAGATACGCTTCTAAAGATCGCGTTAATGAAGAACTGATTTATGCTCATAGTATATATGAAGAATTGGGTTGCCCTATCATCAATGTCTCAGATAGAAGCATAGAAGAATCTGCAAGTATTGTTATGGAACTTATGAACTTACCTCAAAAAATTTAAATAAAAAAACACTAGCACTTATCACTCACATTAAGAGAGTGATAAGTACTAGTGTTTTTATTTGACTACTTTAAAATATCTTCCATTAAACTTATGTTGTATCTTTTAGTTTTAAACATATCGATTTCAAATTTATATGGAGCTACCTTAACTTTTTCGTTCTCTGGAACCGAAACCCATGGGGTTTCAAGTATTTTTGGAACACTTTTAAGTTGAGGGTGATGAACAATTGAATTCAAAACATCAAATCCAATTGATCCTTGACCAATATTAGCATGTCGATCTTTATGGCTTTTGAATGGATTCTTTGAGTCATTGATATGTAAAACTTTCAATCTATCTAAACCAATGATTTTATCAAACTCATTCAATACACCGTCCCAATCATTTACAATGTCATAGCCCGCATCATAAATATGACAGGTATCTAGTGTAACTGATAGCTTCTCATTAAATGTTACACCATCAATGATTGCCGCTAATTCTTCAAAGTTTCTTCCGATTTCTGTCCCTTTACCCGCCATCGTCTCAAGTGCAATCTGCGGTTTCTGATCCGAAGTTAAAACACCATTTAAGCCATGGATAATCTGATTAATCCCAACTTCTACCCCAGCACCTACATGAGCACCAGGATGCATCGTAATCTGACTAGCCCCTATTGCTTCAACCCGCTCTACTTCTTCTCTTAAAAATTGCATCGCAAAATCATGATAGCCTTCTTTAGTCGTATTCGCTAGATTTACGATATACGGAGCATGGACTGTAAAAAATTCTATGTTATTTTCCTTCATAAAAACCTTTGCTTCATCCACTCTAAACTCAGATACATCTTTTCGCCGTGTATTTTGAGGTGCTCCAGTATAAATCATAAAGACATTACTACCATAAGATGCAGCTTCTTGTGCTGCACCTAGTAACATATCTTTTCCTTTCATCGAAACGTGCGATCCTATATACATTATAATTCTCCTTGTATGCTAATAAATTAGATACTATAAAACTTAAACTATTTCTTAGATTCTTTAACTGAAATGTTTAATTCTCTTAATTGATCATTACTTACTGTACTTGGTGCTTGTGACATTAAGTCTAATCCACGCCCTGTTTTAGGGAAAGCAATAACTTCACGAATATTTGGCTCTTGAGCTAAGACCATTACTAAACGATCAAGTCCTAAGGCGATTCCTCCATGTGGTGGGAATCCATACTCTAAAGCATCTAATAAAAATCCAAATTGACTATAAGCTTCTTCTTGAGTGAATCCTAATAATTCAAACATTTGCTCTTGCATTTCACGTGTATGGATTCGGATACTTCCTCCACCAATCTCATAACCATTTAAAACAATATCGTATGCATTTGCTAATGATTCAGCTGGATTATTAGTCAATTCCTCGATATCAGTATTTTGTGGTGATGTGAATGGATGGTGCATTGCAACATAACGTTTGTTGTCTTCATCATACTCAAGTAATGGCCAGTCCACTACCCACAAGAATGCCAATTCAGATGGGTCATACAGTTCATGTTTGGCACCTAAGTGTAATCGTAATGCTCCAAGCGAGTCTGCAACAACTTGTGTTGAATCAGCCATAAAGAATATAATATCTCCCACAGATGCGCCTAATGCATTTGTTAAATATTTATAGTCTTCTTCTGATGAGAAGAATTTAGCGATTGGCCCATTGAAACCTTCTTCTGAAACTTTGGTCCACGCTAATCCTTTTGCTCCATACGGTTTTACAATATTAAATAATTCATCCGCGGTTTTACGAGTGTAGTCGTCTGCATGGCCTTTGAGGTTAATAGCTTTAACTTGACCACCATTGTCAACAGCACCTTTGAATACCCCAAAATCAGTTGTTTTCGCAAAATCTGAAAGATCAACTAACTTCATTTCAAAACGAATATCTGGTTTGTCTGAACCATATTGATCCATAGCTTCTTGGTATGACATAACTGGGAAATCTTCTGTAATATCAATACCTCTAGCAGCTTTCGCCACAGCTTTTAGCATATCTTCAGTAATTTTTTGAATTTCTGCTTGTGTTAAGAAACTTGTTTCAATATCAACTTGAGTAAATTCTGGTTGACGGTCACCACGTAAATCTTCGTCACGGAAGCAACGAACAATTTGGTAATAACGATCCATCCCCGCACCCATTAATAATTGTTTAAATAATTGAGGTGATTGTGGTAAAGCAAAGAAATGCCCTGCATTGTTACGTGTTGGCACTAAATAATCACGTGCACCTTCAGGTGTTGATTTCGTTAAATAAGGTGTTTCAACATCGATAAAGTCTAAGTTGTTTAAGAATTCACGAATTGTCTGTGTAACTTGGTGACGTAGACGGATATTATTAAACATTTTTGGACGTCGCAAATCGATAAAACGATTACGTAAACGAACTTCTTCATCTGTTTCAATTGAATCCTCAATATAAATAGGTGGTGTCTTACTTTTAGCAAGAACAGTTAATTCTGTTGCTAATAATTCAAATTCGCCTGTTGGTATCTTAGGATTTACTTGCTCATCAGCACGACGTTTTAACGTTCCTGTTACTTCAACAACGAATTCACTTCTTAAGTGATCAGCTTCATCCATTTGTTCTGGGATATATTGTGCATTGAAGACAACTTGACAGAATCCTTCTCTATCTCGTATGTCGATGAATATAACTCCACCTAAATCACGACGTTTTTGAACCCAGCCTTTTAGCGTTACTTCTTGATCAACAAATGATTCGTTAATTAATCCAGCATATGTAGTTCTCTTTTTCATTAGTATTTACCTCCAAAATATTTGTCAATTGCTGACGTATCAACAGTTAACTTGCGATATTCGCCAATAAAGTCTTCCATTAAATCATCAAATGAAATTTCTGACTGTTTTCCTGTTCCTTGATGTTTAACTTGAACTTTTCCAGTTTCTACTTCTTGATCACCGATAGTAATCACAAGTGTCGTATTTAATTTATCAGCTGTTTTAAACTGAGATTTCATACTACGATTTAAATAGTCTCTATCTGCAACAAGTCCATCTTTTCTAGCAGCTTGAACAGCTCTTAATGACATTGAATTAGCTTTTTCGCCTAAACTCATAACAAATATATCTAAACCGTCAGTTTTGGGTATTTCTACTTCTTGATTTTCTAATAGAAGGATTAATCGCTCTAAACCAATTCCAAAACCAAAACCTGGTGTTTTTGGCCCTCCTAATTGTTCTACAAGTCCATCATAACGCCCACCACCACACACTGTTGATTGCGCACCAATTGAGTCGTCAGTTGCCAGAATTTCAAAAATTGTATCTTGATAATAATCTAAGCCACGAACGATTGATGGTGTAACTGTAAATGGAATATCTAATTCAGTTAATAAAGATTGAACTTCTTCAAAGTGCTTTTGACTTTCTTCTCCAAGAAAATCTAATATAATTGGGGCTTTTTCTACTAACACCTTATCTTTTTTATCTTTTGAGTCAATGATTCGCATTGGATTATCAGTTAAACGTCTCTGTGAATCTTCACTCAATTGATCTTTAAGAGGTGTAAAATAATCTATTAATGCAGTTCGATAATTATCACGTTCTTCTGGCTTACCTAATGAATTGATATGAAGTGATAGATTCGACAATCCTAATTCTTCGAATAAATCCATTGCCAACGCGATTCCTTCAACATCTGTAGCCGGATTTGTACTTCCGAACACTTCAATTCCTAATTGATGGAATTGTCGTTGTCGACCAGCTTGTGGTCTTTCATAGCGGAACATTGGTTCCATATAATATACTTTTAAAGGTTGAGGATGTTCTGGTCCATGTAGCTTATGCTCAATATATGCACGAGCTATTGGCGCAGTTCCTTCGGGTCTTAACGCCAAATGACGGTCACCTTTATCTTTAAAATCATACATTTCTTTCGATACGATATCAGTCGTATCCCCTACTGAACGATGAAATAATTCAAAAGATTCAAACAAGGGAGTTCTGATTTCTTTAAAATTATACGAATCTAATACTGCTCGTGCAGTGTCTTCAACATAGTGCCATTTATCAATATTAATGGGCAGAATATCTTCTGTACCCTTTGGTTTTTTTAACATAATTTACCTCCATAAATATAAAAAAGCCCTACAGCAAGTTGCTATAGGACGTCTTCAACGCGGTACCACCTAAATTTGTAACAATATATATTATTACCTTAGAACTGTAACGTAGTTAGCGGGACAACTTTGCATTGTCCATCTCCATAGTGTCTTCAATTTCTCTTCTTCTACTTTCAGCGTATGAGAAGTCTCTGTATTCGAGAAATTTACTTGGCTACTTCAACGATTCTATTAAAATACCTCTTTATTATAGAGTCTAATTAAAATTTAATCAACTAAATTCTTAAAGGAAAAAAATTAAATCGTTTTCAAACTCTTTTTCATCTGATATGATAAAGTGTAGCAATACATAATCCTTTTATTATAAGCAATAATGTGCACAAATTTATACAAGCAGACATATAATGAGCGTATAAAAAAAGGACTTAACGGTTTTATAACAAACATATTACTATTAAGTGACAAAGGTTAATCGTATTTGTATTTATGTTACACAATTTATATAATAGCCTTAATATGTTTAAAATTTAGTAGGAGTGGGGGGATTTTATCAATACCTTCAATATATTCTTAAAACGACTATACACAAAAAAGTATTTTCCACCGTTTATCACACTAATTCTATTATTATTTAGTTCACTTGCAGTGTTAAGCTTAACGACTGGTGAACTACTATCTATTAATAAAGAATTTGTTGTTTTAAGAAGTCAACCAGCAACAAACAGCCAAGCTATTGTTTCCTTGGATATGGATTCAAATATTAATGTCATATCAGAGAGAAACGGTTGGTTGCGCGTTCGATACAATGGAACAACTGAAGGTTGGATTCCAGAATGGTTACTTGAGAGCGAAGTTTTATTAACTGATCAAAACCTTGCTGCTCATTTACTTGTAGCATCACCAATATATTCAGATCAGTCAACAGATTCTGAGCAATTAGCTGATGTAGATGCAGGCACTTATTTAATTGTTAATTTTGAGAGCAATGGTTGGTTACAAGTTGTATTCGAAAACCAATATGGATATATACCGACTAGTTCAGTCGAATTAATCCATCAAGATGATATACCAGAAACTGTAGCTGAACAAGAGACCTCACCTGATACCCTTCCGGATGAAATGACTCCAGAAGAATTAGAAGCAGCAGATCGACTTGTGATAGTACGTCAAGAAAATCAAGCATTTTTATCAGCGCCTGATCTTTATTCGGATATCATTTATACGCCGTCTTCTAATCAACGATTTGAATTAATTGATACTATTAACGGTAGTGACGAGACAGAGTTTTACTTAGTTGAGGATGAATCAGGCATCAGAGGTTATATTGAATCTCGTGTCTCTGCACTAGGAAGCGATTCTTTAGAGCATGTCGGTACAACGAATCCAGGCTCACTAGCTGAAGCTACAATAATGATTGATGCTGGGCATGGTGGTGAGGATTCTGGTGCTATTAGTTTAGATAACATCACTTACGAAAAAGATGTTACTTTAAGAACAGCTGAACTTTTACAAGCCAAATTAGAAGCTTTAGGTACTACTGTTGTTCAAACTCGTTCGGATGATAGCTTTGTTGACTTAGAGGAGCGAACGGATTTAAGTAATGAAGCAAATGTAGATGCATTTTTATCTCTACATTATGATTCGTCCCCTGTTCCTGATTGGCATGGAACAACGACTTATTACTTCCATCAAGATGATTTCGATTTGGCTGATAGTATCAATCAGCAGCTTTCGCAATTTGAATTACCTAACAATAATGTTATGTTTGGAAATTATCATGTTTTAAGAGAAAATAATCAACCAAGTCTTCTTCTAGAGCTAGGTTATATGAGCAATAGTATAGACATTGATTATATTCGTTCTCAAGAATATCTCGAAAGTATCACTGATTTAATAATTATTGGTTTATATAATTACTATAATCAATAAGTTTAATCCAATGAAAAACGACTTCATCTCTTAATAAATGAGATGAAGTCGTTTTTTATTAAATTCTATTTTCTAACACTTCTGTTAATTTCATCACAAACTCAGTCCAACTATAAATTGCATCGTCTATTGCGCCTGGTTTAAATTTTGTTTCTTCACTAAATGCTTTGACACCGCTGTTAATTTATAAAGAGCCATCTCTGATTTAGTCGACCAGAGGCGTACTAATTTGTGCCGAACTGAATCTGCCACCCCAAAAAAGGAAGTAATTGCCCATTAACGCATTTACTTCCTTTTACTTATAAATTTCTGTTTTTTGAATCGAGTAAAATTGTAACTGGTCCATCATTTGTGATTTTTAACTCCATGTTAGCTCCAAACTGTCCGGTTTCAACTTTATATCCATATTCTCTTAGCGCTTGATTAAATTTTTCATATAACTGGTCAGCTAAGTCAGCTTTCGCTGCATTTGTAAAGCTAGGTCGGTTTCCTTTTTTGGTGTTACCATATAATGTAAATTGACTAATAGACAGTATTTCTCCACCAACATCTGATAAAGACAGATTCACTTTACTTTCTTCATCTTCGAAAAGACGCATATTAGCCACTTTTCTTGATAAATAGGCAACATCATCTTGAGTATCTTCATGTGTAACTCCCACTAATAGAACTACACCTCGGTCGATTTCACCAATAATTTCTCCATCCACTCTAACATTACTATTTAAACTTCGTTGGATAATAACTCGCATCATAACAACCTTTCTAATTACCTTATCTCAATACAGCAAAGTACAATTAACCAGTAACCCGCTTAACTTCATATACATCAGGTATATTTTTTAATTTGTTTATCAAATCTTCTAATTGCTTTGTATTTGATATTGCTACTTTCAATGAAACTGTAGCTGTACTATTTCTATCACGTTTCCCGTTCACACTTAATAGACTCTTCACTGTATGATTTACAACATGCAAAACATCGTTTATTAGACCTGCACGGTCAAAACCAACAATAAACAATTCGGATACATATTCCTCGGTTGGTTGAAACTCTTGATCCCATTGAACATCAATTAATCGATCATTTAATTCTGTTTCAGCTAATAAATTCGGACAATCTTTGCGATGAACAGAGATACCTCGACCACGTGTGATGTAACCGATGATATCGTCCCCTGGAACAGGATTACAACATTTACTTAAACGAATCATTAGATTGTCTGAACCTTCAACAACCACACCACTTTCATGCACTGTTCGTTGGCTATTGCGTGATGAAACTTCTTTAGAAATGGTTGTGTCATTATCAAGATTGTCTTCTTCATTACGTTCAATACGCAAATCTAAGAAATTAATAATCGTCGAAACATTCACTTCTCCAAGCCCAATTGAAGCATATAAATCTGTCAGTGTATTAAAATTAAATCGCTGTAATACGTTTGTTTCAATTTTTTTGTTGCTTAATATTTTTAGCGTATATCCTAATTCTTTTAATTCTTTTTCTAAGATGTCTTCACCTAATTCGCTATTTTCTTCTCTATCTTGAAGTTTAAAATAACGCTTAATTCGGTTGCGAGCTTTACTCGTTGAAGTAAATTTCAACCAGTCTCGACTTGGTCCATTGGAATTTGAATTTGTTAGGATTTCAACAATATCTCCATTTATAAGTTTATAATCTAAAGATACGATTCGACCGTTTACTTTTGCACCTATAGTCTTGTTCCCTATTTCTGAGTGAATATGGTATGCAAAATCAATGGGTCCAGATCCTGTTGGTAATTCCATAACTTCTCCATTAGGCGTAAACACATAGACTTGATCTTTGAATAAATCTTCTTTGACAAAATCCATAAACTCACTTGCATCTTTAGCGTCATCTTGAAGCTCGACTAAATCACGGAACCATGTCATTTGTTTATTAATACTTTCATCTTCGTTAACCTTACTTGTCTTGCCTTCTTTATATGCCCAATGTGCTGCAACCCCAAACTCAGCAATCATATGCATTTGTTTCGTTCTGATTTGAATTTCAACCGGTTTGCCACTCGCACCAATGACAGTAGTATGAATTGATTGGTACATATTCGCTTTAGGCATAGCTACATAATCTTTGAATCTGCCAGGCATTGGTTTCCACTGTGTATGCACAGCACCCAATACTGCATAACAATCTTTAATCGAGTCAACAATAACACGGATAGCTAATAAGTCATAAATATCATCAAATTCTTTTCTTTGATCTACCATTTTACGGTAGATAGAATAAATGTGTTTTGGCCTACCAGAAATATCTGCGTCTATTTCCAACTCTTCAACAGCTATTTTAATCTCATCAATTGTTTCTTTGATGAAAGATTCGCGTTCAGTACGCTTAGTGTCCATCTGGTTCACGATTGAGTAATAGTACTCAGAATTAACGTAACGAAGAGCTATATCTTCAAGCTCCCATTTTATTGAGCTAATCCCTAATCGATCCGCTAGTGGTGCATAAATATCAATCGCTTCTTGAGATTTCTCAATTTGTTTATCTTTGCGTTGATACTTCATTGTCCGCATATTATGTAATCTGTCAGCAAGTTTTACAATAATTACTCGTAAATCTTTACTCATTGCCAGCAACATTTTCCGGTGATTTTCTGCTAATGCTTCCTGCTTACTTTGGAATTTTAGTTTACCTAATTTAGTGACTCCATCGACTAAAAAAGCAACTACGTCACTGAATTCGTTACTGATGTCTTCTAATGTACGATCCGTATCTTCAACTACATCATGTAAAAAACCAGTAGCTACCGTAGAAGGATCTAGTTGTAATTCAGCCAAAATCCCAGCTACTTGAATGGGGTGAATAATATAAGGTTCACCAGATAATCGAAATTGTTCTTTATGAGCTTCAGTTGCATAATCTAGTGCACGTTGAATAAACTCTAAACTACTCTCATTCATGTACTTCGCACACAAATCAAGTACATCTTTTGCTGATAAATCTTGTCCTTGCAAATTTATTCACCTCACTTCTTAAAATATAAGCGCAATTATAACCTAATTATATTTATTTAACAACATCCAGCGCTTTTTTCTTTATTTTTTATTATAACAAAAGACTGTGCTTTTGTTTAGCACAGCCTTCTTTTGTGACACGTAATGATTAGTAACTGTCGTCAGTTGACGTTGATTGAGTCCCTGAAACAATCGCGATCCCTTTTGACGCACCTATTCGAGTAGCTCCCGCTTCTATCATAGCAATCGCTTCATCATAATTACTTACTCCACCACTTGCTTTAACTCCTAAATCCGGCCCCACTGCATCACGCATTAATTTTACGTCTGTAAGTGTCGCTCCACCTGTTGAAAATCCAGTTGATGTTTTAACGAAGTCTGCGCCAGATTCTTTAACAATTTCCGATGCCTTGCGTTTTTCATCATCTGTTAATAAAGATGTTTCGATAATTACTTTAGTCGTAATTGATTCGTCGACTGCTTTTACAACAGCTTCAATCTCATCTAATACATAAGCCCAATCGCCATCTTTTGCACGTGAAATATTGATAACCATATCGATTTCATCCGCACCATCTTTAACAGCTTGTTTTGCTTCGTATACTTTAATATCTTTCGAGTTTGCTCCTAAGGGAAATCCTATTACAGTACATACTAAACTTTCAGAATCATTTAATAATTCTTTCGCTTTTGATACCCATGCTGGGTTAATACATACTGATTTAAAGTTATACTCTGCAGCTTCTTGACATAATTTTTCAATTTGACTTTCTGTCGCATCTGCTTTCAGTAGTGTGTGGTCAATATATTTTGATAATTCCATTTTATCTCCTCTTTCTTATACTTCTAATTGATAACTAATTGCACTTAAAGCGTAGATAGGTGCAGTTTCTGCTCTTAGAATTCTGGGTCCCAAACTACTTTCAATATACCCTACTTCTTTCAATTTGGCTACTTCCATTTCTGTCAAACCACCTTCAGAACCAAAGACAATAATTAAATTTTCTCCGGCCTGAATTTCATTCAATGTTTTTTTGAGTTGGCCGTGCTGACCATTTTTGGCAGTCTCTTCGTAAGCAATTAATTTATGCTCATAATTTGGGGCTTCTTGAACTAATTTATTTATCGTTGATAAAGAACTTATTTCTGGTATAACATTTCGATGACATTGTTCTGCCGCTTCTTTACTTATACGCTCAAGTCTTTCGAGTTTACTCGCTTGTTTATTATCTTTCCATTTTACAACATCTCTATCTAAGGCAACTGGTATAAACTTAGCCATTCCACATTCTGTTGCTTTTTGTACAATCAAATCAATTTTATCATTTTTTGATAAACCACAAGCTATAGTCACTTGAATGGGCAGTTCTTTTTGTTGATCCTTTAACTCATCCACTATAATTAAATTCGCTGCCCCATCTATAATCTCTTTAATTTTTGCTTTATAAGCAATATTTTTTGAGTCTACAATAATAAGCTCGTCATTCACTTGTCCTCGCATTACTCTTGTTACGTGATGGTTATCAGCCTTTTCCAGTTGGATAATTTGTTCTAACTCTAAGTCTTTGTTCAAAAAATAACGTTGCATTAATCCTTTTCTCCCTTAATCACAATATAGTTAACCCATTCATTCATGTGTGTTTTAAGATAAATCTTGAACTGATGCTTCTCTATTGCTTCTTCAATTAAGTGAGCTTTATCATTTAAAATACCACCTAAAATTAAATAGCCGTCATCTGCTAATAATTTATAAGCATCTGAGAATAGATTAACTAAAATATGCGGCAAAATATTTGCGACAATAATATCCGCTTTATTATCAATCCCTTTTAGTAAATCATTTTCAATAAATTCAATCTGATTCGTTTGGATTAATTGGACAATCTTTGCATTATTTTTCTGAGATTCTAAATTATTAATAGCAGCTTGAACAGCCTGAGGATCAAAATCCATCCCAAGAACTTGCTTTGCTCCGAAGACAGCCGCAATAAAACTCAAAATACCTGTTCCAGTTCCAACATCTAGGACAATTTCTCCCCCACGCATAACTAACTCTAACGCTTGAGCACTTAGGCGAGTTGTTGGATGATTACCCGTTCCAAAAGCAACACCAGGATCCATGAATATAACTTGTTCATGTGGCGCTGGATGGTATTCTTCCCATTCTGGGACAATGGATAAGAACCTTGAAATTCGTTCTGGCTTATAATATTTCATCCAGTTTTTATGCCAGTTTTCAGTTTTTAAGTCATTGCTTTCAATTTTGAACTCAATATTTTCAATTGTGTTTAAGTTTGCTTCAAGTTCATCAAGATGTATACTAGATTCATAATAACCAATCACTTCTACAGGATGATTTAAATAATCCTCTGGTAAATCTACGGGGATTTCTCCGAATAAATTGGGATGGTTTTCTAAATAACCTTGTGCATATTTTATTTCATTTCCTACCGCACCTGCCTCGTTTAAATAATAATTAACTAAATCAATTTCGTTAGTTTGTAACGAATTTAACGTGATTTTTATTTCCTTCCATGTTTCAACCATTTATCAACACTCCTTAATTTATGTCATTTTGTTGTGGAAAATAAATTGGCGTTTTACTATATCGATTGCTTTCAATTAATCGATT
This sequence comes from Aerococcaceae bacterium DSM 111021, assembly GCA_020112395.1. Taxonomy (NCBI): domain Bacteria; kingdom Bacillati; phylum Bacillota; class Bacilli; order Lactobacillales; family Aerococcaceae; species Aerococcaceae bacterium DSM 111021. The sequence continues at coordinate 51,674 of JACCEK010000001.1, read as the reverse complement.
TCTAATCTCTTCAAATTCATTCCACTTCCACTCTAATGAGAACTTCTCCGCTTTTGTATCTGACAGAAATTCTAGCCATTTTATATTCACGGACGACGTTAAATTTTTTAAATACTTAACAATAGAAAGGCACTCGCCGTAGTCGATACCCATCTCGTAATTCAAAGGAATTGAGACTATATAATCATCATGACTAAATTCTTTCTGACGATTATCATAAATAATAATTTTCACAGTGTACAAAATGGTTTCGTGATTACTTGTTATATTCATCGTATCTCTAAAAGGATGATTATTCGGATTCGATAAAGTCATTTGGAAAATTAATACAATATCATTTTCTTGTTCCCGCCATTCTATTGCCCACTCACAGTGAAAATAAGATTCTTGAATTAGCTGTTCAAAAACGTTTAATATATTTGATTTATTCATTAATACACCACCTAATTAGTCATCTAATATTATGACTGATTTTGCATTATATTTCAATTTAATTAGAGTTAGCTAGACCTAACTAAGCAAAAACAAAATACCTTCTCACTCTTCATTAAATAATTATTTATCAATAAACTAATTTCCCCCTTGTTATTCACGCCATAGCACATTATAATGAATTAGCAATTTGACTAATTTCATGGCATAATAAAATTAGTCAAACGTTGTAATACTAACTTAATTATTTCTTTAGTGTTTTACTTTGAATTTTATTCGAAGTAATAGTAAACTATTAATTAGTTTCAACTAAAGTGCCATTCTTATAAAAATATATAACATACGAGGTGAATAAAATGGCAGAAAAAAACCTAACTGCAAAAGATATATTACAAAAAGAGTTTAATAAATCTGTGCGAGGATACAATACTGCTGAAGTTGATGAGTATTTAGACAGTATCATCAGAGATTACGATTCTTTCCAAAAAGATGTAGTTTATTTAAAAAATGAAAATGAACGTCTAATTAGTAAAGTCGATGAGCTTACAAAACAACTTGCATTAGCTAAGAAAAGCACACCTAACTCTCCTGGGAGCGGTGTAACAAACTTTGATATTCTTAAGCGTTTATCAAATTTAGAAAAGCATGTTTTCGGTTCTAAAATTGACAATACAGACAATACAATCGATTACTCAAAAGCAACAAAATATTAATAAATGATCTAGTAAATTTCAGATAATCGCGGTTATTAATTTAGCTGAGGAAAGTCCATGCTCGCACAAGCTGCGATGCTTGTAGTGTTCGTGCTTAACGAAAAAATAAGTTAAGGTATCCTTTTAAGGATAACGGCAAAAAAACCATCTAAGGTTTCGACTATGATGCAGTATTTTGTAAAGTGCCACAGAGACGAAGCTTATAGGAAACTATAAGATTGGAACGCGGTAAACCCCTCGAGCGAGCAACCCAAACATTGGTAGGGGCATTTCTTCAAGTAGTAAATGAACAAAAGAAGAAGACGGTATTATTATCGTAGATAGATGATTATCCATTATCTCTAGTCCCTATGCTAGAGATAATGACAGGACATGGCTTATAGAAATTTACTATTCATAGGTTTTATTTAATTGACTCTGGAATCAGAGTCTTTTTTTATGTAAACTTAAAGTGGAAAAATATTGGAGTGAAAAATATGAAAAAATACTCGTTATTAGCTACTGCAGCTGCTGGAATTGAAGCTTTAGTTGCTAGAGAACTTAAAGATTTTGGTTATGAGACCCAAACTGAAAATGGACTTGTTCGTTTTGATGGTACTGCAAAAGATATTGCATATAGTAACTTATGGTTACGTACAGCGGACCGTGTAAAAATTATTTTTGGTGAATTTGACACTAAAACATTTGATGACTTATTTAATCAAACTTATGACCTTCCTTGGGAAGATATTCTTCCTATGGATGCTGAATTCCCTGTAAGTGGAAAATCAATTAAGTCAACATTACATAGTGTACCTAACGTTCAACGTATTGTAAAAAAAGCAATTAGTAAACGATTAATGGACTTCTACCACCGTCGTTCTGACTTACCTGAAACTGGTGCCCTTTTCCCTATCGAAGTTGCAATTAGAAAAGACCACGTCATGTTAACTTTAGATACTAGTGGAACAAGCTTATTCAAACGTGGATACCGTGAACATAAAGGGACAGCGCCAATGAAAGAAAATATGGCTGCTGCATTAGTAATGCTTACAACTTGGCGTGATGATCGTCCATTGTACGACCCTACTTGTGGTTCAGGAACAATCCTTATTGAAGCTGCATTAATGGGACATAATATTGCTCCAGGTTTAAAACGTGAATTTGCTGCTGAAAAATGGGACTTACTTAACGAACATACTGATGTTTGGCAAGAAACTCGCACTGAAGCCGAGGAAGCTGCTGATTATGATAAAGAACTACAAATATTTGGTTCGGATGTAGATGGACGTATGATTGAGATTGCACAAGACAATGCTCGTGAAGCTGGTGTCGGAAATTCAATCGAATTCAAACAAATGCAACTGGCTGATTATCGCCCTACGACGGATTTCGGTATCCTAATATCTAACCCTCCATACGGAGATAGAATGTTATCTGAAGAAGCTGTTCAAGATATTTACCGTCAAATGGGTGACTTATACGAGACAATGCCTACATGGAGTAAATACATCATCACAAGTGATGATAAATTCGAAGAGTTTTACGGTAAGAAAGCGACTAAAAAGAGAAAGTTATACAATGGTCCTTTAAAAGTGACTTATTACCAATACTGGGGTCGTCGCAACTAAAAAATATTTAATTATTATGGTTAAAATTAAGCTTTCTGATTAGGCCTAGTAGCCCAACCAGAAAGCTTATTTTTATAATTTATCAAAGACTAATTGAGAATAAGTAATCGTTTTTTCTAATTTCCCCTCTTTTCTCAAAGCTTGTTTTGCTAATGAATCTGCTCCACGGTTTTGAGCTTCTGGAATCCAACTAGCAAAAAATGTCGGGTATTCATTGATAATGCTCAATATATAATCCAATAATTTTTTGTATTCTATATTTTTTACATACTGTTTTTCAATTGATTGAATTACTATTTTACTATCTGACTGATACGTGATAATCTGGTTTGTATCAAGATTGGTTTGTATATAATTTATTGCTGCAATTAATGCTAGAAACTCAGCAATATGATTATCTGTAACCTCCGATACGAATATTTTTATTAACTCACGATGATTATCATGTACTATATGTATGCCAATCCCAGTCTCTTGAGTGTTGGGATTATAAGCAGCATCTGTATTTATTTTGATCATCTTTAACCTCTTTTATTTTTTATGAAAGGAAAAACTATGACAGATATTACGCCAATGCCGAATAATGCTGAAAATTATTACAGAAAAGCAATAAATGCTTTAGAAAATAACCATTTTACTGAAGGAATTCATTTATTAGAAAAGAGTTATAAACTAGATGAAGCTCCCCATATATTTACTGAACTGATTAAATTATATATTACATTTAATCAGCAAAATGATTTATTACGATTATGGAGAAATGACCGATTTACTTTAGATTTCATCTCAGAATCAACACAATTAATCAGTCTATATTCTCAATCATTGCCAATAATGAGTCCTACTAGTGAAAGTTTAAATAAATTATATCAATTAAGAGATTTAAATCAAAGTTCAACTGTGACAATTGAACTAAATAAATCAATTAAATCGATTACTACTCAATTAGAGATCAGGCAAAAAATAAATAATTTGGATACTGAAGAAAAGTTCCAAGCATATGTGCATCACTTATTGTCTTTCTCGCATTTTGATTTATTATCGGAATTAAAACAAATTTATCAGACTGATTTAAATAAAAATTTACCCTTGCTTAAAGCATTGTTAATGCAGGAGAATATTTTAAACTTTATCAAAAATGATATATTACACTACATATTAAATAGTAAAGAAAACATTAACTTAGAACTTTGTTGGTTAAATACACGAAAAAACATTAATACAAGTGAATTGAAAGCATATAAAGATACTGATTATTACAAAGATGGAACGACAGTAATTGAAGATTACTTCGCTCAAACTGATCCTCACTTTGCAACACAAGTACATGAATTATTCAATTTACATGTCATGATTTTTTATCCTTTCTTCGAAGAAACAATATCCAATCCCAAAGATTGGTTACGTTATACCCTCATTCAGTTCGGATTAGAAAATGGCGATGATGAAATTCTCAATGATAAAGAAATAGCTGTATACCAAATGGCTCAAAATGAACTAAATCAATTATTCCAAGTATAAGTAAAAGCCATTCCGAAATTAACTTGGAATGGCTTTTACTTGAAATTTAATTAAATCAAAAACATGCCTTATTAAAAATGAGGCATGTTTCTTTTAATTTGTAGTCGTTACTTCTTCGTATTCGAACATAACATCTTCATCTTCATCTTGCACTGGAAGAGAAACAAACGATACTATATCTTTGAAGTTCACAATAGTTCGATCTTCGCAAATATCACGCATCGTTATATCAGATTCTTTCCAATATATTTCGACAACAGCACTATTCGTTAATAGTTTAATTATAATACCACTCATTTTACTATCTCTGAACTTAAATTCAATCTGATTACCAACTTCAGGACGGATTTTGTCCTTCACACTCTCAATTTTGACAAGCCCTTTTTCGTAATCAACATCTAAAATCGTTGCAATACGAGATTTGCTAGTACCTCTTCTTAGTTCACGTTCAATAATCTTACGTTCACTTGCTGTTACGTTTTCTGTACTCACGTTAATTCCCTCTTTCCTTGTTGACCTTAACGCTCACTAATACAATTATAACGTATTTTCAAATATATTGCTCACAATATGCTTTTTAACTTTTTCCTGTTATTAAAACATCAATTGCATTACTTATTATTTCAATTTCTAATGGTAGTTCTGGTCCATTATCACCATCAACGTTTGTAATAACTTTCTCATTATCTAATGCTTCTATCTTAAATTTCGTGTCAGATAATCTAAAGATATTATCAGCATCTAAATTAGCTAAACCAACCTCAAGCCCTGCTCTAATCGTGCTGATTGGAGTATGTCCTTTAATAGCAGCAAGATACCCTTTTCCATCATTATAACTCGCTTCAGGAACCATAAATTCTACCCCACCAATACTATTCGTTAAACCAATAAATAATAGATTCGTCTTAATATCCGTTTCTGTTCCATCTGAAGACGTTACTCGTATTTCATAACCTTTATCTGTAAAGAAAGCTTTTATGCCGTCACGAACATACGCCAGTACACCAAATTTATTCTTATCGTCTGAATTAGTTGCCATAACCTCTTCAGCGATAGGACCTAATGCAATAACATTAACGAATACTTGATTATTAACTTTACCGACATCTAATTTGTCTAATGATGCTTCTTTGAAGTCTTCAATCGCTTTTTCTACATTCATATTATAGCCTAGTGCGCGCCCTAAATCATTCACTGTACCCATTGGGATGAAACCAAAAATCGGTTTATCATCTGCTTGCAAAATCCCATTGACTGTTTCTGAGACTGTTCCATCGCCTCCAAGGCAAATTACAGTGTCGAAACCCTCTTTTGTAGCATTTTTGCTCCACTCTGTAGCATCATGTTCTACTTTAGTTATTTTTATTTCAACATCTGAATTATGATTCAATTCAAGAACATCTTTTAATTTTTCAGCATATTTTTCACCGTGGCCTTTTCCAGCGACAGGATTTGTTATTAACAATACTTTATTAAGCATACGCTTCACCATCTTTGTGTTTTTTTATTAATATAATTAGTATTATACCAATTTAGATAATCATTCTCATCCATAATATGATTTTTGTATTAAATTTATATGAAGTTTGTAGAATACTTGTTACCAATACCCGTTTAATAGTATAATATGTATTTAGAAAACTGTAGTATGCAACTACAAGGAGGAAATTTTTAATGAAGACAGAATTTAAGGTTTTATTGTTTTATAAGTACAAGACAATCGAGGATCCAGAGGCTTTTAGGTTAGATCATATTGCTTTTTGCAAAAGACATGGACTTAAAGGACGCGTATTAGTTGGAACTGAAGGTATAAACGGAACAGTATCAGGAACAATCGAGCAAACTGAAAAATATAAAGAGTACCTACATTCACAGTCTGGTTTTGAAGATGTATGGTTCAAAGAAGATCCAGCAGAAGGATATGCTCATAGTAAGATGTATGTTCGTGTACGTGATGAGATTGTATCTCTTGACTTAGAAGATGATATCGACCCATTAACTACTACAGGTAAACACTTAAAACCAACTGAATTCCGCGAAGCTCTTGAAGATAAAGATACAATTGTATTGGACACGCGTAATGACTATGAATATGACCTAGGTCATTTTAAAGGAGCTATTCGCCCTGAAATTCGTAATTTCCGTGAATTACCGGAATGGGTTATTAATAACAAAGAAAAATTCATGGATAAAAAAGTCGTAGTTTATTGTACTGGTGGAGTCCGCTGTGAGAAATTCTCTGGTTGGATGCTTCGTGAAGGACTTGCTACAGAGGTTGGCCAATTAGAAGGTGGTATTGACACTTACGGTAAAGATCCTGAAACTCAAGGTGATTTATGGGAAGGTCAAATGTATGTTTTTGATGAACGTATCTCTGTTCCAATTAATCGTGTAGCACCAACAATTGTTGGTAAAGATCACTATGACGGAACTCCTTGTGAGCGTTATGTAAACTGCTGTAATCCTGAATGTAACAAACAAATTTTAACTTCTGAAGAAAATGAAGCAAAATATGTACGTGGATGTTCACCAGAATGCCGTCGTCATCCTCGCAATCGTTTTGTAACTTCTAATAATTTATCAACAGAAGAATGGCAAAATCGTTTAACTGCTATTGGAGAATCTCTTTACAATACTGAAACTGCCTAAAAATAATATAAACAGGAAGATGGTGAATCAATGACTGATAAAAATTCAAAAAATAATTCTAAAGATAATAATTTTTTTGACATTTCATTTGACGAGCCTATTGAAGATAACCAATCTACTCATCAAGTTAACTCTGAAAACTCAAAAGAATCAATAAAACACTCTTCTTCCACAAAGTGGGATAGCTTTTATGAGAAATTTCAAGATGAACAAAAAGAACGCTATACTGATAACCAGAAGGAAGAAGCATCTGATTCGGATTTCAATAAACAACTCGAAGCAAATAAACCTAGTGAATCACAAGGTGATATGATTGAACCCAATAGATCTTCAATAATGTTAAATCGTTCAATCAAAAGAGTCCAAAAGCTATTTACTGATACAAATGAGGCACCCTCTTCTGACTATTCAAATATAAAATCGGCTAAAAGTCGAAATTTAAATGAACGAGCAAAAAGAGCTTCTCTCCAAACGAATGATATACCAATCAGAGACGATGCTAGTAAAAGAAAAATAGTAAGAGAACAAAGTAAACTCGCTGACAATTCTCCTTCTCGTTTAAATGAGGGTAATCAATTAAATGCTGAGAGCTTATATTCAGATAAAGTTAGTTATACCACTAATCCAATTCCGAAAAAAACAGATAAGTCATTCGAAGAATCAAATGTTAATGCTGATTTTTCTCAGACTAATGATTCTGACTTTCCTAGTCCGGATCAATTGTTTGCTGAGCGTGAGAGACGTCGTAAAGAGAGAATAAAACAGTTAGAAAGTATGAGTACAAACATAGAAATAGAAGATTCATACAAATCTATGACCTCAAATTCAGTTTCGAAAACAGAAGACGTAAAGCATGATTTATCAGACACTAATACAGTTTCTGACAATTACAGTGATGATTTGGATGGTATCGATTTAGCTTATTCAATGCCAAATAACAACGAAACAAAGTTAAATGAGGAAAGTACTTTATCAAATGATAATCAAAACGGTGATAAGGTAGTTTTTCCTGACGAACACTGGTCCTCTTCCATGGATTCGATTCATGTGTTTAGTCCTGATAATCAAGATGTAGTATCTTCTTCCTCAGATCATGAAGATAACGATAGTAATGCATTCCTAGCTGCACCCACTATGACTGTCGGGGCTTTGGCTAGTGATCATCAGCCAAACGATGAACCCATTGATGATAAAGTAGCGAAGAGAGAAAAACGTCGTCAAGAAAGAAAAGAAAAATATTCACTTAAAAACTTTTCTCTAAAAGATAAAACATTTTTCGGCATGAATGTTACATTCAATGTTATTAAACGACTGATTATGTACATCATTATTATTATTGTTTTAGCAGGTGCCTTAATTGGTGGAGCAGGAATTGGATTCTTTGCTAATCTTGTATCCAACACCCCACCTCCTACTCAACGAGAAATGGCTGAACAAATTAATCGTCTTGAGCAACAAAGTACTTTATATTATGCAAATGGAGATCCTATCGCTAATGTCCGAACAGATATTGTCCGTTCTGTTGCTAATCTAAACGATATATCTGATTATATCGTAGATGGTTTTGTAGCTACAGAAGATGAATATTTCGAAGAGCATCCCGGTATAGTTCCTAAAGCATTATTTCGTGCTGTACTTGAAACATTCTTAACAGGTTCAGGTACAGGTGGTTCTACCCTTACTCAACAATTAGTTAAGCAACAAATGCTTACGAATGATGTTACTTTCTTTAGAAAAGCAAACGAGATTCTCTTAGCTCTTCGATTAGAAAATTACTTCTCTAAAGAAGAAATTTTAACAGCCTATTTAAATGTTTCCCCTTTTGGAAGAAATAATAATGGCGATAATGTTGCAGGTATTGTAAAAGCTTCTGAAGGTATCTTTGGTGTTTCGCCTGATGATGTAACATTGAATCAAGCAGCCTTCTTAGCTGGTTTACCACAAGATCCTTATAGTTACACACCATATAATCAAAATGGTGAAATTCGTGACGAAGAATCTCTTCAATTTGGTATTGATCGAATGAATGAAGTTTTATATCGTATGTACCGTGAAGAGAAAATAACAAAAAATGAGTATGAAACTGCTATTGCTTATGATATTACACAAGACTTCTTACCATCAGAGCCACGTGAGGAAGAGCGCCAATCATATCTTTATCAAGCTATTATGAATGGTGCAATTGAACAGCTGATGTTATTAAACATCCAAGATGATGGCTACTCTTGGAAACAAGTCTATAGTGATGATGAATGGTACAATGAGTATTACTTTGCAGCAGAAGATCAGTTACGTACAGGTGGATATAGAGTTCACTCAACTATCGACAAAGAGATTTACGATCAGTTACAAGAATCAGCACAAGCTTATGAAGATCAATTAGGTGCTGTCTATGACGGTGTTTATACCGATCCAGAAACTGGCTTTGAAACATATTACGTTGAAGAAGTACAAACTGGTTTAGTAGCAATCGATAATAACACTGGAGCTGTACTTGGTTTTGTTGCTGGTACTGATTTTGAAAACAATCAAATTGACCACGCATTCCAAATGCGTCGCTCCCCTGGTTCTACAATTAAACCTTTAGCAGTTTATGGACCAGCGGTTGAAAACAACATCATTAGTCCTGCTACAATTATTCCTGATACAGCTTTTGTTAGAGAATTAGATAATGGTGAAATTTATGCACCTACAAACTATGGGGAAGTAGTAAGTGGTACCCTAATGACTGCTCGTACGGCTCTCTTAAAGTCAGATAATATACCCGCAGTTCGAATCTATGAAGAATTGCTCCGTCAAGGTGTGCCTATTATTGATTATATAGAACGTATGGGCTTTAATACGATCGATTCATATACTGAAAGTGATGCACAACGCTTACCTTTCTCACTGGGTGGCGTTTCAACAGGCCCTACTGTATTAGAACAAACGCGTGCATTTTCTACTTTTGCGAATGGTGGAGAATATGTTGATGGTTATTACATTAATCGTATCGAGGATGCTTTTGGCAATGTTGTATTCCAACAAAACGAAGCACCTACCAGAATATTCTCAGAGGATACTAACTATATTATGGTAGATATGTTACGTGATACAATGACTGAAGGTACGGGACGAACTGCCAATGAAAACATGAACGTTCCTGGAGATTGGATTGCGAAATCAGGTATTAGTGAAAACTCTAAAGATATTTGGTTTATTGCTTCTACCCCATCAATCACAATTGGATCTTGGATTGGGTATGATTCAAGATATGCAGATTATACAATTGACGTAAATGATGGATTTGATCGTGAAAGTGTTCGTAGTCAAATTTACTGGGCACGAATTGTAAATGATTTATATGCTTTACGTCCTGAAATATTTGGTACTGATGAAACCTTTGTTCAACCAAGCTCTGTCCAAGAACAGACTGTATTAGAGCAAACTGGGACGCTTCCAGGTAACTTCACTCACAATGGAAGTACTTATCAAATAACTGGCCCTACTAAGACTGAGTTATTCAAAGTTTCTAGCCCTGCACCTGAGTTAACGTTTGACTTTATGTTAGGGGCATCTGAAGATGATTTAGCTTTATTTTGGAATAATGTTCGTTCGCTTCAAGAACAACAAAGAAGACAACAGCAACAGCAGCAACAACAATCATCATCTCAAGAAAGTGATGAAAGTAATAGTAGCACTGAAGATGAATCTAACACAGATGAAACAACTGAAAACCCAGATGAAAATGATGAATCAAATACTGATGAAGAACAAACTGAATCAGTTCAAGGGTAATAATGATTAAAAACACTGAAGTTGCTATTATTAGGTAACTTCAGTGTTTTTTAATTTGCCAAATATTCTAAGTTAAAATTTTAAGATAGTACTCACCTGTTTGACGAACAACAGGGATGAACAGACTATTATTCACCTTATTCAAAGACTCCACTAGTCAGGTGACTCTTTGTCTAATATAGTTTTAAAACCGCAAATTTCGCCCTTATAGCTCCATTTATGTCCTTACATTTTGTTAGAATAAAAAAACCAGCCCGTTGTCAAATCAACAAAGGGTTGGTTTTTTTAATTGTGATAAAGTTTATTGATTTTCTTCATGAATTGTTGAGCCACGATGTTTAATCTTATAAGGTAAGATAACTTGTTTCTCATCTACTTCCTCATTACTCATAATTTTAGTTAATAAACGCATTGCAACGGCACCAATATCATATAAAGGTTGTTGGATACTTGTTAATTTTGGTCGTACAATCTCAGTTACGATTGAGTTATCACTAGTGATTACTTCTAAATCTTCTGGAACTTTAAATCCAGCATCTAAAGCAGCATTCATTAGTGCAGCAGCAAAGGTATCTTCTTTTACTATAACACTATCTGCTTTAACGTTTTGTAATTCTTCTAATACTTTATCAGCATCAGTATATTTAAGACCTTGTTGAATCACTAAGTCATTATCAAACTCAAGACCTTTTTCTGCATACGCAGCCTTGAACCCTTCTAAGCGATGTTGTGATGTTAATAATTCAGGTTCGTCTGTAACCAACACTACACGACGTCCATGATCTAATAATTCAGCAGTTATTTCTTTTGTTGCTACTGTGTGATCAATATTAACACTATAATATTCTGGATTATCAACTAATGTTCCAGCAAAAACAACAGGTGTTGATGTACGATCAATTTCTTTCTTGATTGAATCAGAAACGCTCTGTCCCATAAAGATGACACCGTCAACTTGATTGGCAAGTAAGTTATTAAATACTTGAACTTCCTTTTCTTGGCTTTCATCTGAGTTTGCAAGAATGATGTTATATTTATACATCGATGCAATATCATCAATCCCTCGAGCTAACGATGAAAAGAATAAATTCGTAATACTCGGTAAAATTACACCTACCGTTGTTGTTTTTTTACTTGCTAAACCACGCGCAACAGCATTTGGTCGGTAATCTAATCTTTCAATTACCTCTGAAACTTTTTTTCGCGTACTTGGCTTAACATTTGGATTTCCATTGACAACACGAGATACCGTTGCCATAGAAACTCCAGCTTCACGAGCTACGTCATATATTGTAATTGTTTGTTTTTCCATAGGGCTAACCTTCTTTCAGTTTGTATCTACTTGTTGTAAATTTATCATAATTCATTTTTTATTGCAAGCGTTTCATTTCCAGTGGGTTATGGATTAAGCAATGTTTTCATGAAAATGATCTAAAGAGACCTAAGAGTATATACTCCTATATTTTCATGAAAATGTCAATAAAAAACTGCGAATAATACATTAAATTAATGTATTACCCGCATAAGTAAAAAGATATGATTATTTTACTTCTTTTTCTACATTTTTCATAGACTCTTCAGCAGAGTTATGAATGTGTTGTGCAGAGTCACTCACATCACTGGCAAAGTCTTTGGCTTCAACAGTAATTGTATCGCCTAAGTCTTCTGCATCAGCTTTTAAATTCTCAGCTTCTTTGCTAAGTTCATCCTTTGTATGTTTCATGTCTTCTTTGACACGATCCCATTCTGTGGAAGCTTCTTGACGAATATCGCCTAATTGAGATTTAAATTGGTCAGCTGAGTCTTTTAAGTTAACTTTAATATCTTCAGTTGTTTCGTATGCTGCGTCATATAATTCAACACCACGTTCCACAGCGTAATCAGTATAATCGCTTGCACTGTCAAGAAATTGATCGACTTCAACAGCTATATCTCGACGTAATTCTTTACCAGATTTTGGTGCATAAAGTAATGCTGCGATACCTGCTACTGAAGCGCCAAATAATGCTCCTAGGAAAAATCCTCCATTTTTACTCATTCAAAACATCCTTTCTGTAATTATGCTCTTAATTTTTTATTGTAATTTCTCCAGCTGTTTTAGAAGCCAGTTTATTCTTAATTTCAAATAGTTCAGATTCATTACTATCTCGTTCAACTTGGGCAATGGGTGGGACTGATGGTGTCGTTTTAGTAACAGGTTGATTATACGCTTCTGTTCTAGGTGATGGTGCTGGCTCAGCAGTCGTAGGTCTTTTACGAGCTACCCCTTTGGCTGAACTAACAAATTTTTCAATAGGTGACTGACGTTTTTTCCCTACACCCTTCAATAAATTTGAAGTCATATTTTTAGTTGAATCATTTAAATCTGAAACAGATGTTCCCAAATCTCCGATAGCGACGAATAGTGGATCAGTTTTACTTAATTTTCCATTTACATCATCAACTAGAGTATTGGCTTTATTTAATAAACCTTCAACTTCAATCGATAGATTATCAACATCTTTTGTAACTACATCAATTGTAGTATTTAATTTTGTCACCGTTTCATTTACATCTTTTAATATTTGCGATAACTTTGACAAGTTTAGACAGATAAAAATGACTAAAACAACAAATGCAAGCGCTGCAATAATTCCAGCAAGTTCTCCTAATGTCATACTTCTTACTCACTCCTTCCCTATTCTTATAGGATAAATATATCATTTTTAAGGATGTTGTACAAATAATTGGATACTTTTTGAGTTATTTATTTTTATTTTTAAATACTTATAGCGAAGATTTACTTATGCAAAATACTACCTAAATCATTCTGACTCTGTTATATTTTTATAAAGGAGTGTGATAAATTGATTTTTGGTCAATTTAATTTAGAAAGTATCCTGAGGAATTATATGCCAGAAGAAACGTCTGAAAATATCATTTATTTCGGTACTATTCTATTCCGTCTAGTGGTTATTACAATTATTTTTTTGATTATTAAATATATTGTAGAAGCTTTTTTTGATGCTAATCCTGCTGGGCGTATTAGTTTCCGTGGTAAGCAGTCTCCACAACGGATAAAGACAATCAATACATTACTTCGAAACTTTTCAATGTATATTCTTTATTTTCTATTTGTATATTACTTATTGACCGCTTTAGGATTTCCAGTAGGTACATTATTAGCTGGTGCTGGGATAGCCGGTGTGGCCATTGGACTTGGTGCTCAAGATTTAATTAATGATATGATTAATGGCTTTTTCATTATTTTTGAAAATTATTTTGAAGTTGGTGATTTCGTTGAAATTCCTGCTGAAGAAATCTCTGGTACGATTGAAGATGTTGGTATACGAACAACTACCCTTCAAGCTGCAAGCGGCGATAAGTATTATGTTCCGAATAGTTTAATTGCAACTATAAATAATAAAAGTCGCAGTACTAGACAGGTTACAATAGAAATACCTGTTGCAGATGAAACTGAATTCAATGTTTTTGAAACAGAAATGGCTCAAATTACTCAAATGATTTATGAAAAATACAATGAGGTTATGCGTGACGAACCTACTATTGTTGGTTTTGTTCGTGGTGTTGATCAAACCTTCAACTACCGAATTGCTTTTAAAGTGGCAACAGGTGAAGATTATATGCATACGAGTATATTTTACCGAGAGTATCTTCTTGCCCTTCAAGAGCAGGAAATCAAGATTCCTAGTTCAGTATATGATGAGGTTTAATAAAAAAAGTGATGAGATTTTAATCTCATCACTTTTTTTATCTTAGGTATGTTTGAGTTAAATCGTTTAATAGCTTCATATCTTCATCGTAAAATGAGACTTCATATTTATCTTTTGTCACATTAACTATCGCATACGTTCTATATGAATGGATTCCTCTTGAATTGTTTAGACTTCCAGGATTTACTAATAATATATCATCAACCATTTCGCTTTTTAATTGATGTGTGTGTCCATGAAATACAAACTTCGCTCCACGTTCTTTAGCTAAATCGATTACTGCACTGTTGGAACGATTAACACCTTGATGATGTCCATGTACTAGACAGACCTTACCCTCTGGCGTTTCGATAATCTGTTCCATCGGATAATGATGTGTACTATCCATGTTTCCTTGAACAACGCCGTCGATTATTTCCCAAATAGAATCATCGTGTTCAAATTCAGAATCTCCTAAATGGAAGATATAATCAACAGTAGGTCTAACTTCTTTAACGATATTGTAAACTTGCTTCCATCGTCCATGATTATCACTTATTAGCATCATTTTCATGTATATCTAGCCCCTTTATCCAATTGTCTATTTTATTTTTCAATTTGTTCATCGCATTAGCTCTATGACTAATTCGATTCTTTTCTTCTAGCGTCATTTCTGCAAATGATTGTTTCTTTTCTGGATAGTAGAATAATGGATCATAACCGAATCCATCACTACCACTTAATTCTTTTAGAATATATCCGTCGACTTTGCCTTCAACAACTAAACTTTCATTTTCAGGATAAGCTAATACTAAAACCGATTGAAAGTAAGCCTTTCGCTTCTCATCATCAAACTGTTCCATCTCTTTTAGTAATTTTTCATTATTTCTTTTATCATCTTTGGGCTCACCGCTATACCTTGCACTGTATACCCCTGGTGCTCCATTTAAAGCTGGTACAACAAGTCCTGAATCATCTGCTAAGGTTATGACCTTTAATTCATTTGCAATCGTTTCCGCCTTTAAGCGTGCATTCTCTTGAAACGTCGTTCCAGTTTCTTCTACTTCTGATATTTCAGGATAATCAAGTAAGGATTTTACTTCTATATCAGAATTTTTGAACATTTCATTAAATTCTCTTATTTTTCCTTTATTATGACTCGCTATCATTATGATCAACGATAATCTCCCCTTTTATATCACATTCATCAACCTCGAGTTCAGGCTGATCCAACCATAAACGTGCGAAACTCTCAAATTCTAATGCATTACCTGTTGTATATATTACTTGAGTTGCTGGTGTGATTGTTGCTTCTTCTGCAGTTCGACTCAAATTAAAGTAATCTAATAAAGTACTCACTTCATTAATTGTTTCTACACCTGAATCAATTAATGAGACATCTGGTCCCATCGCTTGCTGTATCTTATCAATAAGTAATGGATAATGTGTACAGCCTAAAACTAAGCTATCAACGCCAGCTTCTTTCAAAGGTTTTAAGCGTTCATTAATTGTATTTAAAGTTTCCACTGAATTAATGTTTTGGGACTCTACAATTTCTACAAATTCTGGGCACGCGATACTTGTAATATTTAATGTATCGGCTTTTTCAAGCATGACTTCCTCATACATATTACTATTAATCGTACCTTGTGTTCCGATAACTCCTACTTTACCACCCGTTGTCGATTTTATCGCTGTTCGACACCCCGAATGAATAACACCGACGACAGGTATTGCTAAAGTCGCTCTGATCTCTTCTAAGGCAGCTGCCGTTCCTGTGTTACATGCAATGACTAACATTTTAATTCCTTTTTCACGCAAGAAATTTGTCATCTGCCATATATATCGTTTTACTTCTTGTAATGACCTCGGCCCATAAGGTGCTCTTGCACTGTCGCCAAGATAGATAATCGATTCATTTGGTAATTGCTTTAAACTTTGCTTAACTACAGTTAAACCGCCAAATCCTGAATCAATAAATCCTATGGGTAATTCTTTCATACATTCATCTCTTTTCTAATAGTTCATTCTTCATTATAACTCAATAGATATTTTGTGAATAGAGTTTAATCCATCCAAAAGTAAACAAATAATTATTAAACTATAGTATAACGCTGATTATATAATAATGCTAAAAAATGTTCCTATAAAACTAAAAAAACAATCCAAATGAATTGGATTGTTTAATATTCGCATTACTTACTTGCTCTTTCGCTTTTCCACAAGGCAAATGAACGCTTGAATGCATTAATCATACCTTTATCACTATAGATGAGCACATTACTCTTATAAAATAATAGTGAAAACCAGATAACGAAAATCATGAAAAGTGCCGATACGATTAACGATATCGTAATTTCGACCGAACTAACTGTTTCAGCAGCAACTCTAAAAGGCATAATAAAAGGGGTAAATAATGGAATTTGTGATGATATTCTAACTAATGGGTTATTAGTGGAATTCAAAGCAAACATTCCTATATAAAACCCTCCTAATGCTAAGAATATAATCGGTGTAATCATTTTATTGACGTCTTCAGTCTTAGATACTAACGAGCCAAGGAATCCAGCTAAAACAGTATAAATTAATATACCGCTAATTGCATAGATAATTCCTAATATGACTACATTCCCGCTTCCTTGCAAGAGCTCACCAATATTTAAACCTTCAAAATTCGCTAGGAGATTAAATTGCTGAATAATGAATGATATTAAGAAATAAAGAACTAAGTAAATAACAATTTGAGTTAGAATTACCAGTAATATCCCTATTAATTTGCCTAAAAAATGTGCCGTAGGTGATACACTTGAGAGAATAATTTCCATTATTCTTGAACCCTTCTCTACTGCAATTTCTTGAGAAATAATACTAACGTAATTCATTATAAAAATGAATACAATAATCGATACGGCATAAGCAATCGCAATTCTAGCTATTCTAACAGGATCTTGTGTGGATTGTTCAACAACCTCTCCATCATCGCTTAAACTAATATTTACGCTATCAATTGAAATATTAATCGATTGAATTTCATTCAGTTGTTCACTTGTAAGTCCTAACTCTTCAGCCGAATTAATAAATTCATGTTGGGTTAATGCTTCCTCAAAAGGGGCTAATGATATATCTTTACTTGTTGTTTTTCGATAATAAGTAGGAGTATCCTCTTCTCCCTCAAAGTAAAAATAACCTTCAATCGCATCATTTTGTAGGGCAGCTTCTGCTCCTTCAAGGCCATAATTATAAGCAATATTATTACCTTCATTCGCTTGTTCAATAATTTCTTGAACTTCTGGTTCTGCACCGATCACAGCTATGTTGCCAACTGTTGAATCTGCTTGGCTTGAACCAATAAAATATCCAATTAACAAGACTACACCTATCATGACAATGGGTGAGACAATCATCCAGAAAAATGACCAAGACAATACATTCTTTCGATAAACTTCTTTGATAATAATACTCAGTCTATTCATGAATTGATTCACCTGCTTTCATCTTGAATATTTGTTCTAAAGTGGGTGGTTGCTGACTGAATTTCGGTAAATAATCACCTTTTGAAATAGTCTTAAATAAAGTTTTACCATATGATGTATCTTCAAGTTTTAAAGTGAAATTATCCTTTCTCGTTTCAATGACACTTTCAACACCTTCGAGATTAGATAAACTCTCTTGAGTCCAGTCGGAAGTCTCTATATAAATAAATGTACGTCCAAAGCTTTCTCTTACTTCATTGATCTCGCCATATAATAATTGTTTGCCATGATGAATCATTACTAACTTGTCACAAATTTCTTCAACATTACTCATATTATGACTCGAAAAAATAATAGCACTTCCTTTTTCTTTCAAGTCGATAATACCTTTTTCTAATAATTCTGCGTTTACTGGATCTAATCCACTAAAGGGTTCATCCAAAATAACGAGTTTAGGCTCATGAATAAGTGTTGCGATAAGTTGTACCTTCTGTTGATTTCCTTTTGATAATGTTTTTATCTTATCGGTACGCACCCCTTTAACATCGAACTTTTTCATCCACTCATCAATTTTCATGTCAATATCATTCTTCTGCATTCCTCGAAGTTGAGCAAAGTAAGTGATTTGTTGTTCGATTGTCATAGATTCATACAATCCACGTTCTTCAGGTAGATATCCTACAATATCATAAATATTGCTGCCAATTTTCTCACCATTCCAAAATACTGTCCCACCTTCTTCTGGGGTTAAAAAATCAAGTATCATCCGAAATATTGTTGTCTTCCCGGAACCGTTTTGGCCAATCATACCTAAGATAGATCCATCCTCAATATCAAATGAGACACCATCTACTGCTCGTAAATCTCCAAAACTTTTAATTAAGTTTGTTACTGATAACATAATTGCCTCCTTTAATACATTTCATATTTTAAGTATAAAGCACTTACAATCATAATCCAAACCATATAAACTTTAGTTCATAAACATATATTTACTATGACGCAAAAGATCACACATTGATTTTTCAATTCAATGTGTGATCTTTGTTTAATTTTTTAGTTTACCATTCAATTTCTCTTACAACACCAGCTTCTGTTGCTGTGAAATCAACTTCAGTTCCTGCTTCTAAGAACGGTAAGTGGTCATTTAATGAGATATCAGCTTTGTAAACTGTACCATCAAATGCAAAGTAATACACAGTGTTACCTTCTACAACCACTGCTTGTACTTCGTCTACTTCTCCGGTAAATTGCTCTAAATCGTCCTCTGTTTCAATTTCCTCAATATCTAAAGGATTATCTACTGCATAAGACTGCATTAATTGAGCTACACTTGATTCTACATATACATCTTGATAATTTCGAACATCAACTAAAGCATATTCTTTGATTAGCCCTGAATTATCTTTAAGCGTTAAAATATACATTGGTTTACCATTGATATTTATAAGTAGTGGGAACGTTGCAGTATAACTCGTTTCTTGTACACTACCTTCAGCTGAACGCATTGCTGAAAATTCTTCTGCTGCACTTAATGGGAACATTTGAGCATCTTTCGTTCTCAGGTTCACCAAAACAAACCCAATATTCGACTCATCCGCTACCACAGATGTGATACCAGTATAAAGATACAAATCATCACCAATAGGTAAATAATTATAACCAGCTGTTGGTTCAGTTACACCTTCTTGGGCAAAGAGTGAATTAAAATACCCATTACGATAGTGCCCTTGCATAGTTAATTGATGCATAATTAAATCCGCACCATATACTCTATCTACCCAACTAGGTATATTATCTAATGAATATGTTTCAGTTTCACCTGTCATAGCATTCAGTACAATTACACCATTAACTTCTGGTTCTCTGATGAAGAAATTACGTGTATACGTTGATGCTACGTAGTAAGGATTACCTTCATCATCTATTTCAAAGGTTGGACTTTCGAATAATGAAAATGGATTTGAAAAACGTAATTTACGCATAACATCACGGTTCAGAATCTCAGAATGACTATATCGAATTGGTTGTGCTGGCGTTTGTAATTGCACCTCTCCAGTCACATTATCTACTTGAATATAATGTGGTATTCCCGTCTGGAAATTATTCAACCAACGGAAGAAGCCTGCATACTCTAGTGGTGACACACGGTATGGTGCTGAATCAATTGTAATTTGAGTATAATCATTCGCCACCTCAAACTGTGATACTAACTCTGTGATATTACCTAATTGCCGATTACCAAGTCTTTCGGCTGTATCCCGGTCAACTAGAGGTATTTGATTAATATTTGTTTCTGGAAAATCCTCTTCAAATACTGCTTGATCTACAGTTATCATATTAGAATAACTCTCTGAGAAAAACACAGGTGATAACACTAAGTAAGCTATAGCACCAACAACAACTAATACAGGCCAAGGATAGACCAATAATTTATACTTAAGTGAAAATTTAGGCCAGCTAAAATTCGGTTCTCCGCTCTTTAGTTTTGAAATAGTTTTTACGCTATCAGCTAAAAGTTCAATAATGATGATTCCTGCTACAATAATAAACAAGAAAATCCAAAAATCTAACGAAGCATAATGTATAGGTGGAAGCATAATATAATAATATAAACATACAAGAACTACTAATAAAATGTAGAGATAGCGTACTTTACCTCCTGTTAATTTATTTTTCGTCATATTTTTCTGAAAAAAATCTTTCCAACTTTTGCTTGCAGATGTACTAGTTACATCTTTCATTTAAAAACTCCTCTCTTTGTCATTTATCGGGAAAAATTGATTTAGTATCGGTTCGAAGTAAATTCCCCATTTTATATCTCTATTTAAAGCCAATGTATTATCTAATGATTGCTCGATAATCTTCCCAGTCTTTAATAAAGTATCTTCTATTGAGTAACCTCTGCTAAACCAAACTGTCGCGGAACTCACAACAATATCTCCTGTACCAAAAAAATGCTCTGGATAATATTTATGCATGATTAACCTATTATAATCATTTTGCCCTCTTACATAAAATCCAATTTGATTTGGGTTGCTTTCAGGCACCCTAACACCAGTTATTACAACATATTGAACACCAGACTCGATTAATTTAAGGCTTACTTGATTCAATTCTTCAACTGTCATCAATTCAGAATAAGGTGTATTTGTGATAAAACAAGCTTCTGTAATATTTGGGAAAACAATATCTGCTTGTTTCATTAATGCAGAAAACTTTTCTGCGATTCGATGATCAAATCCCGGATAATATTTCCCGTTATCTGCCATAATAGGATCCATTAACAACTTCATTTCTGGATTACGTACTTTTTCCTGAAGATAATATTCAGTAAATAGTTCAAGTTGTTCAATCGTTGAAAAGTAGCCTGTCAAAATAACATCGAAATGTATATCATTATTTTTCCATACATCTAAAGTACGTCTAAAATCTTCATTCATTTCATGCCGGATGATGTTAGAATAACTTTCCCCTGTCTGGGTTGATACGAACATTGTAGGTAGAACTGATACTTCCATTCCACCTGCAGATAATATTGGTATATTAATATTCGCAGCTACTTTTCCTGCACCCGGAATATCATTTACAACTAAAACTCTTTTAGACATTCTTGCACACACCTCTCAATTCAATTATAGTCTAGTTTTCTTTATATAACTAGGGGGAATTGTGATACCATTCAACAGATTCTATCAAAGTAAATTCAGACTTTTTTATTATACAACTTCATTTTTAATTCATTATGAATCCGGATAATATTGACCCAAAATATAATATGAGTATAGTCATTCTATTTATTACTTCAATCAAAAAAGCACTCATCTCGATTAAATGATGAGTGCTTCAAATTGTATAACTTAGATCTTATTTGTATTGATTTAAAATTTCAGTTAAACGTGCTTTATCGTGGTATCCGACTAATTTTTCAACTACTTCGCCATCTTTTTTAATTAAAAGAGTTGGAATAGACATGATTCCAAATGATTGAGCTGTTTTTGGTTCATCATCAACATTCATTTTATAGAATTCAACGTCATCCATTTCTTCAGCTAATTCATCCACGATAGGTGATTGCATACGACATGGTCCACACCAAGGTGCCCAAAAGTCCGTTAATGTAACCCCTTCACTTGTTTTTGTTGTAAATTGATCATCTGATATTGCTTGTGCCATTTTTACATACCTCCTTTTTCATAAAACCATTATATCATCTCATTATAACGAACACTATTTAATTGCTCAAGTGCTTATTGTAATGAATGTCAAAAGAATTCCTATTTAAAATAGACAATCGTTGAACCATCTCCACCTGCGTTTGGCGGTGAGTATTCAAATCGGTCTACTTGAGAATGTTCTCGTAGTGCAGTTTGAACACCACTTCTTAACGCTCCAGTTCCTTTACCATGAATAATTGTTACCATGGGATGATTGGATAGTATTGCTGAATCTAAATATTGCGCTAATCTAGATAAGCCTGCATCATATCGTTCACCACGTAAGTCGAGTGATGTTTGGACTTTAGACTTAACATTACGCTGTACGTTAATATTGGTTGGTTTTTCAATCTTTTTAAGCGGTTCTAAATCTTTTTCTGCGATTTTCATTTTTAAAATTCCCATTTGAACAACATACTCTTCTTTACCAGATTGCTCGACAATAGTTCCTCTTTGTCCATATGAAAGTACTTCAACATCATCACCTGGTTTAAGTGTTTTCTTTTGTTTAGCTCGCTTAAGTACTTTATTTTTCTTGAGTTCCTCTGGTAACTTCAAGTCATCAAATGAAGTTCGTTTTTCAATAAGAACATGTTCTTTAATTGTGTTACTTTGTCCTTGTTCTAATTGTAATTCACGAATCTCACGTAATATTTTTTCGGCTTGGTCTTGCTTTTCACGAACTAACTCATTAGCATCTTGTTTTGCTTTTTCAACTAATTTGTTCTTTTGCTCTAACCAGCGATTATATTCCTGACGTAAATCTTTATGCAATTGTTCTGCATCATCTAAGAACCTTTCTGCTTTCAGATGGTCCTGTTCTGCAGATCGACGTTCGTGTTCAAGATTCGCAACCATTTCATTAATTGATTGATCATCTTTAGATACGCCTTCTTGAGCAATTTGAAGTATTGAGTCTGGAAGACCCAATCGTTTAGATATCTCTAATGCATTCGATCGACCTGGAACACCGATTAGTAAACGATATGTCGGTGATAGTGTTTCTGAATTAAACTCCATACTAGCATTGATTGTATCTTTAGCATCATTGGCATAAAGCTTCAATTCAGGATAGTGAGTTGTTGCCATAATAGTTGTTCCAATTTTTCGGAAATGTTCTAAAATCGCCACTGCCAATGCTGCACCTTCTTGAGGATCCGTTCCTGAACCTAATTCATCAAATAGTACTAATGATTCATAAGTAGCCTCATTAATTATGCGAACATTGTTAGTCATATGACTTGAAAAAGTACTTAAACTTTGTTCAATCGATTGTTCATCACCAATATCAGCAAATACATTATCAAATACACCAATCTGACTTCCTTCTTCTGCCGGAATATGTAAGCCCGATTGCCCCATTAAATGTAGGAGACCGAGTGTCTTAAGTAAAATTGTCTTACCACCCGTATTGGGTCCAGTTATAATAAGTGCTTTATATTCTTCTCCAAGTAAAATATCATTCGCCACGATATCTACAGAATCAATGAGTGGATGTCTTGCTTGCCAAAGAGCAACAATTAAATCCTTCGACAAGATCGGTTTCGTTGCCTTTATCTCACGAGCATACCCTGCTCTAGATTGAATAAAATCTAACTGTGCGAGCATCTCTTGATTCGTACTAATATCTTCCGCGTATGGCATTAAATTTTGTGAAATTTCATCAAGAATTCGATCAATTTCTTTTCGTTCAGCCACTTTTAATTCAGCCAAGCGGTTATTTAGATTAACGACACTCTGGGGTTCCATATATAGAGTTTGACCTGAGCTACTTTGGTCATGAACTGTTCCCCCCATCTGATTACGGTATTCAGCTTTAACAGGCACTACATAACGTCCATTACGGATTGTTATGAGGGTATCAGTTAATTGAGACGCTCTACTTTTTAATATTTGATTCAGTTGATTACGAACTTGTTGTTCGGTATTCGATTGATTTCGTCTGATACTACCCAGTTGACTTGACGCAGTTGATAATACACTGCCGTCTTCATCAATCGCATTGTGGATTAGCTTCTCAACTTCTGGTAAGTGAATACAACGGTCCACCCAGCTTTGTAAAGCCGGAAAATACTTTTCATCTTCAGCCAAATTCTCAAAAAAATGAATCACTTGCTTGATAGAAGTTAATAGCTTACCAACCTCTGCTAGTTCTTTACCGTTTAGACTCGCACCTAATTGTAATCTCTTAAGGGGCTGATCTAATGATTTTAACCGCGGTACCGGAATCAGTCGATCTTGCAACAATAAATTATGTGACTGTTCAGTCTCATCTTGCCATTGTTGAATAACTTCATAATTATTAGACGGTTTCATATTAGCTATCATATTCTGAGCAAGCTCTGTTTGAGTATATTGTTTGATACGTTGGCGTACTTTATCGAATTCAAGTGTGTCAAAAATCTTCTCATTACTCACGGAAAACATCATCCCTTCCTAACTCTTGCTGTCAACAAACTATTATAACAAAAAAAGTGTTCCTATGCCATTCATAGGAACACTGCCATAAATTAACTAAACGGATTAAAATTGAACCATGTCTCAACTGCAAAATCTGAGAAAAATGGTGTGCTTGTAACAATTCTATAGGCAAAGGGATTATCAACAAACTGTTGTTGGATAAACTCAATAGGTATTAAAGAAAGGACAAACAATAAGAAAAAGATAATGACAAAAGTAATGAATACGTTAGTGATTCCACCGCCAATTGCATTAAGATGATTCATAACATCATAATACATCACTCGAGTAAATAATAACGATAAAAAGTTAGTAATAACCCAACCAATTATACCAATTAAAATAAACGTAATCACTCGGTAAAACGCATCATCTATAAAGAAACTCGTAGCCTCATCATAGAAAGCTAACTCTGTATTTGGTTGGACAGAAGGAAATGGAATGAGCATTTCAACTATTTCGGATAATGGCTGAAAATATCTTGTCGCCAGAACAAATGTAATAATGTAACCGATTAAGCGGATTACTTGTAATACTAAGCCTCGACGATATCCTGTATAAAAACCAAATAGTAAAGCAATAATAATAATAATTGTTAACATAGCATCTCTCCTATCTAACTAATCACTCACGTTCAAAAGGAACTTGCTGTGAATTATTTTTATTTCTAAATAATTCATTTTGTGAACTGCTTTGGTCCCTTCTAGAATAATTTGGACGTGATGATTGTTTTGAATCAATTTGTGTTTTTAATGTTTGAATTTCCTTCTCTAACTCGAGAATATGTTGTTCTTTTATTAGCTGATCTGATATTGCATTCACTGACATTAAAATACTTCTATCCGCAGTGGATAATTCTGGTGCTAATTCCATTAATTGTTCAAGTTGATTATTTACAATATCAACAACTGTATTTAAATGTTGCGGTGATTTTTGCCCAACAATAGTATACTCTTTTCCTGCTATTGTTGCTTTAAAACGTAGATTATGTGCCATTATTTCCCATCCTTTTCAACTACTATTCTTATTTTACCAAATTTTTAGTCTTTTTTCATTTTTATCTGAAATAGTCTAATAATACTCAATTCTATTTCACAATTAAACCAATGTTCATTATAATACATAAGATAACAATCGAAAAGGATGAAGTAAATGGCCTCAGAAAGTATTAAAGTAGATAAAGCAACATTTAATAAAATGCATAATCATTACAAAGATAATTTAGTTAAGACTGTTCCGTATAGTGAATTCCGTGCAAAAGTAGGCTCAACGACAATTACCGGGTATACGAGTGGAAAAGTATTATTTCAAGGTAATGATGCACAAGGCGAGTTAACTAAGTGGCAAGGTTCAAGTAGCAAAACGTCAACTATAAAAGCAACATCAAAAAGTACTACTTCTACTTCACTGCCAGAAAACTTTGCTAATTGGGCAATCATTGGTAGCGATGAAGTGGGTAACGGAAGTTACTTTGGTGCTTTAACTGTGTGTAGTGTATACCTGTCTCCTAATCAATTTGAATTAGTTGAATTACTTGGAGTAAAGGATTCAAAGCTTTTAAAAGATAGCGAAATTATAAAAATTGCTGAAGAATTGAAATTAACGGTTCCCTATCAATTAACAATCTGTAATCCTGATAAATATAACCAAGCTATTGAAGATGGTTATAACGCAGTGAGTATTAAAGTATCTTTACATAATTTTACAATTGCTAAATTGTTAAACAAAATGAGTCAGGAACAATCCCAGGAAATGCAAGGTATCCTAATTGATCAATTTACACCTGCAAATAATTATTTTAAGTATCTACAAAAAGAAAAGAATCCTATTAAAGATAAGGTCTATTTCGTGAAGAAAGGTGAAAGTCATCATCTAGCCGTTGCTAGTGCTTCTATTATAGCTCGAGCAGCTTTCTTAGAATCTCTTGAAACATTAGGAAAGCCATTCAACAAGGTATTACCTTCTGGAGCTGGTAAAGTTAGTGATGTTTTTGCTGCTCAATTAATTAAGCGTTATGGAAAAAATTCACTGAATGAAACGGCTAAATTACATTTTAAAAATACAACAAAAGCAATCGATTTAGCTAAAAAATTAAAATAAAAAATGTGGCTCATTCATTTCAGAATGAGCCACATTTTTTATTGTTATTAACTAATTGGAGTTATTCTAATATTTTATTACTCTGCACTATCTTCTTCTGTTGTTTCTTCTTCAGTAGTTTCTTCTGCTGAATCTTCTTCTGTAGCATCACTTTCGCTATCAGTTGCTGCTGCATCTTCAGCTTCTTGTTCGTAATATGCTAAGTTAGTTAACTCATCATTTTCAGTTTGAACTTCAACAGCTGCAATTTCGCCTTCTTCAACGTCTTCATTACCTACTACTGACCACATTAATGATTCAGTAAAACGATCTGGGAATAATGATGTTGTTACAACTTGTGGTTGTCCAAATAACTCAGTAAATGCTGCTGCATCGCCTTCATTATATAGTGTTTGTAAGTCTTCGATTGTTGTTTCTAAACGTTCAAACATTTTAGCTGTTTTATATTGATACTCGATATTCGTTAACTCTTCGCCATTTTCTTCAGAGTTTAAGTAAGTTTGGTATTGAACAACTTGAACAATATCATCTTGAATAGATACATATCTAAAGATTTGTCCATTATCCGTTTCAGATACAGATGTAGGATCATCACCCATAATATCAACTACTTCATCAAATGTTAAATTAACTTCGCCATTTGTTGAACGTTCTTTAGCTGAGTCTAAAACTTCTTGGTATCCAGCTTCAAAGTCTTCTCTCTCTAACACTAAATTTGGATCCCATTCTTCAGTAGGTTTGATTAGCTCAGTAATCTCAGCTTCTGTATAAGGGTTCTCAGCACTTGGTGCTAAATCTTCTTCTGCTTCATCAGTAGACTCTGCATCTTCTGATGTTTCTTCAGTTGATTCTGTAGCCTCTTCTGAATCTACTTCTTCAGATACCTCTTCACTTGCAACTTCTTCCGTTGATTCTGAAGTCTCAGCTTCTTCACTTGCAAAGATTGCAGTTGGTGCTAATGATAATACTAACCCTGCACTTAATGTACCTAGTACTAATTTTTTCAATTGTTTTTTCATAATTAATCCTCCTAATTGTCATAAATAAAAATAAATAAAATATTTATGTTATCTATATCATAATCATTACTTTTCTTTTTTTCAAATGATATCCCTCATAACAATATTCTATAAAAGATTGATATAAGAGGCTTAATCATTACGAAATATTTTTCACCTATTTGTAACTTTGTTGGCGCAACTAGAAATACAGCATTATATGTATTTCAATTTAATTATATTAGATGCATTACATAACTATAAATCGACATTAATAGATAAATTTTTACATAAATCATATTTATATGATAGTGCTAATATTATACTGAATTCACACACATTCATTAAAATTCGCAATAAAAATTTCGTAAAAGTATAAAATATTACAAAAAAAAGCAGCACCCAATGTATAAGTGCTGCTTGTGTCTTTTATCTAATTTCTAATCCGTCAATTTGTGTTAGTGCATTCGTGATATTTGTCATTACTTTTTCAATATCCTCGTCCGTTAATGTTTCATTCGGATTTTGGAATGTCATATGATAAGCAAGAGACTGCTTACCTTCTGGAATATTCTCTCCAATATAACGGTCAAATAATTCAATTGAAACTAAGTACTGTCCACCATTATCTTTGATTAGTGTAAATAAATCTTGATGGAATTGATCATCATTAACTAATAATGCTAAATCGCGTGATGTTGATGGATATTTTGCAATTGGGCTTTGAACCAATGCATCTCTTGAATAACTTACAATCATATCAATATCTACTTCACCAAAGAATGTCGCTTGGTTTAAATCAAACTGCTCTGCTACTGATGGATGAATTTGACCCATAAAGCCTATTTCTTTCCCGTCTAAAGTAATTGCAGCAGTTCTACCTGGATGCATAACATCGATGCTTGATGTTGGTTTAAATTCGATTTTAGATGACAATCTAATACTTTCGAAATAAGTCTCTAAGATTCCTTTTAATACATAAAAATCATAGTTCTTTTTAGTTTCATACCATTGAGAGCCTTTATACTCCCCTGAAAGTAGAATAGCTAAACGTTCTTCTTCTTTTGGTTGTACATGTGCTCCTTGACCAAAAAAGACGCGTCCAGTTTCATAGAATGCTAAGTCTTTATTCTGGCGAGCTTGATTATATTGCGCAATTTCCATAAGCGCCGGGAACATACTTTGTCGTAAAACAGTGCGTTCCTCGCTCATAGGAAGTTCCAACTCAACTAAAGGATGTGCTTGTGACTTCAATAAACTTGCATGTTCTTTTGAAGTTAGGACATACGTTAATGCTTGATTTAGTCCAAGTCCTTCAGCAACAATACGCGTCTTACGAATTAATTGTTGTTTCTCAGTTAATTGTCCTGGTTGGCTTGGTGTTTCTGGCAATGTCGTCGGAATATTGTCATAACCATAAATACGAGCAATCTCTTCTAAAATATCAGCCTCAATTGAAATGTCCCAACGTCTCGCTGGTACTTCAACTGTAAAATGATTTTCTTCGAACTCTACCTTAAAGCCCAAACGAGCAATGATTTTAGCGATATCTTCTTTTGTTAAAGATATTCCTAACTTCTTCTCAGGTGAATTATTCTGAACTGTCACTTTCATATTTTCAGTGTTCAGTTCATTAAACTCTTTGATTCCCTCCGCAACTTTACCGTTAGATAACTCTGCCATTAATAATGCTGCTTGATCTCCGGCTTCGCTTACGCTTCCAATATTAATACCTTTTTCAAATCTAGAACTTGATTCTGAACGCAGTGCAAACTTTTTCGATGTTGCACGTACTCGTTGTGAGTTGAATACCGCTGTCTCTAATAATACATTTTTAGTTTTACTGGTGACTTCAGAATCCAATCCACCCATAACACCAGCTAAAGCAATTGCTGTATCACCTGATGCTATGATTGTATCGTTAGTATCTAATATTCTTTCAACACCATCTAATGTAGTGAATTTTTCACCTTCAGTTGCTGATTTTACTTTAATTGTTTTTGAATCTAATGTATCAAAATCAAAAGCATGCATTGGCTGTCCATATAAAAGCAAGAAGTAATTCGTCGTATCCACAATATTGTTTACAGGACGAATACCAGCTTTCATTAGACGAAGCTGTACCCATAAAGGACTTGCTTTCACTTCTACATCTTCAATTAAACGCATTTGGTAAGCTGTTGATAATTCTGAACTTTCTACTTCTACATTTACTTGATCTAATTTTGAATTATTCGTAAAGTTTGTCGATTCAATTGTCTTAAATTGTGGTGTTTGATCATAAATCGCAGCTACTTCATAAGCTGTTCCATACATACTCAAAGCATCTGCACGGTTTGGTGTGATATCTAGTTCAATAACATCATCGTCTAGTTTAAGATATGTAACAATATCTTCGCCAATCGGTGCATCCTCAGGCAACACAAAAATACCTTTTGCATATTCTTTGGCTACAACATTATCACTAAACCCAATTTCTTGAAGCGCACAAATCATTCCATTAGAAGCAACACCACGTAATTCACTTGCTAAAATTTCCAAGCCTCCGGGTAGCACTGCTCCGGGCAAAGCCACAATAACTTTTTGTCCTTTTTCAACATTTGGAGCTCCGCAAACAATTTGACTTAACTCGCTCTCACCAACGTTTACTTGTGCTACATTCAAGTGATCGCTATCTTGATGTGGTGCAAGTTCAACAACTTCACCTACAACAATATTCTTTAAATCTTTACCAATATTTTCAACTGATTCAACTTCGATACCTGTTCTTGACATACGTTCAGCTAACTCATTACCTGTTATGTCCGATATATCTAGGAAGTCACTTAACCATTCTAGTGAAATTAACATATTAGTTTTGACCTCCTTTAAATTGTTTTAAGAATCTTAAATCATTCTGATAGAAATGACGAATGTCATCAATATTGTACTTAAGCATAGCAACACGCTCGATACCTAATCCGAATGCAAATCCACTATATGTATTAACATCAATTCCTGACATTTCTAATACTTTTGGATGAACAATACCTGCTCCTAATATTTCAATCCAGCCTGTTTGTTTACAAACTGAACAGCCTTTTCCTTCACATTTAAAACAGCTCACATCAACTTCTACTGAAGGTTCAGTAAATGGGAAGAAGCTAGGACGCAGACGGATTACACGCTCTTCTCCAAATAACCGTTGAACTAACAATAGTAATGTTCCTTTTAAGTCTGCTAAAGTAATATCTTTGGCAATAACTAACCCTTCAACTTGTTGGAATTGATGAGAGTGTGTCGCGTCATCGCTATCACGACGGAATACTTTACCTGGACTAATCATTTTTAATGGCCCATCTTTTTCAAAATCATGTATCTCCATAGTACGAGCCTGAACTGGAGAAGTATGTGTACGTAATAAAACTTCATCATCCACGTAGAAAGTATCCTGCATATCACGTGCTGGATGATTCTTTGGTAAGTTCATACGTTCAAAGTTGTATGAATCTAATTCTACTTCCGGACCTTCGACAACTTGGTAACCCATCCCTAAGAAGAAATCTTCAATTTCTTCTAGCGTCTGAGTTAAGATATGTCTTGTACCATATGGTAAATCGTACCCTGGTAAAGTCACGTCAATCGTTTCATTCGCTAACTGGAGTTCTAACTCTTTAGTTTTAATTGAATTTATTTGTTTCTCAAACGCCTCATTAAAAATAGTATGGAAGTTCTGAATCGCCTTACCTAGTTCCGGTTTTTCTTCGTTAGATAAATTACGCATTTCTTTTGAATGCTGAGTTAATTCACCTTTTTTTCCAGTATATTTCACTCGAACCGATTGAAGTTCATTGGTTGAGTCACTCGATTGGATTTCTAAAGCAGCATCTTGAGCTAAAGATTCTATCGAAGACTTTAATTGTTTAATAGTTGATGTCATTATTAATCTCCTTTTTTTAAATGAATACATAAAAAAACACGCCCCTAAAAGGGACGCGCTACCGTGGTACCACCCTAATTCTTAATTATCAAGTAACTAAGCTCTTACGCCGGTAACCTAGGCAATAGGTATCTTTTTCAAATTCATATATTGAATTCTTTACAGATCCACTCCGAAATTGAACGTAATAAATCGACTTATATTATTTAGTCTCAGTCTTTGCTAAATATCCCTGTTGGTTGCGTTTATTACTAGTTTCTTCTATGTGTTTTATTTCATTATCTTATTATAATAAGTCTCTATATTAAAGTCAAATTGATTAGTTAATTTGATTTTGGTCGTATGCTACTTCCATTGCTTTCACAGTATGACGATATATGAAGCTCATAGCTCCTGTCGTTAACTCAGCAATACAACTTTGTTTATCCATTAATGTAACAACCCAGCTTTCAGCATATTTAGGCATGTCGCGAGTTGCTCCAGCCATATGTTTCAAGATGATATCACATTCTAATTCTGATAATTCTGTCAGCTTTTTCGCATTTTCTAAAGCAATACGTGGATGTTCAAAGTTATGACCTTTCCCTCCGACTTCATGTTTCGTTTCGCAGTCGTAGAAAAATAAATCATGCAATAGACCAGCCCTTGCAATAGCTCTTGTATTCAATTTTAGACGTTTTGCCCAACGGTAACTACGGTATGATACTGATAATGAATGGGCTAAACGATTAGTAACATGGTGATGCTTGTATATTTCTAATTTTTGAACCATTTCGTTATTTATTAAATCTTCGATTAGAGCTAAATATTCCGGATCTTTTTGCCATTTTAAAGTCAAATATATTCCTCCAAATATTGTGATTAAATATATTATACATTATATATTCAAAAAAAGTATGAAGATAATGTTAAAATTTTATAAAATCTACGAAATACAACCGTAATAATTACAATTTAGCATAGTGAAACAGTAAAATGCCCGTTGCTACGCCAACATTTAAAGATTCTGCATGTCCACCCATTGGAATAAAGATTAATTGATCGCTCAATTTTTGGATAGTTTCGCTAACGCCTTGTCCTTCATTACCAACTATTATAGCGACTGGAGTATTTTGTTCAATATTTTTGTATGAAACAGCATCATTATTTAAAGCTGTTGCTAGAATTTGGACACCCATTGCTTTCAAATCTTCAATCGCTTTTTCTAAAGGCATCTCGAGAACAGGCAAATGCCAAATTGATCCTTGTGTAGAACGGATTACTTTCTCATTATATATATCTACTGAACCTTCGCCAATAATAATCGCATCATAACCAGCTGCATCTGCTGTACGAATCATAGTTCCCAAATTACCAGGATCTTGAACACGATCTACAAGTAAATACCTTGACCCTTTTATCATCTCAGTTTGTTTGTTATTGATTAGTACTTCTGCAAAAATACCTTGAGGGGTTTGAGTGGCTGATAATTCCTTTGCAACGTCCACATCAATAATATTGATTGGACTATTAATTGGTAGAGCTAATTCTTGGATATGATTCTTATAATAATCCTCAGTAATAATCCAATGCTTTACTGGTACATCCCATTTTAAAGTTTCTTGAGCCAGATGAGTTCCTTCTATCAAAAAACTCTTGCTTTTCTTTCTCCCCTTGGGTGTAAGCAGTTTCTTCCAAGCTTTAATATGTGCATTTTGCTTAGATCTAATGACTTCTCTATCCATCATATTAACGAGTTAACTCATAGATAGCTTCAGCATAAATCGCCGCTGCTTTAAAAAGGTCTTCTAATGAGATAAATTCATTCGCTTGATGCATTGTATCAATTGAGTTCGGGAATAAAGCACCATACGCAACTCCTCTAGGCATTAAGCGTGCGTAAGTACCACCGCCGATTGTTTGTTCAACACCTTTTTCACCCGTTTGTCTTTCGTATACATCTAATAAAGTTTTAACTAACGGATCGTCACCTGGTACATAGTGAGGTTCTTTCGAATCAGACATTGTAACTAAAACATCATATGCTAATAGATGTGTATTAATCTGCTCTTGTATCTTGTCTGGATTTGTTCCTTCTGGGAATCGGAAGTTAGCATCAATATTCGCACCTTTTGATTCGTCAAAATTAATAATTCCCACGTTCATAGAAACGTCGCCCATAACTTCATGCGTATAATTCACGCCTATTTTACTTCCATCAAACCCTTCGAATAATTCACGAGCTAATAAATTAATTGTATCTTGAGCTCCTTTTGAATCGAATTGGTAATTCTCTAAGAACTTAGCTAAATGCGTTCCTGCATTCACACCTTTTTCAGGTGTTGAACCATGTGCTGCTTTCCCTACTAGTTGTAAAGTTATTTGCCCTTCTTCAATACTACTTTCTCCACTCAATGCATCATATTTATTAACAAATTGATTGAAAGCTTTAAGTACTTCATCAGCATCATTTGTTTGAACAATCGCAGTAGCATCTTGTGGCACCATATTCGCACGCAATCCTGCAGTTAATTTAACCAAATGATTGTCAGCTTCAATGTTTTCACCTAATTTAATATCAAATAATGCAGAAACGTTTCCTTTTTCACCATTAATAATAGGGAAAGTAGCATCAGGTGAAAATCCTAAATCTGGCATTGGTGCATGTTGGAAGTAATAATCCATACATTGCCATCCACTCTCTTCATCTGTTCCGATAATTAAATGGATTTGCTTATTAAATTCCACGCCCAATTCACGTAATAATTTAATTGCAAAATATGCTGCAACTGTTGGTCCTTTATCATCACTTGAACCACGTGCATAAATACGGTCATTAATTATTTGAGGTTTGAATGGATCAGTTTCCCAACCCGTTCCTACTGGCACAACATCAACGTGTCCAAGTACGCCTAATAATTCGTCACCTGAACCGATTTTTATATGACCTGCCCAAGGTCCAAATTGTTCTGTCTCAAAGCCGTCTTCTTCGGCCATAGCTAAAAATTCTTCTAAAGCACGTTTTGGCCCTGGCCCTACTGGTGCTTCCTTTGTAGCTAAGTCATCTTCTCTGACAGATTCTACTTCTAGTAAACGGAATAAATCTTTAATTAAAACTTCCTGACGTGTTTCTACTTCTTGTAACCAATTTATATTTTTCATTAATTAAATCGCTCCTTCTCTCATAACATTAGTACTATTCTATCATTAATTGATGCTTGCAAAAAGGCTTATTACTTATTCATAAGTAACTTAGTAAATTCTCTTAAAGCAAAAAAATAAGGCTCATGATTTTAGTAAACTGCGTTTATAAAACGCAATCACTATCATCATTAACCTTATCTCTGTACTACTCTAAACCATATCTCTGTACTACTCTAAACCATAGGGAATTAGAAGTGTCATTTCTTCTTCTGTCAATTCTCTATACTCGCCTAAAGCTAATTCTGAATCTAGCTTTAATGGGCCCATCGATATACGATGTAATTGAATAACCTCTTTATCTACTGCCTCAAACATTCGTTT
Source organism: Aerococcaceae bacterium DSM 111021 (assembly GCA_020112395.1). Taxonomy (NCBI): domain Bacteria; kingdom Bacillati; phylum Bacillota; class Bacilli; order Lactobacillales; family Aerococcaceae; species Aerococcaceae bacterium DSM 111021. The sequence goes on along the minus strand of JACCEK010000001.1, from coordinate 16,609 downwards.
AACTTGATGAAATTTACCTTCAGTAATTTCAACATGTATCAACGTTTGAGCATACGCTTCATTCACTTCTAAAATTTCTAAGTTTGCTGATTGAGTGACAAAATCACCCAAATCAAGTCCCTTTTCAAATTTTTGAATATCTTCTTCTGTTACTAGACCTTCTATTAAAGCTTCATAGCGTTTTTTTACTTTCTTTTTTGGAGAAAGTAATTGGTGTGCTAATTGACCATTATTAGATAAGAGAAGTAATCCTGTTGTATCGATATCTAAACGGCCTACCGGAAATAATTGAGCATGACCAAAATCCAATTCAACCCAATCAATGACAGTTTCATACTCTCTATCTTCTGTTGCACTAATAATACCATCCGGTTTATTCAACATTACATAGTAAAACTCTTGGTATAAAACTGACTCATTCATATATCGAACATCATCTGTTTCAGGATTGACATTAAAGCCTACTTTTTTAATAACTTCATCATTAACGGTAATTGTTCCACTTACAATTAATTTTTTTACATCTTTTCGAGATCCATATCCCGCATGACTTAATAATTTATCCAAACGCATTACATTAACCTCATCTTATCTTGTACATCTTTGTATCGATTACCTATTAATACTGATAACATATTTGTAATTCCCAATACACTACCATAAGTTAATATAGCCATGATTATGACGATTACTATCTTTAAGAAAGTTAATCCGCGACCAACTGGACCAAACAGAATGTTTAGTGATTCATTCCACATTACTGCAGATATCGTCATTAAGATTGATCCAACTAAAATCTTAATCAAGCTACTTGTAAGTCGACGATAATTAAAGTTTAACTCACGGCTTAATTTAATCCACATTAATATAGTGGACACTAAGAATCCAATTGCTGTTGAAATTAATGCACCATGTGCTTCAAACAATGCAACAGATGGGAATTGAAGTAATGCTTTAATTATAATTCCTATCAATAAGAATCTAACCGCTAAACGACGGAAATTCATTGATTGTAATATTGTCGAGAACACTGTATATGCACCTAAAACTATACTTGAAATAGCTGCAGTTATTAAAAGACTCGGTCCTGTTGAAGATCCATTTGGATAGAACAAGAAGTAAATATTATTAGCAATAGCTGCCATTCCTAATGCTGCTGGAATCATAACGATACTGAATAATACTGTAATATGCTCAACTAATTCACTCGTACCTTTAATGTTACGTTGTGCAAACATTCTTGATATAACCGGTACTAATGACGACGCCAATGCTACTGCTAATGAAATGATAATCATTACAAGTTTATCCACATCTAAACTTAACACACCATATAACTCTTCAATCTCGGTAAGTAGAAGCGCGGAAGTAGATTCTAATATTTGTCCAAACGTATAAGTATCAATTAACTGAGCAATAATAATTCCAGATCCTAATAAAATGAATGGAATACTATCAACAACCATTATCTTGATGCTTTCTTTAAAGTCTAAATTAATATTGTTTTCAGATTTCTCAATTAAACGTTTTGCAACAGGCAATCGTCTTACATATTCAAACACTAGATAAAATAGTGCTCCTAAAGCACCTATGAAGGCTGCAAAAGTTGAATGTACGACTGCTTGTGTTACTTCTCCGCTATAAATCATCATAACTGCATAAGTCGCAGCTAATAAGTAACCTACTCGTGCAAACTGTTCAATAATTTGAGATATTGCGGTAGGTTTCATATCATTAAAACCTTGGAAATAACCACGTAATAAGCTCATTGCTGGCAGTATAAGTAATGCCGGCGCCAATGAACGAATAACTAATGTGGCTGCTTCAACGTTCGTTGTCGACGTATTTTCTGCTAATATCGGTGCCATTAAGAATAGTAATCCAGCTGATAAAACACCTGTGGCTAACATAATAATAATACTATTTTTAAATAGTTTATCTGCAGTTTTATACTCTTTCATAGAATGATAGTATGCCATTTGTTTTGCAATCGAACTTGGGAATCCAGCAGTTGCAATCGCAAGCATTAATGAATATGGTTTATAACCAGCACTATACAACACGTTAGCTTGGGTATACTCTGTCCCTAGCCATGTTGCCCATGGTATAACATAAAGTGCACCTATAACACGCGAGAGCACATTACCAATTGTTAACCAAGATGCCCCACTAGTAATTCCCGATTTCTCCTCGTCGGCAGAAGTCTCACTTTCTAACTTCTCTTCAACGATTCTATCTTCTTGTGAATAATATTCATTTAAGACTTGATCTGTCAGAATCGGATTTTCAATTGCTTGTGTATCATAACTAATTTTCTCGCTTAATTGATCCAATTCTTCATCAGTAAGATTTTTATCCTTGAATTGTTCATTGATATCAACTGATGATTCAACGTCTTCTTCAATTAAAGATTCAATATTCGCTTCAGACTCATCAGTTTCAATTTCTTCTGTTGTTTGTGGGATATCTTGATTACTCATCTCAAGACTAGATTCATCTATAGCAACAGGTTCATCACTTGTTGCTTGATAACTCGCTTTTATCCCGCTTTCTTCTGGATAAACATCTTGATTTTCATTCGATTCCAAAGTGTTTTCTGCGGATTCATCTTCATAAAGATCATCGTAATCTGGTGTTAACTCTTCTTCTGTAGCTAATTCTTCAGTATAAGCGTCTTGATTTAACCAATCCGTTTGGTTAACTGACTCTTCGAATTCTTGATTGTCAGAAGCATCTTTGTCAGATATTTCTTGATTATCTTCACGATCATTTGCATCACTTAATAGATTTTTAACTGAACCTAAAAGAGATTTATTTTTCCTTTCTGATTTATCTGTTTCAAGATTCACATTCATATAATCGACATCATTTTCAATCTCTTCTTCAATCATCGAATTTTTTTCTTTTTTACGCGTGAATAGATTTTTAAATATTGATTCTTTCTTTTCAGACTCATTTGATAAATCTTTTTCACTTTCTTGGAATTGATTATAATCAGTTATATCTTCAAGTTCTGTAAGGTCGTATCGTTCTTCAAATGTTGGTTTAAACACATCACCAAATATTTTTTTCTTTTGTTTTGGTATTTGTTTTTCTTCCCTTTGCTTTTGAAGCATTTCTTTTTCTTTGTTACGTTCTCGCAACGGTTTATATCTAAATTCATTGTCAGTAGTTACTTTAGATATTGTTTGAGCTCCAGATGGCAATGGCTCATCTAAATCTACTTCTTGTTCCCCTTGATTCAGATTCTCTAATTCTTCCTTTGTCATCTCAGTTTGAGCAAAGTAGTCAGCATCTACTGGCTGTCTATTGGGTCGCTGTAGAATTCGCTTTTCTTCTTCTGTAAACTCAATTGTCTGAAATTCATCTCTATTGTAAGGTTCTTGATTAGATAAATCACTTTGATTATCTTGATCATTGTGCTGTTTACTCAAAGCACTTCCTCCTTTTAACTAGTTTGCTACGATGTTAACTAAACGATTCGGAACAACAATAACTTTACGTATTGTTTTATTTTGAATAGCTTCTTTAACCGCATCATTACTTAATGTAAGTTCTTCAACAACTTCCTTATCTAGGTTAACATCAATATCAAGTCTTGTAATTAATTTACCATTAACTTGAATAACTATTTCTACTTGTTCATCGATGGTCAGTGCTTCAACGTATGTTGGCCATGCTTCTTCCGAAATACTTTCTTTATGTCCTAATTTATTCCAAATTTCTTCCATTAAGTGTGGTGCCAGTGGTGCTAGTAATTTCACAAAGCCTTCAACATATTGAAGCGGTAATATATCCACTTCTTTTGCTTCATTTAAGAAAATCATCATCTGAGAAATTGCCGTATTGAAGTGCAATTGTTCATAATCTTCAGTAACTTTCTTAACTGTTTGGTGATACACCTTTTCTAATTCTTTACTGTCAGATTCTTGAATGTTATCTCCTAGTTCAGATGTTTCTTCGTTCATAATCAAACGCCAAACACGATCAAGGAATCGACGGCTACCTTCTAGTCCATTTTCACTCCAAGCAATAGATGCATCTAAAGGTCCCATGAACATCTCGTAAACACGTAAAGTATCTGCACCGTATTCATTTACAACATCATCTGGATTTACAACATTCCCTTTAGATTTAGACATTTTTTCATTGTTTTCTCCAAGAATCATACCTTGATTGTATAGTTTTTGGAAAGGTTCTTTAGTAGGGACTACACCTAAATCATAAAGGAACTTGTGCCAGAATCTTGCATATAGCAAGTGTAGTACAGCATGCTCTGCCCCACCAATATATAAATCAACGTTACCCCACTTGTCTAATGCTTCCTTAGATACTAATTGTTCTTCGTTATGAGGATCCATAAAGCGTAAGAAATACCATGAACTACCTGCCCATTGTGGCATCGTATTTGTTTCTCGGCGACCTTTCATTCCAGTTTCTGGATCGGTCACATTAACCCACTCATCAATATTAGCTAATGGCGACTCTCCTGTTCCACTTGGTTGAATCTTATCAGTTACTGGTAATGTAACCGGTAATTGATCTTCTGGAACAGCAGTAGTAGTACCATCTTCCCAATGAATTACAGGAATAGGCTCTCCCCAATATCTTTGACGAGAGAATACCCAGTCACGTAATCGATAATTGATTTGACGTTCTCCGAAGTTATTCTCTTCAAGCCAGTTATTCATTGTTTTAATCGCATCTTCAACATTCAAATCATTTAAGAATTCGGAATTAATATGAGGACCTTCTCCATAATATGGCACTTCTTTTTCTGGTCCTTCAATAACAGGTACTATCGGTAATTCATACTTAGTTGCAAAGGCAAAGTCACGCTCATCATGTGCTGCGGATCCCATTACAGCACCTGTACCATAAGATGCGATGACATAATCTGCAATCCAAATTGGGATTTCTTGCTTCGTAGCTGGGTTAATAACGTAAGAACCAGTGAATACACCTGATTTATCTTTATTTAAAGATGTACGTTCTAACTCACTTTTCGTTGCTACTTCACTAATATAAGCATGTACTGCATCTGCTTGTTCTGGTGTAATTAGAGATTCAACAATATCCAATTCCGGTGCTAGTACGACATATGAAGTACCAAATAAAGTATCTGGTCTTGTCGTGTACGATTCGATTACTTTATCCGACCCAACAATCTGGAATTTTATCATCGCACCCTCAGACTTACCAACCCAGTGTCGTTGCATTTCTTTAACACTATCTGGCCAGTCTACATCATTTAAGTCATCAAGTAATCGTTCAGCATAGGCTGTAATTTTTAATACCCACTGCTTCATTGGACGTCTAAAAACGGGATGACCTCCACGTTCAGAAACACCATCGATAACTTCTTCGTTAGCTAACACTGTGCCAAGCGCTGGACACCAGTTCACCATTACATCATCTTGGTAAGCAAGTCCTTTTTCGAATAATTTAGTGAAAATCCACTGTGTCCATTTATAGTAATTCGGATCAGTAGTATTAATTTCACGGTCCCAATCATAACTGAAACCAAGCGATTTGATTTGGCGTTTGAATGTTTTAATATTGTGCTCAGTAAAATCAGCTGGGTTATTCCCAGTATCTAAAGCATATTGCTCAGCTGGTAGCCCAAATGCATCCCATCCCATCGGATGTAACACATCAAATCCTTGAGCACGCTTCATACGAGCAATGACATCTGTAGCTGTATATCCTTCTGGATGCCCAACGTGTAAACCTTGTCCTGATGGATACGGAAACATATCTAATGCATAGTACTTAGGATGGTCGACACCACGGTCTTTTGTTTTAAATGTTTGATGTTTGTCCCAATTGTCTTGCCATTTCTTTTCAATTATACGATGTTGATAACTCATTTTCTTCCTCCAATAAAATATAAATTCTTATTTATTATACAATATGTGCATAACAAAATGAACATACCGCTTTTATTACACTATGTACTATAAAATAAAAAGCCCTATATTATCTAGCTATTTACTAAATAATATAGGGCGAATTACCGCGGTACCACCTATGTTTATGACTTCAAGTCATCTTAAATACCTTAACGCGGTCAACACGTCTTACTCTATAATTTTTTTCAAGTAAGCACCTAACTAGACGAGTTCAATATAGCATTTGACTTATTTCCACCACCCATAAGCTCTCTAAAACAATTGCTATACCTACTATTTCTAATCAAAGTTTTGTTTAATTTCTTTATAAATTATATCAAATTAATTAATTTAGTTCAATCCAATTGTTTGTCCAACAAAGATTGTTGTTGAACCATTATTTTTTTCGATTAACTGATGTACATTTAAGCCATTACGACTAGCAATACTATATAAAGTATCTCCAGCTTTCACAGAATAAGATGAACTTGCAGCTGGCGTTTCTGCTATTACTTCCTCTATAACAGGAGTTTCCTCTTGTTCAACGACTGTAGTTGGTGCCGTTACTTCTTCTACTGGAACGTTTGTTTGTGTCTCAGTATTAGTTTCAACTGATGGCACTGGCGTATTTACAGTACTACCAGAGACTTTAAGTACTTGTCCTGGATGGATTAAATTACTTGTTAGACCGTTTATTGATTTCAATTGACTTAATGACATACCGTGGTTAGCAGCAATACGGTACAAACCGTCTCCAGCTTTAACTGAATAAGATCCATTTGAAACTTCATTATTCGCTGAGTTATCAGTTGATTCATTATTTGCTGAACCTGTATTTGAAGATTCAGTGTTACTATTAGAAGCTCCACTAACTTTTAATACTTGTCCTGGATGAATTAAATTACTTGTTAAGCCGTTTAAAGATTTAAGTTGGTTCAAGCTCATTCCATGTTTAGTCGCGATAGCATATAAGCCATCTCCACGTTTAATTGTATATGACCCACTAACACCAGTATTCGAATCAGTGTTGTTAGATGTATTACCTGTATTTGCCGGTGGTGTACTTGGTAATTCTACAATTGTAGAACTTCCTGGTAATTTAATTACTTGACCTGGACGAATTAAATTACTTGACGTTCCATTAACTGCTTTAAGCGCATCGACTGTTGTACCAAAACGACGAGCAATGCCCCAAAAACCGTCACCAGCTTTAACTGTGTATGTTCCCGCTACCGAACCGGCATCAGTTGATTCACTATCTGCTGTAGGTGTTGATGGTGCAGCAACTACAGGCGTACTATTTCCTGTAACATCATATTGTGTTAAGTCATTTTCAGATATTATACGGTTTAACTTGTCAGCATAACGCGTATCTGTTGCGTAACGCCCTGTTAAATGAGCCGTCGCATCTTTGTATGAATTAGTATTACTATAACGTGCGCCAGCATAAAAGCTGTGACGCCAATTATTTACATCGTTACCACCTGTTAGTAGTGACGCATAATCTGTCAGTGACTGACCGTAATTGTCATAACGTCGAAACGCATCTTCAATCTGGTAGTAATCGCCAGACCCATTATCTTCTAATGTATTCTTAACAACAGAATTACCATTATACTCACCTTTAATACCAAATAAATTATAATTAGGTGCTTGTGATAAGGTACTATTACCCCAGCCTGACTCTAATGCAGCTTGGGCAATCATTACTGATGCATACAAGTCATTTTCAGCAGCAATTTGTTTTGCATAATCCGTAATTAATCCTAAAAATTCAGATTGACTCACTCGATTACTCGTTTGTGCTTGTACGACAACAGCGTCATTGGCTGACACGTGACTTAAGACAGCACCTGCAGCCATTAGCACTAATCCAGCATTAATATGTTTTATTGCCTTTTTAGTTTTGTTTTGTTGATTTAATCTCGCCTTGGCTCTCATAATTTCATGTCTACTTTTCACTAAATTACCCTCCACTATCAAACATTATTAATTTCTTTGATTATTATAACCAATATAATTCATAAAAAGTTCACAATTCAGTTCTTTTATTTTAGTCTTAATATATGTAACATGAATGTAACAGAGGAGGTTTGACAAATGTACAACGCTTTACAGTATAGTCACCAATTATTAAAATCACTTGTTCAAAAAAATCCAAAAGGTTTATTCATCGATGCAACCCTTGGTAATGGCCATGATAGTGCCTTTATTCTTTCCTTAAAAGACTTCACCGGCACTCTTATTGGTTTTGATATACAAGAAATAGCCATTCAGAATTCCATTTCACGAATTAATTCACTTAATAACCCAACCAAAGCAACTTATAAACTACTTTTAGAATCTCATGAACATGTTGCTAAATATATCAATGAAGAACCTATTCAAGGTGCTATTTTTAATCTAGGTTATCTACCAGGAGGCGATCATACTCTAACAACAGTATTCTCTAGCACATATAAATCTATGCAAGACATACTATTAAACTTAGCTCTTCATGGACAAATTATTCTTGTCATATATTCTGGTCATGAAAGTGGGATGGTTGAAAAAAACAACTTAACCGAAGTCTTAAAAAATCTTCCTCAGGAAAAATATCAAGTTCTCTCCTATCAATTTATAAATCAAATAAATAATCCACCAATGTTATTGGTAATTGAAAGAATAAAATAAATTATTCTTTCTTTTTTTATTCTTTTTTTAAAATTTAAAACTAACCATTGTTTATTTACCTTTCAAAAATAAAAGTTTATTTTATTACCTGGACTATTTTTTTATACCTTTTGGGTTTTTAGCACTAAAATTATGTGTTAAAATAACAATAAACTTATCACTGAATATTTATGAGATAAGTAAAACTTTATATAAATTTGTAAAGGGGTTAAATTATGCATACGAAAAAAATTTATGACTGGTTATTTCCAGGTATTTCTTTAATTATGTTCGCATCATTATTAGGCGCAATATTGATTGATAGTAATTCCATGGGAGTGCCTCAGTTAGTATCTTATTCTTCTGGTTTGCTTGCTTACACTATGATGTTAACTGTTACATTTATGGGGTCACGTCCAAGGTTTATTGAAAAATACTTTGGAATGCCTGAAATGTACGAAATACATGCTCTAATGGGTGTTGTTCTGTCCATTATGGGAGTAATTCATATTGCTATACAATGGAATGGATTCCAATGGATTACTGATATGTCTATAGTATCGCAAACAGGTTTCTTAGCAGTCTTTTCATTAATTATTGTCATGTTTACAGGTATCTTTTCACTATCAGGTATCTTTATCGATAGAAATCCGACTTTAAGACGTTGGAAAGAATCAGTTTTTAACCGCGAAATTAGTTTGTGGTTACACAGATTCTCAATTGTTGCAATTATTGCTATTTATTTTCACCTGTTCTTATTACCGTTCTTAAATGAAAATACTCTATTTATGACATTATTAACTAGTTATACAGTTCTAATTCTAAGTTATTATTCATTCTGGAAAATCAAAATATTCATGTCTCCTAAGTTTGTCTTAAAAAATATTAAGCAAGGTACACCCTCTCTTTGGGTTCTTGAATTTGAACCAAAAAAAGGTTCAATTAAATCCTATGTGCCTGGAGACTATTTCTTTATTCGATTCCAGAATTCAGATATAACGACCGAAGGTCATCCATTCTCTGCATCAAGTGCAATCACATCTAATTATCCAAATTCAATTGAATTCATGATTAAAGAAGCTGGTGATTGGACTGGTTCATTAAAAAATGTAAATATCGGTGATATTGCAACTTTAGAGGGACCATACGGTAATTTCTTCCCCGATAAAGTAAAGGAATCTGATGCACCATTTATTTTACTAGCTGGAGGAATTGGTTTAACACCAAACTTAAGTATCTTACGACACCAACATGAGAATAATTCACAACGTAAAATTCAGCTTGTATGGGGCCTTGCACTGGAAGAAGATATGTTCATGTTAGATGAATTGGAAGCTATTAAATCTGCTAATCCTAACTTCTCATATCATATTATTTTCTCCAATGAAGAAGTTGAAGGATATCCACATGGATTTATCTCACATGAATATTTAGAAGAAATTGGAGTGAGTCCACTCTATCAGTCAGCAAAATTCTTTGTCTGTGGCCCCCCTGCAATGCTTAATGCATCTAAAAACTTATTAGATAATCATAATGTTCCTGATGATAATATTTATTTGGACGAATTTGGTTTCTAATCACACAATTTAGAAAGGAAGAAGTATATGATCAATAAATTATCCTTTATTTTACAACTAATATTTGTTTCAATTGTTGTCTGGCTTCTAACGACATTACTATTCACCAACGAAATTGTATTTAACAATTCAGAAAGTGAGACTACTCAAGTAGACTCACTTTCTGATGGTGTATTTTATGGCTTTGCACAGGGCCATAATGATGTATTAGAAGTTGAAGTGACAGTTGAAAACGAAGAAATTACTCAAGTTATCGTATCAGATCACGCAGAGTCAGATGGTATTTCTGATCCTGCTATTGAACAGATTCCAACTCAAATCGTTGAAAGCAATTCAACAGCTGTTGATATTATTTCTGGAGCTACATTTACCTCTGAAGCAATTATTAACGCTGTTAATAATGCTTTGTCAGAAGATTCCCCTGATCCTTCTGACGGAGATACAACTAATGGAATATATACGGGGTCAGCTGAAGGACATAATGATACTTTAACGGTTGAAGTGACTATGGAGAATGGAGTAATTTCTAACGTAGAAGTTACAGACCATAGTGAAACAGATGGTCTGTCGGATCCAGCAATTGAACAAATACCAGAACAAATTGTTGAAACAAATTCAGTAGATGTTGAAATTGTTTCTGGCGCTTCTTTTACTTCTGAAGCAATCATAGAAGCAGTAAAAGATGCCATAGCACAAAATTAATCAACAAAAAAGCACCTAAGAAATTCAAATCGAACTTTCCTAGGTGCTTTTTTTTATTATTTAGTTTAATTGTGATTTAATCAATTCAACTTTATCCAACTGTTCCCATGGTAAATCTAAATCTGTACGACCAAAATGTCCATATGCAGCTGTTCCAGCATAAATTGGGCGTCTTAGATCTAACATAGAAATAATACCAGATGGTGTTAATTCAAACGTATTACGAATTATCTTTATGATTTTATCATCAGAATAAGTACTTGTTCCAAAGGTATTAAGTGAGATAGATGTCGGTTCACTCACTCCAATTGCGTAAGCTAGTTGAATTTCAACTTTACTTGCTACACCTGCTGCGACTAAGTTCTTAGCAACATATCGTGCCGCATAGCTTGCAGAACGGTCAACTTTTGTTGCATCTTTTCCAGAAAATGCTCCACCACCGTGATGAGCAGACCCTCCATAAGTATCCACAATTATTTTACGTCCAGTTAATCCTGAATCACCAACTGGTCCACCAATAACGAATTTCCCTGTAGGGTTGATAAAATAAGTCGTTTCATCATCCAACCACTCTATATTAACGACTGGTTTAATAACATGTTCGATGACATCCTCTCTTACTTGCTCAAGCTCCACATCATTACTGTGTTGTGTACTTATCACGAGATTGTCTATACGTTTAATTGATCCATCGTCATTAAATTCAACAGTAACTTGAGTCTTTCCATCTGGACCTAAATATTCTAAAGTCTCATCTTTTCTAACTTTAGCCAATTGTTGAGCTAATTTATGGCTCAATGATATTGGTAATGGCATGTACTCATCAGTTTCATTTGTTGCAAAGCCAAACATAATACCTTGGTCTCCAGCTCCAATTAAACTACTTTCATCTTCATTACGTGTTTCTAATGCATCGTCAACCCCCATAGCAATATCAGGTGATTGTTCATCAAGCGATACTAAAACCGCAACGTTGTCAGCATCAAATCCATATTTAAAATTAACATAGCCAATTTCAGCTATTTTTTTACGAACAATTTGTTGAATATCAACATAAGCTGTCGTTGTAATTTCTCCAAATACAAGAACTAATCCTGTATTAACGGCAGTTTCACACGCAACCCTCGCTGTAGGATCTTGAGCTAAAATAGCATCTAAAATAGCATCACTAATTTGATCGGCAATCTTATCTGGATGGCCTTCAGTAACTGACTCTGAGGTAAATAATTTTCTTTCTTTCATAATGTCTCCCCCGTTTTAATATTTGGTTACAAGGCATATTCACTTTTTAATAAAGTGAACCCTATCGGGACTTTTGTATTGTAACGAATGCAATTATACATTAATATATATAAGAATGATAGTTTTACTATCGAATTTTTATAGATGAAAGGTATTGTCAATGAAGTTTATAACACGATTTTTAAAAAATCCATTCGTTAAAATATTTTTTTCGCCACTAGCATCCATTCTTTTTGGTTTAATAATTGGTGCTAGTCAAGCCGAATCAACACGGTGGATACCAATGTTGCTACTATACATAATAGTAGTTTTTGCTCAGTTAGTTGATCATTTCTTATATTTGCAAGTAGATAAAGAAACACCTGAAGTTGCTCCCAATATTTTACTGTATGTTTTTGATGGTATTTTATTAATTAGTGCTATTATTTTCATGTTAAGTTCACATTGGATTATAAATGCATTACTTATATTTTATATTATATTCATCCACGTACAATATATGCCATTCAAAATGACGGGGACGATTTATCATTTTATACTATCTGTATTCTTTAATGGTTTTATTTTGAATGTGATTGCTTTTAATTCACAAACTTTTGCAGTAACACAACCATTTTTAATTAATACAATTCCTATTGTATTAATATTTATAGGATTAACTTTAGAAGTGTTTAATTTGAAAAATTTGATTATAAATTATCAACCTATTACAGTCTTTAAACGATTTCCACAATCTAGTTTAGTATTTGGCGCGATAGCTTTAATGAGTGGGTTCTATTTTTCACTTCCATCTTCTACTTTTTTTATTGTTCAAATCTTATTTGTTGTTTTAAGTGCAGTGACGATGTTGCCTTTGCTAGTCAATACACAACAAGAAAAACAAGCACAAAATAAAATGAATTACATGCATGCAGTGACGGTTATTTTTACATTATTATATAGTTTAAGTCATTTATACTAATATAATAAAAAGAACGAATAAAATGCTTAGGAAGTTATCCTTTTAACATTTTATTCGTTCTTTTTATTTAAAATCTAAATTTGATTAGAATTATCAGTTTCTTCACGACTTTTTACAGTCTCATCAATTGTTTGGTTAACACGGGCTTCAATTTCTTCAGCTTCTTGATAAGCTTTAGTAGACTTTTCGCGTGCTTCCTCACGTTGTTGTTCACCCTCAGCGACAGCATTCTGACGTAATTCTTCCGCTTTACGCGCTGCCTCTTCTTTTAACTGTTTTCCTTCATCAATTGCTTCTTTTAAGTTTTCATCCGCTGATGTATGAACACTTTCACGTGTTTCACTAACTTGACGTTTTACATCATCTACAGCTGAATCTGCTCGTTCTTTGTAATTATCTCGAATCTCATCAACATGTCCACGCCCAGACGCAACTGCTTGTTTCACTTCACCTTCGACTTGTTGTGCAATACCTTTGGCTTGAGTTTCAGCATCATTTGTCGCCTTGCCAAAAACTTCTTTGACTTTACCAACTACTTCATCTTTTTGTCCTTCTAAGTTTTTCCATGTATCAGACATATCGATACCTCCATCTATATATTTATATTTTAAATATAGCAAAATATACTTTCAATGGCAATTAAACCGCTTCCACTTTTTAGCTATTTTGCTTTTATAAAATTATATAAGTTAACCTCACTATCAATATAACAACAAGTTACAGAAAATAAAGCATAATATTTAAATCAATATTTCATTATATTAAATCATATTTTAAATATTAAAATACATCCCTATAACATTAGAGGTATCATTAAATCAATATTAAAAACTATGAATATAGAAAATTGACTTAAATTAATTGATGTTTTTTTAAAATAATTAGTAACAGGAAAATAACATAAAAAAGATTACCATTAATAAGATGTTAGAACAACATCGGTTTCCAATATACACTTCTATGTTAAGCTTATTTTCTTTTATATTTAATTTAAGTATCTACTTTCTAAAATAGAATTTTTACCTAAAACTAAACTTTATAACACATTCACCTATATCTTCTAAGTATTTCCTATATGTGTAAGTATAACGACCCATTGCTCATGAATTTGATCTATTTCAACTCCTAATTCTTTTCCAATATAGTTTACCTAACTACCTTGCTATTGAAAAATGATCCATTTTACTGGTGGTTTATTCATTATTTAACTGATTCATACATTCGCTGGTTTGCTTAATCCAGTAGTTAGCACCTCGCATATCAACTAAAGTCCCAGCTAAGGTCGAATCTTTAACTCTCTCTTGCCAACGATTAAAGGTAAGGTTTATGCTCATAAAAAAGAACTCTGTCATTGAAGTTAGATAGTAATTAAAAGAGTAATTCAGCTCCGCCTTCGTCAAAAGTAGGAATTCACTGGCTTTTTGTGTACATACAAAAAAAGGTGTCAGTGAGATTTCTCTCACCAACACCAAAAATTCAAGAACCATTAAATAGTATTATAAAAAAGATAGTACAAAAAAAGAGAGTGAATATCACTCTCTTTTTACTATTAAGCGGGTGACGAGAATCGAACTCGCGACAACAGCTTGGAAGGCTGTAGTTTTACCACTAAACTACACCCGCAAAATAAACGGTCCGGACGGGATTTGAACCCGCGATCTCCTGCGTGACAGGCAGGCATGTTAACCCCTACACCACCGGACCTAGATAATACATTAATTTTATAATCAAAAGGAGGATAAGGGATTCGAACCCTTGCGCGCTTTTACACGCCTGACGGTTTTCAAGACCGTTCCCTTCAGCCGGACTTGGGTAATCCTCCGTGATGAAATTAAAATTAATGATCCGTACGGGATTCGAACCCGTGATACCGCCGTGAAAGGGCGGTGTCTTAACCACTTGACCAACGGACCAAAATATTATAGTAATAAGTCAAATATAAAACTTACGGAGAAGGAGGGATTTGAACCCTCGCGCCGCGATAAAGCGACCTACACCCTTAGCAGGGGCGCCTCTTCAGCCTCTTGAGTACTTCCCCAAAATCCAAAATGTTTATATATTAAGTATTACTAATGGGCCTGAGTGGACTCGAACCACCGACCTCACCCTTATCAGGGGTGCGCTCTAACCAGCTGAGCTACAGGCCCATATTAAATTAAAAGCGGGTGACGAGAATCGAACTCGCGACAACAGCTTGGAAGGCTGTAGTTTTACCACTAAACTACACCCGCATGAATAAGTAGTAAAGTCTTTTTTATAATTTAATATATTGCGGGGGTAGGACTCGAACCTACGACCTTCGGGTTATGAGCCCGACGAGATGCCAACTTCTCCACCCCGCGATAATTTTATAAAAGGAGGATAAGGGATTCGAACCCTTGCGCGCTTTTACACGCCTGACGGTTTTCAAGACCGTTCCCTTCAGCCGGACTTGGGTAATCCTCCAAAAAAAATATTAATATTACGGTCTATAATGGACCTTGTAGGACTCGAACCTACGACCGGACGGTTATGAGCCGTCTGCTCTAACCAACTGAGCTAAAGGTCCTATATAGCGGCGAAGGGGATCGAACCCATGACCTCCCGGGTATGAACCGGACGCTCTAGCCAGCTGAGCTACACCGCCAATATTATATTAATGGAGAATAGCGGGATCGAACCGCTGACCTCCTGCGTGCAAGGCAGGCGCTCTCCCAGCTGAGCTAATTCCCCATAATATCAATCGGGAAGACAGGATTCGAACCTGCGACCCCTTGGTCCCAAACCAAGTGCTCTACCAAGCTGAGCTACTTCCCGAAATATAACGCACCCTGTAGGAGTCGAACCTACAACCGCCTGATTCGTAGTCAGGTACTCTATCCAATTGAGCCAAGGGTGCAATGCACGTATTTAATTAATTAACACAAATGTGTTATGCCGAGGGCCGGAATCGAACCGGCACGGTAGTCACCCACCGCAGGATTTTAAGTCCTGTGCGTCTGCCAGTTCCGCCACCCCGGCGTTAGCCGAATTTACTTCTATTGGCAAAGCGGAAAACGGGGTTCGAACCCGCGACCCCCACCTTGGCAAGGTGGTGCTCTACCACTGAGCTATTTCCGCGTTGATGCCGGCTAAAGGAGTTGAACCCTCGACCCTCTGATTACAAATCAGATGCTCTACCAACTGAGCTAAGCCGGCTTATTAAATTAATATGCGGGTGAAGGGACTTGAACCCCCACGCCCGAAGGCGCTAGATCCTAAATCTAGTGCGTCTGCCAATTCCGCCACACCCGCATTGTCTCTATATATATCTTAGAGATATGAGTCGTACAGGGATCGAACCTGTGACCCTCTGATTAAAAGTCAGATGCTCTACCTACTGAGCTAACGACTCGAGACATGGAGGATGACGGGTTCGAACCGCCGACCCCCTGCTTGTAAGGCAGGTGCTCTCCCAGCTGAGCTAATCCTCCGAGTTTAAACAATGCATGGCAACGACCTACTCTCACAGGACCAAAAGTCCAACTACCATCGGCGCTAAGAAGCTTAACTGCTGTGTTCGGCATGGGAACAGGTGTATCCTTCTTGCTACCATCACCACACAT